>NZ_CANLVZ010000011.1 GCF_947494755.1 uncultured Tateyamaria sp.
TATGCTAACCGGTCAGAAGAGGACCAAAACCTGAACAGAGCTAACTTATAAACACGGACTCTCAGGGGAGCAGGTCAATCTTGTCGTAGGGAACGTTGCCGATGTGCACGCCCTTTCGAAGCGAAATCTTTGAATTTTTCCGAAAATGACCAGCCAAGACAACTAGAATATCCGATCCGGTACCTTGCTCGTCGGCAAGGCGTTCGAGTGCTCGAAACGCCATTCTTGGATAAAGATCGTTGCTCAGATTTCCATAATATCCAAAAATTTTGGCCGCCATCGTCGTCTTGGTACGGAGGGGAAAAATGTCCCGCTCATTCGTCACCTCTTTAAGTATACCCGGATCCTGTGACTGACCCACGACTAGGACAGGGGCCGTGACAGTCGGGATATCGCAACCATAGGCATCAGAAACTTTTCTGCGGCTATCGTCCGTTTGTGCCAACAAATGCCGCTTCCAGTTGGCTGTTGGCACGATCAGACCATACGCATTTTCAAATGTTTGGCTGTCGTAAGGATACGCAAAAGCGATGCGCCGTCCGTCGATCCCTGAAAACACGTCCGGACTGTTTCTGAGATAATAGTAGTCGTACTCGGTATCTGGGCCGAGGCCCGAGGGATTTCCGATCTCTGTCAAACCTTCAACAAAGCGTTCGTTGTTATAATAGACATCGAAATGCGTTGATAGAATCCGCAACGACCGCATTTCGTTTATTAGATCCCCTCTTGAGCTGTTGAGGCGAGGGGTGCGTCCAAGTAGGGCGTAAAGGCGCGGTTTCTGCATGTGTTCCTCTTTTGTTGACAGAGGCACTTGTCGGTACAGCCGCTCATTACACCTCGCGCCCCTCCCCAACAGAAGGCGTACGACCGCAGTCTATTTCTAGATGCACCTGCCCGTGTAAATGCGGTCGCAGCAACCGCTTGTGATCAACATCAGATCGACGTCGGTCAGGACGAAGATAGAGTTGCTTTTCTAACACGATTGCGGTTTACCCCGACCGCCAAGCGCATGGTTTTCGCGCCATTTTTTCGCACCTTCTACATGAGCGATGTTTCCGATATCTTCGCCCAACCTGATAAGGAGAGCCCGATGGTCCGCATACTCACCGTGATCGGCGCGCGCCCCCAAGTCATCAAGGCCGCAGTCGTTCATCAGAGGTTGCCCGTCGGACGGACATGACAGAGATATTGGTCCACACGGGCCAGCATTATGATCTGGAGATGTCGGACATCTTTTTCACGGAAATGGGCATTCCAAAACCCGACCATATGCTCAACATCAATCGGGGGTCACATGGGGCCATGACGGGCCGGATGCTCGAAAACCTTGAACCGATAGTGGACGCAGAAGCGCCCGATGCTGTCCTTGTCTACGGTGATACCAATTCGACGCTGGCAGGCGCAGTGGTGGCTGCCAAGTTGGGTATCCCCGTTGCGCATGTCGAGGCGGGGCTGCGGTCCTTCAATCGGGCCATGCCCGAAGAAATCAACCGTGTGCTCACCGATCATTGCGCCGATCTTCTATTGCCGCCAACGGATACAGCGTTTCAGCATTTGCGCGCGGAGGGTATCGCCCCGGATCGTATCGTGCAGGTCGGAGATGTGATGTACGACACGGCTCTCATGTTCAGCGACATTGTCACGATGCGCGGCCTGCCGTCCGTGCTGGAAGGTTTGGCGGAAAAACACTTCGTCCTAGCAACAATTCACCGCCAAGAGAACACAGACGATCCGGCCCGTCTGTCTGCCGTCATTGGCGGCTTATCCAAGGTCGCGGCCGAGATGCCTGTTGTGTGCCCCCTGCATCCCCGAACGCGTCAGCGCCTGATCGATTTCGGCTTGGAGGGCCAGCTTGAGAAGATCACTATTGTGCCGCCTCTTGGATATCTTGACGTTGTCGCCTGCGAAATGGCGGCCGCTGTGATCGCAACCGATTCAGGCGGAATGCAGAAAGAGGCGTTTTTTCATCGCACGCCATGCGTAACTCTGCGCGATGAGACCGAGTGGGTTGAACTCGTGGCTGCCGGTTGGAACAGGGTCGTCCCGCCAACGGATGCTGACACAATCGCTGCTGCAATTCTCGCTGCGGTGGGAACCACCGGTGCCGACGTCGCTCCTTACGGCGACGGTCACAGCAGGGTCGCGATCCTCAAGGCGGTAGAGGCTATGCTTGCGTGACATCCGGGCTGCTGATCCAGCGATAGCAATTGCAGTGAATTTGACCTTGGCGCAGGACCAGTTTGGGCCGCGATGCGCCAGCAACGCGGGGCCCTGAAAGCGCATAGAGTTCGATAGGGCTGTTGTTCCCAAAACCACCAAATATACTCCCGAAGCGTGACAACGGGCGGGGGACCTATGCCGGGACCATTGGACAGTCTGAAAGTGGTAGAGTTTTCCGGCCTCGGGCCGGCGCCGCTGGCAGGGCAGTTGCTGGCGGATCTGGGCGCGCAGGTCTGTGTGATCGACAAGGTTTCGGGCCCGGCGCAGTCCCATGACATCAACCGCCGAGGCAAGACGTCCATTGCACTGAACCTCAAGTCACCCGCCGGGCAAGGGGTCGCGCGGCAGATGATGGCGGCGGCGGATATCGTGATCGAAGGGTTCCGCCCGGGCGTGATGGAGAGGTTGGGCCTCGGGCCCGATACCTGTCCTGACACGGTGATTTACGGGCGCATGACCGGGTGGGGGCAGGCGGGGCCGATGGCCCATCTGGCCGGTCATGACATCACCTATCTGGCAACGACGGGCGTGCTGCACATGATGGGCACGCCCGAGGGGTCTCCGAAACCGCCGCTGAACCTTGTGGCGGACTACGGCGGGGGCACGATGTTTCTGCTTTATGGGCTGCTTGCGGCTGTGATCTCGCGCGGGGTGACGGGGCGGGGTCAGGTGGTTGATGCGGCCATGATCGACGGGGTGCCTGCAATGATGGGTCTGATCCACGGGCTGATGGCGCAAGGCGCCTGGGGCGCGCCGGGGGGCAATTGGCTGGATGGCGGTGCCCCGTTTTACCGCTGCTATCGCTGCGCGGATGGGCGCGATGTGGCGGTTGGCGCGCTTGAGCCGCAGTTTTATGCGCTGTTGCTGCGGGGATTGGGGCTGGAAAATGCAGCGTTGCCTGCACAGATGGACCGCGCGGGATGGCCTCAGCTGACAGCGCGACTGGCAGACATCTTCGCCACGCGCACGTGGGATGAATGGGCGGCGGTCTTTGAGGGCACGGACGCCTGCGTGGCCCCGGTTCTGAGCATGCAGGAAGCGGCAGAGCATCCGCATCTGGGGCAGCGTGGCGTTTACATCGACCGTGATGGTGTGCGCCAAAGCGCGCCTGCGCCACGGTTTTCCGCCACGCCTGCGCCGGACCCACGCGCACCGGGTGCACCGGGCGGTGACACCGACGCGGTGCTCAGCGACCTTGGCTATGACACTGATCAGATTGCACAAATGCGCGCCGACGGAGCCCTCACATGAAGGCCCTGATCGCGGGGGGCGGGATCGGCGGGCTGGCCAGCGCCATTGCCCTGCGCTTGCGAGGCTGGGACGTGAGTGTTTTCGAACAGGCCCCGGCCCTGAGCGAACTGGGGGCGGGCCTGCAAATCTCGCCCAACGGCTGGCGGGTGCTGGACGGACTAGGCGTCGTTCCACATCTGGAACACGCTGTATTTGAACCCGACGCCATCGAGATGCGTATGGGGCGCTCCGGTCGGCAGGTGTTTCACTTACCGATGAAAACTTGCGCCCGCGAGCGTTGGGGCGCGCCCTATACGCAGATTCATCGCGCGGATCTGGCGGATGCGCTGGCGGCGCGGCTTGCCACACTTGCACCGGATGCAGTGCAGACCGGGCGGGTTGTCACTGCTTTTGCGCAAACGGACAGCACCGCTACGCTGCGCTTTGATGATGGCGGCACGGCGGATGGCGATTGCATCATCGGAGCTGACGGGCTGCATTCGGCCATTCGCACCCAAATGCTCGGGCCGGATCGTCCGCGCTATACCGGGAATATGGCGTGGCGCGCAGTGGTTCCGGTGGATGCGTTGGGCGATCTTGCGCCGCCGCCCACCGCCTGTGTCTGGGCGGGGGACCGGCGACATGGCGTCACGACACAGCTGCGGGCCGGGACGCTGGCGAATTTCGTTGGGATGGTCGAACAGGCAGAACCCGCGCGCGAAGGCTGGCGGATCGAAGGCAGCAAAGCCGACGCGCAAGCGGCCTTTGCAGGCTGGCACCCGGTGATTTCGACCCTGATCGCCAAGGCCGACACACTGAACCGGTGGGCACTGTTTGATCGGGCCCCTTTGCCGCGATGGCATGACCGGCGGGTCGGGTTGATGGGGGACGCGGCTCATCCGATGTTGCCTTCAATGGCGCAAGGGGCAGTGCAAGCGCTTGAGGACGCGTGGGTTTTGGCCGACGCGCTGAGCGATGCGACCTCGGTCGATGCAGGGTTTGCGCGCTATTTCAATGCGCGGATCGCCCGCACCAGTCGCATCCAAAAAGGCTCAGCCGCGAATGCGCGCATCTTTCACAAAGGGTCCGCCCTGGGGCGCGTCGGGTTTTACGGACCGATGGCGATTGGGGCGCGGCTGGTGCCCGGATTGATCCACGCGCGCCAGGACTGGGTCTATCGCTATGACGCGCGCACGGCTCTTCAGGACGCGACCTGACTGCGCACCGCCATGGGGGTTTGCCCCGTCCATCCCTGAAACGCGCGGTAGAACGAATTGGGATCGCGGTAAGCCAGCAAATAGCTGATCTCTTCAATCTTGAGGTCTGTGTTGCACAGGTATTGGCGGGCGAGCACTTCGCGGGTGCTGTCCAGAACCTCTTGGAATCGCGTGCCTTCTTCGTTGAGGCGGCGTTGCAGGCTGCGGGTGCTGAGGCGCAGGCGACTGGCGGCGGCCTGCACGCTGGCCTCACCCGCAGGCAACATATCGGGCAGGGCCGTGCGCAGGCGGGCCGTGACTGGGCTTGCCGCCGTCTGCACCTCCATCTGACGGCGAAAGGTCGGTTCGATCTGCGCCCACTGATCCGCGTCCGCCGACAACAGCGCGCGATCCGCATCTTCCGCGGCCAGATGCAGGGTTGTGGGGCTGGAAATGGCGATGTCGCACCCAAGAAAGGCGGCAATCGCGTCATGGCAGGGCAGGCGGGCCGGCAACGTAGCTGCGCGCGCCGTGACATGTTGGCCGGTGCAGGTGCGGATCGCTTCGATCAGAAATACCAGCTCGGTCGCGCCGAAACTGGCGGGCAGGGGGTGGTTGGGCGTGTTGGACGTCTTGGTGATGATCAGCGCCCTATCCGGTCCGCGCGACAGGCGCAGATCAAGTGGGCCGGACAACGGTTTGAACAGCGCAAGCCGTGCCAGACCGACTGCAACCGTGGGGCTACAGGTGAAGGCGAAAAAGGCCGGATTGAACGGGCCGCGCGCATAGGCTTGCCCCAGAAACAGCGGCGCGTCGTCGCGTCCTGACTGGGCGAGGATCGCCTCCCACCCTGTAAAGAAATCCGCCGCCGTGACGCCGCGCCCCTCGGTGCTGAGAAAGTCGGCGGGAAAGCGCATCCGCCGCAGAACATCGGCAGGGTCGATCTGCAACAAGCCGCACAATTGCTGGGTTGTGCGTGCGATTTTGTAATGGATGTGATCGATGCTGCTCATGCGCTCCAGTTTGGGCAAAGATGCAGCGATTTACCAGCGCTGTGGCGCGTATTGCTGGTCGATTGGCGGGATTTGCAATGTGCGCCAGCTGCGGAACCTTTTGGATTGGGGCTGCGTTATGAAGAGGATGGCGGGGCCAGGCCGGCACCGCACTTTCCATTTTGAAAGGACCCAATCCATGTCCATCCACATCCGTAATTTTGCCCCCGCCCTGACCATAGTCGCGGTGATGAGCGGCGGGGCGGCTTTCGCGCAGTCCAGTGCGGAAAGCACCGAAGTCGGCGACGGCGAAACGGTGAAACATACCGAAATCGGTGCCTTGACTTGCGAGGTCGAGGATACTTCGGCGCTGATCGCCCTGAAACAGGCCCGCACGCTCGATTGCACCTTTGATCCCGCCCAGGAAGGGCTGGCAAACGAAGCCTATGTCGGCGAGATCACCCGCTTTGGCCTAAGCGTTGGCGGCACCCAAAAGGGCGTCATGTCGTGGCTGGTTCTGGCCCCGACCGAACGCAGCGCGGCTGAGGCGGGCTTGAACGGCACCTATCGTGGTGTGTCCGCGCAGGCCACGCTTGGCGTCGGCGTCGAAGGCAACGTTATGGTCGGTGGCGGCGAAGATCAGTTGACGTTGCAGCCCATCAGTCTTGGCGCGCAAACCGGCGTCAATCTGGCTTTGGGTGTGGGTAACATCAAACTGCAACGCGTTGAGGGCTAAGACCACGAGGGAGTGGCGAGTGGAGAGGGGTGCGCGCCAGCGATGGCGCGCCCCTTTTGCGTTGGGCGGCAACGCTTTAGGCGGTGGCGGTTGCCTGTCTGACAACAGTACCAAGCGCTGTGGCGACCTCATCAATGGGACCCATCGCGCGCACCCGGTGCAAAACCTCGGCCTCCTCGTAATGGGTGATCAATGGGGCGGTTTGAGCGTGATATGCTTTCAGCCGTGTGCCCACAGCCTCGGCGGTGTCATCTGCGCGCCGCTTCATCTGGGTGCCACCGCACTGGTCGCATTGGTCGGGTCTGGCAGGTTTCTTGAAGGTGTCATGATAGCCCTCGCCGCACCCCGCGCAGCTGTAGCGGCCCGCGATCCGATCCACCATCGCCTCGTCATCAACCTCAAGACTGACAGCGATATCAATGCGTTGACCGGATTCCACCAGTAACGCGTCAAGCGATTCGGCTTGCACTGCCGTGCGCGGAAAGCCGTCGAGGATCACGCCGGACGCGCAGTCCGGCGCGTTGATCCGGTCGCGCAGGATGTCGATCACGATCTCGTCGCTGACCAACCCGCCGGATTTCATCACGTCATCAGCAGCTTTGCCCGCCTCAGTACCCGCCGCCACTGCCGCGCGCAGCAGATCGCCGGTGGAGAGTTGAACATAGCCAAACCGATCTTCAAGCATGCGCGCCTGGGTGCCCTTGCCCGCGCCGGGCGGGCCGAGGAGGATCAGAACGGGTGGCGGCGCGGCCTTGGCGGCGTCCACCTCAGGCCCCTTTGTTCATGCGGTTTTCGATCAGATCATCAACCACGGATGGGTCCGCCAGCGTTGAGGTGTCGCCAAGTGCGGCGAAATCATCCTCGGCGATCTTGCGCAGTATACGGCGCATGATCTTGCCCGACCGGGTCTTGGGCAGGCCGGGCGCCCACTGGATCAGATCGGGCGAGGCGATGGGGCCGATTTCGTTGCGCACCCAGGTCCGCAGCTCCTTGCGCAGATCTTCATCAGGGTCCTGCCCGTTCATCAGCGTGACATAGCAATAGATGCCTTGTCCTTTGATATCATGGGGATAGCCGACAACAGCGGCCTCAGCCACCTTGGCGTGTGCCACCAGCGCGCTTTCGACTTCCGCCGTGCCCATCCGGTGGCCCGAGACGTTGATGACGTCATCGACACGGCCCGTGATCCAGTAATCGCCGTCCTCGTCCCGGCGGCAGCCATCGCCGGTAAAGTAGTAGCCCTTGTAATCGCTGAAATAGGTTTTCTCGAAGCGCTCGTGATCTTCCCACACGGTGCGCATCTGGCCGGGCCAACTGTCGGCGATGCAGAGCACCCCTTCGACCCCGTTGCCTTCGATGATCTCGCCCGTGGTCGGCTCCAGCACAATCGGCTTCACCCCAAAGAACGGCTTCATCGCCGATCCGGGCTTGGTCGCGTGCGCGCCGGGCAGGGGGGTCATCAAGTGCCCGCCTGTTTCGGTCTGCCACCACGTGTCCACGATCGGGCAGCGCCCGCCGCCGACCACGTCGTTGTACCAGTTCCACGCCTCGGGGTTGATCGGCTCGCCCACGGTGCCAAGCAGTTTCAGACTGCTCAGATCGCATTTGGCGACCGGGTCGTTGCCATGGGCCATCAGCGCGCGGATCGCGGTGGGCGCGGTGTAGAACTGCGCCACCTTATGCTTTTCACAGACCTGCCAGAAGCGCGAGGCATCGGGATATGTCGGCACCCCCTCGAACATCAGCGTTGTGGCCCCATTCGCCAGCGGCCCGTATACGATGTAGCTGTGCCCTGTGACCCAGCCCACATCGGCCGTACACCAATAGACGTCGCCATCGTGATAGTCGAAAGTGATTTCATGGGTCAGAGCGGCGTAGACGATGTAGCCTCCGGTCGTGTGAACAACGCCTTTCGGCTGACCGGTCGACCCTGAGGTATACAGGATGAACAGCGGGTCTTCGGCGTTCATTTCCTCGGGCGGGCAGTCTGCATCGACGCCTTCAGCCGCCTCATGCAGCCAGTGATCCAGCCCGTCGCGCCACGCAATCTGCTGGCCTGTGCGTTTGACCACCAGACAGTGGGTGTCGTGCATCACGTTGATGAGCGCCTGATTGACGTTGTCCTTGAGGTTGGTGGTGCGCCCGCCGCGCGGGGCACCGTCGGCAGTGATGACGACCTTGGCGTCGCACCCTGATACGCGGGCGGCGAGCGCGTCAGGCGAAAAGCCTGCGAAGACGATGGAGTGGATCGCCCCGATCCGCGTGCAGGCCAGCATCGCATAGGCGGCCTCAGGGATCATGGGCATATAGAGAACAACGCGGTCCCCGCGCCCAACACCCAGTGATTTCAGCACATTGGCCATCTTGCACGTCTCTGCGTGCAATTGCTTGTATGTGATGTGCAGGGCGTCTTCGTCCGGGCTATCGGGCTCCCAGATGATGGCCGTCTGAGCGCCGCGCGTTGCCAGATGCCTATCAATGCAGTTGGCCGAGACGTTCAGTGTGCCGTCGGCGTACCAGTTGATATTGACGTTGCCGAACGCATAGCTGACGTCCTTGACCTTCTCGTAGGGCTTGATCCAGTCGATACGCTTGCCATGTTCGTCCCAGAACGCCTCCGGATCGTTGATCGAGGCGGCATACATCGCATCATATTTGGCGGCGTCCACATGGGCATTGGCCGCCATTTCGGTGGATGGGGCATGGGTTTTGGTGTCGGGCATGGGGTCCTCCGCGGGGTCTTGAGTTTGATATGTCGGAGGGGCGTCCGGGTGCGGCCATCCTCCTGTGGCGGCGCAATCGGGCGCGGGTCCTCCTCCATTTGGCTGCGATCATAGCCAAAGCGATGGAGAATGAAATAAAACGCTGACGGGGCGCGGGTTTGCTGTAAATATGTTTCCGGCGGGCTGTAAAGTTTGTAAATTTTATGCCTTAATATGTGGTTAATGAAAGCTATTACAAGAGCTTAAAGGTCAATGTGCAAGTTGACCGGTTCCGCGCAAACCGCCCTCCGCATCTCTCCAACGCCGTTCAAAATCATCTCCCGCGCAGGCCCTATTCCATACAGCGCCATTGCATCAACCCGAAACGGGCCCCTATTGCTGTGCGCTGAACGGGATCATATCCCCCGCGCCCGAAACAGGAGCTGCGCCAGATGAGCTTGCCCGAGACGATGAATGCCTTTGTTCTGCACGCGCATGGCGACATGGATGCACTCAAATTTCATACTGAGTGGCCGATGCCGTCTGTCGGTCCTGACGATGTGCTGATCAAGGTTGGGGCCTGCGGGCTGAACAACACCGACGTCAACACCCGGGTGGGCTGGTATTCCAAGGCGGTGAAGGCAGCCACTTCGGGGGACGGGTATGACGCCATCGACGACGAAGACCCCAGTTGGGGCGGGGCTCCGATCACCTTCCCGCGTATTCAGGGCGCAGATGCGGTGGGCATCGTTGTGGCAGTCGGAGCCAACGGCCCCTCTGATCTGATGGGCAAGCGGGTGATGACCGATGGATGGCTGCGCGACTGGTCGGACCCGATGAACCGGGACAAGACCGGGTATTACGGCAGTGAGCGGGACGGCGGCTTTGCACAATATACCACCGCAGATCATCGCGGGGTCGGGGTGGTGGACAGCGCGCTCAGCGACGCCGAACTGGCAACCTTCATGTGTTCATATACGACGGCCGAGGGGATGCTGGCGCGCGCCGATGTCGGTACGCAGGACGTGGTGCTGGTCACCGGCGCGTCCGGCGGTGTCGGCTCGGCATTGATCCAGTTGGCCAAACGGCGCGGGGCGGTGGTGGTGGGGATGGCCTCTGCGGCAAAGCACGCCGAGATGGCCACTTTGGGCGCAGATGCACTGCTGCCGCGTCAGCCGGACAACCTCAAACGCGCACTCAAACAGGCCATCGGGCGCGACACGGTCACTGTCGTGGCGGACATCGTGGGCGGTCCGGCTTTTGCGTCCGTCATCGACGTGCTGGCCCGCGGCGGGCGCTACACCTGCTCAGGGGCCATCGCCGGGCCGCTGGTCGAACTGGACCTGCGCACCTTCTACCTGCGCGATCTGACATTTACCGGCTCGACGGTCGTGCCGCTCAACATCTTTGGCGACGTGATCGGGTATATCGAGCGGGGCGAGGTGAAACCGCTGCTGGCCGCCACATACAAGCTGGCAGAGTTGCGCGCCGCACAGACCGCCTTTATCGACAAGGTCCACGTGGGCAATATCGTGGTGGTGCCCTGAACACGCCTGCATCTTCTTTTGACAAAAAATACCGCGGGGGAGGCCACAGGCCCGGGGGCAGCGCCCCCATGTGCCAGATCCACCCCTTGGCAGCGCCGCAATGCCACGCTAGCCTCTGCCTCAAGCGGGCCACCACGTCCCGCATCTCAGGGAGAAACACATGAACAAATTTGCAATCGGCGCCGTTGTCACTGCGATTTCGGGCACGTTCGCGCTCGAAGCCGCCGCCACCGAGTGGAACGTATCGGTCTGGGGCAAACGCCGCGCCTTTACCGAACACGTCGAAAAGCTGGCTGAACTGGTCAGCGAAAAGACCAATGGCGAGTTTACCATGAACATCAGCTATGGTGGCCTGTCCAAGAACCGCGAAAACCTTGACGGGATCAGCATCGGTGCGTTTGAGATGGCGCAATTCTGCGCTGGCTATCACCGTGACAAGAACCGCGTGATCACCGTGCTCGAGCTGCCCTTCCTCGGGGTCGAGAATCTCGAACAGGAAGTGGCTGTGTCCGCTGCCGTCTATGCGCACCCCGCCGCGACCGAGGAAATGGCGCAGTGGAACGCCAAGCTGCTGATGACCTCGCCCATGCCTCAATATAACCTCGTGGGCACTGGCGCGCCGCGCGCCAGCCTTGCGGACTTCGAGGGCATGCGCGTGCGTGCGACCGGTGGCATCGGCAACGCCTTTGCTGCCGTGGGTGGTGTGCCCACATCCGTGACCGCGACCGAAGCCTATCAGGCCATGGAATCGGGCGTCGTCGATACGGTCGCCTTTGCGCAACACGCCCACTTGTCCTTCGGCACGATCAACCAGGCCGAATGGTGGACTGCGAACCTGAACCCCGGCACCGTCAACTGCCCGGTCGTCGTGAACATCGACGCCTATGAGGCGCTGTCAGATGCCGAGCGTGAAGCGCTTGACAGCTCGGTACCCGAAGCGATTGATCACTACCTCGCCAACTACGCCGAACTGCTTGAGCGTTGGGATTCCGTGCTCGAAGAGAAGGGCGTCCAGAAGGTCGAGATCGATGCCGGCGTGATCGAGGAATTCCGCGCCAAGGCGGCCGATCCGATCCGCGACGAATGGATTGCCGACATGGAAGGGCAGGGCCTGCCCGGTCAGGAACTCTATGACCTCGTGGTCAAGACACTGGCCGACGCCAAGTCCGGCAGTTAAGCCAAGGTCGGGTGGGCAGTATCACCCACCCGACACCCCAAACCTACACAAAAAAAAGGGGCCAGTCATGGCGGGAACCTCAACGGTCCTCGAAGATTCGAGCCTGCTCAGCCGGCTTGACCGCGGCCTTGTCCCGATCGAGCGGGTCATGGCGTTGCTGAGCGGTCTGGCCGCCTTTTCGCTGATGTTCCTTGCGGCCTATTCCGTGACGGGCCGCGAATTCTTTGAAAAACCGCTGCTTGGCTATGTCGATCTGATCGAGATGCTGATGCCGCTCATCGCGATCATGGGTGTCTCCTATGTGCAGCGCAACGGTGGGCACATCCGCATGGACATCATCATCGGCGCGATGAAGGGGCGCTGGTTGTGGTTCTTCGAACTGGTGTCGATCCTGCTGATCCTGGTGCTGATGATCGCCCTTGTCTGGGGCTCATGGGCGCATTTCGACCGCTCGTTTGACTGTGCCCGGCCCCTGTGCAGCCGTGACAGTTCCATCGACATCTCGCTGCCCATCTGGCCCAGCAAACTGATCGTGCCGGTCGCGTTCGGCGTGCTGTGCCTGCGCCTTGTGCTGCAGGCCGTGGGCTATGCCCGCGCCTTCTGGCTGAACCTCGAGCGGCCCGTGGCCGTCCCCCTGATCCAGAGCGTCGCCGAACAGGCCATCGCCGAGGCCAAGTCCTTGGAAGGGGCAGATTGATGGATCCTATCACGATTGGTCTGTGGACTACGGGTGGCATGTTGTTCATGGTTTTCATGGGTATGCGCGTCGCTTTTGCCGCTGGTCTGGCCGGGTTCTTCGGCCTTGTCTGGCTGCGCTGGAACGGCTTCGACTACAACCCCGCGCAGCTTGGTAAGGCCGTCGAGATCAGCGTGAAGATCGCAGGCCAAGTCCCTCATTCCAAAGTGTCTTCTCAGGCGCTGTCCCTGATCCCCACTTTTATCCTGATCGGCTATCTCGCGTACTATGCCAAGCTGACCACGGCCCTGTTCGAGGCCGCCAAACGCTGGATCGCATGGGTGCCGGGCGGGCTGGCCGTTTCGACCGTATTCGCCACCGCAGGGTTCGCCGCCGTGTCGGGCGCATCCGTGGCAACGGCCGCCGTATTCGCGCGCATCGCCATCCCAGAAATGCTCAAGATCGGCTACAACAAACAATTCGCCGCCGGGGTCGTGGCGGCAGGCGGCACGCTGGCCTCGCTGATCCCGCCCTCGGCCATCCTCGTGATCTATGCGATCATCGTCGAACAGGACGTGGGCAAGCTGCTGCTCGCGGGCTTCATCCCCGGCGCGTTCTCGGCCATCATCTATGCCGCCATGATCATCGGGATCGCGCTGATCTGGAAAAATGTCGGCCCGCCGGTGTCCGGGTTCACGTGGAAAGAGCGGCTGGTCGCACTGCCCCCGGCACTGCCTATCGTGGCGGTGGTCGTGATCATCATCTTCTTTGTCTACAACCCCTTTGGCGACGCGTGGGGCACCCCGACCGAAGGCGGCGCCGTCGGCGCGTTCATCGTGTTCCTCATGGCGCTTTACCGGGGCATGCGGTTCAAGGAACTCAAGGACGCCCTGATCGAGACCGCCAAGCTGACCGTGATGATCTTTACGATCATCTGGGGGGTGCTGATCTATGTGCGCTTCCTTGGCTTTGCCGATCTACCGGGCGCGTTTTCGGACTGGATCACCTCGCTGACCGTCTCGCCCATGCTGATCCTTGTGTGCATCCTGCTCGCCTATGCGGTGCTGGGCATGTTCATGGACGCGATCGGGATGCTGCTGCTGACCTTGCCTGTCGTCTACCCGGCGGTCATGGCGCTGAACGGGGGCGAGTTCGTGAGTGCGGCGGACAGCACATTCGGCATGTCAGGCCCCATGTGCGCGATCTGGTTTGGCATACTGGTGGTCAAGATGGCCGAGTTCTGTCTGATCACCCCGCCCATCGGCCTCAACTGTTTCGTGGTCGCAGGCGTGCGCGATGATCTAAGCGTGCAAGACGTGTTCAAGGGCGTCACGCCGTTTTTCATCGCTGATGCCTTCACCATCGCGGGATTGGTTGCCTTTCCGGGGATCGTTTTGTGGTTGCCGTCGCTCGCGGGATAGGGAACCGGGCGCGCGCCCATGCGTTAGGCGGAGGACGGCCCACGCAGAAGTGTATGGACGTTGCCATTCGTTGTCGGCTCTAATACGGCAACCACGGACCTTGGGGGGGCCTTGCACATGTTGACCAGACGCCACTTTATCGCAACAGGCACTGCGCTGTTTTCGACACCTTTGACGGGGGCGGCGCTGGCGCAATCCACGTCGGCAGACTGGGCGCGGTGGGATGCGCAGGTGACGCCCGCAAATTACGATCCTTCGACGTCGAACCCGTGGGGCTTTCACCCGCGCTATCTGCCGCAACGGGTCGAACACAATCCCGGCCTCACCCCCGGCGACATTCACGTGGATGCAGTCGCGCGCTATCTTTATCACATCGGCACTGACGGCACGGCAGCACGCTATGGCGTGTCCATCGCACGGGGCAACCTCTACGAGCCGGGGACCTATGATATCCGTCGCAAGGCCAAGTGGCCCAAGTGGACGCCCACTGCGGATATGATCGAACGCGACCCCGAACAGTTCGAACAATTCGCTGATGGCGTGCCGGGCGGACCGACGAACCCGCTTGGCTCGCGCGCCCTTTACCTATTCGTGGGCAACCGCGACACCTACCTGCGCATCCATGGCACACCGCATCCCCGCTCCATCGGGGGGCGGGCCAGCTCGGGCTGCGTGCGCATGGTGATGGCGCATATCATCGGGCTTTACGAAGAGGTCTCGCCCGGCTCGCGCGCGATCCTCTACCCGGCCGAAAACGGCGTGACGGCAAGCAGTTAAGAGCTGGCGTTGGCGGCAGTGGTCTGCGCCTGGGTGCAGATCGGCGCGCCCGTTCTGGTGCGCAGCGGAAGCAATGTGGATTCCACCGGCCCCCTGTGCAGATACCAGTAACACCCATCCTCGGGCAGCAACCGCACCTGATTGAGGTTCTGGCCGGGGGCTGCAATGTCCACGACGCCTTCGGGCAACTGGCCGATAAATCCGCCACCCGTTCCACCGCCCGGCAGATCGGTGCACGCGGCCCCTGTCAGTGCAATCATCAGCGCGGCCTTGGTGCGGAGCAACATGTGCGATCCTCTTTCCTGAGTTGGTATCTGGTGCTTTGTCGCATTCTGCGGGCGTCCGCGCAATGCGGTGGCGTGTTGTGCGTTGTCGAATGGGTGGTTCGGCTCCGTTCTTAAACCGCCTGATCCCTGGGCAGGGGCTGCTAAAGCGCCTCATTTTCGCACTAGACCGTTTGTGCGTCAGGCGACCTGCGCCGATCCAGATGTAACTTTGCCAGCCAACGCCCGAAGACAGCGCCATGGCCCAAGACCTTCGCATCCTTGTTGTCGAAACAGACCCCGCGCGCGTGCGCGAGATCGTGGATGCGCTTACCTCGGCCGGGTGGCGCGATGTCAAGGCGCTGGCTCAGATTTCCGGCCTTGATCGCACGGTCAAGGAATTTGCGCCCGACATCGTGCTGATTGATCTGGCCAACCCGGATCGCGATACGCTTGAGCATATCACCATGGCCAGCGAGACGACGAAACGGGCGGTGGCCCTGTTCGTGGATCACACCGACGATGATCTGACCAAGGCGGCCCTCAGCGCGGGGGTCAGTGCCTATGTGGTCGATGGGCTCAAGATGAACCGGATCAAGCCAGTGCTGGAAACGGCCATTGCCCGCTTCAAGATCATGCGCCAGATGCAGTCGGAACTGGACGCTGCCAAACAGGCGCTGGAGGATCGCAAGACCATAGACCGGGCCAAAGGGTTCCTGATGCGTCAACGCGGTCTATCCGAGGACGACGCCTATGGTCTGATGCGCAAGACGGCGATGGATCAGGGCCGCAAGGTCATTGATGTGGCCAACGCGCTGGTCACTGCGGCGGACCTGTTGTCATGACGCACACGGTGTTGAACTGCGGATATGTGCCGCTGGTCGATTGCGCCCCACTGGTGATCGCGCGCGAACTGGGTTTTGCCGCCGAAGAGGGGCTCGAGTTGAACCTGATCAGCCAGCCTTCGTGGTCGGCTTTGCGCGATATGCTGGCCTTGGGCCATCTGGATGCGGCGCAGATGCTGTCGCCGATGCCCATTGCGATGTCGATCGGGTTAGGCGGGCTGCCTGCGCGGATCGACACGCTCATGGTCCTGTCCGTGAACGGAACGGTATTTGGCGTGTCCGAGGCGCTGGCAGGTGATCTGGGCGCGGTGCAATTTGGCGATGCCCAGACGCTGCTTCAGCGGCTCGCGGGCCTTGGTCGACCAATGCGCATTGGGGTGCCGTTTCACTACTCAATGCACCGGCTTTTGCTGTCCTACTGGACCTCCGCGATGCCCGGCGTGGATATAGAAGAGGTCACAGTCCCCCCGCCGCGCATGGCCGATGCGGTCGCTGCGGGCCAAGTGGACGCGTTCTGGGTGGGCGAGCCGTGGGGCAGTGTCGCGGTGCAGCGCGCGGTGGGGCAGATCATGATGACGGGGGGCGATGTGTGGAAATTCGCCCCTGAAAAGGTGCTGGCTGCGCGCGCCGACTGGGTGAGCGAGAACCCCGACACCGTGCGCCGCCTGATGCGGGCCGTCTATGGGGCCGCCAAATGGCTTGATGCGAAAAAGAACAAACCCCTCGCCATCGAGATCCTTGGACGCAGCGAACACCTGAACCTGTCTGCCGACCTGATTGATCCTGCACTGACCGGGCACATCACGCCGGGGGCGGATCTGGGGCCACTGAAGGTGACGCGCTTTGTACAGTTTCACAAACATGCCGCCAATTTCCCCTGGCGCAGCCATGCCGCCTGGATCGCAGCCCAGCTTGGGGCCGATGCGGGCATGATCGCGCAAGCCAAGGACTGTTTCCGCACCGACCTGTTTCGCCGCAACCTCGCCAGCCTCGGAGCTGATATGCCGGGAGCGTCCGAAAAAGTCGAAGGGTCGCTCAAGTTCGAGACGGCTGTGGCCTCGTCGCATGGGCATATGATTCTTGCACCTGATGCCTTCTTTGACGGCAGAACCTTTGATTTCGGCCCTCACACCTGACCATTTCTTGGGCACTTTCTGCACCAGCACAGAAATTCATGCGGCAGTGCAGAAAAAAATTGCGCATCCTCCGGCCAAGCGTCAGCATCGTATCAAAGGGCATCGACGCCTTCTTACCCGCACCGGCCAATGCTGGTCGTGCATCATAACAAGAGCAAAGCCGCTCGTCAGGACCACGGACCTCCTCCCCCGTGAACCCGACGTGCGGCTTTTTTCGTTTTCCCCGGACCGGGGCACAGAAAGGAACAGGACATGAAGACATTGCGCGCCATGATGCTTGCCACGACAAGCCTGCTGGCCACCGCCGCCTCGGCCGAGCTGTTGGACCTTGAAAAAGATGAGCTGACCTTTGGCTTTATCAAGCTGACCGACATGGCCCCCTTGGCGGTCGCTTACGAGCTTGGCTACTTCGAGGATGAGGGGCTGTTTGTGACCCTCAACGCACAAGCCAACTGGAAGGTGCTGCTGGACGGCGTGATCAGCGGCCAGCTTGATGGCGCGCATATGCTGGCCGGTCAGCCGCTGGCGGCCACCATCGGCTACGGCACAGAGGCCCACATTATCACACCTTTCTCGATGGACCTGAACGGCAACGCCATCACCGTCTCAAATGAGATCTGGGATGAGATGAAGCCGAGCGTGCCCCTCATGGATGACGGCAGGCCCCAGCACCCGATCAGCGCCAGCGCACTGGCCCCCGTGGTCGAGGACTACAAGGACCGGGGCGAGCCCTTCAACATGGGCATGGTCTTTCCGGTTTCGACCCACAATTACGAAATTCGCTACTGGCTGGCCGCGGGCGGGCTAGAGCCAGGCTACTACAGTCCGCAGGACATTTCGGGTCAGATCGCGGCAGACGTGTTGCTGTCGGTCACACCGCCCCCCCAGATGCCCGCCACGATGGAGGCTGGCACGATCTTTGGCTACGCGGTGGGCGAGCCGTGGAACCAGCAGGCGGTGTTCAAGAATATCGGCGTGCCGGTCATCACCGATTACGACATGTGGAAGAACAACCCCGAAAAGGTGTTCGGCATCACAGATGCCTTCGCCAAGGAAAACCCCAATACCACGCTCGCCTTGACCAAGGCGTTGATCCGGGCCGCGATCTGGCTGGATGAAAACGACAACGCCAACCGCCCCGAAGCGGTCGAGATGCTGGCGCGCTCGGAATATGTGGGTGCCGATGCGGACGTGATCGCCAACTCGATGACGGGCTTTTTCGAGTTCGAAAAGGGCGACGTGCGCCCGGCCCCCGACTTCAACGTGTTCTTTCGCTACAACGCCACATACCCGTTCTATTCTGATGCGATCTGGTATCTGACCCAGATGCGCCGGTGGGGCCAGATCCCCGACACGAAGCCGGATGAGTGGTATTTCGAGACGGCGGAGAAAGTCTATCGCCCCGACATCTACCTGCAGGCCGCGCGGATGCTTGTGGACGAAGGGCTGGCGGACGAGGCCGACTTCCCCTGGGACAGCGACGGCTTCAAGGCCCCGACACCGGCGGGCGATATCATCGACGGTATCGGCTACGACGGGCGCACCCCCAATGCTTATATCGACAGCCTGCCGATCGGCCTGAAAAGCGGGCAGACCATCGTGGACAGCGAAATTCAGGGCTGACCGCGCGCGCCTGCCCTGCACCGCGCAGGGCCGGCCGCTTTCCCACGTCTCAACCACAGCAGTTGGAACCCAGACATGACCGTTATCGACCCGGACACACTTGACCTCGAGGCGCGGCGCGCGCGCCGTTTCACCCGTATCAACAAGGCCGACGCGTGGTTTCAGGTGTTTGGCCTGGCCTGGCTGACCCCGATCCTCAAGGCCGCGGCGGGGGACAACCCCAAGGCGCAGGCGGGCGAGATCTGGCGGCTGTTGGGCGTACCGCTGCTGGCCATCGCGCTGTTCCTGATCGTCTGGGCCAGTCTTGCGCCCAAGGTGCAGACATCGCTTGGTGCGGTTCCGGGGCCTGCGCAGGTCTGGGAGCAGGTCGGCGTGCTGCATGCCGACGCCCTGCGCGAAGGCGACAAGGAAGCCGCCTTTTACGAACGCCAAGAGGCGCGCAATGCCGAGCTGATCGCCAATGGCAGCGAGGATCGCGTCCGCGAGCGCACCTATACCGGCAAACCGACCTATTACGATCAGATCTGGACCTCGATCAAAACGGTCTTCTTCGGCTTTCTGATCGCGTCCACCGTCGCCATCCCCCTTGGCATCACCGCCGGGCTGTCGGTCACCGCGAATGCGGCGCTGAACCCGCTGATCCAGATTTTCAAACCGGTCTCACCGCTGGCATGGCTGCCCATCGTCACCATGATCGTCTCGGCCGTCTACACCACGAATGACGGGATGTTCTCCAAATCCTTCCTGATCTCCGCCATTACGGTCACGCTGTGCTCGCTCTGGCCGACGCTGATCAACACGGCCCTTGGCGTCGCCAGCATCGACAAGGACCTGGTGAGCGTGAGCCGCGTGCTCAAGATGAACACCTATACCAAGATCACCAAGCTGGTGCTGCCCTCGGCGCTGCCGCTGATCTTTACCGGCTTGCGCCTGTCGCTTGGGGTAGGATGGATGGTGCTGATCGCCGCCGAAATGCTGGCCCAGAACCCCGGCCTTGGCAAATTCGTCTGGGACGAATTCCAAAACGGGTCCTCGCAATCGTTGGCGCGCATCATGGTCGCGGTCTTTACCATCGGGATCATCGGCTTCCTGCTCGACCGGGTGATGTATGCGCTGCAATCCATGTTCACCTTCTCGGCCAATCGGTGAGCGGTATGAGCATCCTGTCCTTCAAAGACGTGAACAAGGGTTTTGGCACCGGGCTTGAACGTGCCGAAGTTCTCAAGAACATCACTCTTGATGTGGAGGAGGGCGAGTTTGTCGCCATCCTCGGATTTTCGGGCACGGGCAAGACGACGCTGATGAACCTGATTGCAGGGCTCGAAATGCCCGACAGCGGCAGCGTCACCTTCAAAGGCGCGCCGATCACTGAACCGGGCCCCGAACGCGGGCTCGTCTTTCAAAGCTATTCGCTGATGCCGTGGCTGACGGTGGGCGGCAATGTGGGGCTGGCGGTCGATTCCGTCTTTCCCAAACTGTCCAAGGCCGACCGCGCCGCCAAGATCGACCATTACGTGTCGATGGTCGGGCTTGCCCATGCGGTGGCTCGTCGGCCCGCCGAATTGTCGGGAGGCATGCGACAGCGCGTTGCCGTGGCCCGCGCCCTTGCGATGAACCCCGAAATGCTGCTGCTGGATGAACCGCTCTCGGCGCTGGATGCGCTGACCCGGGCCAATCTGGCGGACGAAATCCTCGACATCTGGGAGCAGGACAAGAAAACCTGCATCCTGATCACCAATGACGTGGACGAGGCGATCCTGCTGGCCGACCGGATCGTGCCGTTGAACCCGGATGGCACGCTTGCGGCGCCCATCAAGGTCGATATCCCACGCCCCCGCGACCGGTTGGCGATGAACCAGGATGCGACCTTCAAGGCGCTGCGGGCGCAGGTGACCACCTATCTGATGGATGTCGGCATCGCCGCCAAGGTCGAGGAAACGCGCGCTTTGCCGGACGTGACCCCGATCCACGGCGTGCCCGCTGCCGTTGCCAAGGCGCAGGCCGGCGGGCTGGAAGAGCGGTTCCTGAACTTCTCGGCCCTGCACAAGGTCTATCCCACGCCCAAGGGGCCGCTCACCGTGGTCGAGGACTTCGACCTCAAGATCAACAAGGGCGAGTTCATCTCGCTGATCGGGCACTCGGGCTGTGGCAAATCAACGGTGCTGACCATGGCGGCGGGGCTCAACCCGATCTCCAAAGGGGCCATTCGCCTTGATGGCTGGAACGTCGAAGGGGCGGACCCCGAACGCGCGGTCGTGTTTCAGTCGCCCAACCTGTTCCCTTGGCTCAGCGCCAAGGAGAATGTCGCGATTGGTGTCGACAAGGTCTATCCCAAGGCCAGCCAGGCGGAGCGTCAGGATGTGGTCGAGTACTACCTCGAACGCGTCGGCCTTGCCGACAGCATGGACAAGGGGGCGGCCAACCTTTCGAACGGCATGAAACAGCGGGTCGGGATCGCGCGCGCCTTCGCGCTGTCGCCCAAGCTGCTGCTGCTGGATGAACCGTTTGGCATGCTCGACAGTCTCACCCGGTGGGAGCTGCAAGAGGTGCTGATGGAGGTGTGGTCGCGCACCAAAGTCACGGCGATCTGCGTGACCCACGACGTGGACGAGGCGATCCTGCTGGCTGACCGGGTGGTGATGATGACCAACGGGCCGCGTGCGACCATCGGCAAGATCACAGATGTGAAGCTGCCACGCCCGCGCACCCGCAAGGCGCTTCTGGAGCATCCTGACTACTACAGCTACCGCCAGGACGTGCTTGATTTCCTTGAGGAATACGAACACGGGGCCACGCCCAAGTCACCGGCGACGGGTGGTGTGCCCAAGCCCAAAACCATCGCAGCGGAGTGACGGATATGACCACGAGACTCGTTGTGATCGGGGCGGGAATGGCCACGGGCCGCGTTCTCGAACATCTGTTCGAGAGCGAGGCAGGCTATGACGTGACCCTGTTCAACGCCGAACCGCGCGGCAACTATAACCGCATCATGCTGTCCCCGGTGCTGGCGGGCGACAAGAGCTACGCCGACATCGTCACCCACGATGCGGACTGGTACGAGGTCAACGGCGTGACTTGCCGCTTTGGCGAGCGGATTGCGCAGATTGATCGCGTGGCCAAGACGGTGACAGCCGCCAATGGCGATGTTGTGCCCTATGACAAGCTGCTCTTCGGCACCGGATCGAACCCATTCATGATCCCGCTGCCCGGTCACGATCTGGAGGGCGTCATCGCCTACCGCGACCTCGAAGACACCGAACGGATGATGGCCCTTGGCGCGAGCAACAAAGTCGTGGTCATCGGCGGTGGTTTGCTGGGCCTTGAGGCGGCGGCAGGCATGGCCGCGCGTGGTGTGGACGTCACGGTCGTACACATCATGGCGCACCTGATGGAGCGGCAGTTGGACGAAGCCGCCGGTTATCTCCTGCGCAAGGCGTTGGTGGACAAGGGGATCACTGTCAAATGTTCGGCCAACTCCAAGGAGATCTTGGGCGAGAACGGCCATGTGCGTGCGCTGCTGCTGGATGACGGCACCGAGTTACCCTGCGATCTGCTGGTCATGGCAGTGGGCATCCGGCCCAACACCGCGCTGGCGCAAGAGGCGGGGCTGGCCGTGGGCAAGGGCATCCATGTGGACGATCAGATGGTCACATCTGACGCCGATATTCTGGCCGTGGGCGAATGTGTCGAACATGACGGCGCGATCTTTGGCCTTGTCGCCCCACTTTATGATCAGGCCAAGGTCGCCGCGCAGACCCTCACGGGGGCTGAGGCCGCCTTTGTGCAAAAGGAGCTGTCGACCAAGCTCAAGGTCACCGGCTGCGATCTGTTCAGCGCCGGGGATTTCATGGACGGGCCGGGGCGCGAGGACATCGTGTTTCGCGATCCCGGGCGCGGCGTCTATCGCCGTCTGGTGATCGCGGACAACGTGGTCGTCGGGGCCGTGATGTATGGGGACACCGCCGACAGCAACTGGTTCTTCGGACTGATCCGGGACAAGACCGACATTGCCGGGATGCGTGACACGCTCATCTTTGGCCCGGCCTATCAGGGGGGGACCCCCCTGGACCCTTTAGCGGGTGTTGCAGCCTTACCGCGTGACGCGGAGATTTGTGGCTGCAACGGAATTTGCAAGGGCCAGATCGAAGATGCGATTGCCGCCGGAGCGACCGATCTGGGGGCGGTGCGTGCCACCACCAAGGCGTCGGGGTCCTGCGGCACCTGCACCGGGCTCGTCGAACAGGTGCTGGCTGTCACCCTTGGCGATGACTTCGTTCTGCCTGCGGCCCAGTCGATCTGTGCCTGCACCGACATGACCCACGAGGACGTGCGGCGCATGATCAAGTCGCAACGCCTCACCTCAATGCCTGCGGTCTGGCAGGAATGCGGCTGGAAGACCTCGTGTGGCTGTCATGTGTGCCGGCCTGCGCTCAATTTCTACCTGCTGGCGGACTGGCCGCTGGAATACCGCGACGACCCCCAAAGCCGGTTCATCAACGAACGCAAACACGCCAACATCCAGAAAGACGGCACCTTCAGCGTCGTGCCGCGCATGTGGGGCGGGATCACCACGCCAAACGAGTTGCGCGCGATTGCCGATGCGGCAGACAAATACATGGTGCCCACGGTGAAGGTCACGGGTGGGCAGCGCATCGACCTGTTGGGCGTGCGCAGCGAGGATCTGCCCGATATCTGGGCCGATCTGAACGCGGCGGGGATGGTGTCGGGTCATGCATATTCCAAGGGCCTGCGCACCGTCAAAACCTGCGTCGGCACAGACCATTGCCGCTTTGGCACACAAGACAGCACCGGGCTTGGCATCAAGCTGGAAAAGCAGCTTTGGGGCGCCTGGACGCCGCACAAGCTGAAACTGGGCGTGTCGGGATGCCCGCGCAACTGCGCCGAAGCCACCTGCAAGGACATTGGCGTGATCTGCGTCGACAGCGGCTATCAGGTCAGCATCGGCGGTGCGGCGGGCATGGATGTGAAGGAAACCGAATTGCTGGTGCAGGTCACAACCGAACGAGAGGCGGTGGACGTTATCAAGGCGGTGACCCAGCTTTATCGCGAGAACGCCAAGTATCTCGACCGGATTTACAAATGGATGGGCAAGGTGGGCCTCGACTGGATCAGCGAACGGATTGTGGATGATCTGGACAGCCGCATGGCGCTGGTGGATCGGTTCGAAGTCAGCCAGTCGATCTATCGCAAGGATCCTTGGGCCGAACATGCAAGCACCCGGGCCGAGACATATCGCCCGCTCGCCAACCTGTCATTGGAGGCTGCGGAATGAGTAACTGGATCGACATCGCCGCCCTGGGCGACATCCCACAGCGCGGCGCGCGAATGGTGAAAACGGCGCTCGGCTGCGTGGCCGTGTTTCGCACCGGGGATGATCAGGTCTTTGCGCTCGATAACGCCTGCCCGCACAAGGCCGGGCCGCTGGCAGAGGGCATCGTGCATGGCACATCCGTCACATGCCCCCTGCACAATTGGGTCATTTCGCTGGAAACGGGTCAGGCGCAGGGCAACGATGAAGGGCAGGTGGCAACATATGCCGCGCGGGTCGAAGAGGGGCGTGTGCTGCTTGATCGCGCCTTTCTGCGCGCGCGTGTTGCGGCATGACGCTGACCCGGACGACATGCCCCTATTGCGGCGTGGGTTGCGGTGTGCTGGCCGGGGCGGATGGCACCATCAAGGGCGACCCCGACCACCCGGCGAATTTCGGGCGGCTCTGCTCCAAAGGGTCGGCCTTGGGCGAAACGACGGATCTGGAGGGACGACTGCTGCACCCCAAGGTCGATGGGCAGCGGGCTGACTGGGACAGCGCGCTTGATCTGGTGGCGTCGAAATTCAGCGCCACAATTGCCGAACATGGACCCGACAGCCTGGCCTTCTATGCGTCGGGCCAATTGCTGACTGAGGATTATTACGTTGCCAATAAGCTGATGAAGGGATTCATCGGATCGGCAAATATAGACACGAATTCAAGACTTTGCATGGCGTCCTCGGTAGCGGGTCACAAGCGCGCCTTCGGGACCGATACAGTGCCCGGTACCTATGCCGACCTTGAATTGGCGGATGTGGTCGTGCTGGTTGGCTCGAACCTCGCGTGGTGTCACCCGGTGCTCTACCAGCGGATCGCAGCGGCCAAGGCGGCACGCCCGCATATGCGTGTGGTCAACGTCGATCCGCGCCGCACTGCGTCCACGGATCTGGCGGACATGCATCTGGCCATCGCACCGGACGGAGATGTCGCGCTGTTCAACGGGTTGCTGGCGCATCTTGCTGATCATGACCTGATCGATCAGAATTTCGCGGCACGTCATGTGAATGGCGTGGCCGAGACCATCGCGGCAGCCCGCGCCACCGACACGCAAGGCAGCGGTCTGTCCGCGCAAGAGCTTGCCGCGTTCTATGCTCTGTGGGCGGGGCACGAAAAGGTCGTCACGGTCTATTCCCAAGGGGTGAACCAGTCGTCCTGCGGCACGGACAAGGTGAACGCGATCCTGAACTGTCACCTTGCCACGGGCCGGATCGGCAAGCCGGGCATGGGTCCGTTTTCGGCGACTGGCCAGCCCAATGCGATGGGCGGGCGCGAGGTGGGGGGGCTGGCAAATATGCTGGCCAATCACCTTGAGCTGGGCGAGCCGGATCACCGCCACGCCGTGCAGGAGTTCTGGAACAGCCCCACCATCTGCACCACACCCGGCCTCAAGGCCATCGACTTGTTCGAGGCCTGTGCAGGCGGTCAGATCAAGGCATTGTGGGTGATGTCGACCAACCCCGCCGTCTCGATGCCCGACAGCAATCATGTCGCCCGTGCCATCGCGAACGTGCCCTTCGTGGTGACTTCGGACATCATGGAACGCACGGACACCACCGATCTGGCCCATGTCTGTTTACCAGCCTTGGGGTGGGGCGAAAAGGACGGGACCGTCACCAATTCCGAACGCCGCATTTCGCGCCAGCGCAGCTTTCTGCCCCCGCCGGGCAGCGCGCGTGCCGATTGGCGGATCATCAGCGACGTGGCTGCGCGCATGGGCTTTGGCGCGGCCTTTGACTATCGCGGACCCGCTGACGTGTTCGCCGAATATATCGCCCTTGACGCCGCCACAGCGCAGTTTCCCCGCGATCTCGATCTGAGCATCTTTGCAGATGCCGACTATGCCACTCTTGTGCCAACGCAATGGCCGCGCAACGACCATCGGTTCTTTGCGGACGGGCGGTTTTATCATTCGGATGGCAAGGCACGCATGGTGCCGGTCGTGGCCCCGCCCCAACTGAGGCCCCGCTTCCAGCTCAACACCGGGCGCAATCGCGACCAGTGGCACACGATGACACGGACGGGCAAGGCCCCCCGTCTAGGCGCGCATCTGGCCGAACCTTATGTGGAACTGCACCCGCGCGATGCCGATGCTTTGACCGCCGCGCCGGGGGATCTGATCCGCCTTGAAAACGCGCAAGGTGAGGTGATCCTGCGCGCGCTCGTGACGTCGCGGGTCGCACCCGGGCAGTTGTTTGCGCCGATGCATTGGACCCGGCTCACGTCTTCGAACGGCGTGATCAATCGCATGACCGCCCCCGTGAGCGATCCGATTTCGGGGCAACCTGCACTGAAGGCAGGCGCGGTCACGGCGTCGGTATTCAAGGCGAAATGGTATGGGTTTGTGGCCAGCGCGCAGGCGTTGACGCCGCACGCGCCCTACGCTGCCGTATCGCGCACGGTGACCGGATGGCAGGTAGAACTTGCAGGGCGCAGGGTGCCGCTGGACTGGGTGGCCGAAGCGCGGGCTTTGACGGGCGAGGCGGAGGGCACTGCCTCCATCCAGACCGATCCCGCGACGGGTGCCGTGCGCGTGGCCTTTCAGGTTGAGGGGCGGATCACCGCGCTGATGTTCATATCCTCGGCGCCGGTCGTGTTGTCCCGCACAGCGGCGATTGCTTGCATCGGCACCGATATCGCGCCACTCGCCGCGCTTGCTGGCCGCACCCCGACGGATCAACCGGACCCCGGCGCGACCGTTTGCGCCTGTTTCCAAGTGGGGCGCAACACACTGCTCGGGGCTGTCGCGAACGGGGCCCACAGCGTTACCGCCTTGGGGGACGCGACC
This sequence comes from uncultured Tateyamaria sp., assembly GCF_947494755.1. Taxonomy (GTDB): domain Bacteria; phylum Pseudomonadota; class Alphaproteobacteria; order Rhodobacterales; family Rhodobacteraceae; genus Tateyamaria. Next base: position 26,656 of record NZ_CANLVZ010000011.1, read on the forward strand.
TGCGCAGGCACCAATTGCGGGTCGTGCAAACCTGAACTTGCCGCCTTGTTGGAGGGCACGACGGTGCCCATGGCCGCCGAATGAGCCTTGCGCCATATGTCCGGATCGTAGCCCGCGGACAGGGCCGGGCGCGCCCGCTGACGCTGGAAGAAGCATTTGAAGCGATGACGCTGATTCTGGCCGACAAAGCCGCCCCCGAGGCCGTGGGGGCCTTGCTGATGGTCCTGCGCATGCGCGGCGAAACCCCGGCTGAGATCGCGGGCTTCACACGCGCCTTGCGCGCCTTTGCCCAAGCGGGCGTGGCCGAGGCCGACCTTGATTGGCCCTCTTATGCGGCGGGGCGGAGCCGGGGTGCGCCGCTGTTCGTCTTGGCCGCAAATCTTGTCGGGCAGGCGGGATACCGGGTTCACCTGCACGGCTGGAATGCGCATCCCTCTCAAATGGTTGCGGTCGCCGATGTGGTTGATCTGATGGGGCCAAATGTCAGCTATGATCCGCTTCAGACGCTGTGCCACAAGGCGTTCAAAATATTGAAATTGCGTGATATTTTTGGTCTGCGATCCTGTTTCAATACAGTGTTGCGGATGTGGAACCCCTCCCGCGCACCGGTCAGCGTGCAGGGCGTTTTTCACCCGTCTTATCGCGGCCTTCAGGCGAATGCTGCGGCCTTGTTGGGTCAAAGGGATTTGACCATCATCAAGGGCGGCGGCGGCGAGTTCGAGCGTCATCCGTCCAAGGATACCACCCTGTTCGGCCTGCGCGATGGCACCCATATTGCCGAACATTGCGCGCCTCTTTCGGATCAGACCCGGCGGCTGCATGACGTCGATCACCGCGTTGATCTGTGTGGGCTGTGGCATGGCGCTGTGCAAGACCCGTTTGCGGTCGCCACGGTCACAGGGACGGCGGCGCTGGCGCTTTGGTCCCTCAAGGCTACCCCCACGGTCACCGCCGCCCAAGACATGGCCGCCGCCCTTTGGGTCGCGCGTCACCAGCAAGAAAGTCGTCTCGCATGAAAACCTTTCCAATGTTCCTTCAAATGGCTGGCCGCCGCGTCGTGATCGCAGGCGGTCAGGAACAGGCAGCGCAAAAGGCGCGGTTGATCCTGAAGACCGAGGCGGAAGTTGTGATCCTGGCCCCCGATCTGGACGCCGAATTGGCCAGCCTTAACGCATGCGGACGGGTGACACATCGCACGGGTCCGATTGGGCCTGCCGACTTTGAGAACAGCGCGCTTGTCTTTGTCGCCACGGGGTGCCCGGCTGCGGATATGACCCTGCATGATCTGGCCAAGGCGGGTGGGGCGACGGTCAATGTCGTGGATCAGCCGGCCTTATGTGACGCGATCACCCCCTCGATCGTGGACCGCGATCCGGTCGTGGTTGCCATCGGCACCGAAGGCACAGCGCCCGTGCTGGCCCGCCAGATCAAGACCCGGCTCGAAGAGACGCTGGAGCCCCGTCTGGGCGATCTGGCCGCATTGGCAGGGCGGTTGCGGGCGGCGGCGGCGGCCCGCCTTGCCCCGCGCCGTCGGCGGGATTTGTGGCGATGGGTGTTCAATGACAGCCCCCGCCGCACCTTTGTCAGCGGGGCCGAACGGGCGGCGGCCAAGATGATCAAGACTGCGATTGAGCGGGACGATTTCGGGGATATGCAACAGGGCAGCGTCAGCCTTGTCGGGGCCGGGCCGGGGGCCAAAGATCTGATCACCCTGCGCGGTGTGCAACGCCTGCAGGAAGCGGATGTGATTTTTTACGACCGGTTGCTTGATCCCGAGATCTTGGAGCTGGCCCGCCGCGACGCCGAGCGCATCTATGTGGGCAAGGCACCGGGTTGTCATAGCTGGCCGCAGGAGAAAATCACGCAAAGCGTGGTTGCCGCAGCCAAGCGCGGGCAGCGGGTGGTGCGTTTGAAATGTGGGGATCCGGGCGTCTTTGGACGCAGCACCGAAGAGATGGCGGCGTTGGCGCAAGCCGATATTCCGTTCGAAGTCGTTCCCGGTATCACAGCCGCCTGCGCTGCGGCGGCGGCGGTGGGCGACAGCCTGACAGAACGGGGGCAAATCGACACGCTGGTGTTGACGACCGGGCACCGCGCCGACGGATACGTGGTGCCTGCTGCGATTGATGCGATCCAGCCGGGGATCAGCGTGGCGCTTTACATGGCGGTTGGTGCCGCCCCGGCGATTGCACGCGCCTTGCAGGATCGCCATCCGCATGTGCCCTTTGCGGTCAAGGTCGTTGCCAAAGCCCAACGCGCTGGTCAGGTGTCGGCCACTTGCACCATCTCGACCCTTGAACAAACGTTGATGGACCGCGCGATCACGGGCGCTGCTATGGTGTTTATCAGCTGGCCGGCCAAGGCGCAGGCCCAACCGGGCACCATGTCCGTTGCTGATCGCAGCGTCGCCTAAGGTCTCGCGGGGCGCAACACAGCGCCAAGCAGCGCGTCAATCCGCCATATCTCATCAAATGCGGCCACCTCGGCCACATATTGATCGGGGCGCAACAGGACAGCGACCCCGCGGTCCCGATCCACGCCGCGCAGGTCGAAAATGTCGGGGCCATCCAGCGATGGGCAAAACACCTTTTCATAGTCCGTGAGGGCCATGGGCCCTTTTTGCGGCAGCAGCAGCGCGGGCAGTTTGGTCAGATCCACCTCGCGGTGGGGGCTTTGCAGGATGGCACGTATGTCCAGAACACTATCAATATCAGCACCTTGCGGTGTGTAGCGCGCGATCAGACCGTTCCCTTGGCCAAGGCCCGCGCAGATCTGGGCAAGCGGCCCACCCTCGGCACCCTTGTCCCCGCGCGGAGCAAACAGCATCACCCGCCAGCGCCCATCCGCCTTCAGCACATGACCAAGATGGAGCGGTTTGGCATCCGCCAACCGGATCACCGGAGCGGAGTGAAAGCGGGTTCCGGCTGCAAACCCCGTGGCAAGGTTGGGCGCGCGGGGCGTGGCGGTGATGAGGGACGGGGCATAGCATGTCTCGACCCCGGCGGTGTAACGACCGTGGCGCTGGAAATAGTGCTGGAATTGCGCTTTTTCAGCGTCCGTCCGGGGCTTGGCGCTGAACAGCCGAGCCATGTCGCGGTCAAAGTCGATCAGTTCGCGCGCCGTGGCCTGCCGTTCTTGTCCGTAGGTGTCGAGCAGGTGCGGCACTGCCTGGCCACGCAACACGCACGCCAGCTTCCAGCCCAGATTGAACGCATCGGCCATCGACACATTCATGCCCTGACCGGCCTTGGGACTGTGGGTATGGCAGGCATCACCCGCGATGAAGATGCGGGGCACGCGGCTGCCACGCGCCGCCTCGGGTACATCGTCGAACGCATCACAGACGCGCTGCCCGATTTCATAGGCCGACCACCACGCGACCTCGGCGACCTCCAGCGTGTAAGGCGCAAGAATGCGCCGGGCCTTGGCGATGATGCTGTCAGCGGTCACGTTGCGGTCCGCCGCACGCTCGCCCTCGGCCAGCGCATCCAGTTCGATATAAAGGCGCACCATGTAGCCGCCCTCGCGCGGGATCACGAGGATGCTGCCCGCATCCGCCGATTGGATCGCGCATTTCAGGCGGATGTCGGGAAAATCCGTACGCGGCAGTATGTCCATCACGCCCCAAAGCTGGCGGGCCGAGTCGCCTTCCAAGCGATGCCCCAAGGCCCGGCGCACCCCGCTGCGCGCCCCGTCACAGCCCACCACGAACCGTGCGCGGATTGTTTCTTGGATCTCGGGCGCATCGACATGCTCGAAGGTGGCGGTGATGGGCGCGTCGGGGTCATCAGGGCGCACAAGGTCGATCAGACGGCGGTTGTAGTCCGGCGTCAGGCGGCGCGGCGAATTGCGCATCTGTTCGAGATAGAAATCATGGATGCGCGCCTGACTGAGAATGACATGGGGCATTTCCGACAGGTCTTCGGCCACGTCCTCAATCCGGTCCACGCGCGCCAGAGGGCGATCCGCGTCCGGGCGCCAGAACGTGACCTCATTAACCTGGTAGCCTTCCTTGATGACCTTTTCGGCAAATCCGAACGCCTCGAACATCTCGATCGAGCGGCAGGCGATACCATCGGCTTGCCCGACCTCAAGGGGGCCGGGTTTCTGGTCCACGATCCGCACCGATATGTCGCTGAAGGGGCAAAGCTGCGTGGCCAGCGTCAGGCCCGCCGGGCCGCAGCCCACGATCAAGACGTCAACGATATCAGGGGTCTGACCGGCCATCTCGGCGGCACGGGCCACGGACGGATCGCCGGGGCGAAAGCCGCTTTCATGGTATTGCACGGGCGCACCTCACCTTTGGTTGGGACATCTAACAGTATTTTTCGGGCCCGTTCCACTGCGCTGGGGAATAACGGTCGCCGTGCGCCCATCCGATGGGCAACACCGCGTCGATGGCCGCCAACTCCTCCGCGCTCAAGGTGCGTGTCGCCCCTTGAAGAAGTTGCTGGAAATGCGCCACTGACCGCGTGCCGGGGATGGGGATGATGTGATCACCCTGTGCCAGCAGCCATGCGATGGCGAGACCCGCCGCAGGCAGCCCCATATCAGCAGCGAGCGCGCGAAAGGGGACGGTTGCTGCGATATTGGCGCTGTAATTCGGCTCCACAAACCGGGGGTTATTCACCAGAAAGCCGAGGTCTTGCACGGCGGAGTGGCTGAGGGGGGTGTCCGTCAGCAAGGACCGGCCCACCGGCGAAAAGGCGACCAGGGCAGTGCCAATTTCGGCGCAGGTCTGCACCAGACCCATCTCGGGTGAGCGGGTCGAGAGCGAATATTCCGACTGAACGGCGGCGACAGGATGGACCGCGTGGGCGCGGCGCAGCGAGGTCGGCGCGATCTCGGAAAAGCCGATGGCGCGCGTCTTGCCGGATTTGACCAGTGCGGCCAGCGTCTCGGTTACCTCTTCGATGGGCAGGGCCGGATCGCGCCGGTGGACATAGTAAAGATCGACCGCCTCGACGCCGAGCCGCTTGAGACTGGCGTCAAGTTCAGCCTCCAGATGGGCGCGGGAGTTGTCAAAGATGTTGCCGGGACCATTGGGATTGCGTGTGATGCCCCCTTTGGTGGCAATGGTGAAATGATCGCGCGCGTCCGGATTGGCGGCAAGATAGGTGCCGATGACCGTCTCGGACGTGCCCATCCCATAAACGTTGGCGGTGTCGATATGGGTCACACCGGCGACGCGGGCCGCATCAAGAATGGCGTGGCTGTTGGCCTCGTTCGTGGCCCCGTAGAAATTCGAGAACGACATCGCACCGATCCCGAGCGGATGCACGTGAGGGCCGTTTTGGCCAAGCGGGCGGGTCTGCATATCGGGCTCCTTTTGGGGTCGGTTTGTCAGGACCTGCTGTGCAGTAAAACGCCTTGCCCGCGCCCTTGCGACAATAAAATTGACTTGAAAGGCCAAACCTTCAAAACTTTGACTCCGCGCCACCGGGACGTGAGATCCCGAAGACAAGTCTGGGAGGACTCTATGAAGTTAACTGCTCTGACAGCAGCCGCTGCGGCTGCGTGCCTGACCTTTGGAACCGCCGCCAGCGCCGAGACGCTGCGCCTGTCGCATCAATGGTCGAACACGGATGTGCGCCATCAGGTTGCCCAAATCGTGGCCGACGGTGTGGCCGAGGCGGATGTGGGCCTCGACATCCAGATCTTTGGCTCGAAGTCGCTGTTCAAGCCGCGCGAGCAGTACCGCCCCCTCAGCCGCGGGCAGCTCGATATGACCGTGTTGCCGCTCAGCTATGCAGGGGGCCAGCAACCCGCCTTCAACCTCACGCTGATGCCCGGCATGGTGAAAAACCACGATCACGCCGCGCGCCTGAGTGCGTCGCCTTTCATGGCCGCGCTCGAGGAAAAGATGGCCGAGGATGACGTGATGGTGCTGGTGCACGGCTATCTTGCGGGTGGTTTCGTCGGCAAGGACAAGTGCATCACCGCGCCTGAAGACGTGCAGGGCCTGCAGACCCGCGCCGCCGGTAAGGCGTTCGAACAGATGCTGGCCGGGGCAGGGGCGTCGATTGCCTCCATGGCCTCGTCCGAGATTTACAACGCCATGCAGACCGGCGTGCTGACGGCGGCCAACACCTCGTCCTCGTCTTTCGTGTCCTATCGGATTTACGAGCAGGTGAGCTGCTATACCCCTGCGGGTGATGTGGCGCTGTGGTTCATGTACCAACCCCTGCTGATGAACAAATCCAAGTTCGACAGCCTCACCCCCGAACAGCAGACCGCGCTGACCGAGGCGGCCGCCAAGGCCGAGGCGTTCTATCTGGAAGAGGCAAAAAAGCAGGATGCGGCGTCCGAACAGGTGTTCCGCGATGCGGGCGTCGAGATCGCCCAGATGTCGGCCGAGGATTTTGAGGCGTGGCGCGCATTGGCGCAGGAAACCTCCTACAAAGCCTTTGTCGAGGAAGTGCCCGATGGGCAGGAACTGCTTGATATGGCGCTGGCTGTCGAGTGATCCAAAACACCGGAGGGCGCTGCCGCGCGCCCTCCTGATCCAATACTCCAGATTTCAGGGATAGTGTGATGGCGGGCCAAAGTGCGGCCAAGGCGGCGCAGACGGGCAACAACCCGTTTCTGCGCGGCGTGGCGACCCTTTCGACAATCGCGGGCTTCTTTTCGGCGGGCATGATCGTGGCGGCGGTGGCGATCACCTGCCAGATGATCTTTATCCGCTTCGTGCTGAACGGCTCGACCGTGTGGCAGACCGAGGCGGTTGTCTACCTCGCCATCGGGGCCACTCTGATCGGGTTGCCCTACGTGCAGCGGCTGCGGGGCCATGTGAACGTGGACCTGATCCCGCTGTCGCTTGGGCCGCGTGCCCGCTATGGCATGGCCGTCTTTACCCTATCGCAGTCCATCCTGATGGTCGCGATCATGCTGTTTTTCGGGTGGGAGTTCTGGCACCTCGCCTATGAGCGCAACTGGAAGTCCGACACCGTATGGGGTGTGCGGCTGTGGATTCCCTATGCCGCGCTGCCTATCGGGTTTGCGCTGTTCCTTTTACAACTGATCGCCGATCTGGTCGCGCTCGTGCTCAAGATCGACACACCTTTTGGTCTGGGGGACGCATAGTGGATCCGCTCACGCTTGGCGCGCTGGTCGCTGTCTGCACGATCCTTGTCCTCTTTTCCGGCGTGTCGGTCGCCCTTGGGCTGCTGATCGTCTCGACCGGGTTTCTGCTGATCTTCGACGGGATGCGCTCGCTTGAATTGCTGCCTGAAATCCTGTTCGGCAAGCTCGACAACTTTGCGCTGCTCTCGATCCCGATGTTCATCATCATGGGCTCCTCCATCGCCTCGACCCGCGCGGGCGCGGACCTTTATGAGGCGCTCGAGCGTTGGCTGACCCGCGTGCCCGGCGGCCTCGTGATTTCGAACCTCGGGGCCTGTGCACTGTTTGCGGCCATGTCGGGCTCCAGCCCCGCAACCTGTGCGGCCATCGGTAAGATGGGCATCCCCGAGATGCGCAAGCGCGGCTACCCGGACGGGGTGGCGGCAGGCTCCATCGCGGCAGGCGGCACGCTCGGCATCCTGATCCCCCCGTCCGTCACGATGATCGTCTACGGCATCGCGACCGAGACCTCGATTGGGCGGCTGTTCCTCGCAGGCGTCATTCCGGGGGTGCTGCTTGTGGCGCTGTTCATGGCGTGGTCGCTTTATTCCACGTGGAAATCGGGCGACCGGGCACTGCTTGCCACGACAAATTACACATGGCGGCAAAAGTTCGAAATCCTGCCGCGCGTGCTGCCCTTTCTCGCGATCATCGTTGGCGTGCTTTACGCGATGTATGGTGGGGTGGCGACGCCGTCTGAAACGGCCGCCGTGGGTGCGCTTTTGTGTCTGCTGATCGCGATGGTGATCTACAAGCTGTGGAATCCCGGCGATCTGTGGGTCGTGCTGCGCGACAGCACCAAGGAAAGCGTGATGATCCTGTTCATTATCGCCGCCGCCGGTGTGTTTTCCTACATGCTCTCAAGCCTTTACATCACCCAGTCCATCGCCAACTGGATCGGCACGCTGGATGTGAATCCGTGGGTCCTGATGGGGGCGGTGAACGTGTTTCTGATCGTCGCGGGATTCTTCCTGCCGCCCGTCGCCGTTATCCTGATGGCGGCCCCCATCCTGCTGCCCATCATCACGACCGCAGGGTTCGATCCGATCTGGTTCGCGGTCGTGCTGACGATCAACATGGAGATCGGGCTGATTTCGCCCCCTGTCGGCCTCAACCTCTATGTCATCAACGGAATCGCGCCGGACATTTCGCTCAAGACCATCCTCACCGGATCGCTGCCGTTCGTGGGCTGCATGGTCATCGCGATCATCCTGCTGTGCTTTTTCCCCGGTCTGGCCACGTGGTTGCCCGATGCGGTGATGGGGCCATCGTTCTAGTCGACGATGTCGCCGTCAAGGAACGCTTTGGTTTCGGGCTGTGCGGGCTGTGCAAAAACCTGCGTGGCAGGGCCCTGCTCGTGCAGCGCCCCGTTCAGCAGGAATACCACGTCGCTGCCCAGACGGCGCGCCTGACCCAGATCGTGCGTGGTCATGATGATGCGGGTGCCGCTGTCATGGGCGGCGCGCAGCACCGCCTCGATCTCGCGGGTTGAGCGGCCATCGAGGTTCGCGCAGGGCTCATCCAGAAACAGAACCGACGGCTGGCGGATCAGCGCGCGGGCGAGGGCGAGTTTCTGTTTCTCGCCGCCGGACAGACGCGGGGCGGGTTGGTCGAGCACATCCATCAGGCCCACCCGCGCGGCCCAGAGCGACACCTCTCGCGCGATCTCGGCTTTGGACGTGCCGCGCAACTGCAACGGATAGGCCAGATTGTTGCGCACCGACCGGCGCAGCATGATGGGCCGCTGAAACACGTAGGCCTGCGCCTGTTGTGCTGCGTCCGCAGGTGCGGACCATTGCACCGTTCCGCCTGACACACGCTCGACCCCGTGCAGCACCTTCAGCAGCGTGGTCTTACCCGCCCCATTGGGACCAAGCACCACGGTGAACCCGCTCTCACCCAGGTCCAGATCGATGGGGCCAAGGATCGTCTTGCCCCGCCGTTTGACCGAGACGTCCCGCAAAGACACTGATAGAGGTGACATTACCATGTGCCGTGCCGTTCGGTGCGCGACAAGGTGTGGATGGCGAAGTTCACCATCAGCGCCAGAGCAATCAGGATGAACCCAAGGCCAAGGGCGAGCGCAAAATCCCCCTTGCCCGTTTCAAGCGCGATGGCGGTGGTGAGAACCCGCGTCGCGTTGTCGATGTTGCCGCCCACGATCATGATCGCGCCCACTTCGCCGATGGCGCGCCCGAAACCGGCCAGCGCGCCGGTCAGCAGTGCGCGCCGCCCGTCCCAGATCAGCGTGGCCACCCGTTGCCGCTGGCTGGTGTTCAGCGAAATCAGCAGGTCGTGATATTCGGCCCACAACTCGCGCATGGCCTGATGGGTGATAGAGGCAATCAGCGGTGTGATGATGATGACCTGCGCGATGATCATGGCCGTTGGTGTGAACAGCAGACCCAGCACGCCGAACGGGCCCGAGCGCGATAGCAAAAGGTAAACGATCAGCCCCACCACCACCGGGGGCAGGCCCATCAGCGCGTTGAGGGTCGCAATCGCAGCGCGGCGAAACCGAAAGCGGCGGATGGCGAGCCACGTGCCCAAAGGCAGGGCCATCAGGGACGCGATCACGAGGGCTGACAGGCTCACCTGCAACGAGCGCAAGGTGATTTCGACCAGATCGGCGTCCAGCGAGACGATAAGCTGAAAGGCGGCCAGTATCCCGGCCCAGATGTCATTCATCTCAGGAAAACTGCCTTAGTGCGCGGTCAACATCAATCGTCGAGCCGGACAGCCGCGCCGGCCCCACGTTCCTGGCTCGAAAATCCAACCTCGCCCAGGATGAAATAGGACCCCACCGAAATTACGCCTATCGCCACAAAGGCCAACAACATCGCTTTCATTTCAGGTCTCTTTCTGCATCCGTGTTGGTGCGCAAATAGTCGATCAGATCGTCGCGGTCCTTGGGGTCGACGATCCGCTGCATGGGCATCTTGGTGCCCGGAATATAGTGGTCCGGGCCGATATCGAACAACGCATTTATGCTCTGCGCTGTCCAGATGATATCCGAGCCGCGCAAGGTCTCGGAATACGTGTAGTCCGCCACCGTGCCCGCGCGCCGCCCGAACAGCGCGTGTAGGCTTGGCCCCGCCCGACGCGCGCTGCCTGCGCTTAGCGTGTGGCAGATGGAACATTTGCGTTTGAACTGCCGCTCGCCATTGGTCAGCGTTTCGGGCTTTTCCAGAAAGCTGCGCGGCGTGTCGGCCATCGGGTCGAGCGTGGTCATGGTGTCCACAGGCCAGGAATAGACAATGTCCTCGATCCCGCCTGCGTGCAGGTTCTGCCCATCGGGCGAAAAGGCGAGCGCCCAGACGGGGCCGTTGCGCGCGGCGCGAAAGTCATGGGTGATCTTCATATCCTCGGTGTCGATCAGCATGATGTAGCCTTGCCCGTCACCCACGGCGAGCGTCTGTGTGGTCGGCGCATACGCCATCGACAGGATGGGGCGCCGATCAAGCGTGAAGTCGGCGATCGGTTCGCCGGTGCTCAGGTCCAATATCCGCGTGCCGCCATCTGTTGCGCCATAGGCCAGCCAGCCTTTCGCATCGTTCACCACCAGTTTGTTCACCCCGAACCCGTGTTTGGCGATGACGGTCGGGGCCGCTGTCGGATCGCTCGTGTCCCAAGACCGGATCGTGCCATCAACGGAGGCGGAATAGAGTGTGTCGCCATCGGCATCGAACGCGACCGCATTCACACCTTGTTTATGTCCGCTCAGATGGGCAGTGCTGCCTTGATCCATCTGCGTCAGCCCAATTGTGTGATCCCAAGACGCCGTGGCGATGGTCTGCCCGTCCGGCGACACAGCAATGTCGACGATCTTGGCCGTATGGGTCGCGACCTGACGCCCCGCGTCACCGTCCCACAGCCAAAGCTGATTGTCGTCCCCGCCCGAAGCCAACAGGGTGTCGTCCACAAACCGCACCACATTTACCGCCGCCCGGTGTCCTTCGCGCCAGACCGGCACATCGCCCTCCCAGATCCCCACCGAATTGTCGAAGCTCGCCGTCGCAATCTGGCCCGACGGCGACACGGTCACATCCATGATTGGTCCGCCATGACCCTTGAGCGTGAAGAACTCCTGCGCCGCCAGAGGGGTCGCGCCCAGCACCGCTATGGCCAGTGCGCGCCACATCTATTCGGCGGGCGTGGCACTTTTGGGGGCGGCGGCCTCCTTGGCCTTCACCTCTTCGACCCAAAGCGAATGGTGCTCGCGCGCCCACTGTTCTTCGACCTCGCCCGAACCCATGGCGTCGTAAGCCCCCTCCATGCCGACCGAACCGATGTAGATGTGGGCCAGAATAATCGCCATCAGTACGAAGCTGACGATCGCGTGCCAAAGCTGGGCGTATTGCATCTCCTCATGCGGGGCGAGGGCGGTGGGCAATTCGCCCAACCCCAAAGCGCCCGAGATGCCAAAGCTGTTCAGCTTGGCGAAGGTGGCGGCGAACATATTGAGTTCAAAGGGGAAGAGCAGCGCCAGACCGGACACCGAAATTGAGGTGCCCAGCACAATCACGGACCAGAAGATCAGCTTTTGTCCGGCGTTGAATTTCTTGGCCGGGGGGTGCCCCTTGCCGAAGATGCCGCCTCCCTTGAGCAGCCAGTTGATATCGGAGCGGTGGGGCAGGTTGTGATAGACCCACATCACGAAGATCATCACCAGCGCGATCATGAACGCCCACGAGACGTTGTTGTGGATCCACTTGGAGGCAAGCGCGAGCATCGCGAAGGCCTCGTGCCCGAAGGCCGGGATCAGCACCTTGCGCCCGAACAGCGACACAAGACCGGTGATGCCAAGCAGGATGAAAGAGCCCGCAAGCAGCCAGTGGCCGAACCGTTCCACGGCCTTGAACCGTTCGATGGTGCGCCCGGTCCGTTCCCCTTCGATGCGGATGCGGCCCCGGATCAGAAAGAACAGCGCCAGCAGCACAAGCGTGCCACCGAGCAAGTAGGCCCCGTAGGTCGCCAGCGGCCCTTGGCGGAACAGCAGCCAGCGCATGCCGCCGTCCTGGATCAGCGTTGTGGCGGCGGGGCCGTTATTGGAGGCCGTGATGTCGGCTGAGCCAAAGCGCAACGCGCGCCACAACTCCGGGTCAGATGCCCCGCCAAGCGTGCCCAACTGGCTCGCGATACCCGCCGCATTGTCCGGGTCGCCCGTCGCGCTGGAGCGGAACGTGTTGTCCACCTCTTCGCCGCGCTGGCGGGCCAGAATGTCCTCAAGCGTCTGCGCGCCCCCCGTCGCCGAGCGGTCCGGGGCAGGGGCGGTAGTGTCCTGCGCGTAGGCAGCTGTGGCAAACGACAACAGCAGCAGTGCGATCAACGTGCGAAACATCCCGAAATCCCTTTTCGTGGCGTAGTGGTGAAAAAGGGCGACCCGTTGCCTGGGCCGCCCTGATCTGTGGTCTCGTGGTCCAGTCAGGGCCGATTAGCCGCCTTGCTGGCCGTATGCTGATCCCCAGCCCCATGCACCGGAGCCAAAGCCGCGCGCAACGACGCGCTCGCGGTAGATGCCCGACACCACGTCGCCGTCCCCGGCGAGCAGGGCCTTGGTCGCGCACATTTCGGCGCAGATCGGCAGCTTGCCTTCCGCGATCCGGTTGCGCCCGTACTTGGCGAATTCGGCGGTCGAGTGCGTCTCTTCGGGGCCACCGGCGCAGAAGGTGCATTTGTCCATCTTGCCGCGCGATCCGAAGTTGCCCGCTTGGGGGAACTGGGGCGCGCCGAACGGGCAGGCGTAAAAGCAGTAGCCGCACCCGATGCACAGATCCTTTGAGTGCAGCACGACCCCTTCCTCGTTCTGATAGAAGCAGTCGACCGGGCAGACAGCCATGCAGGGCGCGTCCGAACAGTGCATACACGCCACCGAGATCGAGCGTTCACCGGGTGAGCCGTCATTGATGGTGACGACTTTGCGTCGGTTGATGCCCCACGGCACTTCGTGCTCGTTCTTGCAGGCGGTGACACAGGCGTTGCATTCGATGCAGCGTTCGGCGTCGACGAGAAATTTTGCTCTTGCGGCCATTTTTATGTCCTCCTTACGCTGTCCAGATTTTGCAGAGAGTGGCTTTGGTCTCTTGCATCTGGGTCACTGAATCATAGCCATAGGTCTGTGCGGTGTTGGTGCTTTCGCCCAGCACGTAAGGGTCGGCCCCGTCGGGATACTTGTCCCTGCGGTCCTCGCCCTCAAGGTGCCCGCCGAAGTGGAACGGCATGAAGGCCACGCCTTCGCCCACCCGTTCGGTGACCATGGCCATCACCTTGACCTTGCCGCCTTCGGGGCCTTCCACCCAGACCTGTTCACCGTCCCGTACGCCCAGATTGTTGGCGTCGCGGGTGTTGATCTCGACGAACATGTCCTGCTGCAACTCGGCCAGCCAGGGGTTCGACCGGGTTTCGTCTCCGCCGCCCTCGTATTCGACCAGCCGCCCTGACGTGAGGATCATCGGGTAATCCTTGGAAAAGTCGTTCTTCTGGATCGAGGCATACATAGTCGGCAAGCGGTAGAACTTGCGGTCCTCGTATGTGGGGTAGTCTTCGACCAGATCGCGGCGGTTGGTATAAAGCGGCTCGCGGTGGAGCGGCACCGGATCGGGGAAGGTCCAGACGACCGCACGGGCCTTGGCGTTGCCGAAGGGCGCACACTCATGCGCAATGGCAACCCGCTGGATGCCGCCCGAAAGGTCGGTTTTCCAGTTGATTCCGGACGCGCGTTCGTTGAAGTCCGAGGGGAAGGGCGACATGGATTGCTCGCCCACCTCTTCATCAGCGCCCTGGGTGCCCGAGGGTTGGGTCAGACCGCTTGCGGCGGCGGTGTCCGTTGCCGCATCCCCGTCGTCGGAGTTGCCGATATCACCCTCCTTGACCGCATTGAGCGTCACACCGGCCACTTTCGCGATTGAGCGGCGTTCTTCGTCCGTCAACTCGCCGTCCCAGCCCAGATCAACAAGCATCTGGTAGGTGAATTCAGGGTATCCATCCTGAATGTCGGAGCCGACCGAATAGACGCCCTCGGCCAAGAGGTTCTCGCCATCGCGTTCTACGCCAAAGCGAGCGCGGAAGGTCAGGCCACCCTCGGACACGGGCTTGGACATGTCATAGAGGTTCGGCGTGCCGGGGTGGTTCATCTCTGGCGTGCCCCAGCTTGGCCATGGCAGACCGTAGTAGTCGCCATCCGCCGGGCCGCCCACCGCTTGCAGCGTGGTGCGGTCGAACGTGTGCTGGTTGGCCATGTGTTTCTTGATCCGCTCGGGGCTTTGCCCGGTATAGCCGATCGTCCACATGCCCTTGTTGAACTCGCGCGTGATGCTTTCGACATTGGGCGTTTCGGGATCGTCCATCTCGATATTGCGGAAGAGCCGATCCCCCCAACCGAACTTGTTGGCGAACTTGGCCATGATGACTTCGTCGGGCAGCGATTCAAACAGCGGATCGACCACCTTGTCGCGCCATTGGAGCGAGCGGTTGGAGGCCGTGACCGAGCCGCGCGTTTCGAACTGCGTACAGGCGGGCAGCAGATACACCCCATCAGTGCGGTCATGCAGGATCGCTGACACGGTGGGGTAGGGATCGACCACGACGAGCATGTCGAGCTGCTCCATCGCGGTTTTCATTTCCTTCTGCCGGGTCTGTGAGTTGGGCGCGTGGCCCCACAGCACCATGGCACGCACCTTGTTGGGGTTGTCCATGTTCTCGGGGTCTTCGAGCACCCCGTCGATCCAGCGCGACACCGGGATGCCGGTCAGGTTCTGCAAGGTGGTCTCGTTGCCATCGGCGTCCTTGCCGGTCGCGAATTGGGCACGTAGCCAATCGCCGTCTTCTTCCCAGACGCGGCCCCAATGGGCCCAGGCCCCTGCCGACAGGCCATAGTAGCCCGGCAGCGTGTGTGACAGAACGCCAAGGTCGGTGGCCCCCTGCACGTTGTCATGGCCGCGGAAGATGTTGGTGCCACCCCCAGACGTGCCCATGTTGCCAAGCGCCAGTTGCAGCACGCAATAGGCGCGGGTGTTATTGTTGCCGTTGGTGTGCTGGGTGCCACCCATGCACCAGATCACGGTGCCGGGGCGGTTGTTGGCCATTGTGCGGGCCACGCGCTTGAGCTGCGAGCCGGGGGCACCGGTGACGCGCTCGACCTCTTCAGGGGTCCAGCGGGCGACTTCTTCCTTGATCTGGTCCATGCCCCAGACGCGGGTGCGGATGAATTCCTTGTCCTCCCACCCATTGTCGAAGATGTGCCAGAGAATACCCCAGACGAGTGCGACGTCCGTGCCAGGACGGAAGCGCACATACTCGTCCGCATGGGCGGCCGTGCGGGTAAAGCGCGGATCGCACACGATCACGGGCGCGTTGTTCTGCTCCTTGGCGCGCAGCAGGTGCAGCAGCGAGACAGGGTGCGCCTCGGCCGGGTTGCCGCCAATAATGAAGATCGCCTTGGAGTTGTGGATGTCGTTGTAGCTGTTGGTCATGGCACCGTAGCCCCATGTGTTCGCCACACCCGCAACGGTCGTCGAGTGGCAGATGCGCGCCTGATGATCGACGTTGTTGGTGCCCCAATAGGCGGCGAACTTGCGGAACAGATACGCCTGTTCATTGTTATGCTTGGCCGAGCCGAGCCAGTAGACCGAGTCCGGCCCGCTTTCCTCGCGGATGTTCATCATGCCGTCGCCAATCTCGTCGATGGCCTGTTCCCAGCTGATGCGCTTCCACTCTCCGCCTTCTTTCTTCATCGGGTACTTGAGGCGACGTTCTCCGTGGGCGTGTTCGCGTACCGCCGCACCCTTGGCGCAGTGGGCCCCGAGGTTGAAGGGGCTGTCCCATCCGGGTTCCTGACCCGTCCAGACGCCGTTGCTGACCTCGGCGATGACAGTGCAGCCGACCGAACAGTGGGTGCAGACCGATTTGATGGTCTCGACCTCGCCGGTGAACGCGGTGGCGGCCTGGGCCTGGGTCACGGTGCCCCCGGTGGCGGAAATCGCCGCCAGCCCGCCGATGGCCAACCCGGATCCGCGCAAGAAGGCCCGGCGATCTACGGAGGTTTCGGCCATATCGGACAGAACGCCGCTGCGTTGAGGGCGTCGTGCGGTCCCGTTGGTTTTCTTCTTCAGCATGTGTCTTACTCCCTTGGTGCCTGAGCGCGCCAGCGCGCCCGGTGCCTGAAAAGTGCTAGCGTCCGGTCAATCAGAACCGGGCGCTGTCGAGATAGGCGCGGGTGTGCGCGGTGTCTTGCATGGTCTCGGATGTCGGATCGACGGGGTTCGCCTCGGCGGTACCAGCACCCGCAGCCAGTGCCACGGCGGCGGCAGGGGCGGACGTCCCGGCCAGTTTCAGAAAGTCGCGGCGGTTCTTGCCGGCGGCCTTTTCGGTTTGGGCTTTTGTCGTCATGGGATGTCTCCCTCCTTCGTGTTGTGGCGGGCGTCCCCACCGAATGTGTGACCGGCTCAGCCGGTCGTCATGCGAAACGCTTCGCGCTCAATATCCATGAATGCCCGGCCCACGCTGCCCACGCAGGCGTAAAAGACCGAGTTTTTGGCCGCCTCAAGGTCGGTAAAGAAATGTCCGGCCCAGGGGGCAATGTGCTTGTTAAAGAACAGTTTTTGATCATCAAGGCTGGCGGGGCCGCGGAAGCGACCTACGATCATGCCCGCCATCATCTCCATCAGGGACGCGATGTTGTCTTCGGGTTCGAACACGTTCTGGGCGCGGGTCATGCCCCGCGTTGCCATGTCGCTGCGCAAGTTTGCCAGCGGCTTTTCGTTCAGGAAGCCTGTGAGGTAGTAGCTGGCATAGGGCAGCAACTCGCCCCTACCGAGGCCCACAAAGAGCGCGTTGAATTCGCTGCTGACCTTGCGCGGTTTGCTGACGGCGGCGACGCGCGACAGGCCCGCAATCGCCTGACCCAAGGCGCTGTCATCACCCGAAAGCCCGGCGCATTGGTCAATCAGCAGTTGATCGGGGGGATGGGAGAGCAATAGCCCAAGAAAGTTGTAGAGGTCCGCCCGCAGGCGATCCTCGGCAGAGACGCGGATATCTTCGGCAGCGTTCACGCGGCATCCTCTACTGTGAATTTCATGCGGCGGGGGGCAGGGCTGGGGGGTGATGCGTCGTCTTCGGGCTCTGCATATGCGGTCTCGACCGGCGCATCGTCCTCGATCACGTCCGCAATGACCGGCGGCTCGTCCTCTTCCAATTCTTGTGGCGCGTCGCGCTCGGCGGCCTGCCGGGCCATTTCCTCGACATGTTTCAACATGCCCTTACCCACCTGATAGGCGGTCTGGATGTTTTCGACGGCCATGGCGCTGTCCGTGAAGTCCTCACCGTAGTCCACAAGCATATCGACGTTGGCGAGCACCGGGTTGGACCGCCACAACGCGCGCAAGGCACGGCGGCGGATATAATCGGGCACGGCCTTGGCCATGAAGGCGGTGAAGTCATCACCTTTCACAAGGGTGTCGGGGTCGGGCAGGTTCAGCGCGGCCAGCACCTCGGCCTCCTCCATCCCGTCAAACGCGGCTTGCTCTTTAGCCTGCGCTTCGGCAGCGCGGGCGGCATCTTCGGCTTGCGCTTCGGCAGCAACCCCGGCCCGGCGGCGGGCCCAGAAATCAGCGCGCGCGCTCAATGCACCCGCTCCTTGGATGTGGGTGCGCGGTACACATCCGCGACCTGGCGGATGCGCGCATCGCCGATCCCGTCCTCTTTGCGATCCACCCGGGTCTTGTCGCGGCGGCGTTTGACGAAAACCTCATCCTCGTGGTGCAGCTCGACAAAGTCCCGGATCCACGCGACCAGCCCCTCGGGCATCGGCACCTTTTCGACCAGTTCCTCGCCCGTGTCCGCATAGTCCTGCGCCTCGTAGGGCGAGGCGGTGGCCAGCACTACATCAAGCGGGCGGCTTTCGGTGCTGGGGCGCATCACGACGTAGATGGCGGGCACTTTGGCAGAGAGGCCGTGCAGATACGCTTCGGTATCGGTGCGGAACAATTCAAGCGGCAAAGTCGCAGCGTGATATTCGACGGTCTCGCCATCGCGGCGCAACTCCTTCCAGTCTGCCTTGGCCGCGCCGGGCAGGACGGCGACGGCCTTCCAGACATGCGCAACCCAACGGGTCACACCCGGCGATTGCCGGATGACGATGCCCAGAGGCATTGAAATGGATTTCTGACTGTCGCTTTGCACTGTAACTCCGGCTAGGGGCCGTTTGTCCCTCCACCTTAATCATCCTCGGCAATTCGCAAAGAAGTTTTTCTACGCGTGCGTTCTGGTGCATCTCCCGATGCTGCGGCGCGGCGTGCGGTTCCGTTCCTTTTTTGCATGTCGAGCGGCCAAAAGGGGTGAAATGGATGGCATACTCGGTTTTGGCAAAAATCCTTTCGCGGATGCAGCAATTGGACGCGCGCAGGCCAAAGCGCACAAAGGCGGTTTACCATGGTGCAGATTCGCGACTAGCGTGGCTGGCGCGTCGCCGGTTCGGGCGCTGCGACAGGGGGATCACGCCATGGCCAGACATCTGATATTGTGCGACTGTGCGGGCAGTCAAAATGTTGATGCAGATGCAATCGCAAACGGGTCGGACCTGAGCTGTTCCAAGGTTCACACCGCCCTGTGCACGGCCCAGATCTCCGCCGTCGAGGCGGCATTGGGGCAGGGCGGCGTGATGATCGCCTGCCAGCAGGAACGCCAGACCTTTGAGGAACTGGCTGCCGCTCTCAATGTCGACACCCCCAGCTTTGTTGATCTGCGTGACCGGGCCGGGTGGGGCACGGGCGACGTGGCCCCAAAGATGGCTGCGCTGGCCGCAGAGGCCGCATTGGTGCTGCCCATGGGCAAATCGGTCGATGTCGTGTCCGAAGGGACATGCCTGATCGTCGGCGGCGAGGCCGCGATTGCTGCGGCGGGTGAACTTTGCGATGTGCTGGCCGTCACCGTTCTTGTGCCCTCGGCCGATCTGATCCCCACGGACCGCCGGTTTGACTGTGTTGTCGGGCAGGTGCGTAACGTCTCAGGCGCGCTTGGCGGGTTCACGGTCAAACTGGACGCGTTTCAGCAGGTGATGCCGGGCGGGCGCGGAGCCTTTGATCTCAGCGCGCCGCAGGATGGTGCTGTGTCGGGCTGCGATGTCGTGCTTGATCTCAGCGGCACCACTGCGCTGGTGCCCGCGCCCCATAAACGCGAAGGATATTTGCGCGCGGACCCCACCCATCCGCCTTCGATAGCAGCGGCGGTGCTGGAGGCATCCCAACTGATCGGCACCTTTGAAAAGCCGCTTTATGTGCGGCTCGAGCCGACCCTGTGCGCCCACAGCCGCGCCGAACAAGCGGCCTGTTCCAACTGCCTGAACGTCTGCCCTACGGGCGCGATCACCTCGGCAGGTGAGCATGTGGCGATTGACCCGATGATCTGCGCGGGCTGCGGGTCCTGTTCGGCGGTGTGCCCCTCCGGGGCGATCAGCTATGACGCGCCCCCGGTCGAGACGGTGTTCAAACGGCTCACAACGCTGGCCGCGACCTACCGCAAAGCCGGTGGCACAAATGCGCGCCTTTTGGTGCATGACGCGGACCATGGGCGCGAGATGATCGCGCTTGGGGCGCGGTTCGGAAACGGTCTGCCGGGGCAGGTCATCCCGCTCGAGGTCGACGCGCTGTCGGGGTTTGGCCATGCGGAGATGCTGGCCGCGCTGGCCTGCGGGTTCGAACATGTGGATGTGCTGATGTCACCCAGGACAGAACTCGCTGTGATCGAAGCGCAGGCGGAACTGGCGATGGCAATGGCCGATGCCCAAGCGGTGCGGCTGCTGCATGTGAGCGACCCCGATGCCCTTTGCGCGACACTGGCCGAAGACGCGCCCGCGACCGTGGCCTGCGCGCCCGTCCTGCCGCTCGGATCACGCCGCCAAGTCGCGCGGCTGTCGGCCAAGGCGCTGCAGCCGAATGCCGAGGTCGTGGCACTGCCCGAGGGCGCGCCCTATGGGGCGGTGCTGGTGGACAAGGACGCCTGTACACTCTGCCTGTCCTGCGTATCGCTCTGCCCATCGGGCGCCCTGGGCGATAACGCTGACCTGCCGCAACTGCGCTTTCAGGAGGACGCCTGCCTCCAATGTGGGCTGTGCAGCACGATCTGCCCGGAACAGGCGATCACCTTGCAGCCGCAAATGGACCTCACCGACGCCGCCCTGCGACAGCAGGTCATCAACGAGGAAGAACCCTTCGCCTGCATCGAGTGCGGCAGCCTGTTCGGGTCCAAATCCACCATCGCCAAGATCACCGAAAAACTGGCGGGCAAGCACGCGATGTTTGCGACCTCGGACGCGGCCAAGATGATCCAGATGTGCGAGAACTGCCGGATCCAGGCGCAATACCATTCAGAAAACAACCCGTTTCAGGGCGGCGAGCGCCCGCGCGTGCGCACCTCAGACGACTATTTCGCCAAGCGCAAGGATCACTGAAGTTGGATCGGATCCCCGAGGTCGGCGGGCTCAATCGAGCCGACATAGGCGGTGATCGCCTCGATCTGCTCAACCGTGACCTCGATCGGCGCGATGGGAGAGGGCAGGTGTTCGGCAAAGGGTTCGGTCACGTCCTCGACTTGAGTAAAGGCGGGATGGGGTTTGAGCAGAAAGAACGTCTCGAACCGGGTCTGCCAGTCGGGAAAGGTGCGCATCAGCGCGAAGGAGGGGGAGGAGCCGATGGCGTTCATCCGATTCGTGTCGTTGACCACATGACAGCGCCCGCATTGCTTGAGGCTGACCGCTTCGCCGAGGGCCGCATCCCCGCTGAGCGTGACCTGATCCCGCACGATAACCGTGCCCACATCCGCGCTGAACACTGCGGTGCCGTCGGGTGCAAATGCCTCGATCGTGCGTGCGCCGACATCCGACAACAGCCAGTCGCGAAACGCATCCATATGCGGTCCGTCACCGGTGGCCAGATGCCAGATCATATCCCCTTGGGCAAAGATCGGCGTGCCCTCCGCCCCGATGTGCGCATCCCCATCCGCTTCGACCAGATTCACACGCACCCCGGTCTTGAGCGAAAAGCGCGGCAGCAGGTGTTTCAGAAACCCCGTCTCGATCAGTGCTGCGGGGGCGTGGAGGGTAAACGCCTTGTCCTGCGCGACCAGCGGCCCTGCCAGCAGAATGAACAGAAATGCCAGTGTCCTCGCCATCGCGTGCGCAGCCTTCGGATGTGTCTGGTTGCGATCCAGCCTAGGGGCGCTAGGGTACTTCCGTCAACAACTGCGACCAGCCAAAGGACGTCCCCATGAGCGATGATTTCAACATGTCGATGCGCAAATTCCTCAAACAGGTGGGGGTGACCTCGCAGCAGGCCATCGAAGCGGCCATGCGCGAGGCGGGCGAGACTAGTGGTAAGACCTTCGAGGCGAAGGTGGTGCTGACCGTCGATGGCCTCGACCTCGAACACGTCGTCACCGGCAAGATTGAAGGCGCATAGATGGCTCTGACCCGCGAAGATGTTCTGGTCTGCCTGAGAGAGGTCAAGGCCCCCTCGGGCGTTGATCTGGTCGAGGCGGGGCTGGTGCGCGCCCTCAATGTCGAGGACGGCGCGGTGCGTTTCGTGATGGAGGTCGATCAGCCCGATCCGTTCCTGCCCGCGAAAGCCGAGGCCGAGGAAAAGCTGACCGCTTTGGGGGCGGCCTCCGTCGCAATCGTGATGACCGCCCATGCCAAACCTGCAACACCTCCCGACCTTGGAACGGGCCGCAAATCCGAACCCAAGGGGCCGGAAAAGATCGCGGGCATCGACCGGATCATCGCCGTGGCCTCGGGCAAGGGCGGTGTGGGCAAATCAACCGTCACCGCCAATCTGGCCTGCGCGCTGGCCGCCGAAGGACGGCGCGTCGGCGTGCTCGACGCGGATGTCTATGGCCCCTCGCAGCCGCGGATGCTGGGCGTGTCGGGCCGCCCGCAAAGCCCCGATGGCAAGATCATCCTGCCCTTGCGCAATTACGGCGTGACGATGATGTCCATTGGCCTCATGACGAACGAGGATCAGGCGGTTGTCTGGCGTGGTCCGATGCTGATGGGCGCGCTGCAACAAATGCTCGGGCAGGTGCAGTGGGGCGCGCTGGATGTGCTGATCGTGGACCTGCCGCCGGGCACGGGCGATGTGCAGATGACACTGGCGCAAAAGGCGCATCTGGACGGGGCTGTGATCGTATCGACCCCGCAGGATGTGGCGCTGCTTGATGCGCGCAAGGGGATCGACATGTTCAACCAGATGGGTACGCCCGTCATCGGGATGATCGAGAACATGAGCACGCATATCTGTTCGAATTGCGGGCATGAGGAACATGTCTTTGGCCACGGCGGCGTGCGGGCCGAGGCTGAAAAGCTGGGGGTGCCTTTGCTGGCCGAAATTCCGCTGCATCTGGATATCCGGGTGGCCGCCGATGGCGGGGCACCGATCGTCGTCTCCAAACCCGAAAGCGCGCAGGCTCAGGCCTTCCGCGAAGTGGCCCGCGCGCTGATCGAGGCGGACAAAGCGTGACTGAACCGTCCTTTCCTCCGGTCTTTGACGGGTTGGCGGTGGAGGCGGGCGACGATCCGTTCGAGGTCGCGCGCGCCGAGGCGGTGCGGGGCTGTGATGCCGGACTGGTGACTTACGATCTCGGGGCGAACATGCTGAAAGCCGCCTTGGTATTCGCGCCCGAGGTGCCTTTGCAAGAGGCGGTGGTGATGTTGCCACTTTGCGGCGTTGGGTTTCAGAACGCTCTGGGTGCGCTCGCCCCGCCCGAGGTTGCGGTGCATCTGGACTGGCACGGTGGCATCCGGGTCAACGGGGCGGCCTGCGGTCGGCTGCGGATGGCCGCATCGACGCACGACCAACAGACGGAACCCGATTGGCTTGCGATCGGGCTTGAATTGTCGCTCTGGCCCGAAGATGACGACACCGGGTACACACCCGACCGGACCGCGCTTTATGCCGAAGGATGTGCCGAGGTGGACGCCGCACGCCTGCTTGAATCCTGGGTCAAACACACGCTTGTGGGGATCAACACGTGGCTTGAGCGGGGCCGCGCGCCTGTGCATTCGGAATGGACGGCCTTGGCCCATGGCATCGACAAACCGACCCGGATCAACGGCCACAGCGGCACATATCTGGGCGTGGACGAACATTTCGGGATGTTGTTGCGCGATGCAGACACCACGCACCTGATCCCGCTCACGCAGCTTTTGGAGGGCCCCTGACATGATGCTCGCACGCGCAATCCACTTTGACGAAAGCGACATGAACATCTTTCACAGCCCGGCGCGCACCGGGGAATGGTGCATCTCGGGGGGCTTTGAGTTCTCGAACTGGGGCGAGGCGGATCTGGCGGGCAAGGCGCGCCAGGCCTTCGCAAACGGCTGGCTTGGGGTCGAGACGTTCGGGCGGGTCACAGTCGTTGCGATCACCCAGATCGAACCGGTGGAAATCGAGGCGATTGTCACCGCGCTGGCCCAGCATTTTGTGGATGTTTACGGCGCACCCTCGCTGGAGGCGGCACAGGGCGTGGCGCGCGAAGAGGTCATGCAGATGGCCGAGATCTGCGGCGCCCAACCGCCCAACACGCTGCTGCTGGTCTCGCGCGAATTGACCGAAGCGGGGGTAAAGGAAAGCTACCGGCTGGTCGAACCGCGCGATGCGGACCTGGATCAGTTCGCGATCCACGGCTCACTGGATGATGACCCGCACTAGGCACTCATGTTGGCCCGAGAGACCGGCCGCTGCGTGCAAAACTGCGACACCCTTCGCTTTCATGCGCCTTCACCGCTGACCCACTGCGCGCCTTAGCGTGGCGCGCCGCGAGGGATCGCTGCCGCTTAATGCTTGTCAGGCGCGACATATGCGCAGTCCGGCGGAGCGCCGTGCCATCAGGTATAGTACGCCGCCATTGCAGCCTTCCGGATGTGAAAGATTGGACCGCTGTGAAAAATTACATCCGAGGGAAGGCGATGCGCAGGCCGCATTGTCCGCTCGCGCCGTTCAATTCATCGACACACCAACACCGAGCATGGCGCATGGCGGATAATTTGTGTGGCGTAGGACCCCAAGGTATGAATGCGCACGCCGGGCCGATGCGCATTGAGAAGCAAGAGATCGGTGCCGGTCTTTTCGGCAAGCAATAGCGCCTGTTCACCGACGTTGCCGCGCAAAACGTGTTCGGAGGCGACCATGTCCGCGTCCTGCGCGATCTCGCTCAACTCTTGATGGGCGCGCTTGGCGGCAGCTTTGATGCTGTCTTCGGAAACAAAGGGCTCGACATAGCTGTAATGGCCGTAGGGCATGACATATGCGACGTGCAGCTCGTCACCGGGGCGCTGTTGCACAACAGCCTCCCGGCAAAGCGCAACAGCGTTGTCGCGATGAGCGATGTCGACCAGCGCCAACAAGGTTCTTTTGGACATAGTCGTGCTCCTATTTGCTCAAGACTTCGGGCAACCACGTGGCCAAGCCGGGGAAAAACACGAGGATGATGATGAAGAAGCACATCACGCAGAACATCGGGAAGGAGGCTTTGGAGATGAAACCCATGTCTTTCCCTGTCATGCCCTGCAGCACGAACAGGTTGAACCCGATGGGCGGGGTAATCTGCGCCATCTCGACCACGATCATCAGATAGACACCGAACCACAGCATGTCGAAGCCCGCCGCTCTGACCATCGGCTCGATCACTGCCATCGTCAGAACGATCGAGGACAGCCCATCCAGAAAGCAGCCCAGGATGATGTAAAACAGTGTCAGGATCGCAATAAGTGCGATGGGCGACAGGTTCCACGCACCGATGGTTTCGGCCAGCGCACGTGGAATACCTGTAAAGCCCATCGCCAGGGAGAGAAAACCCGCACCCATCAGGATCAGCATGATCATGGCCGTTGTCCGGACCGATCCCATAATGCTTTCCGAAAAGCTGGCCCAGGTAAAGCTGCGCTGCACCATGGACAACAGGATCGACCCCAGAACGCCAAGCGCGGCTGCCTCGGTCGCTGTCGCGACGCCTGAGTAGATCGACCCGATGACCGCGCCGATCAGCAGCAGCACCGGAAGCAAATCCGCCATCCGCTTCAAGAAGGGTTCGGACCCGACGGCATCGAAAATCGGGTTGAATGTCTTGCGGTTGATAAGGGACCAGACGGCGATGTACGCCATGAAGAGCAAGGCCAGACACAGCCCCGGAATCATAGCGGCCATAAACAGCTTCGAGATGCTTTCGTTGACCGTCACACCGAAGATGATCATCGAAATGGACGGCGGGATCAGCAGGCCCAAGGTGCCGGCCCCCGACAAAGTGCCGATGATCATGCTTTCGGGGTATTTGCGCTCGCGCAGTTCAGGGATGGACATTTTGCCGACTGTCGCCACCGTCGCAGCAGATGACCCCGAGATCGCAGCGAACACCGCCGAGGCCCCGACATTGACGTGCAAGAGGCCGCCCGGCAGCCCGCGCAGCAGCGGGGCCAGGCCCTTGAACAGCGTTTCCGATAGTTTGGTTCGAAACAGGATCTCACCCATCCAGATGAACAGCGGCAGGGCCGTCAGCGTCCATGACGATTGTTCAGACCAGATCGTTACGGCCATTGCGTCGCCGATTGGCGTCGAGGTGAAAAGCCACATCCCCACGATGGCTGTGGTCAGAAGGGCAGCCCCAACCCAGACGCCCAGTCCCAGAAGGATAAAGAGGGTCGCGAGGAAGATTGTTACGGCAAATGCTTCGGTCATACTTCACTCGGCCCTTCATGTTCGCTGGTTTCAGGGTTGATCGCGTCATAGTCGAAGATGGCCTGAATCAGGCTGTGCAGAACCGAAACGGCAAGCAGGAATGCGCCAATGGCAACCGGCAGCTGCGGGATCCATATCAGGATCGCGTCGGCACCCTCGCTGCGTTCGCCAAAGTCCCAACTGTCATAGACCAGGCGGTACATATAGAAGGCGAGAAACGCCATGACGACGGACATGACCGCGAGACACAGGATTTCGATGATCCGGCGTTGGTGGCCGTGAAAATTCTGGATCAACAGGGCCACGCGGATGTGCCCTTGCGTGCGGAACGTATAGGCAAGGGCCAGGAAGGTACTGGTGGCCATGACGTAGCCCGCCACATCCGTAGCACCGCCAGCAAAGAAGCCGAACATGCGCGACGAAATGCTGTACAGAACGAGACAACAAAGCAAGACAAGCAAGGCCCCGGAAGCTGCCGCGCCGATCTTGTAAACCGTGTCGAGCGCGCTGGATATTCTGCGAAACATCTGTTTCCCCCCCATCCCAATCGAAACGGGCGGCCCTGAGAGCCGCCCGTTCATGGTCTTATTTGCCGTAGGCTTCGAGCACTGCGGCACCAGCATCGCCGGCACGTTCCAGCCAGGCGGCTTTCAGCTCTGCGCCAACCCGTTCGAATTCGGCCTGCATCTCGCGGTTGAGCTTCTCAACCTTCATGCCGTTGGCCTCGAATTGTTCGATATACCAGCTGTCCAGCTCTTCGGCCTTGGCCCAGCATTTGGCTTCGGCATCAGCCGCGGCGGCGGTCAAGGCGGCCTGATTATCTTCTGACAGCCGTCCCCACGCTTTGCCGTTCACGATGACCATGTTGCGCGGCAGCCATGCTTTGACGTCGTAATAGTGGCTGACATGCTCCCACAACTTGCGGTCATAACCCGTCGATCCCGACGAGATCATCGATTGCGCAACACCTGTTGCAAATGCCTGACTCAATTCGGCGGCCTCAATCTTGGTGGGCAACATGCCGAGACCTTCGGCCATCTTTGACGTGGTTGCGTTATAGGCGCGGAATTTCAGACCAGACAGGTCATCCAGCGAATTGGCTTCCTTGACCGAGTAGAACCCCTGTGGCGGCCAAGGGCAGGAATAGAGAAAGTGCAGGCGGCTTTCTTCGAGGGCCTCGATCAATGCGGGTTTGGATGCGTCATAAAGCTTCTTTGAGTCCGCAAAACCGGTGGCGAGGAACGGCACCGAGTCCACTTCAAACAGCGCATTGTCATTGCCCAAAGCCGAAATCAGGCGCTCGCCAATGGGGGCCAGGCCTTTGCGCACTGCACCAAATATCTCGGAACCACCAAACAGCGACCCGCCCGGATGGGTGACGACTTCAAGATCTCCACCAGTTGCTTCGGTCACGGCCGCAGCAAATTCCGCGGCAATCTCGGAATGATAGTTCGTCGCAGAATAGGCCAGCGCCATGTCCCATTTTTCCGCATGCGCCGACGTGGCGGCCAGCAGCAGGGCTACTGATCCGGCGAGTTTTGTGAAGGTGTTCATTGTCTACTCCCAGTTGACTATGTCTATTCTCCAGCTTTGAGGGAGGTGCTGTCGGATAAAGGGGCGCAATTTGCCGGTTTGTAAACTCCTTCCGGCATTTCGTCGGAAATTCCGTGCTGGATCGTGCAGCGGCGCGGGGCGCTGTCGATGCGTGTTCGCGACTCAGAGCCCAAATCTCGAAGGACTGAAGGGTTTGGGATCAATCGTCGGCATTTGATCGTTCATCAAAGACGCCAGCAAACTGGCGGTTCCCGCAGACGTGCTAAAGCCCACATGCTGATGACCCGTGGCAATCCACAGGCCGGGTACGGCGCGAACAGCGCCGATAACCGGCAAACTGTCGGGCAGGCTTGGCCTGTTTCCGACAATAACTTCATCGGCGCGCGGCGCGCCCAGAGACAATGCAGTACGCGCCATCCGCAACGGGGCGTTCATGCGTTGCCGGTTGGGGGCGATATCAAGCCGCGTCAACTCCGTGCCCGTCGATATCTGTATGCCCGCCGGACGCGCGGCGGCGACATAGCCGCCATCAACGTCAAAAATGGGCCGGTTCAGCGGCGCGGCACTGTCAAACACCTGCAAATACCCACGTTCAATTGCCATCGGCAGCGGGCACCCCAACTCGCGCAAGATGTCGTTGGACCAAGGCCCCAATGTCAGGACCACGTGGTCGAATGTCCCAAGGTCACCGGATGATCCGCCAAGCGCCAGGCTGCCTTGCGAGGTCGACACCCGCCCAATGTCGTTACGCACAAGTGTGATGCCCAATGACGTTGCAAGGGCGAGGTAAGCTGCAAACAGTGCTGACGGATCGGTATGCGCGCTTTGCGTGACATGGAGCACACCGGAAAAGTCCGGCTTTAGATGCGGCTCCAGTTCTGCGAGTTGGGATACCGGCAGGGCCTTCGCCTCGACATCGCGCGCAGCCAGCACCTGTTGTTGCGCGGCGGCACGTGCGGCGCCAGCTTCACCCCGATACAGCATCAGCCAACCGTTTTGCTCTAACCCGTCATAGCGACTGCGTGCGCACAACCGTTCGTGATCATGCCGTGATGCGGTGATCAAGGCAGTGAGTGCCGCAACGCTGCGATCTGATCGAACCGCGCGGCTGTTGTTGAGGAATAGCGCAGCCCACGGCAGCAGCGTCCAGCCCGCCGCCATATTCAAATGAAAACCGGGGTGGCGACCGGTCAACAACCGGGGAAGGTTCGCAAACAGGCCAGGGTTGTTCAGCGGGATCACCGAACTTGTTGCAAGCACCCCCGCATTCCACCGCGAGGTTTGCTGACCGGGTTCCCCTTTGTCGATCAACGTGACCTTGTGACCTTGATCGGCCAGCGCAATTGCGCAGCAAATACCGACAATTCCGGCACCAACAACCGCAGTGCGCGTCATGATCGGACGACCAGGCCACGCTGGTCTTCGCGCCCCATCGAGATCAAGATGGGGTCCGTGGACTGGCGGTCCATGAATGCAGCCTTGCTGGCCAAGCCGAGCCAATCGGCCCTGATCAGGGACTGCGCAATTGCGCCGCCCAGTGTTGCTCCGGGACCGGTGCATATGAAAACATCGGGCGCAAATGTTCGAGCGGCTGTGCGGATCGCGGCAGTGAAATCGTAGGTTTCAGTGACTTGATGCCCAAGCGTGTAGGCGCGCAACTCAGATGGCGTGTTGGCCTTTGGGTACCAGACCCCGCCACGACCATCGACCAGCGGAATCTGCGGACTGGCGAACACGTCCTCGCCCAGCACGGCCTGACCTTCAGCGGCCACCGGCGATTGCAGAGCGGTGTGAAATGCGGCGTGATTGGGCAGCCGCATCGGGAACCGGCCCTGCCGAGGGTCCACGGCGGCTTCAAAGGCGCTTAGTCCCGCCTCATCTCCTGCAACGACGATCATGCCGCCCAGATGGATCGAGACCGCGAGCGCATGGCCCGCCTGCGCGTTGATCTCTGCAATCAGCGACAACACACGGTCCCGCTCACCAGATATCTCTGCCCAGTCATCGTCTATGAACGGGTACAATGTCTGCCCGCCGATCAGGCGCTTGTGCATCAGGGTGCCCATCGTATTGACCACCTTCAGCCCGTCCAGAGGCGTTACAGCACCGGCAACAGCCAAAGCAATGTACCAGCCCATCGAATTGCCGGTCACGGCGACCACGTCATAGTCCTCTGAGATCGCCATCGCATCAAAGAGCGAAGACGCATAGATCAGCGGCGAGGCATGATCTCCACGGCTGTATTTTGCTGCCGAAAATCTGTCGGCCCCATCCAGAATGCTCAGAGCCTCTTGGTCCTGAGCCGTCCGATAGGCGTCAAATTGCGCCAAAAGATCGGATTGGTCCCCATGGTGACGGGTAAGGTATCCCAATTCCGTCTTGTTGTATGTTCCGCGACCCGGACAAATGACGACTGCCGTCTTTTTCATGATCCGTCTCCGCACAAAGCTTTGGCCGCAGCAACAATGCCGTCAACCGATGGCAAAGTGGCGGCATAGGCCGGGCCCGTCGCGATAAAACAATCCTCTGCCGTGACGCGGCTCACGTTCCGGTGTCCCGCTTCGGAGAACAGCGCCACAAGCGCCTCGGACTGGCTGCCTGTCCTGCGGCATTCATCAACGACAAGCGTTGCCGCGCAATCGCGGGTGTGTGCGATCAGCGTATCCTGTGGCATCGGGGCCAGCCAGCGCATGTCGATCACCCGGGTCTTTATGCCAGCGGCGTCAAGTACCTTGGCCGCTTGCGTCGACAGGTAACGACCGTTTCCGTATGTCACAATCGCAAGGTCCGTCCCGGTGCCCGCGACGCCAACCTCGCCGAGGGGGATCCGCCGTTGTGGTGCGGGATAGCTCGATAGCCAACCATTGTCACCGGCCTCGTGCAGATCGCGCGTTTGATACAGCGCAATCGGCTCGACAAAAACCACGACGCGCTGCTCTTCTCGCGCCAGTCGGACGGCTTCGCGCAGCATTGCGACCGCATCATCGCCGCGTGACGGACATGCGATGATGATCCCGGGAATGTCACGCAGCACGGCCAGCGAGTTATCGTTGTGGAAATGCCCGCCGAAGCCCTTTTGATACCCCAGCCCGGCGATGCGCAGCACCATCGGGTTGGTATATTGCCCGTTCGAGAAAAAGCTGAGCGTTGCGGCCTCGCCGCGCAACTGGTCCTCGGCGTTGTGAAGATAGGCCAGGAACTGTATCTCGGGGACCGGGACAAAGCCGTTTTGACCAAGCCCGATGGCCAGCCCCAGAATGGCT
Organism: uncultured Tateyamaria sp.; assembly: GCF_947494755.1. Lineage (GTDB taxonomy): Bacteria > Pseudomonadota > Alphaproteobacteria > Rhodobacterales > Rhodobacteraceae > Tateyamaria. The sequence goes on from NZ_CANLVZ010000011.1 coordinate 57,314, forward strand.
TGTTCATCCAGCAATGTGTCGATCACCCGGTCCGCACCGAACCGCGCCTGCAATTTTTGTGTCACGCCATAGACACCGCCTTTGCGTCCAATATCTTCGCCCGCCAACACGACTTCGGGATGATCCAGCATCAGATCGGTCAGTGCCCAACCGATGAGGCGGGCCATCGGTTGCGGTTCGGTCATGGCGCGCAGGTCGCTGCCCAGAAGGGCGGCCCGTGTCGAAGCCGATGGCCCATTGGTCGGCGCACAGTCCCGCACAGGGGGAACAAGGCTCGCCGACACGTCCAGCGCGGTCCTCAGTTTGGGACGCGTGACAACCTGATCCGCAATGCGACGGCACAACGCGCCAGTTTCTTCGTAAATCGACAGCGCCTCGGCGGGTTGGCAGGCACCGCTATCGCGCAGCAGTCGCACGGAGTGAAGTAACGGATCGTTGGCTTCATCCGCCTCGATCGCCTTCTTTGCGCGGTAGCTGATTTCAATGTCTGAACCCGCATGGCCATAAAGACGGACGGTGCGCACGTGGAAGAAAGCAGGTTTGCGTCGTATTCGCACATAGGCGGCGGCCTCTTGTGCAACGCGCAAGGTTTCATCCGCATTCAATCCATCGCAGGTGAAATATCGCAGCCCTGGGCGTTGCGCAAAGTTGGCGGCGATCCAACCTTGGGGCGTTGGCGTGGAAATCCCGATGCCGTTGTCCTCGCATACGAACAGCAGGGGCAATGGGACCGATTGGAAACTGGTCCAGCAGGCCGTGTTAATGGCCCCTTGTGCGGTCGAGTGATTGGCAGAGGCGTCTCCGAACGAACACATGACAATCGCATCACTCGGCATGCGCACATGCTCTGGCCGATTTCTCTTGGCCAGTCCGATGGAATAGGCCGCGCCTACGGCTTTCGGCAAATGGCTGGCAATGGTCGAAGTCTGAGGCGGTATGTTCAGTGCATCCGACCCAAGCACCTTGTGTCGCCCACCTGAAATCGGATCCTCGCAGGAGGCCGCAAAACTCAGCAAAATATCCCAAGCGGGCGTTTGACCCGGCACTTGACCCGCACGCGCAATTTGAAACGCGGCATCGCGGTAGTGCAGAAACGCCATATCACTGGGGCGAAGCGCCAGGGCAACCGCTGCCATGCCTTCGTGCCCACTGGAGCCGATTGTGTAAAAGCCCTGACCAGCCTTTTGCATATCACGGCTGGTGCGGTCCAATTGGCGCGAAAGGCACTGCGCCCGGAACAACTGTATCAACTGTTCTTGAGACGCGCTATGGGGCAGGGGCCCTGATGGCAGGTCGTTTTCGTTGAGACGGCGATGGAAGTTCTCGTGAACAATAGCTGCGCGATCCATGACAATTTCCTAAAAAAAGGCCTGAAGGTCCGTTTGCGCCCGACCAAGGATCAGGGCGTGCCCATCATGGGTGCCTTCACGGGTGTTCACCGTCTCAAGGTTCGTCCTATGCCGCATAACCTGGAATTCACCTGAAATACCGTTGCCCCCATGCATATCGCGCGCCATGCGCGCAATGTCCAAGGCTTTGCCGCAGTTGTTGCGCTTGATCAGGCTGATCATCCCGGGCGCGGCCTTCGCATCATCAAACAATCTGCCCACCTGCAACGCAGCATTAAGGCCAAGGGCGATCTGCGTCTGCATGTCCGCCAGCTTTTTCTGGAACAACCGGGTTTGCGCGAGCGGTCTGCCAAACTGCTTGCGATCAAGCCCGTATTGCCGGGCGGCATGCCAGCAGAATTCGGCGGCCCCCATGGCACCCCAGGCAAAGTCAGCAAGGTCGGAACGGTCTTTTGGCTTGAGTGCATCCAGCATTTCGCTATCCGTACATCCGTTGGTTTTCCCCTCCAGACTAGCGAGTTTCGGATGGGTGTAACTTGACGATATGCCGAGAATCGTGCCTTTCTCGGCAATATGACAGCAAGCGCCTCAAAATGGTTGAAGGACGAGCTTGATCGCAAGATCATTCGCGAGCTTCAACGCAATGCACGTGAATCGACGTCAAACATCGCAGCGCGGCTGGATGTCGCGCGGTCGACCGTCCACGAGCGTATTGCAAGGATGGAAAAAGACGGTGTGATCACCGGCTACTCGGTCGTGCTGAGCAGGAACCCAAGCACCGAAAACGTGCAGGTGATGGTTTTTATCGAGATAAAACAGCAGGAAACACGGAAAATACTGCAGAGGATATCGCAATATTCCGAAGTGCGTGTGTGCTTGTCCATCAATGGCGAGTTTGATCTGTTCGTCAGCGTAGAGGCCCCCCGGATCGAGGATTTGGACATCGTTATCGATGAGATCGGCATGATGCCCGGCGTTCTCCGCACAAAATCCTTTGTCGTTTTTGGCCGACGTTTTGACAGGCGATACAAGGAAACGGCGCAACGCATTACCGAACAAGTCCTGAATGACACGGCCTGATTGTCCGGTGACACGGCATTTTGCCCACATATTGCTGGTGTCTTGACGATCTGCCGGGTGACACAGTTTTCGGTTGGCATTTAGCTTGGGCCAAATGCCAGCCGGGCCGAGAACATATGCCAGTTCATGCCAGCCCCGACCACTTTCCAGGGGGACTGAGTCGAGACATCAAATTCGCGCGCGTGCGGGCGGGATGCGGGCAGTGCGGACAGCTGCCTATTTTCGACAAGGATCGAAATCGTCTCGGGTGCGTGTTGCAGCTTTTGCTGATGCGATCCTCGAACGGCAAGCAGCGTCGGCGCAGGATTTCGGCGCACAGGCCATCGACGCAGACGCCGTCCAGCAGGCAAGCGAACTGATCGCAAACGCCTCCGACATCTGATGCATCTTGTTGGAATGCGGAAACCTGCCGCCTTATGCAGCAGCCATTCGCGCGGCGACCGGGGTGCCGGTGCTCAGCATCCTGGATGCAGCGCGGATGATGTGGCTGGCTTCAGAACTCGAGCTTTTCAGAGTGCAGGGCCAACGGGTCGCGCCCGGTCCTTTTGAGCCACGAATAGACCGGCGGAACCCGTTCGGCGAGCGATTCAATAACGACATCGATGAAGCAGGGGCCATCGTGGACCAGAGCCGCGGCAAAGGCCTCTTCAAATTCTTCCAGCGTTTGTGCGCGCCAAGCCTTCAGGCCAAAGGATTCCGCGATGCGCGCGGCATTGGCTTGGGTGAAATCCACCGAATAGCAGTCATTAGCCCCTCGGCCCTGCATGCGATGCAATCCCTTAATCCAGCCAAAGCACCCGTTGTTGAATTGGATAAGTTTGGCTGGGCACTTGAGCCGTACCAGGGTTTCCAGCTCGCCTACGCTCATGTTGAACGAGCCATCCCCAAACAGCCCGATCGTGGTCTTGTCAGGCTCTGCTTTCCATGCGCCGACCACAGCCGGAATGGCATAGCCCAATCCCCCATAAGCGCGCGGGATGATGAACGTACTTTCGGTGTCACCCATGCGCAGGAACCGCGTCATATAAGGTGTCGGCGTGCCAGCATCAGACAGAATATTCACCGGATGGCGCAACAGTTTCGAGAATGCCCGCACAACCGGTTCCGGCCGCAGCGGCAATTCGACATCGTGGAATAACGGCTCTGCCCCTTGCCAGAATTCATCCCGATAGCCGTTCAACGTGTTGACCCATGTGTTGTCTTTGGCGGGTTTCTTTTCTGCGGCTGTGACCAGCGCCTCGAGGACCAGCCGCACATCGCCAGCCAGCGACAACGTGTTTTCGGTCATATTGGCCAGCACCTGCGGATCAATGTCGACCTGCGCCACTTTGCGGTCCGGGTTTTTCGATGGAAATGTCCATCCGATAGAGACAACCGATCCGACCTTGGAGCCGAGGTAGATCAGAAGGTCGGCCTCCTCGACAGCCATGTTCGCATGAGGATGATAGCCATTGTCGCCAATCACGCCGATGGCCAGCGGATGATCATCCGGCATCGTGCTTTGGCCGGTGATCGTCGTCACGACGGGCACATTCATGTGTTCAGCAAACCGCTGCAAAGCAGCGCGCGCACGCGACCGATTGGCTCCGCCTCCTGCGACCAGCAAGGGGCGCTCCGCCTGTTCGATCATGTCCAGCAACACATCCACTTTGCCGGGCTCCGACATGGTCGGATAGGCGGGAAAGACCTTGCATTCCTCCTCGGCGTGAAGAGAAAATTCGCCGTCGGGCACCTCAGCCTTGAGCATGTCCTCGGGGATGACCAGATGAACGGCACCCGGTTTGCCGGTGGTGGCAGTCCGGAAAGCGCGGCGGATGATTTCAGGGATTTTCTCGGGTGATTTGATCTGGATCGAGGCTTTGGTGACGGGTTCAAACAGCTTGACGCAATCAAGCTCGGTGATCACGCCACGCCCTTCGCCCGACAATGGCACATCGATCGTCAACAGGATCACAGGCACGGAGGACGCATGCGCCTCGGCCACAGGCGGCAGCGAATACATCGCACCGGCACCAGAGGGCGCTTCGAAGACGCCAACCTTGTTAGAGATCCGCGCATAGGCATCCGCCATATAGCCAGCGCTGCGTTCATCGCGGCACATCACGTGCTCGATCGTACCAGTGCGGCGTTGCAGGGCGGTATAAAGCGGAACATTCGTGTCGCCCGGAACACCAAACATGGTCTCCACACCATAGCGTTCCAGCATTTCAACAAGTATATCTGCACCTAGCATAACGGTCTCCTTTGCTGCTCAAGCTAGCTTGCACAAGCCGCCGAAACGCATCCGACGAAATGTCGGATTTCGACAGTTTGCTGGCAATTTACTGGGCCACACCGGGGATGCGGATTGGCAGTGTCTTGGAAAAGCACAGCAATCCCGGAGACCGACATGTCGTTTCAATCTATCCTTTCCGCCTGCGGGCTGACCTTTGATCAGGTGACGGGTGGCACGCTCAAAGTGACGACGCCGGTCGACGGATCGGTCATTGCCGAAGTGAAAACACACAGCCTGGCAGAGGCACAGGCCGCCATTTCCAAAGCCAAAGTGGCCTTTCAAGCGTGGCGGCAGGTCCCTGGTCCGCGCCGTGGCGAATTGGTGCGCATTCTGGGCGAAGAGTTGCGGGCCGAGAAAGAAAACCTTGGCAGGCTTGTGACTTTGGAATGTGGCAAGATCTATCAGGAAGGCCTGGGCGAGGTGCAGGAAATGATCGACATCTGCGATTTCGCAGTTGGTCTGTCGCGCCAGCTTTACGGCTTGACCATCGCCTCCGAACGCCCCGGTCACACGATGCGCGAAACATGGCACCCCGCCGGCACATGCGGCGTGATCACCGCGTTCAATTTTCCCGTGGCACCGTGGTGCTGGAACGCCGCTCTGTCCCTTGTGTGTGGCGATCCCGTGATCGCCAAACCATCCGAGAAAACGCCGCTCACGATGATGGCCGTTCAGGTCATCTGTGAGCGCGCGATGGCACGGTTCGGCACGGATGCCCCTGACGGTCTGGTCCAGTGCCTGATCGGCGCGCGCGAAATCGGCGAGGCGCTGACGGCCTCACCCGATGTCGCGATCATTTCGGCAACCGGGTCGGTGCCGATGGGCAAGGCGGTGGCGGCGGATATGTCCAAGCGTCTTGGCAAGACCATTCTGGAACTGGGCGGAAACAATGCGATGATCGTCGCCCCGTCCGCTGATCTGGAAATGGCGCTTCGGGCCATCGTCTTTTCCGCCGTCGGGACCGCCGGCCAGCGCTGTACGTCCCTGCGCCGTCTGATCGTGCACGAAGACGTTTATGACCAGTTGGTGCCCCGTCTGATTGCGGCTTACGAAACCCTGCCTATTGGCGATCCGCTTGATGCAGCAACATTGGTTGGTCCATTGATTGATACCGCTGCGATGATGGCCATGGAGGCTTCCCTGACACAAGCAAAGGCCGAGGGCGGCACGGTCCATGGCGGCGGTCAGGCCCAGCAAGACACCTATCCGGATGCGGCCTATGTAAAACCGGCGATTGTCGAAATGCCGGGCCAGTCAGCGATCATGCATCACGAAACCTTTGCGCCCATTCTCTATGCGGTGAAATACACCGACCTGGACGAGGCGATTTCCCTGCAGAACGACGTCCCGCAAGGCCTCTCATCCTGTATCTTCACGACCGACATCCGCGAGGCCGAGACGTTCCTGTCCGCGACAGGGTCGGACTGTGGCATCGCAAACGTCAACATCGGGCCATCGGGTGCCGAAATCGGCGGCGCGTTTGGTGGCGAAAAGGACACTGGCGGCGGTCGCGAAAGCGGCTCGGACGCGTGGAAGGCCTACATGCGACGCCAGACAAATACCGTGAACTATTCCCGCGAACTGCCGCTTGCCCAAGGCATCAAGTTCGACATCTGAAGGATCGGATGCACGTCAATGCTGTCCACAGGAAATATAAAGTCATGAAGAAAATTGCAGTTTTGGGTTTGGGAAAAGTCGGCGCGCTTGCCGCCGAGTTGTTGCACGAGTCCGGCTTCGATGTCACCGGAATCGACATGCAGCCATCCGCTGACGCAATGCCATTTGGCATAAAGGCGCTTAATCTCAACAACACCGGCCAAGTGGCGACGGAATTTGCGGCTCAGGATGCGGTGCTGTCCTGCTTGCCATTCACCCTCAACGCAGCGCTTGCGCAAATCGCGCATGACGCGGGTATCCACTACTTTGACCTGACCGAAGACGTGCCAACCACCAAGGCGATCATTGCCCTGAGCGAAACGTCGAAGGGGCTGATGGCCCCGCAATGCGGTCTTGCTCCGGGTTTTGTGGGCATCGTCGGAGCGGACCTGATCGCATCGCTGGATGACTGCCGCAGCTGCAAGATGCGCGTCGGAGCATTGCCGCAAAACCCGACCGGGCTGATGGGATATGCGTTCAACTGGTCGCCCGAAGGCGTGGTGAACGAGTATCTGAACGACTGCGAGGTGATCGAGAATGACGAGGTGAAATGGGTCTCGGCAATGGAATGGCTGGAAGACATCTACATCGACGGCGTTCGGCTTGAGGCGTTTACGACGTCGGGCGGGCTGGGGACCATGTGCGACACCTATCTGGGACGTGTCGCCAACATCGATTACAAAACGATGCGCTATCCGGGACATGCCGCACAAATGAACTTCTTCTTCCATGAGCTGCTGATGCGCGACCGTCGCAAAGAGGCTGGCGAAATTCTCGTCAACGCCAAGCCACCGGTTGAAGATGATGTCGTCTATGTTCACGTGGCTGCCGAAGGTACTGCGAATGGTCGGCTGCAACGGCGCGAATTTGTTCGTGGTTACAAGCCTTTGAACGTCGCAGGCAAGCAACGCACCGCGATTGCCTGGACGACGGCTGCATCGGTCGTCGCAACCATCGAAATGGTCCGTGACGGAACACTTCCCAACCAGGGTTTTCTCAAACAGGAAGAGATCCCTTTGCAAGATTTTCTGAAAACCCGCACCGGGAGCCTGTACGGCCAATGACCGAACAGATGTCCGTACCCAAGTTTACAAAAGCGGACCGCATCTCGGGCATGGCGCTTTCCCAGATTGTCCAGTTGTCCGAGGCGGCCAACCGCCGGCGCGCTGCGGGCCATGACGTGTTGTCCTTCGCAACGGGGGAGCCGGACTTTCCGACCCCACCGCATATCTGCGAGGCCGCTATCATTGCGATGAAAAAGGGCGACACCCGCTATACGCCAACCGCAGGCACGCCCGCATTGCGAGACGCCATTGCGCGCCATGCGCACGGCGATCACGGCCCTGAAAACGTCATTGTCAGCACCGGGGCAAAACAGGTCATCGCAAATGCCTTTGCCGCGACATTGAACCCGGGCGACGAAGTCATCATTCCCGCCCCGTACTGGTCGACCTATGTCGACACAGTCCAGCTGTTTGAGGGTGCCCCCGTCATCGTCAATTGCGATGCGTCTCAAGGGTTCAAGATCAGTCCTGCGCAGTTGGAAAATGCGATCACGCCCAGAACCAGATGGGTGATGCTGAATTCGCCATCAAACCCGACCGGTGCGGTTTACAGCTCCGATGAACTGGCCGCGCTCGAGACGGTCCTGTTGCGCCACCCGCACGTATGGCTGTTGTCGGACGAGATTTACGAACACATCTGCTATGTGCCCTTTGCCTCCTGCGCGACCGCAATGCTGGGACTGTCTGACCGCCTTCTGGTTGTGAACGGCGTTTCAAAGGCGCATTCGATGACCGGTTGGCGCATTGGCTGGGGTGTCGGGTCACCCGCTTTGATTGAGGCGATGACCACGGTGCAGGGCCAGATCACGTCCGGCGCGTCCTCAATCTCCCAAGCCGCTGCGTTGGCCGCGCTCGAGATGGCATCGGACCATGTCGATACGCGGCGCGCCACGTTTCGCGCCCGCCGGGATATCGTTATCGACAGATTGAACGCGGTGGACGGCATCACATGCCCAGAACCCGACGGTGCGTTCTATGTCTTTCCGTCCTGCGCCGCCTTGATCTCTGCCAATACGTCTCTCTCCGATGACGCGGATTTCTGCCGCCATGCGCTTGAGACCGAGGGCCTTGTTTTAGTCCCAGGGCGCGCCTTCGGGATGCCCGGGCATTTTCGGATGTCTTTCGCGTATGGGGAAACGGACTTGCTGAATGGCCTTGATCGGCTGAACGACGCGGCGCTTGCTGCGAAGTGAAGTGAGATCGACAATCGGCGCTCCAGTTTGGATAGCGGCGGCACCTGCGCACGTGACGGGGTGTTGCAAACCCATGGGCGAAACCGTCCCGAGCCGTGAAAGCCGAACGGGGCTAAGTTTACGCCTACGCTTTGGGCAATACCATCCAAAGAGAAACAGGGAAGGGGGAGCGATGACATGCCGGCCAGTCGCAACATGTTTTGTATCCCCTCCGAAAACGGCCCCGGATGGGTAGGAAGCGGGGTTAAATGACGCTCTGGCAGGATTGCTGAACCTGCGGTAAAGGTCAGCAATGGAAAGAAGATCGCAGAGCGTCTCGCCTTGGCACCTGTCCGTTGCGCCGATGATGGATTGCAAGGATTTCGATATGATTTCAATAGGTTGCAGGGCGTCGTTTGCAACTAATGTTCATGTTTGGATCGCGTGATTTTGTGTAGCGTCGCAGGAAATTCGGTCGGCAGGCATAGATTGGTCTCTCTGATGCTCTTGGGTGGTCGCCAGGGACGAGGACTTGAAGATGGCCGGCTTGCAGGGGTCGTATCTCCGGCTGAAGGCAGCCCTACGAAGTTGGCGGTATGCACATCCGCTTCGCGGACAAAGCATCATATCGGTTCACGGTTTCTAGCGGCTGCTTGTTGAACTTCGCAACTTTCGTAAGAAACGCATTGAGCGGGGAACGGACGTTGCCAGCGTGTGCGAGCCCATACTGCTCGACACGGGTGAGCGGACTATCAAGGCACCCCGTTAACTCGGGCTTGCCCTGCGCCACCACGTGGCGGCCGTGGCGCGGCAAACACTTCCCTATCGGTCGAGTGGGAAGATCGGACGCGGCACATTGCGGTAGGGCAGTCTGGCGAGGTCCGGTGTGCAAAGCGCGCCGCTATCGCAAACGATAATACGAGAAGAGATCGGCTCGAAGGCGGCGCGGAAGTGCTGCATCGACTTCAGGGCGACGATAGCCTTTTCGGCGGGATCGATGCCAAACGTTCGGAATTGCGCTAGGTCAAGCATCTGGGTTGCGTTGGTTACAATCAAGATATCGATTCTTGCCACGCTGAGGACGGCCGTGTGCCCCCAACTTCGGTGAAGGCCGCCAAGGATCGGGCCTGTCCCAGTAAAGTTGCCATCGCTGAGCATCTTGAGTGTGCCCGTCACCGTGATTGGCCCGCCGCCACGGTCGGGGTCGGTCTTGCCTCCAATTTCAAGTGTGACGGTCTGACCGACGGTCTGTGTCCTTAACAACTCTACTGCTTCCGGATCGACCAACGGCCCAAAGCATGCATTGCCGGCGCCTGCAGCCAGCAGCGCGGCAAGCAATGAAGTCGCATCGCCATACGCACCCCCACCGGGATTATCGGCATAATCGGCAACGACGATAGGGCCGTTTTCGGCCCCGTAGTCCGCGCAAAGTGCGGCGGCGGCTTCGACGCTGAGATACTCGTTGAGAACCTCGAACCGCCGGTCCCAGATGTCGTCGGCGAGCTCATTGGCAAGCCTTTCATGTGGCGCAGGATCGCCCTGATAAGTGACAAGGACCGTTGGCCCGACATCGGCAATATCGGCATTGCCAAAACCCGCATTGATACTGACGGCGAAGGCATCAGGGAGCCGCTCATGCTCAAAGGCGCGCGCGTTTCGTTCGATCATCGGGCCGGCATCGGTGCGTCCGCCATTGACTTCTTCAAGCATCGGTCGATGAACCCGCAGCGTCTTCGGGGCAATTTCGCCCGACATGGTCCGATGAAGTATCTCTCCTGCCAATACGGCGCAGTCGCGCATGTCGACATGGGGATAGGTCCTGTAGGAAACGATGATGTCGGCCAGGTCTGACATCTCCTGGCTGACATTGGCGTGCGGGTCGAGCGTGATAGCGATGGGAACATCGGGGCCCACCACCTCCCTGAGCCGCGCAAGGAACATCCCTTCACCGTCCTCGGCGCCGTCAATCACCATGGCGCCATGCAGTGAAAGCAAGATACCGTCGAAGTCCTGGGCAAGAGCAAGCGTCAAGACCGGCGCGGCCAGCGCCATGAATGTGCCCGGTGTGACCAGCCCGCCGGGTGGCGCAGATGTGCTGACCGCATGTGTCAGTCGCCATCCCCTGTCGCGTGCGACATCAAGGAACCCGGCAAGATCGGTGTTTGCCTGCCCTCGTTCGCGGATGGCATCCTCACCCAGAAGGAAGTACCGGCCCTTGAACGCTGCAAGGTCTGTTGGGCGGATCGAGAAGGTATTTGTTTCGTGACTTATCTCTGCACTCAGAACGCGAAAGCTCATCTGCAATTCAATCCATCGGGTTGTGGCAGGCGATCATGTGACCGTCGCCCAGTCGTGTAAGGGGCGGACGTTCGCGCTTGCATATATCGCTGGCCGCAGGACAACGCGCTACAAAAGCGCATCCGGGGATCTTCGCAAAGGGGCTTGGTATCTCACCGCCCAGCATCGTGACGATCTTGCGCCGGGTCGGGTCGGGCTCGAAATTACTGTCGAGAAGCGCATGGGCATAGTGATGTCGCGGCTGCGTCTCAGCGCCCGGCAAAATCTCCATGACGCGTCCCAAGTACATCACCACAACACGGTCGCAAAAATATCGAACAAGGCTGAGATCGTGGCTGATGAAAAGATAGGTCAGCCCAAGCTCTTCCTTCAGGCTTTCCAACAGGTCGATGATTTGCGCCTGGATCGAGACATCCAAGGACGCGGTCGGCTCGTCGAGCACAAGAAACGATGGGCGCAGCGCCAGTGCGCGTGCGATCCCCACGCGCTGCTTCTGACCGCCAGACAACTGGTGGGGGAAACTGTCCATCATGCGCGGGCTGAGACCAACCATGGAGATCAACTCATCCACTGTCGCTTTACCCTCTGCCGCCGTCTTGGCCTCACCCTGCACTTTGAAGGGTTCGAGCAAGGCGCGGCGGATCGTATAGCGCGGGTCGATGGCAGAATACGGATCCTGGAACACCATTTGCATCTGACGGCGCAGTTTGCGCATCTCGGACTGCGACTGGGTCGCCAGATCCTTGCCGTCAAAGATCACTTTCCCTTCGGTGGCCTCCAGCAAACGCAGAACCAGACGCGCCAAGGTGGACTTGCCGCATCCGCTTTCGCCGACAACACCGGTGACCTTGCCCCGCGGGACATCCAGCGAGACGTCATTGACCGCGCGCATGGTGCGGCGCGGCTTCATGAAACCGTCTCCGGATGAAAACTCGCGGGTCAGGTCAGTTATCGTCACAAGGCTGTCGTCGCGTGGGACCGAAGCATCCATCATCAAACCTCGCTGAAATGGCAGGCCGCGAGACCCGATGATTTGGGCTCAAGTGCAGGGGCCTGGTCGCGACAAAGTGCCTGAGCGTTGCTGCAGCGCGGATTGAAGCGGCAGCCATCGGGATAATCGACGATGCTTGGCACGGTGCCGGGTATCCCCTTCAGGCTTCCTGGTGCCTGCCCGAACCGCGGAATGCACCGAATGAGTTCGCGCGTGTATGGGTGTTTCGGTTCGGCAAAAATCTCGCCAATCCCGTTCATTTCCGCGACCCGACCGGCATAGAGAACAACGACGCGGTCGCAGGCCTGTGCCACCACGCCCATGTCATGGGTGATCAGCATGAGCGCAAGGCCGCGGTCGCGGACCAGTTCGACCATGATCTGTATGATCTGGGCCTGGATGGTGACATCGAGAGCCGTTGTAGGCTCATCAGCAACGATCAGGTCAGGGTCTGCGGCAAGCGCCATGGCGATAACGATCCGTTGTTTCATGCCGCCTGAAAGCTGATGCGGATAGGCGCGATGGATCGCAGCGGGTTCCGGAATGCGCAACTGGGCGATCAACTCAAGGCTGCGGGCCTTCGCCGCCTCGGCGCTTAACCCCAGATGCAGGTTTGAGACCTGGTCAATCTGCGCACCGATGCGAATGATCGGATCCAGCGATGTCATCGGGTTCTGGCTGATCAGCGCGATGCGCTTGCCGCGCAATCGGCGCAACTCGATCTCGGGAAGTCCGATCAAATCGCGCCCGTCAAAGACGATGGAGCCTTTGGTGATGGAGCCGCCGATGCGTGGCAGCAATCCCATGACGCACATGGCCGTCAGCGACTTGCCAGAGCCGGATTCGCCGACCAGTCCCAGGATTTCACCTTTGTCGATGTCAAAGGTGATACCCTCCAAGGGGTTCAAGGCCCCGATAGAGACCGAGATACCCTGAACCGAAAGAAGCGCCATATCAAACGCTCCTCAGACGGTTGCGGATGTCCAGCGCCTCTATCAACGCGTCACCGAACAGGTTTATCGAGATGACCGTTATCGCGATGGCCAGACCCGGAAAGATGATGATCCAGGGCGCAATGAAGATTTGTGCCGTCCCGCTCGACATCATCGCCCCCCAGCTTGGTGTCGGCGGCTGGGCGCCAAGGCCGAAGAAGCCGAGCGTGGCTTCCAGGATGATCGCATCTCCCGTTGCCAGCATGCCGGCCACGATCACAGGTGTCAGTGCGTTTGGCAAAAGATGGCGAAAGATGATGTGGAAATGCCCGGCGCCGAGGTTTGTCGTTGCCTCCACGTAGGTCTCATTCTTGAGCGCCATGATCTGCGCCCGCGTCAGCCGCGTGAACTGCGCAAGATAGGCGATCGAGATGGCGACCATCGTGCTTTCCAGACCGGGGCCGATAATGGCGATCAGGATCAGCGCGATCAGGATCTCGGGAAAAGACCAGGTCAGATCGACGACCGCGGTGACGGCTCGGTCGAACCAGCCGCCGAAATAGCCCGCCATCGCGCCCAGCGTCAGCCCGGCAGCTACCGAGATCGAAATCGCGGTGACAGCCACGGACAGCGAGGTCCGCGCGCCAAAGATAATGCGTGACATCAGATCTCGCCCGAATTCATCGGTGCCCATCCAGTGGGCTGCGCCGGGCTCGGTGTTTGCGCCCGGCAGGTTCTGGATGTCGTAAGCATAAGGCGCGACCAGCGGGGCAAACAGCGCGCAGGCCACAACAAGAACCAAAACAGCAGCAGAGACGCCGCCGCGTGGCGATCGTATGGCCGTCCTGATGGGGGCGAAAGCCGTCATTATTCTATCCTTTCGCGCACACGTGGATCCATCGCGGCTTGAACGATGTCGCCCAGCAATGTGCCAAGCATCACGGCAACAGCGAGCATCAGAAGAGCGCCCTGAACGACCGGGTAATCGCGCTGGTTCAACGATGTAATCAGCAGTGAGCCAAGACCGGGGCGAGCAAAGACGAATTCGACGGTAACCGCACCGCCAAGAATCCAGCCAATGCGCAGCGACAGGATCGTGACCACGGGCAGCAACGCGTGACGCAGCACATGGCGCAGTTCAATTCGCCACGGCGGCACGCCCTTGGCGTGCAGCATCATGACAAAGTCCTTGCGCGCCGTTTCCATCATGGCGACGCGCGTCACGCGCGCAACAAGCGCCACGCCGCCCAGTCCAATGGTCAGGACCGGCAAGACCAGCGCATCCCAGCTTCGCGCGCCCGACACCGGAAACCAGCCAAGCTGCACTGCAAAGAGCATGATGAGAAGCAAGCCAAGCCAGAAACCCGGCACAGTTGAGCCGAGCAGGATCAGCGCCATCGTCACCCGGTCGATCCAGCTGTCCTTGTAGATCGCAGCCAGCGCGCCCGCTGCGATGCCGACCACGGTCGAAAACAGAAGTGCCAGTGCGCCAAGCGTCAGTGAATGCGGCAGGTTCTGCGCAATCAAATCCGAGACCGGGCGCCGCAATATGATCGCGTCACCAAGATCGCCGGTCAGGGCATTTCCAAGCCAGATCGCGTATTGCTGGTAGAGTGGTTTGTCCAACCCGTACTTGGCCGCCAGCGCCGCCTTTTGCTCGGGCGAGGAATTGATCTGGACAAGATTGTCGATCGGATCGCCCGGAACCAGGTGCACGATCATAAAGATAACCAGTGACACGGCAAGGAAGACCGGAATGAGCAGCAAGAGCCGCTTGATGAAAAAGCTGATCATTCCGGTGCCTCGTTCCTATGCGTTGCAGTGGAGCGCGGTTCAGTTGACCGTGATGTCGACCACGGTCTGGCTTTGCAGACGCGTTCCCCGAATAGCCTCGGGCACGGAAATGGCATCCTTGTCATAGGCGTAGATCTGGACGGGCTGATAGATCGGCGCGAAGACGTACTGGCTCAGGACATACTCATGGTAGGTCGTGAAGTTTGCGACCCGTTCTTCCCAGGTACGTGACCCGCTCATCGCGGCGATGTTCATTTCCTCTGCCTTGGGGTCGTTCCACATCGACACGTTCGGATAACCAAGGCGCTGACCGGAAAAGAACCAGTCGATGATGTCCGCGTTGGCCCAGGAATAAGAGCGGACTGCCAGCTGGTGATCTGTGCCCTTGCGGTACTGGTCATTGATGGTGGCACTGTCAAAGACCGTGATGTCCGCTCCAATGCCGACGGCCTTCAACTGCGCTTGAACCACCTCGGTCACACGCTTGAATTCCGTCCCGTTCTGGGTCCAGAGCGCAACCTGAAGTTTGGCCCCGTCCTTTTCCAGAACACCGTCAGAGCCCATGATCCAGCCGGCGTCTTCCAATATGGAGTTGGAACGCTCCGGATCGTAGGAAATTCTCAACGCCGGGTCGACGTTTGCTGCCAGAAGCGAGTCGATCAGAAAAGTATTGGCGACCGAACCGACGCCGCCATAGAGATTGTCCAGAATTTCCTTCTGGTTGATGGCAAAGGCGGTGGCTTCGCGCACCTTTATATCGGTGAACGGCTCAACGGTGGTGTTGATGGGAATATAGAACAAACCGGTGCCCGGCATTGTGCCGACCTGAACCGACGCTTCGCTTTCAAGGCGCGGCAGGAAGTCGGTTGGCACGCTATATAGCAGATCCACACCGCCCGTGCTGAGTTCGAGGAAGGCGGTGGAATCTTCTGAAATTTCTCGGAATGTCAGCGTCTTGATATGGGGCGCGCCCTGGTTCTCTGACAGGTCGGACGCCCAGGCGTAATCCTCGTTTGCCGATAGCACCGTTTCCTGACCAACAGTAAAGCTTTCCAGTTTAAATGGCCCGGAGCCGACTGCAGCGGTCACGCCAAAATCATCGCCCAGGGCATCAAATGCTTTGGGCGAGGGAATGCTCATGAAGCCCGATGACATGTTCGACAAAAGGTTTGGATCAGGGTTCGCCATCACGAACCGGACGGTCAAATCGTCGATCACCTCGACGCTTTCGATGGCGGCTGTCATGAACGCGTTTTCGGTTTCGGCAAATTGCGGGATCCACCAAACGATGGTTTCCGCGTTGAATGGCTCACCGTCGTGAAATGTCACGCCCTCGCGCAGTTTGAACGTCCAGGACATGCCGTCGGCTGTCGATTCCCACGCGGTGGCAAGCTGGCCGTGAAAGGTCTGATCGGCGTCCTGAATAACCATGCGATCAAAGATCAACGTAATAGCATCGTTCAGCCGGGTGCCGTTGATCGGGTTATAGCTCGGCGTGCCGACGTTCTGTGCCGAAACGACGAATGTCGCGTCCTGGGCCTCGGCCGCAAGGGCAAGACCGAACACGCTGGCTGAAACCAGCATCGAGCTGGCGAGAAGTCGTGTCTTGGAGATGTAGCGCATTGCAGAATTCCTTATTGTTATCGTTATCAATGGTGGTCTGCGTCAAGCCGGTTTGCCCCCTGACTGAGATGTACGGTTGACTGGTTTGCCGACGTAGCCGGTGAACTGGCTGTAGAGCTGCGTGACGATTTCCATTCTCGCTTCGACTTTTGGGCCGAGCTCCAGAAAAACGCCGTTGACCAACAGGTTGGCCAGACTTGCCATCTGGGCCGTCGACTCCCAGAATTGGTTAAATTCGGTGGGCACGACGAACATCTCGTCGACAAGATCGCGACCCCAATCGCAGAAAGGATCGGTCACCAGTGTCACTGGAATTCCGACCTTCTTTGCTTCAATCGCAAGGTCACGCGACAACCGCGAGTAACGGCGCGCCTCGAAAATGACCAGGCAGGACTGGGCGGGGTCCGATACCAGCACTTCGGCAAAACTGCCGCCGGCAAGGTCCAGCATCCGCACGCCATCGCGCAGGTATTGCAACTGATTGACCAGTATCTGCGCCATTCCCCGTTCTGTCTGGAACCCGACCGCATAGACATTGGGCGTGGACGCCAATCGCTTCACGACACGGGTCCATTCCGGCGTCCGCGCCAGTTCGTAAATCGAAACCAGGGCCGAGATTTCAAGCTCGAGCCCGGCCGCAAGCTGATCCTCGCCCGCGGCGGCCCGCTCGCGCAGTTCCCGAAGCCTGTCGCTGACCAGCCAGGGTTGCTGGCCAATGTCCTGCTTCAGATGGTCTTTCAGGTCCTTGAAACTCTTGTAGCCCAAGGTTCTGCAGAACCGACCGACCGTCGGCTCGCTGACGTCGACTTTCGCCGCAAGGCTGGCCGCCGTTTCAAACGGAAGGCTCGACAGTTCCGAAAGCATGAAGTTTGCCAGAATTCGGTCGGCTTTCGAAGCGGTGGCCAGACTTGTCGTCAATCGTTCGCGAACGGATGCGGTCATACCAAATTACCCCCCTCGGCAGTATCAATGAAAGTTTTCTAACATTTTGTCAAAATGTTTAATTTTAATTGCAGCCTTTGTGATCCCCATCTGTTACCGGTTGCCAATCAGGCATTTGGTGACGGCACGATGCCGTAACATCCCGTTCCGCTGGTCATGTCTCGAAGGGGCGATGGGCCACTTGACCGGCTGAAATGGAAAGGCGGGTCGATACTATGTACGATTATGCTGTCATCGGCGCCGGGATTGCTGGTGCCTCAGTGGCCTTCGAACTGGCTCAAATTGGATCCGTCGCGTTGATCGAGGCGGAGTCTCGGGCCGGCTATCACAGCACGGGCCGTTCGGCGGCGCTTTTCACCCCCAATTACGGAAGCGCTGTTGTACGTGCGATCAATGCGGGCAGCAGTCCGTTCCTCCGCGATCCTCCAAGCGGCTTCGCCAATCACCCGCTGCTGACACCACGTGGCTTACTGACGATTGCCGGGCCGGGGCAAGAGGCCTGCCTTGATACGATCGTCGCAACCGCTGCGGATGAGGCGCCTGTTCACCATTTTTCGGCAACTAAGGCTCTGGCGCTTGTGCCGCTTCTGCGTCCTGAAGTGGTCGCTGCGGCGGCCTATGAGCCGGGCGTGATGGACATCGATGTGGACGCGCTCCATCAAGCCTACTTGCGCGGCTTCAAGTCTTTGGGCGGACAGCTCTTTTGCAATGCGCGCGTCCGAACGATTGTTCGCCATGCTGGGCAGTGGGACATCGACGTTGGCGGCAGTACAATTCAGGGCACCATCGTGATCAACGCCGCGGGCGCCTGGGCAGATCAAATCGGAGCGATGGCAGGCGCCCGGACGCTCGGGCTGGTCCCGAAGCGTCGAAGCGCAATTGTCGCCGACGCCCCCGTGGATATTAAGATCAACTCGCTCTCCGCCGTCGACATGGCCGGTTCGGAGGCGTACTTCAAGCCCGAGGCCGGGCGCATCATGGCGTCGTTCGGCGACGAAACACCGACCGACCCCCAAGACGCGCAACCCGAAGAACTCGACATCGCCCTGGCCGCCGATTGGCTCCAGCGCCACACCATCATCGACGTGCGCCGCATAGAACACAGTTGGGCCGGACTTCGGACGTTCGTGTCCGACGGTGCCCCGGTCGTGGGATTCGATGGTGCGCTAGACGACTTCTTCTGGCTCGCTGCGCAGGGTGGCTATGGAATCATGATGGGACCGGCGCTGGCGAAGGCATCCAGGTCCCTTATCCAACACAACCGCCTGCCGGACGATTTCGAAAAGCGCGGCGTGTCCCAAAGCGCAATCTCGCCAGCGCGCTTATAGGTGGCGCAGTCTGGATCAGTGATCGCGTCGTCTTTCGACTTGCCAACTCGAAGCTACCGCTCCCGGCCCATTCAAGACGCCATTGCAGTCTCAAAGGCCGTTGGCTACGCGGCGTTTTCCGACCGCCCACAGCATGGCGAGGCTTCGGCGTCGACCAGCGCGCTTTTTTGGAAGCTGCGGTGCCACGGTTGCTTTCCTGACAGGAGCCCACGGTGGGCCGCTTCTGGATCTGTCAATGGCAGCTTTCCACGGAATTCAGCTGCCGGCGCGGTTTGAAGCATCGGTCAGTTTGATCTCTTTTCGGACCTTGGCCGCGTTCTGCAACCATGTCGGCTTCTCAGAGCAACTCGGTGATAATCATCGCTCAGCGTTGAAACTCGACTTTACGATATCGTGAGACTGGGCAGCTGCCAGGCCCGCCCAAATACCGCCTTCTACCTGCTTTTGCACGGGGCAAGGTGGCAGACCTGGTGAAGTGTGCGTATGGTGTGCACAGCGGGTTCGTCGCGAATGCTGGCGGCCCCAAGGAGATCGCTGAATGCCCCTGAACGCAGCCACCGAGTCAGCGCGCCTGTCCGTCGCGCCCATGATGGACTGGACCGACCGCCACTGCCGCTACCTGCACCGCCAGCTCAGCGGGCGGGCCTTGCTCTATACCGAAATGGTGACGGCCCCGGCGTTGGTGCGCGGTGGGGCAGTGCATTTGCTGGACCATCACCCGGACGAACACCCGGTGGCGCTGCAACTTGGCGGCTCTGACCCGCGGGAGTTGGCGCAGGCTGCGCGTCTTGGCGCGGATGCGGGATATGACGAGATCAATCTGAACTGCGGTTGCCCGTCCGACCGCGTGCAATCGGGCACTTTTGGCGCCGTTCTGATGCGTCAGCCGAGCCTCGTGGCCACCTGTTTGCGGGCGATGCGCGATGTGGTCGACGTGCCCGTCACCGTCAAATGTCGCATTGGTGTGGATGATCAGGACCCCGAAATCGTGCTGCCCGAATTCCTGTCGCAGATCGTCGCCGCAGGCTGCGAACGCGTCACGATCCATGCGCGCAAAGCGTGGCTCAAGGGGCTGTCCCCGAAGGAAAATCGCGATATCCCGCCGCTCGATTATGATCTGGTCATGCGGATGAAAGGGCTGTTTCCCAACCTACATATCTCTATCAACGGTGGCGTCGAAACCATTGATGAGGCTGAGAAATTGCTTGAGAGCGGCCTTGACGGTGTGATGGTGGGCCGCGCCGCTTATCACCAGCCCACGGATATTCTGGGGCAGGCGGATCGGCGCATCTTTGGCAATGGCCCGGATCGCACGGGCGAGGACGCGGTGGCGGCCATGCTCCCCTACATCGAGGCGCATCTGAGCGCGGGCGGGCGCCTGCATCAGATCACCCGGCATATGCTTGGGCTGTTCGCGGGCCGCCCCGGTGCGCGTGGCTGGCGACGTACCCTCAGCGAAGGCGCAACCCGCCCCGGCGCAGGTCCCGACCTGGTCGAGCAGGCCGTGACCCATGTAAGTGCTCTGGCCGAGACCGCAAAAGCGGTGTAGCAGGTCGCACGCCCCGGTTCGGGGGTGCAATCTGGGACGCGCACCATGCCTGAGACTGTCTTATTGATTCAAATGCTGGTTGTTCTGGCCGTGATCGGTGCGTTCGCAGGCGTACTTGCGGGCCTTTTGGGTGTGGGTGGCGGGATCGTCTTGGTTCCTGCCTTTTTCTATGCCTTTCAGACGCTTGGCTATGGCGGGCCTGACCTCATGCAGATGTGTCTGGCGACCTCGCTTGCGACCATTATCGTGACCTCGGTGCGCTCGGTTCTGGGCCATCACAAAAAGGGCGCGGTGGATTTGGACGTGCTGCGCACATGGGCACCGGGGATCGTGATCGGGGCGGTTTTGGGGATGCTGGTCGTTGCGCAACTGCGCTCGACCACGTTGCAGGCGATCTTTGGTGTGCTGGCACTTATTGTTGGGCTTTACATGGGTTTCGGGCGCGCAAGCTGGCGGTTCGGGCAGGCGATGCCGACCGGGGCAGGGCGCGCAGCTTTGTCGCCGAGTATGGGCTTTCTGTCCGTCTTGATGGGGATCGGTGGCGGCAGTTTCGGCGTGCCACTCATGACCCTGTTCAACATGCCGATCCACCGCGCGGTCGCGACAGCGGCAGGGTTCGGCGTGCTGATTGCGGTGCCCTCGGTCATCGGCTTTTTGTTGGTCGATGTCGCGGGACCGGTGCCGCCCTTCACCATCGGTGCGGTCAACTTACCCGCCTTTGTCGTTGTCATCGCGATGACGCTGATCACGACGCCATGGGGGGTAAAACTGGCGCATGCGATGGATCCCGGCCCGCTCAAGCGGGTGTTTGCGGTGTTTCTGGTGCTGGTGGCGCTCAACATGTTGCGCCGCGCGCTGATCGGATGATCGGGCGGGACGGGTTCGTTGTCTTCGACGCGGAGCCATCCGTCGCGCGGTGGGCACAGGCCGCGGCGCGTGTGGCCCGCCAGATCGCCGCCGATCCCGCCAAGCAGGCAGCCAATCTGCGTCATGGTGATACGTGGTTCGTAGGCGTGGACGCCTTGCCGAACGATGTAATCGGGGCCATTGAGGGCGTGCCGCTGCGCGGCCCGTGGGAGGATCACGTCCCGCTCCTGCATCACCACGCCGCCCAACTGTCCATCATCTATCCCGGCTATCCCCAACAGGACCCGGATCAGAGCGACGCAAACCACGCCTACCGGATCAAACGCCATGCCGCGCATGTGGATGGCTTACTGCCCGACGGGCCGGAGCGTCGTCGGTACGCGCGCGAGTTTCACGCCTACATTCTTGGACTTCCACTGAACCTCGCACCGCAGGCCCCCACGGTGATCTGGCCCGGCAGCCATGTAATCATGCAAGCCGCAATCGCGGATACCATTGCGGGGCGCGAGGTGGGCGAGGTGGACCTGACGGACGCCTACCACGCCGCCCGCAAAGAGGTGTTTGCGCAGATCGAACCGGTGCCCATCACGGCGACGCCCGGACAATCCTTCCTCATCCACCGCTTTGCGCTACACGGCACAGCACCTTGGGACGGGCCGGACGGGCCGGAACGCACGATCGCGTTTTTCAGACCGGAATTCGATGATCCAGCCGACTGGCTGGCACCCTAGCGTTTCAGGCGCGCGGCACGCCCCCCACGCCGTCCTGTGGGTGCGGGCGTGCGGGTCGGCAATTCATCCATGATGGCGCGGCGCTCGTCGGCGTTCATCCGGCTCCATGCCCCGATCTCGTCAATCGAGCGTGCGCAGCCTGTACACAGCCGCGTCTCGGGGTGGATCACGCAGATCTGCACGCAGGGGCTTTCGATCTCGTTGCGCCGCCAGACGAGGTTTTGGGGAATGTCGCTCATGCCTGCCTCTTGATCACTGCCAGCCGGTCCAGCAGCCCTTGCAGGATATAGCCTGCAGCGACGTGATCAATCACCTCTGCGCGACGTCTGCGGGTCGTATCCGCCTCAAGCAGTGCTTTTTCCGCCGCCACGGTGGACAGGCGTTCGTCCCAGAAGGTGATTGGGCCGTCCCAGAGCTTTTCGAAATTGCGGGCAAAGGCGCGGGTGGACTGACAGCGCGGCCCTTCGGAGCCGTCCATGTTGCGGGGCAGACCAAGAACGAGGCCCCCCACCGACCGTTCGGCGATCAGCGCCTGCAAGCGGGCGGCATCCAGCCCGAATTTCTTGCGCCGCACCGTTTCCAGAGGAGTCGCGACGGACTGAAACGTGTCCGATACGGCCACCCCGATGGTCTTGTCGCCCAGATCCAGCCCCATCAGCGCGCGCATGGGGGGCAGGGCGGCCACAAAGGCGTGGGTGTCATCCGTTATCATTGCAGACCTACACGGTCGGCGGCGCGGTTGAGCGTGTCCATCGCCGTGGGATCATCGCCAAACACCTCTTGGGCATTGGCGAAGATGGCCGCAGCCTGATCCATCTGGCCAACCACGCCGAGGGCGGAAATCAACTGCGCCCAATCCTCGACCGGGCCCCCTTGGGTGGCCAGCCGGTCGCTGAGGCCGCTCACCATGCCCTGGATCATCTCAAGCCGCTCAGCCGGGCTCATGTCGCCTGCGGCCTCGATATCCGCAGCGGACGGCCCACGCCCGGTGCCGATGGTAGGGCGTGCGTAGTTCACACCGGCGCGCGCGGCCATCTCGTCGATCTGGGCACTGATGGGGGCGATCCAGGGGGCATCCGGTGGCCCCTCGCGCAGCAATTGATCCCACACCCGCAGCGCAGTGTCAGGCCGCCCGGTCTGGGACATCATCACGCCGAAATAATAGCGCGCAGGCCCATCGGCGGGGTCCATCGCCAAGGTGCGCTCGAGTATCTGCTCGGCCTCGGGCGACACATAGCCCCCGGCGGCCAGGATTAGCAGGTCGGCATATTCCGAAAAATCCTGAGCAGTGGCCTCGTCCCCCTTGGCTGCAATCGCCTGCGCCTTGGCGGCATGGGCGGCGGCAAAGTTACCGAGGCGGGCCTCGGACTGGCTGAGCAATTCGATGCCTTGGATGTCGTCGGGCCGGGTGGCCACAGCGGTGCGCAGGCGTTCGACCAAGGCCACGAAATCAGGTTCGACATCAACCGGGGGCGTGTCGGGCAAACCGGCTTCGGCGGTGGTTTGGTCGGGGCGTTGATTGCGGGCCAATTCGGCGTTTTCGATCCGGTCAGCGAGCGCAAGATCACCATATCCCGGCGCACCCAATTGCAGATAGATCGCGTAGGCGCTGGCGATCACTCCCGCCGCTAGCACTCCAATCAGAATGCCTCCGCCCGAACGGCGCGGCGCGTCAGCGTGGGCCTGCATCGCGGCGTCGGCGGCCAGAATACGACGCGACACTTCGGTGCGCGCGCGTTCGGCATCCTCGGCCGACACAACGCCCCGGCTCAGATCACGCTCGACCTCTTTCAACTGGTCCCGGTAGACATCCAGATCATAGGCCGCTGGCGGGCGCTCGGCCTCGACTCCGCGCAGGATCGCGCGGGCCAGACTGGCCACGACCAGCACCGTCAAAACAGCCGTAATGATCCAGAAAATCGTCATGCCCTGCCTTTGCTCCTCAGCCCATGTAACGGCTTGATGGGACCAGCAAAAGAGCCAAAGCGGCGCGCCGCGCTTTGGCTCTGGTCAGCTTGTCGTGAGTTGGGTGCCAATACGTGTCGCAAAACTGCCAAGAAGTGCCGCCGCCACAATCCTTTTCCTTTGCCTGAGGCGTCATTAC
Source organism: uncultured Tateyamaria sp. (assembly GCF_947494755.1). Classification (GTDB taxonomy): domain Bacteria; phylum Pseudomonadota; class Alphaproteobacteria; order Rhodobacterales; family Rhodobacteraceae; genus Tateyamaria. Next base: position 81,069 of record NZ_CANLVZ010000011.1, read on the forward strand.
AAACGCACCGATTGTCATCGATTCCAGTGCCGGAGCCTGCCGCGTTATGAAACGTTATTCTGCCTTTGCGATCGCGCGTGAAGCGGTGCGCTACCACACTGGCTGGGAACGCGCATGGCGTGCGCCCGAGCCGAAAAAGAAATACGATGTGATTATCGTGGGCGCAGGCGGGCATGGGCTGGCCACGGCCTATTACCTGGGTAAGAATTACGGGATCACCAACGTCGCCATCCTTGAAAAAGGCTGGCTCGGTGGGGGCAATACGGGGCGCAACACGACGATCATCCGCTCGAATTACCTGCAGGACCCGTCGGCGGCGATCTACGAAAAGTCGCGCTCGCTTTACGAAACCATGTCTCAGGACCTGAACTACAACGTCATGTTCTCTCCGCGCGGCGTGATGATGCTGGCCCAGACCCAGCATGAAATCCGTGGCTATCAGCGCACGGCGCACGCCAACGCGCTGCAAGGGGTTTCGACCGAATTTATTGGCCCCGAAAAGGTCAAGGAGCTCTGCCCGATCATCGACATCAACGGGCCGCGCTATCCCGTGCTTGGCGCGCTGTGGCAGCCGCGCGGGGGGACGGCGCGCCATGACGCGGTGGCGTGGGGCTATGCGCGGGCCTGCTCGGACATGGGCATGGACGTGATCCAGAAATGCGAAGTGACGGGCGTGCGCCGCGAAGGCGGCAAGGTCGTGGGCGTGGACACCAGCAAGGGTGCGATCGATTGCGACAAGCTGGGTGTCGTGGTCGCGGGCCATTCAGGGCATCTGGCCGATATGGCGGGCTTCCGTCTGCCCATCGAGTCCGTGGCCCTTCAGGCGCTGGTGTCCGAACCGATCAAACCCTGCATGGACGTGGTCGTGATGGCCAACACCGTTCATGGCTACATGAGCCAGTCCGACAAGGGCGAGATGGTGATCGGGGGCGGCACGGACGGGTATAACAACTACACCCAACGCGGCTCCTTCCACCATATCGAGGAAACGGTGCGCGCGCTGATCGAAACCTTCCCGATGTTATCGCGCCTCAAGATGCTGCGGCAATGGGGTGGGATCGTGGATGTGACGGGGGACCGCTCGCCAATCCTGTCCAAAACCCCGGTCGAGGGGATGTTCATGAACTGTGGCTGGGGGACCGGCGGGTTCAAGGCGATCCCGGGCTCGGGCTGGGCCATGGCCGAGCTGATCGCCAAGGGGCATTCGCCGCTGACCGAGGAATTCGACATGAACCGGTTCCGCGCCGGTAAGTTTATCGACGAGTCCGTCGCGGCAGGGGTGGCGCATTGATGTGCGCCGCGCCGATCAGATCAGCGTTTAGGGGTGTTGGGGGGGGCGGTCCTGGTGCCTTCACCCGCCGCCGAGCCGAAGGCGATCAGGTCGCTGACGTCGATCTCGCGACCCCCTCGGGCCTCCTTGCGGCGGGCTGCGGCGCGCTGTTCCAGCACGAACATCACGATCGCGCCCACGATGATCGCGCCAAAGACCAGAATGGCACCCATTTCCTTGCTCATCACCCGCTCCTGTCGATCAAAGTTGACTGCAGCCTAACCGAAACGTGGGGCGCAGGCCAAGGCCGGTCGAGGAACCAATCAAGGCCACGCGACGTTATCTGTGTAATCGAAACACAGAAGGGGACAGTAAAATGGCTGACCACACATCGCAACATAACACATCCAGTGGCAACGGATTTCTGGCTTTCATCGTCGGCGCTTTGGTCGTCGTTGTGGCGGGGCTTGTCTACATGGTTTACTCCGGCGACACCGGCGGGGACGAGCTTACCATCAGCGTTGAAGGTGCAGGCGCAGCAGTCGAAGAAGCCACCTCAGGCGACTGAATACAGGTCATATCGGCGATATCCGGCGGGACGCAGCCGCCTGGATGTCGCGAAATTGGCTGGGCTTGGCCGAAATGCGCGGCCAGGCCCCCCGCGGGTTGAGACATCGCCCAAATCTGATGTTCTGAGCATCCATTCAATGGAGGCTACAACATGTCAGACTATCCAAACCCCAACCTACACCGCGGTGATGGCGTCAGTGGGCGCGGCCTGCTTATCGCCTTTGCACTCATTGTCGGTGTCGTCGCGATCCTGGCTTTGGTCGGATCCATCGGCGGTGGATCGACTGGCGGGACTGCTGGCCAGGACGCCATTGCACCCGCGACCGAAGTTGCACCCGCAACAGAAGGTACAGTCGCACCAACAGAATAACCTAGCCACCCCTCCCAAGGCTGCATCAGGCGGGCGTCTCACGACGTCCGCTTTTTGTGTGTCTGGGCCTTTGATCGGAGCCCGCCCATGCTGATCCTGACCTGCCCGTGTTGCGGCCAAACAGGCGAAGAAAGCGAATTTCACGCAGGTGGCGAGGCGCATCTGACGCGCTTTGGTCCCGGATCAAGCGATGATGACTTCGAAAACTACATGTTCATGCGCCAAAACCCCAAGGGGGTGCATTTTGAGCGCTGGCGGCATGTTTACGGCTGCGGCAAGTGGTTTCACGCCGCGCGCTGCACCATGACGCTTGAAATCTTCGGCACCTATCCCGCCCAAACGCTTGAACCCCCGCCAGACCTGCGCGCCAAAATCTCGGCCAGACGGCCGGGGTGGTCATGGGGGGCCGTGTCTTGATCTTTCATTGTTCCAAAAATATGCCCGCCGGAGGCGCCGACGCCTCCGCCCGGTACGAGGGCACATCATGAGCACACGACTGGCAACGCAAGGCCGCTTGGTGAACCGCGACAAGGCGGTCCGCTTCAGCTTTAACAGTGCGCCCATGACCGGGTACGAGGGCGACACGCTCGCCTCCGCCCTTTTGGCAAATGACCAGATGCTGGTGGGACGCTCGTTCAAGTATCACCGCCCGCGCGGAATCGTGGCTGCTGGCCCCGAAGAGCCGAATGCGCTGGTCAACCTCGGAGTCGAGGGCAAGTTCGAACCCAACCAGCGCGCCACCACCACCGAGCTGTTCGAGGGGCTGCTTGCCACCAGCCAGAACCACTGGCCCAGCCTCGAATTCGACGTGGGTGCGATCAACGCGAAGCTGTCGCGCTTCATGCCTGCGGGCTTTTACTACAAGATGTTCATCCACCCGCGTCCCCTGTGGAAACATGTCTATGAGCCCTTCATCCGGCAGGCCGCCGGTCTGGGCCAAGCGCCAAAGGGCCGCGATTGGGACACCTACGAGCACCTGTATGCGTTTTGCGATGTGCTGGTTGTGGGTGGCGGCATTGCCGGGCTGCAAGCGGCCAGGTCCGCCGCGCAATCGGGCGCGCAGGTGCTGGTGCTGGAACAGACGGCCCATTGGGGCGGGCGCGCGCCCGTCGATGGCGGCACGGTTGACGGTAAACCTGTGGATAAGTTCGTGGAAGAACTGGTTGCGGACCTCGCTGAGCTGCCAAATGTGACCTTGCGTGCCCGGACGATGGGCGCGGGGGTTTACGATCACGGCTATGTTCTGGGGTACGAACGACTCACTGATCATACGCCGGACATGGATGGCCCGCGCCACCGCCTCTGGCGGATCAGGGCCGGGCACATCATTACCGCCACTGGCGCGATAGAACGGCCTTTGTCCTTTGCGGGCAATGACATCCCCGGCGTGATGCTCGCCGCTTCGGTGCGCGATTACGCGATCAATTACGGGGTCAGCGCCGGGGATCGGACCGTTGTTGTCACCAATAATGACGATGCCTACCGAACCGCTTTGGTCCTCAAGAATGTGGGGTTGGAGGTGCCTGCGATCCTGGATGCGCGCGTTTTGCCCGTGGACAGCCCCCTGATGGCCGAGGCCAAGGCGGCAGGCATCCGGGTGATGATGGGTCACGGGGTGGCCAAGGTGCAAGGGGCCAAGCGCGTGACCGGCGTTTCCGTCTGTGCGCAAGCGGGCGAGGGGGCCACCGTCGAAGAGATCGCATGCGATGTCGTCGCCATGTCGGGGGGGTGGTCGCCTGTCGTCCACCTATGGTCGCATTGCGGGGGCAAGCTGTTCTGGGACGCCGATTGGGCAATGTTCCGCCCAGATGTGGATAAAGCGCCCATCGGCGCGGATGGCAGTCCTTTTGTCAGCCCTGCGGGCTCTGCCAACGGGCATTTCGGCCTTACTGAAATCCTCGGGGATGCCCATGCGATGGGGCGCGCCGCGGCCCGGGCCACGGGCTTTACCCCCAAAAAGACCAATGCCCCCGACGGTGTCTGCCTTGACGAGGCACCGATGGCCCCGGTCTGGCTAATGCCCCAAGGCGCGGGCCGTGATCTGCGGGCCAAGGCGTGGCTCGATTATCAGAACGACGTAAAGGTATCCGACGTGCAACTCGCCGCTCAAGAAGGGTTCGAAAGCGTCGAACACGCCAAGCGCTACACCACTCTGGGCATGGCGACAGATCAGGGGAAGTTGAGCAATATCAATGGCCTCGCGATCCTTTCTGATGCACTAAATCAACCCATCCCGCAGACCGGCACAACCACATTCCGCCCGCCCTATACTCCGATCTCGATGGGGGCCATCGGCGGCGAAGCACGTGGCGACGTGTTCCAGCCGATTCGGCGCACGCCCATGCATGACTGGCATGATGCCAACGGTGCCGATTGGGAACCTGTTGGTCATTGGCGGCGTCCCTACGCCTACGTGCGCAGCGGCGAATCCGTCCATGACGCGGTGATGCGCGAGACAAAGAATGTGCGCGAAAACCTTGGGCTGCTTGATGCCTCGACCCTTGGAAAACTCATCGTCAAGGGGCCGGATGCGGGGCGCTTCCTCGATATGCTCTACACCAACATGATGAGCACGCTGAAACCGGGCAAATGCCGCTATGGGCTGATGTGCGGCGAAAACGGGTTTCTGATCGATGATGGGGTCGTGGCCCGCATCGACGAAGACACGTTCCTTTGCCACACCACCACCGGCGGGGCCGAGCGCATCCATGCGCATATGGAGGAATGGCTGCAAACCGAATGGTGGGACTGGCAGGTCTATGTCGCCAACGTGACCGAGCAATATGCCCAAGTCGCCGTGGTCGGCCCCAATGCCCGCAAAGCACTTGAAGCCCTTGGGGGCATGGATGTCTCCAAAGACGCGCTTGGCTTTATGGGGTGGGCGGACGGCACGCTTGGCGGGTTCGCTGTGCGCGCCTATCGCATCTCGTTTTCTGGTGAGCTCAGCTATGAAATCGCCGTGCGCGCGAGCGAAGGGCAGGCATTCTGGGATGCACTGATGAAGGTCGGCACCGATTTGGGCGTCATGCCCTACGGCACGGAAGCCCTGCACATTCTGCGCGCCGAAAAGGGCTTTATCATGATCGGGGACGAGACCGACGGCACAGTGATCCCCCAAGACCTCGGGTTGCACTGGGCGCTGTCCAAGAAAAAGGACGACTATCTGGGCAAGCGCGCCCATTTGCGCAGCCACATGGCCGACCCGGCCCGCTGGAAGCTGGTGGGGCTGGAAAGCACGGACGGATCGACCCTGCCTGACGGGGCCTATGCGGTGGCCGAGGGCACCAATGCCAATGGCCAGCGCAATATGCAGGGGCGGGTTACGTCCAGCTATCACTCGCCCAATCTGAACAAGGGCATTGCGATGGGGCTGGTGCTGCACGGACCCGACCGTATGGGCGAGGTGCTGGAGTTTCCGGGCACCGATGGCACCACCTACAAGGCCAAGATCGTAAGCCCGGTGTTTTACGATCCTGACGGGGAGAAGCAGAATGTCTAAGGCTGTCACCGCCCTGAACGGGGTCCGTTTCACAGACGGGATCGCAGATGTCGCGGAATTGCCGATGCAGGGGATGATCACCCTGCGCGGTGATCTCAGCATGGCCGTGCTGAAAAAAGCGGTGAAATCAAACACCGGGCTGGCTGTGCCGGATCAGGGGCAGGTTGCGCAGGACGGTGCCTTTGCGGTCGCGTGGATGTCGCCGGACGAGGTGCTGATCCTGTGCCCCTACGGTGACGTGCAGGGCATCATCGCCAAGCTGGATAAGGCGTTGATCAAGGCACATGTGCTGGCCGTCGATGTCTCTGACGCGCGGGCGCTGTTTCAGATTGCGGGCGTGCATGCGCGCGCGGTGATGGCCAAACTTGCCCCCGTTGATGTGTCCGAGCGGAGCTTTCAGCCGGGCATGTTCCGGCGGACCCGTATGGCGCAGACGGCGGCGGCCTTCTGGATTGCGGATACGGACACGTTCCACATCATCTGTTTTCGCAGTCAGGCGCGGTACATGTTCGACCTGCTTTGCGTTGCGGCGCAGAAAGGCAGTGAGGTCGGGCGGTTCTGAAAGTCGATGCGGCGCACTGCCTCGACTTTGTGCTTTTTGCTGGCGAATAGTCCTTGATCTTGCCCACAGGCGGACAATCTGTAAGGCATACACCGGAACTAACACCAAAGGGGGCCCACATGGCTTTTTCACTTCCCGACCTTCCCTATGCCCACGACGCGCTTGCGTCCAAAGGCATGTCCGCAGAGACGCTGGAATATCACCACGACCTGCACCACAACGCCTATGTCACCAACGGCAACAAGGCGATCGAAGGAACCGAGTGGGCTGACAAATCTCTCGAAGAGATTATTCTGGGCACCTACAACAAGGGTGCCGTTGCCCAGAACGGCATTTTCAACAACATCAGCCAGTTGTGGAACCACAACCAGTTCTGGGAAATGATGGGCCCCGGCGATGCGGGCATGCCCGGCGAGCTGGAAAAGGCGATCACCGAAAACTTTGGCTCGGTCGACAAGTTCAAGGACGAGTTCAAAGCCGCAGGCGCGGGCCAGTTTGGGTCTGGTTGGGCATGGCTGGTCAAGGACGCGGACGGCAGCCTCAAGGTCACCAAGACAGAGAACGGCGTGAACCCTATCTGTTTCGGCCAGACCGCTCTGCTGGGCTGCGATGTGTGGGAACACTCATACTACATTGACTTCCGCAACAAGCGCCCGGACTACCTGTCGAACTTCCTCGACAATCTGGTGAACTGGGAAAACGTCGCATCGAGGATGTGATCTGATTGCCCCTGTTTGGGGCACCTGATGAACAGCGCGCGCCCGGTTGCCCTGTTGGTGACCGGGCGCGCTGCGTTTTGCGTTTGGTCTTGTGGCAAAACCGTCACATCCGGGGATGGGTGATAGGGACCTTAAACGCTGCGTTCATCATCGATGAGGAAAGCCGGGGAAGTGCCGTCGCGTCTATGTCAGAGATGGTGTGGGTCGCGCCCTCGAGACGCGCTGGCTTAGGCGGTGGTTTTGTTGGCCAAATGAGGACGACAAGCGCAGATACAGGCGATCCTCGCTCAAGGGGATGCGCGCGGTCGTGTCAGTCCGGTTGCGGCACGACCTCGGTCAACAACTCCAGCGTCTCGTCCACCGTGCGGGTCACGGTGATGAAATCCAGCAGGCTCGCGTCGGCAAAGTCGCAAAACACCACATGTTCCAGAAGCGCGACCAAAGGGTCCCAATAGCCCTTTGTATTCACAAGGTAAATTGGCTTGTCATGCAGGCCAAGCTGGCGCCAGGTCAGCACCTCGAACAGCTCGTCCAGCGATCCGGCCCCACCCGGCAGCACCACCACGGCGTTGCAATTCATGAACATGACTTTCTTGCGCTCATGCATGGTTTCGGTGACGACATAGCGGGTCAGGTCCGTCTTTCCGACCTCCCAATCGACCAGATGCTGCGGGATCACCCCAAAGGTTTCGCCCCCTGCATCCTGCGCAGCACGCGCCACAGCCCCCATCAGCCCTACGTCTCCGGCCCCGTAAACCAGCCGCCAGCGGCGTTGTGCCAGACCGGTCCCAAGTGCCGCCGCTTCGGTCATATAGGCCGGGTGACGCCCCCGCCGAGAGCCGCAATAGACGCAGATGGATGGTTTGGGCATGACAGGCTCCGAAGACATGGCGCGGGAAAGTGATCGACCGGGTGCGCGCGTGTTTTGACCGTTGTTAAGCCGCCTGTTATGCAAGCGCAATCAAACCACGCACAGCAGATGCGTAAATGAGGGTCGAAAATGTCGAAATGGGCGGCCATGGCCGGGTCAAACGGCGCGCTTTTGGGATCGGTTGCAGTGCTGGCGATTGTGGCCGTCGTCGCAGGCGTTTTCATCAGTCGACAGGACGAGGCATCGGTGCCGGAGGCAGCCCCTGCGGTCGAGGCCGTCGCGGCCGTGCCCGAGGCCCCCACCCAAGAGCCGCAAACCCCCGAGGTCACGCCAGCCCCCGTTGCAGCACCGTCCATTGACGAGGTGCGGCTGGAAGCCGACGGGCTGACGATCATCGCGGGCCGCGCCGCACCGGGCAGCACCGTCTCGGTGTTGCTGGACGGGGTCGAAAACATCTCTGTCACCGCCGATGAGGGCGGATCGTTCGCGGCCATTACAATCCTGCCCGACAGCGCCAAGGCCCGGGTGCTGACCCTTGTGCAGCGGGTCGGTCTGCAGGAGGTCGCCTCGCTCGACGAGATCATTCTTGCCCCGCAGGACAAGCTGGTGGCCGGGGCCGAGGCACCCGCGCGCCCGCAAGCGCCCGGCATTACCGCGCCCGAGACGGAGGTGCCCGTGATCGCGGCGGCCGTGCCGCCCACAGACGCACCCGGCAGCGCGCAGCCCCAGACCACCCCCACGGAGGATGTGGCCGTCGCTGACGGTAGCGCGCCCGCCGCGACGGATACCGAGACGGCGAGCGCAACGGACCGGACGGCCCGCCCGGCGCCGCAGCCCGACAACACGGCCGAGCCATCGGCCAGCACCACGCAGCAGGCGGGCAGCCCGACTGAGCAGACGGACGGCACACCGCTCCAGGCACCGGCAATCGCCTCCCTCGCACCCGCCACACCGGCGCAGCCCGCGGCCACGCCCGACGACGTTGCGGCCGCGCCGAGCGACGGCAACCGGGACGATGCGACGGCCGTGAACGTGCTCAGATCCACCGAAGACGGGGTCGCGGTGTTGAACGTAGCCGCGCCCGAAACCCTCGAGAATATCGAGATCGACACGATCAGCTATGACGATGACGGGGACGTGCAACTGGCAGGCCGCGCGCAGGACGAGGCGGCGGTCGTGCGCGTCTATGTGGACAATCGCCCCGTGGCCGATCTGGACGTGCAGGGCGACGGCAGTTGGCGGGGCGACCTGCCGCAGATCGACACCGGCGTCTACACCTTGCGCGTGGATGAATTGAATGATGCGGGTGAGGTGACAAGCCGCGTCGAAACCCCGTTCCGCCGCGAAGATCCCGAAGTGCTGGCCGCGATAGAAGAGAGCGACGCACCCGTCACCCAAGTGACCGTGCAGACCGGCAATACGCTCTGGGGGATTGCGCGCGATCGATACGGCGACGGGCGGCTTTATGTCGATGTGTTCGAGGCCAATCGCGTGAACATTCGCGATGCCGACCTGATCTTTCCGGGTCAGGTGTTTGCCTTGCCCGAATAGGGTGCGTGCACTGGCAAGTCTGGCGTGACCGGGCTATGTCTTGGCGTCAATACTCCAAGGACGTCTTTCCATGCCCGCTGACACCACAGCATCGACCGCTCCGAAAGGGGCGGCGCACCCTCAGCCCGACCCCGACAATTCCGTAGCCGAGGCCGAGCGCCGCTCGGGTTGGCGCACGATCCGCAAGGTCGCGCCCTATCTCTGGCCTGCCGACAAGCCGTGGGTAAAGCGGCGCGTGGTGCTGGCGATGCTGGCGCTGATCCTGTCCAAGCTGGTGTCGGTCTATACCCCCATCATCTACCGCGACGCGGTGGACGTGCTGGCGGGCGAGGGGACGTCGGCGCTGGCGCTTGGGGCCATCGGGCTCACGGTTGCCTACGGCGTGGCACGCCTGTTCAATGTCGGCTTTCAACAGTTGCGTGATGCGATCTTTGCCCGCGTGGCGCAGCGCGCGCTGCGGATGCTGGCGCTTGAGACGTTCCAGCACATTCACCGCCTGTCGATGCGCTATCACATCACACGCAAGACCGGCGGCCTCAGCCGCATCATCGAACGCGGGGTCAAGGGCGTCGAATTCCTGCTGCGCTTCCTGCTGTTCTCCATCGGACCGCTGGTGCTGGAACTGGCGCTGATCGGGATTATCCTCACGATCCTGTTTGATGCGTGGTATCTGCTGATTGTGGCCGTCACCATCGCGATCTATGTCTGGTTCACCTTTGCCGTGACCGAATGGCGCGTGAAGCTGCGCAAGGTGATGAACGATCAGGACACGGACGCCAACCAAAAGGCCATCGACAGCCTGCTGAACTATGAAACGGTCAAGTATTTTGGGGCCGAACGTCGCGAGGCGGGCCGCTATGACAGCGCGATGGAGGGCTATGAAGTCGCTGCCCTCAAGACCAGCTATTCGCTGGCCTTCCTCAACTTCGGTCAGTCCGTCATCATCACCGCGGGCCTTGTCGGGGTCATGGTGCTGGCGGCGGTGGGCGTGCAGAACGGGAGCCTCACAGTGGGCGATTTCGTCATGGTCAACGCCTACATGATCCAGATCACCATGCCGCTGAACTTTCTGGGCACCGTCTACCGCGAGATCCGGCAGGCGCTGGTGGATATGGGCGAGATGTTCGATCTGCTCGAACAGCCCGCCGAGGTGGTGGATGCCCCGGACGCTCCGGCGCTGAAAGTGACCGGCGGGCGGGTCGAACTGGACGATGTACATTTCGGCTATGACCCGGCGCGCCCGATCCTCAAGGGCGTGTCGCTGGTGGCCGAACCGGGCGAGATGGTGGCGATTGTCGGCTCCACAGGCTCGGGCAAGTCGACCATCGGGCGGCTCCTGTTCCGGTTTTACGATGTGGGGTCGGGGGCCTTGCGCATCGACGGACAGGATGTGCGCGATGTCACGCAGGAAAGCCTGCATGCTGCCATCGGGGTCGTGCCGCAGGACACGGTGCTGTTCAACGACACGATCCGCTACAACATCGCCTATGGGCGTGACAACGCCACCGAGGCCGAGATTGTCGCCGCCGCGCGCGCCGCTCAGATCCACGATTTCGTGCAGGCGTTGCCCGATGGGTACGAGACGGCTGTGGGTGAGCGGGGGCTGAAGCTGTCAGGCGGTGAAAAACAGCGCGTGGGCATCGCGCGCACGTTGCTCAAGAACCCGCCGATCCTGCTGCTGGACGAGGCGACAAGCGCGCTTGACACCGAGACCGAACAGGACATCAAGGAGGCGCTGAATGCCGCCGGGCAGGGGCGCACCGTGCTGACCATCGCGCACCGCCTCAGCACCATCGCCGAAGCGGACCGGATCGTGGTGCTGGAAAAGGGCGTGATCGTCGAGACCGGCACCCATGACGCCTTGCTGGCTGCTGAGGGGCGCTATGCGCAGCTTTGGCAGCGTCAACAGGCAGAGGACGCGTGACGGGCCCCGGCGCTGTTTGCTGGCGCAAAGACGCCCCGCCCACCGTCCCGCAGGGCACGGCCTGATGGCGCGCAAGGACTATCCCGAAACCCCAGATGGGCGCTATTTCGTGGCGAAATCCCGGCTGTGGCGCAAGACCGATCCGCGCCTTGATGACACGACGCGCCGGGCGGCTGTAAAGGCGTTGATGCAGGCCCGCCGCGCGGTGCGTTTTGCAAAGGATGAGGTCGAGACGCGTGCCGCGCGTGATGCGGTGGACGCTGCCAAGCACGCTTTGGGCGAACGTGGGCCGGTCTGGTGGGATGATGGCACCCCCGACGAAGGTGGACGCCACCCCAAGAACTCATCCTATGCCGAGTGGTGGGCCGATCTGCCCGACACCGCGCGTGCAGCTGGCGCGGGCAAGGACGCTACTCCGCAGCCTTGAGCGGCGCGTCGGGGAAGGGCAGTTCGGACTGCGCGCTGTCGCGCCCCGGCTCCGCATCGAAATCCCAGACCAGCTCGCGGTTGTCCATCACCCGGCAATCGCGCGCCAGCGACCAGTCCCGCGCTGCGGTGCTTGCCTGGCCAAAGGACAGTTTTGCCAGCAACTGGCTGAGCCACATCGCGTAGGTCACGACCCAGACCCGCAGCGCCAGCATCGACGGCGTCACCATCAGCGTCAGCACCGTGGCGATCCCAAGGCCGAAAACGACAGCGGTGGCCAACTGCTTCCACCAGAGCGCGGTCGGGCTATCGACGGTGTAGCCGCCATCGCCGAAATTGAGGCTGAGCCCGAACATCATGGGCGCAAGGCCGGCCATCGTGGTGACGGTCGTCAGCAGAACGGGGCGGATACGGTCCTGCGCGGTGCGGATGATCGCCTCGATCCGGGGCATGTAGCGCTCGTATTCCTGATAGGTGTCGATCAGTACGATGTTGTTATTCACAACGATCCCGGCAAGAGCGACGATCCCTGTGCCCGTCATGATGATTGAAAACGGCTGGTCCATGACCAGCATCCCGATCAGCACGCCTGCGGTGGACAGCACCACGGCTCCAAGCACCAGCAACGCATTGTAAACGCTGTTGAACTGGGCCAGCAGGATGATGAACATCAGCCCCAAAGCACCCATAAAGGCTTGACCGAGGAAAGCCCCGGATTCGGCCTGATCCTCTTGGTCGCCGGTCCATTCAAACTCGATCCCCTGCTCGAATGGGCCGGTGTCAAGCCATTTGGTGATCTCTGCAATCCGCTCGTTGGCATTGACCGGCTCAAGGCGCAGGTCGCCCGCGTCTAACGCGGCCTGCAAGTCTGTGCCGGGCGCAGCGGTGCCAAGGGCCAGGACGCTGTAACGCACTCCGTCTTCTGAGGTGATCGGACCGTCCGCTGCGGGGCGCAGGGTGGCGGCGATCACGGGTGTTTGTACGCCGTCAACCTCCGCCGTAGTGGTCAGTTTTTGCAGGCCATCAAACACGTCCGCCTTGACGTCGAAATAGCGTTTCTGGTCCACCCGGTTGATCTGGGCCAGTTCGGCCACAGGCGTGCGGGTGATGAAGTTGGCCAGCGGCACCAGACCGTCCGCCGTGCGCACCTTGAGCGTGTCGAGGGTCGACAGAACCCGGTCGGCTTGGGGCAGGCGGACGCGAATCTCGATCTCCTCGTCCGAGGTGTCGACACGCATCGTATCAAGCAGCAGACCGCGCGTCACAAGTTGCACCATCGCGCCCACCGTGGCGACATCCGCGCCGTAGCGACCTGCCTCTTGCACATCCACGTCAATTTGCCAGTCGATGCCGGGCAGGGGGCGCGTGTCCTCGATCCGCACGAGGCCGGGGGTGGTGTCAAAGGCCTGGCGCGCGGTGGCGGTCGCGTTCAACAAGTCCTGCCAATCATCTCCTTTAATGCGCAGATGCACCGGCTTGGCCGAGGCGGGGCCTTGGGCCAGCGGCAGGACTTCGGTGCGGATGCCGGGGATTTGGCCCAGCTCTTCGGTCAGCTCATTCAGCACGGTGTCGCCGTCAAAGTCGGCCGATTTCACCTCGCGCATGACGGTGTAATTGATCAGGGGCAGGGTGAACCACGCCTCCGTCGCATCGGGGCGTTCTTCCCACGGGATCGTTTCCAGCTGGACCTGCCCGATGGCGTCCTTTGGTGAGCCTGCGCCGCCCGTGTTGGCGTTCAACCCGCCCGCGCCGGCGAATGCAAAGGCGCTGCGGATGCCGGGATGGGCGTTGATCACATCCTCGACCTGACCAAGCAACGCGTCCTTTTCCTGAAGCCCTAGGTTGCCGCGTGCCAGCACATAGACGATGGCCTGTTCGGGCTCAGTCGCGACAAAGAATTCAACGCCGCGGTTGTTGTTGATGAAATAGATCAGCGTAGTGCCCACAAAGACGAAGACAAATCCGATCATCGCCAGTGGCATGATCGGATTGCCCACGATGCCCTGGATCAGATAGCCGAAGTTGGACCGTTGATAGCCCGAGCGGACCTTGCGCGTGCGCTGGCCGAACACCTTGCGCCCCGCCCAGATTCCAGCCCAACCCATGCGCAACAGGACAGCCGAGAGGCTGAGCAGAAACAACACCAGCCCCGCCAAGGCAAATCCTGCCAGCACAACGATACCGAGGGCCATCGCAAACACCTTCAGGAATGTGGGCAGAACGGATTGCCAGATGGATTGCTGATCCATCGCCCCAAGCGTTGCGCCGATATTGCCCTGAAGCAGCGGGATGGCCACCAGACCAACCATCATTACGGCGGCCAACCCGAACAGTGCGATATGGGTCCACAAGGGCAGGGAGGCGATGCGCACATTTTGCGTGCTGAGCCAGATGGTCAAACGCCCGAGCACTCCGCCCATCACAGGCAGATAGATCAGTGCCACGATCAGCGAGGCCGACAGGACAAAGATCAGCGTGACGGGCAACATACCCATGAATTGCCCCGGCACGCCCGGCCAGAACAGCATCGGCAGAAAGGCGCAAAGCGTGGTGGCCGTCGAGGATACGACCGGCCAGAACATGCGTGTTGCCGCCTCGACATAGGATCGCATGGGGCCGGAGCCGGCCTGTTGCCGCTTGTCCGCGTATTCCACGACGACGATGGCCCCGTCGACGAGCATCCCGACAGACAGGATCAGCCCGAACATCACGATGTTGGAGACAGAGATGCCCATGATCGCGAGCAGCACGAAGCACAACAGGAACGAGGTCGGGATGGCAAAGCCCACCAGCAACGAGGCGCGGGGCCCCAGAAAGGCGAGCGAGACCATCATCACCAGCGCAATGGCCGTCAGAACCGACCCCTCAAGCTGGCCAACCATGGAGGCCACTTCGCGGCTCATGTCGTTTGACGTGCCCACCTCGACTGCCGCGATCAGCCCCTCGGGCCATTCGGCGGATTTCGTGGCCACCAGTTCTTTGACCTCGGTGGCGGTGTCGATCAAATTGAAGCCTTTGCGTTTCACCACCTGCAGCGCCACAGTGTCCTGACCGTTAAAGCGGGCGGTTGAGACGCGATCTTCGAAGGTCAGGTTGATCTCGGCCAGATCACCAAGCGTCACGACACGGTCGCCATTGGTCTTGATGGGCAGGGTGTAGATGTCCTGCACTTCGTCAAAAGAGGAGGGGATCTTGACGGCGAAAGAGCCCTGATCGGTTTCGATCTCACCGGCGGCAATCAACTGGTTGTTGTTCTGCACCACAGTGATCAACTCGCCAGCGGTGACGTTGTAGGCCTCAAGGCGCAACGGGTCGATGATGACCTCGACCATCTCGTCGCGGCTGCCGACAACGGATGCCTCCAGCACGGCGTCCATCGCCTCAAGATCGTCCTGCAAGTCCTTGGCAACACGGGTGATGGTACGCTCGGGCACGGGGCCTGTCAGGTTCACGATGACTATGGGAAATTCGGAAAAGTTGAACTCATCCAGTGTGTACTGTTCAAAGCCCGAGGGGAATTCTGCCTCGGCGCTGTCCATGGCGTCGCGCACATCAGCCATGACTTGCGTCTTGTCCCAGCCAAACTCGAATTCCAGCACCACGTTGGCATAGCCCTCGGCGGCGGTGGAGGTCATCCGGTCAAGCCCGTCCAGATCACCCAACTCGGTTTCCATCGGTTGGATCAGCAGCGTTTCGGCGTCCGTGGCTGAAATGCCGGGGAAGGGGACGGAAAGGACGAGCGTGGGGATTTCGATGTCGGGCTCGCCCTCTTTGGGCAGGCTGATATAGGCGACCGTACCGACGGTCAGGGACAGGATAATAAAGGCCAGAACCATCCGGGCGCGCGAGGCGGCCCACTCAACAACACCGGTCATTGGGTTTGCTCCTGAAAGGTGGGGGCGACCTGCACGCCTGCGGTCACAAATTCCTGTCCCACGACGATGACGTTGATCTGATCGTCAAGTCCGGTGAGCCAGATACCCTGATCGGTGTCGCGCACGACGTCGACGGGTTGGAACGCGACGATGCCCGCATCATCCACGGTGCGCAGACCAAGGCGTCCGTCCTCGTTCAGGGTCAGGGCGGACGAGGGCAACAGATGCGCCTTCGCCCCGGCGGCCGAGATGGCGATTTCGGCGGTCTGCCCATCGCGGATGGTCAGATCAGGGTTGGGCACTTCGATTTCCACGCGGAAGGTGCGGGTGGTGGGATCGGCCGCACGGCTCAGGAATTCGACCTCGCCCGACACCTGTTGGCCTCCGGCGGCAAGGCGGGCGCGGGCCGTTGCGCCAACATCAACGCGGTTCACCTCGGTTTCGGGCACAAAGGCGACCAGCTTGATCGGATCAAGCTGGATCACCGTCGCACACAGCGATCCGGGCTGCAAAAGCGAGCCGAGTTCGGCGGTGTCGCTTTCCAACGTCCCGGCAAAGGGCGCGCGGATATCGAGGCGCTGCATTTCCTTTTCAGCCGTTGCAATTGCGGCAGAGGCGCTTTCGATCCGCGCTGCTGCCGATTGCAAACCGGATTTGGCGGCACTCACACCGGCGATCGCCGCCTCAAAGGACGCTTGGGCGGCGGCCACGGCGGCGTCGCTGTTCTTGACGCGGGTTTCAGCGGCAAAGCCCCCTTCGCTCAACCGACGGGAGGCGTTCTGGTTCACCAGCGCCTCGTCGATGCGGGCCTGGGCCTCGATCACGCGGGCTTCGGCTTCGGGTACGCGGGCTTCGGCTTCGGTCTTGCCGGCGACGGCTTCGGCCAGACCGGCGCGGGCCTCGGCCAATGCGGAATCGCGGGTGCCAGGGTCAAGCTGGCACAGCAATTCGCCTTCTTCCACAAACGCGCCTTTGCGCAAGGGCGGGGACAGGACAGTCGAGGACGTCTCGGCGCGCACATCGACCTGACGGGCGGCCTGGGTCTGGCCCCGCAGAATCACGGCACTGTCAATCTCGCGCGCGGTCGAGCGGCGCACGACCACTTTGATCAATCCGGGTCCCGCTTCGGGTGCTGCCGCTTCTTCCTCTTCCTCTTCGGCGTCGGCACTGGCGTCTTCGGTCTGGGCCATTTCGGGGTCATCTTGCGCCGCGCGGTTCTCAAAGAACGCCAAGGTGCGCTCGCGTTCGATCACCCAGAAGTACAAGCCCGTCGCCACGATGATGGCCAATACAAACGACACAAACCGCATTTCGTGCACTTCCCTTATGGTTTTTGAACGCGCGATGGATCGCGCTTAAGGTCCGATATAAGGTGTCATACGACTAAACTAACCAGTTTAGATTACTTTTTTTGAGCTTGAACTGCAATGTTGCCGGATTGCGGCAAGAGCGCGCGCTGTTTGTGGTACTTGGCTTGGGGGCTGGGGCAGGATAAGAGAGGCGCAAATATTGGGCATGGCAGGGCAAATCTGTCGCCAGACAAGGGGAATGCGGGCGTGAGCAACACCGACAGCTTTATCGAAGAGGTCACGGACGAGGTCCGCCGCGACCGTCTTTATGGCTATCTCAAGCGATATGGCTGGATCGCCGCACTTGCGATCGTGCTGATCGTGGGCGGGGCCGGGTACAATGAGTATCGTCGCGCACAACAGGACGCGCGCGCGCAGGCGCTTGGCGACGCGATGCTGGCAGCCCTGACCACGGACGAGGATGCGGGCCGGGCTGCGGCCCTGGCCGATGTGTCCGCTGATACGCCCCAGGGTGCAGCCGTGCTGGCCTTTATGACCGCAGGGGCGCAGTCCGATGCGGGTGAACCCGAGGCGGCGGCGCAGACCTTGCAATCGGTCACGGATAACGGGGATATCCCCCTGATCTACCGCCAGATTGCCACTTTCAAATCATTGATGTTGCAGGCCGACGTGATAGACCCTGCGACCTTGCGCGCCGGGTTCGAGACCCTCGCTGTGCCCGGTGTTCCCTTGCGGATGCTTGCGACTGAGCAACTGGCCCTGATCGACATATCGGAGGGGGATACGGACGCTGCCATCGCCCGTTTCCAAAGCATCCTTGAGGACGCCGAAGCGACCCCAGGCTTGCAACGACGCGCCCTACAGGCAATGGTGGCGTTGGGCGGCGATCCGCAGGCCCCAACAACTGAGAACGAGCAATAAAGGCTGCACGATGAGGTATTCGCGCATGGGGACCATTGGGGCCAATCGGCTGGGGCTGAGCCCTGCCAGGACAACACTTGGGCTTTGCCTGATATCGGCGACACTGCTGGCCGCCTGCGCCCAACGAGAGATCATATTGCCCGGCAAGCGCGAACCGGTCACCTCGGTGCTGTCTTCGAGCACGCCCGTAGACGAAGAGGGGACCGCAGCCGCCGAGGCCGTCACCGATGAGGCCCGCGCCATCAGCCTGCCTGCACAGGTTGCCAATGCGGATGCGGCCCAAGGGTTTGGCACACCGGATTTTCGCACCGACCACCCGCGGCTCAATGCGACGCTTACCCCTGTGTTCTCTGTCAATATCGGCGAAGGGGACCGCCGCAAACACCGCATCGTGGCGGATCCTGTTGTGTCAGGTGGACGGGTGTTCACACTGGATTCCGAAACTCAGGTAACAGCCGTGTCCACTTCGGGTGCTGTTCTTTGGCAGACCGATGTGCTGCCTGATGGGGCAAAGTCGGGTGACGCAACCGGCGGCGGGCTCGCCGCGGATGGCGATGTGTTATATGTCGCGACCGGGTTTGGCGCGTTGACCGCACTGGATGCGGCTACGGGTGCCGAAATCTGGGCGCAAAAGCTAGAGGGCACCGGGTCTGGCCGTCCGACAGTGTTTGGTGATCTCGTCTATGTGATGGCCGGGGATGACACCGGTTGGGCGCTGGACAAATCCAACGGACGGATTGAATGGCAGGTCACGGGGTCCGAAAACCTGACCAACGTGCTGGGCGCACCGGCTCCGATTGTGACCGATGGGTTGGCCGTCTTTTCCTTTGGCTCGGGCGAGATGCGCGCGGTGTTCCGTCAGGGCGGTCTGCGCCGGTGGGATGCGTCCGTCTTGGGTGAACGCGAAGGGCGCGCGCTGGCCAAATTCGGCGACGTCACGGGCCGGCCCATCGCACGCGACGGGGTGATTTACGCGGGCAACCAATCGGGCCGCACGGTTGCGGTCGCCGCCGGCAGCGGCAACCGCATCTGGACAGCTGACGAAGGGGCCATCGACACCGTTCTGCCAGTGGCCGACAGCGTCTTCCTGGTCAGTGACCGCAACGAATTGCTGCGTCTCGACGCGGCGGATGGTAGCCGTATCTGGGGCATGCCGCTGCCCAATTTCGTCAAGGACCGCCCTACGCAACAGTCCGAAGTCTTTGCCCATCACGGACCCATCCTTGCGGGTGGACGGCTGCACGTCGCCTCTTCTGACGGGGTGCTGCGCAGCTATGATCCGGCGTCCGGCGCGCTTGTGGGCACCACCGAAATCCCGAGCGGGGCCACCACGGCACCGGTTGTGGCGGGCCAGACCCTTTATGTGGTGTCGCGCAAAGGCCAGCTGATCGCTTACCGCTAAGGCGCGTTTGGTCCTTTTCGAGCGGGCGCAGATGGTCTATGTGCGGCCTCTGATCCTTGGATGCGGACCCGGCCATGACCCTGACCCTCGCTATTGTTGGCCGCCCCAATGTGGGCAAGTCGACGCTGTTCAACCGCCTTGTGGGCAAGCGCCTTGCGTTGGTGGATGACCAGCCGGGGGTGACCCGTGACCTGCGCGAAGGGGCGGGGCGGCTGGCGGATCTGCGCTTTACCGTGATTGATACGGCGGGCCTTGAAGAGGCGACCGATGACAGCCTGCAGGGCCGGATGCGCCGCCTGACCGAGCGGGCCGTGGATATGGCCGATGTGTGCCTGTTCATGATCGACGCCCGTGCGGGCGTGACGCCCACCGACGAAGTCTTTGCCGAAATCTTGCGCAAGCGATCTGCGCATGTTCTGCTCGCCGCGAACAAGGGCGAGGGATCGGCCGCCGATGCAGGCGTGATTGAGGCGTTCTCGCTTGGTCTGGGCGAGCCGATCCGCCTGTCTGCCGAGCATGGCGAGGGGTTGAACGACCTCTATGCCCAATTGCAACCGCTGGCGGATCAATATGCCGAAAAGGCCGATAACGATGCCCCCGAGGTGGATGTCGAGGTGGACGAGGATGACCCGGATTACGTCGCTCAACCCACCAATGCCAAACCCCTGCAGGTCGCGGTGGTGGGCCGTCCCAACGCCGGCAAATCGACCCTCATTAACCAGATCGTCGGCGAAGACCGCCTGCTGACCGGCCCCGAGGCGGGCATCACCCGCGACGCCATTTCCCTGCGCACCGATTGGGGCGGCACGCCGATGCGCATTTTCGACACGGCAGGCATGCGCAAGCGCGCCAAGGTGCAGGAAAAGCTGGAGAAGTTGAGCGTTAGCGACGGGTTGCGCGCTGTGAAATTCGCCGAGGTCGTGGTGGTTTTGCTCGATGCGGCGATCCCGTTCGAGCAGCAGGATTTGCGCATCGCAGACCTTGCCGAACGCGAGGGGCGCGCGGTCGTGGTCGCCATCAACAAGTGGGATATCGAGGACGACAAGCAGGCCAAGCTGCGCGACCTGAAGGAAAGTTTCGAGCGTCTTTTGCCGCAATTGCGCGGCGCGCCTCTGGTGACAGTCTCGGCCAAGACGGGGCGGGGGATCGACCGGCTGCACGGTGCGATACTGCGCGCCTATGATGTTTGGAACCGCCGCGTGACCACCGCGCAGTTGAACCGCTGGCTGACCGGTATGCTGGAGGCGCATCCGCCCCCCGCGCCGCAGGGCAAACGGATCAAGCTGCGCTACATGACCCAGGCCAAGACCCGGCCTCCGGGTTTCGTGGTGATGTGCAGCCATCCCGACAAAATGCCTGAAAGCTATAACCGCTATCTTGTCAACGGCTTACGGCTCGACTTTGATATGCCTGGCACGCCTATCCGGCTTTACATGCGCGGGCAGAATGATGCCAATCCCTACAAGGGGCGCAAAAAGGCACCGCCATCAAAACTGCGCAAGCATACCGACGGGCGGCGCAGCTAAAGCCGCTGCGTCATCCCGCGTGCGGCCTGCACGGTCGGCACCGCAACGATCAAACTGGCGACGGCTGCAATCACGGCGATCAATGTGGGCGCGGCCACGATAATCCCGACAAAGGCCCAGATCACGGCCACACCATAGGTCGGCGCGCGGTTCAACCGGCTTTGGATGAAGGTCGCAAGGGCCGTGGCCGCGATGATCATGATCACGGCGGTCGGGATTTCGGCCAGCAGGCCATACCCGGCCAGCAACAGCCCAATGGCCACACAGCTTGCCGCACTCAACCAGCCGGCATAAAGCCCGATGGGCAGGCTCGCCCACCCCGCGTCATGCACCGGGCTGCGGATCAGGGCGATCAGGGCTGGCACCAGCATGGCCCAGATCAGCGAGGTCGCCAAAACCGGGCTGAGGACCGCGGCAGGCAACCAGATCGCGCCCACCGCCAGCGAAATCGCCAAGGGGCCGCGCATGTCCTGCCAATCGGGCGCATCAGGGCGGCGCAGCACGCCAAACGCAGCGGACACGAGCAGCCACAGGTAAATTACGCCCCAGATCGCAAAGGCATAACCGGCAGGCTGCACTGCGGGATCGTCCTGTGGCACCGGAAAGTGGTCAGGGTCGAACCCGCCAAAATCAGGCACCCAAAGGGTTGAGCCTGCAAAGGCAAGTGTCAGCAGCGCGACGAGGTAAGGCATGGTTTTCCACCGTTTACGAAAAAAGTATCTGAGCGTAGTCTGAGACCATTAGAGTAGAGCTTTTGGCGATATTTCAAGGACTTGATAAGAAATGACCCGCATTGCGATCTTTTGTGACGGCACGTGGAATTCCCCCTCGATCCAAGAGCCGACAAGCGTGCACAAACTACAACGCGCCCTTGTGTCGGACCCGGCCAAGGGACAGGTGACAGCCTATTTTCCCGGCATAGGCACCGATCAGCGTTTTGACGGGCGGGTCAAACGGTTCTTTAACAAATGGGGCGGCGGGGCGTTCGGCTGGGGGCTGGATGCAAAGGTGAAACAGGCCTATCAGTTTCTCGCCCAAGTCTATGAGCCGGGGGACGAGATTTATTTGTTCGGCTTTTCGCGCGGCGCCTTCACGGCGCGGTCGGTGGCAGGGATGATCCGCAAATGCGGTATCATCGAAGACACGAGCGCCGAGGCGGTGAACGAAGCCTTCGAGCTTTACCGCAAGCGCGGTGACGCCAACCACCCCGATGCCGATCATATCCGCGAGGCGCGGCGCCGGATGTCGCCCCGGTTCGCCACGTCGGACACGGACATGGCGTGGCGCAACGACACCTCGCGCCTGGTCGAAATCGCTTATCTCGGCGTGTGGGACACGGTGGGCGCGCGGGGCATTCCACCGTCGTTGTTGGGGCCCGTTGCGTCGATGTGGAACCGGCAATACAAGTTCCATGACATGAAGCTGTCGAGCCTCGTGCAATCGGCGCGCCATGCGCTTGCGCTGGACGAGCGGCGGGTGTTCTACAAGCCCGCAAAATGGGATAATCTTGATGGAAATAAGGGGCTTAACAGGGGTGTGACAGGCCCGCTGCGCCCCTATCAACAGCTGTGGTTCGTCGGCAATCATTCGATCGTGGGCGGGTCTGGTGCGGCGCAGCCCTTGTCGTCCATTGCGCTTGACTGGGTGGTGCAGGGGGCCGGGCGGCTCGCCTTGACGCCGGGTGAGACATTCCCGCCGGTGGCCCCGGATCCGCTGTGCGATGCGCCCGAATTGGCCGACCGCCGGTCGTTCCTGAAAAAGTGGAGGCAAGGCCCCAAGCAAAGCTGGGAGGTTCACCCCTCCGTGCGCACAAGATCGCAGGGGCGGCCCGATTACCGCCCCGGCTCACTTGGCATTTAGGCGAGCGTACCGTCCGCCGTCAGCGTCGATTTTCCGCCAAGATAGGGCGCGAGCACGGCAGGCAAGGCCACCGACCCGTCCGCCTGTTGTCCGTTTTCCAGCACCGCGATCAGGCACCGCCCCACGGCCAGACCCGAGCCGTTGAGCGTGTGTACGAATTGCGGCTTGCCCCCATCGGCAGGCTTGAACCGCGCATTCATGCGCCGTGCCTGAAAGTCGCCCGTGGTCGAGACCGAACTGATCTCGCGGTAGGCATCCTGGCCGGGCAGCCACGCCTCGATGTCATAGGTGCGCCGCGCGCCGAAGCCCATGTCACCCGTACACAGGATCACTGTGCGGTAGGGGATCTCGAGCGCCTCGAGGATCCCTTCGGCGCAGCCCAGCATCCGCTTTTGTTCGGCGTCGCTGTCGTCGGGATGGGTGATCGACACCATTTCGACCTTCTCGAACTGGTGCTGGCGCAACATGCCTGCGGTGTCGCGCCCGGCGCTGCCCGCTTCGGAGCGGAAGCATAGCGTGTGGGCGGTCAGCCGGATCGGCAGCGCGCTTGCCTCCAGCACGTCGCCCGCCACCGAATAGGTCAGCGGCACTTCGGAGGTCGGCACAAGCCACATCCCCTCTTCGGTGCGATAGCTTTCCTCGCCGAATTTGGGCAGCTTGTCGGTGCCATACATCGCTTCTTCGCGCACCAGCACGGGGCTGTTCACCTCGGTTAAGCCGTTTTGATCCACATGGGTGTCGATCATGAATTGGGCCAGCGCGCGGTGGATGCGCGCGACCGCCCCTTTGAGCATCACAAAGCGGCTGCCGGAGGTCTTGGCTGCGGTCTCGAAATCCATGTGTGGGGCGACAGAGGCCAGATCAAAATGCTCTTTGGGCGCGAAATTACGGGTTCGAGGCGTCCCCCACGTCTTCACTTCGACATTGTCGTCCTCATCCGCGCCCTCGGGGACATCGTCGGCGGGCAGGTTGGCGATACGGGCAAGCGCGTCCGTCAACTGGGCGTCAAGCGCCTTGGCCTCGTCCTGCATCGCCGCGATCTCGGCCTTTTTGTCGGCCACCAGTGCGCGCAAGCGCTCAAACTCGGCCTCATCGCCGCGGCCTTTGGCGGCACCGACCTCTTTGCTGGCCTTGTTCTGTTCGGCCTGCGCGGTTTCGGCGGCCTGGATCTTGGCCCGGCGCGCCTCATCAAGGGCCAGCAGGTCAGACGACACACCCGCGTCCCCTCGGCGCGCAAGAGCGGCGTCAAAGGCGGCGGGATTGGCGCGGATGGCGCGAATGTCGTGCATGGGTCTGGTCCTTGTTGATCATGATTTCAGGTGAGGCGGGTATGCCCGACCTTGAAGCGGGGGGGAAGAGGGGTTTGGGGTGTTGCGCCGCGGATGAGGCAGATGCGGAACGCCTGGTGTCAGCCGAGCGTTACAGGTTCCGGACGCAGCGCGGTGCGCTCTGGCGAGCGATGGGGCTACTGCGTTCTTTGTCGCACCGTCTGTCGCCAGAGGCCCGCATAATCGACAAGCAAGGGTTTGTTCTCGGCATCCACTGCAATGGGGCGATCCCTGATCGGCTGCGCGCGTGTCTCTCCGCCCACCAGCAGGGCCGCGCCAGCGCTTGTGCCCGTTGTGCCGGATGAGCGGAACACATCGGCCTCCATCGCGACGCTCAGCATTTCGAGGTAGAACCGATTGTTGGCGAACGGGCCCTCGACGATGATGTGCCCGTCATGACCGATGCTGCACAGGCATTCGGCTGTCACCAGCGCGAGGTAAAGCGCCACTGCGGCCCCACGCTGACCTGTTCCCACGCCCGGTTCGTCCCCGATCCATCCCGACGCCTGCCCTTTGAAGGGCCCGCTCTCCGGGGCGAGGGCGGGCAGGAGCATGATCCGGTGTGACAGGATGTGATGCAGGTCATCGGGCGTCGGGTCCGGGTAGGGGCCGCCCATCGCCAGATCATGTTCGCGCCCGCCCATGAAGCGCGCAGAGGGGGCCGGATGGCCAAGCGCGGTCACGTTGATCAGCGTGTCGAGGGCAGGGTCGAGCGGCGTTTTCCGACCCCCAATGGACATAGCAATGACCCACGTGCCGGTCGAGATGACGCTGAACGGAGGGTCTTGCGCCAGAATATACGGCAGAAGCGAGGCGTTGGAGTCGTGTATGCCGCAATAGACGGGCGTGTCCGGTGCCAGCCCGGTGCGCTCGGCGACGGACGGCAGGATCGGGCCAAGACGGTCATGGGGTTTGCGAACGGGGGCAAGTTTGTCCTGCAGATCAAGCGCCGCCACCAGCGACGAGACCTCACCGGCATGCGGGTTCCACAAATCCGTGTGACAGCCCAGAGAGGTCACATCGCTTGCCGTCACGCCCGTCAGCTTTGCGCCCCAGAATTGCGGGTAGGTGACGATCTGCTGCGTGCGCGCGTGCAAGCCCGGATCGGTGTGGAACTGCCAGAACAGTTGCGCGCCAATGTTCAGACCGCCCGCCAATCGGGGCGAACCCGTTTCTTCGAAAGGGGGGCGTATCGCATCATAGGCTTGGGCGGTCTCGGTGGGGCCGGGGTGTTCATAGTCGAGGATTGGCGCGGCAAGTGCGCCGTCCTGATCCAGAAGCGCCGCACAAGCGCCATGGGTCGTGACCGAGATCGCATCGACACCGTGGCGCGCATGGAGATCGCGCAACCCATCCAGCAGAAACGCCCAATGCCCGTCCACATCGAAATGCGGCCAGGGCGGGCCGGGCAGAACCGTGTTGGGGCGGGTGATGACGCTGATTTCTGTCAGGCTCTGCCGGTCGACCAGAGCAAGTTTCGCATTGGTCTTGCCGATATCTATGACGGCGACGTGACGTGTCATGGCATATGGAACACGGTGTCGAGCGGGGTGGCCACGGGCTCACTGCTTGGGTGGGTCTGCATGATGTCGGCCATATGCGCCCACCATTTCTGCATGACCGGATGTGCGGGCAGGCTATCCATTTTGTGCCCGTCCTTGCGCCACAAGACAGCGAAGAGGATATCAGTCTCAGCATCCAGATGGATCGAATAATCCGACACGCCCGCCTCCTTCAAAAGCGTGACCAGCTCGGGCCAGATCGCGTCATGACGCTTGATGTATTCCTCGCGACAGCCGGGGTTCAACTGCATCCTGAACGCATATTTCTCCATCAGCGTGCCCGCCACATGGACCACAGGCGCGGCAGAGCGATGACCCCGATCAGGAGCGCGCCGATGACGATGGACATGACGATGCCCGGCACATTCAGCAAGCCCAACCCGAAGGTGACCAGCCCCATGACGAAGGCCGCAATGACGACTCCGACGATGGTGCCTGAGCCGCCGAGGATGCTGACACCACCGAGGACGACCATGGTGACGACCTCCAATTCCCATCCTGTCGCGATGGAGGGGCGGGTGGAACCAAGGCGCGCGGTCAGGCAGATCGCCGCCACGCCGGACATCAGGCCGGTCAGAAGGAAGAGGATGAATTTCACGCGGTTCACACGGATGCCCGAGAACATCGCGCCCGTCGCGTTATTGCCGATGGCATAGACCGCGCGCCCGAAATTGGTCTGGTGCAAAAGCACCGCGTAGATCACCGCAATGACCGCAAACAGCACGAATTCGAAGGAGATCACCCACCAGACATAACCTTGGCCGAACCACGAAAAGCTCTCTGGATAGCCCCGGAACGCCTGATCTCCGAGCACGATGTAGCTGATACCGCGAAACAGGCTCATGGTGCCGATGGTCACCACAATCGAAGGCAGCCCGAGGCGGGTCACAAGGACTCCATTGAACGCGCCACACAGCAGGCCGACCCCAAGACCGATCAGCACGAGGCCGGGCGTGCCCACACCCATCTGCACGGCGGCCCCCATCGCGGTGGAGGCCAGTGCGATGATCGAGGCGACGGACAGATCGATCTCGCCCGAGATGATCAAAAGCGCCATGGCAAAGGCGATCATCGCCTTTTCGGTGAAGTTGAATGTCGCGTCGCTGAGGTTCCAGGCGTTCAGGAAATAGGGCGAGGCAAAACTGTTGGCGGCGAAAATCCCGATGGCGACGAGCAACAGCAGGGTTTCCCAGCTTTTCAGCCGCTGCTCCATCGCAGAGCGCAGGCGGTCGGGGATGATGCGGTCGGTGGTGGTCATGATATGTGCTCCGCGCGCTTGAGGATGATGCGGCCTTTCTTGCGGTTGGCCTGCGCGTTCAGGGCGACGGCGATGATGATCGCACTGCCCGAAATGGCCAATTGCCAGAAGGGGGAGATGTCGACGACCGGCAGCGCGTTCTTGATGATGCCAAGGAACAAGGCCCCCAAGAGCGCACCCACGACCGTGCCGATACCCCCCATGATCGACACACCGCCGATGACGCAGGCAGCCACCACGTCCAGCTCAAACCCCCCTGCAATATCGACATAGGACACCGCAAAGCGCGACACCCAGAGATAGCCCGTCAGCCCCGCCAACGCCCCCGAGATCGTGAACGCCCAGAACTGCGTCTTGCCTACGTTGATCCCCGCATAGGTCGCGGCATGCGGATTGCCGCCCGCCGCGTAGAACGCGCGCCCAAGCGTGGTGCGTGTCATGACGACGGTGAACACAATGACGGCAAGGATGGCGATCCAGCTGAGCACCGGCAGGCCAAGAAGTTCCGCGCGGGGGAAGGCCTTGAATGCGGGGCTCATCTCGTGACTGTTGACCCATTTGCCGTCGGAAATCAGAAAGATGAAACCGCGAAAGATGGTCATTGTGCCCAAGGTCACCACAATGGGCGGGATTTGCAGTTTCCACACGAGGATGCCGTTGAACATGCCCAGAACCGTGCCCAGACCGATGGCGATGACAAGGATCACGACAATCGGCAGGCCCGGTGCCGCCACATTCACCATCGATACGACCATGCCTGTCAGCGCGAGGTTCGCCGCGACGCTGAGGTCGATGCACTTGGTCAGGATGACGATCATCTGACCAATCGCCAGCAGGATCAGCGGCGACGTGTCATTGAACACATTGGCAAGGTTGAATGGTGCGACAAAGGCGGGAAAACGGGACGAGATCAGCACCAGTAGCAACAGGATGGCCGCGATCAGCAGCGTTTCCCGCGAGGCGATCAGACGTTTGAGCATGGCGCGTTTCCCTCAGATTCCAGCGGCGTGGCGCACAAGTGTTTCAGGTTGCAGATCGTCGCCCGCCAGTTCTGCCACGATGCGTCCCTCGCGCATGACGATCACGCGGTCCGACATGCCCAGCACCTCGGGGATTTCCGAGCTGACCATGATCACCGCCAGACCTTGCGCGGCGAGTTCGGCCATGAATTCGTGCACCGCCGCTTTGGAGCCGATATCGACACCTTTGGTGGGTTCATCGAGGATGATGACCTTGGGCTGGGTGGCAAGCCATTTGGCGATCACGACCTTTTGCTGGTTGCCGCCCGACAGGTTTCCGACATGGGTGTCGAGCGAGGCTGCGCGCAGATCGAGCCGTTCGGTATAGTCGCGGGCCAATCTGAATTCATCGGCAAGGCGCAAGAAGCCCTTTTGGGATATCCGCCCGAGCGAGGGCAGGGTGACGTTCTGAAAGATCGGCAGGTCTAGGATGGCCCCTTGCTTGCCGCGATCCTCGGGCACGTAAACGATCCCGTTGTCCACGGCGTCCGCAGGGGACTTGATATCGACAACCTGACCTTCGATATCGACCGATCCGGCGGAGGGTCGCGTGATCCCGAACAGGGACTGCATGAATTCCGAGCGCCCCGCACCAACCAGACCGTAAAAGCCAAGAATTTCACCGCGGCGCAACTCGAAACTGATGTCCTCAAATTCGGTCGGATGTGCATAGCGATGGACGGACAGAACGGTATCGCCAGCGTTTGGCGTGCGGGCCGGGAATATCTGGCTCACATCGCGACCGACCATCATCTTGACCAACTCGGTTTCGGTCACATCGGCGATGGCACCGTCCCCGATCAACTGGCCGTCGCGGAACACGGTGTAGTTGTCTGCGATACGAAAGATTTCATCGAACTTGTGGCTGATGAACAGGATCGCCTTGCCCTGCGCCTTGAGGCTTTCGACCAGCTCGTAAAGCTCTTCGATTTCCTTGTGCGACAGGGCGGCGGTGGGCTCGTCCATGATCACCACGCGCGCCTTGATCGAGAGGGCACGGGCAATCGCCACGAGGTGCTTGTTGGCGATGCCAAGATCTTTGAGCTTGATGTCGGGATCAAGGTTCGCGCCGATGCTGGACAAGAGTGCGCGGGCCTGTTCGGTCGTCTTCTTGCGGTCGATAAGACCGAATGCGCCGCGCGGCGCGTGCCCCAGAAAGATGTTTTCGGCCACGGACAATTCGTCAAACAGGACCGTTTCCTGATGGATGGCGGTGACTCCGCTGTCGGCTGCGGCTTGCGGTGTCGGAAATGGGGTAGGGCGGTCACCGACAAGGATGCTGCCGCCGTCGGGCTGATAGATCCCGGTCAGGATCTTGACCACTGTGGATTTGCCAGCGCCATTTTCCCCGATCAAGGCCGTCACTTTGCCCGGATAAAGCGAGAGCGAGACCTCGGACAAGGCTTTCACACCCGGAAAGGTCTTGGTGATGTCTGCCAAGGCTAACACCGCCTGTGACACAGGCCGGTCTTTGGACGGCAAAGGCTTCTCCGCTTGCTGCAGCATCAACTGTCTCAATGTGAAAGGGGTGTGTCTTGGCGCGGACCGGCAAAGGCCCGCGCCAGTGATCAGGTGCCGACTTAGAAGATCGACTTGAACTGATCGATGTTGGAGGCGTCGTAGATGAACGGATCGGCCATCGCCGCCTCGTTGTTGTCGTCCAGCGTGATGGTGCCGACGCGCCCGATGGAAATCTCTGCACCCGGCTCGGCCGTTGCGGTCTCGGACGCAAGCGCGTGGGCGATCATCGTCGCAGAGTACCCCAGATCAATCGGGTTCCAGATCGCGAAAGACTTGGACGCACCGCTTTCGATGGCACCTGCCATTTCGGATGGCAGCCCAAGGCCGGTCACGTTGACCTCACCGATCTTGCCTGCATCCGCAACGGCCTGGGCTGCGGCCACGATGCCAACAGAGGTCGGCGCGATGATCGCATCAAGGTCGGGATAGGACTGCATCAGACCCGTTGCCTCGCGGTAGGATTTGTCGGCCAGATCATCGCCGTAGACGGTCGAGACGACGTTGATGCCCGGATAGTTGCCCATCACCTTGGTCATCTCTTCGATCCAGATGTTCTGATTGGTCGAAGTGGTGGTGGCCGACAGCACGGCGACATCACCGCCATCGGGCAGATGATCGGCCGCCAGCTTAATGATCATGTTGCCGATCAGCGCATTGGATGAGGGGTTCAGGTGGACCTGCCGCCCTTCGGGAGCGACACCGGAATCCCAAGAGATCACCGTGATGCCCCGCTGCATCGCCTTCTTGAGCGTCGGGACCAGCGCGTCAGTGTCATTGGCCGAAACGGCAATGGCATCAACACCTTGCGCGATCAGCGAGTTGATCACTTCGATCTGACCTTCGGCGGTGGTGTCGGTGGGACCGGTATAGATGATCTCGACGCCACCCAGTTCGGCGGCCGCTTCTTCGGCCCCTTGTGCGGCGGCCTCAAAGAACCCGATCCCGAGTGCCTTTACAACAAGTGCGATGCGCATATCGTCCTGCGCCATGGCAGTGGTGCCAAAGAGGCTGGCAGCAAGGCTGAGCCCTGCGGTGAGTGCGGTGAATGTGCGACGTTTCATTGGTTTCCTCCCTAAAGTAAACTCGCTTGGATGACCGGCTAAGAGGCCATGTTCTTCTGAGCGCCCCCTGTCTGGGTGACGATCAGGGTCACTTCTGCGGCGTCGAGCATGGCGGCCGCCTTGTCTGAAATATGATCATCGGTGATGACCGTCGTGATGCGGTTCAGCGGGCACAGCACAAGGCTCGAGCGCTGTTCGAACTTGCTGCTGTCAGCGAGGACGACCAGCTCATCGGCCTGACCGATCAGTTTCTGTTCCGCCTGGATCAAAAGGGGGTCCGCCTCCATCAGGCCCAGAGGCCCGAGGCCCTGCGCGCCCATGAACATGCGCCGCGCACAGAAATTGCGGGTCACGTCATTGTCGAAAGGCGACAGGATGATATTCTGTTCGCGGTAGATGGTGCCGCCCGACAGCATCACGGTGTTCTTGGAATGCTTGAGCAGATGTTCGGCAATGGGAAACGAGTTCGTAAAGACCTGCATCCGGCGACCAGCCAGCGGATGCACCATCTGAAACGTGGTGGTGCCGCCATTGATGATGATCGCATCACCATCGTCGCACAGGTCCACCGCCGCTGCGGCGATCGCCTGCTTCTCTTCGATCCGCATGGTTTCGTTGACAGAGAAGGGGCGCCCGGCAAGGCCGACAAATTGCGGCGGGTTCAATGCTTCTGCCCCACCACGCACGCGACGCAGCTGCTTGTCCTGATCGAGCGTTGCGATGTCACGACGGATAGTGGCCTCGGACGCGCCGGTCAGGCTGCACAGGTCTGCGACCGTGACAACGGGGCGTTCTTCCACCGCTGACAGAATGATCGTGTGCCGTTCTTTCTCATGCATATTCGTCTCCCGTGGCTTTTACGGTGTGCAGATTCGGAGCATCTGTCAATCAGAAACAATCATAAGCAATCATTCTGCGGCGCAGCATGATTGAAATTGATTGATTGTGATTGACAAAGGCCAGTGCGACGCTCAGCTTCGGAGCAACGCAGATGATAGGCGCATCGCGCTGACCGGGAGGAAACATGTTGAAATCATTGGAAACCCAGCTTCTCGAAAGCCGTTGGGACGACGCGGTCACCAAGGGCATGAGCGAATCGGATCTTTTGCTCTATCGCTCGAACATCCTCGGCTCGGACAAGCGCGTGACGAATTACGGCGGCGGGAACACATCGGCCAAGGTGATGGAAACGGACCCTTTGACCGGACAAGAGGTCGAGGTGCTTTGGGTCAAAGGGTCGGGCGGCGATATCGGGTCCATGAAAATGGACGGCTTTGCAACGCTTTACATGGACAAGTTGCAGGCGCTGAAGGGGCTCTATCGCGGCGTCGAGTTCGAAGACGAGATGGTTGGGTACCTGCCGCACTGTACGTTCCGGCTCAACCCCCGTGCGGCGTCAATCGACACGCCGCTGCATGCCTATGTGCCGCGCAAGCACGTTGATCACGTCCATGCTGATGCAATCATTGCGATTGCCGCGTCCAAGAATTCCAAAGAACTGACCCGGGAGATCTTCGGAAGCCGGATCGGCTGGCTGCCGTGGAAGAAGCCCGGTTATGAACTGGGGCTCTGGCTCGAGAAATTCTGCGTTGAGAACCCCGACGCCGACGGTGTGGTCCTCGAAAGCCATGGCCTGTTCACATGGGGTGACACCGCAAAGGAATGTTATGACCAGACCATTGATGTGATCAATGTCGCCACCAAGTGGCTGGCCGAGCGAAGCGATGGTGTGCCGGCCTTTGGCGGCGCGGTCCATGACAGTCTGGCCCCCGCTGCGCGGCGCGAAATTGCGGCCCGCCTGATGCCCGCGATCCGTGGTTTTGTGTCGGGCAATCAGCATATGGTCGGCCATTTCAACGACAGTGACACAGTGCTTCAGTTCGTAAATGCCAAGAACATGGCCCCACTCGCCGCGTTGGGCACGTCTTGTCCCGATCACTTCCTGCGCACCAAAATTCGCCCGCTCGTCGTGCCTTTCGATCCGGCAACCGGAAACATCGATCAGGTCCTGAACGGTCTGCCAGAGCAGGTAGAGGCCTATCGCGAGGACTATGCGGCCTATTACGCACGTTGCAAACATGACGACAGCCCCGCGCTGCGCGACCCGAATGCGGTGGTCTATCTGGTGCCCGGTGTCGGCATGATCACCTTTGCCAAAGACAAGGCGACGGCGCGCATCTCGGGCGAGTTCTATGTCAACGCGATCAACGTGATGCGCGGCGCATCTGCCGTCAGTGAATATCAGGGCCTGCCCGAGCAAGAGGCGTTTGACATTGAATACTGGCTGCTTGAAGAGGCGAAGCTGCAGCGCATGCCCAAGCCCAAATCGCTTGCGGGTCGTGTGGCCCTGGTCACCGGCGGAGCAGGCGGAATCGGCGCGGCAACGGCCGAACGCTATCTCAAGGAAGGCGCATGCGTTGTTCTGGCCGACATCAACGAAGAGGCGCTGGCCTCCACACAACAGAACCTGTCGGGTCGCTTCAGCGAGGATGTGGTCCGCAGCGTCGTGATGAATGTAACCCGCGAAGACGCGGTCGCGGCGGCCTTTGCAGACGCGTGTGTCGCATTCGGGGGGATCGACATTCTGGTGTCGAACGCAGGTATCGCATCGTCGGCCCCCATCGAAGACACGTCGCTGGCGCTGTGGAACAAGAACATGGACATCCTCTCCACCGGCTATTTTCTGGTCAGCCGCGAAGCGTTCAAGCTGATGCGGGTGCAGAACACGGGCGGGGCGGTCGTGTTCGTGGCCTCCAAGAACGGATTGGCAGCCTCGCCGAATGCCGCCGCCTATTGCACCGCCAAGGCGGCCGAAATCCATCTGGCCCGTTGTCTGGCCCTTGAAGGGGCGGAGGCCGGAATCCGCGTCAATGTAGTGAACCCAGATGCGGTCCTGCGCGGCTCGAAGATCTGGGAAGGCGACTGGCTGGAACAGCGCGCTGGCACCTACGGCACCGACAAGGACGGGCTGGAGGAGATGTATCGCCAGCGCTCCATGCTCAAGCGGTCTGTGCTGCCGGAGGACATCGCCGAGGCGTGTTATTTCTTTGCCGCCGACACCTCGTCGAAATCCACGGGCAACATCATCAACGTGGACGCAGGCAACGTCCAGGCGTTCACACGGTAGGGGCTGATCATGAGCTATGAGAGCGCGAAAGCCGCCTTTGCCGAATGGGGCGTGGACACCGAAGCTGCGTTGGCGCGGCTGAGGACCATCCCGATTTCGATGCATTGCTGGCAAGGGGACGATGTCGTCGGGTTCGAGCAGACCTCAGGCGCATCCGGCGGCGGCATTCAAGCCACCGGCAACCACCCGGGCCGCGCCCGCACGCCTGATGAGCTGCGCGCTGATCTCGACTTCGCTTATGCGATGATCCCCGGCACGCATCGCCTGAACCTGCACGCCATGTATCTCGACACGGACGCGACCCCGGATCGCGACGAAATCGAGTTCGCCCATTTCGCGCCGTGGGTCGATTGGGCCAAGGGGCGGGGCATCGGGCTCGATTTCAACCCGACCTTCTTTGCCCATGCCAAGGCGGACGACAATCTGACCCTCAGCCACCCGGACGAAGGCATTCGCGACTTCTGGATCGAACATGGCAAGCGGTCCCGCGATATCGCGGCACAGATGGGCGCGGCGCTCGGCTCGGCTTGCGTGAACAACATCTGGGTGCCCGATGGCTACAAGGACACGCCGATTGATCGGATGTCGGCGCGTAAGCGCCTTGACGCATCGCTCGATGCGATGCTCGCACCGCCGCTGGACAAGGCGCAGATGCTGGATGCCGTGGAAAGCAAACTGTTCGGCATCGGGGTCGAGGCCTGCACCGTGGGCAGTCACGAATTCTACATGGGTTATGCGATCCGCAAGAGCATCCTGTTGTGTCTCGACATGGGCCATTTTCATCCGACAGAAAACATCGCGGACAAACTCAGCGCGGTGGCGCTGTCACTCGACGACATCCTGCTGCATGTCTCGCGCCCGATGCGATGGGACAGCGATCACGTGATCCTGCTGAGCGATGACATCCTGCAAATGGCGCAAGAGCTCGTCAGCGCGGATTTGCTGGCGCGCACCCGCATCGGGCTCGACTTTTTCGATGCGACGATCAGCAGGACAGCCGCATGGGTAATTGGCACCCGTAACATGCAAAAAGCACTGCTGCGCGCGCTGTTGCTTCCGCTGGATCAACTGCGTGCTGCGGAGACCGCACTTGATTTCACCACACGGTTGGCCGTGACCGAAGAGTTCAGGGATATGCCCTTTGGCGCAGTCTGGGCCGAATTCACGGCCCGCGCGGAGGTTCCAAACGGTCAAGGCTTGCTGAAAGAGCTGGACCGCTATCAATCGGTGGTTTCAGGCCGCGGATAATGTGCGCGAGGGGCCGCGACCAAGGGCGGCGTTGCGACACCCATGGCCCATCAGGCCGAAAGGCGCACCCACGCCCTATTGGATCAAGCCGAGTTGACGAAGGCCACGCCTGCCATCTCGTCGCGTATCTTTCGGCCCATCAGCGATACCCTTCTTCGCCGTCTTCGTGCAGTTTGGGGCCGCGTGCCGTGATTGGCTCCTACGCATCTGCAACATCTTTGTTCGGTGCCGTATGGACGTCTGCAATTCGAGCCTCCGGGTTGGCGGCCCAGTTCACGGCATTCACCAGTACGTTTTGGATATTGGGGTCATGGTATGTCGGATGGGCGTCGTGGTCGGGCCGGACGTAGAACGCATTGCCGCGCGACGACGATAGGTGAGGCCCGAGCGAAAGACGTCACCGCCCTGAAACCAGCTGATGAACAGGGTCTCCAGAGGTTCGGGCACCGCGAAAGGTTCACCATACATCTCTTCCCGCTCAAACTCGGAATGGTCGGGCAGTCCGCGTGCAATCGGGCGGTGCCGGGAGGTGCCCCAGATCTGCTTGCGCTCGCCAGCTTCACGCCATGTCAGGTTGCAGGGGGTGCCCATCAACTTTTTGAAAATCGTGGAGAAATGGGCGAAATGCAGCAGGAACAGGACCGGGTTCAACCGCTGTGCCAGTCTTGAATTCGGATTGAGCAACATGGCGTCATCTCCACATGAGGCGCGCGCGCGACGCGGCAAGGCTGGCGTGTGGATGCGAGGTGGGTCGTGTTTTGGCGGTTCCCGAGAGGGGAGGGTTCAGGAAGCCGCAGTCAGAAGCAGGAGTGCGGTGTTATTTGTCCGCGATGCCACCCGGCAGCGTGATTTCTCCGGCTTCTTTGGCTTCGGCCCAGGCGCTTTGCATCTCGGCTGCGAAATCGTCCAGATGGCGTGCGCCAGCGGCGACAGTTCGGCCAGCGCGCGGGCAGGCTTAAGTGGTTCAACCGGATTAGTCCCCGCATTCAACAGTGCAATACGGCCCTCGGTCTTAATGAACATGCTGTTGAGAAAGGCAATGGCCTGCTCCCGACCCTCTGAGCCCTCGCGGATGTATAAGCCGCTCCCGATCGAATTTGTCGGGTGGATCTTTTGGCCCTCTTCGAAGGGCGGCAGGGCAATGGCCGCAATCGCTGATCCGGTCCCCCGCCGCTTCACTGGCCGCCACCGATGACCCATGGCCCGGTGAACACCATGGGCACGTCGCCCGCCCAAAAGCTGTCCATCAACGCGCCATAGCCGATGGCCACAGGTGTCGGCCCATCCATGTTCGCGGTAGGCGCCTCTCGGTTCGGCCACGAGGCCACCGGCGATCAATGCGGCCGGCTGGCCGGGGCCGGTGCGGAATGTGAACAGATCTGGCTCTTCGCCTGCGGACAATGCTGGAATGAGGGCAGGGTTGAAAATGGCGGACGAGTTCTTGACCGTGGTGATCATCGCCTCCGACCGGGACGCGTTGAATGCCTCGGCCAGTTCGTCATAGATCGTGGTCTACCTGGGCGCTCCCGCGACCCAGACGACGACTTCGCTCTGTGCCAGAGTGATATTCGGCGTGTAGCAAAGCACCCTGAGGGGCGTGGCCGCGCCAAAAGAGTTTCTCATCACATCCCCCAATTGATGTGGTTGTCGTCATAATGTATCGGATTACATTTTTGCCCTAACTTTCTAATTTCATGTAATATTTCGGCGCAAGGCGGATCACGGCTGCGCGCCGCACGTGGCAAAGTGCCGGGACTGACGTCTTTTTGGGTGCCCATCGTTTGACGATTCCTTGCATCTGTGCCGGGCACCTCAGAGCCAATTGCAGTTTTGGCCGTTGCCACGTGCCATACCCGCGGTCGGTCCAGCGCGACAAAGCCCAGCTATCGATCCGCCAAAAATCGTCGTCTGGCTTCGACGGCGATGTTGTATCGCTGTTGCAAGTCGGCAATCAGCGCCATCGCGACATGCTTTTCTTCGTCGCCACTTGCGGTCCGGTAAGTCTCTTTGGCCGCGTCCAAAAGCTTCTTGATCTTGAACTCTTCCGGCAGGGTTCCTGCTTCGGCCATTATCCGAACGGCGACCGCCGTCGCCATATCGGAAAAAGCCTCGCCAGAGCGATCAGAGAGCGGCTGTCCTTCACCTTCCAAATGCTGAAGCTGGCCCTCGGCCAGGGCCTTTTGGATCTGTCGTTCTGTCAATCGATCAAAGGAGTGGGGCATGCGGGCACCTTCACAAGGAATGGCCATTTCGACTCTGACATGGTGGCGGCACTTTTATACCAGATTTCGCGGCAGATGACACTTGGCACCCTGTAACGGACGCCCCTGTCATCCTGCGAAGGCAAGCCCGGCTGACTGCGCGCGAACCTCCCCGACACAGTCTGCCTTTCTCGGCAGCGCAGGCCCCAAATCTATCCTTTCCACCTTGCGCCCAACCGTCCCCGCCCATAGGTTCTGCCAAACTCTGCGCGGGGCCGGGACGCCCCCTGATACAAGGACACGTCGATGGAAGCTTTTGGCCAGTTTATCCCGCTGATTTTGATCTTTGCGATCATGTATTTTCTGCTCATCCGTCCGCAGCAGAAAAAGGTCAAGGAACATGCGGCCATGGTCAGCGCGCTGCGCCGGGGCGATCAGGTCGTGACCCAAGGCGGGCTGATCGGCAAGGTCTCCAAGGTCAAGGAAGACAATGAGATCGAGGTGGAACTGGCTGAAGGCGTCAAGGTGCGCGTCGTGCAGTCCACCATCGCCCAAGTCCTCAACAAGACTGAACCGGCCAAGTAATGCTGCAAATTCCGGGGTGGAAACGGGTTCTGATCTGGGCGGTCTGCGCCTTGGGTCTGATTTTGGCGCTGCCAAACGGGTTCTATACCCGCGTCGAGGGCCACAATGACGCTGTGCAGGCGATTGAGTTGGGCGAGGACACGCCCGAACAGCAGGCCCTGCGCGCGCAGTGGCCCGACTGGATGCCGTCAAGCCTTGTGAACCTCGGTCTTGATCTGCGCGGCGGGGCCCACTTGCTCGCCGAAGTGGAGGTCGAACAGGTCTATGCCAGCCGGATGGAGGCGACCTGGCCTGCGGTGCGTGACGTCCTGCGCCCCGAGCGGGCCACGGTTGGTACGATCCGTCTGCAACCCAGTGAGCCGGATGAACTGCGGGTCCGCATCTCGGAACCCGCCGGTTTGCAACGCGCGTTGCAACTTGTGCGCACGCTGGCCAATCCCGTTCAAACCCTGACCGGGGTGGGGGCCAATGATATCGAGGTGCGCGCCGAAGGCACCGACACCATCGTCGTCACGCTGTCCGAGGCCGAGCGCCTCGCCAGTGACGAGCGCACCGTGCAGCAATCGCTGGAAATCGTGCGCCGCCGCATCGACGAGGTCGGCACCCGCGAGCCGACAATTCAGCGTCAGGGCGCGCAGCGTATCCTCATCCAAGTGCCGGGCATCGGGTCCGCCGCCGAGTTGAAAGAGATCATTGGCACGACGGCGCAACTGACCTTCAACCCCGTGGTCAGCCGCACGTCGGACGGCGCGCAGCCTCCGGGTGTGGGCAACAAACTGGTGCCGTCATTGGACGAACCCGGCCTGTTCTACGTGATCGAAAGCGCACCGGTGGTCACAGGCGAAGACCTTGTGGATGCCCAACCCAGCTTTGATCAGAACGGCAATCCGGCGGTGTCTTTCCGCTTTAACACCTCCGGCGCGCGCCGCTTTGGCGACTACACAGCGGACAATATCGGATCACCCTTTGCCATTGTGCTGGACGACGAAGTGGTCAGCGCCCCGGTGATCCAAAGCCACATTCCGGGCGGGTCGGGCATCATCACCGGCAACTTCAATGTCGAGGAAAGCACGAACCTGTCGGTGCTGCTGCGGGCAGGGGCCTTGCCTGCGGAACTGACCTTCCTCGAGGAACGCACCATCGGCCCCGAACTGGGTCAGGACAGCATTGATGCAGGCAAGGTGGCGACGACAGTGGCCTTTGCTGCCGTGCTGGTGTTCATGTTCCTCAGCTACGGTTTGTTTGGCCTCTTTGCCAATATCGCGCTGATCGTGAATATCGGGCTGATCTTCGGGCTGCTGAGCCTGATCGGGGCCACGCTGACCCTGCCGGGGATCGCGGGGATCGTGCTGACGGTCGGCATGGCGGTCGACGCCAACGTGCTGATTTTCGAACGGATTCGCGAAGAGTTGAAATCGGCGCGCGGCCCGGCCCGCGCCATTGAACTCGGCTATGAAAAGGCACTCTCGGCTATTCTGGATGCCAACATCACCACGTTCATCACCGCCGTCATCCTGTTTGCGATGGGCTCGGGGCCGGTGCGCGGCTTTGCAATCACGCTTGGGCTCGGCATCCTCACATCGGTGTTCACCGCGATCTTTGTCACCAGACTGCTGATCGTGATCTGGTTTGAACGCCGCCGACCCAAAACGATTGAGGTGTAACGATGCGACTGAAACTTGTCCGCCAAGATACCTCGTTTGACTTCTTTTCCCGCTGGAAGCTGTGGCTCGGGATTTCGGCCTTCATGATGATCGTGGGCTTTGCGTCCTTTGCCATTCAGGGTCTGAACTTCGGGATCGACTTCCGAGGCGGGACCACGGTGCGGACCGAAAGCACGCAACCTGTGGATACAGCGATCTATCGCGATGCGATTGCGGTGCTGGAACTGGGCGATGTGTCTATCACCGAAGTATTCGACCCCACATTCGAGGCCGATCAGAACGTCGCCATGATCCGCATTCAGGCGCAGGAGGGGCAGGAGGCCGTCACCCCCGACACCATCCGCGCTGTCCAAGGCGCACTGGCCGAAGCGGTGCCCGACATCAAATTCGTGTCCGTCGAATCCGTCGGCCCCAAAGTC
The DNA here is from genome assembly GCF_947494755.1 of uncultured Tateyamaria sp. GTDB lineage: Bacteria > Pseudomonadota > Alphaproteobacteria > Rhodobacterales > Rhodobacteraceae > Tateyamaria. The sequence continues at coordinate 120,718 of NZ_CANLVZ010000011.1, forward strand.
TCGGGCGAGTTGATCCAGACAGCGGCCATCGCGGTGGTTTTGGCCATCGGGGCGGTGCTGGTCTATATCTGGCTGCGCTTTGAGTGGCAGTTCGCGCTTGGGGCCGTGGCGGCGCTTGTGCATGATCTCATCCTGACCATCGGCGTCTTTTCCGAGCTGCAGATCAAGTTCGATCTGGCCATCATCGCGGCCCTTCTCACAATCGTGGGCTATTCACTGAACGATACGGTGGTTGTGTTCGACCGGGTGAGGGAGAACCTGCGGAAGTACAAGAAGCGCCCCTTGGCCGAGGTCCTCAACATCTCGATCAACGAAACGCTGAGCCGGACGGTGATGACCTCCGTGACCACGCTGCTGGCGCTGATTTCGCTCTATGTGCTGGGCGGGGACGTGATCCGGGGCTTTGTGTTCGCGATGATCTGGGGCGTGATCGTGGGGACGTATTCCTCGGTCTTTGTCGCCTCCACGATCCTGTTGTGGCTGGGCGTCAAGCGGAACTGGGACAAGCAGGACCCGACCGTGGGCAATCAATACGCCAACATAGATGCCTGATCTGGTCACCGCAGCTCTCGCACTGCCGGGGCTGTGGTGGTTGGTTCTTGCGATCACGGCGGCGGGGCTGGTGCGCGGGTTCACCGGCTTTGGGTCGGCCATGATCATTATGCCTGCGGCGAGTTCCGTGCTTGACCCCTTCGCTGCCCTCGCGTTTCTAACAGTCGTGGAATTCTGGGGCCCGCTGCCCAACCTGCGCGCAGCGTGGCGCGAAGGGGTGCCGGCAGAGGCTGCACGCCTGTTGGCGGGGGCCGCGATCGCGTTGCCTTTGGGGTTGTGGGCCTTGTCGATGCTGGATGCGGCCGTGTTCGGCTGGTCGGTGTCGGTGATCGTCCTGGTGTTGCTTGTCCTCGTGATGTCGGGCTGGCGCTATAGCGGCACGCTGAGGCGGTCGATGGTGTCCGGCGTTGGCGCGCTTGGCGGGTTTCTGGGTGGCATTGCGGGCGTGCCGGGTCCGCCTGTCATCATGCTTTACATGGCCAGCGCGCTGCCCATCGCGGTGATCCGGGCCAATTTTCTGCTCTACCTTCTGGGCATCGACCTGATGATGATCGCGGTCTTTCTGATCTTCGGGCTGCTCGACCCGCTGGCGGTCACGGTCGGTCTGCTGTGCGTGCCGCTTTATATGCTGGCCAATGTGGTCGGTGCGCGCCTGTTCGATCCGGCGGCGGAGCGACTTTTTCGCGCGGTGGCCTATATCGTGATTGCGGCCTCTGCTGTTCTGGGACTGCCTGTGTGGGAGGGATGACATGCGCCTGAATGAGATCACCTATACCGATGCCAAACCTGTTGACGGCTACGGCCCCGGCTTTTTCCGCATCGGGGGCGAGGTGATCGAGGGCGCGGTGATCACCGGCCCCTTGGGCACCTACCTGTGGGCGGGATATGAGGACGCCGAGGCGCTGATCGCCTTGGCCCGCCATATCGACGTTTTGTTCCTGGGCACCGGGGCCGACATCGCGCATCTACCCGCGGCATTGCGCAGCACGCTGGATGAGGCGGGGCTGGGGGTAGAGGTCATGTCCTCCCCCTCTGCTGCGCGCACCTACAACGTGTTGCTGAGCGAAGGACGCCGGATCGCACTGGCGATGCTGCCGACCTAGGACTTCGATGCATAACGTCTGAGGTGTAGGCACCGCGCCTCACTCTGCGGGAACGATGACACCAAGGCTTTTGCGCCTGACCGCAATGGGTTAGGGGTGTCACATGGATTTGACAGTCACTAATCTGGCGGTGGGCCGTGGCGGAGTGCCGGTCTTGGCGGGCGTGTCATTTGCGTTGGCCCCGGGTGAGGTGCTTGTGCTGCGCGGTCCAAATGGGGCGGGCAAGACGACGTTGCTGCGCAGCATTGCGGGCCTGCAAGAGCCGATGGCGGGACAGGTCGCCGGGGCCGAGGATCGCATCGCCTATGCCGCCCATGCCGATGGGTTGAAATCGGCACTGACGGTGGCTGAAAACCTCGCCTTCTGGGCTGCGGTCTTTGAGCAGACCGGTATCGATCAGGCCCTGAGCGCGTTTGACCTTCACGATTTGCAGGACCGTCGCGCGGGTCAATTGTCCGCCGGACAAAAGCGGCGCCTTGGATTGGCCCGGCTGGTGGTCACGGGCCGTCCCGTTTGGGTGCTGGATGAACCGACTGTGTCGCTTGATGCGGCCTCTGTCGCGCTGTTTGCGCAGGCGGTGCGTGCCCATTTGGCGGCCGGTGGGTCGGCCTTGATCGCCACCCATATTGATCTCGGCTTGGACGCGCGCGTGCTGGATGTGACTCCGTACCGCGCGGCCCTGGGGGCGGTTGCCTCGTCAGACGAGGTGTTCCTGTGAGGGCGCTGTTGATCCGTGATCTGCGCCTTGCTTTGCGGGCAGGGGGCGGCTTTGGCCTTGGATTGGCGTTTTTTTTGATCGTGGTGGTGTTGGTGCCGTTCAGCGTGGGGCCGGCACCCGAGTTGCTGACCCGGATCGCGCCGGGGGTGTTGTGGCTGGGCGCGCTTTTGGCGTGCCTGTTGTCGCTGGACCGACTGTTGGCGGTGGATTGGGAGGATGGGGCGCTCGACTTGCTTGCAACTTCACCTTTGCCGCTTGAGGGGGTGGTCGCGATCAAGGCCGTCGCGCATTGGATCACGACCGGCTTGCCGCTGGTCTTGGCCGCGCCGGTGCTGGGCGTGTTGCTGAACCTCGCGCCTGCGGGCTACGGCGTGCTGGTGCTGAGCCTGCTGCTTGGCACCCCTGCGCTGTCGATGATCGGGGCCTTCGGGGCGGCGCTGACCGTCGGGATCAAGCGGGGCGGGTTGCTGCTCTCGCTGCTTGTGCTGCCGCTTTACGTGCCCACCTTGATCTTCGGGGCTGAAGCGGCGCGGCGCGGGGCCGAAGGGCTTGATCCGGGTACACCGCTGCTGATGCTGGCGGGGATCACGGGCGCGGTTCTGGCGCTGATGCCCTTTGCCGCAGGGGCTGTGCTGCGGGTGAACTTGCGATAACGTCTATGTTGATTGAGACCGCCGCAGGCGCGGGGTAGGGAGACGCCATGTCACTTTGGGAATACGCCAATCCGGTCAAGTTTTTGCGCCTGAGCGAGCGGGTCCTGCCGTGGTTCTGGGGGCTGTCGGCGATGTGCCTCGTGGTCGGGCTGGTCTGGGGGTTCTTCTTTACTCCGGATGATTTCCGCCAGGGCTCGACGGTCAAGATCATCTATCTGCACGTGCCTTCCGCACTTATGGCGATCAATGCGTGGTTCATGATGCTCGTCGCCTCGCTGATTTGGATCATCCGGCGCCATCACGTCTCGGCACTGGCCGCGCGGGCGGCGGCCCCAGTGGGCGTGGTGATGACGCTGATCGCGCTTTTCACCGGCGCGATCTGGGGGCAGCCGATGTGGGGGACGTGGTGGGCCTGGGATCCGCGGCTGACCTCGTTTTTGATCCTGTTCCTGTTCTACCTCGGCTACATCGCCCTGTGGGAAGCCATTGAGGACCCGGACACGGCGGCCGATCTCACCTCGATCCTGTGCCTTGTGGGCACGGTGTTTGCTGTGCTCAGCCGCTATGCGGTGAATTTCTGGAACCAGGGGCTGCATCAGGGGGCGTCACTGTCCCTCGACAAGGAAGAGAACGTGGCGGACGTGTTCTATCAACCGCTGCTGGTGTGCATCGCAGGGTTCGTCTGTCTGTTCTTTGCGCTGGTCCTTTATCGGACCGGCACTGAAATCCGGGTGCGCCGCACGCGTGCCCTGATCGCACGGGAGGGGAAACTTGCCTGATCTTGGAAAATACGCCGATGCGGTCCTGTCGGCTTACGCGGTGTCCATCGCGCTGCTGGTCGCCATCGTCGGGCTGACGCTGTGGCGCGGTGCGAAAGTGCGCGCGGACATGCGCGCGGTCGAGGAACGGACCCGGCGGGATGGCTAAGCTCTCGCCCCTCATGCTCGCCCCCATCGCGATCTTCGCGGGCTTTGTCGTCTTTGCCGGCGTCGGCATGTTCCGCGACAACCCGAACGAGCTGCCCTCGACCCGGATTGGCGGACCCGCACCCGCCCTGACCGAAGCGGCATTGGGTGACTTTCCGCCCGTCACCCCCGGCGATCTGGCACGGGGAGAGGTGACGCTGGTGAACTTCTGGGCCTCGTGGTGCCCGCCGTGTCGGGCCGAACATCCCAAGCTGTTGGAAATGGCCGCCGATGGGCTGCCCATCGTGGGCGTGAACTTTCGCGACACCGAAGGGCCCGCGACCGGTTATCTGGAAGAGGACGGCAACCCGTTCGTCGCCGTGGCGTTCGATCCGCAAGGGCGCTCGGCCATCGACTGGGGTGTGACCGCGCCGCCCGAAACCTTCATTCTGGATGGCGACGGCACGGTGCTGTTTCGCTATGTCGGCCCGCTGGTCGGTTCGGATTTCGAAAACCGGTTTATGCCCGCCCTGACCGAAGCGCTCTCGAATTGAGCGCCTGGCGGCGCACTACACTCTGACTGGCCTTGCGGTTCATTGTTCCAAAAATATGCAAATCCGACGCAGGATGCATCGGTTGTGTTTGAGTATGTGTAGAACAATGAAATGAAAAGAGGCCCCGCGCGGTGACGGCGGGGCCTCTTTTGTCTTTTCGTTGGGGCTGCTTAGGCGGCCGAGGCCAGATTGCGCAGCACGTAGTGCAGCACGCCGCCATGTTCGATGTATTCGATCTCGATTGCGGTATCGATCCGGCATTTCAGCATGATCTCTTTCACCGACCCGTCCGCCATGGTGATGGTGCAGGGCACCTCCTGCAGCGGCTGGATCGTGTCCAGACCGGAGATCGACACCTGCTCCTCACCCGTCAGCCCAAGCGTCTTGCGCGTGTCGCCGCCCGTGAACTCGAACGGGATGACGCCCATGCCCACGAGGTTGGAGCGGTGGATACGCTCGAAACTCTCGGCAATGACGGCCTTGACGCCCAACAACGCCGTGCCCTTTGCCGCCCAGTCACGTGACGATCCGGCACCGTATTGTTCACCGCCGAAGATGACCAGGGGTGTGCCCGCCTCCTGATGCGCCATCGCCGCGTCAAAGATCGAGGTCTGTTCGCCATCGGGGCCCCTGGTATAACCGCCCTCGACGCCGTCCAGCATCTCGTTCTTGATGCGGATGTTGGCGAAGGTGCCGCGCATCATGATTTCATGGTTGCCCCGGCGCGACCCGTAAGAGTTGAACTCGCGCGGTTGCACCTGCCGTTCGGTCAGATAGCGGCCCGCAGGTGTGCTTTCCTTGAACGACCCGGCGGGTGAGATGTGGTCGGTCGTGATCATATCTCCCAGCATCGCAAGCACTTTGGCATTCTCGATATTGGTGATCACACCCGGCTCGGGTGACATGCCCTGGAAGTAGGGCGGGTTCTGCACGTAAGTCGATGTGGGCGGCCAGTCGTAGGTTTTCTCGTCCGTTGTCTCGACGCCCTGCCATTTTTCGTCACCCTTGAAGACGTCCGCATATTTGGTCTGGAACGCTTCGCGGGTGACGGTCTTTTCGACCAGCTCCGCGACCTCTTGGGACGAGGGCCAGATGTCTTTCAGGTAGACGTCGTTGCCGTCGTGATCCTTGCCAAGCGAGGCGGTGGTGATGTCCACATTCATGTCGCCCACCAGCGCATAGGCCACCACGAGGGGGGGCGAGGCGAGGTAGTTGGCGCGCACATCCGGCGAAATCCGCCCTTCAAAGTTGCGGTTGCCCGACAGAACCGACACGCCGATCAGGTCATGATCGTTGATGGTCTTGGAAATCGACTCTTCCAGCGGGCCGGAGTTGCCGATGCAGGTAGTGCAGCCATAGCCGACAAGGTTGAAGCCGATCTTGTCCAGATCGTCCTGCAACTCCGCCGCCTCAAGATAGGCCGACACGACCTGAGAGCCGGGGGCGAGCGATGTCTTGACCCAGGGCTTGCGCGTCAGACCCTTTTCCGCCGCCTTGCGCGCGACCAAACCGGCCCCGATCATTACATAGGGGTTCGATGTGTTGGTGCAGGAGGTGATCGATGCGATCACGATGGAGCCGTCATGCAGTTGATAGCCCGCCTCGCTGTTATAACCCTTCTTGTGGCTGCCAGTGTCGCCGGGAATGTCTGCAGGTTCAGGCTGACCGCCTTCGGCTTCCCAACGGCCCTCGGCCTTGTCAGAAGCGGATTTGCCGCTGCGCTGGCCTTTGACATAGGCGTGGAACGTGTCCGCCGCCTTGTCGAGCGCGATGTAGTCCTGTGGCCGCTTGGGCCCTGAAATCGCAGGCACGATGGTGCCCATGTCCAGATGCAGGGTGTCGGTATAGATCGGGGCGTAATCATCGCCACGCCAGAACCCGTTTTCCTTGGCATAGGCCTCGACCAGCGCCACGCGATCCTCATCGCGGCCCGTGTTGCGCAGGTAGCGCAAGGTCTCGTCGTCGATAGGGAAGAAGCCGCAGGTGGCACCGTATTCGGGGGCCATGTTGGCGATCGTGGCCCGGTCGGCCAACGGCAGGCGGTTCAGCCCTTCGCCGTAGAACTCGACGAATTTGCTGACCACGCCTTTTTCGCGCAGCATCTCGACCACTTTCAACACAAGGTCGGTGCCTGTGGTGCCTTCCATCATCGTGCCGGTCAGCTCAAAGCCGACCACTTCGGGGATCAGCATCGAAATCGGCTGGCCGAGCATGGCCGCTTCAGCCTCAATCCCGCCGACACCCCAGCCCAGTACGGCGGCTCCGTTGACCATGGTGGTGTGGCTGTCGGTGCCCACAAGCGTGTCGGGATAGGCGACTTCGGTGCCGTTCTGATCCGTGTCAGTCCAGACAGTCTGGGCCAGATATTCCAGGTTCACCTGGTGGCAGATGCCGGTGCCGGGCGGCACAACGCGGAAGTTGTCAAAGGCGCTCTGACCCCATTTCAGGAAGGTATAGCGTTCCATGTTGCGCTCGTATTCGCGGTCCACATTCATCTGGAAGGCGCGGGGATTGCCGAATTCGTCGATCATGACCGAGTGGTCGATGACGAGATCGACGGGGTTGAGCGGGTTGATCTTTTCGGGATCACCGCCCAAGGCCACAAGGCCGTCACGCATCGCGGCCAAATCCACGACAGCAGGCACGCCGGTGAAATCCTGCATCAGCACGCGGGCGGGACGATAGGCGATCTCGCGGGGGTTCTTGCCGCCCTTGGCCCCCCATTCGGCAAAGGCCTTGATGTCATCAACAGTGACAGTCTTGTCGTCCTCAAAGCGGAGCATGTTTTCCAGCACCACCTTGAGAGCGGCGGGCAGTTTGGAAAAATCGCCCAGGCCAGCCTCGGTGGCGGCAGGGATCGAATAATATGCAATCGACTGGTCGCCAACGCTCAGCGTTTTGCGGGTCTTGGCGGTGTCGTGTCCGACTGTGATGGGCATGGAAATATCCTTTCGGTGGGCGGCGGCGCGCAGCAGGTCCAGTTACGTCATGCCTTAACGCTGCTGACGGATCAACAGAGTCGCGGCCATAAAAACAGGGCATGCGACAATATGTATGCCATTGCATACAACGGGCATGCCTTTGCGTGACCTTAGGTCGCTCGGGCCAACTGTGAAAGCGTTGACACAATATCTCAACAAACCTTGATTGGCCCTTTGACGATCTTTTGCATATGTCTGCGGTCAAGACAGCAGGATTTTGTAATTCCCCCTCTCTCAAAACCGATCGAGCACCTATGAAGCATCTGATTCCCTTGGTTTTTGCCGCATTCGCCTCTTTGACGGCCCCCGTCGGCGCACAATCGCCTGTCGTGGTCGAATTGTTCACCTCGCAAGGGTGTTCGTCCTGCCCGCCGGCAGACCGGTTGCTGCATGAGTTGGCCGAGCGGGACGATGTGATCGCGCTGGCGCTGCATGTGGATTACTGGGACTATATCGGCTGGAAGGACGAGTTTGCGGACCCGGCCTATGCCAAACGACAGCGTGGCTATGCGGTCGAGGGCGGGCGGCGGTCTGTCTATACGCCACAAATGATCATCAACGGAACGACGGATATTGTGGGCGCGCGCCCCTTGCAGTTGTCCGAGGCGATTGCGCAGCATGCGGCCAAACCCTCGCCAGTGGCGCTGGACGTGGCGCGTGATGGGCGGCAGGTGACGATCTCGGCCACGGCAGAACGCGGCAACGGACCGTTCCTTGTGCACATGGTTCACTATCAGCCCGAGCGGTCGGCCAAGATCACTCGGGGCGAAAATGCAGGACACACGATTTCCTATGCCAACGTGACCGAAGGCTGGAAAATTCTGAAGGAGTGGGACGGGGTGACGGATCTGTCGCTCAACGCCACGGCGGACTCGGATTTGCCAATGGTGGTGATAATCCAAAAGGGCCGCCACGGTGCCATTCTGGCCGCAGCGCAGCTGCGCTAGTCGGCGCGCCAGCGCCGGGCCACCCACAGCCACTGTTCGGGATGGGCGCGGATGCGGGCGCTGATGCTGTCATTCATGGCTTGGGTCATGGTCTCGACATCTGATGCGGGGATCGGGGCCTCCATCACGCACTCAAACGAAATCCCGTCCGCCTGACGTATCGCATAGAACGGGATCAGCAGAGCACCATAGCGCAAGGCCAGCTCTGCGGCGGAGGTCGCGGTGCGCGCCGGATGCCCCAGAAAATCAAAGATCTGAGCCTTCTGAACATGCTGATCAAACAGCAGCACCAACTGCCCGCCACCTTTGAGATGACGGACGAAACCCGCCGTGCCCTTGCGCCCTTGTGCAAAGACAGGTCCGCCAAAGGCCTGCATGGTGCGCACATAATGGGCGTTGAAATAGGGGTTGGACATGTCGCGATAAAGCCCGCCCACGTCATGCCCGCGCCCCACAAGGGCGGCGCGCAACGCCTCGTAATTCCCGAAATGGCCGGTGACCAGAATGACGGGCTGGCCATTCTGGGCGGCCGCTTCCATCGCGGCAAGGCCCGGGCCTTCGATCTCGGCATCTGTCTGGCGGGCCAGCATCGCCTTGGTTGAATAGTTCTCGATCAGGGTGCGCCCGGCATTGTCGAGGCAGGCGCGCGCAATGCGTTCATGCTCGGCATGGGGCAGGTGGGGCATCACAAAGGCGACGTGATCCTGCGCGCGGCGCATGAACCCCGCCGTGGGGCCGATGAACCTGCTCATGATAAAGCCCATGAACGGCACACGCGCGCGATATGGCAGCGCCAACGCGGCCCCGATACAGGCCCGCGCCACCACATTGGTCATAAAGTAGGTGGCCCGCGTCATGGGGGGCAGGTCTTCGGGATCGGGGCGCATGGGTATGGGGCGGACCTGTGGTTGCGGGGCGTGTTATCGCGTTCGTGTTTCTCTGTGCCAGACATAAATCCCTGCACCCGCGATCACAAGCGCGCCGAACAGCGTGGCACCGTCTGGGCGCTCGTCAAACAGCACGACGCCCCAGATTACGGCCCAGATCAAACCGGTGTAGATAAACGGGGCCAGCGTACCGGCCTCTGCCAGCGAAAAGGCCCGTACCAGCAGGACCTGACCGACGGTGCCGAACAGGCCAACGGCGATCAGCAAAAGGGTGGCATCGGGGGCCACTGCGGATCGGTCAAAAGGCGCAAGTGCCGTCATGATGACCGCGCCCACGATCCCGGTATAGAGCATTGAGGTCCACACGTCTTCGTCCGGACCCAGACTGCGGGTGATGAGCGCGTGCCCGGCAAAACAGGCCGCACCGGCCAACGGCAGCAGGGCAGCGGGCTGAAACACCTCCGATCCAGGCTGGATGACGATCAATGCGCCGACCAGAGCAACAATGATGGCTGCGATACGGCGCAGACCAAGCGCCTCGCCTAACAGCAGCGCGCCCCCCAAGGTGATCAGCACCGGGTTCAGTGCCATGATCGCTGTGGCCTGCGCCAGCCCGATTTGGCCCAATGCGAGGAAAAAGAAGGCCGTCGCCAGCAGCAACAGCACCGACCGCGCGATTTGCAGCCCCAGATATCGCGTATGGATCAGGCGCGGCAGCTGTCGCGCCTTGAGCACGAGCACGATCAGGAGTTGTCCGCCATAACGCGCCCACAGGATGATCAAAACGCTGGTCTGCACGCCGGCCGCCTTGACCGCGACATCCATCAACCCAAAGCAAAAGATTGCGCCGAGTATCAGCACAATCGCAAGGGCAGGTCGGGCAGTCGAGGGGAGCGTGGCCATCCCCGTGGACTTAGGCGGGGGTGCACCACATGTCGAGGCGAAAGGGGCTAGGCGGTTTCGCCTTCCTCGGGCTCCTCACTGATCAGCATCAGATCGCCCGAGGCCTCCATTTCGCGGATTTTGGCAATCACTTCGGCCATGGCCTCGTCGGTTTCGGCTGTTTTGGGAGCGGCGCGTTCGCTCAACTCCTCGCGCAGCTGATCGGCAAGACGCCCGGACATGTTGCCCAAGATGAACTCCACGCTTTTTTCCATGCCCATGGCGGGCGCGCCCGCAAGGGCGGTGCGCAGCATGTCGGGATCGACATCGCGCAGGATGCGCGGCACGTCGCGGGGCGCGATACGGGCCGGGATGTTGGCGAAGGTAAAGATCGCCTTGCGCACGGCCTTGGCGAACCCTTCATCAGACTCGTCGAGGCCCGCGAGCATGTCGTCGCGGGTCAGGGTGGTGCTGGAATTCAGGATGGCACCGACCCTTTCGACTGGCCCATCCTCGAACGCGCTCACAGGGCGGGTGTCAAGCTGGCTGGCCAGTGATATGCCGATCCGGTCGACCGCATCCGGGGTCACAGCGCCGGTCAGGGACAGCGCATAGGTGATTTGCCGCGCGCGGGGGCCGGGCAGTTTGCCGAGCAGCTCGGCCGCTTTCGACACATCGAGTTTCGACAGCATGACGGCGGCGATTTCGATGCTTTCCTGTTCAAGTACCGGCAAAAGCAGGTCCGGCCCCGCCTCCTTGATCCGTTTCCACGGATCGCCGCTCTCGCGCACGCCGGCCTCTTTGCGCAGGCGGGCGGCAGTCTGGGCGCTGATCTTGCCGTCAAGCGCATTCAGCGCACCGGCAATGCCACCGGGAAATCTGAGGCCTATCCGCTCGACCTCGTGCGCGAACTCGCCCACCACCGCGTTGAGCGTATCGCGGTCCACCACACGCATATTGCCCATCGCCTTGGTCAGATGGGCCTGCAACTCCTCGGGCAGGTCCTCAAGCGGGATATCGGCCCCTTCGTTAAGCAACAGGCGCACAACGATGGCCGCCTTTGCCCGCCGACTAAGGGGGACACCTGTCAAAGAAGCGCCGCCGCCCATCTGCATCGGCGCAGGGGCGGCGGACATCGGTACCAGATCGGTCATGTCCTGCCTCGAAACTGTTTCCGACAGCTTTGGCAGGCAATGGTTGAGAAACCCTCAACCCATCACCGGTTTTTGCATTTAGTAGCTGTAGGTCGTGCCGGTTTCGATGGCGGTCCGCAACGAGGTTTCGGCCCATGTGCCTGCACCGCCCCGGGCCTGGATTTCGCGCAACTGGGTCAGCGCCGCGACCTTGTCGCCTGCCAGAACCTTGCCCTGACCCATATACGAACGGGCGAGGATATTGTCGGGATTGGTCGCGATGGCCTGTTCGTAATAGACATCCGCCAGCGCCAGATCGCCCAGTTTGCGCGCGGTAAAGCCGCGATAAGTCAGGACCTTGTCATCGAGTTGGTCGGGCATCTGATCCAGCACAGTGATCGCCTCATCATAGCGGCCCGCGTAGGCTAGCTCGCGGATCGCCTTGTAGAGCGTGTCGCTGTCGAGATGCGATGTCTTGTCGGGGCGCACGCATTTCTTGAGGTTGGCATCCCAAACCCCGTTCACGGGCTGCGAGAAGCGCACGAACTTCTTGATCTCAGGATCCCATTGGCGGGCCTGAAAGCAGTTCTGGGTCGTCTCGGTCTGTTTCGGTTTGGCATTGTCATCACCACCTGCGGCAAAGCCCGTGGTGGGCAGGGCAAGCGGCAGGGCGATGGCGGTGGTCAGAATGAAGGTGCGCAGCATGGATAAAGTCTCCGGTTTGGCGTTGTTGTTCGCTTGTGACACCGAGGTAACCCGGCACCGCGCCGCTTTATTCAAAATTTATTTTCAGATCCGCGCAGCACCGGGATGACGCCGCGCGGAGAGGGCTTAACCGGTGGTGGCCACGCAGGTTTTTGTGTTCGTGTCATAGGTGGTGCCGGCCGCACAGGACATCGCCTGCTGGTCCTTGCCATAGTTGCAGCCCATTGCAAGGCCGAGGGTGGGGGCGAGCGTGAGAGCCAGCGCCACGGCGAGGGTCTTGGTCATCTGTCGTCTCCTTTTTCGTCTTCGGGGTGACATAAGGGTAGGGCATTTGACCCGCGCATCAAAACGATTTTGAAACCGGGCGCATCAGGATGCGCCTTACCGCACAACGTTCGGGCAGTGCCGTAAGGCGGAGGCGTCCTCCGCCCGGTGCCGGTTCAGTCCTCGCCAAAGACGCGTGCAAAGATCGTGTCGACATGTTTGGTATGATAGCCAAGATCGAATTTCGCCTCGATCTCTTCGGGGCTGAGGGCAGCGACAACGTCCGCGTCTGCCAACAATTCCTCTTTGAAATCAGTGCGGTGTTCCCAGACCTTGAGCGCGTTGCGCTGCACGTATGTATAGGCATCCTCGCGGCTGACCCCGGCTTGGGTCAGCGCCAGCAGCACCCGCTGGCTCATCACGAGGCCCGGAAACTTGTTCATGTTCTCAAGCATATTGTCGGGAAAGATCAGCATCTTGTCGATCACACCCGTCAGGCGGGCCAGCGCGAAATCAAGGGTGATGGTGGCATCCGGCCCGATCATCCGCTCGACCGAGGAATGGCTGATGTCGCGCTCGTGCCACAGGGCCACGTTCTCCATTGCCGGGATCACCGCCGAGCGGACCATGCGCGCCAGCCCCGTCAGGTTTTCGGTCAGCACCGGGTTTTTCTTGTGTGGCATCGCAGAGGAGCCCTTTTGACCCATGGAAAAGAACTCCGCCCCTTCCAGCACTTCTGTGCGCTGCATGTGGCGGATTTCGATGGCGATGTTTTCGACACTGCTGGCCACGACGCCGAGGGTGGCAAAAAAGGCGGCGTGCCGGTCGCGGGGAATGACCTGTGTGCTAATGGGTTCGGGGACAAGGCCGAGCTTGTCGCACACGTGCTCTTCGACCGCCGGGTCGATATTGGCGAATGTGCCCACGGCACCGCTGATGGCCCCGGTCGCGATCTCGGCGCGCGCATCGCGCATCCGGCTGAGGTTGCGGTCCATCTCCGCATAGAAGCGGGCAAAGGTCAGGCCCATCGTGGTCGGCTCGGCGTGGATACCGTGGCTGCGCCCGATGCGGACGGTGTCCTTATGTTCGATGGCACGGCGTTTCAGGGCGGCCAACAACGCCTCGATATCCGTGACCAACAGATCGGCGGCGCGGGTCAGTTGCACGTTGAAACAGGTGTCGAGCACATCCGAAGACGTCATGCCCTGATGCACGAAACGCGCCTCCTCACTGCCCACATGTTCGGCCAGATGGGTCAGAAAGGCGATCACGTCATGCTTGGTCACCGCCTCGATCTCGTCAATGCGGGCCACGTCAAACTCCACGTCCTTGGCTTTCCAGACCGCTTGCGCATTCTCGCGCGGGATCACACCCAGATTGGCCATTGCGTCACAGGCATGGGCCTCGATCTCGAACCAGATGCGGAACTTGGTAGCGGGCTCCCAGATGGCGACCATGTCGGGGCGGGAATAGCGTGGGATCATGGGGCGGGACCTTTTTGTGACTGTCGGAACTTGCCCCGCGCTCTTAGACTGTGGCCCGAGCAACAACAAGATGAAGGCCCGGATATGAGACGCTTTGCCCTGATCGCGCTGATCGTCCTGCCTGTTCCGGCGGCAGCTGAGTGGACAGTGCTGAGCGGAGAGGAGATTCGCGCGGCCCTCACCGGGCGCACCCTGGCCTATGAAAGCGCGACACAGGATTTCCGGGCCTCGGGCAAGACGCTCTATGTGACGAACGGACGCGACAGTTGGGGGAACTGGCGGATCGAGGATGATCGCTATTGCAGCCAATGGCCGCCCTCGGACCTTTGGGCTTGCTACGCGATGGACCGCCAAGGCAACGTGCTGCGCTTTGTGGGTGAGCGGGACGATATCACCGAAGCGATCTATGCCGACTGAGCGCGTTCTGGCCGACTTCGAGGGTGCATGGACACTGTCGCGCACGATCACTCAAAACACCGGCGCATCCGCCACGTTCGAGGGGCGTGCGACATGGACGGGGGCGGGCGATGATGGGCTGGCCTATCACGAAACAGGCCTGCTGCATGTGCCGGGTGCGGCCCCGATGAAGGCCGAGCGGCGCTATCACTGGGGGCCTGATCTGACGGTTTCTTTCGACGATGGCCAGTTTTTCCACAGCGTGCCCCCGCAAGGTGGCCGGGCAACGCATTTCTGCGATCCTGATACCTATGTGGTCGACTATGACTTCACCAAGTGGCCCGCCTTCACCGCGACATGGACAGTCAACGGGCCGCGCAAAGCCTACGTGATGACCACCCGGTTCGAGCGCGAGCGCTAACCTTCATTCGACCGCGCCTTTGCACTTGCAGAAACAGGGGCGAGTTGGCACTACTTGCCCAAATCGTACAATCCCAACAGGTGAGGCCTCATGGAAACGACGTGGAATAACAAGGTGCTGAGCGACGTTCTTGGTGCGAACGAGGGCATGGCCCTGCGCATCAAGCAAGCGGTGCTGGTGGTGGCGGGCATCGTCCTTTTGGCAGTCGCAGCAAAGATCAAAGTGCCGATGTGGCCGGTGCCGATCACCATGGGCACCTTCGCGGTGCTGACGGTCGGGGCAGCCTATGGCGCGCGGCTCGGGCTGGTGACAATCCTTGGCTACATGATCGTCGGGGCGTTCGGGTTTGACGTCTTTGCAAGCTCGTCGGCCGAAGCCTATGGGCTGACCTACATGACGGGTGGCACGGGCGGTTATCTGGTCGGTTACGTGCTGGCGACACTGGCGCTTGGCGCGCTCGCGCAGCGGGGCTGGGATCGCTCGGTCCTGTGGATGGCACTGGCCATGCTGATCGGGAACGTGCTGATCTACGTACCGGGTCTGGCGTGGCTCGGTCAGCTTTATGGCTGGGATAAGCCGATCCTGGAATGGGGTCTGACGCCGTTTCTTGCGGGCGACGCGATCAAGCTGGCGCTGGCCGCATTAATCCTGCCTGCTGCGTGGAAACTGGTGGGTCGCGCCCGCGGGTGATCTTTATTTTTCCAACGAAAAAGGCGCGCAAACATAGGTTTGCGCGCCTTTTTTAATGTTCTATATCGGGTTCAGGCGTCTGCCATCGCCGCACCCTCGGCCACAAGTTCGGTGATCACTTTCGAGGTCCGCTCGAGCGTGCGGTGCACCGGGCATTTGTCCGCAATCTCAAGCAGACGGGCACGCTGATCACCATCTAACGCCCCGCTGAGGGTGATGCGCCGCTTCCACTCGTCGATCTTGTCTTCGGTGGTCGTGCCGGCATCCTGCGCGTGAACCTTGTTGTGGCTGACATCGACGCTGACATGCTCCAGCGGCCATTCCTTGCGCCGCGCATACATTCGGATGGTCATCGAGGTGCAGGCGGCCAGCCCGGCCGACAACAACCCATAGGGCGATAGGCCCTGATTGGTGCCGCCATAGGCGCGCGGCTCGTCCGCGAGGATATGATGGCGCGTGCCGTGCGTGATGTCCTGCAAAAACCCTTTCGGGTCCGCTTCGGAACTGCGCACGATCCCCTCGGGCGCGCCGATGGGCGGGGCGGGTGGCTTGAGCGCGAGGTATTTCTTGGCCCACGTGGCGATGATGTCGGCGGCATATTCCGCATGCTCGCCCTTGGTGATCAGGTGATCGGCATCGTCCAGCGTCACAAAGCTTTTGGGGTGCTTGGCGGCCAGAAAAATCTCGCTCGCGTTGTCGATGCTGACCACGGTATCGCGCGGGGCGTGCAGGATCATCAGCGCCGCATTCAGCCTGGAAATCGCAGGTGTGAGCGAGCCCTGGGCCACGTCCTCGATAAAGTCCTTGCCGATCTTGAAGGGGCGTCCGCCAAGGGACACCTCGGCCACGCCCTCGGAAATGATCTGGGGCAGAGCATCGGAAAAGTTCTGGGTGACATGTTCCGGATCGAAAGGCGCACCGAGGGTCGCGACCGCCTTGATCTGATCAAGGTTGGCCGTCGCCTTGAGCACGGCTGCTCCGCCAAGTGAATGGCCAATCAGCAGTGAGGGCGGCATGTTCCGCCCGTTCAGGTATTCTACAGCCTTTTCAATGTCTTGCACGTTGGAGGTAAAGGAAGTGTTGGCAAACTCACCCTCACTGTGCCCGAGCCCCGTGAAGTCAAAGCGCAGCACCGCAATGCCCATCGTCGTCAATCGCGCAGCCACGCGGCGGGCGGCAGGGATGTCCTTGCCGCAGGTAAAGCAGTGCGCAAAGACGGCGGTCGCCAGATGCGGCCCTTCGGGCAGGTCGAGGCGGGCGTCAAGCTGGCCGGCATGGCCTTGGAAAGTAATGCGGTCGGTGGGCATAGATATCGTCCTTTGTTGAGGACGAGAATGGGGGTGGGTGGGCGCGAAGGAAAGAGGATGTAATATGGTGCACGTGGATGTGTTGGCGTAGAAACGTGTGTCGGGCACGCCGCCCAAGAGTAGGGCAGATGTGATGCGGGTGCCGGAAGTGAAGGTACTCGGCGGGCGTCAACGGCTGACCCATCATCATTGCGCCACCCAGTTTCGGGCCGAGGGAGCCTCATGCACAGGCCCAGATGTCACCGCGCCATCATCGCCCTTTGCACAAGCCCGCCACCGCGTGCGCGGATACGAGCGGCAGGTGGCCGTGGCCATGACGCAGGCCGTCAGCCCCCCATTAATGCGGGATCAAAGGGATATGTCGTCAGGTTCTCAAACCCGTCTTCGGTGACCAGCACCTGATCCTCGAGCTTGATGGTGAAATCACCGCCAACCTCGCCCACAGCTGCCTCAACACATAGGACCATGCCCGGCTGAAGCGCGTGATCGAACGCCCCCGGCACCGCCTTGTCGGGATAGGCCACGAGCGGCCATTCATCGCAGAGCCCCACGCCGTGCATCAGGCAGCCGTATTTCTGGGCCTGAAACTTGGCGTCCAGCACGTGGGTGTTGGCCGTCAACTCGGGGATCATCACACCGGGCTTGATCATCTGCATATTCGTCATGATGTGCTCATGGGCGTGCTGCATGGCATAGATCATATCGGGGCGGGGTTTCTGATCGCCGATCCACCAACTGCGCGAGATGTCGATGCAGATGCCGTAGGATCCGATCAGGTCGGTGTCGAAACTGATGATCTCGTTTTGCTGGCACACCCGCCCACCACATTCCTGAAACCACGGGTTGGTGCGCGGGCCCGAGGCAAGCAGGCGGGTCTCGATCCACTCGCCCCCCCGGCGGATGTTCTCGGCATGCAGGATGGCCCAGACATCATCCTCGCATGTCTTGCCATCACCCACGTTCGCGCGGGCAAAGTCTTCCATCTTGCGCACGGCGGTTTCGCAGGCGTGGTTGGCACAGCGCATCGCCCGGATTTCATCGGGGCCTTTGATTGAGCGGGCGTGTTCGGTGACTTCTTCGCCGTCTTTCAGATCGAACCCTTGCGCCTCGAGCGCGCGCGCGCCGTGCAGCATAATCTTGTCCACGGCGAGGCGCATGTTGCCGCCGCCATGTTCCGCAATCAGGTCGCGCACCTCGTTCGAGAACGCATCCGCGACAGGGTCAATCCGGTCCCCGCCCGAGAAATAGAACATCGACGCGCCCGAGCGCTGCTCGCGCACCAGCGGGTTGAAGGTGCTGAGGAAGGGGGAGTTCTTGTAGTCCCAGATCACCATGTACCCATCCGCACAAACCAATACGGCGCGAAATGGATTATGCGTATTCCAAAGCTGCATGTTGGTGCTGTCAGTGGCGTAGCGGATGTTGAGCGGGTCAAACATCAGCACGCCGCCATAGTCGCGATCCACGATGTGTTGGGTCAGCCGATCCAAGCGGTAGGCGCGCATTGCCTGCAGATTGGGCAACTCAAGACCCGCAGCGGCCCATTCGCCAAAGGCAAGTTGGGGCGGTCCGATTTCGATGCGGTCCGCATCATTTGGGCTGCCATCGCCCAATGTCGCGCCACGATTTGGGTCGATCTTGCGGGTTTCGCGGTAATGCTGGTTCATGCGTAAGCCTCCGTTCCCATCAGCGTGGTCCGGTTTAGCGGGGCGGGGTTGTCGTTTTGCGACCTTCTGTGGGGTCGTTTTTCGGGAAATATCGCGGTCACGACTTCTGGAAACCCCGCCACACCCATGCCACACATCCTTATGAGCTCACCCATTTTGCAGCGCCATTTGCCCGACGATATGCACGCCACGCGCGCCTTGCCCGGTATCCAACCCGAGCGCGGGCCATGGCTGCGCGTTGACGAGGCCTATGCCGATCAGATGGGCCGACGCATCGCGCTGCTGGATCAGGCGGCGGTGGATGTGCTGTACCTTGAGCCGAACGCGCAGTCAGCGGCGGATGAGTTGCTGGCGATGGTGCTCGATATGCTCCCCGGTCTAGGCTTCACGCTACACGCCGACCAGGTCGAGTGCCCGGACGGGCGCAGGGTGGCCTTGGCCGGACATGCGAACCCATTGGCGCTGCTCGGGCACCTTATGCAGTGCGATTTCGTCATCATGCAAAAACGCGACACCGAACACGTGCTGACCGCGGCGGTGCTGTGTTTCCCGGCCTCATGGCGGCTGAGCGAAAAGGCCGGGCAGCCTCTGACGGACATCCACGTGCCTGTGCCCGAATATACCGGCGATCTGGCGGTGCGTGTGCAGCGCCTCTTTGACGGGGTGCAGGTGGGCCGTCCGCTCTGGCGTTTCAATCAGCTGTGGTATGATGATGCGGAGCTGTTCCAGCCACGCTCGGCCGGCGAACCGCGCAGAGTCGGGGCGGGGTCACGTGATGGTCCGTTTTACCGCAGCGAGCGCCAGACCGTGCTGCGGTTGCCCGACACGGGCGCGGTCGTGTTCATCATCCACACCTACGTGCTGGCCCGCGCGGACGTGCCCGACCTCGGCTGAGGATCAGGCACGCCCGAGGCACCGCTAGCCGCCGCTGAACGCATCGTCGATGACCATGTGCGGCTGGCCATCGGATGTCTTGCGCGCGCTGCGCCCCGACCCGTCGATGACGCAATTCACCTGCTGGCGAAAGGCCGAGAACTGCGTCGAGCGCACCACGTCGATGGGCGCATCGAACCGCACCGTCAGGGCGCAGCGCCCATGCGCCATGGTTCTGGCCGCGGTCACATGCCCGACAAAGCGATGGCCCAGATAGCGGCCCCGTACCCGTTGGCCGGGGGCGGGCTGCATCTGCGGGTGATCGGCGGCGCGGGCTGACAGCGTGTTCCAGTCGCGCGCGCCCCATTGATGGGCCACCGCTTCGAGGGCCTGAGCTTGACTGCAAGGCGTGCCCGCCGCCACAAGATGTGCGCGCAAGCGTTTGGCCTGCGCCTTGAGTGCGCTGCGTGAGGGAAGGGGGATATCCATATCCGGCTCCTGTTCGAAAAGGTCGCGTCGGGGCCTGGTCGGGTCTCCGCATTGCCGGGGCTGCGACCTGAGAACGGGGTCGGCGTCTCTCAGGGCTTCACCAAATGCGGAGGGCAGGGGCCTGATCCCTTGGCGGCACTTTTAGTCCGCGTTCAGGCGGGTTGGCAAGGGGTGACGCGCGCTGAACTCAGCCGTCGATGCGCGCGCCCATGATGGCGATGGATTGCTGATAGACCGTGGCCGCATTCCATTGCTTGATAACGGCGAAATTGGGTTGGCCTTCCTGATAGCCTTGCCCGGGCTGCCAGCCCTTCTGCCGCAGGAAATTGGCGGTCGAGGCGAGCGCATCGGTCTGGTTGTAGAAATCGACCCGCCCGTCGCCATTGGCGTCCACCCCGTAGCGCAGCGCATTGCCCGGCAGAAACTGGGTGTGGCCCAACTCGCCATGCTTGGCCCCTTTGGTGGCGGGGGTGATGGCACCTTGATCCACCAGTTTCAGTGCCCCGATGGCGTGGGGGGCGAAAAAGTCCGACCGGCGGCAATCATAGGTCAGCGTCACGATGGCCGACACCACGCTGCTGTCACCCATGAACCCGCCAAATGCGGTCTCCATCCCGTGGATCGCGATGATGACACCGGCGGGCACACCGTATTGACGCTCAAGGGCTGCGTAGAAGTCGGGGCTGCGCGCCTTGCGCTTGCGCCCCTGGGCGACGATCGTGTCGGCCCCGCGCACCTGCATGAATTTCGACAGGGAGTAGCGGAAGGATTTCTGGTTGCGGTCGGCGGCAATGGTGCGTGTCGCGTATTGCGCCCCCGCCAGCGCTTGCAGCCCGCGCGCGCCTACACCCGCCTGCTGCGCTTGCTGCGAGAACCCTGGTTTCCATGCCTCGAACCCGGCGGCGGTGTTGCCGCATTGGGCAAGCGCTGCGGTGCCGGACAGCGCCAAAGCGCCACCCAACGTGGCCAGAGTGGATTTCAAACGCGCATATGGCATGGCTGTCCCTCGTATCACTGTCGTGTCTGAGAGACAGGCTAGCGCGCCGCGCAGCGTTAGAAAAGGTGGATGTTTGACCGCCTAGGGGCGCACAGCGATGGGGCGGCTGACAGAGCCATCGGCGGATTGACCGGAAAAAGCGCCGAAATCTGGCATGTTCTGGCGCGCGATTGCGGCGCTGTTGAACGGGTTGGGACGGAGCTTTTGTTCGCCTTCCACGGCTTCCATATCCACCGCGATCATCTTGCCAAAGCCCGCAGGTGCCAGTTGGGTCAAAAGCCCAAAACCGACCACCGCGATCAGAATGGGCAGCCCATAGCGGATTGTTGGAATGTCAAACAGACCGTCCGTCAGGTCCCCGATCGACAGGCCAGAGGCGTTGCAGCGCAGCGATGTCAGATCACCCATGGGTGGGGCGGTCAGGTCGGGCGCGGGGGTGCCGGGGTTGGCCTGCTTTCGCGCCTCGATCCGGGCGATGCGATCCTGAAAGCTGTTTGGTTCGTCAGACATATGAGCCCTTTCCATGTGCGCTGCTGCGGCCTTGGAACCGGAATCACATGCGATCTGGGCTGCAATGGGGCGGCTCTGTGAAATTCTCGCGAAACGGGAGGATCAAGGGGCGTGCGCCATAGAAAAAGGGCGCCCCGAGGGAGGCGCCCTTTCCCGTATCAGGTGCTGAACCGTGGGGTCAGCAGCTGTAATACATGGCGAATTCAACCGGGTGCGGCGTGTGCTCGTAACGCTCGATCTCTTCCATCTTGAGGTCGATATAGCCCTGGATCTGGTCCTTGGTAAACACGTCACCGGCCAGCAGGAAGTCCATATCGGCCTGCAGCTCTTCCATCGCTTCGCGCAGCGAGCCACAGACGGTCGGGATACCGGCCAGTTCTTCGGCGGGCAGATCGTAGAGGTTCTTGTCCATGGCCTCACCGGGGTCGATCTTGTTGATGATGCCGTCAAGGCCAGCCATCAGCAGCGCGGCAAAGGCGAGGTAGGGGTTCGCGCTCGGATCGGGGAAACGGGCCTCGACACGTTTGGCTTTGGGCGACTCGGTCCATGGGATGCGCACGCAGCCCGACCGGTTGCGGGCCGAATAGGCGCGCAGCACGGGCGCTTCAAAGCCCGGGATCAGGCGCTTGTAGCTGTTGGTGCCGGGGTTGGTGAAGGCGTTGAGCGCCTTGGCGTGCTTCAGGATGCCGCCAATATAGTACAGCGCCTCTTGCGAGAGGTCCGCGTATTTATCGCCTGCAAACAGGGGTTTGCCGTCTTTCCAGATCGACATGTTCACGTGCATGCCGGTGCCGTTGTCGCCTGCGATGGGCTTGGGCATGAAGGTCGCGGACTTGCCATAGGCATGGGCCACGTTGTGGATCACGTATTTGTATTTCTGCAGCTCGTCGGCCTGGGTGGTCAGGCTGTCAAAGATCAAGCCCAATTCGTGCTGACAGGAGGCGACCTCGTGGTGATGCTTGTCCACCTTCATGCCCAGACGTTTCATTGTGGACAGCATTTCAGAGCGCAGATCGTGGGATTCGTCGGTTGGGTTGACGGGGAAATAGCCGCCTTTCACACCGGGGCGGTGGCCCATATTGCCCATCTCGTACTCGGTGCCGGTGTTCCAGGAGGCGTCCGTCGCATCGACCTCATAGGCGACCTTGTTGATGCCGACCGAATAGCGCACGTCGTCAAACAGGAAAAATTCGGCCTCGGGGCCCATGTAAGCCACGTCGCCGATACCCGAGGATTTCAGGAAGGCCTCGGCCTTCTGCGCAGTGCCGCGCGGGTCACGATCATAAGCTTCGCCGGTGTCGGGCTCGACCACCGAGCAGTGCACGCAGATCGTCTTTTCCGCATAGAACGGGTCGATATAGGCGCTGTCCTGATCCGGCATCAGCTTCATGTCGGAGGCTTCGATCGACTTCCACCCTTCGATGGAGGAGCCGTCAAACATGAACCCTTCTTCAAGAAAATCCTCATCGACCTGATCGGCCATGACGGTCACGTGTTGCAGTTTGCCGCGCGGGTCGGTGAAGCGGATGTCGACGTATTCCGCCTCTTCATCCTTGATCATGTCGAGAACTGGGTTTGCCATGTTCGGGAAATCCTTCCTGTCTTGTGCTGTAGATAGTTTTCAGAGCGCGTCCGAGCCGGTCTCGCCGGTACGGATACGAATGGTTTGTTCGATGGGGGTCACGAAAATTTTGCCGTCGCCGATCTTTTCGGTCTTGGCCGCGTCAACGATGGCTGCAATGGCCGCATCGACCTGATCATCATCCAGCACGACCTCGACTTTGACCTTGGGCAGGAAGTCGACAACATATTCGGCACCGCGATAGAGTTCAGTGTGACCCTTCTGGCGTCCGAACCCTTTGACTTCGATCACGGACAGCCCCTGCACGCCGACCTCTTGCAGGGCCTCTTTGACTTCATCCAGTTTGAAGGGCTTGATGATGGCTTCAATCTTTTTCATGGGGTGTGGCCTCCCTACGCCAAATCTTGTTTGATGGGTGGATCATCTGTTGTTTGGGCCGTCCATGGGGCCGGGTGGAGTTTCGGGGGATGGCGGGTGGATTTTTCGATGATGCCTATGGAATGTGCATTCTGCCCAAAAAGTAATCGAAATTGAATCGTGCGGAGATTGCCTTATGACCGAGCTGCTGACCGCCGCCCAGATGCGCGCGCTCGAGGCCGAGGCCATCGCCTCGGGCAGCGTCACGGGCGCTGAATTGATGGACCGCGCGGGCGCAGGCGTGGTCGCCGCCGTGTTTGAGGAATGGCCGGAACTGGGGGAGGGCCCGCACCGCGCAATCGTGCTGTGCGGGCCGGGCAACAACGGCGGCGACGGGTTCGTGGTGGCGCGTTTGCTGGCGGAGGCCGGGTGGTCGGTTGACGTTTTTCTGTATGGCGATGCGGACAAGTTGCCGCCCGATGCGCGCGCAAAATACGAGCGGTGGTGCGCACAGGGTGTGGTACATCCGTGGGGTGATCTTGATGCGGAAAAGACACCCGCAAGCCTCTACATAGATGCGGTTTTCGGAACGGGTCTGTCGCGACCTGTGCCGAAAGAGGTCTCGCGTCAACTGCTGATGGCAACGCTTCATGTTAAGCAGCGCACAAAAATTGTTGGCGTTGATGTGCCGTCTGGACTTTGCGCTGACAGTGGCAATGTCTTGGGTAACAACGGCGCGTACTGCGATCTCGTCGTGACATTCCATGCAGCCAAGCTTGGTCTGCTGTTGGGCCAAGGGCCAGTTCGATCAAAAAGGCTGCGCTGCGTTGATATCGGCTTGGAGCGGAAATTTGAGGATGGCGACGTCCATTTGATCGACCAGCAGTGGCTCTCGGCTGATGCTATTCCCAATTTGTTCAAATGGACGTTCAGGCATAAATTCAGCCATGGCCACGCGCTGCTTCTGACTGGTGGTCCTGGCTGCACCGGCGCTGCCCGACTTGCGGCACGTGGGGCATTGCGGATTGGTGCCGGCGTGGTCACGCTCGGCGTGCCGCCATCGTCTCAGATGGAGGTGGCCTCCCAGATCAGCGCCCTGATGCTGGCGCGAGTCAGGGACGAGGCGGCTTTGATGTCAGTTTTGGCAGATCGACGGATCAACGCGCTGTGTATTGGGCCGGGTTTGGGATTAGATGAACGGGCTGGTGCGCTTGTCGACGCGGTTCTGAGGTCCGAACATCTTTGCGATGACCGGCGGGTTGTATTTGATGCCGATGCGTTGTCACTGATTGCTGCTAATCCCGACCGAATGGCCGCCTTGAACGAACATGCCGTGCTGACCCCTCATGGCGGTGAATTTGCGCGGCTGTTTCCGGACATAGCTGAAAGGCTGGCCGCAGTGCCGGACCGAGGGACGATATATTCGAAAGTCGATGCGACTCGCGCCGCCGCAGCCCGGTCGGGAGCGATTGTGTTGTTCAAAGGGCCCGACACTGTGATCGCCCATCCCGATGGTCGCGCGTCGATACATGCCGCACTCTATGATCGTGAAGCGCCTTGGCTCGCCACCGCGGGGGCGGGGGATGTGCTGGCCGGGTTTATTACGGGTCTGTTGGCGCGCGGATTTGATCCAATGGAAGCGGCGGAGACGGCCGCATGGCTGCACGTGGAATGCGCGCGCGCCTTTGGTCCCGGCCTGATCGCCGAAGACTTGCCCGAAACCCTGCCGCAAGTGCTGCGCGAACTGGGGGCCTAGGCGGCCACCGATGCGGTCTGCACCATCGCAGGCACCGACAATTCGAGCCCGTCCGCATAGATCACGTGGGGCGCCTCAAAGCCCAGGCGCAACAGTGTCATGTCGCGCAGACCAAGCGAGGTGATGAACTCGTCATCAATCAGACAGCCCGCCGGCATCACCGCCTGGGACGCGCCGCGCAGCGCTTGGGCACGCCAGTCGCGCACCAGCACCATCTGGGCAGCGGGCAGCATGACATGATGGGTGGGCTTGGTGTCGCCAAGCGATCCGGCGGCGATCTTGACCGCCTCACCTGTCACGCGCTCCATCTCGACCGCTTGCAGGGTCACGAAGCCCGCGTTTCGGGTGATGATGCGATCACCGGGGGACAGATATTCCACCGGTATCTCGCCGTCTGATGTCAAAACAATGGTGCCAGACACAAGTCCGACATGTGCAATCTCTGTGCGCAATGGGGGCGTTTGCCCACACAATTCGCGCCCGACCGTTTTCGGTTTCATGGCGTCTCTTTTCTGTAACCTGCCTCTAGGTTGTGCGAACTATAGCGGATGTTGGGCCTGCTGTCGCGTAATTTCTGCGCCGGGCTTGGGCGAATACCTCTCGCATCCGCGCATCTGCTTTGCTAAGGGTCGCCATGTTGCGGGTGTGGCGGAATTGGTAGACGCACCAGATTTAGGTTCTGGCGCCTTTGGCGTGGGGGTTCGAGTCCCTTCACCCGCACCACAGTTGCTTTTCACAGGAAACAACAAACTCCTTTTAAGCAGTGAACTGGGCTGCAGTCGTTCTGCAAGAACGATGAGAGCCTCAACGGTTCTAGGTTTGTCTGATCCGTTGTACTATTTTTGGCCTGCCGCCTACGGTGACTTGAGGCCGTGCAGGTGACAGGTTGCTGTTCTCACCTGCACCGCTTTGGTTTTTTGACATGTTCGAGCGGGGTGATTTTTCCGTGACGCCATTGGGCCAGTTCTTGGGTGGATGTGCTCACGATTGGGTGCGTGGCAGATGCGGTTAAGGTCGGGATCGCACCGACAAACGCGTTGTTGCGCAGTGTGGATCATATCAGCTTCTTAAGGTGGTCGAAATGTTGGCAGAACAATCACTCAGAGATGAATTTGAGCGCCGTGGTCGGATCTGGCTGAGAAACGCGATTTCGGAAGAGGACTTAGAGCTCTTCGACAGTGCCGCTGCTACGCCAGCAACAGCTGGGCAACGACTGGAAATGTCGACGTCGACGAACGCTGCCTTATCCGAGGATCGTTCATTGCTTGGCGCTGTCCGGTGCCTGGCACCGGAGGCGATGCCCGTCCGGATTGTCTCGTTTAATAAATCGGAACGCGCCAATTGGGGCGTTCCTTGGCATCAAGATCGGGTCATCGCAGTGGCCGAAAAGGTTCATGTCGCCGGATATGTGAATTGGACCAACAAGTCGGGCATCTGGCATTGCGAGCCGCCGCAATCCATCCTTGACGAAATGCTATTTGTGCGCGTTCACCTCGACGACACCGATCAGCGCAATGGCGCGATGCACATTGCTGTAGGCAGCCATGCAGAAGGAATTGTCCCATCGGCAAAAGCTGAAGACGTGGCCGAGACCTATCCGATCGAGACGTGTGCCGCCAAGCGCGGTGATGTCTTGATACTAAAGATGCTGACCTTGCATTCCTCGAAACCTGCAAAGGTTCAATCCGGACGCAGAGTGTTGCGCATAGATTTTTCGTCGTCTCAGTTGCCGTCGCCTCTGTCGTGGCACGGGCGGGCCACCGAAAACTGATTTTCGTCGCCAAAAAATGAATGCTGGCAGGGCCGACACCGCAAATATGCCTCGAAAGTCGGAAACGGGCAGACCATCGAGATCAGTTTTGCCAGATCGTTGCGCAACGCCCCTCGAACGGGGCGTCATCATCGCCCAACGCAAGCATTCCAAACCATTAGAAGGTAATGTTGACCTTGATCGCCTGCGTCCGGTCGCCTGCGCGTTCAAAGGCTTGCACTGCGTCGTCGATCCCCATCGCATGGGTGATCAACGGGCGCACATCCAACCGGCGCGCGCGCATCATCTCGACGGCCGTAAAGAACTCGGCGTGAAACCGGAATGAACCCTTCAACTGCAACTCCTTGGCGGTCATGGCCTGCATTGGCAGGGTCATGTCGCCCCCGCTGATCCTCCCCCACTGAAGTGGTCCTTCGCTATGTTTAGGAAAACGGAGGAAGCACATGGCAAACAAGCGACCAAAGCCGGAAGAGATTGTCACGAAGTTGCGGCAGGTTGAGGTTCTGACGGGGCAAGGCATGCCGCGTCTGGATGCGATCCGCCAGATTGGTGTGACTGAACAAACGTTCTGCCGCTGGAAGGAGAAATACGGTGGTATGGGCACGGATCAATTGAAGGAACTGAAGCGTCTACAGAAAGAGAACGAGCGTTTGAGAAAGGCCGTATCGGATCT
>NZ_CANLVZ010000012.1 GCF_947494755.1 uncultured Tateyamaria sp.
TATGCTAACCGGTCAGAAGAGGACCAAAACCTGAACAGTGCTAACTTATAAACACGGACTCTCAGGGGAGCAGGTCACCCGTTCCAATCGTTGCCTGAACTGTGCGAAGGCCATCACATCACTCAGCCGCTTCGACTAACTCTAGCTGAGCCTTCTTTCCGAGGCGGTCGATCACAAATTCATAATCTGCGGCACGGACACAATTGTTGATCAATGCACCACTAATGATCGGGTTTCCGTTCTTCCCGTTGCCTGCGGGTCCACTGGCAGAAAGGCTTATGGCAGGGATGTAGAAAACGTTGTCCTCGGCAAAGTTCCACTCGACGGTAATTCGATATATCGCGATTGCTTCTACCGCAGTTTTCCCAGCAACATGGTAAGCCTCAGTGCGTTGATCCGCGTCCTTACGGCGGCGTGGCATCTTCTCATCTTTGATGCCACCCGTGGTCGTCTGGAACGTCATCTGCGTGACCGTTCCTTCTTTTGCGTCATCATAGAAAGGCAGCACAGCGGGGAACAGATTCACTGGTTGGTCGATTTCAATACCAGCCCACTTGTTCACCATAGTTTTGAGGACGGAATGCAGGCCATGCACATCAGCCTCGGCGACGCCACGCGGGTGATCAACGCGAATTTCTAGGAAATCACGGTGGTGGGGCATCCACACAACATGAAATAACTGCATTGGTTCACGCACCAGCCCAACGACTTCATCGTAGCGGGTGCGCATCGCGGATGGGTCTTCAAAGTCATCGAAGAGGATTTCTTCGCGCTTCTTGACCCAGAACACGGATGATAAAACTACACCAACACCGTCTTCGTTGCTTTCGACCTGAACAACAGACATGTCGCCTGTGCCTTTATGCAATGCATCATCTTCCATCAGGTGAGGATAGGCTTGGTATGCAGGACCATCGTCGATGGAAATATTGCTGATCGTCTGTTGGATCGCATGACGTTTGGATGATGGCACTGGGTAGAGCTTGGTATATTTCTCACCACACAAGAGATGTTCAACCAGCGCATCTTCCAACTTGCCATGTTCAACCTGCAAGCCTGAGTCTGCGACCTTTTTTAGGGTCCCATCCCAACCGTGACTTGTCGAAATACCGTTGGCGTTCAAAATCTTCTTTGCGTTTGTCCAAGACATCCGATGCCGCATTGTGCGAAATAACTTCTTCAAAAAAACTCGTCCTCAAGGTATCCGCAGCGGAACACAGCCTAGACGATTCTGCCAGGTGATTTGATCTTAGCCAAAGAGACCTGCATCAAATTTTACACGAGCATCTTTCCAGACTATGTCGATCCCCCTATCGTGCGATAATTATCGTGCGGAGTAAATTTGTTTGTTATCAGGCATAACATACCAAGTTTTATCCTCTGAGATAAATTCTGATGACAGGAGGCTCAAAACTTGCTAATTTATCCTAAGTGATAAATTACGGTGCAACATGAACATCGAAACAAACCTGACAAAGTGGGCTGCCAAGATCGGCAAACGATTGCGCAAAAGGCGTAAGGAAGTGGGGTTGAGCCTGACCGACCTGTCACGCTTGTCTGGGTCCACGGCATCAACATTATCACACATCGAACGGGGAACACGGGACGTGAAGCTGTCCACCCTTGTTGCATTGGCCGATGCACTTCGCATCGATTTGGCGGACCTTGTGGCCCCTAAAGGACGCGAAGCAAGCTCCGACACCCATAGCAGCATTGATGGTTATGATTTGGAAGATGACGCATGACCATCATTGATCAGGTGGACGTATATTATGAGGCTTTCAGCGTCGGACAGATTGATGTCCACAACGATGGCAAACTGACGTTCATTTATGACAAACGATGGCTGGCCACCAAGAGCAGTTCTCCACTGTCCGTGACAATGCCACTTGCCAAGGCAATCTACCCTGATCAGGTCATCACGCCTTGGCTTGCGAACCTTCTGCCTGAAGAACAGCAGTTGCTGACCCTCTCAAGGGCATTGGGCCTATCATCGACCGATGCACTCGCCATACTCAAGGAGATCGGCGGGGACACCGCAGGTGCCATTTCAATCGGTGAACCCAGCGACAAGGTTGCTTGGTCGTATCGGCCCATCACAGACTACTATGGCACGGAGGACCCACAGGACGCCCTCACAGCGCACTTCAAGGACCTTGGTCAGCGTCCCTTCCTCGCAGGAGAGGATGGTGTCAGGCTGTCCCTTGCTGGGGGACAAAAGAAGACTGCACTTGCAGTGTTGGATGCCGCAGGTGCGCCTAAGTTGGGGTTGCCAGAAAAGGGCGATCAACTTGCGATCCCGATGTCAGGTGCGCCATCGACCATCATCATCAAGCCCGACAATCCGAACCTTCCTGGCATCGTCGAGAACGAAGCCTACTGCCTGACGTTAGCCAAACTGATTGGAATGGTGGTTGCAGATGTCAGCATCGTGGATGTTGGAGACAGGACCGCACTTACCGTTGCACGGTATGATCGGACGAGCCGTAGGGACGGGTCACTACGACGCCTTCACCAAGAGGATTTCGCGCAGGCCAACGGTATCTTCCCAAACCAGAAATATGAGCAGGGCACCGTGGCAGGTTTAGACCTCAATCGGCTTCTCATGACCGCGCAACATCTGCCTGCACAGGACGCGCTCACGCTGCAAGATCAGGTAATTTTTAACATCCTTGTCGCCAACACCGATGCCCACGCAAAGAACTATTCGATGTTACTCAGCGGCGGGCCGACGATGGCACCGCTCTATGACGTATCGACCGTGCTGCATTGGGATCATGTGAATCAATACCATGCCCAGAAGCTGGGGGGGCGCAAACGCAAGCCTGCTGACATGGCACGGCGGCACTGGGAACGGATTGCTGATGCAGCAGGCTTCAGCCCACGGGGCATTCGATTGCGGGTGCAGGAACTTGTCGATGCGATGGTGGCAAAGCGTGTGGAAGCTGTAGAGGCTGTCTGTGCGCACCAAGGTGCAGAGCGGGGCATGGTCGAACATGTGGCAGTGCTGGTCGAACAAAATGCACTGCGGATCGCTGGGCGTCTAAAGGAATAGGGATATCCTGACCAAACTTCACGGCACGTTCGAAGCCTAATGATAAGAAACGAGATTTGAGATTGAAGCGTATTGAATCCAAGCCATTGATAGGTTTTCTGTTGAACCCATTTGGCACCCACGCCCGCAGCATTGATTACGAAAACGGTGTGGTGAGCATCAATGCGAGGCGTAAGCAGGACATCCAAGTCGCCGACCTTTCAGCACCTCCGTTGGTTACGAGAGGGTTTGTTGGAAGCACGATGAAAATAACTGTTGATAAGGGCACTCAGGTCTTGCTTCGGGGTGCCAATCACAAAGACGCCCGATCATTCAGCGACCGCGTCAAAACGGGTTGGACTGCCCACAACATTGCGAAGTTCAATGCTGAACGTTTGGCCATTCACGAAGTTCTGCGCGTCATAACCGAGCTATCCCAGCCGACGCGATATCCGTCGGCATGTTTTGTGTCACCCACCCTCGAACAGGCACGGGGTCTGGATAAGCAACTCCTCTCGAAACTGTCCGAGGAGGCGGTTGGCGAAGAGATTTTCAATCAAATTCGGACCATCCAAGGGTTCTTGCTAAACGCAGGTCCGATGCGCGACGACGCCATCAAGAAGTTTGAACATCAACAACTGCCCAAATGGCAAACGTTCTTTGATACCTTCGAAAGCAATCCTCTGACCCCCGAACAGCGCACATCGATCATTGCCGATGAAGACGCCACACTTGTTTTGGCAGGCGCAGGATCGGGCAAGACCAGTGTTATCACGGCTAAGGCAGGCTACCTGATTAAATCTGGCATCCGACAACCAGAGGAAATCCTATTGCTGGCATTCGCGAGAGAAGCTGCAAAGGAGATGTCAGAACGCATTGAGGAACGGTGTGGTGAGCCACTCGAAGCCCGCACATTCCACTCATTGGCCTACGACATCATTGGGGCTGTCGAAGGCAGCAAACCTGCACTGGCAGCACATGCCACCGATGACAAAGCCTTTCTCGCACTCATCAAAGACATCCTACGGGCGCTGGTTCACAGCGTGGCTGGGGTATCAAAGTCTATCATCGGCTGGTTTTCCTACGCCCGTCTTGAAGGCAAGAGTGAATGGGACTTCAAGAAAAAACATTACTATTACACCTATGTCGAAAAGCTGGACCTTCGGACGCTTCAGGGCGAACAGGTCAAAAGCTATGAAGAGTTGATGATCGCCAACTGGCTTTTCGAAAACGGGATCGAATACGAGTATGAACCCGACTACGAACACAAAGTTTCAGAGGGGGGCTATCGTGACTATTGCCCCGATTTCCGCCTCACGAAGAGCGGCGTTTACATTGAACATTTTGGGGTGCGACGAACAAAAGCCGCAGATGGGACATATCACCTAACCACCGCCCCATTTGTTAACCGTGAGGAATATCTTGAGGGGATGGAATGGAAGCGTGGCGTTCACGCCAAGCATGACACCCAACTCATTGAGACCTTTAGCTATGATCGTGAAGAAGATCGGTTGCTGGAGGCTTTGGCAGAAAAGATCGCGCCGTTCGAAAAGGTCATGCCCCGTTCACCTGAAACTCTGTTCGATATTGTGATTGAGATGAAGCAGGCTGACAGCTTTGTGCAGCTAATCAGTACGTTTCTGAAGCACTACAAAGGTGGCGGCTACCAACTGGCAGAGTGCGCGGACAAAGCTGGAAAGATGAAACTGGGCAAGCGGGCCAGTTCGTTCTTGTCAATATTCGAACCACTTTATGCGGAGTATCAAAAACGTTTGGGGGGTCGGATCGATTTCGAAGACATGATCCTGAGAGCCTCTGGCTATGTTGAAAACGGAACGTATCGCAGTCCGTTCAAGCATATATTGGTCGATGAGTTTCAGGACATTTCCCGCAGCCGTGGGCGGTTGGTGAAGGCACTGAAGGCGCAGCATTCCGACGGAAAGGTCTTTGCGGTTGGCGATGACTGGCAATCAATCTATCGATTTGCGGGGTCAGACATCAATATGATGCGTAATTTCGGCAACGAGTTTGGCGGCGTGTTCAATGGACGGACTGGGGTGCACCGCGTTGTTGACCTAGGCCGAACCTTCCGATCCGTGGATCAGATTGCATTTGCGGCCAAGAAGTTCGTTCTTCAAAACCCAGCACAGTTGAACAAAACCGTTATTCCCGCTGGCACGACTGAGGTCCCAGCATTGAGGGTGGTTTCAACGTTGCGTGATAATGCCGATGAGAAACTGAGGCTGGTGCTGCGGTCACTGCACGATATCGCAGCGACGGAGGGTAAAAGGTCATCGGTGCTTCTCCTTGGACGTAACAGGTATAACGAACCGTCCGATCTCCGACAGTTGCGACGCGGCTTCCCAAGCCTCGACATCGCGTTCAAGACAATCCACTCGTCCAAAGGGCAAGAGGCGGATCATGTGATCCTTGTGAATCTCTATCGGGGTCGCACAGGGTTTCCGTCGGAAATCGTGGACGATCCACTCCTGAGCTTGGTATCACCTGAAGCCGAACCTTTCGAGAGCGCCGAGGAACGCCGTGTAATGTATGTCGCACTCACCCGTGCGCGTCATTCAGTGACATTGATGAGCGCCGCGTCGAAGCAGTCGGCATTTGTAACGGAGTTGTTGGACGATCCTGAATACGGGGTCGTCGGTGATGCTGGGCAAGATCAAGCCAACCATACCTGCGGGGAATGTGGCGGTCACCTCGTTGCAGTTCCAACCAAGGATGGACGCACATGGTATAAATGTGAACACGCAGACCTGTGTGGGTTTTCATTGAATGCCTGTTCGGAGTGCGGCAACGGTATGCCCGTGCTGCAAGGCAAATCAGGGCTGAAGATATGTGGATGTGGTGCTGAGTATCCGAGTTGCCCAACATGCGATAATGGCTGGCTGGGCGAAAGGCGGGGGCGGTATGGTAAGTTCTACGGGTGCGTTAGCTATCCTCGCTGCAAGGGAAAGATGAAGGCGACATGACTTTGGCGTGACATTGGTTTGGTGGCAGAGTGGATGACAAGGCGGACACGTCATGTTAGTGTTGAGCGGCGGTCAAACCAACCATATGTGAGCCTATCCATTTACAAGTTGAATGGGTCAAGCGTGGGACAAAACAGCACAAAATACTGCGATTTTTACTGTCCCATTTTCCGCTAAGATGTTGATTTATAAAGCTGAGTGTAGCCCGCCCCCGGGCACCATAAAATCAAACACGTGGAGCGTCATCACTTCGCTTAGGCTTGATCATAGGCTCTTAAGTGCTTGTTCTCATACGTCCTTATTGAACGTCGCCGACCGCCTCTTGCAGTCTTTAAGACTTCAGTGGGCTCTCAAACGAGCCGGACAGCGCCGCGTGGCTGAAATCCCTCACGAGGATGCAGCCACTGCAAAGCACCGCGATCCAGCCTTCCAGCTGGCACCAGCGCGGATAAACCTTACCGCTGCACGATAAGCGCGGAATTGCCTTGTCCACTTTGAAACATGGACGCTGTGCCGAGCGATGTTGTTTGATAGACGGACGCCTGATTGCCGGAGCCTGCCTGGACGACCGCTGCCGCATTGCCGTCGCCGACCTGATATATTGACGCGGACTGCATTCCTGTCTGCATGATCAGGGACGAATTCGAATTGCCTATGGATGTCACGCTTGCGACCGGACCCGTGATGGGCGCGCCGATGATCGGGTAGGCGCTTGTGTCGACATTTAAGGGCTGCAGATTTAGGGATGGCGTCTCGAGGCTTTGAATGACCTGCTGCGCATTGGTCGAAACGGCGGGCGAAGAAATCGCAAAGCTTGCTGACGACGTTGAAATCTGAGTGATAAACGCTTCTTGCGCATAGCCTTTCATCGGAATGAGAAGCGCAA
Source organism: uncultured Tateyamaria sp. (assembly GCF_947494755.1). Taxonomy (GTDB): domain Bacteria; phylum Pseudomonadota; class Alphaproteobacteria; order Rhodobacterales; family Rhodobacteraceae; genus Tateyamaria. The sequence continues at coordinate 6,905 of NZ_CANLVZ010000012.1, forward strand.
TGGCGAGGCCGGCAAATGCTCGAATATACATATTTTACCCTTTCAAGGTTCCTTTAACGAAAAAGGGACACTTCAAAGTCTAGAGTGGCTGAAGCTGCTCGTTCCAATTCTCGTCTATGTCGAACTATAGAAAGGCAATCGGCTCATTCGCATGACTGGCACCAGACCATTTTCGTACATTGCTGTGTTGAAAATTGGGCCACGTTCCGTGGACAATCCATGCTGCGGCGTGCCCAAACATCTGCGCCAAAACACAGATTTACGCGAAGAGCGCCCTAATTTTGCCGTCAATAGGTTTATTGATTCGGGGGTCAGGTGGGCGATTTCCCGCTAAGCGATCATATTCACGCTCCAGTAGATTTTCGATTTTGGTAATTGTCTCAATATTCTCGACAATCCTAATCAAAAGGTATGAAATTCGACCTTTTGGTCAGAAAAGGGGCGAAAAAACCGTAAACGACCTGTGATTTTATGCTGCGAAACGGTAGCGTCTGGTCCGCGGGGCCGAAAAAGAAGTGCCTCGCGGCCGGTTAAGGGGAAGCCACCGGCTCTTTTCAATGTTGGTATGGAGATATTAATGAAAACTCTGATTATTTCTGCAGCGATGGTCGTGGCCTCCGGCGCGGCTTATGCGCAAGACGCTTACATCACCCAGCTTGGTAACGATCACGTCGCTATCAACTATTCTGAGTATTCGGTCGGCAACGACAACCTGCAGGTCGTGAACCAGCAAGGTGAAGGTTTCGCAGCTGCGACACTGACACGTGGCAGCGGCAACTCTGCACATACGTATCAGCTGGACGCGACAAACGGCTACGTCAACGAAGGCAAGCCATCGGGCGCGACCATGGACTCGCTGATCTGGCAATCCGCTGACGGCTTCACAAACGGCCGCAACGTCGCCGTTGCTGTTCAGATTGCGGCGCAAAGCCCGGGCCCCAACGGCACCTATGTGTCCCAGATCATTCAAGAGGGTAACAATAACGTCGCTCTGAACTGGGCACAAAACAGCGGTGGTGCGATGTTCCGTCAGTCCATCGGCTCTATCTCGGCACCGAAAGTGTCGTTGTCGGCTGTCCCAACATTGGCGACAGGCCCATCCTTGAGCCCCAGCATCCCCTTCAGCTCGTCAGTCTCCGTCAACTGATCTGACGTAAGGCTTTCGGCCGCACCCGTTCCTGGATGGGTGCGGACATTATGTCTGATGGCGAGGTTTGTTATGATTAATAAATTTGATTTTACGGGTTTCATTATAAGAGCCATCGCTTTCGCCGGTATTTTCGCGGCGCACAGTGCGGCGGCACAAGACGCGTACATGGCGCAGATTGGTGAGGGCAATACGGGTGCGAATCTTGCACTTGGTCTGCAAAACACGCAGCGGGTCGTTCAGGCTGGCATTGAGAACACGGGCGTTCAGATCGCGATGGGTATTGGCAACACATCTAACCTTGTGCAGGTCGGACGACAGAACGCAGCCCTCGCATTGAATGTCGGGCTTTCGAACACGACCAACACAGTCCAATTCGGCGCATTTAACCAGGCGATCACCGGCATCCAGGGGGTCAACAACACGGTCACAACCTTTCAATCGGGTATTCTGAACCAATCCGCCGTACAAGTCCGGGGCAATGACACGGACGTCACTGTGGCGCAGTCCGGCTTTGGAAGACGGCTTTCGTTGAGTGTAGAGGACCAGATGGTGCCGTCATCCGCAGCGTCGTCGCCATCCAGCGCAGCCGGGCGGCTTCAGGTTGGCGTTATTCAGGGGCGCAACGACGCGCCTGTGGCGGCCTCAATCGCGCGTCTCCCGTCAGGGACGATTGTTATCAATCCTAGATAGTGGCATTCCTAGTTTAACGCGAAATGAGCGTTGTTGTGATGCAACATTCAGGGACTTTGCCGCAATTCCGGGCATTGGATGAGCGAAAAATTGCGCATTTGCGCTAGTGTACCAAAAGCCGTTGCGAAATGTGGCAGAATGGAAACCGGAAATGAAAAAATCAAATTGGATTGTTTTGGCTTTAAGCGTGTTCGGAGCGTTCAGCGCATCACTTACTTTTGCCCAGGATTTCTCAGTACAGTTTAAAAATCCGCATTTCGGCGGAAACCCGTTCAATGGCACCTTTTTGCTGGGTGCGGCTGATGCGCAGCGCACAGCAACCGCGAGCACGGACACCGCCGCAGCGGCCGCAGGAAGTGGCGCGATCCCCGGAATTGGCGGAGCAGCAGTTGGTGGCCCGACAATCATCATTCCCATCGGGAATTTGGGTGCTAGCGATTTGACGGTGGGTACGGGCGGAACGAGTCCGTAATCGCCATAAAAAGAACAACATATTCTATTAACAGGCAGCGGCTATAAAAAGCTGCGGAGAATTGGCGAGCATATGAAAAGATCATTCCGAATGATTGCGAGCGTGATTGCAACACTCGCAGTGGCCGCCTGCGCGGATGGCAACTCCTTCAGCGAAGCGACGTCGCGGTCCTATGACTACAGTCTTGCCCAGCCCTCGGAAGAGATGGCGCGCACCAAGACCGGGTTGCAGCTGGAAACGCTCACCGCGCCGCATCGTGCCCTTGATGTCGCGGTCTATGCCTTTCCCGACCTGACCGGCAAGAATGAAACCAGCGAAGGGTATGCCGAGTTTTCCCGTGCCGTGACCCAAGGTGGCGCAGATATTCTGGCCGATGTGCTTATGTCCGCTGGCCACGGCAAGTGGTTCAACGTGATCGAGCGTGGCCGTGTCGACAACCTGTTGCGCGAACGTGCGATCATCGAACAGACGCAAAAGGCGTATTCGGGCAACGTCAACCTGCCGCCCTTGCGCTTTGCAGGGACGTTGATCGAAGGATCCATCGTTGGATACGATTCCAACCTGTTTACGGGCGGGGCTGGCGTTCGCTTTCTTGGCATCGGGTTCCTGCAGCAATACCGCAAGGATGTTGTCACCGTCTCTCTGCGCGCCGTCAGCGTGTCGAGCGGGCGCGTCCTGACGTCGGTTACCACCACCAAGACGATCTATTCGGTGCAGACCCAAAATGACGTGTTCCGGTTTACATCCGTGGACGAGCTGCTTGAGATCGAAACAGGCGTGACACGTAACGAGCCTGAAATCTTTGCGGTCCGTGACGCGATGGAATTGGCCGTGCTGTCCTTGATCATCGAAGGCGCAGAGAGCGGCCAGTGGGCCTTTGCCTCAGAAGCCGCCGGTCAGGAGATCATCGCAAGCTACAAAGGACGTTACAAAGCGGCGCGGACCCAAGGTTTGCCATAACGGACAATCCGCGTTAAGGGGCGTTCATCGCATCGAACGTGATGCGATAGGGTCGCTGGAGTTGAGGTCTCAAGCGGCTTGTCATACTTGATGGCACCGGTTGTTTCAGGGACACTGTCCACCTCCCTCAACTATTGCCCTGCCACCAAAGCAACCGCCTCAGCCCGCACGCGCCTCAAAGCAATTCAGCCAGCTTCAGCCTTTGAATTTTCCCCGATGGCCCCTTCGGCAACTCGCTGAGGAAATGAACGCGTTCGGGGGCCTTGAACTGACCAAGCCGGTCTTTGCACAGCACCAACAAATCCGCTTCAACCACGGATGATCCGTCGCGTACGGCCACTGCCGCCTCGACCCGCTCGCCGTATTGCGCGCAAGGTCGCGCGAATGCGGCGGCCTCGACGATGTCATTGTGGCTGTAGAGCACCTCGTCAATTTCGCGGGGGGCAATGTTTTCGCCGCCTTTGATGATCAGCTCCTTGAGCCGCCCCGTCACAAAGACATAGCCATCGCGATCCATACGCCCAAGGTCACCAGTGCGCAGCCAGTCCCCGGCAAAGGTCGCAGCCGTCGCATCCGGGTTGTGCAGATAGGCGTGCATCACATTGGGTCCACGCACAGCGATCTCGCCTTCTGACCCGCGTGGCGCTTCGGTCAGATCGCCGGCCATGATGCGGATGTCATTGCCATAGCCCACGCCCGGTGATCCGATCTTGCGCACCCCGGGTGGCAGCGGATTGGACAGGATTTGCGCCGCCGTTTCAGTCAGGCCCATCGTTTCGATGATCGGGACCCCAAAGCGGGTCTCGAAAGCGGTTTGCGTATCCACCGCAAGCGCGGAGGAGGCCGAGCGCCCAAATCTGAGCCGCGCGCGCGCGGACGTGCTTGGATCGGCGGCACCATGGAGCAGATGACTAATGATCGTGGGCACCACCGAAAACCAGGTCGCGGCCCCCTTGTCGATCTGATCCCAGAACTTGCCGGCCGAAAACCGTGACACCATCGCCAGCGACCCGCCAGAGACCAGCGCCCCCATCACCGTGACGCACAGACCGTTGATGTGATAGATCGGCAGCACGCAAAACCCTCGATCCTGCGGCCTCAAATCGTGCGCGACCGCAGTTGTCCATCCGCCGGCAAGCAGGCTGGACTGCGTGTGCACGACGCCCTTGGGTTTCCCGGTCGTACCGGATGTGTACATCAGCAGCGCGTGGTCTGCGGCCTCGACCTCATAAAGCGGCGCGTGCGTTTGAAGATCGCCAGCCTGCAGGGCCCGCGTGCCCTCGGGCGCGACATTGGCAAATGTGTCCGCTTGCGTTTCGTGCACGAACGCAAACCGCGCGCCGGAATGATCCAGGGCATAGGCAATCGCGTCGGGCCCTGCAGCAAGGTTGATCATGGTGGCGCGAAATCCGCCGTAAAGCGTGGCATAGACCGCGACCAGACCTGCGCGCCCGTTGGGGTGGACGATGGCCACGCTTTCGCCCTTTGCGATGCCCAGTCCGGTCAGCCCCGCGGCGATGTCGCGGGCTTCATTTCGCAAGGTTCGCCACAACAGCGTTCCGCCCGTTTCGGCGAATACGACAGCAACCTCATCGCCGTCCGCGCGGGCGTTAAGCCAGTCACGGACCGTGCCCACAGGCGGAGTTGCGAGGTCAAAGATCACTTGCCGACCTGGTCCCAATAGCCGCCAAAGATATCGTCAAGGGTCGGTTCGCGCGCAGGAATTTCGCGCACGATCTTGGTGGATTGCAGAAAATGCTTCCAATGCAGGTTTTCGTCGATGGAATTGCCGCCCCATGACCCGCACCCCATCGAAAGCGAAAAGGGCATCCCGTTGTTAAATGCGCCGCCCGTCGCAAACGTATGGGCCTGATTGACGATCACGCGGCTGGTCGGAATGGCGTTGGCCAATGTCATGGGGCGGGCGTCATCGCTGGTATGAATGCCGACCGAATGGCCTGCACCTTGATGCAATTGCACCCGCCGCGTGATGGCGACGGCATCCTCGAAATCGCGGGCACGATAGACGCTCAGCACCCGGCTCAGCTTTTCCCCCGATAGCGGAGCGTCCGGGCCGATCCCTTTCGTTTCTACCGCGATGAACTGGGCGTCGGCGGGCACCTCACCGGTCAGCCCCAAGGCGTCGATCATCACCTCCGCGTCTTGCGCGATGGCGCGCGGGTTGAGGTGGCCCTTGACCCACAAGCGCTCAGTGATCCGCGCGTCATCAGCAATCATCGCACCACCCGCTTGCGCCAGCTCGGCTGCAAAGGCGTCATAGATGGCGTCGACCACGACGATGGCGTTTTCGGACGAGCACGACGTGGCATTGTCAAAGGTCTTCGAGGCCGCGATCTTTTGCGCCGCCGCCGCCAGATCTGCGGTTTCATCCACGATCACACAGACATTACCGGCCCCCACGGCCAAAGCTGGCGTGCCTGAGGTATAGGCCCGTTTGACGTTGTTTTGGCTGCCGGTCACGACGATCAGGTCGGAAATTTCCAGAAGGCGCTGTGTCTTTTCCTTGGACCCACGACCGGGGATCATCTGGACCAGATCACGATCCAGCCCCAGCTTGTCAAATTCGGCATGGATATAGCCCAGCAACACCTCACAGGTGGGCACACCTTTGGGCGAGGGGGAGACGACGATGGCGTTACCGCATTTCAGCGCGTTGATGATATTGTTGGCCGGTGTCGCACCGGGGTTGGTGGAAGGCACAACCGCGCCGATCACGCCGATGGGGCGCGCAATCTCGGTGATGCCTGTGTCCGCATCATCGCGGATCACGCCAAAGGTTTTTGCATCCGCAATATCGCGCATCAGACCAAGCGTCTTGCGATGGTTCTTGGTGATCTTGTCGGGCACATTGCCAAGGCCCGTTGTCTCGACCGCCAGTTCGGCCAGATGGCGGTTGCGACCGGGTTCCATGATGGCCCAGGCCGCCGCCTGCGCCGCGCGATCATAAAGCGCTTGCGACCCTTGCGCCTCAAACGCCGCTTGCGCTGTTCTTGCGCGGGCAACGATGGCTTCAACCTCGGCAATCGGCTCTACGGCGGTCATGGGATATCCTTTTGTGGGTGACGCGGGGCGCGATCAGTGATGCGCCCCGCCGGTTGGTTTAGGCGGTGGTTCAGAGACCCGCCAGAAGCTCTTCGAGGGTTTCCTGACGCTGCGCCCACATTTCGATCACTTCATCGCGTGTCATGATCTGCATTGGCGAACCACCTGCGGCCATCCGGCTGGCCACACGGCTGTTTTCGAACATGGTTGGCACCACTGCGGCGAGGTGATCAATGATCGCAGGGTCGGTGCCTGCGGGTACCATCACACCGCGGAAATTCACCGAAGCGTTGTCGATGTCATAGCCCTGTTCCATCATCGTGGGCACGTCCTCAAGGAAGGCATTCCGCTCGAGATCAAACACCCCAAGGATCTTGACCGTGCCCGCCTCGCGGGCGCGGAACGCGTCGGACAGGTTGTTCACACCGCCCAGCACTTCGCCTGCGATTACGGCGCGCATCGCACCCGCTCCGCCTGCGTTGTTCGGGATGTAGGCCAGCTTAACACCGGCCGCTTTTTCCAGTTGCAGCGCGGCGATGTGGTGCCCCACAAACAGGCCCGCCCCAGAGAAGGTAAGGCCGCCAGGATTTTCGGTCGCATAGGCAATCACGTCCGCCATGGAGTTGAACTCGCTGTCTGCAGCGACGACAAACACCGCCGGATCAGCACCCCAGTTCGCAATGGGCTCAAAGCTGTCGACGGAGTAGTCCACGCCACCCTCAATCGATTGGGCGATAAAGTGTGGCACGTTGTAGGCCCCCAACGTGTAGCCATCGGCCTCGGCCTGCGTGGCAAACCAGTTCCAGCCGACGCGGCCGCCGGCGCCGGCCTTGTTCAGGATCGCGACGGGCATTTGCAGCGCGTCGTCGTTGCCAGCGGTCATGGTCACGATCCGCGCCTGAAAGTCGGTCGCACCTCCGGCACCATAGCTGACCATCAACATGATCGGGCGTTCGGGGTAGTCGCCATGGCCTTCCGCCATCGCGCTGCCCGTCATTGCGGTCAGGGCAAGTGCCGCCCCTGCAATCCATTTTTTCATTTTCTCTCTCCCTTGGTTGGATCCTATTGCCGCCTCCCGCGGCGCTAGGAAAAAATCTCTTTTGGTGTGAAGACGTTCAGCAGTAGGGCGAAAAGGCCGTACATGACGGCCATGAAGCCAGCTGTGATCAGCACCCGCTTGATCCATGTCCTGGCGTCCCCATGCGGGGCCGGATCATAGAGCGTCAGCAGAATAAAGAAGGTGAGCGTTGTGGCCGTGTAGAAGCCCAACGCCTTGGCCGCCCAAAAGATGTAGATGATGGCGATGGCCAGACCGGGTGCCATGTTGCGCATCTCGGTCCCGCTGATCCCGGCACCGACCTTGGTGCGGCCCAACAGCGCTTTGATAAAGGTCCAGATCGCCAATACCGCGAACACGGATGAAATCAGGCGCGGAAAGACGAATGCCCCGGCGGGTTCCTGCGTGAAACTGACATAGGCCACCGACAGGCCCACGCCCGCGATCAGGCCCGATGCGACGATATGCTGGGTGCGGGGCAGGTCGGTCATGCGGTTGCATCCTCTTTGGTGGTGTAGCGACGCTGGCGCAGCTCCATCCAGATGGAATACCCGATTGAAACGACCACGATTACGATCAGCAACCAGTTCAGCCAGCCGGTAAAGAAATAGGCCATCTGCCCCACGGTCGCGTTGGCAATCATCGCTCCTTGCATAAAGTTCGCCTCTGCGATGGGTCCAAGGATCAGGCCAAGCACCAGCGGCGCGGCAGAGAACCCGAACCGTTCCAAAAAGAACATCGCCAAGCCCAAAGCCATCATGACATAGACGTCACCCATGGAATGCTGCACCGAATAGCTGCCAAAGACGGCAAGCCCCAAAACGACGGCGGCCATGACGGCGGGGGGCACGCGGGCCACATTGGCGGCCCAGCCCGCAATCAACAGGCCGAACACACACATCAAAATCTGCCCGATCAGCATCGAATTGATAAAGGGCCAAACCACCTGCGGATATTGCGTGAACAGGGTTGGGCCGGGAAAAATACCGTGGATCAGCAGCCCGCCCAGCAAAACGGCAGCTGTTGGTGATCCGGGGATCGACAGCGTCAGCAAGGGCACCAGCGACGGTCCGACCATCGCATTGTTCGCACTTTCTGCCGCGATCACACCCTCGGGGTGGCCGGTGCCAAACTTCGCGCTTTCGGGGCTGATCTTCTTGGACTGATCATAGGCCACGAGCCCTGCAATCTGCCCGCCGACTCCCGGGATCAGTCCGATGATCGAACCGATGGCCGTGCCAATAGACAGGGCGCGCTTGCGGGCAAATACTTCGCGAAAGGCGGCCCCGATAGGGTGGCGTTTCACGCTGATGATCTCGGCGTCGGTCCCTTTGCGCCCTTTTGCGAACATCGTGATCACTTGTGGGATGGCAAACAAGCCGATCAGCGCGGGGATGACGTTGATGCCGCCGCTGACCGACGAGTGAAAGATAAACCGCTGCGCCCCCATGATGTCGTCAAACCCGATGGTGGCCAGCCACAGACCAATGCACCCCGACAGCAAGCCTTTCACAACCGAGCTGGAATCGAGCGTGCCAATGACCGTCACCCCCAGAATGGCGAGCCAAAACAGCTCTGACGGGCCAAAGGCAAGCGCCCATTTGGCCAGGACAGGGGTCAGAAAGATCAACAGGAAAACGCCAAAGAGGCCACCAATGGCGGATGCGATGAACGACAATTGCAGCGCCTTCGCGCCTTGCCCCTTCTGCGCCATCGTGTGCCCGTCCAGCGTGGTGGCGATGTTGGCGGGCGCGCCCGGAATCTTGAGCAGAATGGCACTGACCGCCCCGCCTGCAACCGTGGAGGTGTAGGCGGCCCCCAACAGGATCAGCCCCTGCTGCGGCTCGAGTTTGAAGGTAAACGGGATCATCAGCGCCACTGTCATCGTGGGCGACAGCCCCGGCGTGGCCCCAAGGATCAGCCCCCCGATTGTCCCAAGCAGCAACAGGCCGAAGTTAATCGGCGTAAAGACATCGCCCATGTAGAACAGGAAGTCCAAGTGCCAAAGCCTCCCAACTTGAGCATTGACTGTTCAAGGTAAGTCATGAAAATAGTTTTGCAAATGTTTTCATAAAATGACTAAATCACACCTTAAGTGACAGATAAAATTAATAAAAAAGCGGATATAGTGAGTGTGGCAAAGGCTGCGCGCGTCTCTGCGTCGACCGTCTCGCGCTACTTCAATCATCCCGAACTTCTCAAGCCCGCGACGCGCAGCCGGATCGACAAGGCGGTGCGCAAAACCGGTTACATCCGCAATCGTGCGGCCCAGACGATCCACGGCATCCGCAGCGGCACCATTGGCGTGCTGGTGCCCACACTCGACCACGCTATCTTTGCCGAGGTCGTGCAGGCATTCTCTGATGAGGTGGCCGAGCAGGGGTTCACCATCCTGCTTGCCTCTCATGGGTACGATCCGCAACGCGAATATGCGATCCTGCGCAAAATGCTGGAACATCGGGTGGATGGCATTGTTCTGACCGGGCTCGACCATGATGAAGCTGTGTTCCAGTTGATCGATGCTCAGAATATTCCAACGGTCTTGATGTGGAATTATGCCCAGACAGCGCGGTACCCGGCGATTGGAACCGACAACTTGCTGGCCGGGCAGTTGATCGCGGAACATGTGCTCAGCCTTGGCCACCGCGACATCGCTTGCATGTTGCCGCCCGTGGCTGGAAACGACCGGGCCGCCGCGCGCTATGATGCCGTCATGCAAACTCTGCAGGCCGCCGGTGTGTCCGTGCGGCCGGAATGGCAGCTGACGACCGTCTACAGCGTTGCCGCAGCCAAACGCGATACATTGGCGTTGCTGGCCAGCGCCGCACGACCCACGGCCTTGATCTGCGGGAACGACGTCTTGGCCACGGGCGCGATTTACGGCGCGACTGCCGCGGGTCTTTCGGTGCCCGACGACATGTCCATCACGGGCATCGGCGATTTCAAAGGATCCGCCGATATCGAACCGCCCCTGACAACGGTGCGGATCCCGGCCAAGCGGATCGGTCGCGAAGCGGGCAGGGCGTTGTCGTCGACCATTGTTCAGTCGACCTCGACATCCGTGGGGGTCCACTGCAAACCCGCGCTGATCATTCGATCATCAAGCCGAAGCGTGAATAACGCAGGTGAGGACCTCCCCACCCACACGCGCGTGACGGCTCAGAGGACGTGAAATGACGAAAACCATCCTGGTCATTGGCACCTATGATACCAAGGACGACGAGCTTGGCTACCTCTGCGATTGCATTCGCGGGCAGGGAGGCGAGGTGATCTCGATGGATGTGAGTGTGCTGGGTGATCCGTCACGCCCGACAGACATTTCCAAACACATGGTCGCGCAAGCGGCAGGGGCGTCGATTGCCGAGGCCATAGACAGCGGAGATGAAAACCATGCTATGCAGATCATGGCGCGTGGCGCCGGGGCCTTGGCGACCAAGCTTTATGGTGAGGGCAGGATTGATGGCATGCTCGCCCTTGGGGGCACGATGGGCACTGACCTCGCGCTGGATTGCGCGCAGGCGCTGCCGGTTGGCGTGCCGAAATATGTGGTTTCCACGGTCGCTTTTTCTCCGCTGATCCCGGCGGACCGGCTGAGCCCGGACATTCAGATGATCCTCTGGGCCGGTGGGCTTTATGGGCTGAACGCGGTCTGCAAATCATCCCTGTCCCAAGCGGCGGGAGCGGTGTTGGGCGCGGCCAAAGCAGTGGAGACGCCGGTTACCAAGCGGCCAGTGATCGGCATGACGAGCCTTGGGTCCTCGTGCCTCAAATACATGACATGGCTGCGCGATCCGCTGGAAGAACGCGGTTTCGAGGTCGCTGTGTTTCATGCGACCGGCATGGGGGGCATGGCCTTTGAGGCGCTTGCGCGCCAAGGCTATTTTGCCGCCGTGATGGATTTTGCATTGCCCGAGCTTGGGAACCTGATGGTGGGGTCGGTCGTCAATGCGGGGGCCGATCGCCTGACCCATGCAGGCGCGCGCGGCATCCCGCAGATCGTGTCCCCGGGATGCGCCGACCTGATTGACTTTGCGGGCTGGCAGGACATCCCCGACGCCTACGCCGACCGCCCGTTTCATGCGCACAACCGCCTGATCAAGTCTGCGGGCCTGTCCGCGAATGAACGGCGGGCGCTGGTGCGCGATATCGCGGCGCGCCTGAAGCGGGCAAAAGGACCAGTGCATGTTCTGATGCCGACCCACGGCGTCGAGGAATGGGACCGTGCGGGTCAGCCAGCCTATGACCCGGACGGTCTGGCCGCGATGGCGGACGAGATGGGCAAAGCAATCGAACCCCCGGCACAGCTGACCATGGTTGAGTGCCACATCAACGATCAAGCGTTTGCAGACGCGGCCCTTGCGGTGCTTGATGGCTGGCTTGCGGACGGGACGGTGACGACACAAGCGTGATCCGCTTTCTCTTATCACCGCCTTCGCGCCACATATGAAACCCGGAAACGCATGTGGCGCTTTCGGCTCTGTCGCTGGTCGTCACCCGATCATATGACTGTCATGCAGATCGATCCGTTAAAGCGGATGCATCTCCGTGCCCGCGAACTTGCGGTTCGAATGGTTGTAGAGCGAGCGCCAGTAGGGCTGGATCACCACCCCCTCATCCTGCATGATCTGCTGGATCTTCGCCATGATCTCGCGCCGTGCATCGGCATCCGAAATACCCATGCCCTGATCCACAAGCGCGTCGAATTCGGCGTTGTTGAGACCAGACGCGGTCCACGCCGCATCCGATTTGTAGGCCAGCTGCATCATCCGAACCCCAAGCGGGCGCGGGCCCCTTTCGGTGGCCGACCACGGATAGCCCGACCAGTTGTTCCAGAAGGTGGCCCCGGGCAGGATCTTGCACCGCACGCGGATGCCCGCATCGCGCAACTGGGCCGCCATTCGGTGTCGATCGAGATCAGTTCGAACTCGGTATCGGCATGACCGGCGGCGTCGATGATCTCCTTTGCCGCTGCCAGGTCGAAGACGGGCGCGGGCATTTCGGCATATTCGGGATGGACCGTGTTGACGTGATGGCTTTCGCGCACCGTGCCCAGATCGCTGATCGCCAGTTCGAGTACCTTTTTGTTCTCAAAGGCATCTGCAGCGCGCGGCGCACATCAGCGTTGTCATGGGACGCTGCTGGTTGAACCGCACGGCGATGGTGTTGGCGGTGACCACGGAGGTCTGTGCGCAACCAAGCCCGTCAACGACCTCGACATAATCCGCATCCGTCCGGCAGGTCAGGTCGATCAGCGCAGCACTCATGGTGCCCGACCCGTGATAGGCCGCCTCGCGCGCGATGATGCGTTTCTTGTCCGTCTTGCCGCGCGCGTTCTGAAAGTGCCAGACGATTTTGGCCGCCGTATCCACCGCCTCGGACCCGGCTGTGCCGAACAGGACGTGGTTGATCCCATGAGGGAGCTGCTGTGCCAGTCGCGCGGCAAGCTCTTCGGCGGGGCTGTGTGCGACCCAGAAAGCTGTGATAGTAGCCGAGCGTATTCATCTGCGCCGCGGCCCGCTTTGCGATCCGCGCATTCGTCAGGCCGAGCGGGCAGCTCGACAAGGCAGACGCCGCGTCGATATATTTCTTGGCCTCCACATCTGTCACCCGGATACCATCCGCACTGAACATCCGGTGTGGCGATGTCTGGTCAGCGCCGAACAGATCCGGTTCGTGGGGGACGCGGATTTCGTACAGCTCTGGCTTTTTGCCAAGCTGCCGACCTTCGAGGCGGCGCATCGCAACATCCGTGTCTCGCCGCATATGCAGGTTGGCATGAACGCGGCTCCGGATACGGATTATGATTGCGGCATCATCTGGGGGCGGGGGGATTGGCAGAATTGGCAATACACGCCGTTCCTGACCAATCGGGTGCTCCAGTCGCCCGGCCGGGGTTCTTTGATCATCTCGACCGCGCGCCCAAACTGGATGATATCGACGACAGCCAGCTGATCCACGACCAAACCCGGTTCTGGTGGACGGCTTTGCGCAAAGCCGCCGGGGGTCCGGGGGTCGATGCAGACCCGGGGCGGACCTACAATCAAATCCATCTCTGCCTTGAGGCGGCGGCGCGCGGTGAGGGGGTGACCATCGGCCGCGAGGTCACGACGCGCGACTACCTGCAAGGCGGTCGGCTGGTGCGCCCGTTCCTACCGACGCTGCCTCTACATGATAGCCATTTCCTGATCCGGCCACGCCACGCGCCACTGTCCGAAGCGACGGAGGCGGTCATGGACTGGCTGCAGGAAGAAGCGAACGCACACGAGACGTGGTACAGTTTGATATCAAACGCGCCGTCATCGCCGAAGGTTTGAACTCGGTTTCAGAGACGCGCCCATTGCGTGCGGTGTCGCAGCCTGCTTTGCATATGCGCACGCCTTCTCTCCTTTCACAAACCCACCCGGACGGTCCCCTGTGTCGTGATGATCTGCGCGTCGCACGGACGGGTTCAGCTATAGTGAAGGGGCGCGATATGCAGGTCTCGGCGCTTTCTTGCAGGTTCGCATCGCGGCGCAAGCGGCTGAAATGATGACAGACCGCACACGTTATGCTAGATTTGCAGAATTGTTAAAGTCGACTGTTTAAAGTTAATTCTGAGGTAACGTTATGCGTCTCACTGTTTTGGTGCTCAGCATGATTGTGCTGACAGCATCTACGCTATCGGTCCGAGCCGACGAGCGCCCGATCATTTTCATCCCCGGTATCATCGGATCAAAGCTGGTCGAACAAGGCGATCCATCCAAGGTGGTGTGGGGGTCTTTGGCGTCATTGCGCAAGTCGCAGACCGCAAAGATGAACCTGCTTCCGGCGAGTGGCACACCCGTCCCACTTGAGCCGGGCGATATACTGCGGGACTTCAATCTGGCCTTTGGCGCGTTCGAGGTGGGGATCTATTCGCATCTCATTAATTTCCTCACGGGGACCAGACAGTCCGCCAAGGACATGGCGTTCTCGCCCGAGCTGACGGAAAACCAGAATTTCTTTGTCTTTGCCTATGACTGGCGGCGCAGCGTCTTTGCCAATGGAGTGCGCTTTGCGCATTTCATCGAAGAGAAGGTGCCGAACGGAGAATTCGATATCGTGGCGCACAGTATGGGCGGGCTTGTGACGCGCGCGATGCTGTCATCAAAACGCCCCGGGGATCGATGCGTGGAAACAAACGCCGACTACCCTGCGGATATTGGTGGGGCAGATTTGACAGCAGTCTGCACTGCCGCCTATTTCGATCTGACCGCGGACGCGTGGGACACGAAACCGGATGTGTCCAGCCGATTGCACAGCTTTGTCGAAGTGGGCGTGCCGCATTTTGGCTCGGTGGCCACTGTGTCGACGATGCGCGATGGGTCGGGAAGCAATCTGGCCAACCGCTTGCTTGGCGGGCTGACGCATCTGCAGGACGTCTCGACATCCATGGTCGGCGTTTTTGAACTGACACCCACATATGAAAACTGTTGCTGGATCAAAAGCACCGATGACGACAGCTTTCGGCAGCTCAACCTGTTCCGCGACAGTTTCATCCGCGATCACTGGATGGGTAAGATCGTGCCGATCACAACGTCACCTTGTGGCTTTTCCAACTGCGACCAACGGGCCGCGATCATCGAGATCGGCTTGGCCAACCGCGCGCTGCTGGACGAGATCATGGCCGACAAGCTGCCCGATGGCGTGCAATCAAACCACGTCCTGCGGGGGACCAAGACCAGCGACACGCCTTCGCGATACTATGTCGAACGTCCGTTTCGCAACGCCCAGGACAGCGTCGTCGTGGACGGGTCCTTGGACGGTGATGGAACGGTGCATGAATTCAGCGCAAAGGCCCCCGGCGCGTCCGGACAGGCCGGTGTGAACGAAGGCCTTGTAGCATTCACCAAACATCAGGCGCTGTTTCGCGACAGCGCGACCAAGCGCTATCTGGGGCGATTTGTGATTGACGAGGTTGCGCCGCCGCCCGCTTGGTCGTCAGCTGAGAGGGATGACCTTCAAATCGCCGGTGCCACGATCGACGCCACCAGCTTTGAGGCTGTACCAAGCATCGTCGAGCCGGGGCAGAGCCTGCCATTGGCCTTTATTGTGGACAGGGTGAACAGCGACGGGAACGCCTTTGATCAGGTGGCCTTGGAGGGCCTGCGCTATGGTCTTCAGTATACCCGTCTTGATGACGGTGCTGACCAAGCGGCCCAGGACCTGAGCGATACGTTGTCGCTGGCCGAGGAAACGGATTTGCGCGCGGTCTTCCGCGGGTCTCCCGTTAGCCCCGAGGTCGAGGGCATTTATCTTTACGAAGTTCTGATGGACGGCGTTTCGCTTGGAGAAACGACTGTCTACGTTCTGTCATCGGAAGGTTGATTTCATGCATCGCTTCTTTTCATTCATTCCCGCCATTCTTCTTGCATCCGTCGCGCTGGCCGACCCGCCCACGCTCGATAAAAACGCGGTTTTCGTGGCCAATGTCACCGGCACGCCGGAAGACACCGATCTGAGGGATATTGATCGCGTCGGAATAGCGTTTGCGATTGGCAACGGCGTACTTTTGACGGCTGGGCATGTGCCCGGCGACCTGCACGCTTTTCAGGACCGCAACAATCCAACCCGGTCGGCGGATGGGCAATTGGCGAATGTGCCAAGTTTTGTGCGCGAAATCGCCGTCAGCTACACGGCCTTGGATACAAATGGCGATCTGACGGCCCGAACGCTCAAGCAAGAGGCCGGAGGGTTCAAGACGCGCAACAGTCCCTTCGGGCTGGATGTCGTGGATGTGGCCCGGATTGATATCACCAAGAGCAGGATAGCGCTTGGAACCCTCCCGCTGAATGCGTGCGGGCTGAGTGCGGACGAAGACTACTTCGTGCATACGTTCGATTTCCTGAATGGCGACGAGGCAAAGCGCGACGCGCGCAAACCGCAGGTGTTCAAGGTCAACCTGCAGCAATATCCGGACTTCGTTGATCTCAATCTGTCGACGCTGGTCGTGCACAGCGAAAGCCGCACGACCAATGGGCGGCAACTTCAGCAAGGCGACAGCGGCGCGCCGGTGGTCAATGCGAAGGGCGAGGTTGTGGGGCTCTTGTCGGCCACGATCAAATCGACCGAGCAGAATGTCATCTTCCTGACGCCGGTTGCGTCCTTCCTTGAACTTGTGCCGACAGATGCGCGAGTCGAATGCACGACACGGGTGCTGCGCGATGAGTTTGACGCGGTTGTCAGCCGGTTGGAGGCGCTTGAAGGTTACGTCTTTGGACAGATCAACGGCCTGCCTGTTCCGGTCGAAGAGACGTTTATCGATCTGGTTCAAACGCGGATCAACACAGCGATCGAACCGGTTGATGGCAAATCAGAAGTCGCCGTGCGTTCGGTACACAGCAAAGACCTGTTCGAGGCCGAGCAGATCACAAGCGAGGTTGTCATTCAGTTGAAAGAACAGATGGATCAGGACGATTTTGTTCCCATCGGCGACGACATTCGCGCGCTCAAGGCATCCCTTGCCAGTTTGGACTGGGGGCTGAATGTCGGTGCGGTTCTCAATGGTGAAAAGAAGTTTCAGCTTAAAATTGACTATACTTATGAACGCGCATTGCTGGCCCGCCCCTACCGCGAATACCTGCAAATATGCGCCTTCCCGCTTGTCGGCCCGGATTCCAGCGACGAAAGCTACATCAAGGGTCTGCTCAGCCGCGATATCATAAATGGTTCAAAGGCTTGCGCGGATGCAGAACACAGCGAGGCCGAAGATATCACGCGGGTGAACAACGGGCGGTTTACCCGTCTGGTGGACCATCGCGAGCTGAACAACATCATCGAGACGTTGGAAGACGGGGAAAACTGGTACGGTGAGTTTTTTGTGGTTATCATAGACCCGCAGAAAAAGAGCAAAAACCCGCGCGACTACATCATGGCAAGCCTGCTTGTCGATGTGTTTGAAGGCGAAACGAATGCGCGCATGGAAGACAGACCCTACGCCGTGAAACGGTGTGGCAAGATAAAAAGACTGCGGGATGCACCGCTGGTCGCTGTGAGCCATCTCGCGGTAGAGCAACCAGATCTCGACGACGGGTTCAAGCTCAATGAAGAGGACATCGAGAAGTTAACGGAGAACTGCGTGTGATAAGGCGTCTATTCACTGAAACGGCAACGATCCTGACGGCCTGCCTGCTGTTGGGCACGCAGCAGGCTGCTGCAGAAGAGCCGACACCCGAGGAAAAGAGCTATGTGGATGGTATTTTCGATCTCGAGAACCTTGGACCAATCGAGATTGACGAGCATCGCAACAAGCTTGTTCTGAGCGTCGGTGCTGAAATTCTGGAAGTGTCCACCTTCCCGATTGAGACGGTCAGCCGGAAGAAGATCGATTTCGTCCCAGAAATCATCCGCGCGTCCAAGGATTTCGTGTTTGCCCTTGGATATGTCGAACAGCAGGTGACCCTGTTGGATGGCAAAACCAAGAACGCACGTGGCCAGATCTTTCGCGGTCTGGGTGTCTCGCCCAAAGGTCCATCGGAGGATATCGAGTATCAGTTTCTGACCTTTGACAAGACGATTGGCAACGGATCCAAGAACCGCTTGGAACAGGCCACAATCCTCGAGATTGACGACGGCAATCGAAGCTTCATCTCGAGCGTGACATCCAACGAAATCAATGTGATCGAGTTTGGGAAACTGTCGGAGTCGGAACGTGTTCGTCATCCGTTTCTGATCACGCGCTGTGGCACGCCGAACCAGCTGTCCATCGGTGATCCATCGGGCGAAGAGAAATTCTATGTGGTGTCGATCAGCGGCAGCAAAACGATTGAAATCGGGTCGCTGGACGTTTTGGAAACCGGACGTGGGGAAGCGGAATGCGTGTCCATCTCGCAGTCCGGATCCGACGACAAGACCCCGGGCAGCGTTGGTATGCCCTCGCTCAACCACGTTCTGACGCGTAACAAGGAGACGGGCGATTTCTCGTTGGTCACCTTCGATTTCGAGACGCGCGCGCTGGTGGCCACGCCGATCATTTCCTTCTTTGGCGAGATTTTCTTGGAGGTCTACCAATCGGTGAATGCGAAGGAAAACATCAGCTTTCCGACCATCGAAAACGGGTCACGTTTTGGCATTCTCACCGGAAGCGATGATGGCGGCGTCATCCTTGTGTCGGGCGTGGGCCAGAAGCGTTTGCACCGGTTCCGCCTTGTCGATCGCCAATTCGAATATCTCGGGGCCTGGAACTTTGATCAGCCCATCCGGACCGTGAAGCTGAGCAGGAACGGGCGCTTGGCGGTCGTGGTGACCGGCGACGGCTTTCCCAGCTATATCGAGGAGGTCACAGTGATCCGCGACCTCGAAGAGATTCCGGCGAACTGGAAAATGACCGACAAACGCTATTCCATCCGCGCCATCCAAGAAGAACTCAATGAACAGGGCGAGCGTGTTGCGGTTGATGGGCGGCTGGGGCCGATTACCCGCACGGCAATCAGCAAAGTGATCGAAGGCGACGTTGCCAAAGGGCCCAAACCAGCCGGAGCAACAAAGGCGGCGGCCCCGCTGAAGACCCGAAAAATCTCGGTGAGACCCAAGGCAACCATCTCTAGACCGGTTGCCAAATCGGTGTCCCGGGCCATTGAAGGTGCGTTCCCCATGGGCGTGTTCCGATGAGCGAAAGTGAGTAGGTAAGGCATGAAAACATTAGCTGGACTAGTTTTGTTGCTGGCAACATCCGATGTCAGTCTTCCCCATTGCGCCGCTGACCGTGTGGATCAGAGGCAGTATTGCTGCAGCGCAACCCTTGGCGGGCAATGCTGCTCGTCCTCCATCGGGACGAATGGTCTGCCGGGTGGGTGCAACTGCCGATGAGGGATGTGCGCCCGGTCCTGAGCCCGTCACTACAGCGCTGATCACCAACACCTCTTGACCACGACAGACCCGCCCCGCCATGTCGGAGCGGTGGGCCGATTTGAGGGTTGTTCGCCCGCGCCCACCGACTGAGCGTTTCGCCGGGCGCTTGTCGGAACTGGGCACGCGGTTGGAGACATGATTTGGACAAGCCCAGACGGTTCGACGTTCTCAGCGAACGCAGCTACCGCCTGTTCGTCATTGGCTACGGCATCTCATACACACTGTACTGGATTACCCTGCTCGCTGTCGGCTGGTGGATGTGGGAGACGACGGGGTCTGCGGCATGGGTCGGCTTTGTGTTCTTTTGTGACCTCTTTCCAGTTGTTCTTGTCACGCCCTGGGCATCGGCCTTGGCAGATCGCGGCGACCGCTTCCAGTTCCTGAAATCCGTTTTGTGGATACAAGTGGGCACCGGGCTTGCACCGGCGAGTGTCGCGTGGATGGGTCTGTTGACGCCGGGCTTGGGCGATGGATCGCGATGGCTGTTCTGTCTTGGCCTTGGCAGCAGCTACATCTGGACGGGCAACAATATCGTCCTGCAAAATCCGACGCCTGAACATCTGCGCAGCCGGGTGCTTGGCAACAGCTTTATGCTGACACGAGCCATTGGTGCCATTTCTGTCGTGCTGACCGGGTTGGTGATTGAGCAAGTTGGGTTCGTGTCCGGCATGTTTGCGGTCGCCGTTGCCGTGGCCTGCCTGGTGCCATCTGCCTTACGGGTCAAAAGATAGGGCCGGGAGAGCAGACAGCAGACCTATCGCGCAACGCACTCAGGTCCGCCTACTGCTGAACCCTGTAGACGAAATTGAGCGCCCTGCTTTGCCCGCCCGGCGGCGGTGGGAAGGGTGCGCCTCTGCGCACATGCTCTCGGGCGGCCCGTTCGACTTCGGATGATCCGCTGCCATCGATGATGTCCACAGTCGCCAGCGTCCCGTCAGGGTTGATCCGAAACAACACGCGCGCCCAACCGCGCACGGACACGGCAACCGGCGGCACGCGGTTCAATTGCATCAGGACCCGGCCCGCGTAATTCGTCACATTCGAATTGCCCGGACCAAGGGACCCGCCAGAGCGCGACCCGCTGGATTGCGACCGTGCGCGTCGTCCCGCAAACAGGTTTGTGCCGTCTCGTTTAAAGGCTGTCAGGGGTGACTCGATCAGGTTGGTCGGGGGCGCGGGCGGAGGCGGACTGGATTGGCCTGCGCTTCCGTCGACCGCTCCGAACCGCTGCGAAGACGGAGGCGTCGGGCGGAGTTGCGGCCGCAGAGAGGTCGTTGTGCCGGCCTCTGACGTCTCGCTCTCGGGGGGCTGATTTTGGACCTCGACGTTAGCGGGCGGGACTTCCGGAGGCTGGGCCTCGGGCGGCAGCGCGGCGATCACGTCGGGCAGGGGCGCAGCAGCAAGCGGTGCGGTGGGCGGGGTCACAACCGGTTCTGTGACCGCGGGAGGGGCAAAGGGCGCGGCGACAGGTGGTAAGGCCGAGGGGTCTGCGTCCGGACTGCCCTCCGCGACCTCTTGTGTCTCCGTTTCGACCGGCGGTGTAGGGGCAGGCGCCGGAGCGGTGGTTTGCGGAGCGTCCGAAGAGGCACCCCCCTCTTGCCCATCTGTGGTCTCCGGCGATACCGGCTCGTTCACGGTCGGCTGCACCGCATCAGCAGGGCCGCTATCTGGCGCAAACGTCGCTTGCGGGTTGGACGACGCAACAAGCGCCTCGCTGGTGGGGGCTTCGGCTTCGGTCGGTTCTGGCGGGGTTTCCTCAGGCGGTTCGGGAGGCTCGGCGGGGGTGGGTTCGACCGGTGTTATGCTGGTTTCGGCAAGGTCGGCAAAATCATCGCCCACCTCGACTCTTTCGACACCCTGATCCGCCGTTTCGGGCGACGCCACGTCGGCCCCGGTCAGCGAAAGGCCGACCACGTGGATGATCAAGGACAGGATCAGCGCGCCAACGCCAATGGCAGTCGATCTGCGGATCATTCCAAAGATCGCTCGGTAACGAGGATGACCGACGAGGCACCTGAGGTGCGCAGCGCGCGCGAGACCTCCATCATCCGCAGCCCGCTCGCATTTCGGTCGGGGACGATGCGCACAGGGCCATCCGCGTGGATTTGCATATACGCCTCCACATCCATCTGGTCGCCGCGGAAATTCAGCGTCCCATCGGCGCGCAACACCAGCGCATCGGGCGGTTCGCGGCCTTCAAGCTCGTCTGTTTCGACAAGTTTCAGGTCTGGATCCAAAGGCGCTGCAATCGTCCCGGCGATCAGAAAGAACACCAGCATCAGGAACACGATGTTGATCAAGGCGATGGAGGGGTCGCGTTTGCGTGTCTGCGGCGTGGGTCTGATCATCGCGTCATTCCAGCACCAGAACGCTCAACGCGTCGCGCCCGCGCAGCCGGACCAACAGGTCCACAACTCTTTGGGCCGTCGCATCCTCATCAAGGCTGACCAGAACCTGCCCCTCTTCGATGGTTTCGGCCAGTTCATCCAGTGTCACGTCCGATCCATTCAGCGTCAGGCGATCCTCGCCCAATTGCACGAAGGCGCGGTTTTGCGTTTCACCTTGGACAGAACGCCCGCCCGCGGCCTGGTTGAGCTCGATCTCTCCGAAGGTCGAAAAGGTCGATGTCAGCATGAAGAACAAGAGCAGCAGAAAGACCACGTCGATCAAGGGTGTCATCGACACCGCGCGTCTTTTGAAAGGTGCGGTGTTACGCATTGACGCGCGCGCCATAGGTCGGGTCGGCGACCTCCGGCGCAGCCATTTCGGGGACAAGCACCGTGCGCAGCGCCTTGTCGGCAAAGACCCGTTCGCGCGCCGTCCGGCTCTCCAGCCAGGTCAGCACCATCGAGGTGGGGATCGCGACCGCCAGGCCCACGGCCGTCGTCAGCAGTGCAACCCAAATGCCGCCCGCCAGCAATGAGGGATCAACCGACGATCCGGCCTCCTGAAGGCTTCGAAAGGCGTCGATCATACCGATGACCGTGCCGAAAAGCCCAAGCAGGGGCGCAATCTGGGCGATGGTGTCGAGCACGCGAAATCCGCGCTCAAGGCTCGCCAATGCGAGACCGGCCTCTGCATCAAGGCGCGCCTCGATCCCGGGCCGTTGCGATCCGGCCATCGCATTGCCCAGAAGAGGGGCCAGATAGCTTCGGCTCGCGCCCAATCGCGTCAGCGCGGCACCTTGTTTACCCTTGTCCCAGAGGTGCAAAGCGTCCGACAAGACCCGGTGACGCCCCACACCGGACACGGAAAATTGCCATATCTTGTAAAGAGTGACGGTCAGCGTCAGCACGGACATCGCAAACAGGACCAGGACGACCGGGCCGCCAAGTGCGAAAAAACCGCTGAGAGTGTCAAAAACAGTCATCCGAGCAACTCCACGTCGATCCGGCTGCGGGTCGACAGGGCACTGTCACAGATATCGCTCTCTGCCCCGGCGGCGGTGCAGGTGTTTGCGCCGTTGATCAAAACGCGCGCGATGGAGGCACAGGGGATGCCGGGCACATCGAACTGGCGCACCCGGGGTCTGCCCTGCGGCAAATCCCTGAAATCGAAAAGCGACAAGGTGGCCACGCCGCCCGCGCCGTCAAAGATGACGGTTTCGAAAACTACTTTGTCGATAGCCGAGGTGGTCCGATTGTGCGCCACAAAGCTCAGACGGCACGCAGAGTCGGTGTCGGTGATTGTGTTCAGTTCAAGATCGACGGTGGGTGGGGATTGCGCATCGGTATCGGCCTGCGCAAGGGCCGGAAATGCTGCTGCGAGTAGAACACAGGCAGCGGTGTAGCGAAAAAGCATCCAAAGGCTCCTGACGTATCAATGCCGGTCGCGCCACCAACCGGAGCATCCCGCCTCGAGCGGGGGATGTCTGGGGCAAACTAGTACAGGGCTGTGCCACTGCAAAGGCCTGCGGACGTCATTGTGAACCGTCGCTGGTATCGGTGCGGAATGTGGCCGAATTGGTGTTGCTGCGAGGGTCGTCGCCGCTCAGATATCGCAAGCCATAATTGCATTGGATCGCAGCTGCAATTCACGCCGAGCGGCGCATCGATATGGAGGTGGCTGGGATGGTAGGATTCGAACCTACGGTACACTGTACCAAAAACAGTTGCCTTACCACTTGGCTACATCCCAACGTGACGCGCTAACTAGTCTGCTCGCGGCGTGCGTGCAAGCCCCCTGACAGCAAAAAAGTCATTCCTTGGGTGCGTCTTCAGTTAACAAATCGGGAGCCTGCGGGTCGCTGCGTTCCGCGTCGACCAGTCGATCCAGAGCGGCGTCCGAAAATTCCTGCACGTCTTCGGCCTTGAGCGGTGGCGCAGGCGCGGGCGTTGGCGCAGGGGCGTTTGTCGTTTCAGTGGCGATGGCCTGTCCGCCGCCCATCAACTGGATGCGATAGGTCGTGTCGGGCACCTCGACGCCCGCGGCCTCGATGGCTGATTTGACAAGGCGCAGCGCCTCGCCCTTGGCCCGCACAAGCGATGTGGCACCCTGATCAATCCAGCCGGTGACCGACATGAAAATCGCGCCGTCCCCGATCCGTTCGATCCAGACTACAGGCTCGGGCACTTTCAGCACGAAGGGCAGGTCGGCGACCGTCTGCGTCGCAAGGTCACGAATGGCCGACAGATCCGCGTCCGAGGCGACCCCGATTTCAAACTCGAACCGGCGTTCGACATTTGTGGAAAAGTTCACGATCCGGCTTTTGAAGACGGTCGCATTGGGGATGCGAATATGATTGCCGTCAAAGCTGAGCAGGATTGTCGCGCGGCTTGTCAGCCGGATCACCTTGCCGATGTCGCCTTCGATCTCGACCGTGTCATTGGGCCGAAAGGGCTGGCGGATCGACAGCATGATCGAGGCGATGAAATTTTCGACCGTGTCACGCACCGCAAAACCAATGGCGAGACCGACGATCCCGGCGGCCCCCATGATCGTGCCAAGCAGGGCCGTCGCCCCCAGAATATCCAGCGCAATAACAAGCCCGCTGACAAAGAACACCATGCGCACGACTTGCCGGTAGATGTTGGCGATGAACGCATTGGGCGCGATCCGGTCCCAAGGGTATTTCATCCGAGCGATCAAGATGCCCGCCAGCAATACAAGGCCAAAGGCGACGACCGCGACCCCGATCAGTGGCAACAGCGCAACCGCCTGTTCAATCCGCGTGCGGAACCTGTTGACTGCCGGGTTCAGCCGCGCGGCCACATCTGTCGTTTCGGTGACTTCGTTTTCGATGGCCACGACGCCCTCAACCCGCGTGACCAACTCGCTGAGCCGGGTCGCTGCGGCCGTGTCGACCGTGGTGCCACGCAATGTCACGATGCCCGAGGACACTGCCACCGTTACCCCGTCATAGCCGTCGAGCTCGCCCAGAATGTCGCGAATGCGCACGGCGATGGCGGCGTCTTGCGTGGCGCTGTCGGTGACGGTGATTGTGCCTTGGGGCTGGTCTGCGGTCTGGGCAAATGCGACTGAGCCCATCAGGCACAGCGTCAGGATCAGGGCGCGGATCATGTCCGTGTATCCACAAGGATTGCACCCGCCCGCCCGCCCGCTTCAACTGCCTCATGGGCGGCGGCGCAATCTGCCAAGGCAAACGTGTCGTGGACCGGGCACACCAACGCGCCGTCCCCCAGTGCCGCATGCAGGCGTTTGATCGCCGCGTCCCGCTCAGGTGGCGGCAGCAGGTAGATCAGCAGAATGTCGATGGTGGCGGCTTTGAACAGCAACGGACCGAAGGGCAGGGTGGGTGACAGGTCCTTGGCGGACCCATAGGCAGCGATCACCCCATTGGGCGCAATCACCTCGGCATCAAGCGCGGCATTCACGCCAAACTCCGTATCGATGATCCGGTCGATCAGCGCGCCGTCATTCGCCGCCAGAATCGCCGCGCCAAGGTCGGGGTCCGTGTAGTCAAGCACCGTATCAGCCCCGGCCTGCGTAGTACGGGTCATCCCGTCGCCCCGTGCCGTTGCGATCACGCGCGCGCCGCCCCACTTGCCAAGTTGCACGGCAAGGAACCCGACGGTGCCCGCACCGCCATGGATCAACAGGGTTTCTCCACGCACATCGCCCGAACCAAATACCGCATGGGCAGCGGTCAGGCCCGGAATGCCAAGCACAGCACCGGTTTCCATCGACACATCGTCAGGCAAGGGCACCGCCTGTTCTGCGGGCAGCGCAATATGCGTCGCCGCCGTCCCGAAGGGGCGCTGCCACTGGCCGTTCCAGATCCAGACCCGCTCACCGATGCGGGTGTCGGACACGCCGGGGCCGACCGCCTCGATCACGCCCGCGCCGTCGCTGTGGGGGATGATCTGGTCAAATGCAGGCTTGGTCACGCCGGGGCGACTGCCGCTACGCGCTTTGACGTCCGATGGGTTCACCCCGGAAAAATGCAGCGCGACGCGCACCTGGCCCGCGCCGGGTTCGGAAGTGGGCATATCCACCAGATGCAGCACTTGGGATGCGGGGCCAAAGGCGGAATAGGATATGGATTTCATCAATGGGTCTCGTCAATTCAATGTCGGTCCGTGTAGCCTAGCCGCGACAGCCAAAAAGGCCAGCCGTGAAACGCAGGGCCGCGACCGCAGGAGTGCCTCCATGTCCAGACGTGCCCTGATCCCACCCGCTTTGCGCGATGCCTGTGAGAGTGCCGGCATGTCGCCCGGCATCCTGTCTGGGGGGCACGTATTCATGACGGGTGTGACGGGTGCTGGCGCAGATGGTGTGATGCCCGACACCGAGAAGGCGCAATTTCATGCGTGTTTTGAAAAGATCGCCACCGTGCTGGCCGAGGCCGACATGGCGCTGACGCACATCGTCGAAATGACCAGCTATCACGTGGGGTTGCGGGCGCATTTTGGGGCGTTTGACGACGTGCGCACGGCCTACCTTACTGCACCATACCCGGCGTGGACAGCTGTTGAGGTCGCAGGTTTGCGCCGCGAAGGGGCTGTGGTCGAAATCCGGGTGATTGCCGCGCTGGACTAAAGCGTTTCGACATTAACCTGAGGCATATCCGGGAGCCTTGAAGTAGTTCCAGCACTCTTCTGGATCGTAGAGATCGCAGATTGATCCGATAGCGTCGAAGACCTCGGTGAAAGTTCTTGCCCCGATCCGTCGCAGGTGGGCTTTGAGCTTCAAGTATGCCAGCTCGATGGGGTTCAGATCAGGCGAGTACGGTGGCAGGTAGAGGAACCAGCAGCCGTGGTCGCGCAAGGCCTGCGCCGCGTCCTTGTTCCGATGCGTGGCCAGGTTGTCGAGGATGACGACGGTGCCGGGCGCGATCTTGGGGACAAGCACCTCGCGGAAGTAGGCGGCAAATGCCGGGCCGTCAATTGCGCCCTTGATGACCCATGGCGCGATCAGGGCATCTTGCGTCAGACCCGCGATCAGGGTCTGCGTTCCCCAACTTCCGAAGGGCGCGTCCATGGTCAGGCGTTCACCCCGTTTCGCCCTGCCTCGCAGGCGGTTCAGGTTCGACTTCACTGCGGTTTCGTCAATAAGGACAACACGGTTTGGTATCTCAGAGATGGCGGGCAGGCGATGCTTGAACCAATCGCCGCGCTGCTGCCTTACCTTGGCGCGACGACGTTCGCTCGCGACCAGCGACTTTTTTTGTACGTGAACTCGAGACGGGACAGTAGGTTGGCGATGGAAGAGTGATGCACTTGCACGCCCTCTGCCTCGGCCAGAGCGTCGCGTAGCTCGAAGAGGGTGATGTCAGGGTCCAGTGCGATCAACTCCTCAAGGAAAGCCTGATGCGGTGCCAGCTTGCCTTTGCCGCGCGGCGGTCCCTGGGGTGCGGGTTCCGCGTGGCCCTTGGTTCTTACCTGGCGCGCCCATCGCGCACCTGTCGCCGGTGACAGCCTCAGACGCAACGCCGCCGCGCGCCCGCTTAACCCTTCTTCAATATACCTCTGAATCCGCGTCTAGAGTGCCAAGGGTAACGGTGCTGACATGATCCATTCTCCCAAGCAGGATGAATCACATCTGAAACCTCATGGGGATCCCAAGCGCTTCAGGTTCAAACAGAAATGCTTTAGTCGCGCACTTCGTCCATGGCCACACCCCAAAGCCGCGCTTTGGGCACCCAGCCTTTGTATCCTGCCGAGGACACGCGGCACCACTCCAGATCGCATTTGCCAAGGCGGGCAATAACGCCCGCCTCAAGGGCGGCGGTGACGGGGGCCTGGGGTTCGGGGCGGCTGCGCAGGGTCATCATGTCCTGTTCGATGATCACGGTACGGGTACCCGACAAAAGCGAATAGTGGATCCAGCCGCCAAGGCCATCGCGGTCTTCGACCCGGCGCCAGTGGCCGTGTTCTGCGGTGATGCGCAGGGGCATGTCGCGGCGTTGAAACACCCAGTCGATACGGTGCGTCAGCGACGGACCACGGCGCACATTGCCTTCGGCGGCCTTGAGCGAGACAAAGCGGGGCAGAGGCAGGTTCGTAACCGGCCCCACGTCCTGCGCGGCGACGGGTGCAAGCATGCACATCACTGCGCATATCACCGCCGCAAACCGTCCGGGCAATCCCATCAGAGAAGTTCTGCTCATCACGCGCCTCTTGAATATGGCCGAGGTTCTTGTGCCTCGTGCTCACATCCGCCACCATGCCATGGAAACGGCGCGTACGCCAAGGTCAGGGAGGGCCCACATGCCAAAGGATCGTCTGAGTGTTGTTGTTACGCGACGGTTGCCCGCCGAGGTTGAGACCCGGTTGAGTGAGTTGTTCGACGTCACACTGCGCGACAGTGACGCACCCATGACCCGGACGCAGCTTGTGGAGGCGATGAAATCAGCGGATGTGCTGGTGCCCACGATCACTGACACGGTTGATGGCGCGATGATCGGGCAGGCGGGGGATCGCCTGAAACTGATCGCGAATTACGGCGCGGGGGTCGACAATATTGATGTGGCCACGGCCCGCCAGCGCGGCATCCTTGTGTCTAATACGCCGGGCGTTCTGACCGATGATACTGCTGACATGACGATGGGCCTGATCCTCGCCGTCACACGGCGTCTGCCCGAAGGGCTGGCGGCCATGCAGTCGGGCACATGGGACGGATGGGCACCGACCGCCTTACTTGGGGGCCGTGTTGCGGGCCGTCGTCTGGGCATTCTGGGCATGGGCCGGATCGGGCAGGCCGTCGCACGGCGCGCCGCCGCATTCGGCATGCAGGTCCACTATCACAACCGCCGCCGTCTGCGCCCGGAGATCGAAGCGGATCTGGAGGCGACATGGTGGGAAAGCCTCGATCAGATGGTGGCGCGCATGGACGTGTTGTCGATCAACTGCCCGCACACGCCCTCGACCTTTCATCTGATGAACGCCCGCCGCCTCAAGCTGATGAAAGAGGATGCGGTGATCGTGAACACGTCGCGCGGTGAGGTGATCGACGAAAACGCACTCACCCGGATGCTGCGCGCGGGCGAGATCGCGGGAGCGGGTCTGGATGTTTACGAAAAGGGCACCGAGGTGAACCCGCGTCTGCGCGAACTGAAAAACGTGGTCCTGTTGCCCCATATGGGCTCGGCCACCCGCGAAAGCCGGGTCGAGATGGGCGAAAAGGTCATCATCAACATCAAGACCTTCGATGATGGCCACCGCCCGCCCGATCAGGTTGTGCCATCTATGCTGTAAGACCTCGGGGGCGGTCTGTTCCCGAGAGATTTTGACCCAAGGAGAGACCACATGCGCTTTTGTCTGACTGTTGCTTTTTCTCTGATCGCGGGGGCTGCGCTGGCCCAACAGACCGCCGATGCGGTACAACCGGAATCCGGCACCGAGGGCGCGGGTGCTGTCCTGTCCGACGCCGCTGCCGCGTCGCAGGCGGCGAAAGAGGCGGGCACACCGGTCTCTGCCGCGACTTACATGGTCTCGGCGGCGAACCCACTGGCTGTGCAGGCGGGCGTTGATGTGTTGGCCGAAGGTGGCACCGCAGCGGATGCGCTGGTCGCGGTGCAGACAGTGTTGGGTCTGGTCGAGCCGCAATCTTCGGGTCTGGGCGGAGGCGCGTTTCTGGTCTGGTACGATGCCGAGGCGGGGGAGTTGACGACACTCGATGCCCGCGAAACCGCGCCCTTGGCGGCCACACCGACACTGTTCCAGACAGACGGCGGCGAGCCGATGGGCTTTTTCGACGCGGTCGTGGGCGGACGGTCCGTCGGGACGCCCGGCACGCCTGCGTTGTTGCAGTTGGTGCATGACAAGTGGGGCAGTCAGCCGTGGGAGGGTCTCTTTGACGCGGCTATTGATCATGCCGAGGGCGGCTTTGTCGTCTCGCCCCGTCTCGCCGGGCTGGTGGAGGGCGATGCCGAGCGTCTGACGGTCGCATCGGATGTCACCGCCGCCTACTTCTATCCAGAAGGCGTGGCGGTGAAGGCGGGCGACACGCTGATCAACGCGGACTATGCCAAGACGTTGCGCGCTATGGCGGCAGGTGGCGCGGATGCGTTCTATACCGGGCAAATCGCCGAGGATATCGTGGCCACGGTAACAGGCCATGCGTCCAATCCCGGTGTTCTGTCCGCGGTCGATTTGTCGATCTACGAAGTGAAGGAACGCGCGCCCGTCTGTGCCACCTACCGCGCGCATGAGGTCTGCGGCATGGGGCCTCCGTCTTCGGGCGCGCTGACGGTCGGGCAAATCCTGGGGATGCTGGACAATTATGATCTGGCCACTTTAGGCGCAGAAAACACCGAAAGCTGGCGATTGATCGGGGACGCCTCGCGCCTTGCCTTCGCGGATCGGGGACGGTTCATGGCCGACAGTGATTTCGTGCCCATGCCGACGGCGGGGCTGGTGGACCCTGACTATCTCGCGGCGCGCGCGGCATTGCTGGGCGGGGATACGGCGCTGAGCACGACACCTCCGGGCAATCCCGGCTTTGATCACGCATCGAACTGGGCGGATGATGAAAGCCTCGAACTGCCCTCGACCTCGCATATCTCCATCGTCGACAGCTTTGGCAACGTTGCCTCGATGACGACCACCATCGAAAACGCGTTCGGCTCGCGGCTGATGGTGCATGGCTTCCTGCTGAACAACGAGTTGACGGACTTCAGCTTTCGCACCCATGCCGAAGGGGTACCAATCGCCAATGCGATTGCGCCGGGCAAGCGGCCCCGCTCGTCCATGTCGCCCACCATCGTGATGAAGGACGGCGCGCCCGTGCTGGCCATCGGGAGCCCCGGCGGCAGCCGCATCATCGGCTATACGGCAAAGGCCATCATCGCCCATCTTGACTGGGGTATGGACGTGCAGGCGGCCATTGATCTGCCACATGCGGTGAACCGCTTCGGCACGTATGATTTCGAGGAAGGCACAACTGCTGCCGATCTGGCCCCCGCGCTTGAGGCGATGGGGTTTGAGGTCAACGTGCGCGGCCTCAATTCCGGGCTGCACGCGATCCAGATCGGGCCGGACGGGCTGAAAGGCGGCGCTGATCCGCGCCGTGAAGGGATTGCACTGGGCGACTGAGCCTTGTTGCCAAGGGGAGACGACGGATATGGCGCAAGCGATTGATCTGCCACGCAATGAGGACGGGATTGCGACCGCACTCGGGGTGCTGAAACAGCAATTCGGGGATCGGTTTCACACCGGGCAGGCCATGCGCGACCAGCATGCGCACACGACCACCTATAT
This sequence comes from uncultured Tateyamaria sp., assembly GCF_947494755.1. Lineage (GTDB taxonomy): Bacteria > Pseudomonadota > Alphaproteobacteria > Rhodobacterales > Rhodobacteraceae > Tateyamaria. Next base: position 37,825 of record NZ_CANLVZ010000012.1, read on the forward strand.
CCGCGCGCAGGCCCCGGATGCGGTGGTTTTTCCGACCTCGACCCAAGAGGTGTCCGACATCGTCAAGGTCTGCGCGACGCACCGTGTGCCCGTCATTCCCTACGGCACCGGCACCTCGCTTGAGGGGCATGTGAACGCGCCTGCCGGGGGGATTTCGGTGGATCTGACCCAGATGGATCAGATCGTGTGCGTCAACAACGAGGATCTGGATTGCGTCGTACAACCTGGCGTGACGCGCGAACAGCTCAACACCTATCTGCGCGATCGCGGCCTCTTCTTTCCGATTGATCCGGGTGCCAATGCCTCGCTTGGGGGCATGGCCTCGACCCGTGCATCCGGCACCAACGCGGTGCGCTACGGGACGATGAAGGACAACGTGCTGAGCCTTGAGGCGGTGATGGCGGATGGTCGCGTGATCCGCACGGCGCAGCGGGCGAAGAAGACGTCCGCCGGCTATGATTTGACCCGGCTGCTGATCGGGTCCGAAGGCACGTTGGGGCTGATCACCGAGATCACGCTGAAATTGCAGGGCATCCCCGAGGCGATCTCGGCAGCACGCATGTCGTTCCCGTCGATCGATGCGGCCTGTCAGGCGGTGATGACGACGATTCAATACGGCATCCCGGTTGCCCGGATCGAGCTGATGGACGCGCTGAACGTGCGCGCGGCCAATGCCTATGCGGGGCTGGATTTGCCTGAAACACCGCTGTTGCTGCTGGAATTTCACGGCTCGGACAACGGGGTGAAAGAACAGGCCGAGATGTTCGGCTCCATCGCCGAAGACGCGGGTGGGACGGATTTCGCCACCACCGCAACGGCGGAAGAGCGGAACAAGCTGTGGAAGGCGCGCCACGATCTTTATTGGGCGACGCTGCAACTGCGCCCCGGTGCGCAGGGCATTTCCACGGATGTGTGCGTGCCGATTTCGCGGCTCGCAGAGGCCGTGACAGGCGCGCAGGCCAAGGCCGAAGAATTGGGTCTGTTGGCACCCATCGTGGGGCATGTGGGGGACGGGAATTTCCATTCACTGGTGCTGATCGACATGGAGGATGCGGGTGAGGTCGCCCGCGCCGAGGAATTCACTGCCTATCTCGCGGATGAGGCGATCCGCATGGATGGCACCTGCACCGGGGAGCACGGGATCGGGCAGGGCAAGATGCCCTACCTCGTCAAGGAACTTGGCGCAGCGACGGAATACATGGCTGCCATCAAGGGGGCGCTTGATCCGCACAATATCATGAACCCCGGCAAGATTTTTGCGCCTCGCGGAGGCACGTAGCGCCAGAAAGATGACGCGACGCGCGGCTTTGGTACGCTCTGCGGCCGTCCTGCCGCGCTGATCTGCTTAATGACACACGCGACCCGGAGTCGTTTTTGTCTACTGAGCGGTCGGCTTGCTCGCGCGGGTTTGTCGCGCATTTTCTAGTAATGGCTCAACAGGTTTTTGAGGGATTCGGGGACATGAAAACGCATGTGAAGGCGCTTGTGGTCGGCGGTGGCGCTGTGGGCACGTCGATTGCCTACCATCTGGCCCGCGCGGGCTGGGATGATGTGATGCTTCTCGAGCGGGACGAGTTGACGTCCGGCTCCACCTGGCACGCGGCTGGCCTGCTGCCCTATTTCAACATGTCCTACGCCACGACCCACATCCACGACTACTCGATCAAGTTCTACAAGACACTTGAGGAAGAGACTGGGCTGAACGCCGGTTTCGCCGTTGTCGGCAACCTGCGCATGGCCCAGACGGACGAGCGTATGGACGAATACATGCTCTATGCCTCGACCGCCGAGACCTGCGGGGTGCCTTATGAGTTCATGACCCCCGACCAGATCAAGGCGAAGTGGCCCCTGATCCGCACCGAGGATCTGAAGGGCGCGCTGTATCACCAGACCGACGGCTATATTAATCCCGCAGATGTCACCATGGCGATGGCCAAGGGGGCGCGGCAGCGCGGCGTGATGATCGAACGGAAGTGGCAGGCGGACGCTTTTCACTGGAATGGCGAGGCCTGGGAGGTCACCGTCACCAAGATGGTCGAAAAAGGCGGCAACCTGATCCCCTCGGACGAGCAGCAGGTGATCACCGCCGAACATGTCGTCACCGCCAGCGGTAACCATGCACAGCGCACCGCCAAGATGCTGGGCATCAAGATGCCTGCCATCCCCGTCGAACACCAGTTCATCGTGATGGAGCAGGACCCCGAGTTGGTGAAGTTTCGCGCCGAGGGCAATGTGGAACATCCCGTCATTCGCGATGCGGACGCGCAGTCCTATGTCCGCGAGGAACGCGGCGGCTGGATTTTGGGGGTATATGAGAAAAACGCGCCTGCGCGGTTTGAATATGGCGTGCCGGACAGCTTCCGCGCCGACCTCTTCCAGCTGGATCTTGAGCGGATCGAAGAGCAGTACATGGCGATGATCCACCGGATTCCGTCTTGCGAGGACTCGGGCCTAAAGGACGATTTCAACGGGCCGATCTGTTACACGCCGGACGGCAACCCGCTGGTCGGCCCCGCGCCAGGCTTGCGCAACATGTGGCTGGCTGAGGGCTTTTCCTTTGGGATCACGGCCGCCGGTGGCACGGGGTACTACCTTGCGCAGCTGATGGTGGACGGAGAGGCCGAGATCGACATGGCTTCGCTTGATCCCAAACGTTACGGCGACTGGATGACGACCGAGTTCGCGGCGCGCAAGAACGAGGAGTGTTACGACCACGTCTATATCCTGCACCATCCCGACGAAGAGCGACCCGCCTGCCGCCCCCTGCGCACCTCGCCCGCCTATGACCGTCAGGCGGCCAAGGGCGCGCAGTTTGGGTTCGTGAACGGGTGGGAGCGGCCTAATTACTATGGGCCAATCGACGCGCCCGAGAACTTCGACCATGATACGCGGTCGTTCCGCCGTGGCGGGTGGTGGCAATATGCGGTGGAGGAGGCTAGGGCGATCCGTGAGGGCGTCGGCCTGATCGACGCGACGGCCTTTACCAAACATGTGGTCAAAGGGCCCGGCGCGACCGCGTTTCTGGATTGGTTCACCTGCAACAAGCTGCCCTCGGTGGGGCGCATCAACCTGACCTATGCGCTGACGGGCGCGGGTACGACGCGGACGGAATATACCATCGTGCGCATTGCGCAGGACGAATATTACCTCGTGAGCGCGGGGGCCTGGACGGCCTATGACAGTGATTATCTGCGCAAGGCGATTGAGGATAAAGCGCCCGAGTTTGGTTATATTGAGTGCCATGACGTAACAACCCAATGGGGTGTGTTCGCAATTGCCGGGCCGAAGTCACGCGATGTGCTGAACGCGCTGGTCAAGGACGGCGATCCGTCGACTGTCCTGTCCAACAAGCGGTTCCCGTGGCTGACAATGCGCAATATCGAGTTGGGGATGTGCCCGGTGCGCGCGATCCGCGTGGCCTATACCGGTGAGCTGGGCTGGGAGTTGCACCACCCGATTGAGATGCAGAATTACCTTTGGGATCAACTGCTTGCCGCCGGAGAGCCACACGGCATGAAGCTGGTCGGGGCGCGGGCGCAGAACTGGTTGCGGCAGGAGAAATCCTATCGCGCCTTCGGGACCGAGTTGGGCCGGGATGCGACGCCTTTGGAGGCGGATCTGCCCCGCTTTGTGGACCTCAGCAAGGACTTCCACGGCAAGGCGGCGATGGAGGCGCTTGGCGTGCGTTCGAAATGCGTGACCGTTTTGATCGACGGGCCAGAGGATGCGGACCCATGGGGGCGCGAGGTGCTCTATCACGGCGACACGCGTGTGGGTCGTTTGACCTCGGGCGGGTATTCCGTGGCTTTCGGCAAGTCCATCGGGATGGGCTATGTCAGCCCCGATCTGGCGGTGCCGGGCACCAAGTTGAAGGTAAAGATGCTGGACCAGATGTGGGACGCCGAGATTGTCGTCGACAGTCCCTACGACCCCAAGAACGAGACGATCCGCAAGGATGGATAAGTGCCGGTCGGGCGGTTCTGTTTGCCGATTGGCAAATGCGCCCGCCCACCGACCCTAACGTAGCGTGCGCCGCTCCAGCCATGCCTCCCACGCCGCCGTCGATCCGTTGAACGCGTTGATATCAATGGCGCCCGGCGTGTTGGGCAGCGTCCCTGTCGAGGTGTACTGCCAGAACGTCCACTTTTGGCCCGGGAAAGCCTCGGCAGGAGTTTTGGCGGTGGTGCGCAGCCAGAACTCGGTGTTGCGGAAGGCCGCCAGCTCGTTCTCCTTATAGAACCGTGGCGTTGTGTAGATGATCGGCGCTTGGCCATAATGTGCCTGCACGATGTTGATCCAGCGTTGCATTTCATCGCGCACCGTGGCGGCAGCGGGTCGCCGCTGGCAGGTGGGTGAAAACGGGTTCCATTCCATGTCCAGCACCGGGGGCAATGTGCCACGTGTGCGGGGCACGGTGTCGATAAAGAACTGCGCCTGTACCTCCGGAGACGTGCAGAAATAGTAGAAATGGTAGGCTCCTCGTTTGATGCCAGCCTGCGCCGCCCCGGCCCAGTGATCCTTGAACTTGATGTCCAGCAGGTCGCCGCCTTCGGTTGCTTTGAGGAATACAAATTCAATGCCGACGGCTTTGGCGCGTGGCCAGTCTACAAAGGTCTGGAACCGCGCGGCGTCCATACCACGCACGGGAAAAGTCGTGGGCTGACGGCCCGAAAACCGCACCGGGTCGCTGTCGCCGATCACCATGGGCCCGGAAAAGGGCGTGGGGGCCGGGGTGCTGGTGCAGGCGGCCAGGAGGGCAAGGGCGGCGATGACGCGTTTGAACATGAATGTCCCTTTCGTGATCAGAATCGGGCGGGAGAGAGGGCGGTGATGACATCTGCGTCCACGGCGCAAGCATGACCCAGAGCGAGGTCGGCAACAAGCTGGCTCGCGGCGGGGGCCGTGGAAAATCCGTATCCGCCTTGGCCCGCACACCAAATGAATGAGTGGTTGGCCGGGTCTGGCCCCAATACCAGCGTGCGATCCGGTGCAAAGCTACGCAAACCGGCCCAGGTGGTTTCGACACGGGAAACGGGTGTGGTGACGTGCTGGCCGTATCGGTCCAGCCCTTCGGCGATGACCATGTCTTCGGCCCACGCGTCCTGCGCAGCTATCGGGTCTTCGTCCGCAGGGGAGACGAGCAGTTTGCCCGCATCCGGTTTGGCATACCATGTCTCGCCCACGCCGAAAAAGATCGGCCAGCCTGACACGTCGTGCCCGCCCGGTGCCGGTATCCGCGCCATCGAGCGGCGCATCGGGGTGATCCCTACGGGCTTGATCCCGGCCATCTCTGCAATCGTGTCGGCCCACGCGCCTGCTGCATTTACCAGCGTACGGGCTGTGAGCTGGTCCGTTCCGTATTGCACTGTCCAATGCCGGGCATGGCTGATTGCGTGGACCGGTTGGCCCGTGATGATCCGGCCCCCGTTCGCGCGCAGATGTCTCGCAAAGTCCTGTATCATCCGGTCGGTGTCGATGTCTTGCGCCCCGTTGTGATAGGCGGCGCGGGTGATGGTGTCGTTCAGGATCGGCACATGCGCCCGTGCGGTATCGACCGAAATCTCCTGCGTTTGCAGCGCTTTCAGGTCAGCGTCAAAGCCCGCATCCTCACCCGCACGGCCAAGCAGAAGAAAACCTCGTGGGCTGAGATACGGCTGGTGAAATGCCGCACTGGCGCGGTTGAGCGCCACAACGGACGGGCAGCCATAGTTTTCTTCAAACAGCGCGGCAGAGCGGCCAGAGGCGTGATAGCCAAGCACGCTTTCGGCCTCGATCAATGTGACGGTGGCGTGTTCGGACAGGCGCGCAGCGGCAGAGACGCCGGCGATCCCGCCGCCGATGACGATGACGTCCCTCATGCCTCTTCGATGCGGTCGGTGGCGGGGGGCGGTGTCACGCTGAGGGCTGTGATCCGATCATAAAGGTCGCGCGTCATGTCAAAGCCGAGCGCGGCCAGCGAGGGGGCCAACTGGTCCACGTTACGCGCTGAAATGATGGGCCGGGGGCGCGCGGGGTGCGCCATGGCCCAAGCGACGGCGAGGGTTGCGGGACTGGTGCCCAGATCGGCGGCAAGTGCGGTCAGTTGCCGGGCTGCCTTGTGCATCCAGTCCACATCATAGCGCGCGGTATACCGTTCATCCTGGGTCAGTCGCCCGGTGCCGCCATCAGCGTATTTGCCCGTCAGCAACCCACCCCCGAGCGGAGAGTAAGGCGCAATCTCGATCCCGAGATCGATGCACATCGGGAAAATCTCGACCTCGGCTTGCCGCTTTACAAGGCTGTGCATGGGCTGCACGATGTCGATGCGCACATCGAACTGGGCGGCCACCCCCTGTGCCTTGACCACTTGCCAGGCCGCAAAGTTGGAGACGCCGATATGCTTGATCCGGCCCTCGTGTTTGAGGGTCGCGAGCGCGTCAAAGGTTTCCTGCAAGGGCGTATCATCGTCAAAGCGGTGCAGATACAGGATGTCGACACAATCCAGTTCCAGGCGTTGTTGCGAGGTCGCAAAACCTGACAGGATATTGGCGCGGCTCGATCCGCCGTCATAGGCGGCTTTGGTTGCGATGATCAGGCCGTCCCGGTCGTCCTTGATCATCTGCCCAAGCAGGGTTTCGGACTGCCCGCCTGTATAGACGAAAGCGGTGTCGAAATGCGTGATCCCGGCGGCGCGGGCGGCGTCGAACGTGGCCCGACTGGCATGGGCATCCGCGTTGCCACCGAATTGCATCGTGCCAAAGGTCAGGGGCGAAAGCGGGGTGCCGTTGGGTGCGCTGATCATGGTGAAATTCGTGCCATGTGGGTGCCGTGCGCGCAATGTGAAATCCCGGGTCTCTGCGGAAATCCTGTTGTTCGGGTGGGCCGCGATGCTAACCTTCCGCCTGACACGACGAGAGGGAGTGACCCCGATGGCCGATGGATTTGAGCAGATGGTGGACGAGGCGCTGACCTTTTTCACCAAGCTGGACAAGAACAACACCAAAGACTGGTTCGAGCCGCACAAGGCCCATTACAAGGACGCCATCGCAGCCCCCGCCGGCTTATTTGCGGACCTGATGGCCGAGGATATTGCCCGCCTGACTGGCAAACCCCACAGCCCCAAAGTGTTCCGCATCTACCGCGATGTACGGTTTTCCAATGACAAGACGCCGCTCAACACGCATCTGCATCTGATGTGGAGCCCGGCGGACAAGGACGCGCTGGCCCCGTCCTGGTTCTGGGGCCTGTCGCCGGACTATTTCATCGTTGGTATGGGGGTGATGGGGTTACAGGGCGAAAGCCTGACCCGCTACCGCGCCTTTGTCGACAAGTGGGGGGATGGGCTTCGGGACGCGCTTGACGCGGCCGGACAATCGATCGACGCGCAGATTAGCGATTGGGGGCCTGAGCCGCTCAAGCGCGTGCCCAAACCCTACGAGCCCGATCATCCTCACGGTGTGTTGTTGAAGCGCAAGGCGCTGGCCGTGTCGGCACCGATGCCCGCCGATTGGCGCAATCAGGGTGTGCTCAAGGCGAGTGTCGACAGCATTAGGGGATTGCTGCCCGTCTGGGAGATGTTTGACAAACATTTGTGATTTTTTTCGCGCAGATGTCCATTTGCCCGGTTCCCGTTCGTCATGTTGGTGAAAGCGCTGATGCTTTCATCGATTGAAGGACGGACATAATGACGATTTGGACTATTCTCGGGGGCGGCACATGTGCGGTTGTCCTGCTTGCTGCGGGCGCTCTGCTGCTGCCCCGCCATGTACATGTTGAGCGGCAGGCGACGCTTGCAGGGAACGCGGACGCGGTGCTTGCGCTGGCGGCCTCGAACACCGGCTATCAACGCTTCAACCCGTATCTGAGCACCGACCCCGATCTGAAGATCGACCCGTTCGGGCCAGAGACCGGTATCGGCTCCGGCTTTGCCTTTGATGGCAAGGACGGGACCGGGACGCAGGTCGTTTCGGCCGTGTCACAGGATGCGGTGCGCTATGATATCGACCTTGGCGCGATGGGTCAGCCCACGCAGATGATTGCCGCCCGATCCGTTCCCGACGGGGTCGTCGTGACGTGGAGCATGGACGCCGATATGGGCTTTAATCCGGTTGGGCGCGTCATGGGTCTGTTCATGGACGCCATGATCGGCAAAACTTTTGAGCGGGGCCTTGGCAACCTGGCCACCGCGATTTGAAAAGAAGGATTTCACCATGCGTTATACATTTTTGCTGTACTCGGACCCGGCAGATTTTGCCGACATGACACCCGAGGATTGGGAGGCTGAGAAACAGCTTTATGGCGCCTACATTGCGGCCCTCAACGAGGCGGGGGCCTTTCTGGATACGGACTGGTTGCAGCCTGTCAATACCGCCACGACGCTGACAACGAAGGGCGGCACCCGACAAGTGCAGGATGGCCCCTTTGCCGAAACCAAAGAGCGGTTGGGTGGCTACTTCGCCGTCGATGTGCCTGATCTGGATGCGGCGCTGGCCTGGGCTGAAAAATGCCCTGCCGCGCGGCATGGGCGCATTGAAATCCGTCCCTCGGCCATGAGCGAGGGGTGAGCCAAACCGCCCGCGCTGCTGAACAGGCGGCGCGGGACAGCTATGGGCGGCTGCTCGCGTTTCTGGCAGCGCGCACGGGCGATATTGCATTGGCCGAGGATGCGTTGGCCGAGGCCTTTGCCGCCGCGCTCACCCATTGGCCGACGCGGGGGGTGCCTGACACTCCTGATGCATGGCTGCTGCGGGTGGCGCGTAACTCCATGACGGATCGACAACGCCATATCGCCCGCTTTCACAGCCCCGAGGAGTCCCCGGAGATGGTCGCACCCGACGACGCAGGGGCCGACGCGCTGCCCGATGATCGCCTGGCCTTGCTGCTGGTCTGCGCCCATCCCGCGATTGCGCGCGATCTGCACACGCCTTTGATGTTGCAGACCGTTCTGGGGCTCGATGCCGCCACGATTGCGCGCGTGTTCATGGTCTCTGCCCCGGCCCTGACCAAGCGGTTGGTGCGCGCCAAGTCCAAGGTCCGCGACGCCCGTATCCCCTTTGTTATTCCCGGCCCTGATGCCCTGCCCGAACGGGCTGAGGCGGTGATGGAGGCGGTCTATGCCGCCCACACAGTCGATTGGCTTGCCCCGTCGGACATGATGGGCGGCGAGGCGCTCTATTTGGCTGACCTGCTGGTGAGGCTTTTGCCGGACCTGCCTGAAGCGCGGGGATTGGCGGCGTTGATCGCCTATGGCCACGCGCGCCGCGCGGCCCGCGTCGTCGATGATGTGTTGGTGCCGACCGACCAGCAGGATATGGCGCTTTGGGATGCGGACCTGTCGCGCTATGGGGACGGGCATTTGGCGGCTGCCTTGGCGCATGCGGCTCCCGGTCGGTTCCAGATCGAGGCGGCAATCCAACAGGTCCACATGGCCCGCGCCGCAACCGGAGCGACGGATTGGGCGGCGCTGAACAAGCTCTATTTCGCTTTGCTTCAAGTCGCGCCCTCGGCCGGGGCGTTGGTTGCGCAGGCGGTGGTGACGGGCAAGGTCCACGGGCCCGCTGCGGGGCTCGCGGCATTGGATGCAGTGGCGGGATCAGTCGGCGCGGATGTTCAGCCCCTTTGGGCCGCGCGCGCCGATTTACTGGCCGAGGCAGGCGAGATCGCGTAGGCCCGCGCTGCCTATGATCAGGCGATCTGTCTGACGCAGGACGCGCCGCTTGTCCGCTTTCTGCAAGCCCTGCGCGCCGCCCTCGACGGCTGAGCGTCCGCGCGATGGTATAGATCGGATTTGAAGTAATTTCCCGCCCGAGCGCCGTGTGCGGGCAACCTTCTGTCAACGGCTTTGCGTCATTCAGACCCCACGCGATGATTTCAGAATGAGGTTGCTATGCGCAAGATGTGGGGCCCTTTGGCCTGCGTTGGGGTATGTGTTCAGGCCGCAATGGCTTGGTCCGAGGCGATGCCGATGGTGTCGCGTGCCAGTCTGATGGTGGCCCGTGCGCCGCTGATTGCAGCCCCCCAACCGAACACACGCGCCTCTCCCAGCCTGTTTGCGGGCGTTTCCGGCAAAAGCCTGTTTGCACCGTCCCCCCGCGCACAGCCGCGCGCCGCGTTGCGGGCCCCAACCGACGGGCCCATTGATCAGCTGCGCGCCCTGATCGCCAAGGCCGAAGCCGGGCCCAAGGATTATGATGCCGTCCAGTATGGGGCCACGATCCGACCTGATGACGCGCCGACAAGCATGACCGTTCAACAGATCTATGACTGGATCGACGCAACCCCCGGGCAACCCCATGCAATTGGCCGGTATCAGTTCATTCCGCCGACCCTGCGCCGCTTGGTCAAAAGGGCGGGCATTGATCCCTCGGCAAGGTTCACACCACAGGTGCAGGACCAGTTGGCTGATATTCTGTTGACGGATGCGGGGTTGGATCGCTTCGTGTCGGGGGAGCTTGAGCGGCACGCCTTCATGAACAATCTGGCAAAAATCTGGGCGGGTTTGCCCAATGACACCGGCAAGTCACACTATCACGGCTATGCAGGCAACAAGGCCAGCATCACTTGGGCCTATTTCGATGCCCGGATGGAGGCGATTTTCTCCGGCTGATGTGACCGGAGAAAACCCGCACTTTCCCACATAAAAAAGCCCCGCGTTATACGGGGCCTTTTTCTGATTGTATCTGTCGGATCAGTTGGGGATGTCGCCTTCGATCCCCTCGACGAAGAAGTTCATACCAGCCAACGTGCCGTCATCAGCCGTTTCGCCCTCTGCCAGGAAGGGTGAGCCGTCCTGTTTGTTAAGTGGGCCGGTGAATGCGTGATAAGACCCGTCCGCCAAGGCGGCTTTCATCTCCAGCGCCTCAGCTTTGATGTCGGCAGGCACCGCGTCCGAGATTTCACCGATACCGACCATGCCAGCGCCGATGCCGTCCCATGTGTCTTTCTGCTCCCATGTGCCTTCCATCACGGCGCGGGTGCGCGCGATGTAGTAAGGGGCCCAGTCATCAATGATCGACGACACGCGGGGCAGGGGCGCGTACTGGCCCATGTCCGAAGCTTGGCCAAACGTGATCACGTTGCCCGCTTCCTGAGCCGCCGCTTGTGGTGCGGTGGAGTCCGTGTGTTGCAGCACGACATCCGCGCCCTGTTCGATCAGCACCTTGGCCGCGTCCGCCTCTTTGGAGGGGTCGAACCATGTGTAGGCCCAGATGATCTTGAACTCGACATCCGGGTTCACCTTCTTGGCGTGGATATAGGCCGAGTTGATGCCCCGGATCACTTCGGGGATCGGGAAGGAGGCGATGTAGCCGATGATGTTGGATTTGGTCATTTTGCCGGCGATGTGACCCTGAATGGCGCGCCCTTCGTAAAAGCGAGCCGAATAGGTCGACACGTTGGGATGCAGGCGCTTGTAGCCGGTCGCGTGTTCGAATTTCACATCCGGGAACTTTGCGGCGACGTTGTTGGTCGGATCCATGTAGCCAAAGGATGTGGTAAAGATCAGATCGGCACCGTCCAGCGCCATCTGCGTCATCACGCGCTCGCTGTCGGGGCCTTCGGCGACGTTTTCAACGAACACAGTTTCGACTGCGTCGCCAAATTCCGCTTCGACCGCGAGGCGGCCCTGATCGTGTTCGTAAGTCCAGCCGCCATCGCCGACCGGGCCGACATAGACAAAGCCGACTTTGGTTTTCTCGTGCCCGTCCGCGACTGCGGCACCGGCCAGACCAAGGGCAAGCGCAGCGCCTGCCATGAGTGTGGTGAATTTCATGTGAGTAATAACTCCCCAGTTATGTCCCGCGCGGCGTTGCGCGCTTGTTATGTGCCTCTTAACCCGAAGCGTGAAAGGTACGTCCCAGTGATCCGGGCGCGCGCGATTTGTCCGCCGAAAGAATCACCAACACGATGATCGTCACGATGTAGGGGGACATTGCCAAATACTCGACCGGAATGGCAACGCCTGCGCCTTGCAGGTTCAACTGTAATTGGGTGATCCCGCCAAAAAGATAGGCACCCAGCAACACGCGCCAGGGTTTCCAAGACGCAAATACCACCAGAGCGAGTGCGATCCAGCCGACACCGGCTGTCATCCCTTCGGTCCATTGGGGCACGCGCACGAGGCTGATATAAGCTCCGCCCAAGCCTGCGCAGGCACCGCCGAACAGGATCGCCAGAGTGCGGATGCGCTTGACCTTGTAGCCGAGCGCATGGGCTGCGTCGTGGTTTTCGCCAACCGCGCGCAGCACCAGACCGGCACGCGTGAATTTCAGCGTGGCCCATGTCGCAGCCACGATGGCCAACCCGAGGTAGACGACCATGTCATGTCCGAAAACGATTGGTCCGATGACGGGTATATCTGCCAGAGGTCCAAGCGGGGTCGCCTCCATCCGGGGCGGTTTGATGCCGACATAGCTTTGGCCCATCAGTGCCGACAGACCCAGCCCGAACAAGGTCAACGCGAGGCCCGAGGCGACCTGATTTGCCAGCGCCACCTGGGTCAAAAATGCGAACAACAGTGACAACACCGCCCCACCGATCGCTGCAGCAATGAAACCCACTGTGGGCGAACCGGTATTGACCGTGATGATAAACCCACAGACGGCACCGGTGATCATCATCCCCTCGACCCCAAGGTTCAGCACCCCTGCGCGCTCGACGACCAACTCGCCGATGGCCGCTAGCAAGATGGGTGTGGCGGCAGCGATCATGGCTGCAACGAGGAGGACGGGATTGATGGCAGAAAGGTCCATTTCAGGCTCCGTCCGTTGGCAAACAGCGGATCATCAGAGTGTCGCCATCACCGCGATCTACATTAAGGATCATGACTGACGTGTCCGAGAAAACGGCAGACGCGCGCCATTCCTTTGCGTCCCCTTCGGTCGAGACTTCACCCACCAATTGTAGGTCGTGTTGGAAATAGGCCCACGTCCCGGTCCATGTCATGTGTTTGAAGGTAGTGCCGTCAAAGGCGTGGCCTTGCCCTAGAAATCGTGCCGGATAACTGTGATCACCAAGGGTCAAGCGGAATGAAAACTCAGGCTGCGGAAGGCCATTGTGATCTGCGGCACTCACGAGCGGCGCGCCACAGTGATGATACGAATTGGCGAGTGCGACCTGCGGCGCAAGAAGCGTCAAAACGAGGGCTGTCCAATGCATCATGCGACCTCCTGAGACCCAAACCGCACCCGATAGTTCGTCAATACATCCAGCGCGAGCAGGAAAAACAGCAACATGCCCTGAAACACCTGAATGGCCGCTGCGGGCAGGCCCAACTGGCTTTGCGCAATGTCTCCGCCGATATACGTGAGCGCCATCAGCAGCCCCGCCGCCACGATGCCAAGCGGGTTGAGGCGCCCCAGAAAGGCGACGATGATCGCGGTGAACCCATAGCCGACATTGAAATCAATACTGATCTGTCCGGCGGGGCCCGACACCTCGAACATGCCCGCCAGACCGGCGAGCAGACCGGATGTGCCAAGGCAGAACAGGATCAGGCGGCCCGGGTTGACGCCCCCGAACTTGGCCGCGCGCGGGGCTTCACCGGTAACCCGAATGGCAAAGCCCAAACGGTGTCGCGCCAACAAGGCGTACGCAAAGATAACCGCAACCAAGGCCGCCACCACGCCCCAGTGCATGCCCGTGCCCGCGATCAACTCGGCATTGTGGGCGGAGGCGTATTGCTGCAGATTGCGTGACCCTGGGAAGCCGAACCCTTCCGGGTTTTTCAGCAATCCCAATGACATAGAGGCCAGCAGTTGCTCGGCCACATAGACCAGCATCAGCGACACCAAAATCTCGTTGGTGCCGAACTTCACCTTGAGCACGCCGGGGATCATCGCCCAGGCCCACCCGCCGAATGCGCCCGCCAACACCATCAGCGGAAAGATAAAGGCGCTCTCGGTCGGGTAAAAGGCAAGGCCCGCTGCTGCGCCACAGATCGCGCCGACGATGTACTGCCCCTCGGCCCCGATGTTCCAGATGCCGGCTTTGAACCCGAGGGCCAGACCGATCGCGATCAGGACCAATGGCGCCCCTTTGATCAGCAGTTGGGGGCGGTAGAAAAACGCGAATTCGCCGAAAACAGGTTCCCAAAAGATCGTGGTGATCGCCTGAAGCGGGTCCTTGCCCAAAACGGCGAACAACACCCCGCCAAAGATCATGGTGAGCAACACGGCCAAAACCGGCGTTGCATAGGCCATGACGGCGCTTGGCTGTGGACGCGCCTCAAGCCGGATCATGGGCGCGATCCTTGGTTTTTGTGTTCCACGGGCGTCCTTTGTGATGGGCGGGTCTCAAACATGTGCGACCTCGATCCCGTGGGCACCGCCCAGCATCAGGCCAATCTGTTCCACATCCAGTTCCGACGTGGGGCGCGGCGCGCTCAGACGTCCTTCGTTCAGGGCCGCGAACCGGTCCGAGATTTCCATCAACTCATCCAAATCCTGACTGATCACGACCACCGCAGCGCCCCCTGCCGCCAGATCCAGAAGCGATTGGCGGATGGCGGCAGCAGCGGCGGCGTCCACGCCCCAAGTCGGCTGGTTGACCACCAATACTTCGGGGCGCTGTAACACCTCGCGTCCAATCACAAACTTCTGCAGGTTGCCGCCAGACAAGGACCGCGCGGCATTGTCCGGTCCCGGCGTGCGCACGTCAAATTCCGCAATGATCCGTTCCGCGAAAGCGCGGGTTTTGGGCCAGTTCAGCAGCCCGCGCACAGACAGACCTTCGCGCGCGGCACCGGTCAGCATCGCGTTTTCGGTGAGCGACATGTTGGGGGCGGCCGCATGGCCCAGGCGTTCTTCGGGGGCCGACAGCACGCCAAGCCCGCGACGGGCTTCGGGGGCGATGGTGGACAAATCGCCGCCCAGAAATGACACCATGCCGGGGGCGCAGGGGGTTTCGCCGGACAGCGCCGCCAGCAACTCATCCTGCCCGTTGCCCGCAACGCCCCCAATGCCAAGCACATCGCCAGCGCGGACCTGAAACGTCACATCCTTGAGCGCCATGCCAAAAGCCGACGGCGCGGGGGCAGACAGCCCGGTCACATCCAGCACCACGTTGCCGGTGTTGTGTGCGGCGGCTTTCGGGGTGGCCAGCGTGCTGCCAACCATCAGTTCCGCCATGTCGCGGGCTGATGTATCGCGCGGAATGCAGGTGCCGACCACCTTGCCCCCGCGCAGAATCGTGGCCGCATCGCACAGGGCGCGGATCTCCTCGAGCTTGTGCGAGATATAGAGGATCGCGGTGCCCTCTGCGCTCAGCTTGCGCAGGGTTTCGAAAAGGATATCAACCTCTTGCGGGGTCAGCACCGATGTCGGCTCGTCCATGATCAACAGCTTGGGATCCTGCAGCAGACAGCGGATGATCTCGACGCGCTGCCGCTCTCCGGCGGACAGATCGCCCACCGTGCGGTCAGGCGACAGTGGCAGGCCATAGGTTTCGGAGACTTTGCGAATTTGGGTCGCGAGCGCGCGCATCGCGGGGGGTGTTTCCATGCCGAGGGCGATGTTTTCGGCCACGCTGAGCGCATCAAAGAGGGAAAAATGCTGGAACACCATGCCGACCCCGGCGCTGCGTGCGGCACGCGGATCGGTCGGCACATAGTCGGCCCCGCGCATTTGCATCGTACCGCTATCAGGTTTGACCAGCCCGTAGATCATCTTGACCAGCGTGGACTTGCCAGCCCCGTTTTCGCCAAGCAAAGCGTGGATCTCACCCGGAGCGATCTCCAGCGTCACCGCATCATTGGCAATGACCCCGGGATAGGCTTTGGTCAGGCCGCGCAAGGCAAGCAATGGGGTCACGCAAAGGTCTCCAGTGGCCGGTGTATGGTTCGCGACGCCATTGCTAGCCGATAGGCGACCCCAATCGCAATCAAATGTGGTTGCTTGCCGAGGCTTGGATCGCCGATGGGGCACTGAATGCGTTCGATTTCACCGCTTGTGTGGCCCAGATCGGTCAGCCGTTTGCGAAAGCGTGCCCATTTGGTGGCCGACCCGATCAGCCCGCAGGATGCAAAGGAATGGCGCAGCAGGGCGTGACACAACGCGAGATCAATCTCGTGGGAATAGGTCAGAACCAGGTGCTCTGCGTCTTTGGGCGCAAAGGGCACCAGCGACGTGGGATCGGCGGCGGGTACGGTGGTGACATCGTCCGGCACAGTGCGCGGAAACCGGTCTTCGGCCGTGTCGACCCACGTGATCGCAAGGCCCGGAACCGGATGCACCACATCCACCAGCGCGCGCCCCACATGCCCAGCCCCCCAAATCCAGAGCGGTCGGTCGGGGGGCTGCACAGGCTCTATCATCCAGCCATCATACAGCGCTGCCTTGGGGTGCACCCCTTGACTGCGGACGGTGCTAAGCGCCCGTTTGACGCCCAACGGCATGGGCCCGGTGCCACGCGCGAAAACATCCTCGGGCACCCCGCGCGCGCGCGCCGTGTCAAACACCTCACTCAGAATATCCACCGCGCCGCCGCAGCATTGGCCAAGGTCTGGCCCAAGCGCGTGACGGCTGTGCGTGTCGTGCAGCAGGCCGCGCGCCTGTGCGGCCAGTTCAAATTCCAGCGCGCCGCCACCGATGGTGCCGGACTGCCCGTCTGCCCAGACATGCATCGCGGCACCCACCTCGCGCGGGGCAGAGCCGCGCACATTGGCCACCACCACCCGCACCACGCGGCCATGCGCCGCGCATTCCGCGATCAGGCGGGCGCGGTCAAACATCGCCGCGCGCCTTGTGGATGGCGCACATCACAGCCTCGCCGGTCGCGGGGGCCTGCAGGTCAGGATAGTGCGGCCCGCAGGCCGACGCGGCATCGCTGAGCGCAAGAAAGGCCGAGATACCCAGCATCAGGGGCGGCTCGCCCACGGCCTTGGATTTGTAAATCGTGTCGGCCCGGTTTTCACCGTCCCAAAGGTCGACATTGAACACGTCAGGCCGATCACCGCAGGCCGGGATCTTGTAGGTGGAAGGCGCGTGGGTGCGCAGCCGCCCGACATCGTCCCAGACCAATTCTTCGGTGGTCAGCCAACCTGCCCCTTGCACATATCCACCCTCGACCTGCCCGATGTCCAAGGCAGGGTTCAGCGAAGTGCCCGCATCATGCAACACATCCGCGCGCAGGATGCGGTTTTCGCCTGTCAGCGTGTCGATGACGACTTCGGTAACGGCTGCCCCGTAGGCGAAGTAGAAAAACGGGCGGCCATGGCCTTTGATGCGGTCCCATTCGATGTCGGGTGTCTTGTAGAACCCGGTCGAGGACAGGCTGATGCGGGCCTGATGGGTGAGGGCCGCCACTTCGGCAAAGCTGTAGGTCGCCTCGCCGGCGATCACTTGACCGTCTACGAACTGCACAGCGTCGGGCGCGCATTGATGCAGGTGCGCCAGATGCATAGCCATACGGTCGCGGATTGTGTCGCAAGCTGCCTTGACTGCCATGCCGTTGAGATCGCTGCCGGATGAAGCAGCAGTGGCAGAGGTGTTGGGCACTTTGGCGGTATCGGTCGCGGTGATCTTGATGGCGGCCATATCGACCCCGAACCGACTGGCCGCGACCTGCGCCACTTTCTGGAACAGGCCCTGACCCATTTCCGTGCCGCCATGGTTCAGATGGATTGATCCATCCGCATAGACGTGCACCAGCGCGCCCGCTTGGTTGAGGTGGGTGAGGGTGAACGATATGCCGAACTTGACGGGGCTGAGGGCAATGCCCTTTTTCAGCACAGGATTGTCAGCGTTCCACTGCGCAATGGCATCGCGTCGCGCGTCGTACTCGGATGAGGCACGCAACTGCGCAACCAGTTTATCCAGGATAAAGTCACCCACAATCTGGCCATAGGGCGTGGTCTGCATCTTCTTTTGACCAGAAATACCGCCACCGGAGGTATAAAAGTTCCTTTGGCGCACCAGCAGTGGATCAAGGCCAAGGTGGGCGGCGATGTGGTCCACGATCCGCTCCATCCCCAGCATCCCTTGCGGGCCACCAAACCCGCGAAAGGCGGTGGCGGATTGGGTATTGGTGCGCAGACGGTGGCTTTCGATGCGCACATCGGGCAGCCAATAGGCGTTGTCGGCATGCAGCATGGCGCGGTCAGCGACGGGCAGGGACAAATCCATCGCCCATCCGCAGCGGGTAAAGTGACGCACGTCCAGTGCGGTGATCCGCCCCTCAGCATCAAAGCCGACATCATAATCGATGCGGAAATCGTGGCGTTTGCCCGTCACGATCATATCGTCATCACGGTCATATCGCATTTTGCACGGGCGGGCCGTGCGTAGCGCGGCAACCGCACAGGCGACAGCAAGCGCGTTGCCCTGGCTTTCCTTACCCCCAAATCCGCCGCCCATCCGCCGGGTTTCAACGCGCACGGCGTGCATGGGTTTGCCAATGGCTTCGGCCACTTTGTGCTGGATCTCGGTCGGGTGCTGCGTCGAGGAAATGACGTGCATATCCCCGTCCTCGCCGGGCAGGGCGAGGGCCGCTTGGCCTTCGAGATAGAAATGCTCTTGTCCGCCGATATGGAACTGGCCCGACAGGTTGTTTTTGGCTTGGGCAAGGGCCTGCGCGGCATCCCCGCGTTCATAGATGCGCGGGCCATCCTCGAACCGCGCACCGTCGGCCAGAGCATCTTCGATGCTGAAAATCGGCGTGCTCTCCGCGATCGTGACCTCGGCCTGACGCGCTGCAAACCGTGCGGCAAGATGCGATGTGGCGATCACCAGAAAGAGGGGCTGGCCGACATAGTGCACAGTCTCTTTGGCCAGCAGCGGCTCGTCATGGGCAGAAGGGGACACGTCATTGTCGAATGGCAAATCATCCGCCACCACAACATCCACAACACCTGGAGCGGCCCGGACCTTTGCCAGATCAAGCGCCGTGATCGTGCCACTTGCCGACGGGCTGAGACCAAAGGCGAGGTGCAATGTGCCGCTTGGCGTGGGTGTATCATCCACGTAGCGCGCCGCTCCGGTCACATGCAGATGGGCGGCGTCGTGGGGCAGGGGGCTCGCAACGCTCATGATAGGACCTCAAGCACGTTGGCGGCTTGCCCCTGATCTTCGAGCCATGCGCGCAGCAGCATGTTTTGTGCCGCCTCCATCCGGTAACTGGCTGAGGCGCGCATGTCCGACAGCGGTGTAAAGTCTTGGGACAGGGCGGTCATCGCGGCGGCAATCGTGGCCTCGTTCCAGGGGTTGCCGTTCAGCGCGGCCTCGGCCCAGCCAGCGCGGCACGGCGTTCCTGCCATCCCGCCAAAGGCGAGGCGGGCTTGGCTCACGGTGCCGTCGGTGACTTCGATCCAGAAACAGCCGCACACCGCCGAGATGTCCTGATCGAAACGTTTGGACAGTTTGTAGCACCGCAGATGATCGGCGCGGCGCGGGATGCTGATGGCCTCGACAAACTCGTTGTCCGCGCGATCTTGCTTGCCATAGGCGACAAAGAAATCCTCGAGCGACAAGGTGCGCGTTCCATTGACGCTGCGAAGATGCAGGGTTGCGTCCAGCGCGATCAACGCGGGCGAACCATCCCCGATGGGTGATCCGTTGGCGACATTGCCCCCGATGGTTGCTGCGTTGCGCACCTGCACTGACCCGTAGCGCCGGATCAGTTCGGCAAAGGCGGGGTGGTGCGGCGCGATTGCGCGTTGCAGATCGCTGAGCGTTGTGGCCGCGCCGATGCGGATTGTATCGTCGTTGACATCGACCCCCGCCAGTTCGGGAATGCGGTTGAGAAAGGCAATCGGTCCGAGGTCGCGGAAATCCTTGGTCACCCACAGTCCCACATCCGTTGCACCTGCGATCAGGGCGCCCTGGGGGTTCTCATCCATCCATGCGGCGAGGGCTGCGGGCGTGGTTGGAGGCGCTGCCCCCGCCTGCGGCTCCCCCGCGGTATTTTCGGTCAAAAGATGGGCCGTGTCGTCCATGTGGCCAGGTGCGGGCGCGCTTTCGGCCTCTTGTGCAGCGCGGATGATCGGGGCGTAACCGGTGCAACGGCACAGGTTCCCGGCCAGCTGCGTGTCGTGATCGGTGGCCCCATTCAGGTGCGCGGTGGCCATGGTTGTTATGAAGCCCGGGGTGCAGAACCCGCACTGGCTGCCATGGTGTTTGATCATCGCCTCTTGGACGGGGTGCAGGGTGCCGTCCGGTGCGGCGATCCCTTCGACGGTGCGGATCGCCTTGCCCTCGATCTGGGGCATGAACAGAATGCAGGCGTTGAGCGTGCGGGCTCCGGTCTCATCCGTGACCATGACAGAACAGGCCCCGCAATCCCCTTCGTTACAGCCTTCCTTGGTACCGGTAAGGTTTTGATCCTCACGCAGCCAGTCGAGCAGGGTTGTAGTGGGGGACGTCTCGGCGGTGACGGGTGTTCCGTTGAGGTGGAAACGCGTGCGCATGTGAACAGGACCTGCCGCTCTACCAAAGCCCATGGATGTGGCGCAGCCTCGATGCGGCGTAGAGGCGGGGCTCGGGCGGATCGCATAACAGGCTATGCGGGGGCGATGGAGGTGGCAAGGGCGATTGCGGATTTGGTGGCGGGCTTGATTTGGTGTGCATAACTTTGCAGCACCACTGGATATGGGGGCTACAGGTGTTCTACGTTGGCTTCATGACAGACACGCCCCGATTCATTCACCTGCGCACCCATTCCGAATATTCGCTGTTGGAAGGGGCCATGCGCCTCAAGAAGCTGCCCGATCTGGTGCGTGGTGCGGGGATGCCGGCTATTGCCCTGACTGACACCAACAACATGTTCGCCGCCCTCGAGTTTTCGGTGGGAATGGCGGGTGCCGGGGTGCAACCCATCATTGGCTGTCAGGTTGATGTACAATATGTCGCGCCGCGCCCCGGCGAGCGGCCCCGCGATCCCGCCCCGGTGGTTTTGCTGGCCCAGAGTGAGGCGGGCTATGAGAACCTGATGAAGTTGAACTCGTGCCTCTATCTGCGCGAGGGGTCCGAGTTGCCGCATGTGACACTCGCTGAGTTGGCGGGTCATTCCGCTGGCCTCATTTGTCTGAGCGGTGGGCCGAACGGGCCTGTGGGCATGCTGCTGCAAGCCGGGCAACGTCCGGCGGCGGAGGCGTTCATGACGCAACTGGCCGAGATGTTCGGCGATCGTCTATATGTCGAATTGCAGCGCCACCCGGGCGAGGATGGCCTGCCCAAAGCGGAGCGTTTGAGCGAGCGCGGCTTTGTCGAGATGGCCTATGCGATGGATCTGCCGCTGGTGGCGACCAACGATGTCTATTTCCCCAAACCGGATATGTATGAGAGCCACGATGCGCTGATCTGCATCGCCGAAGGTGCCTATGTCGATCAGCAGGAACCACGCCGCCGCTTGACCGCCCAGCATTATTTCAAGAGCCCCGCCGAGATGGTGACCCTGTTCGCCGACCTGCCTGAGGCCATTGAAAATACGGTGGAAATCGCGCGTCGTTGCGCGTTTATGGCCTATCGGCGTGACCCGATCCTGCCCAAGTTTGCCGATGACGAGGTCGAGGAGTTGCGCCGTCAGGCCAATGCGGGGCTGGTGGAGCGGCTCAAGGTCATTCCGCATGCCGCCAGCGTTGAGGACTACCAAAAACGGCTCGATTTCGAGTTGGATATCATCGAGGGCATGGGCTTTCCGGGTTATTTCCTAATCGTTGCCGACTTCATCAAATGGGCCAAGGATGAGAATATTCCGGTCGGTCCCGGACGTGGCTCGGGTGCGGGGTCTCTGGTGGCCTACGCGCTGACGGTGACCGACCTCGATCCCTTGCGTTATGCCCTGCTGTTCGAGCGGTTCCTGAACCCCGAGCGGGTCAGCATGCCCGACTTCGACATCGACTTCTGCATGGATCGGCGCGAGGAAGTCATCCGCTATGTTCAGCAGAAATACGGGCGCGACAAGGTGGGGCAGATCATCACCTTTGGCGCGCTGTTGTCCAAGGCGGCGGTGCGTGACATCGGGCGCGTGTTGCAGATGCCCTATGGGCAGGTGGATCGGCTGTCAAAATTGATTCCGGTGGAGGGTGTAAAGCCCGTCAGCATCGAGAAGGCGCTGGCGGACGAGCCGCGCCTGCGCGAAGAGGCCCGCAATGAAGAGGTCGTCGCGCGCCTGCTTGAATACGGTCAGCAGGTCGAGGGGCTGTTGCGCAACGCCTCGACCCATGCGGCCGGGGTGGTGATTGGTGATCGGCCCTTGGATGCGCTTGTGCCGCTGTATCAGGACCCGCGTTCGGATATGCCTGCGACCCAGTTCAATATGAAATGGGTGGAGCAGGCGGGCCTCGTCAAATTCGACTTTCTGGGGCTCAAGACCCTGACCGTGATCCAGAACGCGGTGGATCAGATTTTGGCGTCGGGCCGCACGCTGCATACGGCAGCGGACGGAACAGAATTGTACGTGCCCGCCGAGGGCATGGAAAACGATATCGGCGGCATCCCTCTGGATGACGAGGCGTCCTACAAACTCTATGCGTCGGCGAAAACCGTAGCCGTGTTTCAGGTGGAAAGTTCGGGCATGATGGATGCCCTCAAACGGATGAAACCGGACTGCATCGAGGACATAATCGCCCTTGTGGCGCTGTACCGTCCGGGGCCGATGGAGAACATTCCCAAGTTCTGCGAGGTTAAGAACAAGCTGTCGGAGCGGGAGTTGCTGCACCCGACCATCGACCACATCCTTGACGAAACTCAAGGCATCATCGTCTATCAGGAACAGGTGATGCAGATTGCGCAAGAGATGGCGGGGTACTCCTTGGGGGGGGCGGATCTGCTGCGTCGTGCGATGGGCAAGAAGATCCAGGAAGCGATGGACGCCGAGCGGCCAAAGTTCCTCAAAGGGGCGGCTGAAAACGGCGTGGACGAACCCAAAGCGGTCGAGGTCTGGAACCTGCTCGACAAGTTTGCCAACTACGGTTTCAACAAATCCCATGCGGCAGCGTATGCTGTGGTGAGTTATCAGACCGCATGGCTCAAGGCGAACCACCCGGTCGAATTCATGGCCGGGGTCATGAACTGCGATATCCACCTGACCGACAAGCTGGGTGTCTATTTCGAAGAGGTGCGCAAATCACTGGACCTGCCATGGGTGCCGCCTTGCGTAAACCGGTCTGATGCGACGTTCAAAGTGGTGGACGGCGCACTGGTCTATGCGCTTGGGGCGTTGAAAAACGTTGGGGTGGAGGCGATGCGACTAGTCGTCGAGGGGCGGGGTGATAAGCCGTTCGCGACCCTGTTTGACATGGCCCGCCGGGTCGATTTGAAACGGGTGGGCAAGCGCCCGCTTGAGATGTTGGCACGTGCCGGTGCTTTTGACCAGCTCGATCCAAACCGGCGTCGCGTGTTTGACGCGCTGGACGCGTTGTCGGCCTATTCCGCAGCAGTCCATGACCAGAAGTCGTCCAATCAGGTATCGCTCTTTGGCGAAGCAGGTGATGATCTGCCTGAGCCCCGAATGATGCCCGTCGATGACTGGTTGCCGGCCGAGCGGTTGGGCGAGGAACACAAGGCGGTGGGCTTTTACCTCTCGGGCCACCCGCTGGATGACTACATGGGCCAGTTGAAACGCAAGGGGATCATCACCCTTGATGAGGTGATCGCCAAGGCGGAGCGCCAGCCGCTTGTGGCCAAGCTCGCCGGTGTCGTATCGGGCCTTCAAATCCGCAAATCGGCGCGCGGCAACCGGTTTGCGTTTTGTCAGATGTCGGACACGACGGGCGCTTACGAGGTGACCCTGTTCTCTGAAAGCCTTGAAAAGGCACAGGATATTCTTGAGACCGGGGCCAAGGTCATCGTCACGGTCGAAGCGACCATGGAAAGCGAGCAGTTGAAATTGCTGGGCCGCTCGGTCGCGCCTGTGGACACGGTTGTGGCGGATGTGGGCGGCATGGGCCTGCGCATTTTTGTCGAAGTACCCTCTGCACTCGCCTCGGTGGCGACCGTCCTTGAGGGGGCGGCACAAGGGGCGCGGACGGGGGGGCGCGGGCCGATCACGCTGTGCCTGCGCGACGACAGCCTGCCGGGTGAGGTCGAAATGGATCTGGGCGCGGACTTCCCGGTCACGCCCCAGATCAAGGGTGCGATCAAGTCGCTTTCCGGCGTGATTGAGGTTCAGGAAATCTAGCCGCGCGTCCCGCCGACTGGACGAAAGCCCGCCTAGGCACTAAGTATACGCGCTAGCAGAGGTGGGGGGAGAAACCAATGCGCAAGATGTGGCTCACATCCGGGATCGTCTGTGCGTTGGGCGCGTGCAGTGATCCCATGTCGCAGATCGAGACCGTTCCGCAAGACGCGCCGTTGACTCCGTTCGACGCCAGCGCCGCTTTACCAAGTGAGGCGGAACTGGCGCGTGAAGAGAGCGTGTTGGCCGGTCTGTTTCGCACCGATCAACCCGCCCCCGAAGATGATGTGACGGGCGAGGTCACGGTCGCGCCGGACCCTGCCGATGCCGGGGTAGATACTGACACAACCGTTGCGACTGCTGACCCCGCGCCACGACAAGGCGGAATCGTTGGCTGGTTGCGTCGCGCCGCAACCGCCGAAGCGGTTGTGCAAAGCGATAGCGACGAGAACACCGTGACGGCCACAGCGGAGCCACAACCCGACAATGCCCCCGAGCAGGTTGCCGCGCTTGAACCGGACCAGCCGACACGCTCAACTGATACCAATCAACCAACGCTGACCTTGTTTGGAGGTGGCAAGAACGCGAACCGCTCCGGTCCGGATGCGGGCGATGTCCCGCTTGGCACAATGCTGGCCTTTGGTGAAATTGCGCGGGTGTGTGAGGCGAAACCGGCCCAGCTTGGCACACTCGTGGATCAGGGTGCGCGCAAAGGGCGGGGATACAAGTTGTTCGATACGGTTCCGAATGGAGGGGGTCCGCGGACCTTCTATATCACCGGGTTCACCGACAACTGCCCGCGTCAGTTCACAGCATCGCTCGCGTTGTTCGGGGCACCGGAATTTCACGAACAACTCCGCTATGGGCTGCCTGCCAAGGAGTACCCCTATTCCACGACGGATCAGGCGTATGAAAAGGTGAAGGCCAAAGTGTGCAATGTCGGGCGCAGCAAACCATGTGGCGCGCGTATTTCGCGGCTGGACCGGACGACGGTGTTCGTAAGCGCCTACGAAAATTTCGGAGAGAATGCGCGTTGGGCCGATATGCTGCTGCATGACGGCGCGGTATTGGCAAAGTCGCTCAAGCGGCCCTGAAGGGGTCCGATGCCCGTGGCATCCTTGTCAATAATGCGGTGGTCTCTCATCCCCGACCACGACGCCGCCACCGCCTTGCGCCTCGCGCTCGGCCTCGCGTGCCATCAGCATCTGCGCCCGCCGGGTCAGAATGGCGAGTTCCGTTTCCTGCCGCGCAACCACATCTGACAGGTCCTCCACGGTCCGTGTCAGGTGCGCAATCTGCTCTTCAAGTCGTTCGATCCGCGTGTCCATGCCCCCTCATGTGCGCCAATCCGGGGGCGCGCGCAACCCAAGCGCGCCTTGCCCCCTTTGGCCACCTGCGATATGGCCCGCGCGATCCCTATCGGAGTGGCATCATGGCCAAGCCCAAAAAGACCCCCCGCCCCAAGGCGCAGACGCCCAAGGGCTTTGCAGATTACTTTGGCACGGATGTGCGCGACCGCAACGACATGCTGCGCGCCATCGGCGAGGTCTATCATCGCTATGGCTTTGACGCCTTCGAAAGCAGCGCGGTCGAGACGGTCGAGGCGTTGGGCAAGTTTCTGCCGGATGTGGATCGCCCGAACGAGGGTGTCTTTGCCTGGCAGGAAGAGGACGGCGATTGGCTGGCCCTGCGCTATGACATGACCGCTCCGCTGGCGCGTGTATATGCCCAGCACCGCAATGATTTGCCCACGCCCTATCGTCGCTTCACGATGGGCCCGGTGTGGCGTAACGAAAAGCCGGGACCGGGTCGGTTTCGCCAGTTTTATCAATGCGATGCGGATACGGTGGGCACTGCGAGCATGGCCGCGGATGCCGAGATTTGCGCGATGCTGTCCGACACGCTTGAAGCCGTCGGCATTCCGCGCGGCGACTACGTGATCCGCATCAACAACCGCAAAGTGTTGAACGGCGTCATGGAGGTTGCGGGCCTTTCCGGCGACGATAAAGAGGCCGAGCGCGGCATTGTGCTGCGCGCGATCGACAAGCTGGACCGGCTTGGTGCGGACGGCGTGCGCGCGCTGTTGGGTGCAGGCCGGAAGGACGAGAGCGGGGATTTCACTGAGGGTGCTGGTCTTGGCGACCCGCAGTCCGAAATCATCATGGGCTTTATGCAGGCCAAAAGAGAGACGGGCGTCGAAACCATCGCGCGTTTGCGGGACTTGGTCCAAGGTTCGAACATCGGGACAAAAGGAGTCGATGAACTAGAAGAGATCGCTGGATTGCTGGATGCAGCAGGGTACGGATCGGATCGGGTCGAGGTTGACCCCTCGGTCGTCCGCGGCCTCGGCTATTACACCGGCCCCGTCTACGAGGCCGAGCTCACCTTCGAAGTCACCGACGACAAGGGCCGTCCGCGCAATTTCGGATCGGTCGCAGGGGGCGGGCGCTATGACGACCTCGTCAAACGCTTCACCGGGCAGGAGGTGCCCGCCACGGGCGTCTCCATTGGTGTCGACCGCTTGTTGGCCGCTTTGCGGGCGACAAACCGGATCGGCACGGAAGCGCCGGGACCGGTCGTCGTGACCGTCATGGACCGTGACCGCATGGCCGACTATCAGGCGATGGTGGCTGAATTGCGCGAGGCTGGCATCCGGGCCGAAGTCTATCTGGGCAATCCAAAGAACTTCGGCAACCAGTTGAAATACGCCGACAAACGCGGATCGCCCGTCGCCATCATCGAAGGTGGCGACGAGAAAGAACGCGGCGTCGTCCAGATAAAGGATCTCGTTCTGGGCGCAAAGATTGCCGAAACCGCCACCCATGAAGAGTGGAAGGACCGGCCAAGCCAGTTCGAAGTGCCCCGCGCGGAAATGCTCGCCAAAGTACGCGAGATCCTTGAGGGATGAGCACGCCCCGCGCCCGTGCATTGGCTTTGCGTGCCGCGTTCGAAGCGGCGGGCGCGCGCGTGGTCGAGCCACCCGTTTTGCAACCCGCAGAGCTGCTCTTGGACCTTTATGGCGAAGATATCCGCGCCCGCGCTTATGTGACCTCTGATGCCTTGCGTGGCGAGCAGATGCTGCGCCCTGACTTCACGGTTCCGGTTGTGCAGATGCACATGGCGACTGGCGCGGAACCGGCCCGCTACACCTATGCGGGTGAGGTGTTTCGCCGTCAGGAAGACGACGCCGAGCGGGCCAATGAGTATTGGCAGGTCGGCTATGAGGTATTTGACCGCGCCGACCCACCAGCCGCAGATGCCGAGGTTTTTGCGTTGATTGCCAATACGTTGACCCATCTGCCACTGCGCGCGGTGACCGGGGATATCGGCATACTCATGGCAGCTGTTGAGAGCTTGCAAACCTCTGACCGTCGCAAGGCGGCCCTGCGCCGCCACATTTGGCGGCCTCGCCGGTTTCGCGCGCTGTTGGATCGGTTTGGCGGGCGCGTGCCTGTCCCGGCGAGCCGGGCCGCCCTGATCGCTGGCGACGTGACAAGCACCGCACCCCTCACAGGTTTGCGCACGCGGTCCGAAATCGACGCCCGCATTGCGGCGTTGCGTGCAGATGCCGCTGAGCCACCCATCGGCGCGCAGGAGCTTGAAGGCCTCGAGGCGCTGTTGGCGGTGCGCGAAACCGTCCCCTTTGCCTTGCAGCAGTTGAACGATCTGAGCGTGGACATGCCCGCGATCAAGCCCGCCGTGCGCCGCTTCGCGGCCCGCGCCGAGGCGTTGCGCGCGCGGGGCATTGATGTGGATGCGCTTACCTTCGAGGCGAGCCACGGGCGCACGCTGATGGAATATTACGACGGCTTTGTCTTTGCGTTCTATGCGGATGGCCGCCCTGATCTGCCCCCGATCGCGAGTGGCGGGCGCTATGACGCGCTGACACAGCGCCTTGGTGGTGGTGATGAGATCCCGGCTGTTGGTGCCGTGCTGCGCCCCGGTCTGATGGTCGAACTGGAGGGGCCCCCATGACGATCAAACTGGGTGTGCCGTCCAAGGGGCGGCTGATGGACAAGACCTTTGACTGGTTTGCCAAACGCGGCGTGACCCTGACGCGCACCGGGTCGGATCGTGAATACGCAGGGGCCGTGGCCGGGATCGATGGTGTGGCGCTCGTGCTGTTGTCGGCCGGCGAAATCCCTCGGGAACTGGCAGCGGGGCGTATCCATCTGGGTGTCACGGGCACCGACCTTGTTCAGGACAAGTTGCCGCTGTGGGAACAGCAGGTCGAACCGATTGTCGAAATGGGCTTTGGTCACGCCGATCTGGTGCTGGCGGTGCCGACGGCATGGGTCGATGTCGATTTGACCGATGACCTCGACGCAGTTGCGGCGATGTTCCGGGCCCGGCACGGGTTCCGGCTGCGCATCGCCACGAAATATCACAGGCTTGTGCGCGAGTTCCTGCGCGATGCCGGCGTCGCCGACTACGCCCTTGTCGACAGCCAGGGCGCAACCGAAGGCACGGTTGCAAACGAAACCGCCGAGGCGATTGCCGATATCACGTCCAGCGGAGAGACGCTGAGCGCCAATCACCTCAAGGTGCTGTCGGATGGGTTGATCCTGGCCAGTCAGGCGACGCTCTGGCGCAGTCGGGTGGCCCCGCTTGAGGACGCGGATCGGGCCGTCTTGCGCGATCTGTCGGAGCGGTTGGCGTAACAGATCAAAGGGTTTGTGAGTGATGCGTGATCCTGTCCTGGATGGCTATGCCGCTGCCGCATCTGACCTGACCGACCGCTTCGAACGTATCTCTTCACAGGACCTGTTCGCGCCTGTGGTGGATTTCCTGCCCCGCTCGGCATCGCGGGTTTTGGATGTGGGGGCTGGCACCGGGCGGGATGCCGCGTGGTTTGCCGCACGAGGTCACGCGGTTGTTGCGGTTGAACCGGTGGAGCCATTGCGCGCAGCCGGACGGCGCTTGCACCCGCATCCTCGCATCACTTGGCAGGACGCCACCTTGCCAGCATTGGCTGACTTCAAAGCGGAGCCATTTGATTTGATCGTCGTGGTGGCGGTATGGCACCATTTGCGAAGGACGGACCGGGGTCAAGCGCTGCGGCGGTTGGCGGAGGTTCTGAAGCCCAATGGGCGGCTGATCATTTCGATCCGTGAAGGGGCCTCAGCGCCAGATCGTGTGGGATATTCCGCGGACGTTTCTCAGACCGTTGCAATGGCGCACGAGGCCGGGATGGCTGTGGTCCACAAGGCAACGACCCCCTCGGTGCAAACCCAGAACAAGGACGCGGATGTGGCGTGGACGTGGCTGGTGCTTGAGGCCTCAGCGCCCCTATAGCACCCCGATTTCGGCAAGGGCTCGGTTCAACTCGGTAGGCAGCGGGTCTTCGGCGGTGCGCCCTTTTGGCAGGTCGGGGGGCGTGTCCGCCGGCTTAAGGTAGCGCCAGCCTTGGAACGGGCGTTTGAGCGCGGTTTGCACGCGGATCAAGTCAGGATCGGACACGATGGCGCAGCGTCGAATACCGTCGCTGCCAATCACTTCGTCCAGCCGCAAGATGCGTTGGCGGCAGGTCAGCACGCCCTTGATCACCCAATAGATCGAGCCGCCATTCAGGATTTCGGCCTCGCGTTTGGGCCACATGCGCGTCACATGGCGGGGCAAGCCATCCTTGGTCTGCGCGCGTTTTGAGGACTGCCACGCAAGGATGTCCTCATAGGTTTCGCTGCCGACGGACAGTTTGATCAGGTTGATAAAGTTATCCACAGAGTCGTCCCCAAGCCACACCTTATATTGTAGTGCCCTGTGCCGTTTCTGCAATGAGTGGTGTTTGTCGCAGGGATTTATCGTGGCGTTTTCCCGCTCGCCGCGATAGGCTGGCTGCCTGCCAAGGCAGCCGACAGAATCGGCTGTGACCAACGGGGATGCCTCCATGACACGCTTTGCCGCACCAATTGCTGAACAGATTTGGGACATGAAGTATCGCTTCAAGGAGGCCGACGGCACCCCGATTGACGCAACGGTCGAAGACAGCTGGCGGCGCATCGCGCGCGATCTCGCGCAGGTCGAAAACGACCCGGCAGCATGGGAAGACACGTTCTATGCCGCGCTGGAGGACTTCAAGTTCCTGCCCGCAGGTCGCATCACCGCCGGGGCGGGCACGGCGCGGTCGGTCACGCTGTTCAACTGTTTTGTCATGGGCACGATCCCCGACAGCATGGGCGGCATTTTCGAAATGTTGAAAGAGGCCGCGCTGACCATGCAGCAGGGCGGCGGCATTGGCTATGATTTCTCGACGATCCGGCCCAAGGGGGCTGGGGTCAAAGGGGTTGCGGCAGATGCGTCCGGGCCCTTGTCGTTCATGGATGTGTGGGATGCGATGTGCCGCACCATCATGTCCGCCGGGTCGCGGCGCGGGGCTATGATGGCGACCATGCGCTGCGACCACCCCGATATCGAGGATTTCATCACCGCCAAGTCCGATGCGGCCCGCCTGCGCATGTTCAATGTCTCGGTCCTGATCACCGATGCGTTCATGGAGGCGGTCAAGGGCGACGGGTCCTGGGATCTGGTCTTTGGCGATACTGTATACAAGACCGTACGGGCGCGTGATTTGTGGAACGCGATCATGCAGTCGACCTATGATTATGCCGAGCCGGGTGTGATCTTCATCGACCGGATCAATGCCGCCAACAACCTCAACTATTGCGAAACGATTGCGGCAACGAACCCGTGCGGCGAACAACCTTTGCCGCCTTACGGGGCTTGCCTGCTTGGCTCGATCAACCTCGCGCGGCTGGTGAGCAACCCGTTTGACGCCGCCGCGACGCTGGATGTCGACGCATTGGACAGCCTCGTGCGCACGGCGGTGCGGATGATGGACAACGTGGTCGATGCGTCGAAATTCCCGCTCGAGGCGCAGGCGCGCGAGGCGGCGGCCAAACGCCGGATTGGCCTTGGCGTGACGGGTCTGGCCGATGCGCTGTTGATGGTGGGCTTGCGCTATGGCTCGGACGAAGCGGCGCGTCAGACCGAAGCCTGGTTGAAAGGGATCGCGCGCGCTGCCTATCTGGCGTCGATTGACTTGGCGCGCGAAAAAGGCGCGTTTCCCTTGTTCGACGCCGAAGGCTATCTGGCCAGCGGCACCATGCAGGCCATGGACGAGGATGTGCGCGCCGCCATTGCCGAACATGGCATCCGCAACGCGCTTCTGACCTCCATCGCGCCCACCGGCACCATCAGCCTCTATGCAGGCAATGTCAGTTCCGGGATCGAGCCGGTATTCGCCTATGCCTACACCCGCAAGGTGCTGCAAAAAGACGGCTCGCGCACCGAGGAAGAGGTGGTGGACTACGCCGTGCAGATGTGGCGCGACTTGAAAGGGGACGCGGACCTGCCCGACTATTTCGTCAACGCCCAAACCCTGTCGCCCGCTGATCACGTCAAGATGCAGGCGGCCGCACAGAAATGGGTCGATTCCAGCATTTCCAAGACGATCAATTGCCCCGAGGATATTGGGTTCGATGACTTCAAAGACGTCTATATGCAGGCTTGGGATACCGGCTGCAAAGGCTGCACGACCTATAGGCCCAACGCGGTGACAGGTAGCGTGCTGAGCGTGGCCGAAGAAAAATCCGCTGAAACGCCGGTCATGGCCGACGGCGACGCAGAGCCGATGCAGCCTCATGGCGACGTCATCTATATGGCCGAACCGCTGGCCCGGCCCAACGCGCTTGAAGGCAACACCTACAAGGTCAAGTGGCCCGACAGCGAGCATGCGCTTTACATTACCATCAACGATCTGGTCATCGGCGGGCATCGTCGCCCGTTCGAGGTGTTCATCAACTCCAAGAACATGGAGCATTTCGCGTGGACCGTGGCGCTGACGCGCATGATCTCGGCGGTGTTCCGGCGCGGGGGCGATGTGAGCTTTGTGGTCGAGGAGTTGAAAGCGGTGTTCGACCCACGTGGTGGTGCCTGGATGCAAGGGAAGTACATTCCATCGATCCTCGCCGCGATTGGCCGGGTGATCGAACAGCACATGATATCGACCGGGTTCATCGCGGGCGAGGGTATGGGACTGAAATCCGACCCCAAGGCCGAGGTTGTGGGACTGGACGCACCGCGCGGCAAGGCGTGTTCGTCCTGTGGCAGCTATGAGTTGCGGATGGTCGAGGGGTGCATGACCTGCGCGTCCTGCGGGTTCTCGAAATGCGGATAGCCGCGCCGACCGTTGCGGGACTACCCCCCTTCAACCTCTAACAGCCGCCGCCTACCGGGCCCCACAGTCGACCCGACCTACTCTGCGGCCATGGCGTCTTCGGCCTGCGCGCTGTCGTCTGATTGAGACACGATGGTGCGCGTGGGGAACGGGATGTCGATGTCAGCGGCGTCCAGCGCCTCTTTGACTTTGCGTTTGATGTCGGCCTGATACTGAAAATAATCTGCTGAGTCGACCCACACGCGCAGCAGGAAGTCGACGCTGCTGCTGCCAAGGTTGTTGACCTGCAAGAACGGCTCGGGGTCCGAATGCGAGCGTTCGTCGGCCATGACGGTGTCGCGAATGACCTGCTCGGCTTTGGCGAGGTTGGCACCGTATCCAACCCCAAACGTCCACTCCGCGCGGCGGGTGGGGTAGCTTGAGAAATTCTTGATCGTGTTGCCCCAAACCTCGGAATTAGGGACGACAACGCGCACGTTCCCCATATCGGCGATCTCGGTGTAGTTCAGGGTGATTTCCTTGACAGTGCCAAGGGTGTCGTCAATCTGCACGAAATCGCCGATCTTGAGGGGGCGAAACAGGATGATCATCACCCCTGCGGCCACATTCGACAGGGTGCCCTGCAAGGCCAGACCGATGGCCAGCCCTGCCGCGCCAAGCAGCGCAATGATCGACGTAGTCTGGATACCAAAGGTGTTCAGGACGAACAGAACCGTAAACGCAAGCACGGTGTAGCGCACGATGTTGGCCAGAAAATCGAACAAAGTCTTGTCCAGACTGGCGTGCATTTCACCCAACCGGCGCACCCGCCGCTGCAACATGGCCGAGATGGTGAAGCCCAGAAAGATTATCACCGTGGCGGCCAGCAGATTGCCAGCCAGGCCGATCAGGGATTCAAATGTGAGCAGGTCCGAAAAGGATTTGCCGTTGTAGATTTCCGCGCTGAAGAGTTGTTGAATTTGCGCCCAAACGGTGTCTGTCGCGTCTGAAATTTGTTCCATGTCGTCCTCGATTGTCCACCCGTTCGGATTGGTCTGCCTGTGCGCGCTTCTGTATATGCGCGCGACCTCAATGCGCCAGCCGTTGATTTGTTCCCCGATTTTGGGCGTGGCGCGGAACGAACCCGCGTGGTCGCGCGTTGACACTTGGGTATTTCGAAGGGGCGGCAATGAGCAAGACGCACGAAGAAGCGGCGATTGAAGACGCTGAGGGTCTGACTTCGAAATTGATATTTGAGGTGATCCGCCGCGACGGGGTCGAAGAATTGGCCCGTCCAAAATTGTCGCTGATGTGGTCCGGGGTGGCTGCAGGCATCATGATCTCATTGTCGGTACTGGGCGAGGCGATCTTTCGCACCTACCTGCCGGATGCGCAGTGGTCCTATCTGGTGGAAAACCTTGGCTACAGCCTTGGGTTTCTGGTCGTCATCCTGGGCCGGATGCAATTGTTTACAGAAAACACGATCACCACGGTTCTGCCTGTGATGACCACGCCCACGGCTTCGATGTTCGGGCGCACCGCGTCTTTGTGGGCCATTGTACTGTTGGCCAATGTGGTCGGGGCCTTTGCGGTGGCAAGTGTGTTTGCATTCACGTCTGCCATCCCTGCCGAATTGATCCCCGCCATTCAAGAGCTATCCGAGCACGCAACCGGGTTTGCGCCGTTTGAGGCGTTCCAACGGGCCATCCCGGCGGGGGTCCTGGTTGCGGCCATCGTTTGGATGTTGCCGCAATCCGAGGGGTTCGAAGCGCTTACCATCATCATGTTCACATGGCTGATTGCTGCGGGTGACTTCACTCACATCATCGCCGGTTCGGTGGAGATGGCGTTTTTGTTGATCCAAGGGCTTTTGTCGCCAAGCGACGCGCTATTCGACTTCTTTATCCCGGTGTTGGCGGGCAATGTTCTTGGGGGCACGGCAATCTTTGCATTGCTGTCCTTCGGGCAGGTGCGCCACGAGCTGAACGCACGATAGAAAAAATCGTCCGGAACCTTTGTGCCTGACGCGGGGTTGGTTTGTCAGACAAGCGAATTCAAAGGAGACTTCGACATGGAATATGCAGGTATTGGCGGTTTTATCGTACTGGTCCTGAACATCTGGGCGATCGTTTCGATTGTCGGCTCGGGAGCATCGACAGGGTCCAAAGTCCTGTGGACTTTGCTGGTCCTGATCCTGCCCATCGTCGGTTTTGTGATCTGGCTGATCGCTGGCCCACGGTCGAACCAACGTCTGGCATAAGCTGACGGACCACTTCAATGGAAAGGCGCGTTGGGCAACCGGCGCGCTTTTCTCGTTGTGCCAGCGCCCTAAACAATCTCTTCGGGGACACCGGGCAGATCGTAGCCCAATTCAGCGGCCGGTGCCTTGGCGTAGGGCAGGATGAAGCCCGAACGCTCTTTCGGGGTCAGTGCAGTGTTTCGGCGGGCCTGAGCCGCCCAGACCGCACAAGCGGTTTTGACGTCGTAGAATTCAGGCCCTGCATCCGGCCCGAGCCAGTGTTCGAAGGACTGATTTTTCAGCGATTGCACTTCATCCGCGGACTGTGTGGCAACCCCGATTTCGGTGTCCCAGGCCATGGATCGTCCGTTGAGGTTTGCGGACGAGACCAGCCCCAACCGATCATCAAAGATCGAAACCTTGGCGTGGAGATAGATGATCGGAGCATTGTAATGTGCGTCACGCCCGGTGCGGTCGGTGTCGCGAGGTTGAGCCGGTGATCCGACAAAAAAGCGGTCGCCAAATGCGTCTTCCACAATTTCGATAGACTTGGTTTGCAGATATTCGCCATAGGCCACGTCACTGCCGGTCTTGTCATAAAACGCGGCCTCTTCAGGGGCCGCAGGCAGTATTAGGATCAACGTCAGATCCGGGTTCGCCCGCGCGCGCTTTGCGAGGTGTTTGGCCAAGGTGCGGTCGCGAAAGAACTGGGTTTCAAGATAGATCAGCCGCTCGGACTGGTCGATCTGGGCGTGGTGCATTTGGGCCAGCTCGTTGATCACCGGTTTGGGCGACAAAAAGGGCAGGGCGATGCGCCGCTTGGCCGAAATCGTGCGCAACAGATGCCGCGTCGGCAACGCAGGTTTGCCGTAGGTCACAGCCTCAAAATTGCGCAAATGCTGCGCGGCTTCCTGTGCCACAGGGCCAGTCACCAACACTTGCGTATCGTGCCACGTCTCATCCGCGTCGCGCCTGTGCTGTGGGGTATCATAGCGTCTGTCGTTCAGGTCCAACCCGCCGACATAGAGCGTCTCGTCGTCAAAGACCGCGAGCTTTTGGTGATGGGTGACCGGCACCAGCGGGGGCGGTCGCAGGCGCGGCACGACACTTTCCCCTTTCCATTTAACGAGATCGTGGAAGTGGGGGGCAGACCGTAACCGGTGCTCGATCTGGTCACGGGGTAAATTGTTGAGGCCAGACAGGTTGCTTGCGACCTCTTTGCGCACGCGGGGCCACAACAAAAGGCGTGGCAGCCAGCCGACCCGTGCGGGATGCAGTGAGGCGCGGGCGGACAGAAGATGTGGATTGCGCGACACCTCCGCAGCGGCAGCCATGGCGCGGATCGAGTCCCATGTCTGCATATGCAATTCGGCCCCGAGCACTGGATCAAAGTCACAAAGAATAAAGGTCACTTTCACGTCACGGTTGAGGGTCGCAACGATCAAGTCGAACCAGGTGTCCCCAAACGCCTTTGCCTCAGTGGTGTGCAGCTTGGTCCACGGATCAAAAATACGAAACCCGGCGATGATCTCGGTCTGGGCCTGCAGGAATTGCCGCTCCAACTCAGGAAAGGCGTTTTGCGCCGTGAGCAGGACCTTGAACTGCCTGTCGGGGGCGGCGGTCATCAGAAGTCGCGGCTTATCGGTTCGAAATCGGCCACTTTGAAGTGAACGTGCAACGCATAGCTGTCGGTTGTCTCTTCGCTTTCGATGCGCGCGCCTAGCTGGATGGCAAAGGCATCCATCAACTGCTTGCCAAGGCCCGTGCTTTCGACCTTTTTCGTCGGCCCAAGCGCGTTTTTGAGCGACAGGGTACAGGTGCCGTCGTCCTGTTTCAAAGAGACGTCCATCCAGGCACGCGTGCCCTTGGGCGCGCCGATATACTTCATCGCATTCGTCGTCGCCTCGGCAACGAGAAGCGACAGCGGAACAGCCTGATCGGGATAAAGCAGGATTGGGTCGACATCCTTGGTTAGATTTATCGCGTTGCTTGAGGTCATCGCCATATCAACCGAATTGTCGATCACTTCGCTGACCAGCGCACCCATGTTGACCATACCCCCGTTCTGCGACTGATAAAGATCGCGGTGGATCGTGGCGAGGCTCAGAACCCGTTCCTGCAACCGGGACAGCACCGATCTGGTTTCTGGCTGTTCAGCCATACGCATCTGCATGTTCATAATGGACGAGATCAATTGAAGGTTGTTCTTGACCCTGTGGTGGACCTCTTTGATCAACACGTTCTTGTCGTGCAGGGCGTCTTCCAAATTGGCCTCTTCGCGCACGATGCTGTGCGTCATGTCATCAAAGTGGTGATGCAGCGCGAGGATTTCGGTTGGCATGGCGGTCTCATTCTGGGCCGAGATCATGTCGCGGTCATCTGAGAACGCACGCATACGCGCGCGCAGCGCGTTGAGATGGCGCAGCACAAGCATATAGATCGCCAGCATCGCAACCCCCATGCTGGCAAACCACATCAGGACCGGAAAAAGTGCCGGGCGGACAAGCCCTGCAGCCGGCAGGGCAAGGCCTTCGTTGGTACGCCAAACACCCATCACGGTCGCGGGGCTGCCTTCGATGGGCACCACGGTGTAGGTGCGCAGGGTGCCGTTTTGGTTCCGGGACTGGAAGGCCTTGGCCTCCGTCCCCTTCAATTCGTCGAGCGCGGTGTTACTGGGCAGCTCTCCCATCGCCTCCGCTCTGCCCGCGCGCGAGGTCAGGATCGCGCCGTTTTCGTTGAACGTTATCAGCTCTTCGAGACCCAGATCGGATAGTGCGTCGGGTGTGTCAGGCAGGCCCGAATACGGGATCGAGATAGAGACGAAACCACCGAACAGGCCGTCTACTTCGTAAGGTTCGGATACTATAAACACCGACTGCCCGCTCAGTGGTGCCTCTGTGTTCACGACGATCGTGCGTTTCTCGGCAGCCATGGTCTGATCGAAGTTGGGCCAGTCGGCAAAATCATAGGTCTGGCCCTGCGAGTTACAGGTCATCAGGCCTGACCGTGGCAGAATCCCGACAAAGCTGTAGCGATCATCGGTCGTCACAAATTGGCTGAGTACGGCAGCACAACGATCCGGGTTCTGTTCGAGATCCTTGACCATCGTTCCCAGCACGCGCGCCGCCCCAAAGGCGCGTTCGATCAGCAACTCCTCAGCTTTGGCCGCACGGCCTGTGAGGGCCAGAAGGGCCAGTTGCGCATTGCGATCCGCCTCGGAGGCGACGCGGTTGGTCTGGTAGATGGCAACAGCGCCAAGTGGAAACAAGGCGAGCGTCAACAGCAGCATGATCTGCACAAGCAGACTGCTGTACCACGTCGGTTTCATCACGCAGGCAGGCCCGGACTGCCCACGACGGCGGTTGTTGCACTATCGGTCAGTTCCAGCACGTCATCATCCTCGAGTTGCAGCAGCTCGGTGAGTTTGGCGCGGGCGCGATTGACCCGGCTCTTGATCGTGCCTGTGGCCACGCCGCACATCTCCGCCGCCTCTTCGTAGGCAAAGCCGGAGGCCCCCACAAGGATCAACGCCTCGCGCTGCTCATCCGGCAACTGGTTCAGCGCCTTTTTGAAATCGGACATCTGCAGCCGTCCGTCATGCTCAGGTTTGACGGACAGGGTATCGGAAAATACGTTGTCCACGTCGGCCACTTCACGGTTCAGCTTGCGGCGGGACGTGTAGAAGTTGTTGCGCAGGATCGTAAACAGCCAGGCGCGCATATTGGTACCGGGCGTGAATTTATCCATGTTGGTCCACGCCTTGAGCACGGTGTCCTGCATCATGTCGTCGGCAGTTGCCCGGTTGCGCGTCAGGCTGAGCGCAAAGGCCCGTAGTGCTGGCAAATGTGTTACCAGCTCATCCCTTGGGTCCATGTCGCTCATTTGCTGTCCTTCGCCTCTTGATCCTGCGCGCGCAGGACGGACAACAGATCGGTGATTTCGTCAGGTAGATCGCCGGTTTGCAATTCAGCGAACACCTTCTTGAGATTTTGGTCGATATACGCATCGATTTGGGCGTTCTTGGGGTCTTGCTTACTTGCCATTGAACCTCGATGCCTCATTTCGTTAAAAAAGTGTGCCTGTAACCGGAACCAACTGCACTGTGGCGCGTTCGGTTCCATCTAAATACAAAAAAAGGTCGAAAATATGAGTGATACAAGTGCGGAGATGACTTTTTCCGACCTCCTGGCAGCTGAATTGCCATACTTGCGGCGCTATGCCCGTGCTCTGACAGGATCACAATCACGCGGGGACAAGTACACCGTCGCAACCCTCGAAGCGATCCTCAAAGATCGCACCCCTTTCGAAAATGACGATCCGATCAAGGTGAACCTGTTCAAATGCTTTCACTCGATCTGGGCGACCACCGGACAGGCATTGACCGAGCCAGAGGGTGATTTGCGCAGCCGCGCCCACGGTCTGCTTGCCAAGCTGACCCCCAATTCACGCGAAGCGCTGCTGCTGCGCACCATCGAAGAATTCAATATCAAACACGTAGCTGCCATCATGCAGGTGGACGCGGACGAAGTGCGCCACCTGATCTCTGCGGCCAACTCTGAGCTTGCCAAAAGCATCAAGGGTCGCGTGATGATTATTGAGGATGAGCCGATCATCGCCGCCGACATCAGCGCAATCGTGACCAGCCTTGGCCACGAGGTCACCGGCATTGCCCGCACCCACACCGAGGCCCTGGAACTGGGTAAGGAACAGCATCCGGACCTGATCCTTGCTGACATTCAGCTGGCCGATAACTCGTCCGGTATCGACGCGGTCGCCGACTTGCTTGAGATGATGGACGTGCCGGTCATCTTTATCACGGCGTTCCCCGAACGTTTGCTGACCGGGGATCGCCCCGAACCGGCGTTCCTGATCTCCAAGCCGTTCCAAGAGGCGCAAGTGCTGTCAGCCGTCAGTCAGGCGATGTTCTTTGCTTCAACCGCAACGCTTAAGGCGTAAAACGGGCCCCGCGCTTATGAATGCGTGGGGCTTTTTCATGCGGCACGCTTAGTCAGCCGGATGGACGACCGTAAAGATTTGCCTTTCTGACGACCACTTGAGATTGCGGTGTTTTTCCATCTCGGAGAAGCGGTAATCGAGGTGCTTTTGGTTCAGCCATGTTAGCCACGACCGGATCGGGATCAGTGTTTTGTCGCCGTAGCCGTCGATAACCACAAACCGGCGATTTACCTCATCAAGGGCAATATTAGAGGGTCGCAAGTCCGGTACATTCACGTTCAGCGCAAAGATGTTGGCGACAAAGTCATTCAGCCATTTCAGCCGTTCATCGCTCAACGGACCCTCTCGCAAGACATCCTCAAGCGTCTGAGCAACATTGCCTGACGCGTCGGCTATCTTCTCGCACACTTGCGCGAGGCCACGATCGGTGATCACCAAACCGCCCATTTCAGCGATGGGGAGGGGGCGTTTTTGCTGCGCACAGCGGTAGGCGGTTTTCAGATAGCAGCGATATTCGATCCGGAACGTGCCGTAGGGGCCCATGCGGAAATAGTCGAGGGCGCGGCGCAGACCCCGGCGCCGCTCATATTTTTCGCGTTTGTAGGTGCGGATGGTCTTGAGAAGCTGATCGGGGTGGCCGGGGCGATGCCATACGTCTCGAACTTCGCCATTGGCGATGGGTTCGTAGTCCTTGAGTATCGTCAGACCAGCGGTCGTGTCAGTATTCGTCATATTTATGGTATACTTTTGTTCTTTGATGTTGGGCATCCAAGGGTTGCGGATCAGTGACAGGCAAGCGGCTCGAACACCATGGTAAATCATGACATCCGGCTTGTCAGCCAGACACAAGATCGCGGCGTTTGGCAACGGTCGACGCGCGACAATTACATTTTTTCGGACTGTTGGGGCAACGCGCATAGCAATGGCGCTGTGCGTCGGTCACTTCAAGCGGCTTACCAGATGCAGAACAAGCGTGGCGATAAACAGGACCAGGAACACGACAAACAGAAGTTGGGCAACACCTGCCGATGCCGCCGCAAATCCACCAAAGCCAAATAGCGCAGACACGAGTGCAACCACGAGAAACAGTACCGCAAAATATAACATTTCCTGCTCCTTTCGCTGTTGATGCCGATCGCGCCTGTTAGGCACCTTGAGGGGACCCAATGCGCGCACCAACGTAGAGTTCCCGATTTTTTCTGACGATTTGATGGAACATCCCTGTTGTTGGCGTGTTGGGATGACAACAGAAATAAGGAGAAGATCAATGGCCAGCACTTTGCAGAAACTGAACAACAAGCGTGACGACGTGACAGCGAGTGATGTGGCAGATCAGGTTGAAATTCTGCGCAATGACATTGCCGCGCTGACCAAAACGATCTCTGATCTAAGCCTCGCCAAAGGCCAAGAGGCGGCTGAAGCCGCTCGGTCAACCCTTAACGATGTGCGCGGCAAAGCTGCGGATGCCACCGAAACAGCGCGTCTGCAGGCCATGGAAGTTGGTGATCAGGCGAACGCCTTCATCAGGAACCAACCTGCAACCGCACTTGGTATTGCAGCCGGTCTGGGGTTTCTTGTTGGCTTCCTTGGGTCGCGGAAATAATTGATGTTCGGAATCCGAGAAAAAGTGGCGCAAACCGCCAGACGCGCAGGTCTCCTTTCGGGGGGCCTGCTGCTTTGCACGGTGGGATTCGGATTTTTGACGACCGCGGCTTGGTTCGCCTTGTTGCCGACCGTTGGGATAACGGTGACGGCATTGATCGTCGGGGCGGCTTATGCGGGTATCGGGCTGATACTCATCGGGGTTGGATCCGTTCAAACCAAGGGCCATCGTCCCGCACAACCTCAACAAGCGGCTGATGCGCCTGACAGTCCCCCCATCGTCCAAGCTTTCATGTACGGACTTCAGGCCGGGACACAGGCCGACCGTGCGCGCCATTAGACAGTGCATCCATGATCATTGGAGTCGTAAAAGGTTTTTCGAGAATGGTGATCGGAACAACGGTTGGCCGCGCGTCGCCGACACAGATGATCTTGCCGCGCGACTGGATAATGGCGTGCTGCGTCGCTGGTTCAAGTTGAGGCATGAGGCTGCTGTTGACAAACACCGTCACCGGCCCTTTGGCCTGCAAAACCAATGGTGTGGCGTCAGAGACCGTCGCGCATTCAGAAAGAATTGCGTCGACGTGCCCATCCTGCAAAGCACCCATGAGGTCCATTCGCACCAACGGATCGGGTTCTATAACGATAATGCTTTGAATCACGCCTACGGATCCTTTGTCCTAGCGCTTCGACATTAACAATATACCCTACCCCCCCGCATTAATCTATGACATAGCAAGGAGGACAGTTATGGCGACCAGATGCGACAGCTGCCCGCTGCGACAGGCTGAGATTTTCGAGAAAATGAACGGTGAGGATATTCAATTTACCCAACGATTTAAGGTGGGTGAGCTGAGTGTCGACCCAGGCACGCCACTCCTGATGGAGGGCTCAAACAGTCCCCAACTGTTCACAGCCCTGCACGGAATGGGATTGCGTTATAAACTATTACCTAACGGAAGGCGCCAGGTCGTCAGTCTGATCTTCCCCGGTGACTTCATCGGTTTGCAGGCTGGAATCATGGGCGAAATGGGTCATTCGGTCGAGGCGACAACCAAAATGACGCTCTGCGTTTTTGACCGCTCCGAAATCTGGTCCTTTTTCAAAGAGCGCCCCGAGCGGGCATTTTCCCTGACATGGCTCGCCGCCGTGGAGGAGCATTTTCTGGGTGACACTTTGGCCACCCTTGGTCAGCGCACGGCCATGCAATCAATCGCTTGGGCGCTCTCGCGCGTTTTCGTGCGCGGCCAGGCGCTCGATATGGTGCACAACGGCGCGATGAAGTTCCCCTACAAGCAGCAGGACATTGCAGACGCACTCGGT
Source organism: uncultured Tateyamaria sp. (assembly GCF_947494755.1). Lineage (GTDB taxonomy): Bacteria > Pseudomonadota > Alphaproteobacteria > Rhodobacterales > Rhodobacteraceae > Tateyamaria. The sequence continues at coordinate 80,187 of NZ_CANLVZ010000012.1, forward strand.
CTGTCGCTTGTCCACACAAACAAGACGCTGGCCGCGCTCAAGGCCAAACAATTGGCTCATTGGTCGGATGGCACATTGCGCATTCCTGACCTCGAGGCACTGGCAGAGGTCGGGTTACTTGATAATCTCGAACCGGCCACCAGGCCGATTATCTGATCGCCGCTAGAGCCTGACCCATGCCGCGTTCCGCGCGGATGAGCGCACGCACGCGTCAACGAATGCAATCCCGCGCACCCCATCCTCAATCGAGGGGTAGATGACGTCGGCAGGGACGGGCGCACCTGTGCGGTGCGCTTCTATCACGGTGGCCGCTTCCGAATAAATGTTGGCAAACCCTTCCAGATACCCCTCCGGATGACCCGGTGGCACGCGGCTGACCCGCCCTGCTGCATCGCCCGCGCCCGACCCATTGCGTGTGATCAGCCGCTTTGGCGCGCCAAATGGCGTGTGCCACAGATAGTTCGGATCCTCCTGCGCCCATTCCAGCCCCCCCGTTTCACCATAGACCCGAAGGCGCAGCGCGTTTTCATTGCCGGGTGCGACCTGACTGCACCACAGCATACCCTTGGCCCCCCCCTCAAAGCGCAGCATGACATGTCCGTTGTCATCCACCTGCCGGCCCGGCACGAAAGCGTCGAGATCAGCCGCCAGCGCCTTGACCTGAAGCCCGGTGACGAAACAGGCAAGATTGTGAGCATGGGTGCCGATATCGCCGGTTGATCCCCCCGCACCTGACCGGGCCGGGTCCGTGCGCCATTCGGCCTGTTTGAACTCCTGATGGATGGTCAGCCAATCCTGCGGATACTCAACCTGCACGACGCGCACCTTGCCAATCTCGCCGTTGGCAATCATCTCGCGGGCCTGGCGCACCATCGGATATCCCGTGTAATTGTGGGTCAGAACAAAGAGCGCATCGGATTTTTCAACCGCCTTGGCGAACTTGCGGGCGTCGGCAAGGGTCGAGGTCAGCGGCTTGTCGCAAATCACATGAATGCCCCGCTTCAGAAACTCGTTGGCGGCGGCATAGTGCATATGATTGGGGGTGACGATGCTGACAGCCTCAATGCCATTCTTCAGGCGGGCCTCGCGTATGGCCATCGACTTGAAGTCGTCATAGATGCGCTCCAAGCCAAGCGCCGCACCAGAGGCCTGCGATTTTTCCGGCGTTGACGACAGTGCGCCCGCAACCAGTTCGAACCGGTCATCAATGCGCGCCGCAATCCGGTGCACGGCACCAATAAAGGCGTCATTGCCGCCGCCCACCATTCCCAACTTGATCCGTTTCATCTCACTCTCCCTGCGGCAGGCCGCGATCCAATCTTCATCTTGCCAAATAAACTCACCCCGGAGGGCCGGTTCGCCAACTGATCCGGCATCCGGGGGACGTGCTTAATCGATGCCCAGCAACTTCCGGTTCGCCGCCTCGTCCGTGCCGCCATCAGCAAAGTCGTCAAAGGCGCGCTCGGTCACGCGAATGATGTGGTCACTGACAAATGCTGCCCCTTCGCGGGCACCGTCTTCGGGATGCTTCAGACAACATTCCCATTCGACCACGGCCCATCCGTCGAAATCATTGGCCGCCATCTTTGAAAATATCGCCGCGAAATCGACCTGCCCATCGCCAAGCGAGCGGAAGCGGCCCGCGCGGTCCACCCACGGCTGATACCCCGAATAAACCCCCTGCCGCCCGGTCGGATTGAACTCCGCATCCTTGACGTGGAACATCTTGATCCGGTCCTTGTAGATATCGATGTTATCAATGTAATCAAGGCATTGCAGCACGTAGTGGCTGGGATCATAGAGCATGTTGCAGCGCGTATGAGTGTCCACCCGCTCGAGGAACATCTCAAAGGTGACGCCGTCGTGCAGGTCCTCACCGGGGTGGATTTCATAGCAAATGTCGACGCCGTTTTCGTCCGCATGATCCAAGATAGGACGCCAGCGCGCCGCCAATTCGTCAAAGGCGGTCTCGACCAAACCCGCAGGGCGTTGCGGCCATGGATAGATATAGGGCCACGCCAGTGCGCCGGAAAAGGTCGCATGAGCGCCGATCCCCATATTGGCCGATGCGCTGATGGCCTTCATGACCTGATCGACCGCCCATTCTTGCCGTGCCTTGGGATTGCCGCGCACCGAAGGATCTGCAAAGCCGTCAAAGGCCGCGTCATAGGCCGGGTTCACCGCAACCAACTGGCCCTGCAGGTGGGTGGACAATTCGGTGACCTCAACCCCGTTGGCGACAGCCTGCCCTTTGAAGTCGTCGCAATAATCCTTGCTGGTCGCCGCTGTGGCCAGATCGAACAATCGCCCATCCCAACTTGGCACCTGCACGCCTTTGTAACCGCAATCAGCTGCCCATTTGGTGATGGCATCCCACGAATTGAACGGCGCGTCATCGCCTGCAAACTGCGCCAGAAACAGCGCCGGCCCCTTGATGGTTTTCATGTGTAATCCTCCCGAATTGGACCGCTCACAGCGGCATGTTTTCTTTCAAATAGATGTCGATGCGGATGCGTTCCTGCGCGGCGTGAATGGGCGTGCGATCCCGTTCGGCGCGCATGATGCGCACGGCACTGCGCACCAAATGCCCAGTGTCTTGGCTGATCACCGCGTCAAACAGCCCGTCTTGCAAGGCACTGCGCGACAATTGCGTCAGTTCGTGGGCGACGACGACCGGGCGGGGGGCGCTGCGCTGGCTGTTGAGAAAGCGCAGAAGGCCTTCGTTTCCGGCCGCCGACGAATAGATGCCGATGACGCCCGCATTGTCATGCAGTGCGCCGGGCATCAGGCGTGCGATCAGATCGGGGTCATCGCGGCCTTCAAGTGAAGCCAGGATGTCGAGATGCGGGAAATCGCGCCCCATCACCTCGTCAAAGCCAAGGCGGCGTTCCAGATGATCCCGCGCCAACATCGAGCCGGTCAGGACCAGAATTTTCCCACGCTGCGGCCCGACAAAGCGCCCCAACAGATGCGCGGCGGTGCGCCCCGCCGCGATATTGTCGACGCCCACATAATGGTCGCGCCCGGAACTCGGGATATCGGCCACCAGCGACACGACCGTGACCCCATGGGCTTTGAGATGGGCAATGCTGTCGCGCACCGACGGCGTTTCCGGGCCGAAGATGGCGACCCCGTCAACGGCTGTAACGTCGATGGCCGCAATCGCATCGGCCAGCGCGACGGGATCGAACGCCGCCACCCGCACAAAGCTCAGTTGCGTGCGATCCCGCCGGATATCGTTTCCAAGCGCTTCGATTTGCGCCTCAAGCGAAGTCAGAAATTCGTTGCTGTTCGAAGGCAATATGAACACGAACCGATAGACCCGCCCCCGCGCCAGATTGGCCGCTGCCGTGTCGCGTACGTAACCCAGTTCAGCGATCGCCTGATTGACCTTTTCGACGGTCTTTTCGCGCACGCCGGGGCGCGCATTGAGCACACGGTCCACGGTCGCAAGGCTCACTTCGGCAACGCGGGCGATGTCGTTGACCGTGGGGGTGGAGTGGGGGGTAAGTCCTTGTTTCATCGCGCCCTTATGCGTGGTTACGTATGCTTGGCCAACCCTTCGAACAGGCGCGCCACCGCCTCGGCGCCGGGATCATTGTGCCCGATCAGATTTTCAGAGGGCACATAGCTGGCGCGCCCCGCATTGGCCCGCCCCATCTGTGCCGTGGCATCCGCCCCGGCGCGGGCCGCCTTGGCGGCAGCGTCCAGCCCATCCGGCAGCGCGTGCAGCGCCGGTTCCAGTGCGTCGATCATGGTGCGGTCGCCCTTCGTCGCGCCGCCCACCTCGGTAATCCGCTTGAGCCCCGTCAGCAGGGCCTTGGTGGTGGGTTTGCCGTTGGCGCAGGCATCACCCGTTGCCCCGAAAAAGATCGCGAGGATCACGCCCGACGAGCCGCCCATGGTCTGACTGAGTTCATTGCCCACGGCGCGGAACAGTTGCGTAGGATCAGCCAGCGGCAGGCGGTCGAGCGATCCTTTGAGCGCGCGCGATGCCGTGGCCAGCGTGCTGCCCGTGTCGCCGTCACCGGATTTGGCGTCGAGCGTGTTGAGATCGCCCTCGGCAGCGAGCAGCAGATCGCAACACTTCTCGATCAGCGCGCGGGTTTCGGGCTTGTCCGACGGTACGGGTTGGATAGGGGAAAGCCCGTCGGGCAGGGGGCGTACCGAGACCTGCGTGATGTCCGTCACACCCGGCCAGGCGGGCAGGTCCACGGCGCGGGTCAGGTAGGGCAGGGTGGTATCATCCACTGGCAGGATCGAGACCGAAAAGCCGTGCATATCGAGCGAAGTCATCATCGGAGCAGGTCCGATGACATGCTTGATCCCCTTCGCTTTGTCGGACGTGGCCAGCGCCTGGGCCAGAATGCTCATCTCGAGCGGGGTCGTCCCGCCGAGGTTGTTCAGGATGGCGACATGCGCGCCCTCGCCCATGTGCCGGGCAAGCTTTTCCAGCACAAGGTCCATCGCGTGTGCGGCGTCGGTGAAGGCGACCTGCTGCACGCCCGCTTCGCCGTGAATGCCGAGGCCCAGTTCGGCCATGCCGGGGGCGATCCGGTCCTCCTTGGCCGAACCGGGCACCGTGCAGGTGTCAAGCGATGTGCCGATCGAGGCCATGTGGCTGATGGCAGTATTGGCGGCGTCGGTGATGGAGGCAAGGTCGGCACCGTCCTCGGCCATCGCTCCGGCGATCTTGTGGACGAACAGCGTGCCTGCGACTCCGCGCGCCTGCGGCAGGTCAGGCAGTGCGATGTCGTCGTCGACGACCACCATCGACACATCCAGCCCGAAGGCGCGCGCGCGCTCTGCCGCCAGCCCGTAATTCAACCGGTCGCCCGTGTAGTTCTTGACGATCAGCAGGCAGCCCGCAGGGCCGGTCACCGCGAGGATGCCCGCCAGCACCGCATCGACCGAAGGGGAGGCGAACACCTCGCCGCAGACGGCCGCCGTCAGCATCCCCTTGCCGACAAAGCCCGCGTGGGCCGGTTCGTGCCCGGACCCGCCGCCCGAGATCAGCGCGACCTGCGATTTGTCCCAATCGGCGCGGCACACGACCTTGATGTGCGGATAGCCGTCAAGCCGGGTGAGGGCTCCGCCGGATGTGGCCAAAAGCCCGTCGATGGCGTCCGTTACAAGCGTTTGTTTTGCATTGATGAATTGGGTCATGGGCGGGCTCCTGATGTCAGCGGATGCGGTGGCCTTGGGCGTCAAAGCAAAGTGGGTTTTTCGGCGAAATCTTCAGCATGGTGCCGGGCGCGTAGTCCGTCGCGGGATCGGCGATGGTGGTGATCGCGTGGCCCTTGAGGGTGAGGTGCAGGCGGTTCTGATCGCCCAGATGTTCGACGCGCTGGACTTCGGCCTCCTGGCCGTCGCCTTGTGTGATGTGTTCGGGGCGCAGGCCGATTTGTGTGGTCCCGGGGGGCACACCGCCGAAGATGTCAGCGGGGAGCACGTTGATGCGCGGCAGGCCAAGGCGCGAGGCAACATAGAGCGAATTGGGGTTTTCGTAGATTTCGCGCGGCGTGCCGTATTGCACGAGCCGCCCATGATCGAGCACGCCCACATGGGTCGCCATGGTCATCGCTTCGATCTGGTCGTGGGTGACGTAAAGCAGGGTCGCGCCAAGGCTTGCGTGGATGCGCTTCAACTCGACCCGCAGATCGGTGCGCAGCTTGGCATCGAGCGAACTCAGCGGCTCGTCCATCAGGTAGATCGCCGGATCGCGTACCAGCGCCCGCCCGATGGAAACGCGCTGCATCTCGCCCCCCGACAGGGCCGTGGCCTTGTTGTCGAGCTTGTGGCTGATCTGAAGCACGCGCGCGACCTCTTCGACCTTGCGCGTGATCTCTTCGGGTGGGGTCTTGAGGATCGGGGATTTCAGCGGAAAGGCGAGATTGTCGCGCACCGTGAGGTGCGGATAGAGCGAATATTGCTGGAATACCATCGCCACGTCGCGCTGTGCCGGCATCTCGTCCGCCACATTGCGCCCGCCGATCCAGACTTCGCCCGCATCCGCCTTTTCCAAGCCAGAGATCAGGCGCAGCGTCGTGGTCTTGCCCGCCCCGGTTGGCCCGAGCAGCACCACGAAGGCCCCATCAGGGATGGTCATCGAGATGTCTTCGACGCCGACGTCGCGGCCAAAGGACTTGCTGAGTGATTTCAGGACAACCTCAGCCATGGGCCAGCACCTTTTCATTGAGTTCCGACCGCAGGGCCTGCCCGCTGGCCTTGTCGAAAAGTGTGATTTTCGGCCCCTCAAAGGTTAGCCCGACAGTTTCGCCCACCTTGGCAATCTGCGCGCTGTCGGTGCGCGCCTTCAGCTCTCCGTTCGGGGTGTCGAGCGTGATGATCTGGGTCGTGCCGAGATATTCGGTGGCCAGCACTTCGCCCCGATAAGCACCTGCATCCGTGAGCCTCACGTGTTCGGGCCGCACGCCAAACACCAGATCGCCGGAGGCCTCTTCCCGTTGGGTCGGCACCGCGTGGTGCTGGCCGCCCAGATCGACGGTGTCGGCACCCGGGGCGAGCGATCCACTGAAGTCGAGGAAGTTCATGGAAGGGGAGCCGATGAAATCGGCCACGAACATGGTCGCGGGCGTGTCATAGATTTCCTGCGGTGTGCCGAACTGTTCGACCACGGCGTTGTTCATCACTACAATCTTGTCGCCCATCTGCATCGCCTCAAGCTGGTCATGGGTCACATAAACGGTCGTCGCCCCCATCCGGTCGTGCAGCGCGCGTAGCTCTTCGGACATATGTTCGCGGAACTCGGCATCAAGCGCGCCGAGTGGCTCATCCATCATGAATGCTTTTGGGTCGCGCACGATGGCGCGGCCCAGGGCGACACGCTGCCGGTCCCCGCCTGACAACCCGCCGACGGGGCGGTTCAGGATGTCGCGAATGCCGAGGATGCCCGCGACCTCGTCTACCTTGGCGCGCACGTCGCGGCGCGCCATGCCTTGGCTGACCAGCGGATAGCTGAGATTCTTGCGCACGTTCATATGCGGGTAGAGGGCGAACATCTGGAACACGAAGGCGATGTCACGCTGGCTTGGAGGTTTCTGGCTGATCTCTTCTCCGTCGAGGTAAATCTCGCCCGAGGTGGGCAGTTCGAGCCCCGCAATCATCCGCAGCGTTGTCGTCTTGCCACAGCCCGAGGGGCCGAGCAGCATGAAAAACTCGCCGTCCTCGATGGTGAAGCTGCTTTCTTTGACGGCGGTGAAATTACCGAATTCTTTGCGCACATTCTTGATGATGATCTGGGCCATGGGGCTACTCTTTGAAGTGGGAGACGATGATGAACATCACGGTTCCCACCAGCGTGGTGATGAAGGAATAGGTGTAGGCCCAGAGTACAAAGGGCTGCATCAGCATGAAGACCCCGAGGCCGATGAGAATGGTTGCCACCATCTCCCACGGGCCGCGTTTGAGGGCGAGAAGGCCGGAAAAGAAGTTGCTCATTTGCGCACCGCTCCGAAGGTGATGCCGCGCAGCAGGTGTTTGCGCAGCAGGATCGTGAAGATCATGACCGGCAGCAGGAAGATCGTCGCCCCCGCCGCAACCGCGGGCCAGTCAAGGCCGCCAACGCCGATGATGGTCGGGATGAAGGGTGGTGCGGTCTGTGCCGTGCCCGAGGTCAGCAGGACCGCAAAGGCGTATTCGTTCCACGCAAAGATCAGGCAGAAGATGGCCGTTGAGGCGATGCCGGTGGCCGCCTGGGGCAGCACGACTTTGTAGAACGCCTGAAAGCGGGTGTAGCCGTCGATCAGCGCCGCCTCTTCATATTCGCGAGGAATTTCGTCGATGAACCCTTTGAGCAGCCAGACGGCGAGGGAGATGTTGACGGCCGTATAGAGCAGGATCATGCCCAGATGCGTGTCGGACAGCCCCAGTTGTCGATACATCAGGAAAATGGGGATGGCGACGGCGATGGGGGGCATCATGCGGGTGGACAGGATGAAGAACAGCAGATCGTCCGCCAGCGGGATTTTGAACCTTGAGAAGGCGTAGGCCGCCAGCGTGCCCAGAACGATGCTGAGGAAGGTGGAGCCGAAGCCGATGATCACCGAATTGAGGAACCGTTCGCCGAATTTCGAGGGGCCCGCGATGACCATATCGTATTCGCGCACGATCTCTTCGTACCATGTCTCGGGCGGGTTGGCGGCGAGGAATTCGTCCGTTTGCCGCGTGCGGGTGGTGAACAGGTTCACGTAGCCCTCGAGCGTCGGATCGAAGATCACCTTGGGCGGATAACTGATCGCATCGGCAGGCGACTTGAACCCGGTCAGCATGATCCACGCCAGAGGCAGCATCGTGACCAGCGCGTAGATGATCACGAGCGTGCCTGAGACCCATTTGGTGCGCTGTGTCGGTTCGGTGACGGAGAAGCTGCTCATGGTTCGCGCTTTCGTTGCGGGGGTCGGAGGGGGGCTGTCGGCCCCCCGCGCTGATGCGCCCCCCCGAAGGTATTTTGGGCGAAAGGAAGGATGGGGTGTGTCATCGTTCTTTCACCTTGTTCAGGGCTTTGACGTAGATGCTGGCAAGGCCGAACACCGTAACGAACAGGATGATCGCGTAGGCGCTGGCGTAGCCGGTGCGCCATTTCTCGAACGCTTCGCGCTTGAGATTGATCGAGGTGAGTTCGGTGGTCGAGCCGGGGCCGCCGCCGGTGAGTTGCACGACAAGATCGAACATTTTGAAGTTCTCGATCCCCCGGAAGAGGACGGCGAGCATCAGGAAGGGCAGCACCATGGGGATGGTGATGGTGAAGAATTGCCGGAGCTTTGAGGCGCGGTCGACCTCTGCGGCTTCATAGATGTAGTCGGGAATCGAGCGCAGCCCCGCAAGGCAGATCAGCATCACGAAGGGCGTCCACATCCATGTGTCCACGATCACGATGGACCATGGCGCAAGTTCGACCGAGCCGAGCATTTCAAAGCTGGACGGATCCTTGCCGGTGAAGAAGCCCACGATGTAATTGAACAGGCCAATTTGCGGCTGGTAGAGAAATTTCCAGAAGTTGCCCACCACGGCGGGCGAGAGCATCATGGGCAGCACGATGATCGTGGTCCACAGGTCATTGCCCTTGAATTTCTTGTTGATGAGGTAAGCCAGCGTGAACCCGATCAGCACCTGAAAGAAGATCGTCCAGAACAGGAAATGCGCAGTGGCCTGCATGTTCAGCCAGATATCGCTGTCGGTCAGGATACGTTCGTAATTGCGGGTGCCGACCCATTCGAGCGGCCGATTGCGGTTGGCCTTGAAGTTCGTGAAGGACAGCCGGATCGTCCAGATCAGCGGGAAGATATTGATTGCCAGCAGCAGAAAGATCGTCGGCCCGACAAAGATCCACGCGATGGCGCGGTCGCTGAGACCACGGATCTTGCGCGCGACCCGGGGCGGTGTCGCAGAGGCTGCGCGTGTGGCGGGCGTGTCAGTCATCGGGCATGTCTTTCGAAAGGGGTGGATGGGTCCACCCGGCACGGTCTGGCGAAAAGAGGGGTAGGGTGGGCCTTACGCCCACCCCGGGGAGGGATCAGAGTTTGCCTTCGTCCTCGAACACTTCGGTCCAGTCCTCGACCAGCTTGTCGAGCGCCTCTTGCGCGGTGCCCTGATCGGCCACGATGTAATCGTGCAGCCGTTTCTGCATCGCCAGCAGCAATTCGGCATAGGCCGGTTCCTGCCAGAAGTCCTGCACCGAGCCCATCGCTTCGAGGAAGTCGCCCGCGAATGGTGCACTGTCCTTGAAGCCGGGATCGTTCAGCACTGCATTGTGGGCCGAATAGCCGCCCAGATCCCACCATTTGGCCTGAACCTCGGGGTCGGCGAACCACTTGATGTATTCAAGTGCCGCGTCCTGCTTATCGGAATAGGCTACGACGCTGATGCCCTGACCACCAAGGGTCGATCCGGCCACGTTCTGGGGTGGATTGACGAAGAAATCGATCTTGTCCCCGCCGGTGTTGGGATCGGCATAGAGGCCGGGGAAGAACGCGAACCAGTTCATCGCCATCGCAACCTGACCGGATTTGAACGCATCCAGCGATTCACCCATATACGAGTTGGTGTAGCCGGGCGGGGTCGCAGTCTCGTAGAACTCTTTATAGAATTCCAGCGCTTCGACCGCTTCGGGTGAGTTCACAGCCCCGTCCATGTCGTAAGAGCCGGGTGTGTTTTCGTATTTGAAGCCCCATGGGTAAAGCGCCGAGGTAACCCCCATCGTGATCCCTTCGGACCCGCGCTCGGTAAAGATCGAGGCGCCATAGACGGTCTGTCCGTCGATCTCGCGGCCCTGGAAGAATTGCGCGATCTCGAGCATTTCCTTTTGGGTTTTTGGCTCGCCCAATTCACGGCCTGTGGCCTCAAGGAATGCAGCGCGGATGTCTTCACGCTCAAACCAGTCCTTGCGATAGAACCAGCCGTTCGCATCCCCCATGGCGGGCAGGGCATAATAGTTTTCGGTGCCCTTGGGCCATGTGGAATAGGCGTAGACAGTCGCGTCGGCAAAGTCCGACATCGAGATGCCCTCGGCGTCGAAGAAGTCGTTCAGTTTGACGTAGTGGCCGTTTTCGGCACCGCCGCCGATCCATTGGCTGTCGCCGATCAGCAGGTCGCAAAGTTTGCCGCCTGAGTTCAACTCATTAAGCATCCGGTCCGCGAAATTGGGCCATGGGATGAACTCAAAGCTCATCGTGTGGCCGGATTGCGCTTCAAATTCCTTGCTGAGTTCGACCAGCGCGTTTGCGGGATCCCAGGCGGCCCAGCACAGCGTCAAATCCTCGGCTTGTGCGGTGTTGGCAAGGGACGCAGCGGCAATACTGAGCGCACTGACAGATGCCAGTTTCAAAGTTTTCATTGGTAGTCCTCCCAGTTGAAAATCGGCGTTTGGTTTTTATGGGCCGAATCGTCTTAGTGACGTCTCAACGCTATTTGAGGTACGCACCTCACGTCTAGCTTTGTTTTGAGGTGCGTACCTCAAATATATAGAGTAGTTGCGTAATACATTGATATTTAACAATAGAATTTCGCAGTCGGACTCAGTGCGCTAGGTGATGTCGTCTGTTTCATTTTGCCGCGATGCAGCTATGGTTACGCAGGATGCAGCCATGCGTCCCCCATAAAATACGAAGGGCGGTTGGAGTATGGGCGCACGTGTTGACGGTTTGTTTCGCTATCCCGTCAAAGGGTTGAGCGCGCAAAATTTGGACGCGTTAACTTTGGCTTTGGGCGAGGGCGTTCCTGGCGACCGCGCCTATGGGTTTGCCCGTCACAACAGTGGTTTTGATCCGCAAAATCCCCGGCCATTGCCGAAATCTCGCTTTGTTGTGTTGGCGCGTGATCCGGCGCTGGCCTTGGTCAACGCCCACTTTGATCTTGGCACGCAGCAGCTTACATTGTCGGTTGCGGATGAGGTGCGCAGTTTTGATGTCACAAAGGACGCGGGCCGAGCGGATGCGGCAGACTTCTTGGCCGCGTTCCTTGGATATCGCGATGACGAAACGCCAAGACTGGTGTCCGCCGCGCCGCACAAGTTCACGGATGTGTCCGTCGTATCAAAGGCGATGATGAACGCCGTGTCGCTGATCAATGCGGACACGGTCGCGGCATTCGGTGCCCAGGTCGGTCATGCGATTGATCCGGCCCGCTTTCGCGGCAACATCGTGTTTTCGGGCGCGCCCGCGTGGTCTGAGCTGGACTGGGTGGGCCGCGAGATCGAAGTGGGCGAGGTGCGCCTTGAGGTCGTCAAGCGCACGAAACGGTGCCCGGCCACCGAAGTGAACCTTGAAAGGGGTACGCGTGATCTAGACGTCCCCGGCCTGATCCGCGCGCACCATGGGCATTCTGACATGGGCATTTACGCCGAAGTGCGCAGGGCCGGTCGGATTGTCCCCGGCGACCACGTGCGCCCTATTTAAGCAACGCGCGCGCCGCCTCGGCTGGCAAGGGGTCGGGGCGTGTGCACGTCGTCGACAGCGTTACCATTTCGCCGGTTTCACCGGATTTGAGAACCGACGTCATCACATCAACCGCATGGATCGCCAGATCGAGCGAACAGCGGTGCGCGCGCCCCTCGTTCAGGGCCGCCGCCATATCGGCTAGTCCGGCGGTGCGGTAATTGGCCTTGGGCTCGTCCTGATCATGTTGGTTCGGAATGCCAAAGGGATGGCCTTCAGGCTCCAGCACGTATGACTGCCCATCTTTGCCCACAACCTCAAGCGTGCCGGAAAACCAGTTCGGATCGGGCAGAAACATGGTTGCTTCGGTGCCGTAAAGTTCCATGTTTCCATGCCGATGCGCCCACACATCCCACGAGGTCGATAACGTGATCGTCGCGCCTGAGTGGAATTCCAGTAGCGCGTGGATGGTGGTGGGGGTCTTGACCGGAATAACTTCGCCCCGGCGCGGTTCGGACAGGATTGTGCGGGTGGTATGCGGGGTAGAAGTCAAGGCTGCAACCTTTTTGACCGGCCCGATCAACTGGATCAGATTGGTCACGTAATACGGCCCGATATCCAGCATCGGCCCGGCGCCCGGCAGAAAGAAGAAGTCGGGGTTCGGGTGCCAGTGTTCCAGCCCATGCGACATCACATGCGCCGTGCCCGAGATCACATTGCCGATGGCACCCTCATCGATTGCGGCACGCGCAGCCTGATGGGCGGCCCCCAGAAATGTGTCGGGGGCGGATCCGATCCGCAGGTTCTTTTCTGCCGCTATCGCGCGCAGTTCTTCCCCCTCGGCCAGCGACAACACGATGGGTTTTTCGCAATATGCGTGTTTGTCGGCCCGCAGGATGTCCCGGGTGATGGTGAAATGCGCGTCCGGTATGGTCAGGTTCACGACAATGTCGATGTCAGCGGCTCTGAGCAATCCCTCGACCGTCTCTGCCCGCACGTTGAACTCGGACGCGCGTGCGCGGGCTGCGTCCGCGTTGATGTCGGCAACGGCCCGCACCTCCAGACCTTTGAACAGGGGCGCAAGCCGCAGATATGCTGATGAGATGTTGCCACAACCGATGATGCCGATGCCTTGCATGGGTCGTCTCCTGTTTTCAGAATGTCTTTGCGGCCGCCAGCGCGCGGCGGGCAAAGCGGTGGTGGTCGCTTGGCTTGTCGTGTTCCATGATGAAATGTCGGGTGCCTGCGGATTTAAGGGCACCAAATAGTCCGGGCCAGTCCATCGTGCCATGCCCCACATCAGCCCAGCCATCCTCGTCCTCTGCCTCGCCCTCGGGTGCGATGTCCTTGAGGTGGGCACACAGGATGCGGCCCCCATGTTTGGTTATTGTTTCGGCAGGATCAGCTCCGGCGCGCACGGCCCAGGCCGGATCGTATTCCAGATAGACGGACGGTGCCGCCTCAAGGATCAGATCAATGGGCATCGTCCCATCGGCCATCGCGACGCATTCAAAGTCGTGATTGTGATAGGCAAGGGCGATGCCGTCTTCTGCCAGCCGCTTTTGCACCTCTTCCAGCCCGGCCCCGTAGGCACGCCATCCTGCGGCATCTGTCGGGCGATCATCGATGTGGATATAGGGAATGACGGCGGTTTTGACGCCAAGCTGCGCTGCAATATCGACCACTTTTGCGGGGTCCTTTTGGCACATTTCAAGGGCGACGTGGCAGGTGGGCATAGTGAGACCGGTGGTCTTGAGCCCGTCTGCGAGGGCCGTGATCATGGCCGGATCGTCCAGCAACGCGCCATACCCTTCCACCTCTGCGTAGCCGAGATCGGCCAGCATTTGCAGCGTGTCACCGAGAGGCGGGAACATGCGGGAACTATAAAGCTGATAGGAAAATGCAGTCATGTCAGGACCTTTCAGGCAGGATATGTGGCGGAATGCAGATCGCGGATAGTAAAGACTGGGTCGTCGCTTGGCGCGGCGGGCGCGAAGTGAATGGTGATCGGATTACCGGGCCACAGGGTCACGGCATTGTCCGAAAAGCGGCCGGGCTGATCGGCCTCGACCGCGACAAATAGCGCGAGGGCCTGAGCGGTCAGGGTGATGTCCCAACCAGTGCCGTTTTGAGCCACGGTGCTTGAGATGTCAGGTGCGCGCAGGTCGTAGCCCTTGAACGGCTTGGGCGCGAACGTGTCCGACGCGGTAGTGTCGGTCGCCGTATCCGTCCACAAAAACCCTATGATTTCATCCCCCTGCACGGTGTCCGCGGCAATATGCAGTGCGAGTGCTGCTGCATCAGGCTCCACCGTCACCGGCGTATGCCCGAGTGCGCGGGTGGTCCCGTCGAGCGCAATCGCCTCGACCTTCAGATCGAGCGTTACCGCGTGATCCAGATCGTTGATGGCACGCAACTCAAACCCGTCGGTGACAGGCACAGCGCTTACGAAAACGGGCGCGTAGAACCGGCGCGCCATATGGTGCAGCAGTTTCCAGCCGCCGCCGTGATCAAGGCTCGCCCACGAACAGACTGGCCATGTGTCATTCAGCTGCCAATAAAGCGTGCCCATGCAGTGCGGTTTCAGGCTGCGCCAGTGGGTAACGGCCGTTTTGATCGCGAGGCCCTGCTGGATCTGGGACAGGTAGACGAAATTCTCGAAGTCATTTGGAAAGCGGAAATACCGAAACATCGTCTCGGCAATCCGCGCGTTGCCGCCTGCGTTTTTCTGATGGCTCTCCATCACCGGAGAGGCGATGTTGAAGTCTGCCGGGTCGGCAAAGCGGCGGACCACATCCATGGATGGATAAGATTGAAACCCGAATTCCGAGCAAAAACGCGGGGACACGTCGCGGTAATGATCGAAATCGCGCCCCTCATGCCAGACCGACCAGAAATGCATGTCGCCCGAGCGGTCGTCATGCCATGCGTCCCCGAAATTCATCAGCCCTGGTGATGGGCTTGAGGGCCACCAGTTGGCATTCGGCGCGGTTGCTTTGAGTGCCGTTTCAATCGTGCGGTTCAGCCGGTCATAGGCCACCAGATAGCGGTCGCGATTGTCGCGGCTTTCCTCGAACCAGGTCAGCGCCCCCAGCAACTCGTTGTCCCCGCACCACAGCGCGATGCAGGCGTGGTGGTTCAGACGGGCGACTTGTTCGCGCACTTCTGAGTCGATGTCGGCGAGAAACTCGTCAGTTGACGGGTAAAGGTGGCAGGCAAACATGAAATCTTGCCACACGAGCAACCCAAGCTCGTCGCAGATGTCGTAGAACCAGTCCGACTCATAACGCCCTCCGCCCCAGATGCGGATCATATTCATGTGGGCGTCTTTGGCCGATTGCAGCAGGTCGCGGCAGACCTCGGGGGTGATGTTGGAGCCAAGCGCGTCCGCCGGAATCCAGTTGGCTCCTTTCATGAATATCGGGCATCCGTTGACGTGAAAGGCGAACCCGGCACCGGTGTCATCCGGCGTTGTGATCAAATTGATCTTACGCAGCCCGATTTTGCGGGTCATTGTGTGGTCTGCGAGGCTGACCGTCAGATCATGCAGCACCTGTGCGCCTTGGCCGGCGGGCCACCAAAGTGCGGGTTCTTTCAGGCCGATTTCTGCGATCGCGGCATTGTCGATGATCGTGGTGCGCACCGTCTGATCCAGGATGGCAAAGGTGACCTCGGCCCCATCCGGCGCGCCGCTTATCTGCGCGACAACAGTCAAGGTGACATCGCCATTGTGATGGGTCTGATCCACGCTGAGGCTGTCGACGCGCGGGTCCGCACGCTCAAGCCGGATGTCGCCATAAAGCCCAAAGGGCGCAAGCGCGATGTTCCAATCCCAACCGAAATCGCATTGCGGTTTGCGCAGCATATTGCCGTGCGGAATGGGGCAATTCGACTTTTGGTAAGGCACCGGAAAGGGCTGTTTGGCGGCGCGTGCCACCGCTTCGCGCGGGGCGGAGCGGAAGTGGATGGTGATGACATTTGTCCCAAGCTGCAAAGCCTCGGCCACATCAACGCGGTGGGTGCGAAACATACTGTCGGCGCGCAGCACCACCTGCCCATTGATCGACACATCGGCGACCGTGTCCAGCATGCTGATATGCAGCACTTGATCGAGGTCGGAAACTTCGAACTCGCGGCTCATCAGCCAATCCCGATCCGTGATCCACCGCAGATCATATTCGTTACGACCAAAATACGGGTCGGGGATCAGCCCCGCGCCGTGCAGCGCCGAAATGCCATCACCGGGCACGGCCATGGGCGTGCTGAACTGCCCGGTCTCGTCGGCCAGTTGCCAAAGACCCGCAAGATCGTATGTCAAAGCCTCAACTCACTTGCAGCATCAAAGAAAGAGCCGCGCGCAGGGTCGAATCCGACCAGCAGGCGCGTACCAGACGCCACGGCTGCCTGACCATCCATACGGATGCGAAGAGGGTGTCCACCAAGGGTGGTCCAGGCCAGCGTGTCCGAGCCCATGGGCTCCACAATCTCGATCTCGACCTCTTGAGAAAACGGAAGATCGCGGGCCATGTCGCCCGATAGAATATGTTCGGGTCGGATGCCGAACCAAGCGGGCCGATCGAGCTTGCCGCTTTGAAACGCATACTCAGCAAGCGGAATATTCAGATCGTCGGTGACGAAATGATTGCCCTCAATCCGCCCCTCAAAGAAGTTGATTTCGGGCGAGCCGATGAACCCGGCCACATATTTGTTGATGGGTCGGTTGTAGATCTCGGTCGGGGTGTCGAGTTGCTGGATCACGCCGCCCTTCATGATCGCGATGCGGTCGGCCAGCGTCATCGCCTCGACCTGATCGTGGGTGACGTAGATCATGGTGTTCTTGAGGTTGTGATGCAGGCGCTTGATCTCGACCCGCAGGTCGGCGCGCAGCTTGGCGTCAAGGTTCGACAGCGGCTCGTCAAACAGGAAGACATCGACGTCGCGCACCAATGCCCGCCCGATGGCGACGCGCTGGCGCTGCCCGCCCGACAGGGCCGCAGGTTTGCGATCGAGCAGCGGTTCGATCTGCAAAACTTCGGCAGCGCGCGCGACCCGGGCGGCAATCTCGTCCTTGGGCATCCGCGCGTTCCTGAGGCCGAAGGACAGGTTTCCTGCCACCGTCATCTGCGGGTAAAGCGCATAGGATTGAAACACCATGCCTATCCCCCGCTCGGACGGTTCGGCCCATGTGACGTTGCGGTCGTTGATGTGAATTTCGCCGTCCGTCACGTCGAGCAACCCCGCGATGCAGTTCAGCAACGTGGACTTGCCGCAGCCCGACGCACCGAGCAGCACGAGGAATTCGCCCTCGGGGATGTCGATGTTCAGCGTATCGAGCACGGTCAGCGCGCCGAATTTGAGCGTGAGGTCTTTGACGAGAACAGAGGTCATGGATCAACCCTTTACGGCGCCAGCGGCGATGCCGCGCACGAACAGTTTGCCGGAAACGAAGTAGATGGTGAGGGGGACGAGGCCCGTGAGCAGGGTCGCAGCCATATTGACGTTGTATTCCTTGACCCCCTGCACCGAGTTGACGATGTTGTTGAGCTGCACCGTCATGGGGTAGATTTCGGGGCGGGTGTAGATCACCCCGAACAGAAAATCGTTCCATATACCAGTGACTTGCAGGATCATCGCGACCACGAAGATCGGCAGTGACATGGGCAGCATGATCCGGAAATAGATGCCCCAGAACCCGGCCCCGTCGACGCGGGCGGCCTTGAACAACTCTTCGGGGATGGCGGTGAAGTAGTTGCGGAACAGTAGCGTGAGGATCGGCATGCCGAACACCGTATGCACCAGAACGAGTCCCCAAAGGCTGCCATACAGCCCCATCTCGCGCAGGATGATCACGATGGGATACAGCATGACCTGATAGGGGATGAACGCGCCCAGGATCAGGATGGTAAAGAACACATCCGCCCCCTTGAACCGCCAGTTTGCCAGCGCATATCCGTTGATCGAGGCGATGATGATTGACAAGAACACCGAAGGAACCAGAATCTGCACGGAGTTCCAGAACCCCCGGCTCAGCCCGTCGCAATTGATGCCGGTGCAGGCCTCGGACCAGGCCTTGACCCAAGGTTGAAAGGTGATTTCGACCGGGGGTGAAAACACGTTGCCCATGCGGATTTCGGGCATGCCCTTGAGCGACGTAACGATCATCACGTAAAGCGGCAGCGCGTAGTACATCGCCACCACGATCAGCGTGCCATAAAGCATGATATTGCCGCGCGACAGGCGCTTGCGGGGTTTGGGGCCGCGGGGCTGGCTTGCATCAACCACGTTTCTTGCCTCCGAATTCGAGGTAGGCCCACGGGATCAGGATGATGATTACGCTCACCAGCATCATGGTCGAGGCAGCAAAGCCTTGCGCCAGATTTTGCGAGGCAAACATCTTGTCATAGACGTATTTGGCCGGCACTTCGGAGGCGATCCCCGGCCCACCCGAGGTTTGCGCTACGACCAGATCGTAGACCTTCACGATGCCCGATGCGATCAGCACCAGCGCGGTCACGAACACAGGCCGCATCATCGGGATGATCACCACGACATAGGTTTTCCATGTTGGGATGCCGTCCACGCGGGCGGCTTTCCAGATGTCCTCGTCGATGCCGCGCAGGCCCGCCAACATGATCACCATGATCAGGCCCGACCCTTGCCAGATGCCTGCGATCAGGATGCCGAAAATCACGATGTCCGGGTTGTAGAGGGGATCGAAGGTAAAGCTGGTCCAGCCCCAATCACGCACCACCTGCTGGACGCCGAAATCGGGGTTGAGGATCCACTGCCACACCAGCCCGGTGACGATGAAAGACAGGGCAAAAGGATACAGCAGAATGGTGCGAAACGTGTTTTCAAACCGCACCTTACGGTCGAGCAAGGCCGCCAGTGTAAAGCCGATTACGAGCGTCAGGATCAGCGAGCACACCCCGTACCACGCCAGATTTTCGATGGAGACCAGCCAGCGTCGTGTGCCCCACAGCCGGTCATATTGATCGAAGCCGACAAAGTTCAGCCGAGGCAGCAGCTTGGAATCCGTGAAAGAATACACCACCGTCCACAGCGTACATCCGACAAAGATCACCAGTGCTGTGGCCACCATCGGGATCGACGCGATTTTCGCGTTCAGATTGCGCAACAGGCGCATGGGCCGCTTGGATGTGCCGGGTGATGTGGCCATGAAACTCCCCCCTTTTGGCGAAAAGCGCCAGCCCCGGAACGACGCACCGGGGCTGGCCTTGTGCCTATCAGTCGGCGTCAGCGATGATGGCGGCATAAGCCGCCTGCGCATCCGCCGCCGAATAGGAGGGATCGTTCCAGAATTCGACCATCAGGTCTTCGATCTGGCCTTGGGTGTCGGCCGACAGCACTTCATCGCCGCTGACCATGACATTGCCAGCAGCCAGGATTTCGAGGCCCTTTTTCATGCAGTCATTAGCCGCGCTCAGGTCGATGTCACCGCGGACGGGCAGGGACCCCTTCTTGAGGTTGAAGGCGACCTGGACCTCTTGGCTGATCATCAGTTTGGCCAGTTCCTTTTGGGCAGCCGTCACGTCGGGATCGTCACTTTTGGGGAAGTAAAACGCATCGCCCCCAGTCGAGATCACCTCGTTCACGCCCAGACCGGGCAGGCATTCGTATTCCTCACCGGCTGTCTGGCCTGCGATCTGGAATTCGCCTTGCGCCCAGTCGCCCATGATCTGACCGCCCGCTTCGCCGGTGATGACCATGTTGGTGGCCTGGTTCCAGTCCTGAACGCGCGAGTTGGCGGCCATCTCACGGGCGGTCACAGCGGCTTCAAACACCTTGGCCATTTCCGGCCCCGCAGCCGCTTCGGCGTCCTTGTCCACGTTGATCTTGTTCCACAGGTCCTCGCCGCCGATGGCAACGGCAATCACGCCGAACGCGCCGTTTGATTGCCAGGGCTGCTGACCCATGGCGAGGGGCACTTTGCCCGCTTCCTCGAGGGCGGGGGCGGCGGCAACAAACTCATCCCAGTTGGTTGGTGTGTCAACGCCCGCATCGGCAAAGGCTTTGTTGCTGAGCCAGATCCACTGCCACGAGTGGATATTGACGGGCACGCAGTAGATCTTGCCATCCAGCGTACAGGCATCCAGCAGAGAGGTCGGGTTCACGACATTGGCCCAATCGCCTTCGGTCGCGATGTCGGTGAGGTCGAGCATCAGGCCCGCCTCGATCAACTCTTCGGCCTGACGACCGTGGTTCAGCTGGGTCGCACCCATCGGGTCGCCCCCCAAGATACGGCTGATGATGATGGGACGCGCCGTGCCGCCGGACCCGGCGATTGCGCCATCGACCCAAGTGTTGCCGGTGGCGTTGAACGCGTTGGCAAATTCGGTCACGGCGGCGGCCTCACCGCCTGATGTCCACCAGTGCGTGACCTCCAGTTCGGTCGCATGCGCCACCCCTGCCGTAAGGAACGCGGCGGTGGTGAGCAGCTTTGAAAAAGTCTTCATAATGTGTCCTCCCTGACTACTAAATCGTTATAGAAATTGCTACAACGATTTAGATTTCGCAATCAAGCTGGAATAATACGATGGCTCGAATTAACGAGGTGATCAAAGACAACGGTTTGATTCCGTTGGAATACTTTATGGCGCTGATCGCGTCGATTTATGTCGCTTGTGCACGAAAGGCGCTGTGATGACCAAGTCTGAGCCGCCGGATTCGCCTGAAACCATCGCCCTGCAACCGGGCGAACGCCCCACGCTCAAAACCATTGCGCGACTGTCGGGAATGGCTGTTCCCACTGTGTCCCGCGCGCTTGCGGATGCGCCTGATATCGGCAAGGGAACCAAGGCGCGGGTGCGTGATATTGCCCGTCAGATCGGCTATCGCCCGAACCGGGCGGGCGTCCGCCTGCGCACGGGGCGCACCAATGTGATTTCGCTGGTGATGTCGACCGAACATGACATGATGAACCACACCGCGCGCCTGATTTCCTCCGTCACCTCCGCGCTGCGCGGCACGCCCTATCACATGATCATCACCCCCTATTTCCCGGACGAGGACCCGATGGTGCCGATTCGCTATATTGTGGAAACCGGGTCGGCGGATGGGCTGATCATCAACCAGATCGAACCTGACGACCCGCGGGTGCGCTATCTGATGGAGCACAAGTTTCCCTTCGTGACCCACGGACGGACGCGTATGGGGGCCGAGCACGCCTATTTCGACTACGATAACCGGGCGTTTGGCGATCTGGCATTGCGCGCGCTGGCCAAGCGGGGACGCCGCCGCATCGCCATGCTCGCCCCGCCACAATCACAGACCTATGCCCAGGACATGATCGTGGGCGCGCGCGCGGCAGCGGATGCGCTTGGCGTGGCGTTCAGCGTGATCGAAGGGGTCGATGCCCATTGCGACAACCCCGTGATCGAACGTGCGGTCACGCCTATGTTTCGCAGCGACGATCGGCCGGATGGGCTGATCACGACCAGCATCGGCGCATGCGTGACGCTGGTGGGTGCACTCGAGAGTCACGGCCTCGTGGTCGAGCAGGATTTCGACGTGGTCGCCAAGGAAGCGATCACCTTCCTGCGCCGGTTCCGGCCCGGCATTATCGTGGTCAAGGAAGACATTGATCTGGCGGGGGATTTTCTGGCACGCGCACTGATGCACCGGATTTCCCAAGCTGATGCGCCGCCGATGCAGCAGTTGGATGTGCCCGATGTCGGCACCGTGCCCTGACCCCATCAACCGCCCGAGCGTTTGAAACGCCGCCACAGGCCGCTGCGGACTGCTCCGCACAACCGGACTCAGTTTTTGAATGCAACCGGTTGCAAAATGCAGCGACTCGCCTAAGATCAGTGCAGTTGCCAACCGGATTATGTGCGATGAATGTGCAGGTGCGGCGGGCAGCCCGGCCAAAAGAGGGGCGTGATCCGGGCACGCATTCCAGGGAGGAAACCATGAAAAAGATTCTAGTCGCGAGCCTGCTCGCAACGCTGATGGGTGGCACGGCCATGGCTCAGCAAATCGGCGTGTCTGTCGCGCGTTTTGACGACAACGGGCTGACCGTGATGCGCAACGGTATGACCGCGCATGAGGAAACACTGGACGGTGTCAGCCTGCAAATCGAGGACGCCACTGACGATGTGGCCAAGCAGCTTGACCAGATCAACAACTTCATCGCCAGCGGTGTTGACGCGATCATCGTGAACGCGGTCGACACCAACGCCACCGAAGCGATGAGCAACGCTGCCGCCGCTGCTGGCGTGCCCATGGTCTATGTGAACCGCCAGCCCATCAACATGGACTCGCTGCCCGACGGGCAGGCGTTCGTCGCCTCGAACGAGATCGAATCCGGCACGCTGAAAGCCTTTGAAATTTGCAAGAACCTGCGCGCCGAAGGCAAATCGGGTGGCGCGACCGCGTACCTGATGATGGGCCAGCTGTCGAACCAGGCGGCGGTGCAGCGCACCAAGGATGTCGAGGATGTCATCGGCATGGACATGTGCAACTTCATCACCATCATCGACAAGCAGACCGCCGAATGGTCGCGCGACAAGGCGTCCGACCTGATGACCAACTGGCTGTCCTCGGGTGAGCCGTTCGATGCGGTGTTCGCCAACAACGACGAAATGGCGATTGGCGCGATCAACGCGATGAAAGCGGCTGGCATGTCCATGGACGAAGTGCAGGTCGGCGGTGTTGATGCGACGGCAGACGCCCTTCAGGCAATGCAGGCTGGAGACCTTGACGTGACCGTGTTCCAGGACCTTGCCGGACAGGGCGCGGGATCGATCGACACAGCGCTCAAGCTGATCGCGGGTGAAGAGGTCGACAAGACCGTGTTCATCCCCTTCAAGCTGGTGACTCCTGATAACATTGACGAATTCGTCAACTAAGCCGCTCACGGCCAAGACACACAAGGGCGGCGCGGCTGCCCTTGTGACAAGGTTTTTCCAAAGACAGATGCGGGAGATCTGACGATGTCAGACACTAGTCACGGCACAGGTGGTTTGACGTTCGACACGTCCAAGCGTCAATGGCCCAACGAGTTGAACGTGCTTGCGGCCCTGATCCTCATCATCCTGATTTTCGAGGCTTTGGGCGCTTATTTCATGGGCCAGAGCCTGCTGTTTGACACCCGCGACCGCTTCGACAGCATCTTTAACGAGGCGCGGCTGCGCATCATCATCATTCAGGTCGCCATTGTTGGCATCATCGCTCTTGGCGTCACGCAAGTGATTATCACCGCCGGGATCGATCTGTCGTCAGGCTCGGTCCTTGGGGCCACGGCCATGATCTGCATGAGCTTTGCGCAGGTAGGCGAAGTGAGCGGCAGCCCCAACCCAAAGGCCATATTCGGCCCCGCGTTCCTTGACCTTCCGGTGATCGTGCCGGTGATGGTAGGTCTCGGGTGCGGGATCATCGCCGGGGTCGTCAACGGCGTCTTTGTCGCCTTCTTCCGCATACCGCCCTTCATTGCGACGCTTGGCATGATGCTGTTCGCGCGCGGCGTGGCGCAGTGGTGGTCAAGCGGCAACCCCGTGTCTTTCCCCACCGAAGCCTATGCGGTGATCGGGCAGGGGATGAACCCGGTCATCATCTTTCTGGGCCTCGCGGTGCTGTTCCACTTGATCATGAACTATACGATCTACGGCAAGCACACCTATGCCATCGGCTCGAACGAGGCGGCCGCGCGCATGTCAGGCATCAACGTGCCGCGCCATCTGGTCCTGGTCTATGCCATCGCGGGGATGCTCGCGGGTCTGTCGGCGGTGATCCTGACCTCAAAGAACCTGACCGCGCAGTCGGGCATGGGTCTGTCCTATGAACTCGATGCCATCGCCATGGCCGTGATCGGGGGTGTGTCGCTGTTTGGCGGGCGCGGCTCGATCATCGGCACCGTGATCGGCGCGCTGATCATCGGGGTGATCACGTCCGGCTTTACCTTCCTGCGCCTTGGGGCGTTCTATCAGGAAATGGTGCTGGGCTGTATCATCGTGGGGGCGGTCGCGCTCGATCAGTGGCAGCAAAAACGTGCTGCGGCGCGGGCATAGGGGATAGGATCATGTCAGATATCATTCTCGAAACCAAAGGCCTGACCAAGCATTACGGTGGGGTCCACGCGCTTGAAAACGCGGATTTCGTCCTGCACAAGGGTGAGCACGTGGCGATCATGGGCGACAACGGCGCGGGCAAGTCCACCTTTGTGCGCCAGATTACGGGCGTCGAACAACGCACGCGCGGTACGGTCATGTTCGACGGGCAAGAGGTCCATTTCGCAGGCCCGCTTGATGCGCGCGAGGCGGGAATCGAAACGGTCTATCAGACGCTGGCGCTGGCCGACGATCTGAACGTGCCCGACAACCTGTTTCTGGGCCGGGAAAAGACCAAGTGGAACTTCCTCGGCCCCTTCCGCCTGCTCGACTACAAGGGGATGCGCGAGGAAACGATTGCGGGCCTTGAAAAGACTGGCGTGAAGATCCCCAACATCAAGAACACCATCGCCCATATGTCGGGCGGTCAGCGCCAATGCGTCGCCATCGCGCGCACGGCCACGTTCGCGTCGAAAATGACCATCATGGACGAGCCGACCGCAGCTTTGGGCGTGCAGGAGACCGCACAGGTTGAAAACATCATCCGCACCCTCAAGGATCAGGGTGAGCCGCTGATCCTTGTCAGCCACAACATGCGCCAGGTGTTTGACTTGGTGGACCGGATCGTGGTTTTCCGACGCGGGCGCATTTGCGCGAACCTAAGGAAAGAGGACACGGATGGTCAGGATGTTGTTGCCTATATCACAGGGGCCAAGACCCAAGAGGGTTACGAGGACGCCGCCTGAGGTTTCATGCGCCCGCTGATCAACTTTGACCACGCGTTTTTTGCGCGCCCCATCCGCCGATATGTGACGGTGGCAATTTGTGCGCTGTGGGGCCTGTTCGAGCTGTCAACGGGTGCCGTGCTGTGGGCGATCATTTTCCTTGGCCTCGCGGGCCTTGCGCAATGGCGGTTCATGCAGATCGACTGGACCAAATACGACGGCGGGTCCTAGGCCGTGGCCGTCACTCTCAAGGATGTTGCCACGCGCGCCGGGGTGTCACGCTCCGCCGTGTCGCGCTGTTTCACACCCGGGGCCTCAATCAGCGGCAAGACCCGCGAAAAAGTCGAAAAGGCCGCGACCGAACTGGGCTACAGCCCCAATGCGCTGGCCTCGTCGCTGACCACGGGGCGCACCAAGCTGGTGGGCGTTGTCTCGAACAACTTCCACAACCCGATCTTCCTCGAGGTGTTCGACCTCGTCACCCGTGAGTTGCAAAAGCGCGGCCTGCGCCCGCTGCTTGTGAACCTGTCTGACGAAACCGATCCCTCGCAGTCGATGCGGATGCTTCAGCAGTATTCTGTGGATGCGGTAATTGTCGCCTCATCGACTCTGCCCGTCAGCTTTGCCGAGAGTTTTCATGAGGCGGGCATGCGCGTGGTGCATTCTTTTGGCCGGCTTACCGACGCGCCGCGCATCAACGTGCTGGGGATCGACAACTGCGAGGCGGGCCGCATCGCGGCGCGCGAGTTGCTGGCCCGCGGCTATCGCCGGGTCGGGTTTCTGGCGGGCCCACTTTCGGCCACCTCGACCCGCGACCGCCACACCGGTTTCGCCGAAGAATTGGGACGCCACGCAGATGTGTCCCTGTCGGTTTCCTATGCCAAGGCCTACTCTTTTGATGCCGGCCGGGACGAGATGACCCGCCTGCTCGCCATGGGCCCGGCGGAGGCGTATTTTTGCGGCGATGACGTCCTATCCATCGGGGCGCTGTCGGCGATCCGCGATGCCGGGCTGTCGGTGCCTCAAGATGTGGGGATTTTAGGGCTCAACAACATGGAGATGGCCGGATGGGAGCTGATCAACCTCACCACCATCCATAACCCTATCGACGAAATCGTGCGCGCTTCGGTCGATCTGGTCGAGGCGATGCTGGATGGGGAAGAGACCGCAGCCCAATCTCTGAGCTTTGAGTGTCACGTGGTTGAGCGCGGGACGCTGCGCGCGCGCTCGGGCGTTTGATGCCGGGTGTCGGCTTTTCGGGAAAACAAGCGCATGCGTTCCGTCCATCGATATCCGATGGTAACAGGCGGCATGTCGATCAAGTCCATTGCCCTCGCCCCGCTTTATGTCCCGCAGGCCTTGTGGGTCGCGGCGCGTGCGTCCCGCTTGCCCGAGGCGCCCGGCGCGCGGCAGGGCCGGTGCGGGCAGGGCGATCCGAGACGTCTGATGGTGCTGGGTGACAGTTCGGCAGCCGGTGTCGGGGCCAGCGATCAACGCCTCGCCCTCGGAGGGCAACTGAGCGCGGTGTTGGCGCAACATTTCAGCGTGGACTGGCAGGTGGTCGCAAGGTCAGGTGGCACCACAGCCAGCACCCTGCGGCTGCTCGACGGGCTCGCCCCGCGCGGCCTGGATTTCGTGACCATCGCGCTTGGCGTCAACGACGTCAAAAACGGGGTGCGTCCGCGCGCATGGGCGGATCGCTATGCCCGGCTGCTGAACCTTGTCGACGAAAAGTTCGCGCCCGAGCGTGTGTGCGTGTCCGGGGTGCCGCCGATCCGGCATTTCCCAATTCTGCCGTGGCCTCTGAACGACGTGTTGGGCGCGCGCGCCGAGGCGTTCGATACGCAATTACGCGCGCTGTGTGCGGAGCGGTCGAACGTGCGCCATTTGCCGCTGGATTTCATGCTCCACGCGGCAGAAATGGCACCGGACAATTTTCATCCCGGCCCGAAGCTGTATCGGGCATGGGCGGTCGAAATCGCGAATGTACTGCGCGCGCCCTAGCGGAACATCGGCGGCCTTGCATCCAGCCAGGCACCGTCCTGCTTGCCCGACTCCGCCACCGCAAACACCGCCGCCATTGAGCGTAATCCGTCCTCAGCGCGGGGGTAGAGATTGGCGGCCGGGTCCATCAACCGCCCCTCTTTGCGCGCGCTGATCGCTTCGGCCAGATCCGTGTAGATGTTGGCAAAGGCCAGCGGCATCCCCTCGGCATGACCGATGGTGACGCGGCTGGTGCGGTCGGCCTCGGGCGACAGGTTCGCTTCGCCCCGTTCGATCACCTGCAGGCGTTCGTTCAGCGGCATGTAATACAGCTGGTTGGGCTGTTCCTGTGACCAGCGCAGCCCCCCGGTCTCGCCAAAGACCTGAATGCCAAGCCCGTGTTGCCGCCCGATGGCGACGGAGGAGGTCCACAGCCGCCCGACTGCGCCCCCGTCCATGCGGAAATTGACCATGGCGTCATCTTCGAGCGTGCGCACGTCGATGCAGGATACGGTATCGGCGGACAGTTTTTCGACCTCCTGTCCCGTCACGAAGGACGCCATGTGCAGCGCGTGTATGCCACAATCGGCAAATTGCGCCGACACGCCCGCCTGCGCCGGATCGTAGCGCCAGCGCACGCGCGGATTGTCCGCATCGGTGGCATCTGCATGGTGACCGTGCGCAAATTCAGCAACCACAAGGCGCACCTTGCCGATATCGCCCCGCGCGACCATCGCCCGCATGTGGCGCACGAGGGAGTACCCGGAATAGCCGTAGTTCACGGCGCAGATGTTCCCGGTTTTCTTGGCGATCTCGACGATCTCCTGTCCTTCCTCGACCGTCATGGTCATCGGCTTTTCACACAGCACGTGAAAGCCTTTTTCGAGGAAGGCTTTGGTGATCTCGAAATGGGTCGCGTTGGGGGTCGCGACAGTCACCAGATCGACGCGGTCGTCGCGTTTCACCTCACCCTCAAGCATGTCCTGCCATGACCCATAAGCGCGATCCCCAAGTCCAAGCCGTTGGCCATAGGCGCGCCCTTCATCCGGGCGGTGATCCAGCGCACCGGCGGAAAATTCGAACAACCCGTCTAGGCCAGCGCCAAGGCGGTGGGCCGGTCCGATCTGGCTGCCTTCACCGCCGCCGATCATGCCCCATTGCAGCTTTGCCATGTTATGCCCCCTCAAATCCGATGGATTGCAGATAGGCGCGGTTCAGTTTCGCGTCGTCAACCGGTGAAGTGTCGCCCGCCGGGTCGCAATCCTGCTCGACCGTGCACCAGCCCTCGAACCCATGGTCGAGCAGCACCTGACGCACGGCAGGGAAATCAACATCGCCGTCGCCGAGGTTGCAGAAAATTCCGTCCGCGCAGGCCTCGTAAAAGTCGGTCCGATTGGCCACGACCTGCGCTTTGACCGACGGGTCGATGTCCTTGAAATGCATGTAACTGATGCGGCTCATATGGCGCTTCATGAAGGCGACAGGATCGAACCCGGCATAGGAATGATGGCCGGTGTCAAAGCAGATTTTCAGGATGCTTTCGTCCACCTCGTCCAACAGACGCTCCAGTTCCGGCTCAAAGTCCATAAATCCGGCGGCATGTGCGTGAATGCCCACGGTCAGCCCGTACTCTTCGGCGCCCATGCACGCGATGGTGCCAATGCGGTCGCGAAAGGCGGTCCACTCGGCGGCGTCCATCTGTTCAGCCTCCGAGGCGCGGCCTGCCGTGGGCGCGCGGCGCGGCGAGATGCTGTCGATCAGCACCAGATGCTGCGCGCCATGGGCCTTCAGCGCCTTGCACGTGCGCACGCTGGCATCCATCACCTCGTCCCATTTGGCCGCATCGTGGAACGGGCGAAAGACCACGCCGCCGACCAGTTCCTGCCCGTATTCCTCAAGCGCGTCCCCCAGAACGGCCGGGTCTTCGGGCATGAACCCGATGGGGCCGAGTTCGATGCCGGTATAACCCGCATCCGCGTTTTCCTGCAGCACCTTGCGCCAGCTCGGATTGCGCGGATCGTCTGCAAATTCCACGCCCCAGGAACAGGGGGCATTGCCGATCTTGATCATGTCGATATGCCTTATCTTTCTAGAAATCTGCGACGGACACCCACGCGCCCGCGCTTGACGAGGCGAGGGCAGCGGCGACCACCTGATTGACGGCCAACCCTTCCTCGAACGTGGGCCAGACGGGGGTACCGGAATGGATAGCCGTCAGGAAATCCTTGGCCTCGATGATGATCTGATCCTGATAGCCTGTGCCGTGCCCCGGCCCCTGACAGAAGGGCAGGTAGTCGGGGTGCGCGGGCCCGGTCAGGATCTTGCGAAAGCCGCGTTCGGCCTCGGGCATGTCGGTGGTGTAGAGCCACAGCGCGTTCTGATCCTCCCCATCAAAGCGGATCGCGCCATGGGTGCCGTAGATGTCATAGGCGTACCCCATCTTGCGCCCGGTCGCGACGCGGCTGATGAACATACTGCCGCATACACCGGACGCGAATTCCAGTTGAAGGTGGGCTTGGTCATCGTTTGTCACCGCGACGCCACCGCGTGTCGCATGCACGGTCTCGACCACCGCGTGCAGCCGCGCGATCGGGCCCATCAGGGCATGCGCGCAGTTGATCGGATGCGGTGCCAGATCGCCCATGCAGCCATTGGCATCCCCGCTTGTGCGCCACGAGGCCGGGGCGTCGGGGTCGGCCAGAAAATCCTCGGTCATTTCACCGCGAAAGGAGGTGACGGTGCCGATGCGCCCCTCGGCGAGCAGTTGGCGGGCGAATTGCGTGGCCGGCGTGCGCACGTAGTTGAACCCGATCATGTTGGCGACACCGGCCCTTGCGGCGGCAGTGACCATCTCGCGCGCCGCCTCCGGGGTCTCCGCCAGCGGTTTTTCGCAGAACACCGGCTTGCCAAGTCCAAAGGCGGCCAGCGCGATGTCGCGGTGCGTATCCTGGGGGGAGGCGATGATCACCGCCTCAACCTTGGGGTCATTCACCAGCATGCGCCAGTCGTCGGTGCCGCGTGCAAACCCGTAAGCGTCGCGATAGCGTTCGGCAGCGGCAGCACTGGTTGCGCACACCATTTCAAGACGCGGGCGCAGGGCCGTGTCAAACAGGGTCGCGACAACGCTGTAAGCCGCCGCGTGAGCCTTGCCCATATAGCCGCCCCCGACGATCCCAATCCCGATTTCGGGCATCCGCGATCCTTCCTGAAAAAGTATTTGCAACCGGTTGCAAGGTTGGTATCGTCATTGCAACGCAGCGGTCAATACAGAATCGTCGTCACAGGATATCGCGCGGTCAGGGGAGGATTGGCAATGGCTGGCACCGACACCGTGCGCCTGACAACAGCGCAGGCAATCATCCGCTATCTGGACGCGCAATTTATCGAGATTGACGGGGTGGAATGGCGCTTGTGTGGCGGTGGTTTCGGCATCTTTGGCCATGGCAATGTGACCTGTCTGGGCGAGGCGCTTTATGATCACCGCGACACGCTGCCTTTGTATCGCGGGCAGAACGAGCAGGGTATGGGGTTCGCGGCAGCGGGTTACGCCAAACAGTGGCTGCGCCAGCGGTTCATGTTCTGCACCGCCTCTGCCGGGCCGGGCACTGCGAATCTGTTGACGACTGCGGCGCTGGCCCATGCCAACCGGTTGCCGATGCTGATGCTGTGCGGCGATACGTTCCTGACCCGACTGCCTGATCCGGTGCTGCAACAGCTTGAGCACTTTGGCGATCCGACCTTTGGGGTGAATGACGCCTTCAAGCCCGTCAGCCGCTATTGGGATCGGATCACGCATCCTGCGCAGATCATTCAGTCCCTGCCCAATGCGCTTGCGACCATGCTCGACCCCGCCGATTGCGGGCCCGCCTTTCTGGGGCTGCCGCAGGATGTGCAGGGCTGGGCCTACGACTATCCGACCGCGATGTTCGAGCGCAAAGTGCATCGCATCCGTCGACAGACGCCGGACGCCCATGAGGTCGCTGAGGCGGCGGAGGCATTGCGCGCCGCCAAGCGGCCCATGATCATCGCGGGCGGCGGGGTGCAGTATTCAGGTGCGGTTGCCGAGCTGACCGCGTTCGCCGAAGCGTATGACATCCCCGTGGTCGAAACCATCGCGGGCCGCGCCAACCTCCTCGATACCCATCCGCTCAATATCGGGCCCATCGGGGTCACGGGCTCGGACAGTGCCAACGCGATTGCCGAGAAGGCAGACGTGATCCTGTCGGTGGGCTGTCGCTTGCAGGATTTCACCACCGGGTCGTGGACGGCCTTTGCGCAGGAGTCGCAGATCATCGGGTTGAACGCGGGGCGGCACGATGCGGGCAAGCATCGCTCGCTGCCCGTGGTGGGGGACGCCAAGCTGGGGCTGACCGCCTTGGGTGAGGCGATGGGAGACTACGGCGCGCCGGCAGAGTGGACCCAATTCGCCAAAGACGAACGGGCCAAATGGGCGACCTATGTGGCCGACAATGTCACGCCCGGCAACCGCCCCAACTCCTATGCCCAGGCCATCGGCGCGGTGAACGCGGCCTGCGATCCGCGCGACCGGATTGTCGCTGCGGCAGGGGGTCTGCCCGCCGAGGTCACGGCCAACTGGCGCACCCTTGATATTGGCACGGTGGACGTCGAATTCGGCTTCTCCTGCATGGGGTACGAGATCGCGGGCGCGTGGGGCGCGCGCATCGCCCAATCCGAGCGTG
The DNA here is from genome assembly GCF_947494755.1 of uncultured Tateyamaria sp. Taxonomy (GTDB): domain Bacteria; phylum Pseudomonadota; class Alphaproteobacteria; order Rhodobacterales; family Rhodobacteraceae; genus Tateyamaria. The sequence goes on from NZ_CANLVZ010000012.1 coordinate 111,557, forward strand.
AGCCGGAGGCGGACACGATCACCTTCTGCGGCGATGGCTCCTATCTGCTGATGAACTCGGACATCTATTCCTCGGTCCTGACGCGCAAGAAACTGATCGTGCTCGTGCTCGACAACGGTGGCTTTGCGGTCATCAACAAGTTGCAGAACAACACCGGCAACGAGAGTTTCAACAACCTGTTGAGCGATGCGCCCACCATTCCCGAGGCCTTCGCAGTCGATTTCGAGGCGCATGCGGCGGCCATGGGGGCCACAGCCGAAACCGTCGAGAACGCGACCGATCTTGGTGCCGCCTTCCAGCGCGCCAAGGCCAGCGACAAGACCTACGTGATCTGCATGAAGGTCGACGCGTTCGAGGGTTGGACGACCGAGGGCCACACGTGGTGGGAGGTCGGCACACCCCATGTCACCGACAACCCCAAAGTCGCCGCCGCCCACATCGATCAGGAAGCGACCCGATCCAAACAACGCAAGGGGGTCTGAGCGATGCGCAGCTTTGCCGCTGACGAAATCGATCCCGACACCATTTGCGCCGAACTGATGGACGGCCCCGGGGCGGTGCGGATCACCGGGCTGTTCAACGCCGACCAGATCGCCGAGGCCCGCCGCATCATCATGGCCCACTCGGATCGCGAGAGCGAAAAGGTCACGCATTTTCAGGGGGCTGCGGTCGACGATGGCCGGGCCAACCTACAACGCCGGGTCTGGAACCTGCTGGCCAAGGGGGATGTATTCTCCGACATGGCGACCCATCCGGCGATCATGGATATTCTGCGCAAATGGCTCGGGTCCGAGTTCATCATGGGCTCGATCGCCGCCAACCGCATCCTGCCCGGCGGGCCGGGGCAGGAGCCGCATATCGACTTCCCTTATTGGGACTTTCATGCGCCCGAAACGCATCCGATGGGGCTGAACGCCAGCTTCCCGATGAACGCGCAGGTGACCATCGCGCTCGACCCGTTCACCGAGGCCAGCGGCGCGACCGCCTATCTGCCGGGCAGCCAGAAAGACATGCGCTATCCCAAGCCCGCCGATCACGCTGCGTTCTACGAAAACTGTGCGCGCATGACGGGTGAACCGGGCGATGTGGTGGTATTCTTCGGCGCGGCCTGGCACTGCGCCATGCCAAACCACGCAGATCACGACCGCAATGCGGTGCTGATCAACTACATCCCGAAATTCGTCAAACCTCTCGAGGATATGCCGGGGGCCCTGCCGCAGGCGTTTCTGGATGCGGCCAGCCCACAAATGCGCCAGCTGCTGGGGTTTGACTACAAATACCCCGAAATCCTCGATCAGGCCGATGCGGTCAACGCGGAAGGGATCAGATGAGCGCGCTTCTGGATGGTATCAGGGCCAATGACTTTGTCATCGTGGGCCGCGCGGGCATCGATTTTTTCACGGATGTGGGCGTGCGCGCGGAGGATGCTGAGTCCGTGACCGTGGACCTTGGCGGCTCGGCGGCCAATATCGGCGCAGGCATCTGCAAACTGGGTGGAAAGGCCGCGTTGGTCACATCCGTTTCGGATGACTCGGTGGGCAGCTACTGCATCAACCGCCTTGGGCACTACGGTGTCGACACCACCCATGTGCGCCGGGTCGGGGGCGAGTTCCGCAACTCGCTGGCGTTCTATGAAAGCGTGCTCGACGGACACCGCAACGTGATCTACCGCAACGGCGCGGCGGATTTTCAGATGGAGGTCGCAGACGTCGAGGTTGTGGATTACAGCGGCTACGGCGCGTTGATCACCGCAGGCACCGTATTCGCTGCCGAGCCGTCGCGCACCGCCACCTTCCGCGCCTTTGAACTGGCCAAGGCCGCAGGATTGCCCATCATCTTTGACGTCGATTACCGCCCCTATAGCTGGCCGTCGCCACAGGTCGCCGCCGATGTGCTGAGCCGCGCGGCGGAGGCCTCGGACATGATCGTCGGCAACGATGAGGAATTCGGCTTTATGGCAGGCGGCATGGACAGAGGGCAGGCCAAGGCCCGCGCCCTATCCCAAAGCGGGGCGGAAATCGTCATCTACAAGCGCGGCGAAAATGGCGCCGTCACCTATGCAGACGGGCAAGAGATCGCAACCGGCATCTACCCCGTCACGGCTGTCAAACCCAACGGCGCAGGCGATGCGTTCATGGCCGGGCTGATGACGGGCCTTGCCGATGGCCATGACCTCAGGGGCGCGATCCTGCGCGGCTCGGCCTGTGCGTCGATCACCGTGTCCCAACCCGGGTGCGCGCCCGCGATGCCGACCCCCGACCTGCTCGACGATTTTCTGACCAACCATCCCGGTCCCACTCAACCTTAAGGAGGCCGCAGATGCACATCGCGCCCTATGACAACCAGAACAAACCCATCGTGGACGTGGATGATCCGACGGTTCCGCTGAATTACTTCAATATCGTGAAGCTGAAGAAGGGCGAGGCGTTTGAATACACCGTGCCGGGGTTCGAGACGTGCATCGTGCCCGCCACCGGCAGCGTCGATGTGAACGTCGAGGGGTTCAAGGTGGACGATATCGGCGGGCGCGGCGTCGATGTCTGGGATGGTGAGCCCGAGGGTGTTTACGTGCCCACCGCCGCCAAGGCCGAGATGGTGTGTACCTCGAACGAGGCTGAGGTTTTCGTGGCGGGCGCGAAATACGACAAGGTGCTTGAGGCCTTCGCAGTGCGCAATGACGAGCTGGACCTTGTGCAATACGGCTCGGACGACACGAAAACCCACCGCAAGATCAAGCATATCCTCGGCACCAAGTATCACGACAAGGTGGGCCGTCTGCTGGTCTCCGAACTCTTCACCGTCGGGCAGGGCGGCTGGTCCGGTTTCCCGAGCCACAAGCACGACACGGACCGTTTGCCGGACGAAACGCGCCATGACGAGACCTACAACTTCCGCTTCCGACCCAATCACGGCTCGGGCGTGCAGATGCTGCAACGCGAGGAAGGCAAGGCAGGCGATGCCTATCACATCGTGGACGGCTCGACCATTTGTCTGGACGCGGGATATCACCCCTGCGCGGTGCTGCCGGGTTACGAGATGTATTATTTCACCATTCTGGGTGGCCTCAGCCAGCGCAGTCTGGTGCAGTATTTCCAGCCCTCCCATGCCTACCAGATCGAGACGATCCCGGGCATCAAAGACATGATCGCCAAGTTCAAATGACCCTTGCGACCCTGTCCGATGTGCTGATCCCGGCCAAGGCCGAAGGGTATGCGGTGGCGGGCCTCGTCTGCCTGGGTTGGGAGGACATGCGCGCCTATGTGGCCGCCGCTGAGGTCGAAGGCTGCCCGGTGATCCTGCAGGCCGGGCCGTCCTGCCGGGCACACACGCCGCTGCCGATCCTGGGCAAGATGTTTCGCCATCTGGCCGAAGCGGCCAGCGTGCCGGTCGTCGCGCATCTTGATCACGGATACACTTTCGATGAGTGCCGGGAGGCGCTGGATGCAGGCTTTACCTCGCTGATGTTTGACGGCTCGCGCAAGCCGCTGCAGCAGAATATCGACGAGACGGCGGCGATTGCCGAAATGGCGCACAAGGCGGGGATTTCCTGTGAGGGCGAGATCGGTTTCGTGGGCTATGACAACGGTGAAGCCTCCGCCGGGACCGACCCGCATGAGGCGGCCCAGTTTGCGACTGCCACGGGTGTGGACGGGATGGCGATTTCGGTGGGCAATGTGCATTTGCAAACCGATCAGTCCGGCGGCCTCGACGAAGGGCGTATCGCTGCGATCCAGGGGCTGACGGATGTGCCCTTGGTGATCCATGGCGGCTCCGGCGTGCCGGGCGAGCAGCGACGCACGTTGGCGCGCGGTACCAACATCTGCAAATTCAACATCGGGACCGAGTTGCGGCAAGCCTTCGGGCACGCCTTGCGCGATGCGGTCAACAGTGATTCCGACCGGTTCGACCGGGTGCAAATTCTGAGCGAAACGCACGACCCGGTAGTGGCTGCGGCGCGCAAAGTGCTGCAAACGATGAAAGGGTAACCCCATGATCAACATCGCACTTCTGGGCTGCGGTCGTATCGGACAGGTTCATGCACGCAGCCTGATGGGCATGGGAGGCGCGCAGGTCGCAGCGGTGGCCGACGCGGTGCCCGAAGCGGGCGAAGCGCTGGCCAAACGCACCGGCGCGCCGCTCATGTCTGTCGAGGATATCATGGCAGCCTCGGACATTGATGCAGTGGTGATCGGCACGCCCACAACCACCCATTATAACCTGATCCACATGGCCGCCCGCGCCCAAAAGGGAATTTTCTGCGAAAAGCCCATCGACCTGAATGCCGGGCGGATCAAGGATTGCCTTGCTGTGGTCGAAACGCATGATGTGCCGTTCTTTGTCGCCTTCAACCGCCGGTTCGATCCGAACTTTCGCACCTTGCGTGCCCAGATCGACGCGGGCCGGATCGGCGACGTCGAGATGGTTACGATCCTATCGCGCGATCCATCCCCGCCGCCCATCGGCTATATCAAAACCTCGGGCGGGCTGTTTCGCGACATGATGATCCATGATCTGGATATGGCCCGGTTCTTGCTTGGCGAGGACCCGGTTGAGGTCTTCGCCCATGCCTCGTGCCTCGTCGACCCCGAGATCGGCGAGGCCGGCGATGTAGACACGGCCATGGTATCGCTCCGCACGGCCAGCGGCAAGCTGTGCCAGATTTCGAATTCGCGCCGCGCCACTTATGGCTATGACCAGCGCATCGAGGTGCACGGGGCCAAGGGGATGCTGCGCGCCGACAATGTGCTGACTTCCACGGTCGAGATGTCGGATGCCGACGGCTTCCGCCGCGCCCCGACCGAGCCGTTCTTTCTGGAACGCTACGCCGAGGCTTATCGCGCCGAGATGGACCACTTCGTGGCGGTGCTGACCACCGGAAAACCCGCCTCGCCAAGCGGGATCGACGGGTTCAAGGCGCAGGTGATGGCCGATGCCGCGCAAGCCTCCCATGACAGCGGGGCACCGCAGAAACTGGTCTTTGACTGACGCTCGGATCGCCGCGCTATAGGTCCGCTCTGCTGTCATTGGCGCGTTTGGGGCAACACGCTGCACGGCAATCAGGCGCACCAATCAATGTGCTCATCGTTTGATTTCCAACGTCCGACCGTCCCATGTAACAGCACCGTCAAAGTCGCGCACGATCCGGTGCATGGCCTCGGCAATCGAGAGTTCCGCCGCCTGCCCATCGCTGAGTGTTGCAGCGTGATAGCACATCAACTGGTCAACCAGATTGGGCTTCAGGCTGTCGGTCTGGCTCAGCGCGTCGCCACGCCAGGTCACCTGCATCAATCTGGGCCGCCTATTTGCCGGTGACGGGGATGTTTTGCGCCAACCCTTGCGGATAAGTCGAAATCGCCGACGCGCTCATGCCAACAAGGTAGGGTGCGGCGTCATCGGTGCAGCCCTGAAAAGACCGTCTGAGGCGTCGATCAAACAAGGCCTGAATCAACGCATCATCGGGCCGCGCAAAACGGTCAATCCCGATCTGGACGTAACCCTGACCGAGCAACGTCCTGCGCGCCTATTCGAACAGGTTTTGCCGCGCCTCGGGTTTGAGCAGGGCATCGGTCGGGATCAGAGACCGGCGTTTGGACATCCACGGCACATGGGCATAGCCAAACAGCGCGATCCGCCGGGGCTGCATCTCAAGTACGGCATCCAGCGGGGCCGCCGGTGTCGTAGGCGTCTGGAACAGCAGGCCATAGAGCAAATCAAAGTTCAGGGCACCAACTCCGAGGACGCGCAAATCATCGACCACGGATTGGGTCAGATCGCGCGACTGGGTGCGCCCGATGGCGGCCTGCACTTGCGGGTCAAAGTCCTGAACGCAAAGGCTGACGCGGCTCAGCCCGTGTTGTGTCAGCATCGCAAGGCGGGCCGGGCCCACGTCTGTCGGGTCCCCCTCGAGCGAAAACTCATCATGATCGGACAGCCCTCAGATATCATCCAAACCGCGCAACAGCCTGTCGAGCAGCGACGCTGACAGGATCGTGGCCGTCCCACTTCCCATATGCGGGCGCTTGGGCCCAACCCCGTTCACAAAGCTGCGGCGTTGATCCGCGGCCTTGCTCAAAACCCGCTCGACATATGACGCAAACGGGGCCGTTTTGCGGGTGCCTCCGGTTCGACACCCGCAAAACCAGCACAATCTGCGCCAAAACGGAATGTGGAAATAAAGCGAAATCTCGGCATCCTCGGTCGCGTTGGATTGCCAGGTGCGCACGGGATCTGCGTTTATCCCTTCGCTGAACCAGTTCGCAGGTGGGTAGCTCTCAAGGCGTGGCACCTTCGCGTTGAACCGGCCAAAGTGACAGAGGTCGGATAAGCGTTTCATACCCAAAACCTGCCTGCATTTTGTGCGGCCCGCTTTGACACAGATCAACAGGTGACCAGATGGCGTATTCCTTGGCCGCAGCCCGACCTGATCAAATTGCCCGATCCGTCACCGCGCCCTGCGCGCGCCGTGACTATGACGCGTTGGAAGATTTGAACAAGGCCAAGTTCTACAAAACCTATGCGGCCGGCCAGACCATCGCGATGCACGGGGACGCGCTGGACTTGGTTGCCTTGGTGGTGAGTGGGGCAGCCACGCTGGAGTGCTGGACTGAGGACGGGCACACCCAATTGGTGGGAGTGCTGCCGCCCTCGGACGTCATTGGCCGTCCGGGCCGCGAGACGTTGCAAAAAGAGGTCGCAGCGGTGTCCCAAGTGACCTTTCGGCTGTTTCAGCAGCAAACCCTTCGCGGGGTTGCTGATCCAGGGTCGCGCTGATGGCCACCATTGGCGCGGATTGCGGATATGATCTGGCCTACATGGTGTACGCCGCGCTGATCATGTTGGTCGGGGGGAGGTGCATCTGGCAATTGCGCCAGATGGGTGACGCGAAACCGTCGTGGATACGTCCGGGTGTATGAACGGCGTGATCAGGGCGGGCGTCATCGCCGCCGGATTCTGGGGCGTTGTCGGTTTTCTGGTCGAGGTGTTCATCGCCTTCCAGCTTGCGTTTCGCGCGCTGAATTTCGATTGGGGCCAACCCTGTACCAATTTTGGACGGCTGCGCCCGCTGGTCGACAGTTGGCTGCTTTTGGCGATGATGGTCTTTTGCATCACCGCCTGGCCGCTGATCAATTTGGCCGCAGTCGGGGTTCTGGGGTGCTCCACACGGGGCGAGGTGGCCGATCAGATCGCGGCCATAGAAGAGCTGAACGCCGACGCGGCGCAGCGCCTTGCCTCGGCGAATCTGTCCACGCTCGCGCGGGATGATCCGGCCCACCGCTACGGCGCGGCCGCGCGCGCGACCGTGTTTCTTCGCACTGCTCGCGATGTCACCGCTTGGGTGCCGAGCGCGCCGTGGGCTGCCCGAACCTGCTTGAAGACATCGGATACACCGTTCGCAACGGTATTCGCAACGAACCGAACCCGTGCACGTGCTGGTCACAGATGCCCGTCTTTCTTGAGTTGTTCGAAGAAGAGGAAAACGCCGCCACGGTCGAATAGGTGTTGGTTCAGTCGGGCATCGACCACCGCGCCGGACAGCTGATGGCGTGCATCACTTGCGCGCTTTGCATCGATGCCAGCGATGACGTGATGGAACGCATTGGCAAGCCGCCCGGGCTGATCGACTACATCGCTTTGGCCGACAAAGAGCGCGAGACCGCAGGCGCACCTCCGCGCCCGATCTGGCAGCATGTGCTACGGACCTGCAAGATCTTATATACCGCGCTGTGATGGCTGATCGGGGAGGCGGTGGTCTATGCGCTCTTCACCCCCTCCGAGATCGGCCTCACCGTCGAGCCGGTGCGCAATCCGCAATTTGTGACCTTATCGAACGGGGCCGTGCGTATCCGCAACCTGGCAGCCGACGACCGCACGATTCGGTTCATGCTCACCTCGGACGAGATATTGCGCATTGAGGTCGAAACCAACGGGCCGAACGAACGCCACGTGACCGTTCCTGCCAACCAGACGATGCAGGCGGTGTTGACGTCACCGCGCGGCCTCATGACCCGGCCGCAGAGGCCGAAGTCACCGACCTGCGTCAATGGTTCGAAGGCGACAGCCACGCCGGCGTCGCCATCATTTTCAACGGAAGGGGATAGCCCATGTTTTCACGCGAACTCACCGGCTGGCATGTGGCTGCGATTTTCGGCGGGGCCTTTGCGGTCATCATCGGGGCCGTCGTGCCGGGCATCACAGCCGCCACGCTTGGCCGTGCCACCCATGTCGCCGACGACCGCAGCCCTGTATTTTACGATGAGGGCGCCCGTTTCGCGGCCGAGGTCGGCACCCTCGCGCGCGGCAACTGGAACCTGCGGATCGCGGCCGAAGCGGATGATGGCACCGCCTTTCGCCAACGCGTGTTCGTGCGGGTCGCGCCACGACCATGGCCCCATTCCCCCGATGCGTTGCCGCTCGCCCTACCATTGAATGGGTGGCGGCACAGGCGGGAATGCCCACGCATGAGTTGATCCTGCGCCCCAACCACTGTTCGGCGCTGTATCAGCGCGGTTGAGCGGCTTTTGAACGCGCGCCCCGACATTGCCGCCGCCCGCGTCAACCTCAGCCGCAAGCGGGTTGCGATCACGGCGGGGCCGCGGCTGGACCCGGCCCGTGGAGGAGATCGTGACCGGTGATATGCTGTCGCTGGCCGCAGGCCCTGCGTTCCGGTTGGTTTTGACGAGCGACAGCGCGCAGGTGGACCGCAGCGCGCTGACGGAGGAAAGTGACGCTTTCGAAGTGCGAACGGGCGCGATCCCGATAGCAGGCGATGTGGTGCTGACAGGCCCCGTGACCCTGCCACCAGCGTCGATACCAAGGTCTCAATCCTGCGCCCTCTGGTCTATCTCGTCGCCCTCGCCATTGCCATCGCAACGCTCATCGTCACGTGTCCTTGGGCTCGCCGTGCCTGCGGTCGCGACGGGGCGACTGTTTTGCATGGGTGTGCTGGTCAAATCTGAAACTGCTCTTGAACGGTTGGCCCCGGAACGCTCAGCGACAGTGGTTTGGTGGTGCCAGCGGAGATGCCTGTTGCGGCGGACAGTGTACTCAAAGCACTGGCGCAAGCCTCGCGGCACCCGCCCAGCCGGAGCGTCTTGGGTGCGTTGGTTGATGCGCAGGTCGCACATATTGACGTTATCCAAGACCATCGGGGCAAGGGCGTGTGCGCCTGCTGTGATGGTCGCCCGGTCGCCTTGGGGAACGGAGCATGGCTTGGTCTGGGCGCAGAAACATGAGTGCAGATTGGCGATGCGGCCCAGTTGGTGGAACGGCGCGAGCGCGTGGTGCCGGATGCAATGCCAATGCTGCGCGCATGGCCGCGCACCTGCCCGTAGATCACATCCATGCCGAGGTCGACCCAAAAGCGAAACAAGCCCTGATCCGCGATCTGCAAGCTCAAGGGCGGCGTGTGCACATGGTCGGCGACGGGCTCAACGATACGCTGGCGGTGACGCAGGCTTGGGCCTCTATCGCGCCGGGCACCGTGTTCGAGGCAAGCCAGAATGCCGCTGATGTCGTTCTGCTTGGGCAACATCTCTCGGGCATTTCGGCCGTTCTGCGCATTGCGCGCAGCGCGCGGCGGCGGATCCTTGAAAACTTCGCCCTCGCAGTAGGGTAAAACTGCATCGCGATTCCGCTTGCGCTGATGGGGTTCGCGCCCCCCTTGATGGCCGCGCTGGCCATGTCGACCAGTTCGATCACCGTGACACGCGACGCACTGAGGGTAAGATAAGATATTGAATATAATTGTTATTCTTTTGCCGTATTCCCTGATCCCCGGCCTTGGGACATTGATCGCTTTCATCTGGACGCTGCGGCACGATCAATATTCGGACCCCGCAGGCGATGCGCACCGTCTCCTGCTGGAGCAGGAAGATGCCCACGGTCCTGATACGTTTTTGTTTGACCTGACCTCCGGCTTGGTTCCACAGTCACGGCACGTTATTGCGTGGGATGGGTTGCATACGAATGCGTGTTGTCTGGATCAGATCACTGTCCCGCCGAGCGACGGGCTGCAACCTTGTGACCTGTCCATAGGGATTTCGGGCCGATGGGCCCGGTCGCTTTGGCCGCATTCTGCGCGGTCACCCCAGCCCTCGTGACGACGACGTGATCCATGACCCACACACCTGCCACCCGACGGCTCGCAAAAGTCAGCGACGCACGTTCTGACGCCACTTTATCGGCCACAACCGAGCGAAGGGCGGCCGTGAACAGGATACGCGCAGCACTGCGCAATCTGCACATCTGTCGATCCGCTGCCGAAGGCAGACCATGACGCGCGCCTTGCCCCATATCGCGGCCATGTCGCCCTATGCGCTTGCGGACATGCAGGCGCCGGACGGGGTTGCGCTCATTTCACTGTCCCAAAACGAAAGTCTGCGCGCGCCAAGTCCTGTGGCGGTCGAGGCGGCGCAGGCCACATTGGGGCAGGGGATGCTGTACCCTGACCCTGATTGGACCGACTTGCGCGCGGCGATTGCATCGGTTCACGGTATTGATCCGGCCAATATCCTGTGCGGAAACGGGTCGCTCGATTTGATCGGCTGCCTCGCACGCGTTTTTGCCGGACCGGCGCGGGCCGCGCTGGCGCCCGCCCATGCCTACCCTTTTTTCCGCACCGTTGCGCAGATGGCGCAGGCCCGGTTCGACACGGCACCTGAGGAGGGCACGACAGTCTCCGTGGACGCCCTTTTGGCAGCCGTGCAACCCGACACAGGTATCGTGTTTGTGGCCAATCCAGGCAATCCGACCGGAACCCACATTCCGCGCGGAGATCTCGACAGATTGCGCGCAGGCTTGCGGGACGACATCCTGTTGGTGATTGACGAGGCTTACGGCGAGTTTGCCGATCATCAGACGGCCCCCTGTTTTGACATGATCGCCGCAGGCAACACGGTGGTGCTGCGCACATTTTCCAAAGCCTACGGGATGGCGGGGTTTCGGATCGGTTGGGGGTTGTTTCCGCCGTATATCGCGGCGGAGATGCGCAAGGTGATGAACCCCAACAACATCTCCGCGGCCGCCCAGGCAGGGGCGGCAGCGGCGATGCGGGATCAGTCCTATATGCGTGAGACCTGCGCAATGACCGCGCAAATCCGCGAAGAGGCCGCGACCGCCTTGCGCGCGCTTGGGTTTGCGGTCGGCCCGAGCTTTACCAACTTTGTTCTGATGGACATGAGCAACGCAGAGCGCGCCGCCCATGCCGATGCGTTTTTGCGCAAGCGGGGCATGTTCCTGCGGGCCCAGGGCGGCGCGGGTCTGTCGCATATGATGCGCATGACCATTGGGACCAGGGCCGATACGCAACAGGCCATTGCCCTTTTGGATCAGTGGCAGCAGGAGAACAGGACATGAGCGCGTCCCGCGGACAGGCGCGATTTGGCGTGCTGGTCCCTTTCACCAATTCGAACCTTGAGCCGGACATGGCCCTGTTGCGCCCGGACGGTGTTTCCCTCCACTTTGCGCGCATGGGGGGCTATGACGAGGACGAAATACCGGACGCCGACCAGATGCATGCATTGGGGGCTGCGGACCTCGACGAACCCTTGCGGCTGCTCACTGGGGTCAAACCGGATGTCGTCGTTTATGGCTGCACCTCGGCGACACTCACCCATGGGCCAGCCTTTGACCGCGATTTGGCCGCGCGCATTGCCCAAGCCAGCGGGGCCAAGACGGTCACGGCTGCGGGCGCGCTGGTGGCTGCGCTGACGGCGCTCGAGGCCAGGAAGATCGCATTTGCCTCGCCTTACGTGCCCACGATCAACGACATGGCGATCCACTTCCTCGGCCAAATGGGGTTTGACACCGTACACCGCGCTGATTTTGAGGGCACGCTGGACAATGAAGGGCAGGGCGCGCTCAGCCCGCGCGAAGTCTTTGCCCTTGGGCAGCGCGCCGATCACCTGGAAGCTGAGGTTGTGGTTCTGTCATGTACGGACATGCGCAGTGTGGAGGTTCTGGAGGATCTCGAACAAGCGTTGGGCAAACCCGTCATCAGTTCAAATCAGGCGATGGTGTTTCAGGCGATGTGCCTGCTTGGCCTGCGCGCACCAATCACCGGCTTTGGTCAATTGCTCGCATCGGAGCGTTCATGACCTTTGACGATATTGCCGCATTTACCTTGGGACCATGTACCGTGCCGGACGCTGCCCTCGACATGGCCGCGACCTTGTTGATTGACACTTTGGGCGTGGCCGCGGGGGCAGATGGGATGCAGGCCGGACAGATCGCGCGCGATCATGCGGTGCGCTTTCACGGCGCATCAAATCCGGACGATCAGGCCACGATCCTGTTTGATGGTCGCCGCGCTTCGCTATCGGGGGCCGCATTTGCGGCCGCCACGCAGATCGATAATCTGGATGCGCATGACGGCTACAACCCGACGCTTGGGCATATCGGCTGCGCGGTGGTGCCCGCGCTGTGCGCGTTTGGAGAGCACCTGCCCGACCTTTCAGCGCGCGATGCCTTGCGCGCGATGGTGATGGCTTATGAGGTATCAGCAAGGGCCGCCATCGCGCTGCACGCCAGCGTCGCGGATTATCACACGTCCGGTGCGTGGAATGCGCTTGGGGTTGCGGCGCTTGGCTGTCGGCTGCGCGGGGCAACGGCGGACCAGTTGCGGCATGCCTTGGGGATTGCAGAATACCACGGACCGCGCAGTCAGATGATGCGCGAAATCGCCAACCCCACCATGCTGCATGACGGGTCCGGCATGGGCGCTTTGGTTGGAACTATGGCGGTGCTGATGGCTGAAAACGGGTTCGAGGGTGCCCCTGCCATCACCGTCGAAGCCGCTGATATTGCACCGCATTGGGCCGATCTGGGCCAAAGCTGGACGATCACACATAACTACATCAAACCCTATCCGATTTGCCGTTGGGCGCATGCCGCCCTTGATGGGTTCGGAGACTTGATCGACGGGCACAGCCTGACGGCGGACGACATTGCCGCCATCAAAGTGCGCACCTTTGATAAGGCGGCCGCTTTGTTTCCGGGCATGCCAGAGACGACCTCGCAGGCGCAGTATTCGCTGGCCTTTGCTTTGGGCGCGCGGCTGGTGCATGGGCGGATCAATGCGGACCACATCTCGGGTGCAGAACTGAATAACGCGCAGGTGGCCGCTATCGTGGACAAAATCACGGTGCAGGAAGACGCGCGGCATACATCACGCTTTCCTGCGGGACGCTGGTCAGATGTGACGGTGCGCTTGCGGGATGGACGCAGACTGAGCTCGGGGGAGGTGCATGCTCGCGGCGGGCCCGAGGCCCCGATGGCGCTTGGCGATGTCGAGGCGAAATTCCACGCCATCTCGGGCGCGTTACCGCCACCGCGCAAGACCGCGATCTGGGCAATGCGCGCCAAAATGCAAGAACCGGATACCAAATTCAGTGATCTTCTGGCCCTGATCCACCCCCCGGTAGGAGAGAGCACATGACAGAGCCGATCCGCGTCGTGCTGCACACCGATGCGTCAGACGGTCTGGTTGAGAGGCTGATCGCAGCCAGTCCACAGGCGCAGGTGCGCGTCTGCGACAGCTATGACGCGCTGCCCGAGATGCTGACGGAATTTGCGCCTCAGGTCGTATATACAGTGCGGTTTAACGGCACGCCTGGCTTTCCAAGGGCGGCTCTTTTTGGACCCGACGGTCCGCAGTGGATTGCAAACGGGGGCGTGGGGACCGACCACTTCGGGCAGTGGGATGCGCAAGTCACAACCGTGACCAATGCCGCCGGGGTCGCAGCGGACATGATGGCGGAATATGTCATGGGCGGGTTCTTGCATTTCATGCTGGATGTGCCGGGATTGCAAGCGGACAAGGGCGCGCGGGTCTGGGCGGCACGCACGGTGCGTCCTCTCAAGGGCAAGACGCTACTGATTGTCGGGCTGGGCCACACCGGTAAGGCGATCGCGCAGCTGGCCAAGGCGTTTGGCATACACGTGATCGGCACCCGCGCGACCCCGCGCGACACGGATAACGTGGACGAGGTACACGGTGCAGACGCCTTGAACAGCTTGCTGGAGCGCGCTGATTTCATTGCGATATCTACACCTTTGACGGCTCAGACGCGCGGGTTGATCGGTGTCACGCAGATCGGTGCGATGAAACGCGGGGTGGTCCTTGCGGATGTGTCCCGCGGTGGCGTCGTCGATCAGACCGCGCTGGCGCAGGCGCTGGCGGAGGGGCACGTCGCGGCGGCGGCCCTCGATGTGTTCGAGGTCGAACCCTTGCCCGAAAGCAGCCCGCTTTGGGGCTTGGACAACGTGCTGATCTCACCCCATTGCGCGTCCGTGCATGACGGGTGGGAGGATGTGTCCTTTGACCTGTTTCTGGACAATCTCGCGCGCTGGAGCGCGGGTGAGGCGCTGGTCAATGTGGTCGATCCGATACGCGGGTACTGATGCGACCTGCCGCCATATCGCGGCCCTTGTCCTGCTTGACCCCGCATCCGCGATGCCGTATCCGGGGCCTCGGTATTGCGGGCGTTGTGTAGTGGTAAGACCTTAGCCTTCCAAGCTAATGACGCGGGTTCGATTCCCGCCGCCCGCTCCATGTTTCACCAATTTTGACCTGCGCGGTGCTGTCCACTTGACGTGACATGTGTGTTGCGGCCATCTGCGGGGCACGGACGCCCGGAGACAGAATGACCGACACGACCACCACAGATTTGCCGCCTCAATCGGCCACGCAAGAGCGGGAAAAATCCAAAGAGCTTGGGTCCTTACGCGCATTGCTGCCGTTTCTGATGCCCTATTGGCCGTTGATGATCGCTGCCATTCTGGCCCTTGTTCTGACGGCTGTGGTGTCGCTGACATTGCCCCTGGCGGTGCGCCGTGTGGTGGACAATTTTGGCAGCGAAGACCCCGCGATCCTTGATCTCTATTTCCTCGCGGCCATCGGCATTGCGGGCCTGCTCGCCGTGGGTACGGGGTTGCGATATGCGTTGGTCACGCGCCTTGGCGAACGTGTGGTCGCGGACATCCGCAAGGCGGTGTTTGACCGCGTCATCGGCATGTCGCCCAGCTTTTACGAGAATGTGCTGACCGGCGAGGTGCTCAGCCGGATCACCACCGACACGACCCTGATCCTGAGTGTCATTGGCTCCTCCGTGTCGATTGCATTGCGCAATATTCTGATCTTTTTCGGCGGTCTTGTCCTGATGTTGCTGACGTCGGCCAAACTTGCGGGGCTGGTGTTGTTGATCGTGCCCGCCGTCGTGGTGCCAATCCTTGTGCTGGGGCGCAAGTTGCGCGGGCTGAGCCGCGAAAACCAAGACTGGATTGCCGCGTCTTCAGGCCGTGCATCCGAGCAATTGAGTGCGGTGCAAACCGTGCAGGCCTTTACCCACGAAACCGCCAGCCGGATGATGTTCGCCGACGTGACCGAGGCAAGCTACGGGTCGGCCAAGCGGCGCATCACCATCCGCGCGCTGATGACGGTCATCGTGATCTTTCTGGTCTTTGCGGGCATTGTCGGTGTGTTGTGGATCGGGGCCAATGACGTGCGCGCGGGCGTGATGACCATGGGCGCACTGATCCAGTTCGTGATCTATGCGGTAATGG
Organism: uncultured Tateyamaria sp.; assembly: GCF_947494755.1. Lineage (GTDB taxonomy): Bacteria > Pseudomonadota > Alphaproteobacteria > Rhodobacterales > Rhodobacteraceae > Tateyamaria. Next base: position 127,118 of record NZ_CANLVZ010000012.1, read on the forward strand.
TCGCGGGGGGGGTGGCCGCCCTGTCCGAAATCATCGGCGAGTTGCAACGCGCGGCGGGCGCGACCGAGCGGTTGGTCGAGCTGTTGCAGACCGAAGACGCGGTGCAGGACGTCGCCCAACCCAAAACCCTGCCAAGCCCTGTGCGCGGCCACATCGCCTTTGAGAACGTGCGCTTTGCCTATCCTGCGCGGCCTGCGCTCAATGCGCTGGATGGTGTCAGCCTCGAAATTGCACCGGGTGAGACGGTCGCGTTTGTCGGCCCCTCCGGCGCGGGCAAGACCACGATCATCCAGATGCTCCTGCGTTTTTACGATCCGCAAGAGGGACGTATCATGCTCGATGGCGTGGATGTGGCCGAAATGGACCGGGAGGCCTTTCGCAAGCACATCGCGCTGGTCCCGCAGGACCCGGTGATCTTTGCAGCCTCTGCAGCGGACAACATCGCCTTTGGCCGCCCCGGTGCCTCGCAGACCGAGATTGAGGCCGCCGCCCGCGCCGCCGAAGCGCATGATTTCATTATGGGCCTGCCCCAAGGGTATCACAGCCCCCTTGGCGAGCGCGGCGTTATGCTGTCGGGTGGTCAAAAGCAGCGGGTCGCCATTGCACGGGCGATCCTGCGCGACGCTCCCCTGCTGCTGCTGGACGAGGCGACAAGCGCGCTGGACGCCGAAAGCGAACGGGCGGTGCAAGACGCGGTGGACAGCTTGGCGCAGGGCCGCACAACCCTGATCGTGGCGCACCGTCTGGCGACAGTGAAAAAGGCGGACCGCATCGTGGTGCTGGATAAGGGGCGCGTCGTGGCGCAAGGCCCGCACGACCAGCTGGTCAGCGAGGGGGGGCTCTATGCCCGCCTTGCGCGCCTGCAGTTCACAGATGGTATCGCGGCGGAATAATTCCCCTTCACTCCCGCCGGCGGACATGATCTTGAGTCCCTGACACATTTTGAAAAAAGGGGAGCTGTCATGGGTCTGTGGAACTTTGTAAAAGGCAAGGGCAAGAAGCTGTTTGGCGGAGGCGATGAGCCTGAACTGGATGGCGGCGCGCTCAATGACGAGATCGCGGAACTTGGCCTGGACGCCACGGGTCTGGATATCACGGTCGAAGGCGACAAGGTCAAAGTCGCGGGCAAGGCTGTCAGTCAGGAAATGAAGGAAAAGGTCATCTTGGCCGTCGGCAATGTCGAAGGGGTCGCCGCCGTCGAGGAAGACGTTCCAAGCGACACCGATCCTGTGTTTCACACGGTTGTGCCTGGCGACACGCTTTGGGGCATCTCGGCCGCGACCTTGGGCAACGGCGCACGCTACGAGGAAATCTTTGAAGCGAACAAGCCGATGCTGACCCACCCGGACAAAATCTATCCCGGTCAGGTTCTGCGCATCCCGCAGGACTGATCCAATACGCCGAATGGCGGTGGGGGCGACGGGCTGGCATGGCCCGTCGTCTTTTTTATTGTGACCTAGCGTTACGCCTTTTGACGCCGCGTATTGTGTTCTCGCGGGGGGCCAGACTCCTTGAACATTGCGGCAATCCACCGCATCCTTGATCAACTGGCACGCGCGCTGCGCCATGACTGCCAAAAGACGCATCAGGGAGGATGACGATGACATTTGCAGGGATCGCGGACCGCGACGCCATTCAGAACGAAATGCCATGGGAAGAGCGCGACATCGCCAAGACCCTCTATGGCCTGCTCAGCGCCACCGCCGAGAAGTTCCCGAACCACAATGCGATCAGCTACCAGATCTTTTCGGACCCCAAGTCCAAGGCCGAAACGCTGACCTATTCGGCCCTCAAGGATCGCACGACCCAATGCGCCAATATGCTGCGCTCCATGGGCATCGGCCCGACGGACGTGGTGGCCTATATCCTGCCCAATGCGACCGAAACCGTGCTGACACTCTTGGGTGGCGCGACGGCTGGGATCGTCGCCCCGATCAACCCGCTGCTCGACGCCGAGCAAATCGGCTCGATCCTGCGCGAGACAAATGCCAAGATCGTCGTAACCCTGCGCGCCTTTCCCAAGACGGATGTGGCCCAGAAAACAGCCAAGGCGGTGTCGCTCGCCCCGAACGTCAAGACCGTGCTCGAGGTTGATCTGCTGACCCATGTGTCGGGCCTCAAGTCGTTCATCATCCCGCTGATCCGCCCCAAGTCCGAACAGGCACCGGGTGTGACGTACAAGAACTTCAACGCCGAAGCGGCCAAGCAGCCCAAAACCCTCAGCTTTGAGGATGTGCAGGAAGATCGAGTGGCCTGCTATTTCCACACTGGCGGGACGACCGGCATGCCCAAAGTGGCGCAGCACAAATATTCCGGTATGATCTACAATGGTTGGGTCGGTGCCACAGTGTTGCTTGGTCCGGATGATAATATCCTCGCACCCTTGCCGTTGTTTCACGTCATGGCCGCCCATGTGTTGCTGATGGGCGCGGTCGCGTCGGGTGCGCATTGCATTTTCCCCACCCCGCAGGGCTATCGCGGCGAAGGCGTGTTCGACAATATCTGGAAGCTGACTGAGCGGTGGAAGATCACCTTTATCGCCTCCGTGCCCACCGCCATTGCAGCGATGATGCAGCGGGGAATTGATGCCGATATCTCGACCGTAAAGTCGACGTTCTCCGGCTCGGCACCTCTGCCGCAAGAGCTGTTCAAACGCTATGAGGCTGCCGCCGGTGTCGAAATTGTCGAAGGCTACGGCATGACCGAAGCGACGTGCCTTGTGTCGGGCAACCCCATTGATGGCGAGAAAAAGATCGGGTCCGTCGGCATTCCGTTCCCCTACACGGACGTCAAGATTTACAAAGGCACAGCCGAGGGGCCTGTCGAGGCTGGGGTCGAGGAAGTAGGCGAAATCTGTGTGTCCAATCCCGGCGTGTGGGCTGGCAACACCTATACCGAGGCCGAAAAGAACAAGGACCTCTACTATCACGAGAAATACCTGCGCACGGGGGATCTGGGCCGTCTGGACGCGGACGGGTATCTGTGGATCACGGGCCGCGCCAAGGACCTGATCATTCGGGGCGGGCACAACATTGACCCCGCCGAGATCGAAGAGGCGCTTTTGGGGCACGAAGCCGTCGCCTTTGCCGGGGCCATTGGTCAACCCGACGCCCATTCGGGCGAAGTACCCTGCGCCTATGTAGAGCTGGTCGAAGGTGCCTCCGTCACCCCCGACGAGCTGATCGCGTTCTGCAAGGCCAACGTGCACGAACGCGCTGCGCAGCCCAAGCACATGGTCATCATGGACGAGTTACCCAAAACCGCTGTCGGTAAAATCTTCAAGCCCGACCTGCGCAAAGAGGCGATCACCCGCACCTATAACGAGGCGCTTTCAGCGGCGGGTCTGGATGCGCGTGTTGTGTCCGTGTTGGAGGACAAAAAGCGGGGCCTTGTGGCTCAAGTGGACGCTAAAGGATCAAGCGATCAGGCGTTGCAAACGGTCCTGGGCGCGTTCATCGCGCCATGGGAACCCGCCTCAGCGGCCATGGCGGCTGAGTAAGGTCTCGCTGACGGCGACGAAGAGGGCTCGCAGGCATCGGTTTGCGCGCCCTTTTTCATGGCGGCGCAATGACGCGATTGTTAGCTGCGCTCGGACAGTTCGGGGATAGGGTGCGCCTGACCGACCGTTTCACAGGCACCTTTCATGTCCAAGTCAAAATCCAAGCGCCGCAAGTCTTCTCCCACCGCCGCCGCACCCTCGCGCCGTGATGTGCTGAAACTAGGCCGCAACGGGGCCATCGGCCTTACGGCAGTGGCGGGTGGGGGCGTTTGGGGTTTCGGGTCCTTCCGGGCCTATGCTGCCGAGCATGATCTGACCCGTGTGGGCGAAGGTGCCATGACCATCGTGCAAATCCATGACCCGCAATGTCCAACCTGCACAGCGTTGCAAAAACAGACCCGCGCGGCCTTGCGCGATTTTGACGACTGCGGGGTGACCTATCTGGTGGCGGATATCAAAACGCCCGATGGCGCTGCTGACCTGCTCCCCTGAGAGTCCGTGTTTATAAGTTAGCTCTGTTCAGGTTTTGGTCCTCTTCTGACCGGTTAGC
>NZ_CANLVZ010000013.1 GCF_947494755.1 uncultured Tateyamaria sp.
CCTACGGGTTCTGAAATGTGCTGATCTTGATGCTGGAACGAACAAGAATGGTGGAGCATAGCGGGATCGAACCGCTGACCTCCTGCATGCCATGCAGGCGCTCTCCCAGCTGAGCTAATGCCCCATTCTTGGGCGGCTGTTGCCAGCCGTGCGCCGCTGATTAGGCGCTTTGCACTGCGGGATCAAGCGAAAAAGATCCCGCGTGCAGGGTCGATTTACGTGTCGTCGTCATCGGCAGCGACGTCTGCTATTTCTTCGAGCGGGACGGTGTCCTCGTCATCATCATCGTCGTCCAGCAGATCATCGTCCAACTCGACGTCGACGTCATCATCGTCCAGCACCTGATCCTCGTCCTCGGCCGCAGTCGAAGCCTTGGCTTTGGCTGTGACCGCATCCTCGTCGTCAGCGGCGATCATCCGGGTCTTGGTGCTGTCGAGCTGCACCGCTTCGCCCGTGTAGGGGCTGATGATGGGTGTGCGGTTCATGTCGTAAAACCGTTTACCCGTGGTTGGGCACAGGCGCTTGGTGCCCCATTCTTCCTTTGGCATGCGAGATCCTTGTCTGTCAGTGCAGGCCCCGGCGCGGATGCGCAAACAGGCCGTCCATATTGCGGCGATTCTGGGCAAGTGCCATAAGGCCGGGACGGAGTCAAAGCCTTATGGTCAGATGGGGAAGATGGGATGGATGAACGTGTCCTTCAAGGGGACCCCGACATTGCATTGACACTGCGTCGTTCGGCCCGGGCCCGCCGGATCACCTTGCGGATTTCGCAGCTTGATGGGCGGGTCACGCTGACGTTGCCTCATCGGGTGTCGGAACGCGACGCGTTGGCTTTTGCCGCCGAAAAACGCGATTGGATTGCCCGTCATCTGGCCTCCCGACCTCAGGAAAACATTGTTGGCCTTGGTTCGACCTTGCCGCTCGAGGGGCAGGTGTGCACCCTTGTCCAAGGGGCAGGGCGCGGAATCCGACTTGAGGGGGCTAGGTTGATCGTGCCCGGTCGGGCGGACACGGCTGCGCGTCGGACATTGGGGTTTCTCAAGGCGCGCGCACGGGACCAGTTGGCCTTGCAAAGCGATGTCTATTCTGACCGCCTTGGGGTTGGATATTCGAGCATCACCATCCGTGACACCCGGTCCAGGTGGGGGTCGTGTTCCTCCGAAGGGCGTCTGATGTATTCATGGCGCCTGATCCTCGCCCCGCCCGAGGTGCTGAACTACGTCGCCGCCCACGAGGTTGCGCATCTGGCCCAGATGAACCACTCGCCCGCGTTCTGGGCCGAGGTGGAGAGGATCCATGGCCCCTACAAGGCCGTGCGGCGGTGGCTCAAGACCGAAGGCAATGCACTGCACCAATATCGGTTCGGTGATTGACGGCTTGGTGTGTTTGTGATCACAAACGCATATGCAGCCCAACCTACGCCCCCGAGATGCCACCACTGCCGCCCATGACCGGGTCTATCGCCGCTTGCGCACGCGGATCATGCACGGGGATATTCCACCGGGGCACGCGCTGACTCTGCGTGGGATTGGCAAGCAATACGACGTATCGATGACCCCCGCACGCGAGGCGGTGCGCCGGTTGGTTGCCGAAGGAGCGCTCACTCTATCGCCCTCAGGCCGGGTTTCAACGCCGGAACTGTCCAACGAGCGGATCGAAGAGCTGGCGGCCCTGCGAGCCCTGATCGAGGTGGAATTGGCCACCCGTGCCTTGCCCCGTGCACACCTCGCCCTGATCGAGCGGTTGCAGACCATCAACGGGGCCGTCGCCGAAGCGGTCGCGCACCGGGATGCGGTCAGCTACATCCGCACGAACCTTGAATTTCACCGCACCCTTTATCTGCGCGCCCAAGCCCCGGCTATGCTGGCCATGTCCGAAACGGTTTGGCTGCAAATGGGGCCGACCATGCGGGCGCTTTACGGGCGGTTGCGGCGCACCGAGCCGCCCCATTATCACCGGCTGATCATCGCGGCCCTGCGCGCAGGGGACGAGCCGGGGTTGCGCCTTGCGGTTCGATCCGATGTCACCCAAGGGTTGAGAATGCTCGCCAGCTGACACGTTAAAGCTTTGGTAGGTGCCCGTGCGGTATACCGGCTCAGACGGAGGAGTCGCGCCATGACAGCTATTGATTTCAGCCCCTACGACTTTGTGGATCAGCCGATCTTCGTATTGGTGGCAGGCAAGAAGGGGCTTCCGGTCTATGGATTTGCAAATCAGGCGGTGCGCGATCGGCTTGCCCTGACGCTCGATCAGATTGTCGGGCGTCCCGCCTACGATCTGTTTACGGGCCGGGCCGCGTATTCCGTGTTTCGACGCCAGTGCAAGGCGTGGGAGGGTGGCGAGGCGACGGAGTATGAAATCGCACTGCCCATAGGCACGCACCAGACATGGGTGCACACCCAATTGCGCCCGGTACATGATGCCGATGGGCAGATGACGCATATGGTGGGCATTTCCCGCGATATCACGAAGGACCGTGCCCGGGCGGCGGAACAATCCATGACCGTGGCGTCAGCGCACGAGATGCAGGATTTGATCTGCATGGCAGCCCATGACCTGCGCAGTCCGGTTGGAAACCTCAAGTCGCTGGCTGATGTAATGCGGATTGATTTTGTCGATCACGGCGATGGCAAGGCGCAGTTGATCGACATGATCGATGCACTGGCCGATCAGGCGCTTGAGGTGATCTCCGGGATCATGCTGAGGGCGATGGCACCCGATGCACAGGGGCACAATCGGGTCTTTGATCTGGGCGGATTATGTGACGATGTCCTGGTGCTGCTGGACCCGCAGAGGACGCACAGCGTGTCCTATGAGCGGTTGCTGGTGGACACGGATTATGCCGCCGTTCAGATCGTTCTGCGCAATTTGATCGACAACGCGTTCAAGCACGGACCAAACACGCCCCGCCGCGTCTCTGTTCAGGTCGAAGAGATGAACGCGCAGCGGCTCCGGTTTTCGGTCTGTGATGACGGACCGGGGTTTTCCACAGCGGCCATCACGAAAGGACCGGGGCGCGGTCGCGACGGAACCGGGTTCGGACTGATGGGCATCAGCAAACTCGCGCGCTCTCATGGCGGGGTCGTCAACATTGTGCCACCGCATTCAGGTCACGGAGCTGAGGTGCATCTGGAACTACCGGGCAAGATCGTGCGGCACAGCGCAAGCATCCATGCCTTTGGCTGATCAGGCCGCGAGGCCCTTGGACCCCAGATCAAGGAATTTGTTGCGCCGATCCGAAATCAGGGCTGCCCGGTCCTTGGCATCAAGGTCCTGCAACATCGCAGCGATGGCCGAACTGACGGCCGCCATTGTCGCCTCGGGGTGACGATGCGCTCCTCCGACAGATTCAGGAATGATACGGTCGATCACATTCAACTGCTTGAGATCTTGTGCGGTCAGACGCAGGGCCTCTGCCGCTTCGCGCATCTTTTCGGCATCCTTCCAAAGGATTGAAGCACAGCCCTCGGGGCTGATCACCGAATAGACTGAATGTTCAAGCATCGCGACACGGTTGGCCGTAGCAAAAGCAACCGCGCCGCCAGAGCCACCTTCGCCGATCACCACGGACACTAATGGCACGCCGATCTGCAGGCACTTTTCGGTGGAGCGTGCGATGGCTTCGGACTGGCCGCGCTCTTCTGCGCCCTTGCCGGGATAGGCCCCGGGCGTGTCGACCAACGTGATCACCGGCAGCCCGAAGCGATCCGCGATGTCCATCAGCCGGATCGCCTTGCGGTATCCTTCGGGGCGGGCCATGCCGAAATTACGCTCAATCCGTGATTTGGTGTCGTTGCCCTTCTCGTGGCCGATGACGACCACCGGGCGATCCTCGAACCGGGCAAGGCCGCCCATGACCGCGTGGTCATCGGCAAAGTTCCGATCCCCGGCCAAAGGCGTGTATTCGGTGAACAGCGCCTCTATGTAGTCTACGCAATGGGGCCGCTCGGGGTGCCGTGCGACCTGACATTTCCGCCAGGGCGTCAGATCCTTGTAAAGATCATCAAGCAACGAGACCGCTTTGGCATCCAGCGCCGCCGCCTCATCGGTGACATCCATATCTTCGCTTTGGCGGGCAAGGGCGCGCAGTTCCTCTGCTTTGCCCTCAATTTCAGCCAATGGCTTTTCGAATTCCAGATATTGCGTCACACAGCGCTCCCGATGCGGTTTGGCGATATATGGCCGGGCCGCAGGGGATTTGCAATATTCAGGGGAAAACGACCGGATAAAGCGAGGCAATGAGCAGTGCGGCCATGGTCCAGTTGAATGCCGTCAGCCGGGCGGGATTTGTCAGCACGCGCGCCATTTGCTGGCCAAGCACGGTCCATGAACTGACGGCCGGCAGGTTGATAGCGCCAAAGACCAAGGCCACAACCCCGATCCCCCAAAGCGTGGTGTCGGGCGTGTAGACGGTCACTGCTGTCAGGGCCATCGTCCACGCCTTGGGATTGACCCACTGAAAGGCGGCGGCTTGCAGAAACGTCATTGGCGTGCCCTGACCCTGCCCATCATGAACCGGTGCGGCGGTTGCGATCTTCCACGCCAGAAACAGCAGATAGGCGACGGATGCGACTTTGAGCACAGTGTGGCTGAGCGGGTAGGCGTCAAAGATCTGGATCAGCCCCGCACCGACCAGCATCACCATGAACACAAAGCCTAGCCCGACCCCCAGCATATGCGGGATGGTGCGGCGAAAACCAAAATTGGCCCCGGACGCCATCAGCATCAGGTTGTTTGGCCCCGGTGTGATCGAGCTTACAAAGGCAAAGGCCGCAAGGGCAGAGAGCAGATCAAGTGTCATGACGCAATAAGTGACCGGCTGGCGCGATTTTGGTTGCGAAGTTTGGGACAAGAGACGTATTTTCGCAATATATGGTGAAGATGGATCGCATAAACGAACGGATATTGCATGAGCTTGGCCAAAACGGTCGCATCAGCAATATCGAACTGGCCGATCGTGTGGGCCTGTCCCCCTCGGCGTGCTTGCGTCGGGTGCAGGAATTGGAGCGCGCCGGGATCATCACCGGCTACCGCGCTGTGCTGGATCGGACCAAGCTAGGGTCAGGGTTTGTGGCTTATATCGGCGTTGGCCTCAACAATCACTCAAAGGCCAGTCAGGAAGCGTTTGAACGTGCGATCTCGCGCGCGCCAGAAGTGCGCGAATGCCACAATATCACCGGGACCATTGAGTATCTGCTGCGTATCGAATGCGCTGACCTGCCAAGCTACAAGACCTTTCACACCGACATGCTGGGTGCCTTGCCGCAAGTGAACGGGATCACGTCCTATGTGGTGATGGGCTCGCCGAAGGACGAACGGGCCTAGCGCTACTGCGTCGCCTGCGCGCTGATATCGGCAAAGATGGCGTCGAGTTCACCCGCGATCCGTTCCAGTTCCGGCCCGGCCTCGGCCATGTAGGGCGCAAAGACGGTCGAGGGCAGCTTGTAGCTGAGCGTTGCCGTTTCATCATCGTTTTCAGTGACATAGACCCGGATCGGAGCCTCGATCATTGCAGGGGTCGACAGGCCAAGCACTTCGACCGCGTAAAGGTTGTTGAACAGGCCGATCACCCGATTGCCCGGGATCGTGACCCCTCGGTTCGCAGCGGCCCCCGTTGGTCCGGCTTGGGTCACGACGCCCATCTTGTTGGCTTTGGCCGCCCTTTTCACGTCGTCAATCAAAGCATCGTAGGATTTGGTCGTGGGTGTCACCGACCATCCATCACGGGGGGCCATTTCGGCGTGTGATGTGCCTGCAAACAAAACGAGGGCGAGGGCGGAAAGGGTGCGGTACATGGCGGTCTCCTGATAGGTTTGGCGCAGTGAACATGGTGACGCGCGCGATGCCCAATCACGTCTGTGTGCGTCAATTGGCAAAACGTTGCTTACGATGGACGTTTCCGGGTGGGCAGGATTGTGGCCTCATGTTAGGGCGCGGCCATGAAATGGTTTGTCCTTTTGATTGCGGTCACGTTGGCTGCATGCACATCCGCTCCGGCCCCAGAACCGGTGCCCGTCGTTCCGCTTTATCCCAATGAGACGCCGCAATTGCGCGCCCAGATCGAGGCGGCGGCGGCGACCAATGACATACCCGTCGCTTTGGTCCAAAAGGTAGTGATCCGCGAAAGCACACATCGCCCAAGTGCGCGCAACGGGCCCTATTACGGATTGATGCAGATCTTGCCTGCGACCGCCCGCAGCATGGGTTTTCGCGGCCAGCCGAACGATTTGCTGGATGCCGAAACCAACCTGAAATACGCAACCCGCTATTTGCGCGGCGCGTGGCTGGTTTCGGATGGTGATCTGGACCGGGCCGTGATGTGGTATGCGCGTGGTTATTATTACGAGGCCAAGCGTCGGGGTCTGGTTGCCGAAACCGGCGTCGACGGGCGCAAGGTCTGGCCTGACTAGGACATTGCGTGACGCGCTTTGCCTTTGGCAAAGACGCCCCACCCACCGTCCCTGAGGGCGTCAGTGCCCGGCAATCATCTCGGATTGTTTGACGATGACTTCGGCCTGTTTGATCGATGCGATATCGACAAGTCGCCCTTTGTAGACGGTCGCCCCCTCGCCATTGGCTTTGGCCGTTTCCATGGCGGCCAGGATTTCGCGCGCTTCGCTTACCGCCTCTTCGGACGGGGTGAATACTTCGTTCGAGATGGCCACCTGTTTGGGGTGGATTGCCCACTTGCCCACCATGCCCAAGGTCGCGGATCGCCGTGCCTGCGCGCGGAACCCGTCGTCGTCTGAGAAGTCGCCAAAGGGTCCGTCGACGGGCAAGACACCATGCGTCCGGCACGCTGCGACGATGGCCGCCTGCGCCCAGTGCCAGGGGTCGGACCAGTGCTGCTGGCCCTCGTGCAGCATATAGTAATTGGCCTGCGTGCCACCAATCCCTGTTGTTTGCATCCCCATGGACGCCGCGAAATCCGCCGCCCCAAGGCTCATCGCCTGCAAACGGGGCGAAGCCGCCGCGATTTCCTCGACATGGGCGATGCCTGCCGCGGATTCGATGATCACCTCGAAGGCGACAGGTTTGCTGCGCCCCTTTGCGGTCTCAATGGCGGACACAAGCGCATCCACTGCGTAGATATCAGCGGCATTGCCCACCTTGGGGATCATGATCTGATCAAGCCGGTCGCTCGCCTGTTCCAGCAAATCCACCACATCGCGATACCAATAGGGGCTGTCGAGCCCATTGATCCGCACGCTGAGGAACTTGTTGCCCCAGTCAATTTCGTGGGTCGCCTTGATGATATTTTCGCGCGCGCTGTCTTTGTCAGATGGGGCCACTGAGTCCTCAAGATCAAGGTTGATGACATCTGCCGCCGAGGCCGCCATCTTCTCGAAAATGGCGGGGCGAGAGCCGGGGCCGAACAACTGGCAGCGGTTGGGACGTGCGGGGGGCGTAGGTTGCAGGCGGAACGACATGATCGGCGACCTTTCGGTAAGATTATTGCGTAGGAATTGTGCATTCAGGTATTAAATTACATGAGGTGGTGCAAGCGTGATTGTGCAGGTGCAGCATGACATGGGCGATCCTGTTCTGATCGGTAGTGCGGGCGCAAGAATCTCGTGAAATCTTTCGGCATCTGCAAAATTCTTCGTGATACTGTCGATAGGATGCGCGTTTTGCGATGTCATTGCAGCGGTTATGCGCAAGATTGAAGTGTCACATATCTTTGAGAGGCCGCTATGATTCAGACACCCTATCTTTTGTTTCTGGGCGATGCCCCCGACCAACTGGCCGCCAAGGTTGCCCAAGGGATCAAGGATTGGCGTCCCGAGAATGCCGTGGGTCAGTTTCGTCTGCCCGGTTGCGGTGCCGATATGGGCCTGACCGACATGTCTCTCGAAGAGGGGCTGAAAGCCGGTGCCAAGACTTTGGTGATCGGTGTGGCCAATCGCGGCGGGATCATCTCGGACGAGTGGAAAGTGGTCTTGGTGCAGGCCCTTCAGATGGGCTATGATCTGGCCGCGGGTTTGCACAATCTGCTGCGCAATGAGGATGAGTTGCAGGCCGCTGCCAAGGTGAACGGGCGCACTCTGCACGATGTGCGCGTTCCGTCTGTCGCCTATCCCATCGCCAACGGTGTCAAACGCACGGGCAAGCGCGCCCTGGCCATCGGCACCGATTGTTCCTGCGGCAAGATGTATACGGCCATGTCGATGGATGCCGAGATGCAGAAACGGGGCATGAAATCCTCGTTTCGCGCCACCGGTCAGACCGGCATTTTGATCACGGGCAAGGGCGTGCCGCTGGATGCGGTCATCGCCGATTTCATGGCCGGGGCGGTCGAATATCTGACGCCCGACAATGATGCCGATCACTGGGATCACATTGAGGGGCAGGGCAGCCTGTTTCACGTATCCTATTCCGGCGTCACCATGGCCTTGATCCATGGCGGTCAGCCGGACGCGCTGGTCTTGTGCCACGAGCCGACCCGCACCCACATGCGGGGCCTGCCGCACTATGGGCTGCCCTCGCTCGAGCAACTGCGCGACACCGCACTGCCCATCGCCCAGGTCGCGAACCCGGCCGCGCAGGTGACCGGCGTTTCGGTCAACACCAAGGCGCTGGACGAGAATGCCGCGCGGACCTGTTTGCAGGAGATCGAGGATCGCATGAACCTGCCTGCCACAGATCCGTTCCGGTTCGGTGCGGGCAAGTTGATCGACCCGCTTGTCGACCTGTGAGCATCCGCGCGACGCTGTGCCTCCTTTCAGGACAGATTTCAATGAACTAAACAAGGCGGTTTGATGCGTATTGAAGTGACCCAAGATGTCTTCAGGCTGGCGCAGGTCTTTACGATTTCGCGTGGGTCCCGGACCGAGGCGCAGGTGCTGACCGTCCGCGTGTCGGACGGCGCGCATGCAGGCATGGGCGAGTGTGTGCCCTATGCCCGCTATGGCGAGACGCTCGACGGCGTGACGGCTGCAATCGAAGGACTGCCCGCTGATCTGTCACGCAGGGATTTGTACGATCTGTTGCCTGCAGGTGCGGCCCGCAATGCGGTCGATTGCGCGTTGTGGGATCTGGAGGCGAAGCAGGCGGGCGAGCGCGCGTGGGAACTGGCCGGATTGCCGGTGCCCGGTCCTGAAATCACCGCCTACACCCTATCGCTGGATACGCCCGAAGTGATGCAGGCGCAGGCTGCAAAGAACGCGTTTCGCCCGCTGCTCAAGATCAAGCTGGGCACGCCGGACGATATGCCACGGCTTGAGGCGGTGCGCGCCGGTGCGCCCACATCCCGAATCATCGTGGATGCGAACGAGGGGTGGTCGGCGGAGGTGTACGCCGATCTGGCCCCGCACCTCGTGCGTCTTGGCGTCGATCTGGTCGAACAGCCACTGCCCGCGGGCGATGACGAAGCGCTGATCGGGATGGACCGCCCCGTGCCGGTCTGTGCAGATGAATCCTGCCATGATCGCGCCTCGCTGGCGGCGCTCAAGGGCAAGTACGACATGGTGAACATCAAGCTCGACAAGACCGGTGGGCTGACCGAGGCGCTGGCTTTGCGCGCGGCAGCGCAGACCGAGGGCTATCGTATCATGGTCGGCTGCATGGTCGGCTCGAGCCTTGCCATGGCCCCGGCCACGCTGGTGGCGCAGGGTGCGGCGGTGGTGGACCTTGACGGCCCGCTGCTCTTGGCCGAAGACCGGGCAACACCGTTGAAATTTGATGACGCCGGGATCCACCCGCCCGCGTCCGAGCTATGGGGATGAACATGCGCACAGTCTATGTAAACGGCGAGTATATGCCCGAGGCGGACGCCAAAGTGTCGATCTTTGATCGTGGGTTTCTGATGGCTGATGGCGTCTACGAAGTCACCTCGGTTCTGGACGGCAAGCTGATCGATTTCGACGGGCACGCGGTACGACTTCAGCGCTCGCTCGATGCGCTCGACATGGCCAACCCGATCTCGAAAGACGACCTGCTTGAAGTGCATCGCGAGTTGGTGCGTTTGAACGGGATCGAAGAGGGGATGATCTACCTCCAGATCACGCGCGGTGCGCCGGAGGATCGTGATTTCGTCTTTCCCGATCCCGAAACGACGCCCTGCACCGTCGTGCTGTTCACCCAGAACAAGCCCGGTCTGGCCGACAACCCCGCGGCCAAACGTGGCATGAAAGTGATCAGCATCGACGACATTCGCTGGGGCCGTCGCGACATCAAGACGGTGCAGCTGCTTTATCCCTCCATGGGCAAGATGATGGCCAAGAAGGCGGGGGCGGATGATGCCTGGATGATCCAGGACGGGTTCGTGACCGAAGGGACCAGCAACAATGCCTATATCGTGAAGGGCAACAAGATCATCACCCGCGCCAAATCCAACGACATCCTGCACGGCATAACCCGCGCGGCCGTTTTGCGCTTTGCCCAAGAGGCGCAGATGGAGGTCGAGGAGCGCAACTTTACCATTGAAGAGGCCCGCGAGGCTGATGAGGCGTTCATTACGTCCGCTTCGACCTTTGTGATGCCTGTGGTAGAAATCGACGGGCAGCCGTTGGGCGACGGCACGCCGGGCAAGGTCGCCCCACGTCTGCGCGAAATCTATCTGGATGAAAGCCGCAAGGTCGCCATCTAGGGATAGACCGGGTCGCGCCCGAGCAATTCGTCTAACTGCCGCGCGATCCAGCCGTGCGGGATGAAGTGCCCGCCGGGGTGGATATCGAGTGCAACTTTGGTGTCACCAGCGCAGTCCCATTCCGTCCGGCTCAGCGTCAGGAAGTCAACGGCGGACCAGTCGCGTGTCGCCGTGGGCGTGCCGCAATCGAATTGTGAGCGCCACAGGGCCACCGGGTACGTTTCATCGCCGTCCCGCCCGTACGGAAAATCCAGCACATTGTCGTTCAGTCCGTGGACGTGCCGCACTTCTTGCGGGGCCTGTGCGCAGTCTTCCTGCTGGTTTAGCGTGCCTGATATGCCAAGCAGTGCGCGCACATTCATTTGGGTGCCCCGGTCACAGGCGACGCGCCACGCCATGATCGATCCATAGGAATAGCCGGACAGAAAGATGTTTTCCGGATCAATGGGATAGCGATTGGCGACGTCTTCGAGAACCTCGTGGGCAAAGGCGACGTCTTCGGTTTCGGGCGACCACATGTTCCACGTCTTGCGATTGCCGTTAGGGGCGATCAATAACACGCCCCGCCGCCGGGTCGCCCCGGAAATGCGTTGGTGCTGCACCGGCAGGGCACCGGTGCGCTGCCAGCCGTGAAAGTGGATCAGAACGGGCAGGGGGCTTTCGCCATCCCAGCCATCCGGTTCCTTGACGTGGTAGGAGCGCGCGCCGACCTCGCAGGGCACGTCCAGCTGGCAGTCACGTTGCCATGGGCCCATGGCGGCGGCGGGGAGGGCCCAAAGGGCAAGCAGTGCAAAAAGGTATCTCATGGCGGGCACGCTACGCCACCGTGCGGCGGTGTCATGTCAAATTATCGTGGTCGCAGGAATTGCGCCGCTTCACCGCATCAAGCCAGCGGTCGATCAGGAATATGGGGGCCAGAATGATCGCCCAGCCCGTGAAATTGATGATCGTGAAGGTGATCTTGAGGCCCGTCGCCATATCCGAGCGCCACAGGAACACGTGGGCGATCAGGATCAGGACAACCATTGCGGCGACGAGGTATGTTTTCATGGATCGCAACCTAGCACATGAGCGCCGGATTTCAGCCGGCAAAGACGGACCAGCCGGTAAATTGCGCCAGACGGTGCGCGGCCTCGGTCCCAACTTTGGAATTGCCGTAGTTGTTCAGCCCCGGCGACCAGACGGCGATCGATGCCTTGCCGGGCGCGATGATCAGAATACCGCCGCCAACGCCACTTTTGCCCGGCAGGCCGACCCGAAACGCGAAATCGCCCGACCCGTCATAGTGCCCGCAGGTCATCATCAGCGCGTTGATCCGCCGCGCACGTTCCGAGGATAGCAGGCGCGGGGCATTTTGAAATCGCGCCAGCACCGTACCCGCGCGTGCCAATTGATCCGTGTTCATCGCGATGGCGCATTGATGAAAATACGTCTCGAGCGTGCTGTTCGGCGGGTTGTGCAGGTTCTTGTGCGAGGCGAGGTAGTAGGCGAGCGCGGTGTTGCGGTGCCCTGTGACCTTTTCCGAGGTCGCCACGTCGCCATCGATGTGGATATTCGTGTCACCCGCGGCAGTGCGGATAAAGCCCAGGACCTCGGCTAGCGCATCGGCGGGCATACGACCATCCAGCAAGGCGTCGGTCGTCACAAGCGCGCCTGCATTGATGAACGGATTGCGCGGGCGCCCCTGTTCGCGTTCGAGCAGAACGATAGAGTCAAAGGAGGTCCCCGAAGGCTCGCGCCCGACCCGATCCCAAAGCTCATCTCCGATCCGGCCCAACACGCAAGCCAAGGTGAACACCTTCGACACGCTCTGGATCGAAAAGGGTTGGTCGTGGCAGCCTGCCGACAAGACTTGCCCATCTGGTAATGCGACGGAGATCGCGAATTGATCCGGGGCGATGCAGGCCAGCTCGGGTATATAATTCGCAGGCGTGCCCCAGTCGTTTGCGGCATGCACGGACATGTCCAGATCCGTCAGAAACGATTGTAGGTCGGGGGGCGAAACGCGTGTCATTCTATCCGCCCTTTCGCACGCCCTATCTGCTCAACCCGCCGTGCAGCGTTGGCACGTCGAGGGCGGCAAAGCCGTAATGGCGCAACCACCGCAGATCGCTGTCAAAGAAGGCACGCAAATCGGGGATGCCGTATTTCAGCATTGCAATCCGGTCGATTCCCATGCCAAAGGCAAAGCCCTGCCATTCGTTCGGATCGATGCCGCCCGCCTGCAAGACTTTGGGGTGCACCATGCCCGAGCCGAGGATTTCAAGCCAATCGTCGCCTTCGCCGACCTTGAGTGTGCCACCCTCCCACGAGCAGCGGATATCGACCTCGGCTGACGGCTCGGTGAAGGGGAAGTGCGAGGCGCGGAAGCGCAGATCGACGCCGTCCACCTCGAAATAGGCTTTCACGAACTCTTCGAGCACCCATTTGAGGTTCGCCATGCTGATGTCCTTGTCGATGGCGAGGCCTTCGACCTGGTGGAACATTGGCGTGTGCGTCTGGTCATAGTCCGCGCGATAGACACCGCCGGGGCAGATGATGCGCGTCGGCGCGCCGCTCGCTTCCATGCTGCGGATCTGCACGGGGCTGGTGTGTGTGCG
The DNA here is from genome assembly GCF_947494755.1 of uncultured Tateyamaria sp. Classification (GTDB taxonomy): domain Bacteria; phylum Pseudomonadota; class Alphaproteobacteria; order Rhodobacterales; family Rhodobacteraceae; genus Tateyamaria. The sequence goes on from NZ_CANLVZ010000013.1 coordinate 13,189, forward strand.
CAGCACATGCGGCGGGCGATCATCGCCGTCGGCACGGTGCATATAGAACGTGTCCATCTCGGCGCGGGCCGGATGGTGGCCGGGAATGTTGAGGGCGTCGAAGTTGTACCAGTCGGTGTCGATCCGGGGGCCTTCGGCCACGCTGAACCCCATCTCGGCGAAGATGGCGGTGACCTCTTCGCTGACCTGACTGATCGGGTGGATGGAGCCCTGACGTTGGGGGCGCACCGGCAGTGACACATCGAGCCATTCCGAGCGCAGGCGTTCATCAAGCGCGGCGTCCGCAAGGCCTGCCTTCTTGGCCGCAAGCGCGCTGTTGATCTCGTCCTTGAGCGCGTTGAGCGCGGGGCCCGCGACCTGCCGCTCCTCCGGGGTCATCTTGCCCAATTCGCGCATCTTGAGCGCGACTTCGCCCTTCTTGCCGACGGCAGCGATGCGGATGTCCTCAAGCGCGGCCTCGCTGCCAGCATCGGCAATCTGGGTCAGGTATTTCGCTTTGAGATCGTCCATGGCATGCGGCTCCTTACGTGCGTCGCCGTGCTATCACATCGCTGCGCTTTGGCAAGGTCACCTGGTGCGGGTGACGACACTGTCGCGCACCGTCGGTGCGTCGCACGGCACCGCAAAACAGAAAAAAGCCCCGCTCGGATCAGAGCGGGGCCTTGCTGAATGTAAATTGTGATCGACTGGCTTAAGCGAGTTGCGCTTTGGCCTGATCCACGATTGCGGCGAATGCGGCAGGCTCGTTGACGGCCAGATCGGCCAAAACCTTGCGGTCCACTTCGATGCCAGCCAGCGTCAGGCCGTTGATGAAGCGGCTGTATGTCAGTGCCTCGTCATGTGCACGCACGGCCGCGTTGATCCGCTGGATCCACAGCGCGCGGAAGCTGCGCTTGCGGTTATGCCGGTCGCGGGTCGCGTACTGGTTGGCCTTGTCGACAGCCTGACGGGCGACCTTGAAGGTGCTCTTGCGGCGGCCGTAATAGCCTTTGGCGGCCTTGATGACCTTCTTGTGACGGGCGTGGGCGACGGTTCCACCTTTGGTGCGGGACATATGTCTATCCTCCTATCAGCGGTCGTAGGGCATGAAGCCCTTGACGATTTTGGCGTCGGGGGCCGACAGGGTCGTGGTGCCACGGGCGTCACGGATGAATTTGCGGGTGCGTTTGATCATGCCGTGGCGTTTGCCGGCCTGACCTGCCAGGACCTTGCCGGTCGCGGTCACTTTGAAGCGCTTTTTGGCGCTCGATTTCGTCTTCATCTTGGGCATTTCCGTCTCCATCATTTGAGTTCGGTAGAACGCGCGACTCGGCATGCCACTGTGGCCGGACGCGCGGAACGAAGCCGCTCTTTAGGGGGGGACCGCATCAAGTGCAAGTCAAATATGGGGCCTGATTGATGGTCAGGGCATGAGTTTCGCAATCACGCGCACAAAGACGTCGGGGATGTTTTCGAGCCGATAGCCGCCGGGCTGCGTCTGGATGGCCAGCAGGATAAGTCCGCCTGCAATCAAGACTGTAATCGCTGAGGCCCGCGGCGCACGCCTGTCGGACAACGCAGACAACACCGAAGGGATCGAAAGCCCGGCAAGAACAATGCCGAGCACCAAATACATATCCGGAGTCATCTCTTTACCCTACTTGATCGCGGGGCGACGTTACTCTGGATCGGTGGAATAAATCAAACGTTCATCGCAAGGGGCAACGCGCAGAATGTTCGTGGTGCCGGTGACGTTGAAGGGAACACCGGCCGTGACCACGATCCGATCCTCGGCCGTTGCAAACCCCTTGTCGCGTGCAGCCTTGGCCGCCCCCACAACCGCCCCTTTGAAGCGATCCATCACGCCGGTCACAACGCAATTGCAGCCCCAGGTCAGCGCGATCCGACGTGCAGTGCCCTTGAGCGGTGTCAGCGCGAGGATCGGCACACGGGGCCGCTCGCGTGCGACCAGCAACGCAGTGGTCCCGCTTTGGGTAAAACAGCAGATCGCCTTGATGTCGGCCGTCTCCGCAATCTCGCGCGCGGCGGCCACGATACCGTCCGCAACCGAGGCGCGGTTGGCGCTGCGGCTGGATTCGATAATCTGCGTGTAGGTCGGATCCTGTTCGACCTCTGCAGCAACCCGGTCCATGGTTGTCACAGCCTCGATGGGAAAGCTGCCCGCCGCACTTTCGGCGCTCAGCATCACGGCATCCGCACCTTCATAGATCGCCGTGGCCACATCGCTGACTTCGGCGCGGGTCGGCATGGGGCTTTCGATCATGCTTTCGAGCATTTGGGTCGCCACGATCACAGGCTTGGCCGCATGGCGACATTTGCGCACGAGGCGTTTCTGGATCGGCGGCACGTTCTGGACCGGCAGTTCAACGCCCAGATCACCACGAGCCACCATGATCCCATCGCTAACAGCCAGAATGTCGTCAAAGCGATCCACGGCGTTGGGTTTTTCGATCTTGGACAGGATTGCGGCGCGCCCTTTGACAAGCTCGCGGGCCTCTTCCACGTCAGCTGCGCGCTGCACAAAGGACAAGGCCATCCAATCGACACCCAACTCGGCGACATATTCCAGATCGGCACGGTCCTTGTCGGACAGGGCGGCGAGGGGCAGTTCCACGTCAGGAACATTGACACCCTTGCGGTTGGAAATCACACCACCGGCGATCACCACACAATCCGCGAAATCGGCACCGCAGGCTTCTACGCGCAGCCGGATCTTGCCGTCATTGACCAATAGGGATTTCCCGGGCTCGAGCGCCGCGAAAATCTCGGGGTGGGGCAGGCAGACACGGCTCGCATCACCGTCGGTCTTGTCCAGATCAAGGCGGAACTTCGCGCCTTCATCGAGCATCTCGCTGTCACCGGCAAAGACACCTACGCGCAGCTTGGGACCCTGCAGGTCGGCCAGAATGGCGATGGTGGACCCGCAATCCTCTTCAACCTGACGGATGATCTTGTGCTTTTCGGCGATCTCTTCATGGCTGCCATGGGACATGTTCAAGCGAAACACATCCGCGCCCGCCTCGTGCAATGCGCGGATCATCTCGTATGTGTCCGAAGCCGGGCCAAGCGTGGCCACAATTTTCACGTTGCGCTGGCGTCGCATATGACAGAGTCCTTTTTGGTGATACCGCTAACACGTGCCTTATTGCCCAATTCACATCGTGTGGCAACTGGCCTAAACCTAGCGCAACGCGGGCGACAACAGCATGACATACTCTCCATTTTCCATTCACGGCGCAGACCGGTCAGGGCACTGGGTGATCACCTGTGATCATGCCTCAAACACGGTGCCCGAGGTCGTGGGTGGCGGCAGTCTGGGGCTGCCCGAGGCCGAAATGGAACGCCATATTGCCTATGACATCGGGGCCATGGGAACCGCACTCGCACTCGGCGAGGTGCTTAACGCGCCGGTGGTCTGCTCGAACTTCTCGCGACTGGTGATTGATCCGAACCGGGGCGCGGATGATCCAACGCTGATTCCGCAGCTTTATGATGGCACGATCATAGAAGGAAACCGACGCATCGACGGGGTTGAACGAGCCCGCCGGATCGCAGCATTCTATCAACCCTATCACAACGCGATTGTCGAAACCGCACGGGGCAAGGACATCGCGTTCCTGTCCATACACAGCTTTACCAGGCAGCTTCAGGCCCGCGCGCCACGACCGTGGGAAATCGGCGTGCTGTCGGCTCAGGATCGCCGGATCGCGAACCCGCTGATCAGACGCCTTCAGGGGGCGCTGACCAGTCCCGTCGGCGACAATCAGCCCTATGCAGGCTTCTTTCCCGGTGACGCAATGACACAGCATGCACATTCAAAAGGGCGGCCAAACGTCATCCTGGAACTGCGTCAGGACCTGATCGAGACTGAGGCGGGCCAAACCAACTGGGCCCAGTTCCTCGCCGCCCATCTTGAAGCGGCGAGCAAAGACGCCAATCTTTGATCCAACTTCATTTCGCCCAATAAACCGCGGGGTCTGGGGCAGCGCCCCAGTCCGACATAACATAGGAACCAGACCGATGGACGCACAAACCCAGCTTGAACTCGAAGCCGCAGCCTTCCGCCGTTTGCGTCAACACCTGATGCAGGACCGCACGGATGTGCAAAATATCGACATGATGGACCTGACCGGCTTTTGCCGGAACTGCCTCGGCCGCTGGTATCAGGAGGCTGCAAATGAACGCGGGATCGACATGACCAAGGACGAAGGGCGCGAGGCGTTCTACGGGATGAGCATGGCCGAATGGAAAACGAACTTTCAAACCGACGCGAGCGGCGCGCAGCAGGAGGCGTTCAAGACCACCTTTGCCGAGAATGTCGACAAAAACTAGCCCGCGCGACGCAAGGCAGACACCCCGGCCATCGCGATTAACCCGCCCATGACTGCAATGTTTTTGAAAAACAATGACAGTTCTGTGCGAAAATCTTCTGCCGGTACTGACCAGAACGGGTGAAATACGACGTTCACCGGCAATGTGTAACCCGCCAATCCCAGCGCGATCAGGCCCGTGCCGCGCAGGCCTGACGCCACCCAAAGGCCACCGCCCAGCTCAAGTGCTATCACCAGCGGCAGAACGATGCTGGCAAAGGGCAACCCGCCTGCCTCGATCTGCGCCAGGGTTGCGGACGGATCGCCAATCTTGTTGAGGCCGGCCAGGATGAACAGGCTCGCCAAAACGGCGCGGCCAATGTGTAGCGCCCAGATCGCCTGCACTCGGCTCATCCTTCAGCCTCCGCCCGTGCAGCGGCCGCCATGCGCGCCATGGCCCCACCCAGATAGGCATCAAACGCACCCCGCCTCGAATTTACGATCCATCGCGCAAAAGCGTTCTTGGGCTTGATGCTATAGGTCCAGTCAAAGCGGGTCTCGCCCGCGCTCACTTCTGTAAAGGTCTGGACACCTACAATTTGCTCTACCGCACGACCGGCAGCATTGGTGAAAACCCAGATCTGATACTCAAAGCGCTCTGGTTCATTCCGCAAAATCCGCTCAATCACATAGTGCCCATCCTCAAGTCGTAGCCAGCGCACCGCGCCGGCCTGAGGCCAATCGCCCTCCAACACTTTGCCTTCGGCCGGCGGGGCCAAACCGTCAGCGGGTTCCAGGAAATCGATCAGCGGCGCACGTTGCAGAAAGGCGCGCAACTCCGCCAGGCTCAATGGCACGGTGGCCGTGGTTTCAATCACCACAGCCCCTTGCGTACTGACCGCGGGCGGGTGGGTGAACGCGGGCGGGCCATCCGGTGGCGCGGCGGTGCAATTGGCAAGGACAAACAAAACTGCGATGACAAGAAGATGCATGATGGGATCTCTTTGGTACGTTATACGTACCATATAGATAGTACGCAGGACGTATCAATGGTCAAAGAAGCAGAAATCGAAGAATTGGCAGGCGGCATCGCTCTGGTGATCCGCGCGTTGCTGGTCGCAGGGCGCAAAGGCCAACCCGCCGAAGGCAAAATGCCGTTCAATCCGCTCTATTTCAACATGCTGCGGATGCTGGATGAGGGGCCAACGCGGCCAACCCATATGGGCACCAAGCTGGGCGTCTCCAAAACCACCCTGTCCACAGCCGTCAAGGCGCTCGAAAAGCGGGGGCTGCTGCAACGTGCAGCGGACCCAGATGACGGACGTGCGCAGGTGCTGTCGGTCACCGATGAGGGGCGCGATGTGATGACGGCGATCAAACGTCAGGACAAACGCAACGCTGCCGCGATGCTGTCCGTGCTTGAGCCGGGCGAAACCGCTGCCTTTGCCTCGGCCTTTCGGCGGATTGGAGAGGCGCTCGATGACCAGTAACACATTGCGACAATGATCACCGAAAAGGATCGATGATGTCTGACAACCCTTACCGCGTGGGCGAACGCAACCCTGACGTCGCTGCCCCAACCGCCTTCACACCCGACCCGTTCAAGCGCGCCAAACCACCCCAGCCCTTGCAATTCGAGGTCAATCTGGTGGCCGAAGCGCAGTCCAAACAGCAAAAAACCGGCACCGTGTCGGTCAACATCCCCGGCTTTTCGCCGCTCAAACTCTACTGCGACGAACAGCCCCCAGTGGGCGATGATCAGGCCCCGCCACCGCTGGCCTATTTCTGTGCCGGGATCGGGTTTTGCCTGATGACGCACCTCACCGACATCTACACAGCCCGCAAGATCGAGATCACGTCGCTGCGCCTTGAGCAGCGGGTGCGCTTTGCTACGAACCTGTCGCATATGCGCGAATTGGGGCATGCAACAACAGGGCAAACCGAGCTGGTCGAGACCCATGTGTTGATCGACAGCCCTGAACCACGCGAGAAAATCCAAGAGTTGTTGGACGAGGCTGAAGGGGCCTGCATGGCGCATTTCGCCCTGCGCAACCCGATCCCGTGGTCCACGCGGCTGGTGCAAAACGGGGACGAAACCGTGAACCGCTCCGGCAATGGTGCCCCCTGAATGTAAGGCAGAGGTGTCCTCCGCCCGGCTTGCACCTCTGCGCGATCTTTGCCATTGCAGGCCGACACTCAAACCCAAGACCAAAGCGCGAAAAGGTGAAGGCATGAAATTCACACTCAGCTGGCTCAAACAGCACCTCGACACCACCGCATCCGTGGACGAGATCACCTACGCGCTGACCGATCTGGGCCTTGAGGTTGAAAAGGTCGAGGATCGTGGTGCCAAACTGGCCGATTTCACTATTGGCAAGGTTGTCAGCGCTGAAAAACATCCCGATGCGGATCGGCTAAGGGTGTGTCAGGTCGACACGGACGAGGGCATGAAGCAGATCATCTGCGGTGCCCCGAACGCGCGCGAAGGGATCACCGTCGTTGTTGCCAAACCGGGCGTGTATGTGCCCGGCATCGACACCACCATTGGCGTGGGCAAAATTCGCGGCATCGAAAGCTTTGGCATGATGGCCTCCGAGCGCGAGATGGAACTGTCCGAAGAACATGACGGCATCATCGAACTGCCCTCAGGCGAGGTCGGAGACCGGTTCGTGGACTGGCTGGCGCAGAACGATCCGGCCAAGGTCGACCCGGTGATCGAGATTGCAATCACCCCCAACCGTCCTGACGCCTTGGGCGTGCGCGGCATCGCCTTGGATCTGGCGGCGCGCGGTGTCGGCACGATGAAACCGGCACCCGAACCGTCGCTTGAGGGGGCATTCCCATGCCCGGTGAGTGTCAGCATCGACGAGGACACGCTTGATCAGTGCCCGGTGTTCTTTGGTCGCGTCATCCGGGGCGTCACAAACGGCCCCAGCCCCGCATGGTTGCAGGACCGCCTGCGCGCCATCGGGTTGCGTCCGATCTCGTTCCTTGTGGATGTGACCAACTACTTCACTTTTGACCGCAACCGTCCGCTGCACGTGTTCGACGCCGACAAGATCGCTGGAGACTCCTTGCGCATCCACCGCGCCAAAGGGGGCGAGACGCTCGTTGGGCTGGATGAGAAAGAATACACATTCCAACCCGACATGACTCTGATTTCGGGTGCCAATGGCGTCGAAAGCATCGGTGGCGTGATGGGCGGGCTGCCGTCGGGCTGTACGATGGACACCGTGAATGTCTTTGTGGAGGCCGCTTACTTCGACCCGGTCCGCACGGCCTATACAGGTCGCGCGCTCAAGATCAATTCGGACGCGCGCTATCGGTTCGAGCGCGGGATTGACCCAGCCTTCACGCCTGGAGGTCTTGATCTGGCATGCGAAATGATCGTCGAATATGCGGGTGGTGAGGTGTCGAGCCGTGTGCAGGCGGGTGCGATCCCCGACACGTCGCGCGCCTATCGTCTGGATGCGGCTCGCGTGCAAAGCCTCGTGGGTATGGACATTCCCGAAAGCGAACAGCGCCAGACGCTGACCGCCCTTGGCTTTCGCCTTGAGGGCGACATGGCGCACGTACCCAGTTGGCGGCCCGACGTGATGGGTGAGGCTGATCTGGTCGAGGAAGTCGCCCGTGTGGCCTCGCTGACGAAACTGCAGGGGCGCCCCTTGCCGCGTTTGACCAGCGGTGTGCCCAAGCCGGTGATGACCCCGATCCAGCGGCGCGAACAGATCGCACGGCGCACGGCGGCGGCTCTGGGGTACAACGAATGTGTGACCTACAGCTTCATTGATCAGGCGGCAGCAGCACTGTTTGGTGGCGGTGACGCTGCAACCAAGCTGGAAAACCCGATTTCGTCGGATATGAGCCATATGCGACCGGCCTTGCTGCCGGGGCTGCTACAGGCGGCGGCGCGCAATCAGGCGCGGGGTTTCATGGATCTGGCCCTGTTCGAAGTTGGCCCTGCCTTTCATGGTGGTGAGCCGGGCGAGCAGCATTTGCTGATTTCCGGTCTGCTGGTTGGGCGCACGGGGCCGAAAGATGTGCACGGGGCTTCTCGTGCGGTCGATGTCTATGACGTCAAGGCGGATGCCGAGGCGGTTTTGTCCGCAATGGGCGCACCTGCCAAGGTGCAGATCATGCGCGGTGCCGAAGGGTGGTGGCATCCGGGCCGTCACGGCAAAATCTGCCTTGGCCCCAAGAAAGTGTTGGGCGTGTTCGGCGAACTCCACCCCCGCGTGACCGAGGCGATGGACATCAAGGGACCGGCGATGGCCTTTACCCTGTGGCCAGCCGAGATTCCGCTGCCCCGCAAGGCGGGTGCCAACAAGGGCGCGCTGGATATCAGCGATTTGCAGGCGGTCGAGCGCGACTTTGCCTTTGTCGTGGATACCGAAGTCGAGGCACTTACGCTGATCAATGCGGCCATGGGGGCCGACAAGGCGCTTATCGAAGACGTGCGCGTGTTTGACGAATTTGTCGGTGGCAGTCTGGGCGAAGGTAAGAAATCGCTGGCCATTACCGTGCGGTTGCAGCCCCGGGATGGGACGCTGAAGGATGCCGATATTGAGGCCGTCGGCGCGAAGGTCGTGGAGAAGGTGACCAAGGCCACTGGTGGTGCTTTGCGCGGATAATCAGGGAGAGTGTCGATGCTGAAAGTCTATTTATCCGGTGAAATTCACACCGATTGGCGTGAGCAGATTGTTGATGGTGCCAACGATCTGGATGTTCAGTTTTCCGCCCCCGTGACCGATCACGGTGCCAGCGATGATTGCGGTGTTGCGATTCTTGGGGCGGAGGACAACAAGTATTGGCACGACCACAAGGGCGCGATGGTCAACGCGATCCGGACCCGCAGGGGGATTGCGGATGCAGATGTGGTCGTGGTCCGCTTTGGGGATCAGTACAAGCAGTGGAACGCGGCCTTTGATGCGGGTTATGCTGCGGCACTGGGCAAGTCGTTGATCATTCTGCACGGGCCCGATCACGCCCATGCGTTGAAAGAGGTTGATGCGGCGGCGCTGGCCGTGGCGCGGGAACCGGCGCAGGTGGTCGAGATCCTGCGCTATGTGCTGACCGGCGCGCTGCTAGGATAGTCGTCGGGCGGGACTGTTCCGGGCCGGTGGCCCGAAATGCGCCCACCCACCGACCCATGGTCACGCTTGTGTTGCGCGGGGTGTCCTCCTAGCCTTGGTGCAGGAGGAGCGCCATGAAGTTCGACTATGTGATTGTGGGCGGCGGGTCAGCCGGATGCGTTATGGCCTCTCGTCTGAGCGAGGATGCTGCTGTCAGCGTCTGTCTGATTGAAGCGGGCGGATCGGGCCGCGACATCTTCGTCCGTGCGCCTGCGCTGGTCGCGGGCATGATCTCTGGCCGTCCCAAGATCAACAATTGGGCGTTTCATACCGAGCCGCAGCCCGAACTGAACGGGCGGCGTGGTTTTCAGCCGCGGGGCAAGACCTTGGGGGGATCAAGCGCGATCAATGCGATGCTGTATGTGCGCGGTCATCCTGCTGACTATGATGAATGGGCAGATCTGGGAGCCACCGGGTGGGACTGGAACGCCGTGCTGCCCTGGTTTAAACACGCCGAAGGCAACGCCCGGGGCTTGGATGATCTGCACGGCAGTGATGGCCCCTTGCAGGTTAGGGACCAGTCCGAACCGCGCCCGATCTCCCATGCCTTTGTCGAGGCCGGGGCGCAGACACAGATCCCGGTCAGCACGGATTTCAACGGGCCCGACCAAGAGGGCATTGGCCTTTATCAGGTGACCCAGCATCATAAGGGCGATGCGAAGGGTGAGCGATGTTCTGCGGCCTCTGCCTACCTGCCCGATGCTGTCCGTGCACGGGCGAATTTGACCGTCTTGACCCGCGCGATGGCGCAGAAGGTCGAGGTCGAGGCGGGACGCGCCGTTGGCGTGCGTGTCAAACATCAAGGCCAGGTCAAACTGGTTGAGGCTGCCCACGAGGTCATCTTGTCCGCGGGCGCGTTCGGATCGCCACAACTGCTGTTGTTGTCTGGGATCGGACCACGTGATGAGTTGGCGGCCCATGGTGTCGAGACGGTGAAAGAATTGCCCGGTGTGGGCCAAAACCTTCAGGACCATCTGGATTACATCATCAGCTATCATTCCAAACGCGATGATGTCGTGGGTTTGGGCCCAAAGGGGCTGATGGCTTTGGGCAAGGCCGGGTTGAGGTGGCGCAAGGATGGCACGGGTCTGTTTGCGTCACCCATGGCCGAGGCGGGCGGGTTCATCAAATCCGAACGGGGTCTGGATCGCCCGGACCTGCAACTGCATTTCGTCGTCGGCATCGTGGATCAACACATGCGCAAGATCCACGTCAAGTTCGGGTATTCCTGCCACGTCTGTGTGTTGCGCCCTGAAAGCCGTGGCTCGGTTGGTCTGCAATCGGCAGACCCTGCTGCGCCGCCGCGGATCGATCCCGGATATCTGTCTGATCCACACGATCTGGCCGTCTTGATGAAAGGGGCGCGCGAGATGGAGCGTATTCTGGACGCGCCTGCGCTTGCCCCGTGGAAGGGCAAGAAGCTATACGCTCATGACGGGAGTGATGCCAGCCTTGAGGCCGACATTCGCGGCCGTTCGGACACAATATATCACCCGGTCGGGACCTGCCGTATGGGGACAGACGACATGGCCGTGACCGATGCGTCGGGCTGTGTTCATGGGGTTGAGGGCTTGCGCGTGGTTGATGCATCGCTGATGCCGCGTCTGGTTGGGGGCAACACCAACGCGCCAACCATCATGATGGCTGAAAAGATCAGTGCAGGGATGCGCGGCGCGCCAAACCTTTAAGATGCGCGCCGCTTGATCGTTGTGTTTCAGGTATTTTTGGCGAACGGAAGTCAGGGTCGGGGTGGCGTATTCATCCCTTTGGTCACCGCAGGCCGGGCCATGAAACGGTCCAGATAGGCCCCGAGGTTCTTGTGATCATCCCAGTTCACCATGTCCTTGGCTTCGTAGAAGTTAAGCGCGTTCAGCCACGGTGCGATCGCAATATCCGCGATGGAATAGGCACCCGTGATCCAGTCCTTGTCGGATAGCGCGGTGTCGAGCACGCCGAGCAGCCGCTTGGCTTCGTCAACATAGCGTTGCTGGGGTCGCTTGTCTTCCCACTCGCTGCCTGCGAATTTCACGAAGAACCCCATCTGTCCCAGCATTGGGCCCAATCCGCCCATCTGAAACATGAGCCATTGGATCGTCTTGGCGCGCTCGGTCGCCGTGTTGCCCATCAGTTTGCCTGACTTCTCAGCGAGGTAGATCAGGATTGCACCGGACTCAAACAATCCGATGGGGCCGTCCGGCCCATTCGGGTCGATGATGGCCGGGATCTTGTTGTTGGGGTTCAGCGACAGGAACTCGGGGCTTTTGACATCCGCGTCTGCGAGGGTGACGAGGTGTGCCTCATAGGGGATTTCCATCTCCTCGAGGGCGATGGATGCCTTGACCCCGTTGGGCGTGGGGAAGGCAAACAATTGCAGGATATCAGGGTTTTGAGGCGTCCATTTTCGGGTGATCGGGAAGGCGCTGAGGTCGGCCATATCGGGCATCTCCATGTAAACTACGGGTAGGACATAAGCGATTTTCCCCGTCAAAATAACCTTGGACCTGTGAGAACATGTGTTAACAGGTGTTCATCTGCGCACCAAAACAACAAAACGCGCAGCACTAAGCCAACAAGGGACAAGATATGCTAAACGAATTCAAAGACTTTATCGCCAAGGGCAATGTCATGGACATGGCCGTCGGTATCATCATCGGGGCGGCATTTACGGCCATCGTGTCGTCGCTGGTGGCGGACCTGATCAACCCCTTCATCGGTCTGTTTACAGGCGGTATCGACTTTACTAACATGTATTTTGTGCTGTCTGGCGATGTGCCTGAGGGCGCGTCTCTTGAAGCGGCGCGTGAGGCGGGTGCTGCCGTGTTCGCTTACGGCGCGTTTGTCATGGCTGTGATCAACTTCCTGATCATCGCGTTCGTTGTGTTTATGCTGGTCCGCAGTGTGAACAAGATCAAGGCGGCGGCTGAAAAGCCTGACGAGGTGGCCCCTGAGGTGGAAACTGGTCCAAGCGAGTTGGATATCCTGATGGAAATTCGGGACTCCCTGGCGAAGTAAGTCACTGGTTAGATTGTGAAAGGTGCTGCTTCTTTATTGAGGTGGCGCCTTTTTTTGCCCGGTTTCGAAAATGGGGCTGCTGGAGGATCGTAGCAGGCGGGTCTCGTGTGCCGCTGAGGTCAAAGCCCTGTGACCGCGAGAGCGAGAATACGGTCGCTTTCGATACCAATTTCGGAATATTGTGCGTCATTGGAAAGTCTCGTGCAAACAATGAGCGTATATGTCACTTGATCCAACTGATCGTCGTATCCTTGCCGCCCTGCAAAAGCGGGGACGCATGTCGAATGCGGATCTCAGCGAGGCTGCCAACCTGTCCCCGTCTGCGTGCCATCGCCGGGTGCAACGACTTGAAGAGTCGGGGTATATCCGGGGTTACGTCGCCCTTTTGGACGCGCGCAAGATGGGTGTGCCGACCACCGTGTTTGTGGAAATTACCCTTCAGGGTCAAGCGGATGAGGTGCTGGACGCCTTTGAAAAGGCGGTGTCGCGGATACCGGATGTGTTGGAATGTCATCTGATGGCGGGCACCGCGGATTACATCCTCAAGGTCGTTGCGGAAGGCACCGAAGATTTCGCGCGCATTCACCGTCAGCATTTGGCGCGCTTGCCCGGTGTGGCGCAGATGCAATCGAGCTTTGCGCTGCGGACGGTGTTCAAGACAACGGCGCTGCCGGTCTGAGATAGCCGCAATTAGCAGAATTTTTAGACCTGTCCTGTAGCACGCCTCACAACTCTTGTTTGTTTAGGTGTCGCGATGCGTATTTGGATCATGATGATGGCGTTGGTGCTGTCAGGCCCGGTGGCGGCACTGGCTGTCGCACCAGAGCCTGAAGAGGGCTTGGCTCTGGTCATTGTCGCGCCTTGGCAGGATCCAGCACCCATTCTGGCTGCGATGGAGGGGCATGAAATAGGACCCGTGCGCGCGCCAATGGCCTTTCTTGTTCAATCCTCCGATCCCGAGGGACATGCCAAAGCCTATGCCGCTGGCGCGATTTGGGTCACCAACAGCGCAGTATTGGCCACGATTTGTGGAGTGGCCTTATGAAAACTGACGTCCTGTCCGCGCTGGATCAATCCCGCTTTCAGGCGGCTGAGTGGATTTTGTACTGGTGCGCTGGAATCGGGTGCGTCGTTGCGGTGTTCGGGGTGGTACTGCCCGTGGAGTCAGTCCTGCCTGGGGTGATTGCCTTGGGGGCCACAGGGGTCGCCTATTGGTCGCTGAAACGACGACACAAACATCATCGCCTGTTGGTCGGTCAGGCCGCAGTTGCCCAAGCCATCGGCCTTGTCGCGGCATTTTCGGGGTCCGGGTGGCAGATCGATGCGCATATGTTGTTCTTTGTTGCCATGTCGACGCTTGTGGGCCTTGTCGATACGCGCGCGATTGTGTGGGCGGCGGTGACGACAGTCTTGCACCACCTTTCCCTCGGGGTCTTTCTGCCCCAATTGGTATTCCCGTCCTTTGATTTGATCGAGAATGTCAAACGCGTCTTGTTTCACGGCGTCATTGTCGGGTTTCAGGTGGGGGCGTTGTATTGGGCTGTGTCCAACAGACTGCAGCTGACGGAAGAAGTTCAGGGCGCATTGAGCACCGCTGAAACACAGGCGCGGCGCGCGTCACAGGCGGGTGACGTGGCCGAAGCAGCGCGTCAGGACGCCCAAGCCGAAGCACGCCGCGCGCAAGAGGCGCAGGCCAAGGCCGAGGAATTGGTGAAGGTCTTGCATGAGGAACAAGCGGCACGGGAGGAGGCGGATCAGGCCAAACGCGCAGCCGAGGAGCGTAGCGCCGAAACACAGCGTGCCCGCATGGAAGAACAGGACCACGTCGTCACAGCCTTGCGTGGGGGGCTCGAACGCATTGCAAGCGGTGACCTGTCGAGCCCGCTGGATGCTCCATTTCCGCACGCTTACGAGCCACTGCGTAAAGACTATAACCGTGCGATCTCCAAACTCGCGTCCGTGCTGACCCAAATTGTTGACAGCACCAATGATCTGTTGATGCGCGTCGCCGCGGTCAGCCGTTCAGCCGATGAATTGGCAAGCCAGACAGAAAGGCAGGTTGCTTCCCTGGATGCCACAAGCCACTCCGTTGACAATTTGCACGCCGTTGTGCGCGACTCGACCGAAAATGCTACCTCGACCGCAGCAGTCGCCGAGGCGGTCAAAGGCGACGCGATCGCGGGTGGAGATATCGTGCGCAAGGTCATCACCGCGATGAGTGAGATTGAAAGCTCCTCCCGAGAGATTGCTGAAATCAATGCCGCCATGGATGCGATTGCATTTCAGACAAACCTGCTTGCCCTCAATGCTGGGGTTGAGGCCGCGCGCGCCGGTGAAGCCGGACGTGGGTTTTCGGTTGTGGCGTCGGAGGTGCGCGCGCTGTCACGCCGCGCCACCGAAGCGGCGCAGGGCATCAATGAATTGACCCAACGCAGCGGGCGGCAGGTCAATGCCGGCGTGGTGTTGGTGAAAGACGCCGGGGATGCCTTGGATGGGATCGTGAAATCGGTGGCGGATATGACGACATCCGTCGATCATATCGCCGCAGCCGCGCTCAAACAGTCAGACGGGCTTGGTGTGGTCAAAACGTCTGTGACCGAGCTTGACGCCGTCGCCCAACGAAACGCCATGATGTTTGAAGAAACGACAACGGCCTGTCAGGCGTTGACCTCCGGGATGGAAACCATCGCCGCCAATCTCAAGGCGTTCAAATTGGCACCGTCCGTGCGCCCAGCACCGACTGCGTTTGAGGCCGCCCATGACCATCGTCAGGATGCGGCTGCGTCATAGTCGTCCTTTGATCGGCGCATAAAAAAACCCCGAGAGGTTGCCATCTCGGGGAATCACTATTCTCGAAAAAAGCCACAAAGGGTAACTTACATCATACCTTCGCGTTGCGCTTTTTTGCGTGCCAGCTTGCGGGCACGGCGGATCGCTTCAGCTTTCTCGCGCGCTTTTTTCTCGGACGGTTTCTCGAAATGTTGCTTGAGCTTCATTTCACGGAACACGCCTTCGCGCTGGAGCTTTTTCTTCAGAGCCCGGAGAGCCTGATCGACATTGTTGTCGCGAACACTAACCTGCATGTGGTTGTCACCACCTTTCTAGATTCGAGTTGCAAGGATTTGCAGGAAGTGGCCGTATAGCAAGCACGCCCTACCTTGTCCAGCATTCCCCTTGCGTCGGAGCACACCCATGTCGAGCGACTATGAAACCACCAAAGACACGCTGCTGGACGCGGCCTTGCTGCATGTTCCCTTCGATGGCTGGTCGGATGCGACACTCAAGGCAGCGGCCCGCGATGCGGACATCGACATGGCGATGGCCCGTGCCGTGTGTCCGCGCGGCGCGGTCGATCTGGCGCTTGCCTATCACGCGCGCGGAGACGCGGCTATGGTGGCCCGGCTCAAGGCGGATCCGCTGCCAGACCGGTTTCGCGACAAGGTGGCCGCCGCAGTCCGCGCGCGGATCGAAGCCGTCAGTGACAAGGAGGCCGTGCGCCGTGGCACAACGCTGTTCGCCCTGCCGACCTATGCGGCGGATGGGGCCAAGGCCATCTGGGGCACGTCGGATTTGATCTGGAACACGTTGGGCGACACGTCCAAGGATGTGAATTGGTATACAAAACGCGCCACCTTGGCTGGCGTCTACAGCACCACGGTTCTGTATTGGCTGGGCGATGATAGTGCCGACAACCAAGCGACCTGGGCGTTTCTGGACCGCCGAATCGACGATGTGATGCAGATCGAAAAGGTCAAAGCGCAAATCCGCGACAACAAGGTGCTGAGCAGTTTGTTGTCCGGCCCAAACTGGTTGCTTGGCCAGATCAAGGCCCCTCAGCACATGACGCCCCCGGACATGCCCGGAAGCTGGTCCTCGCGCAGCAAATAGACGTGTTTCGAGATGTGTGGCGCGGACCGCGAGGTGCCGACAGCGACGCCAATGGCTGCGGCACCAAGTCGGTCGTCTGCGCACAGCAAGCCGTATGTCTTCCATTTTCCAGCCCAAAGACGATACGCTGTCCCAAAGGGAGCAGATGCCGATGACCGAGCTGATGAATGCGATTGAGATCACCAAACCAGGCGGCCCCGATGTGCTGCGCGTTGTGGATCGTCCACGACCCGAGGCCGGGCATGGCCAGGTCGTCATCCAGGTTGCATGGGCGGGCGTGAACCGACCGGATGCGCTGCAACGCGCCGGTCTTTACAATCCGCCCCCGACCGCAAGTGACCTGCCGGGGCTGGAGGCGTCTGGCAAGATTGTGGCCATCGGTGCGGGCGTCAGCGGTTTGGCTGTCGGCGACCATGTTTGCGCGCTGCTGCCCGGAGGTGGCTATGCGGAATATGTCGCAACGCCCGCCGCGCATTGTTTGCCGATCCCAGAGGGGATGAGCTTGAGGGACGCGGCCTGCCTGCCCGAAAACTATTTCACGGTGTGGTCCAATGTTTTCACACGAGGTGGCCTCAAAGGCGGAGAGCGGTTCCTGGTCCATGGCGGGTCCAGCGGCATCGGAACAACGGCCATCCAGCTTGCCCATGCCTTTGGTGCACGGGTCTTCACCACGGCCGGTTCCGAGAAAAAATGCCAAGCCTGCCGCGATCTTGGTGCCGAAGTTGCGATCAACTATCGCGACGCGGATTTCGTCGAGATTCTGAAGGCACAAGGTGGCGCTGATCTGATCTTGGATATGGTCGGCGGGCCCTATATCCAGCGCAACCTGAGCGCCCTTGCGGATGATGGCCGCCTTGTTCAGATCGCCTTTCTTGAGGGGCCCAAAGTCGAGTTGAACATGGTGCAGATGATGACGCGCCGCTTGACCCTGACGGGCAGCACGCTGCGGCCGCAAAGCGATCTGGCCAAGGCGCGGATTGCGCAGGATCTACGCGAAGCCGTGTGGCCTTTGCTTGCGGCGGGACGAATTGCGCCGATTATGGACTCCGAGTTCTCCTTGAGCGACGCCACAGCGGCACATGAGCGGATGGAAAGCTCGGATCACATTGGTAAGATCGTACTAGAGGTGGCTGGCGGTTGAAGAGGGGGCCAGTCCCCTCGGTCTTTGGCCTCACCCCCGCGGTAATTCCGACCAGAAGAAACGCCAAGTTAATTCTGAGGTGCTGATATCAGCACACGGTACAGGCTGCGGAGCCGTTGGCCGTGTCAGAAGAAGCAATGCTTGTATAGCGCCTGCGGTGCTCACAGGGTGAGTGGCGCGGGCGTTTTTATTTCTTTTGACCGAAAATACCGCTGCCGGAGGCATCCGGACGGTTCGATTCGCGCGGACCCCAGCTTTGGTGGATTCGTCATGCAGATAGATTGCTCGGGCCTATCGGACGGGCGCAAATAACGCATTTTGCAGTGTGCAATCGCGAACAACATCCTGTCCGCAGGGGACCGGTTCAAGGTCGCGGGACAGGCAAATCCGGGCTTCCTGAATGTGCCCCTCGCGGCAGGTGATCGTGATACCGTCGGGCTCCATGGTGGGGTTGGATTGCAAGAACGCATCTTGCACCACAGATGCGGGCAGTCTCACTGTGTCCCCCAGCTTACGAAACACTGGTGGTCGCACGACCCGCGCGTAGGCATCGCGCGAGACGGCGTAATAGTCCGCTGCCGACAGGCCCGAACAGACCCCGTGTTTTTTCCATTGGTGCCATGCGAGACCAGATGTGCCCATGATATCTGCCATCTCGGCGGTCATTCCACGCGAGGGCGGGCGTTCCGATGTCGGACAATAAGACGGGTAGCCGCGATGAAATTGTGGCCACAGCCCGTGCATGATCCAGCCGTGATCGTGGCGCGCGTCACATTGGTCCGACCCACGTGCGTCACCCTCATAGGCGCACCAGTTGGGCGACCAGCTGAGGCTTAGCACGTAGTAGTCGAATACCCCCGACCGCTCCCCTTCGGCCCAGGCGGGCATCGCCAGCAATATCCAGATCACCACAGCACGCATAAGGCTTTCCTTTTTCGACCTCACCCCTTATATCCCGCCCAAGTTCCCCTACAACGGAAACCCGCCTTGGGCCCCAAGGCCGCCGATTTCAGGCGACGGGACAGATATGCGCGAAGGAGCATGACAATGGCAAAACCGATCATGGCCAAGGCCACCGCCGTCTGGCTGGTGGACAACACAACTCTCAGCTTCAAGCAGATCGCTGACTTTGTGGAAATGCACGAGCTGGAAGTGCAGGGCATTGCTGACGGCGATGTGGCCGCAGGTGTCAAAGGCTTTGATCCTATTGCCAACAATCAGCTCACGCAGGACGAAATTGACGCGGCTGAACAGAACCCGCTGCACAAGCTGGCGCTGAAATACAACGCCGCCGCCGTCGGCGAGGAAAAGCGTCGCGGGCCCCGGTATACCCCTCTGTCCAAGCGTCAGGATCGCCCCGCTGCGATCTACTGGCTGGTTAAATTTCACCCCGAACTGACCGATGGGCAGATTTCGAAACTGGTCGGCACCACCAAACCGACCATCCAGTCGATTCGGGATCGCTCGCATTGGAACATCTCGAACATCCAGCCCGTCGATCCGGTCGCTTTGGGCCTGACAAAGCAGTCTGAACTGGATGCCGCCGTTCAAAAGGCCGCCGCCAAGAAGGCCGCCGATGGTGTGGTCATGTCTGATGATGAACGCCGCAAGCTGGTCAGCACCGAACAAAGCCTTGGTATGGAAGCGGAACCCAAAATCCCGACCGCCATCGAAGGTCTCGAGACGTTCTCGCTGTCGATGGATACCGATGCCGATGAGGATGAGGACGACAAGTCTACCTTGGTGGATGCTGACAGCCTGTTCAACCTGCCCAAAGATGGCGGCAAGGATGAAGACGAACAGCCCTAAGCGTCGCACCATTTGAACCGACCAGATGGGCGCGCTTTCTTCTGAGCTGCGCCCATTTTTTTGCCCGAGGGATTCTGATGACCCAATATGCATCCACCCAGTTGACCACCGACATCATCGCGGATTTGCGCAGCGACACTGTCACGGCCCCTGATGCAGCCATGCGCGCGGCCATGGCTGACGCCGAGGTGGGGGATGACGTGTACGGAGAGGATGCAACCGTTAATCGGCTTGAGGCTGAGTTGGCCGAGCGCTTGGGCAAGGAGGCCGGTTTGTTTCTGACCTCTGGCACGCAAAGCAACCTGGTCGGCATGCTCGCCCATTGCCAGCGTGGCGACGAAATCATCACCGGGCGCGGCTATCACATCTACAAATACGAGGCGGCAGGCGCATCCGTGTTGGGCGGTGTTGCTCTTGATCCGCTGGATGTGGCGCGCGATGGCGCATTGGAACCCGACGCGATCACAGCCGCCGTCAAAGATGACGATCCGCATCATGCAATCACCCGTCTGCTTGGTCTTGAAAACACCCATAACGGTCACGCTGTCTCGCTGGCGCGGTGCCAGCAGGCGGCGGATGCTGCACGTGCTGCGGGTTTGTCGGTCCATCTGGACGGTGCGCGGTTTTTCAATGCGGCCGAGGTTTTGGGCTGTACAGAGACCGACCTTGCCGGCATTTTCGATACCGTTTCGATTTGCCTATCCAAAGGGCTGGGCGCGCCGGTTGGTTCGGTTCTGGTGGGGCAGCGTGACCTGATCGCGCGTGCGCGGCGCTGGCGCAAAATGCTGGGCGGCGGCACACGCCAATCTGGCATTCTCGCGGCTGCGGGCCTTCATGCGTTGCGGCACAACGTGGATCGCCTGACCGAAGATCGCCAGCGGGCCGCCCGTCTGGGGCAGGCATTGTCGGCTTACGGCGATGTCACGCAAGCGACCAATATGGTGTTCTTCACACCCAAGAATGGGATCACACCGCAGATCATTTCCCGTCTCGCAGCTTCGGGTGTCCGCCTGAGCGGTGCCTTGGGGACAACCCGTCTGGTGTTGCACAAGGATGTGACCGATGAGGGGTTGGAGACCGCGATTTCGGGGTTTGAGCGGGCGTTGGCCTGAGCCTTCAGATCGCTTTGCGCGCTTTGAGTGCGGCGCTGATTGTCCCATCATCGAGATAGTCCAACTCGCCCCCGATCGGCACGCCTTGCGCCAGAGAGGTCAGCGTCACCCGTCCCTCCAACTGGTCGGCGATGTAATGCGCGGTGGTCTGCCCGTCGATCGTGGCGTTCAAGGCGAGGATCACCTCGGTGATCTCTTCGGTGGCCACCCGGTCCATCAGGCGGGGGATGCGCAGATCGTCCGGGCCGATGGCGTCCAAGGCGGACAGTGTCCCGCCCAGCACATGATAGCGTCCCTTGAACCCGCCAGCCCGCTCCATCGCCCAGAGGTCGGCCACATCCTCAACCACGCATATTTCGCCGTTTTCCCGCTTGGGCGAGGTGCAGATATCGCACACATCCGCAGTGCCGACATTGCCGCAGTTGAGGCACTCGCGCGCGGTCACGGCGACGGTTTGCATCGTGTCGGCCAGCGGGGTCAGCAACAGCGCGCGCTTGCGGATCATATGCAGTACCGCGCGCCGGGCTGAACGTGGCCCAAGGCCCGGCAGCTTTGCCATCATCTCGATCAGGGCGTCGATATCGCGTGTACTGCTCATGCGGGCACAATCTATTGCGGTTTGGGTCGAACAGGAAGGGCGTTCATGGGCTTTTAACCATCGCTCGCTAGGCTTTGTCTGTCACGCTGTAAAAGTGAGGTTTTGATGCGTCGGATTGTGTTCATTGGCTATCTATGGGTCTGTGCGATGATGGTGTCGGGTCCTACGCTGGCTTGTGCGTATCCGCCGGGCATCCAGGTGTTGGTCAAGACGCTGAATGATGTGCGCCTCAGCGGGGCAGAGGTGGCAATTCATCAACGCAACCGGTTGCGCCTTGGGTTAAGCCGCCTCGATCCGGCGGTGGTGCGCACGACACTGCCCGGTGAACTCAGCCGGGCGAACATGCGGTCGGTGAATGCTGTCCTGGCGGTGTCTGCCGCGCTGGCCAAAGGCAATGGCGTGCGATTGTCGCCCGCTGACATGCGGCATACGGAACGTCTGGTCACCGCTATGCGCGAGGGCTGCGAAGATGGCAATTCCAGCATTGCAGGAACCGAGCCAGCGAAGGGCGTGGAAAGTGGTGCGCGCCGCGCGAACGAGGGCAGTGGCACAGCACTCACATTTCGCGAAGGGCTCAATCGGCTGAGCATCACGTTTGCCCTCTATGTGACGTTCCTAAGCACGGTCGTGATCATTCGGCGCACCCAACGTGCGGGGCAGTCGACACCAACGCCGGATCTGCTCATGGATGGGCTGATGCCGCCGACAGTCGTGCGGCCGTCGCGCAAGTCCTAGCGGAGTACCTGAATGTCGGGTTTAGAACGGTAGCTTCATACCGGCGGGCAGGCCCATCCCTTCGGTCAGCTTGCTCATCTCTTCCTGCGCGCGTTCGGAGGCTTTCACCTGCGCGTCCTTGATCGCCGCCAGGATCAGATCTTCAACCACTTCCTTGTCGTCTCCGTTGAAGATCGACGGATCGATATCAAGTGCGGTTAACTCTCCCTTGGCCGTTGCCGTCGCTTTGACCAGACCCGCGCCCGACTCGCCCGTCACCGAGATGCTGTGCAATTCGTCCTGCATCTCGGCCATCTTGGTCTGCATTTCCTGCGCTTTTTTCATCATCCCGGCCATATCGCCAAGGCCGCCAAGTCCTTTGAGCATTTGTCGTTATCTCCGTCTGTCAGTCGCCGCTTTTGTGCGGCATGGTGTACAAAACAACTGCAACACATATTGCAGCCGCCGCTGCAATGAACAAGGTCGGCGGACCAACGCAGCCCTCCGCCATGGCGGCTGGGCGCTGTCCGTCTGAGTCGGCCATGGTCACGAAGGTGATGAACGCTGTCCACAGCAGGACGGCAACCAGCCCACCCCATTGGCTGCGCACCAAAACCGCCATGACCGTCGCCGCCAACAAAAACAGGCCCATCGGCGCGGTCAGCAGCCCGACCGCTTCGCCAATGGCTGACACAGACGTGCCGTCCCAATCCGGGCGCAAGATGGCACAGGCCTCCGCATGCGCCATGGTCGGCCATCCCAACACTGCCGTACCAAGTGAGGCGAAGGTGCGCTTAGTCCTCTTCAAAGGGGTCCCATTCATCGTCGACTTCGGGCAGTGCTTCGATATGGGCCTCTTGCGCGATGTCTTCGGCGGTGCGGATGGCGGTGATCGTGGCCTTTGGGAATTGGGCGATGACGGCCTGGACCAGCGGATGCGCTTCGGCCTTCGACTTCAGGGCCAAATCCGCGGCATCGCGGACCTCGGCGACGGTCTCGGCACCGCCTTCGTTCACGACCGACACGGCCCACCGGTTGCCAGTCCACAACTGCAGCCGCGCGCCAAGCCGTTGGGCCAGATCGCGGGGTGCTTTTTCGGTGGGCACAAATTCGATCCGCCCCGGCTGGTAGGCCGCCAGCCGCAAGGTTGTTTCAACCTCGACCAGCAGTTTGACGTCCCGATTGGCGCGGATCAGCTCCAGAACGTGATCAAAGCTGGGGTAGCGGGCCAAGGCCGCGTCGCGATCTTGGGCCAAGGCAGTCGTCTGGCCTACGGCATTAGGCCGGGCCGCCATTCGGCTTTGCGCTTGCTGCACCGCCTGAACGCCGGAAGACGTGCCGCTTGGCGTCGGGGGGGCGGTCGGTGCTGGCGGCACCGCGTTTTGCAATTTGCGCACCAACTCGTCAGGGCTGGGCAGGTCGGCCACATGGGTCAGGCGGATCACGGCCATTTCGGCAGCCATCATAGCGTTGGGGGCTGCGGCCACCTCGTCCAGCGCCTTGAGAAGCATCTGCCAGAGCCGGGTCAGCACCCGCATCGGCAACGCCTCGGCCATGGTCAACCCACGCGCGCGTTCATCGGGGGAGATGGTCGGATCATCCGCCGCTTCCGGTGTGATTTTTACCACCGACACCCAATGCGTGATCTCGGCCAAGTCGCGCAGAACGGCCATCGGGTCGGCCCCGTCCGCGTATTGCCCGCCAAGCTCGGTGAGCGCACCGGCGGCGTCTCCCTTGAGGATCATGTCAAACAGATCAAGCACCCGCCCCCGATCCGCAAGGCCCAGCATCGCGCGCACCTGATCGGCGCTGGTTTCACCCGCCCCGTGCGAAATCGCCTGGTCCAGCAAAGATGTCGCATCGCGCGCAGACCCTTCGGCCGCGCGGGTGATCAGCGCCAGCGCATCAGCCGCAATCTCGGCCCCCTCGGCAGTGGCGATCTTGCGCAGCAGCGCGATCATCACTTCCGGTTCGATGCGGCGCAAATCGAACCGCTGGCAGCGGGACAGCACCGTCACGGGCACTTTGCGAATTTCAGTGGTCGCAAAGATGAATTTTACATGGGCGGGCGGCTCTTCCAGCGTCTTGAGCAGCGCGTTGAAGGCGCTGTTGGACAGCATGTGCACTTCGTCGATGATATAGATTTTGTAGCGCGCCGAGGCCGCGCGGTAGTGGACCGAATCGATGATTTCACGGATGTCATTGACGGACGTGTTCGAGGCGGCGTCCATCTCGAGCACATCGACATGCCGCCCTTCCATGATCGCCACGCAATGTTCGCATTGCCCGCAGGGTTCGGTGGTCGGCCCGCCGTTGCCGTCGAGCCCAATGCAGTTCATCCCCTTGGCGATGATCCGAGCGGTTGTGGTTTTGCCCGTCCCGCGAATCCCCGTCATGACAAAGGCTTGGGCGATCCGGTCCGCCTCGAACGCATTTTTCAGCGTGCGCACCATCGCGTCCTGACCCACAAGGTCAACAAAGGTTTCGGGCCGGTATTTGCGGGCGAGGACCTGATATTTCTGGGGTTCTTCGGACATGGGCCTCTGGCTTTGGTGGGGTGGATTCGGCGTGCGAGTGCAAACCTACGGGGCGCGCGCGGCGGCGTCCACCACCGGCGTCACCAAACCGCGCCCGGCGCGAAAACCTTTCAAATCGTCATGCGATGCAACTATTGTGCCCCATCAAGCGTTGACGCGCGAGGACACGGAGGAAACAGCATGCGACTGCGCGGGATTACCAGAAGCCGAAACATCGAAGATCGCAGAGGGCGCGGGCGTGGCCGTGCGGGTGCTGCGGGCGGTTTGGGGATCGGCGGTATCCTGATCGTTCTCGTCATTGGCTGGGTCACGGGCATCGACGTCATGCCGTTTTTGTCGGGCGGGCAGGCCCCTGCCACCGCAAGCCGGCCGGTGACCGAGGCCGATCAGCGCGAAGGCGAATTTGCCGCTCGCGTCCTTGCGACCACCGAAGCCGTCTGGGCGCAAGAGTTTCCCGAGCAGGTGGGCCGTCCCTATACGCCGCCGGTGATGGTTCTGTATTCAGGCGTTACGCAAAGCCCTTGCGGC
This sequence comes from uncultured Tateyamaria sp., assembly GCF_947494755.1. Lineage (GTDB taxonomy): Bacteria > Pseudomonadota > Alphaproteobacteria > Rhodobacterales > Rhodobacteraceae > Tateyamaria. Next base: position 37,970 of record NZ_CANLVZ010000013.1, read on the forward strand.
GGAGCCTCCGGCGCGACGGGGCCGTTTTACTGCCCCGCCGATCAAAAGGCCTATCTGGACACGGCATTCTTTTCGACCATGCGTAACCGCCTTGGCGCGGGTGGAGATTTCGCCGCCGCCTATGTCATCGCCCACGAGGTCGCGCATCACGTTCAGAATGAATTGGGGATTTTGGGTCAGGTCCATCGCGCCCGCCAGCAGTCGTCTGAGGTTGAGGCCAACCAACTGACTGTCCGTTCCGAGCTGATGGCGGACTGTCTGTCCGGCATCTGGGCGCGCAATGTCGGGGATTTAATGGAACGTGGCGATCTGCAAGAGGCGTTGAATGCGGCCCGCATGATCGGCGATGACCACCTGCAGCGTCAGGCCGGGCGCGTGCCCCAGCCTCACACCTTTACCCATGGCACCTCCGAACAGCGCGCGCGTTGGTTCCAGCGCGGCTATGATTCGGGGCAGATGAACGATTGCGACACATTCGCTGCGCGTCAGTTGTAAGCCGCTAGAGCGACCACAAGACGGCACCCGTCGCCACGGTGGCGACCGTCAGCGCCAGCGCGATCAATGTGAAATTGCGCGGTGACTGCGTGATCACATCATTTTCCGTGAGCCGCACAATCGAGGTGCAGGCCTGTTTGCGGGCGGTCCAGTAGAGGATGATCGCGATGATCAGGAACAGGCTGGCGACCACTTTGGCCACCCATGTGGGGTCGGTTGCGCCAAACACAGCCTTGAGCGCGATGGCTATCCCGACACCACCCAGCCCCGTCCCGATCCAGCTTGCAAATGTTCGCTCGATGGCGAGGAGCGTGCGGTCTTCGGCCCAACGCGTGCGGGTCTTTGCGTCATCTTCAGATCTGTCTGCCATTGCTCTGCCCCATCCCTAACTTTTGCCGCCTTATAGCAGCGCGGGCAGGGTGCGCAAAACGTCCGAGTCGCGCCGGGCACGCGCCAGCATCCACCCACCTTGTATTAGCACGAACAGGTTTTCCGCGTTGGTTTGCGCCTCGTCCTCGGGCAGGCCGAAGCGTTCGGCGTGATCGTGTACTTCGGCGATCCAGCCTTCGTAAATGTGGCTGGCATGGGCGCGGAATTCAGTGTTGTCCGGCCCTTCGAACAGTGTTGCGGCAATCGGGCATGTGTCCCAGCCCGTCAGATCGAACAGTTTGGCCAGCTTGAAACACAAGGTCGTGGCCCCGTCCTTGAACGTCTTGGCCCCGTCGAAACTCGCCGCGATCAGCCGCAGCATCTGGTCTGAGGCCCACGTGGCCGCCGCCATTGCCAGGTCCGACTTCCCGTTGGGAAAGTGGTGATAAAGCGACCCTTTGGGCGCTTTGGCATGGCTCAGCAGATCGGCCAGACCCACCCCGTGATATCCGCGCGTGCGAAACAGCGTGGCCGCCGATTGGATCAGGCGGTCTTTGGTCGGAAGGGCGGGCGTCGTCATCATTTAATCTTGACAGGAATAGACCGATTGGTCCAGCGTCGAGATTAGACCATTCGGTCTAGTCCCGCCACGGTACCAAAAAGGGGGTTCACCATGTTCGATGCAGACGCGCTACAACGTGCTGTCCGTGAGCGATCGGTCGCGTTCAAGACCGAGGATGGGGCCGAGCTGGTCGGTCGCTTGTATCTGCCATCGGGGCGTCCGTTTGCGGCTGTGGTTCTGAACAGCGCAACCGGGGTGCCCCAGACGTTTTACACCCATTTTGCGCGCTGGCTGGCGGCGGAACGGGGGATGGCCTGTCTGACCTACGACTATCGTGGGACAGGGCGATCCTGTGCCGGGCCGATGCGCAAGGTGGTTGCAGATATGTCCGACTGGGGCATCCGCGATCAGACTGCGGCGCGTCGCATCATGCGCGATGAGGTGCCCGGCGTTCCGTTGTGGATCATCGGCCACTCCTTGGGTGCGATCATGTTACCCAACCAGTCCGATATGGACGATGTGGTGCGGGTGATCGGCGTGGCATCGGGCATGGTGCATCATTCAGACCATCCATGGCCTTATCGGGCGCTGGCCCTGAATTTCTGGTTTGCTCTGGGGCCTGTCGCCACCCGCCTGTATGGGTATCTGCCTGGCAAACCCTTGAAGTTCGGAGAGGACCTGCCCGCTGGAGTCTTCTGGCAATGGCGTAGATGGTGCACGTCCCGTGACTTTTATGATGCCGATATCGGCACCCGCATGCCCGCGCCGGATTGGCAAAGCGAGGCGCGAGTACGGCTCCATTCCTTTGCGGATGACGATCTGATCCCGGTCCATTGCGTGGAACGCCTGCGCAACGTCTTTGGGCCACGGGCCGAACATGTGACCATCGATGCAAAGGACCATGACCTCGACACGATTGGTCACCTGGGCGCATTCTCACGACGCAATCGGGCGATCTGGGGGACGCTGCTGGAGGGCTGAGTGGCCCGCCCCGCATCGCGCACGTTTGCGCAGATGGGGCGGCTGGTGAGAGATTGACAACGACCCAAGCGGGGCTCGTTACGGCTGCTTCCTTCCGGATCTGACCGGGTTGGCGAGGCGCTCGCCCGCGCCAACCTCTCGACCCGCATATAAGTCGGGCGCGCGCGCAACGCAAGATGTCCTCAGATCAAAACCTTGATCCGCAGAAAGCCTGCGTCGCTCAGTCCGATGGGGATTGGATCAAAGACGGCAATATCATCAAGATGTTGCGCCGCATTGGGTGAGGTTTCGATGATGGTTGGGGTGTCATGGGCCCCGTTGAAATGCCAGACCGGGTGCTGCTGGACAGGGATGGCGCCGCGCCTCGACAGTTGGTCGCGCAGTGCCGATTTCAACTCGACATCGGTGCGCACCAATGTCGTGTCGCGGGTGAGGCCCGGATATGCACCCCCGCCTGCACCGCGATAACTTGTCATCGCGACGAGAAATCTGGCGTCTTCGGCGATTGGCACCCCATTCAGCGTCAGCGCGGTCACCCGGCCCGCATTTGCTTGGGTCGGGATCCCTAGCGGGGTGTATTTCGGAAGTGCGAACGGGTCGATCAGGGTCATTGGCCCGTGCAGAAGATCAAAGTTGAAACAGGGGACCGTCGGGTTCACCAAGTTGCTGAGCCCAGTGCGCGAAGGGGAAAAATAGACTGCGGATCGTTCGGCCCAGGCCCACAAATCGCTGCCCGTCAGCACGGCCGCCCAGATCGCGTTGCGATAGGGGCACAGAGTCGACAGGTGGCCAGTGGTGAGCGGCCCCTTGGCGACCTCGACAAAGTTCGTGGGGCCGGCGCGCCCCCCAAGGGCCATGGGTGCAACAGAAGCTATGACCGGCAGTGCCGCCAGTTCCGTGCCCGCAACATGGTCGGTGATCGTTTCGGTCATTGCATCCGCAATCAGTTGCGTGCTTGGCCCGGATTGCAGCATGTCAAAATAGCTGTGAAATCCTGTGTCCGTTTGCGCAATGACTTCGCCAAGGGCGGCGCGGGTCTGTAGCACTGCGGGGGCCGCGATCTGGGTGATTGCAGCGTCGGGCATCTGGTCTGCGCGATTGCGCCGCAGGGCAACGCTGTGGCCTGTAACCTGCCAAGCGTCATCGGCATATGACAACGCCAGATCGATCACGCCCAACATCTCGGCCGCATATCCCGGCATGACTGCGGGCACATCGGACACGGTGCCTGCATCCGGGCAGACTTCATCGCCTCCGTCATGCTGGGTGGCCGGAAATTCCCGGTGGGTGTGCCCCATAATCATCGCATCTATACCGCTGACTTGCGCGGCGATGGCTGTGGCGAAATTCTCGCCGTCGGCGGGGCTGGCCAAACCGCTATGGCACAGCATGACGACCAGGTCGGCGCCATCGGCCCTGAGCGTCTGGACCGACCGGCGGGCGGCTGCAACGCCGCGCGCAAAGGCGACGCGCCCCGACAGGAACCGGTGGTTCCAGATGGCGGTCTGCGGGGGCAGGACGGATGTGACCCCGATGGTCAACGCCCGCGTTTCGCCGTCAGAGCACGCGACGTCCCGCTTGAGAACATGGCCAGCGCGGACTCCTTTGACGTCGCCAGCCCCGATGCTGGCACACAGCACAGGGGCGTCAATCTGCGTCACGATCTGTTCCAGAAACGCGAGCCCGAAGTCGAAGTCGTGATTGCCAAGCCCGACCGCATCGAAGTCCAACGCATTCAGAACATGCGCCCAGGGATGCGGCTCTGATCCCGGCATCTGAGCGCACACATCGCCCATCGGTGTCCCTTGCAGCGCATCACCATTGTCAAACAGCAGACAGGTCCCGGCAGCCTCCTGCCGTGCGGTGGCGATCAGTGGTGCAAGGTTGTCCATCCCCCGACCTGACACGGGCGCATCACGCAAGGCATCCCATCCAACGATGTGCATATGCACATCACTTGTGGCGAGAAGGCGCAGATGGGCTTTAGGCGAGTTCATCCGTTCACGTTCACCCAGAGGTAGAGTAATGGCAACCCGCATCACGGGAAAATCTGTTTGATGTCGCGCGCTTGTTCGCGCGTGCATTGCACCGCCGGGCGTGTCATGCCAAGCCTGCACGGCAGATACGCCAGCGCAGGGAGCACGCATCATGCGACACGCCGAAACGGTCACGTTTGGGGGATCCGGTCTGGACCGTGCAGGGGAATTGCGCGCGGATCCTGCCGCCCTGGCGGATGCCGCAGCGGACCCGGCGGCACGCACGATCCTGCTGTGGCAGGGCAAACCACTGATCTCGAAGACCCGGCCCGCCGCGCTGTTGCGCGTGCCGCTTGATCATCCCGCCTTGGCGGATGCGGCAGCCTCGCCGGTCTTTCTGGGCCGCGAAGATGGTGCGCCCCGCTTTGCCCATGATCTGTCGGGATGGACCCCTGTGGATATCGACAACGCGCAATTGGGCGCGTTTCTGGATCCGAGCGAGCAGCACCACCCCGCCTTTGCGCCTAATGAAGTCTTTGCCGAGCTCCGCCGCATCATGACGTGGCTGACCCCGCGCGATGCGGAACTGGCCGCGACGGCAAAGGCGATCTTTGGCTGGCACGAAAGCCACCGGTTTTGCGCCAGGTGTGGCGCTGCCTCGGATATGGGGCAGGGCGGGTGGCAACGCATCTGTCCGACCTGCGGTGCGCACCACTTTCCGCGCACGGACCCGGTTGTCATCATGCTGATCACCCATGGCAATTCGGTCCTGATGGGGCGATCGCCCGGTTGGCCCGAAGGGATGTTTTCACTGCTCGCGGGGTTTGTCGAGCCGGGCGAAACTCTTGAGGCCGCCGTGCGCCGTGAGGTGTTCGAAGAGGCGGGCGTGCGGGTGGGGGCAGTCGATTATCTGTCAAGCCAGCCCTGGCCGTTCCCGGCCTCACTGATGTTCGGGTGCCGTGGCATCGCCACCAGCCGTGAGATCACAATTGACCCTGTCGAAATCGAAGCCGCAATGTGGGTCAGCCGAGAAGAGATGATGCACATCTTTGCAGGCGAACACCCGACGATTCTGCCCGCCCGCAAAGGGGCCATCGCTCACTTTTTACTGGAAAACTGGCTTGCGGATACGCTGGATTAAGGGAACACTGCGCAAAATCCCGGCTGACAGGCACATTCCATGAAATTCTCAACGCGCGAAGATATCGCTGCCCCGATTGATCAGGTGTTTGAAGCATTGTGTGACTTCGAGGGGTTCGAGCGTCAGGCGATGCGGCGTGGCGCTGATGTGCAACGCATTGACCCACTCACCCAACCGGGCGTGGGCATGAAGTGGAAGACGGCCTTTGATGTGCGTGGGCGGCGGCGCAATGTCGGCGTCGAAATGGCCCGCTTTGATGCCCCCAACGAGATGGTGTTCGAGGTGAAGTCATCGGGGATGGAGGGCAGCTTTGATGTGGAGTTGCTGGCGCTGTCGCGCAGCCGGACCCGGATGAACATCGCGCTTGAGATCAAGCCGCTGAACCTGTCGGCCCGTTTGCTGGTGCAGTCCCTCAAGCTTGCCAAGACCAACCTGACCAAGCGGTTCAAGCTGCGGGTGGCCGACTACACCAAGGGGCTTGAGGACCGGTTGCAGCGCACCGCCTAGTCCCGTTTGGCCGCCGCTGGATAGACCCCCAGAATGTCGAGCCTGTTGGTGAAGTAGTCCAACTCCTCCAGCGCGCGGGCAAGATCTGGGTCATCGGGATGCCCTTCGACATCGGCATAAAACTGCGTGGCCGTGAACGCGCCGCCCACCATGTAGCTTTCGAGCTTGGTCATGTTGATGCCGTTCGTCGCGAAGCCGCCCATGGCCTTGTAAAGCGCGGCCGGGATGTTGCGCACCTCGAACACGAAGGTGGTAATCATTGTCTCGCCCCGGCGCGACATGTCCTCGTCCGGCGACATCAGCAGGAAGCGGGTGGTGTTGTGGCCCTGATCCTCGATGTCCGTTGCCAGCACGTTCAGCCCGTGAATGTCGGCGGCCACATGCGAGGCCAAGGCACCCACGCCCATTTCACCCGAGGCGGCAATCGCGGCTGCGGCACCTGCGCTGTCAGCGGCGGCTTCGGCGGTGATCCCGTTGGCATCCAGAAAGGCCCGCGCCTGGGGCAGCAGCACCAGATGGGCGCGCACATGTTTGATATCCTCAAGCGTTTGCCCCGGCAGCGCCATCAGCGAAATGCGCACCCGCACGAACGCTTCGTCCACGATGTGCATCCCGCTTTCGGGCAACAGCCGATGAATGTCCGCAACCCGCCCATAGGTCGTGTTTTCGACCGGCAGCATGGCCATATCGGCCCGCCCCTCGCGCACGGCGGCAAACACGTCTTCAAATGTGGTGCAGGGCACAGGCGTGCCAGAGGGGCGGGTACTGAGGCAGGCCTCGTGACTGTAGGCACCCAAATCGCCCTGGAACGCAATCCGCTCTGACATCGTTACATCCTTGTCCATGCGCCGCAGTCCGTGTCAGGGCAGGGCGATTGGTCGCGCTTTCTATACCTTGCCAGTACGGAGGGGAAGCAATAGATATCGCGCGGAACGCTAACAAAAGTCGCGGAACGGAATCCTTATGTTCGACACGATGACCTTCACCAAAATCGCTGCCAGCTTTTGTGGGGCGCTTCTGATCCTTTTGCTGGGCCAGTGGGCCGCTGATGAATTGTATCACTCCGGTGGCCATGGTGAGCAGTCCTATGTAATCGATACAGGTGCCGAAGAAGCGGACGAGGATACGGTCGAAGTCGCCTTCGCCGACGTTTACGCCTCCGCCGATGCCGAAGCCGGTGTGCGTCTGTTCCGCCAATGTAGCGCGTGCCACAAGGCCGAAGCGGGCGAGAACGGCGTTGGTCCCTACCTGCACGGCGTTGTGGGCCGCGAGATCGGCTCGACCGACTATGCGTCCTACTCCGGCGCTCTATCGGAAGTTGCAGAGGTGTGGACCCCTGAAAACCTCAACGGTTTCCTTGAAGACCCACGCGGTTGGGCCCCCGGCACCTCCATGGGCTACAACGGCCTGAGCGACGTCGAAGACCGAGCCAACCTGATTGCTTACCTCGACAGCCTAGACGACTGATTTTGGGCACTTTGACAGAATTGAGACCGCGTGCGCTCCCGCATGCGGTCTTTTTCGTTGTTATGTTTCAAATGCGGGGCCTCATGCCGCTGTGAGATCACGGAATCTCAAGTTGCAAATTGGCGCGGCAGCGATTTAGCTTAAATTCCAACGACAAGACGGCCCTGAACGCCACATTGGAGGACAACCGATGCGTGACACCAGATCCCGGACCCAAGCACAGGCGCGTACCAAGGCGGTGCGAGAGACATCTCTGCGATGGGGGGCTTTGGTCGTCTTGGGGCTGATTACCACGTTCGCATGGGCCAGTCTGACGCGCGCCGACGGGCATGAAACGATCATCGAATCCCACGGTTTCTCGTTTTACGGTGATCTGACCTATCCCGAGGATTTTCCGCACTTCGACTATGTGAACCCCGACGCACCGAAGGGGGGCGAAATCTCCCTTGGCACGGTCGGCACATTTGATTCCCTGAACCCCTATTCGCGCAAAGGCCGCGGCGCTGCCTTGTCGAGCGTGATGTATGAAAGCCTACTTGGCGAAGGGGTGAACGGAACGCCCGCCCCGGCGGACGTCTACGCCGAATATTACGGCTTACTGGCGAAACGCATAGAATACGACGAGGGCAAGAACTGGGTCATCTTCCACATGCGTCCCGAGGCCCGGTTCTCCACCGGCGATCCCGTCACCGCCCACGATATCTACTTTTCGCACAACCTGCTACTGGATCAGGGTTTGAAATCCTATGGCGACGCTGTCCGCAAGCGCATCCCCAAAGTCGAGGTGCTGGACGATCACCGCATCAAGTTCTACTTTACCGAAGGCATCTCGCGCCGATCGTTGATCGAACAGGTCGGCTTCGTCCCCGCCTGGTCCAAGAAGTGGTACGAGGAAACCGGCGCGCGTCTGGATGAAAGCCGCCTAACCACATCACCCGGTTCGGGGCCCTACATGCTCGACAGTTTCGATGTGAACCGGCGCGTGACTTACAAACGCAACCGCGACTACTGGGGCAACGATCTGCCCATCAACGTGGGCCGCAACAATTTCGACAGCATCCGCATCGAATATTTCGGCGATGCAGAGGCCGCCTTTCAGGGCTTTCTGGCTGGCGAGTTCACGTATCGCACTGAAAACGACTCCAAGAAGTGGGCGACCGGCTATGACACGCCCAAGGTCAACAGCGGTGCGATCCAGTTGCGCGAGTTGCGCGACGGCACGCCGCCCACTCCGTCAGGCATCGTTTTCAACCTGAATTCCCCTGTGTTCGAGGACCGCCGCGTGCGCGAGGCAGTGGCACTGGCCTACAATTTCGAGTGGACCAACGCATCACTGCAATACGGTCTGTTCCAACAGCGCGCGTCCTTTACCCAAGACACGCCGATCATGGCGACCGGTGTGCCTGAAGGGGCCGAATTGGAGTTTCTGCAAGGTCTTGGCGATCTGGTCCCGCCCGAAGTCCTGAGCGAAGAGGTGCGTATGCCGCATACCTCGAACGAGGCGCGATTGTTTGACCGGCGCAATGCGCGCAAGGCCATGGCGCTGCTGGACGAGGCGGGATGGGCCGTCGGTGATGACGGCATCCGTCGCAAGGAAGGGCAAACGCTGACCATCAACTATCTGTTCAATTCGTCCTCGCCCGACACGCTGTCCGGCGCGATGGAAAATTTCGTATCCAACGTCGAAAAGCTGGGCATCGACATCCGCCTCGAAAAAGTGGACCCGTCCCAATATACCTCGCGTGAACGCGATCGCGACTATGATCTGGTCTATGATTCCTACGCTGCGTTCTTGGGCACCGGCACGGGGCTTGCCCAACGCTTTGGCTCCGAAGCTGCCGAGTTCTCCCTGTTCAACCCTGCCGGGCTCGCCAGCCCCCTGATTGACGCCATCATCGAAGGATCGCTGCTGGCTGAAACCCGCGAGGAGGAGCAAGCCTCGCTCATGGCGCTCGACCGGGCGCTGCGCCACGAGTTCATCATGATCCCGTTGTGGTACAAACCCAATCACTGGGTCGCCTATTACGACATGTACGAGTTCCCTGACGTGTTGCCGCCCTATGGCCTGGGGCAGCTCGATTTCTGGTGGTACAACGAAGAAAAGGCAGCCGAGCTGCGTGCCTCCGGCGCGTTGAGGTAAGCGGATGGCCCCCTATATCCTGCGCCGGCTGCTGTTGGTCATACCGACATTGCTGGGCATTTTGCTGGTCAACTTTACGCTGACCCAATTCGTGCCCGGCGGCCCGGTCGAACAGGCCATTGCGCGCGCCCAAGGGGGCGGCGACGTGTTCGGTGGCTTTGCGGGGGGCAATAACGATGCCGGAACGGACGAGCTGAATACCGCCTCCGACAGCTCCTACGTGGGCGCGCGTGGCCTACCGCCCGAGTTCATCGCCGAGTTGGAGCGGGAGTTTGGGTTTGACAAACCCCCCGTACAGCGCTTCCTCAACATGGTGTGGAACTACGCCCGGTTTGATTTTGGCGAGAGCTACTTTCGATCTATCGGGGTGATTGATCTGGTCATCGAAAAGCTGCCTGTGTCGATCAGTCTGGGGCTGTGGTCGACCCTCATCGCCTATGTGATTTCGATCCCGCTTGGCATCCGCAAGGCGGTCAAGGACGGCACGCCCTTTGATACATGGACCTCCGGCGCGATCATCGCCGCTTACGCCATCCCGGGCTTTCTGTTCGCGATCCTCTTGCTCGTACTTTTCGCGGGGGGCAGCTATTACCAGATATTCCCGTTGCGCGGCCTCACCTCGGACAACTTCGATGAATTGAGCGCGCTCGGCAAAGTCGCCGACTATTTCTGGCACATCACCCTGCCGGTGCTTGCGGGCACCATCGGGGCCTTTGCCACGCTGACCCTGCTGACCAAGAACAGCTTTCTGGACGAGATCAAGAAGCTTTACGTCATGACCGCCCGCGCCAAGGGGCTGTCGGAACGGCGCGTGCTTTATGGCCACGTGTTCCGCAACGCGATGCTGATCGTGATCGCAGGCTTTCCGGCTGTGTTCATTGGCGTGTTCTTTGGCGGCTCGCTGATTATCGAAACGATCTTTTCGCTCGACGGTCTGGGGCGGCTCGGGTTCGAGGCGGCGGTCGCGCGTGATTACCCCATCGTCTTCGGCACGCTTTATATCTTCGGCCTCATGGGCCTGCTCGTCGGTATCCTGTCGGACCTCATGTACGTGCTGGTCGATCCGCGCATCGACTTTGAGCGGAGGGAGGGCTGATGGCTGTACAAGACACCGACGCGCCCGTGGTCGTCCCGGCCCCCAAGCGGAAATTCTTTTCGCTCTCGCCGCTCAATCAACGCCGCTGGCGCAGTTTCAAGAAGAACCGCCGCGCCTATTGGTCGCTGTGGATTTTTGCCGTGCTTTTCGGATTGTCGCTGTTTGCCGAATTTCTCGCCTATGACAAACCGATCCTCGTGCGCTATCAGGGCGAATTCTACACCCCCATCTGGAACTTCTATTCCGAGACAGACTTCGGCGGTGATTTCCAGACCGAAGCGTCCTACCGCGACCCCGAGGTCGAATGCCTGATCGTGTCGGGGGGGCTGGATGCCTGTTTTGACGACCCCGAAGGCGTGATCGAGGATGCCCAGGACGGCGAAGTGGACGGTGAGGCGATCACCAGGGGTTGGACGATCTGGCCGCTGATCCCCTATTCCTATGACACGGCCGTCGAGCGCCCCGGTGCCGCCCCGCTGCCCCCCAACGGCGAAAATCTGTTGGGCACCGATGGCACCAAACGCGACGTGATGGCGAGGGTCATTCACGGCTTTCGCCTGTCGGTTCTGTTCACACTGATCGTCACCGGAGCGAGCGCGGTGATCGGGATCATCGCGGGCGCGGTGCAAGGCTATTTCGGCGGGCGCACCGACCTGATCTTTCAAAGGATCATCGAGATCTGGTCCTCGACCCCCAGCCTTTATGTGATCATCATCATGTTCGCCATTCTGGGACGAAGTTTCTGGCTGCTTGTGTTCCTGCTGGTGCTGTTCGGCTGGACCGGCCTTGTGGGCGTGGTGCGCGCCGAATTCCTGCGGGCACGCAACCTCGAATATGTGCGCGCCGCCCGCGCGCTTGGCGTCAACAACCTCACGATCATGTTCCGCCACATGCTGCCCAACGCGATGGTGGCGACACTGACCATGCTGCCTTTCATCATCACCGGCACGATCTCTTCGCTGGCGGTGCTCGACTTCCTCGGCTTTGGCTTGCCGTCATCGGCACCGTCCTTGGGTGAGTTGACCCTACAGGCCAAGCAGAACCTGCAAGCGCCGTGGCTCGCCTTCACCGCCTTTACGGTGTTTGCGATCATGCTGAGCCTTCTCATTTTCATCTTCGAAGGCATCCGCGATGCCTTTGATCCGCGAAAGACGTTTTCATGACCCCATTGCTCGACGTCAAGGACCTGCGGGTGGGATTCCGGCAGGACGGCAAGCTGACCGAGGCGGTGCGCGGCGTGTCGTTCTCGGTTGCGCGGGGCGAAACGGTCGCGCTGGTGGGCGAATCCGGATCAGGCAAGTCGGTGTCGGCCCTGTCCACCGTGTCCTTGCTGGGTGACAGCGCGGAGGTGTCGGGGTCGGTTACTTACGACGGCCAGCAGATGATCGGCGCGGATGAGCGGCTGTTGCGCAAGGTGCGCGGCAACGACATCTCGTTCATCTTCCAAGAACCGATGACGTCGCTGAACCCGCTGCACACCATCGAAAAGCAACTGGGCGAAAGCCTTGCGCTGCACCAGGGGATCGTGGGCGAGGATGCAAAGGGCCGTATCCTCGAACTGCTCGACAAGGTGGGCATTCGCGACGCCGAAAGCCGCCTGTCGGCCTATCCCCACCAACTCTCTGGCGGGCAGCGCCAGCGCGTGATGATCGCCATGGCGCTGGCCAACAAGCCGGATGTGTTGATCGCGGATGAGCCGACCACCGCGCTGGATGTCACCATTCAGGCGCAAATCCTCGACCTGCTGGCCGGGTTGAAAGAGACCGAGGGCATGGGCCTTTTGTTCATCACCCACGACCTCGGGATCGTGCGCCGCATTGCCGACCGGGTGTGCGTGATGCAGCAGGGCGAAATCGTTGAGACGGGTCCGACCGCCGAATTGTTCGCCAACCCGCAGCACCCTTATACGCAAAAGCTGCTGAGCGCGGAGCCTACGGGCCAGCCCGCTCCGGTCCCTGCCGATGCGAAGCTGGTGGCCGAAACGGCGAACCTCAAAGTCTGGTTTCCGATCACGGCAGGCTTTCTGCGCAAGACGGTCGGACACGTAAAGGCGGTCAACGACGCGACCCTGCAAGTCCATGCGGGCGAAACCGTGGGCATCGTGGGCGAATCGGGGTCAGGCAAGACGACGCTGGCGCTTGCGATCATGCGTTTGATCGCGTCCGAGGGCAGCATTGTGTACATGGGCCAAGACATCCGCGCCTGGTCCGTGCGCGAATTGCGCCGGCTGCGCAAGGACATGCAGATCGTGTTTCAGGACCCCTATGGCTCGCTCAGCCCGCGCATGACGGCGATGCAGATCATCGCCGAAGGGTTGGGGATCCACGGGATCGAGGACGGGCGCGGCCCGCGCGAAGTTGTGGCCGAGGTCATGGCCGAGGTAGGCCTCGATCCGTTGACCATGGATCGCTACCCGCACGAGTTCTCGGGTGGTCAGCGCCAGCGCATCGCCATCGCGCGCGCCATGGTCCTGCGCCCCAAGCTGGTGGTGCTGGACGAGCCGACTTCGGCGCTCGACATGACGGTGCAGGTGCAAATCGTTGAATTGCTGCGCGGGCTACAGCAGAAATATGGGCTGGCGTTCTTGTTCATCAGCCATGACCTCAAGGTCGTGCGCGCGATGAGTCACAAGGTGCTGGTGATGAAACAGGGTGATGTGGTCGAGCAGGGAGCGGCGGATGATCTGTTTGAGCGACCTCAAACCGATTACACCCGCCTGTTGCTGCAAGCCACGCACTAGGCGAGCAGGCCGACCACCATGGCTGCTGCCGCGACCACGTGGATCAGCATGATCGCGCGGTCGTTCCAGTGCAGCCCGACGATAAACCAGCCCACGATGCCTGCGCTGAAAAAGTAAAGGTTGAGGGGCGTGGCCTCCATCGCCGTGGCCCCGTAGCCGAAGATTTGGAGTGCGGATGCAATCCATTTGATCACGTCCGTGCTCAGCGTCTGACGCAGCGCGATCCTCATAGTCTGTTCAGATCGATGCAGGTCATGCGACGGGTGTGCCACCATTTACGTTTGGGGGAGCTGACGGGGACGCAGCGCCGGGTACGCGATGCAGTCATGAAAGTTTGGGCATAGATATCGAGCATGGGGGAACCTCGTTTGTTGATGTCGTTGTGCCACCAAACTTGCGCAAACGGCGTTATAATGCGACTCAATTGAAAATATAAAATGTAAGCTGAGTTGACATATGGACTGGAGAGACCTCCCCCCGCTCGCCGCATTGCGCGCCTTTGCCGCCTTTGTGGAGACAGGCAGCGTGGTGGAGGCGGGTGCGGCGCTTAACGTCAGTCACGCGGCGATCAGCCAGCAATTGCGTGCGCTTGAGGCGCATCTGGGCGTCAGCCTGTTGGACCGGTCGGGGCGCGCCATGGTGCTGACCCCTGACGGAGAGATATTGGCCCAGGGGTGCAGCGATGGGTTTGCCAGCATCGCCCGCGCGGTGGCGCTGGTGACCGGGGCCGAGGCGGCGCGCCCACTGCATATTTCGCCCACACCCAGCTTTGCCGCCGCATGGCTGATGCCGCGCCTCTCCGAATTCCGCGCCGTTCATCCGGGGATCAATCTGGTGCTGAACCCCACCGCTGATCTTGTGACGCTGAGCCCCGGCGGGGTCGATGTGTCGATCCGCTACGGCGTGGGCGGATGGGACGGGTTGGACGATGAATTGCTGCTGGAGACCTCAATGGTCGTGGTGGCCGCGCCTGCCTTGGTGGCTGGCCACGACACAACGGATCTGACGCGCTTGGGCGAGTTGCCGTGGCTGGAGGAGGTCGGTACCTCTGAAAGCACCCGCTGGCTCGAGACAAAGGGTGCGATGGGGGGGCTGCGCGGGGTGCTGACCCAAGTGCCGGGCAACCTGATGCTGGATGGTGCGCGGGACGGGCAGGGGTTGGCCGTCACGGTGCGGGCGTTTGTGGAAGCAGATATTCAGGCCGGTCGTCTGATCGTTCTGCATGAGGATGCGATCCCGGGGGCCGGATATCATCTTGTGACTCGCCCAGGCGTGCCGCGCCCTGCGCTGCGCGCTTTCGTCAAATGGATCCGCAAGGCAGCCCGGGGGTAGGGAGACGCTTAGGATGGTCCGATCATGAAGCAGGTCATGTTGCGTGACTGCAAACGACGGCAGGCCAGATCAGCTGTATCGCGGGTCATGCCCATGAAGTTGGCGTCAAAACCTGTCGGGCGGCGCACCACTTTGCGCAAGGAACCATCCAGCGACGACATCTCGGCCAGTGCCGTCTGCAACAACACCTTTTCGGCTTTGTAGCGGCTGGCATAGCGGCCGATGTTCACACCCCAATGGCGCCCGCCTGAGGTGGAGACGCGGGTGACGACCTCGGGTTCGGGTTTTGTAAAGGCCACCGCTTGCGGACGTGCCGCGGGCCGCATGGTGGGCACCAGAGCGTCCGAGATGGCCGTGGCGGCGGCACTCGCGGTAGTCTCTTCGGTTTGGGCGGCCTGAAGTGCGAGTTGGATGTCTTCGGACATGTCCACGGTGTTGGCAGGCGCTTCGGCCACGACCACAGGTGCCGGTTCGGCACCGGGCCGCATTTTGGGACGATAGGAGGTTTTGACCGCGCCACTCAGCCGGATGACCTTGCCCGCCCCTTTGGGGGCGTCCTGATTGCCCGCGATGATGATGGGATCATCCCCCGGCACGTATTTTGGTTTGGCGGGCTTGCGCAGTGGGGCCTGGCTAGGCGCACGACGAAAGCCGAGGTCGAGCAGTTCAGCCACTTTGGCATTGCGCGACACTGTGGATTTGCCGCCGAAAACGGTTGCGATGATGCGTTCATTGCCACGCTCAGCAGAGGCGACGAGGTTGAAGCCTGCGGCACGGGTATAGCCCGTCTTGATCCCGTCCGCGCCCTTGTAGGCCCCGAGCAGGCGGCGGTTGGTGTTGGCCACTTCGGTGATACCCGCATGAGTGGTGCGGCGCGAAAACAGGTTATAGTACTGTGGGTAATCATACAGCATGTGCCGCCCCATGATCGACATGTCACGAGCGGTCGACATGTGCCCCGTTTCGGTCAGGCCATGGGCGTTCTTGAAGGTCGTGCGGGTCATGCCAAGGGACTTGGCGGTGCGGGTCATGCGACGGGCAAAGGCCGCTTCGGAACCGGACACAGCCTCGGCAAGTGCAGTGGCCGCGTCATTGGCGGATTTCACGGCAGCGGCGCGGATCAGATAGCGCAGTTGAATGCGGGATCCGGACTTGAGGCCCAGTTTCGAGGGCGGCTCGGACGCGGCATGTTTGGAAATCGTGATCTTCTGGTCCAGCGACAACTCGCCCCGTTCGATGGCCTGAAAGACAACGTAAAGCGTCATCATCTTGGTCAGCGATGCGGGATGTAGTCGCGTGTCTGCGTTGCGGGAATGGAGCACTTCGCCGGTGCGCGCATCCATCACGAACGCCGCGTAGGGCGCTGCCTTAACGGATGCAGGCAAAACCACCAGCATCCAGATCGCTGCTAATAAAAAAAGCCCAAGCCGGGCCGGCTGTGCGCGCCGAACCTTCATGATAACCTGCCTATGTTTGCCTCTGGCCGCCGATTATTCGACTGACCTTTTTATAATTGCCTCAAAGCTAACACAGGTTGGATTTTCGATAAAGTGTTGATGCGGCAGGTGAATTGGTTTTTCTGCACCGCAGCTTCTCAACATGTTGGGGATACGCAGCGGTATCATGCCATACCGGCCATTGTGGCAGGAATGTGGCACCGACTCGGCCCGTCCGCTCAGTCGAGTGTCGCCAACATGTCCGGCAACGCCCCAAGGTCTGCGATCTCGTTATATTTGGGGTGGTCAACCGGCGCATCTGCAGCCTCAAGCCCCCATTCCAGATCGTGCGGCACGTAGACGCCATGCCCGCCCGCCTTGATCATGGGCACCACGTCCGACTTCATCGAATTGCCGATCATCATCGCACGATCCGCACCCCCGAATGGCGCAAAGATGCGGGTGTAGACCTGCACCTGTTTGTCCGAGACGATCTCGACCCCGTCAAACAACTCACCCAGACCCGATTGGGCCAGCTTGCGTTCCTGATGCAGCAAATCACCTTTGGTGATCAGCAGGACCGGGGCGTGGGCCTTGGCCGCCTCGACTGCGTCACGCGCGTGGGGCAGCAGGTCGATAGGGTGGTGCAGCATGTCCTGTCCTGCCGCGATTAACTCGGCGATCACCGATCCCGGCACCTGATTGTCCGTCACCTCAAGGGCGGTTTCGATCATCGACAGCACGAAGCCTTTGATGCCGAAACCGTAGTGACCGATATTGCGCCGCTCGGCCTCCATCAGCTTGGTGTCAAGATCGGGGACATCCACATGGGGCGCGAGCAGGTCGGCAAACCGGTCTTGGGTCAGTTTGAAGAACCTCTCGTTATGCCACAGCGTGTCATCTGCGTCGAAACCGATACAGGTCAGCGTTTTGGACATATCCGCACCCCCCTCTTTTCTAAATCGCTGTGCGCGTTATATAGACAGACCCAAGGCTCACCACAGGATTCTAGGTTTGATGAGGACGCTGATGCATTCGGACGTACATATGATGGCAGGCCCGTCAAATGACGATGGCGATGCAGATGTCCTCACGGACACCAAACCCAAGACCAAGCGTCCGCCGCTCTACAAGGTGATGCTGCTGAATGACGACTACACCCCGATGGAGTTCGTTGTGCACGTGCTAGAACGGTTCTTTGGCCTGAACCATGCCCAAGCCTTCGAAATCATGCTGACCGTCCACAAAAAGGGTTTGGCAGTGGTGGGGGTGTTCAGCCACGAGATTGCGGAAACCAAGGTGGCGCAGGTCATGGACTATGCGCGCCGCCACCAGCACCCGCTGCAATGCACCATGGAAAAAGAAGAATAATCACGTGATCGGTGATCGCCTGCCATTGGCGCTTGCAGCTGTCGAGCTTGCAGGCGATGGCCCCGTTGCGGTGCTGCATCCAAGCGTGGATGCGGACCTGTCGGCCCTGGCGCGTGAGCGGGTGTTGGTGATTTCGCCGATGGCCACGGTGTGCGCAGCATTTCAGGCACGCGGGTTCGAAGTCGCGGCCACCTTTCCTGCCGACATCCGATTTGCCGCTGCGGTGGTTTGCCTGACCCGCGCGCGGGCCGAGGCGCAGGCGGTGCTTGCCGCCGCGATGAGTGTCACCGACGGGTGGGTGCTGATCGACGGGCAAAAGACAGACGGTAGCGACTCAATGCTGAAGGCGTTGCGCGCGCGAACAGATGTGTCTGCTCCCATATCCAAAGCGCATGGCAAGATTTACTGGACCCGAGGAGGCTCGGATTTCAGCGATTGGGCGGCTGGCCCCGAGTTGCATCCCGGCGGGTTCTGGACCGCGCCGGGTGTGTTTTCCGCAGATGGGGTCGACCCTGCATCCGCCCTGCTGGTGGCCGCATTGCCCGAGAAAATGGCAGGCACGGTGGCGGACCTTGGGGCCGGGTGGGGCTATCTGTCCGCCCACGTCCTGACCCGCGACGTCAAGGCGGTGCATCTGGTCGAGGCGCATGACATGGCGCTGCAATGCGCGCGCCACAATGTGACCGACCCGCGTGCGCAGTTTCATTGGGCCGATGCGACCACATGGAGGCCGGATGATTTGGTGGACACGGTTGTGATGAACCCGCCCTTTCACACAGGGCGTATGGCGGACCCGTCGCTTGGGCGCGCCTTTATTCAGGCTGCGGCCCGTGTTTTGAAACCGCATGGCGCGCTGTGGATGGTCGCCAACCGCCATCTGCCTTATGAGGACACGCTGGCCACCAGCTTTGCCAAAGTGGTTGATCTGGACGGCGATGCGCGGTTCAAACTGGTGCGGGCCGAACGACCCAAACGGATACGGGGATAAGCGATGTCATTTTCGATCTCAGGCAAGACGGCCATTGTGACGGGGGCCGCCAACGGTATCGGCCTTGCCATTGCGCGCAATTTTGCGGATCGCGGGGCCAATGTGATGTGCGCGGACATGGATGAAAAGCGTCTGTCCGAAGAGTTGGGCGATGTCGCGGAAGAGGGCAATATCCGCTATTTCGCGGGCGACCTGCGCCAACGGCTGACGATTGCCAATCTGGTCTCGGCCACAATTGATGCCTTTGAGCAGGTCGATATTCTGGTCAATGCGTCGCGCCAGGTGATGGAGACGGACGCGCTGAACCCCGAAGATACCTCGGTCGAGACGCTGATTGATCAGAACCTGATGACCGCTCTGCGCCTCAGCCAGCAGGTCGCGCGGCGCATGATCAAGCAGGCGGATGGGCGCGACGGGGATGCGAGTGTCGGTTCGATCATCAACCTCAGCTCGATTGCCGCGCATCAGACGCGGCCCGAGTTGTTGGGATATTCGATCGCTGCCGCCGGGCTTGAGCAGATGACCCGGTCGATGGCGTTGGCCCTGGCCCCCCACCGCATCCGGGTGAACGCGGTTGCGTTCGGGTCGGTGATGTCGGCCTCGCTGCAATCGTCTATCGGGGATCATCCCGACTGGCGTGACGAGATCGAAAGCCGCACGCCACTGCACCGGATCGCCAGCCCCAAGGAGCTGGTGGATGCGGTTCAATTTCTGGCTTCGGACGGGTCCGGCTTTGTTACAGGTGATGTGATGACAGTCGATGGGGGCCGCAGCCTGCTTGATCCTGTTGACGCCCCTGCGCATTGATCCTGCGATTTCTTCCTTGGCCATTGTGCGCGCCTTGAGCTAAAAAACTGTCAACCTAGCAGGACAGTTTGCATGACCGAACATTTCGACACTCAGAAGGCGCGCGCGGCGGCGTGGTTCCGGCAATTGCGCGACGATATCGTGGCCGCATTCGAGGCGTTGGAAGCCAGCCATTCGGACGGTCCAATGGCGGACGCGACACCGGGTGCGTTTGAAGTGACCGAGACCAAGCGCACCTCGGATGACGGATCGGATGCCGGTGGTGGAGTGATGAGCGTCATGCGCGCAGGCCGGGTGTTTGAGAAGGTCGGCGTGAACATCTCGACCGTTTATGGCACGCTCGGTGAACGGGCGCAGGGGGCGATGGCCGCGCGCAAAGGCATTCCGGGGATGAAGGATGATCCGCGGTTCTGGGCGGCGGGCATTTCGCTGGTCGCGCACATGCAGAACCCCCATTGCCCTGCGGTTCACATGAACACCCGCATGTTCTGGACCCCCCACGCGTGGTGGTTCGGGGGCGGGTCGGATTTGAACCCCTGCCTGGAGTATGACGAGGACACAGCCCACTTCCATGCCCAGCAAAAGGCGCATCTGGACCCGCACGGGGTCGATCACTACCCCAAGCTCAAGGCCTGGGCGGACGCGTACTTTTATATTCCGCACCGCAACCGCGCGCGTGGTGTGGGCGGGATTTTCATGGATGATCTGTGCACCGGCGATTGGGAGGCTGATTTTGCTCTGACCCAAGATATTGGTCGCGCGTTTTTGCCGGCTTACGTACCATTGGTCGAAAAGCGTCGTGTGCAGCCTTGGGATGATGCCGACAAGGATGCGCAATTGGTGCATCGCGGTCTCTATGCCGAGTACAACTTGGTCTATGACCGCGGGACGAAGTTTGGCCTGGAAACCGGCCATGATGCCAATGCTGTGTTGATGAGCCTCCCCCCCTTGGCCAAGTGGGTCTGATCGGCGGGCGGGACTGTTCCGGGCCAAAGCCCGAAAGGCGCCCGCCCACCGACCCGTTCAAGGCGTGCGTTGCGGCACCCGGCGCAATTGCATCCCGTGTTTCTGGTCCGCGCGGAAGCCGAACCTTTCATAATAGGTCTTAGCCCCTACCTTCGTGCCCGTCAGGAGCATGATCTTATAGGCATTTGCACCCCAAGCGGTCTCGATCGCGGCTTCCATGACGGCGCGACCCAATCCTTGCCTGCGGACCTCCGGTGCAGTCACCACGTTTTCAATTAGCGCATAGGGCCGTCCATGTTGTGTGATGTTGGGCAGGATGTGTAGCGTCAGCATCGCACTGAGCGTGCCCGCGTGATCCGCCCCGATCAGTGTGGTGCCGGGGTGGGCCAGAAGGGCCGCAAATTGCGCGGTGCTGGTATCGATTCCCTGATCGCCGACCAGCGCGCGGTATAGGGCGAGTGCGGCGTCGTGATCGTCGCGCGTCAGGGTCCGCGTCAGGCCCATCCCGCCTCGGCCAATGCGGCCCGGTAGCTCGGTGCGACATTCATCTGCTCTCCGAGCCCTTTGCCGACCAACAGCGCATGCAGGCGGGACAATCGCCAGCAAGGCACGTGCATGATCATGTGATGTTCAAGGTGATAGTTGACCCAGTAGGGCGCGATGAATGTCTTGGCGATGGGGCCTGCAAAGGTGGTGCGCACGTTGCGCAGGGGATCTTCGGACATTTCTGTGGCACCATGTTCGGCGATGTTACGCACCCGCAGCACGAATTGGAACCATGTGAGATAGGGCACGATCCAGAATGCGAGTCCCCACCACCAGTCTCCGATCAGACTGATCCCGAGGGCGATGCCGAAAAACACCGGGAATGCCGTGTAGATCGTGTTTGATTTGAAGGCCTGGGCCGCATCCCCTTTGGCCGCCTCGATAGCGTCATCGTCGCCAGCAAGCCGGATAAAGGTCATGATCTGGCTGTAGAGTTGTTTTGCCCCCGTCTGACCTGTGAGGTCGCGGGTGAATTTGCGTTTCAGCGAGGCTTTGCTTGTCGGGAAATTCTGGCTGAGTACCAGATCCGGGTCCTTGTCGGTTTGCGTGTAGCGATGATGGGTCAGGTGATAGTGCCGATAGGCTTTGAGATCGGCCATGATCGGCCAGCCGCATAACCATGTACCGACGAACTCGTTCAGCTGGCGCGTCTTGAACAGCGCATTGTGCGCCGCTTCGTGCATCAGGATGGCGAGACCAAGTTGGCGCGATCCGATTAACATGACCGCGAGGAGTGCAGTGAGCGGGTTGGGCCAGAGCGCGAACAACCCGATTGCGCCTGCGATCACCCCCCAACAGTGCAGGATCAGGAAGGTGCCTGCCACATCAGAGCGTGCAGCGAGGGGGCGAATGTCTTGGGGTGTCAGATAGGCTTTGCCGGGAGTCATGACCGCATCCTTTCATCCCCATCAATTTGGGGACCCAAGGCAGGGGCAGTCAAGTCTGACGCTGCGACGGGCTCTGCCCCGGCCTGCGGCCTCCCCTAGGTATTTTTGGCGAAAGGAAGGGTTAGTGCCAGTCGAAGAATGCGGGCCCTGCGCGTTTGAGCAGGTCGTTGGCGAGATCAAAGCCCATGTCCGCGCCGTCAGCGATGGGGCCGCTGCGGGTGTCAGAGATCGCCTCTGACCCATCGGGGCGCAAGACTTCGCCTGTCAGTGTGAGCGTGCCTGACTCAAGCGTGGCCAGCCCCGCAATCGGCGTTTCGCAGGACCCATCCAGCGTGAGCAGGAAGCGCCGCTCGGCCATGAGCCTTTGACCGGTGGGTGTGTCGTGAATAGCGGCCAGAAGGTCCGCTGTGTTGGTGTCGCTGATGCGCCGTTCGATCCCGATGGCCCCTTGCGCGATTGCAGGTAGCATGTCGCCCGGATCGACGGGCGTTGCGGGTACCTCCGTCATCGACAGGCGGTTCAGGCCCGCGCAGGCGAGGAAAGTGCATTCGGCCACGCCCTGATCGAGTTTCTTGAGCCGGGTTTGCACGTTGCCGCGAAATTCGACCACGTTCAGGTCGGGCCGTTGGTGCAGCAACTGCGCGCGGCGGCGCAGGGATGAGGTGCCCACAGTTGCGCCTTGTGCCAGGCCCGCGATCCCGCTGAGTGTGGGTGAGATGAACGCATCCCGCACGTCCTCGCGCGGGAGGTAAACGTCAAGGATCAACCCATCGGGCTGGATGGTCGGCATATCCTTCATCGAGTGAACCGCGATGTCGATTTTGCCGGCCAGCAGGTCCTCTTCGATCTCGCGGGTGAACAGCCCCTTGCCGCCGATCTCCTTGAGTGGGCGGTCCTGGATGGCGTCCCCTGTGACCTTTATGATCACGATTTCGAACGCGTCTTCGGGCAGATCAAATGCCTGTCCCAAACGGGCCCGGGTCTCGTATGCTTGGGCCAAAGCCAAGGGCGACCCGCGGGTGCCGATTTTCAGCGGTTCGGTCGGGCTGGGAAGGCGTATTGTCATGGGTTTATCTTTTAGGTGTGTCAACTTATGTTGACAACTAGAAACACAAAGCTAAGGGCTGTGCACGATGAAAGATGCGGTTCAAACCAAAACGATTTTGCGGTCGCTGGCCGGAGAAACCTTGCCCACCCCGCCGATCTGGATGATGCGTCAGGCGGGCCGGTATTTGCCCGAATACAAGGCCACACGCGCGCAGGCGGGCGACTTTCTGTCCTTGTGCTATAATCCCGAATTGGCGGCCGAGGTCACGTTGCAGCCCATTCGCCGCTATGGCTTTGATGCTGCGATTCTGTTTGCCGATATTTTGCTGGTCCCACAGGCCTTGGGGGCGGATTTGTGGTTTGTCACCGGTGAGGGGCCGCGCCTGTCGACCATCACGTCTCAGTCCGATTTTGATGTGTTGAAGCCGGTTGAGGCCATCCATGACACGCTGAATCCGATCTATGAGACGGTAAAGATCCTGCGCCGTGAACTGCCTGCAGAAGCCACGCTGATTGGTTTTGCGGGCGCCCCATGGACGGTCGCGACCTATATGATTGCCGGCCAAGGCACGCCGGACCAGGGCCCTGCACACGCCTTGCGCGAAGGCAATGTGGCGTTGTTCGAAGCCCTGCTGGACCGGATCACGGCGGCCACCATCGAATACCTGTCTGCGCAGATCGAAGCAGGTGCCGAGGTCGTCAAGATTTTCGACAGTTGGGCAGGCTCACTCAAGGGCGATGCGTTTCAGAAATATGCCGTGGCCCCGTGCGCCGAGATTACCGCAGCTCTCAAGGCCCGCTATCCCAATATTCCCGTGATCGGTTTTCCGCGTGAGGCGGGTGATGGATATGTCGGCTTTCATGCCGCCACGGGCGTGGATTGCGTGGCACTGGATAACTCAGTGTCGCCCGATTGGGCGGCTGCGCACGTGCAGAAAGACGGCTGCGTGCAGGGTAATCTGGCCTCGTCCCATATGGTTACGGGCGGGCAGTCGTTGGTCGACGAAACCCGTGCCATCGTAAAGGCATTTTCGAATGGGCCTCACATCTTTAATCTGGGCCATGGGATTACTCCGGATGCGGACCCTGAAAACGTAAGCCTCATGATTGAAACGGTGCGGGCGGGCTAGTTTGGTTTTGTGGCTTGACGACTCTGATGCCCTGCCATAGGTCACGCCTCCATGGCGCGGTAGCTCAGTTGGTTAGAGCGATCGACTCATAATCGATAGGTCGGGAGTTCAAGTCTCCCCCACGCCACCAACCTTCTGCCTCCCGGATATTGATTTGTGGTTCCGCTGCTGTCTTTGACCCGGCGTAGGCGCGTCCGCTACGCGGCCACTCTGCGTCAGGAGGTCAAGTCTCCCCCACGCCTCCACAACTTAATCGAGCTTTGCGGCCTTTTGCGCTGCCACCAACGCGGCCATCGCACGCTCTGCGTCCTGTTCAGGGACGAACACATGATCGTGGTGATAGGCGGCCACCACGTTGCACGAGATGTTCTCGTCGGTCAGTGCCTGCGCCACGGCGGCCGTCAGGCCCACGCCTTGCAGATCCGAAAACACGTCCAACGTGATCTGCCGCATCGGCACCGTCGTGTCATAGCCGTGAGCCTGCGCGACGTCCTCCGGCAGGATCAGCGTGACCCCTTCCGCCTCGCGGATAACGGCACAGGCCTGTGCGCCGTGTGTGGCCGCCTTGTCGGGGTCGGTCTGGGCGCAATAGACCCATCGGCCGGGGACCAGAACCGGGGTCATTCCGGCGATCATTTCGGTTGTGTCGGAGACGGTCATGGGTCTTCGGGCTTACGGGTACTGGATATCAAACATATCGCGCAGTTTGGCATCCGTTTTGTCATCGATATAGGTCGGCTGATGCGTTGCAAGGATTTCGTCCACACGCACACTGGCGCGATCCCAGGCGCTGAGTGCACCGCCCTCGGCCCAAGCTCTGGGCGTGTCCCGGTCCGCAAGGTCGGGATAGACATAATCGCGTTCCATCGCGGCGATGGTCTGCG
Source organism: uncultured Tateyamaria sp. (assembly GCF_947494755.1). Lineage (GTDB taxonomy): Bacteria > Pseudomonadota > Alphaproteobacteria > Rhodobacterales > Rhodobacteraceae > Tateyamaria. Next base: position 62,838 of record NZ_CANLVZ010000013.1, read on the forward strand.
CGCCGCCAAGGAAATGACCCTCGCCCAGGACCGCCTCGCGAATGGCGTCAAAGCCCAGCATCTCGTCGCTTACCTCGACCCCGCGCAATATGCGATAGGTCGCGGCGTGCATGTCGTTGTCCAGCACAAAGGCCTCGAAACTCGCGCCAAGGAGGGCTGAGGTCATGCCTGAACTTTCATAGATCAGGTTGCCGCCCGCCAGTGCCGCCGCCAGTGAGGTGAGGCCCTTCTCCATGCCGTATTGGGCATCAAGGGCCTTGGCGTCCGTCATCGAGGCTGCCACTCCGGAGACGAGTCCGAGCCAGTTGATGAGTTGCGCGGAGGCGGCATTCAGCACAGCGATTTCACCACCCCCGCCCGCAAATGCCCCGGTGCGCAGGTCGATAACCAAGGGCCAGTTGGAAAAGACCATCGGGTGACCGGGCTTGATCGCATGCACCATCACGAGGCTGGCGAGGGTTTCGGCCAAGGATTGGGCGAGGAATCCGGCCAGCGTGGCGGGCGCGGTTGCCCCGGCCTGAGCGGCTGTGATGCAGGACACGGGGATGTTGTGGGCAAGGCATTCATAGACCGTGTCGACCGCATCCGCGCCAAAGCGCATGGGCGAGATCACGGGGCTGATATGTGCCTTCACAAACGGGCGCTTCGCGAATGCACCTTCGCCACCCGCGATCATGTCGAACATGCCGACAATGGGTGCGACATGTTCAGCAAGCGTAAAGGCGGTCGCGACCGGCTTGGTCGTCCCCCGCATCAGCGCGTAGGCAGTGTTGATGTCGAGCGTCCATTCGTCTGGCAGGTCTGTGGCGATGCAGCAGCGCGTGAACCAACTGACATTCACGAGAGCATCCTGAAGCCGGGTGAAATCGTGCAAGTCCGCAAGCGTCGAGGGACGGTAAAGGCGGCTTTCCCGGTCCAGCGTCTGAACGGCGGCCCCGCCGGTGCCGAAATGCACGGAGTCTCCACCCACCTCGATGGTGCGGTTGGGATCGCGGCCATGCAGGGGAAAGGTCTTGGGGGTGCTGGCGATCGCGTCCTCCACCAAGGACCGAGGCAAAGCGATCCGCCCGTTTTCAAGGTTCTGCACCCCGGCCCCCTCAAGGGTTTTGCGCAGACGGTCGGGCACCTCCCCCATCCCCAACTCCGCAAGCAGGCGCAGAGCGGTCTGGTATATGCTGCCCATCTCGGCTTCGCTCAAGGGTGTGTACTGACCGCCGCTTTGACCGGGTGGTGCCGGGTTCATCGGAGGGCCAGCCGCGCGGGCGGCTTTGCGGGCGCTACGTCCGGAGCGGCGGGGAGCTGGATCTGACATGATCCCAAAGGGCCTTGGGCTGCCCACCCGTGCAAGCCGTGAGTTGTGAATTCGGTGTTCGCAAATGAGTATTTTCAGAACGATGAAGATAGGTGGGGCGAATTGACCTGTGCCGCGCTGTCCCCATTGTGCGACCAGATCCGGAAACCCAGAGGTGCACCATGAAATCCCAGACCCGCGCAGTTGTCATTGGTGGCGGTATTGCAGGCTGTTCGACCTTGTATCACCTGACCCAAGAGGGGTGGTCAGACGTGGTGCTGGTGGAGCGTGACGAGCTGACCAGCGGCACCACATGGCATTCGGCGGCGCAAGTCACGAATTTCGGGATGAACCAGACTATGGTGGGCCTCAAGACCCATTCCATCAATTTGTACAAAGCATTGGCGGACGATCCCGATTATCCGATCAACTACCACCACGCCGATGGGGGTATTCGTCTGGCCAACACCGAGGCGCAGATGGACGGGTATCGCCATTTTGCGTCCATGGCGCGCGGGATGGATGTGCATTTCGAGGTCCTGGATGCCGCCGAATGCGCGCGCCGTCATCCGCTGATTTCGACCGACAATTTGATTGGTGGGTTGTGGGACCCGTTGGATGGGGACATTGACCCGGCCCAACTGTGTCAGGCCCTTGCACGGCGCGCGCGCAAGGCGGGGGCGGAGGTTTATCGCTACACCGCAGTGACAGGCCTGACCCAGCACAAGGACGACAGTTGGACGGTCCACACCACCAAGGGCGACATTGATTGTGAGGTGGTGGTGAACGCTTGCGGATACCGGGTGAACGAGGTGGCTGAGATGATGGGTGTGCACCACCCCGTCATGTCGATGGAACACCAGTATTTCCTGACCGAAGAGATCCCCGCGATCCGCGATGCAGGCCACCGAATGCCCCTGCTGCGCTGCCCGATCAGTGACTATTATTGTCGTCAGGAAAAGAACGGGCTGTTGCTGGGTTTCTATGAACAGGATTGCAAAACGTGGGGCATGGACGGGATTTCACCCGACTTTGCCAACGCGCTCTGCCCGGACGATCTGGACCGGGTGACGGATGTGCTGGAAGGGGCCTTTGCCCGGATGCCCGCGCTGATGGAGGCGGGCGTGCATACTGTGGTGAATGGTCCGATCACTTACACCATCGATGGCGCGCCCTTGGTCGGGCCCATTCCAGGCAAGCGGAATGCGTTCTGCATCATCGGTCTGCGCGCGGGCCTGGGCGAGGGGGGTGGTCACGGATGGCTGCTCGCCCAACAGATCGTGCATGGCGAGGCGTGCTATGACACTTGGGTGATTGACCCGCGCCGGTTTACTGGGCACGCCAATGTCGAACTCACCGCTCTCAAGGCGATCGAGGACTATCAGAACGAATTCCGCTTTCATTTCCCGCACGAACATCGCCCTGCGGGCCGCCCAATGAAGACCACCCCTTTGACGCCGATCCTGGCGGCAGAAGGCGCTGAATTTACTGTGGTCAATGGTTGGGAACGGGCCGAGTATTTCAAACCCACGCCCGATTTTGCGCTCACCCATGGCTTTGGCTTTGATGAGGCGTTTGATGTGGTCGCTGCTGAGGTGGGGGCCGTTCAGAACGAGGTCGGTCTGGCAGAGGTCAATGGTTTCAACCGGATCGAGATCACAGGGCCGGACACGCACGCCTTTCTCGACCACATGATTTGCGGGCGGGTGAGCGCGAAGCCGGGCAAAGTCGGGCTGGGCTATCTGCTGAATGACCATGGATGCATCAAGGCCGAAGCCACAGTCGCCAACATTCCCGGTGGGCCGGTGTGGTATGGCTCCGCTGCGGCGGCGGAATGGCACGACATGGATTGGCTGACGGGACATGCCGACGGGTTCGATGTTCAACTGCGCTCTCTGACAAACGACCACACGATCCTTGTTCTGGCCGGCCCCAAGGCGCGTGATGTGCTGTCGGCGGTCAGTCGCGGCAATTGGTCGGCGGCCGCGTTCCCATGGTTGTCGGTGCGCCGCGCCTTTGTCGGGATCGCCCCCGCAGTTGTGATGTCTGTGAGCTTTTCGGGCGAATTGGCCTATGAAATCCACGTGCCCAACAACCAGCTATACGCCGCTTACCTTGCGCTACGCGGGGCGGGACAGGCGCAAGGGATGCGTCTGTTCGGGGCGCGCGCCGTTGAATCTATGCGCATCGAAAAGGGGTATCTGCACTGGAAGGCGGACCTGATCACCGAGTTCGACCCCTTTGAAACCGGGCTGGACCGGTTCGTGAAGATGGACAAGGATTTCGTGGGCAAGGCCGCTCTGGAGCAGCGACAAGCCGATGGTTTGACAAGAAAATTGGCGTCTTTGCAGATCGATACAGGTGATGCTCCGGCGCATGGCGGGGCCTCGGTTATGGTGGGAGCCGAGGTGGTTGGCACGGTCACATCCGGCGATTGGGGGCACCGGGTGGGCAAGAACATCGCTTACGCTTTTGTGCAGCCCGAATTGGCAGCCATTGGGCAGACGCTTGAGGTCGATATCTGCGGCACAAGAGTGCGTGCGGTTGTGTCCGAACGCAGCCCCTACGACCCCGACACGCAGCATCCCCGCGCCTGAGCCACGGCAGAATAGTTACAAAGGCGCGTGACAGGATTAGTTGCGTTGCATAACAATTCCCCCGGAAGAGCGAGTCACGTCACCTTTGACAGACCGAACAGGGAGGAAATTCATGTCCGTAACACGCAAATCATTTTTGAGCCTCGTGGGGGCCGCGGCCCTTGCCATGGGGGTCACCGGCACCGCACAGGCCCAGGAGGTCACGCTGTCGCTGCACCAGTTCCTGCCTGCGCAGGCCAATGTGCCCAAGCTGGTTCTGGATGTCTGGGCCGACAATGTCGAAGCGGCCTCTGACGGGCGCATCAAGGTTGATCGCTATCCGTCGATGCAACTGGGCGGCAGCCCGCCGGAGCTGATGGATCAGGCCATCGACGGTGTGGCCGATGTGGTCTGGACGGTCGTCGGCTACACGCCCGGCCGCTATCCCAGCACCGAAGTTTTCGAGCTGCCCTTCATGATGAGCGACGCCCGCGCCATGTCCTCGGCCTATTGGCAGATGTTCGAAAAGCACATGAAGGATACCGAGTTCAAGGACGTGCACATCCTTGGCACATGGGTCCACGGCCCCGGCATGATTCACGTCAACAAAGAGGTGAAGACGCCCGCCGATATGGAAGGACTCAAGATCCGGGGCGGGTCGCGCACTGTGAACAACCTGCTTGAAAAGATGGGCGCGACACCTGTGGGCATGCCCGTGCCCGCCGTGCCCGAGGGCCTGAGCAAGGGCGTCATCGACGGCACCACGATCCCATGGGAAGTGACCGGCGCGCTTAAGGTGCCCGAACTGGTCGAGAACCACACCGAGTTCGACGGCAACGCGCTTTATACGCTGACCTTCGTTCTGGCGATGAACAAGGATCGCTATGAGGGTCTACCTGCGGACCTGCAAAAGGTCATCGATGACAATTCCGGGCTTGAGTTCAGTATCTTTGCCGGTGGCACCCAGGCTGATTCCGATGGTCCCTCGCGTCAGGCGGCAGTGGATCGCGGCAACAACATCGTAACCGTGTCGGGTGCTGATCTGGACGCTTGGAACGAGGTGGCCCAGCCCATCTATGACGAATGGGTCGCCGACATGGAAAGCAAGGGGATCGACGGTCAGGCGCTGATCGACGAAGCCCGCGCCCTGATGGACGCATATGACGGCTAAGCCGTTGCGGGGCTGTATTTCGACAAGAGATGCAGCCCCATTTCTTTCAGTAAAATGAGGCGTTTATGCACCATCTGGTGAAATGGCTGGCTCGTGCCTCTGCTGTGATTGGGGGGCTTGTGCTACTGGCCCTTATCCTGCTCACCACCCTGTCGATCATAGGGCGTGAGCTGTCCAAGCTGGGCCATTCCTTGGGCGACGGATGGCTGGGCCAGATGCTGATCGCCACCGGCGTGGACGAGATCAAGGGCACCTATGAGCTGACCGAAGCCGGGGTCGCCTTTGCCATCTTTGCCTTCTTTCCCATCTGCCAGTTCTACGGCAATCACGCGACGGTTGATGTATTCACCTCGGCCCTGCCGCGTCGCCCTTTGGGCTGGTTGCGCGCCTTTTGGGAGGTTGTGCTGGCGTTCGTGATCGTGTTCATCAGCCTGCGGCTGTACGAGGGGATGCAGCGCTATCTTGGCAACGGCGAGACGACGCTGTTCCTGCAATTCCCGGTCTGGTGGGCCTATGCCGTCAGCGTGGCCGCCGCTGCCATCGCCAGCCTCACGGCCATCTATTGCGCCTATGTCCGCATTCTCGAGGCCGCCAAAGGCCGTATGATCTTGCCCGAAGGTTGACGAAATGGACTGGATCAAAGACCTCGTTCAATTCATCGGACTAAGCCGCCTTGAACTGGGCTTTTGGTCCTTTCCGATCCTGCTGGGGCTGATTTTTCTGCGTGCGCCCATCGGGTTGGCAATGTTCTTGTGTGGTCTTTTGGGATGGGTGTTTGCCATGAACGGCAACGCGGTTCCGATCCTCGCTAAATTGAAGTCTGAAACCTACACCACCTTTTCCAACTACTCGCTGACGATCATCCCGATGTTCCTGCTCATGGGGCAATTCGCCACCCTGTCGGGGATGTCGAGCGCGTTGTTCAAGGCGGCGGAAGGGTTTTTGGGGCATCGACGCGGCGGGGTTGCCATGGCGTCGGTCGGGGCCTGTGCAGGGTTCGGGGCGATCTGCGGCTCGTCCCTCGCTACGGCGGCCACGATGGGCCGCGTCGCACTGCCGGAGTTGAAACGCTATGGCTACTCGGGCGGCTTTTCGACGGCCACGCTGGCCGCAGGGGGGACCTTGGGCATCCTGATCCCGCCCTCCGTGATCCTCGTGATCTATGCGATCATCACCGAACAGAACATCGCCAAGCTGTTCCTCGCCGCGTTCATCCCCGGCATTCTGGCAGCAATCGGTTATGTGATCACCATCTCGATCTATGTGCGGCTATACCCCGATTCTGCAGGCACGCGGCCCCCTGTGCCAATGGCTGATCGGTGGAAAGCGTTGGGCGAAACCTGGCCAGTCCTGGCGATCTTTGCGCTGGTCGTTGGCGGTATTTATGCGGGGTGGTTCACGCCGACCGAAGGGGCGGCCATCGGCGCGGCAGGCACAGGGCTGGTGGCGCTGGTTGGTGGAAACCTGACATGGCGGGTTCTGGGCGAGGCGTTGATTGGCACCGCAAAAACCACCGCGATGATCTTTTTCATCGTGTTGGGTGCATCGCTTTACAACAACTTTCTGGCGCTCTCGGGTGCGCCGCAATGGCTGGCCGATTTCGTTTTGTCTCAAGGGTTTACGCCGGTTCTGGTCCTAAGCGTGATCCTTGTATTCTACATGGTGTTCGGCTGTGTGATGGACAGTTTGTCGATGATCCTGCTGACGGTGCCGATCTTTTTCCCGGTCATCTCTGGCCTCGATTTTGGGATGTCACCCGAACATGTGGCGATCTGGTTTGGCATCCTCGTTTTGATTGTGGTCGAAGTGGGACTGATCACGCCGCCAGTGGGCATGAACCTGTTCATTATCAACGCAATGGACCGCGAAACGCCTATGACCGAGACCTACAAAGCCGTGCTGTTCTTCGTCGGTTCGGACATCGTACGAGTTGTTCTACTGGTCATGTTCCCGGTCATCACGCTGTTCCTGATCCCCGCCTAGGCGCGCCTACAGGCTTGCCAGATCGGATACATCCATGCTTGGATAGTTATGTGGCATAACCAAAGGATGCGGTGTGGGTAGTGATCTGAAGATTGAGGTGGATGGGGCGATTGCCGTTTTGACCCTCAACCGACCGGACAAACGCAATGCCATGTCCGATGGCTTGCTGGCTGAGATCGACGGGTTCTTTCAGGCACCACCGGAAGGCGTGCGCGTCGCTGTCATCACCGGCGCAGGTGGGCATTTTTGCGCAGGTCTGGACCTGAGCGAACATGTGAGCCGCGATGCTGAGGCGACCATGCATCACTCGCGCGGTTGGCATGATGTGATGGACCGCGTGCAATCGGGCGGGTTGCCGGTCGTGTCTGCCCTGACCGGGGCGGTGATCGGGGGTGGGCTGGAATTGGCCACCTCGACCCATGTTCGCATCGCCGAACCGGGCTGCATTTTCCAACTGCCCGAGGGGCGGCGGGGCATCTTTGTTGGCGGTGGTGCGACTGTCCGGGTGGGTCGAATTCTGGGCGCTGATCGCATGACCGAAATGATGCTGACGGGCCGCAAATACGGCACGGATGATGCGGTTGCCCTTGGCCTTGCGCATTATGGGGTCGGTGCGGGTGAGGCGCTGCCCCGCGCGCTTGAGATCGCCGCACAGATTGCCCAGAACGCGGCACTGTCCAATTACATGATGATCCAGGGCGTTGCGCGCATTCACGATATGTCCCGCAGCGATGGGTTGTTCGTCGAAAGCTTGTGTGCCGCCCTGGCCCAGACCAGCCCCGATGCGGTCGAGGGGCTTGCCGCCTTTCTCGACAAGCGGGCCCCATCCTTCCGATGAGCGCGCGCGTTGACCCCGCAGCACCTGTAACAGAGGTGTCTGACGCCAGCCTGCGCGACTTTGTCGGTTACAAGATGAAGCGCGCCTTCAACGTGCTGCAGGCCGATTTGACCCGGACGCTTGATCCCTTCGGTCTGCGGATGCTTACCTATTCCGCGCTTGCTTTGATTGTCGAAAACCCCGGTCTGCGCCCAAGCCAATTGGCGACGGCCCTGTCGGTCGAGCGGGCGAATGTCGCCGTCTATCTGGATCAGCTTGAGCAGGCGGGGTGGGTGCGGCGGGCATCTGCGCCGCAGGACCGCCGCGCCTATGCGGTCTTTGCCACGGTGGCTGGACGGCACCTGTACGACCGCGCGCAGGCGGCGGTTCAGGCACATGATCGCCGCATGCTGGACGGGTTGGGTGCTGCGGAGGTGGAAATTATTCATGCGGCGTTGACCAGAATCGAGGGGCAGGGATGACCGCGCATCTGGGTCTGCTGCCACACCGGGTGATACGCGAGGATCGCGCAGACGGTTCTATCTTGCTGCGCTCGGACCACCCATTAGAGGGGGTAGCGACGTCCACCGGAGCTTGGTTGAACCATTGGGCGCATGAGACGCCAGAGGCCGTATTCCTGGCAGAACGTTTGGGAGATGGTTGGAAGACGCTAGCGTATGGTGAGGCATTGATGCGGGTGCGTTCCTTGGCGGCGGGACTGTTGGAACGGGGTGTTGACGGGCCGATTTTAATTCTGTCGGGCAATTCAATCGACCATGCGCTGCTGTCGCTGGCGGCCCAATATGTCGGTTTGGTCACCGTGCCGGTCGCCGAGCAATACAGTCTCATCCCGGCCGCTCAATCGCACCTTGAATATGTCCGCGATCTGGTCCGTCCGGCGCTGGTCTTCGCCAAAGGTGAGGGGTTTGCGCGGGCGCTGGCCCTGTTCGAATGCCCCGTGCTGTCCGGCAACACGCTGGCTGAGCTGGAGGGCTCTGCCGCAGATGTTGACGCTGCACATTCGATTGTTGGGCCAGATACTCCGGCTAAGCTGTTGCTCACGTCCGGCTCGACCTCTGATCCCAAGGCAGTTGTCACAACCCATGGCATGATGACGACCAATCAGGCGCAGATACGAAAATGCCTGCCTTTTATCGCGGCGCGCCCGACTGTTTTGGTCGATTGGCTGCCGTGGAACCATGTGTTTGGGGGATCGCATAACTTTAATCTGGTGTTGGCCAATGGCGGCGCACTTTACATTGACGATGGCAAACCACTGCCAACTGCATTCGGGCGTACTATCGAAAATCTAAGCCTGATTTCGGGGACCATATCGTTCAACGTGCCCGTGGGCTTTGCGCAGTTGGTGGAGGCGATGGATGCAGATACGCACCTCAGAGAGATGTATTTTCGCGATCTGGATATGATCTTTTACGCGGGCGCATCACTGCCTCAAGACACGTGGTCCAGACTTGAGCGTATGGCGATGGATACGGCGGGCCGCATGCCCCTGATCACATCAAGCTGGGGTTTGACGGAAACGGCCCCGGCTGCGGTGTTACAGCATGAACCGGTGCGCGGTGCGGGCATTGTCGGGGTTCCCTTACCAGACGTCACACTCAAGCTGGTCAATGACGGCACCGGGCGAATGGACGTCCGCGCGCGCGGGCCGAACGTGTTCCAGAACTACTACCGTGACGAGCGCAGAACCCGGCAATGCTTTGATGATGAGGGATATTTTATCACCGGCGACGCCATGCGCTTTGTTGACCCGGCAGACATGAACAAGGGCCTGCAATTTGATGGGCGCATGTCCGAGGACTTTAAGCTCAGCACCGGGACGTGGGTCAAAGCCAGCGCATTGCGGCTGGAGGTTTTGGGCGCGCTGAAAGGTATCGCGCAGGATGTGATCATCTGTGGGCATGGCCGGGATGAGGTGGCAATCTTGATCGTGCCGGGACCGGAGGGGCATAAAGGCACGCGGGATCAGGATGCGTTATGCTGCGCAGCATCGGAGGACATACGTAAGCGTATAGAGATGTTGAACGCCAAGACATCGGGCTCGGCGCGGACCATCGCGCGCGCGCTTGTTATGGCGGATCCACCCGACATCGGCGCGGGCGAGGCGACAGCCAAGGGCAATATCAATTTCGCCCGTTTGCTTGACCGGCGCGCACATCTAGTAAGCCGCCTTTACGATGACAATGACATTGCGAGCATCACGATATGATTGATCTGGACTCCATTCTGGCCATCGACATCCACACCCACGCAGAAGAGCCATGCGGGTGCCATCCGGACGACGGCTATGACGCGCTGCAATCAACCATGGCCGAATATTTCCGCGCGCCTTGGAAACACCCGCCTACGGTGCCCGAAACCGCCGCCCACTACCGGGCGCAGAAAATCGCGGCTGTCATCTTTCCGGTCGATGCGGAACGCGAGACCGGCTATCGCCGCTACGCCAATGAGGAGGTCGCCGAGATCGCGGCTGAAAATGCCGATGTGCTGATCCCCTTTGCCAGCATCGATCCGTGGAAGGGCAAGATGGGCGTGCGCGAAGCCCGCCGCCTGATGCGCGAGTTCGGCATCAAGGGGTTCAAGTTTCACCCGACGATGCAGGGTTTCTATCCCAACGATCGCATCGCATACGACCTCTACCGCGCGATTGAGGAAGAGGGTGGCATCGCGCTGTTCCATACCGGCCAGACGGGGGTCGGATCGGGGATGAAAGGTGGAAACGGGATGCGCCTGAAATATTCCAATCCGATGTATATGGATGACGTGGCGGTCGATTTTCCGGACCTCAGGATCATCCTCGCCCATCCGTCCTTTCCCTGGCAGGAAGAGGCGCTGGCCGTCGCGCAACACAAACCCAACGTCTATATCGATCTGTCAGGTTGGTCGCCGAAGTATTTTCCGTCGATCCTTGTGCGCTACTGCAATTCGATCCTGCGCAAGAAGATGCTGTTTGGGTCGGACTGGCCGATGATCGCGCCAGAGCGATGGCTTGCAGATTTCGAGGGGATCGGCATCAAGGATGAGATCCGCCCGGACATCCTCAAACATAATGCAGCGCGTTTGCTCGGACTGCAGTAAACTGCCTATCTCGAGACCGTGAGTTGCGAGATGGCCATACGAAACGCACTATTTAGCAGATTTATGAGCTTTGGGAGGGGCACGTGGCCAACGCAGCGACCTTTTTCGTAGATCGACATCTGGGCGAAGGGCGCGCCGAAAAGCTTGCCTTCCGCGAGGTCGGGACCGGACGAAGCCTTACATACGGGGCGCTGGCAGATGCCTCGGGGCGTGCTGCTGCTGCGCTCTTGGCGCAGGGCATCTCACGCGAAGATCGCTTGGCCATGCTCGTTCTCGACCAGATCGAGTTTCCCATTCTGTTTTGGGGCGCGATGAAAGCGGGCGTGATCCCCGTGCCGATCAACACGCTGCTGGCGTCTCCGATCTACGACGCGATTTTGCAGGATTGCCGCGCGACGGCTTTGGTCGTGTCATCCGAACTGTTCGAAGTTGTGGCCCCGGCCTTGGCCCAGAACCCGTATCTGAAAGCCATCATCGTAGTTGGCGATGCGCGTCCCGGTTGCCTCAGCTTTGAGGCTTTCATGTCCAAAGGCGACACCGCATTGCCCGCCTGTGAGGCCAGCGATGATGAAACCGCCTTCTGGCTCTATTCTTCCGGATCAACGGGCGCGCCCAAAGGGGTGCATCACGTGCATTCTGCCCTGCGCGCGACGGCTGACACCTACGGGGCGCGGGTGCTGGGAGTGCGGTCGGACGATGTGGTCTTTTCCGCCGCCAAGTTCTTTTTCGCCTATGGGCTGGGCAATTCGATGACATTCCCGATGTCCGTCGGGGCCACTGTGGTCATCTATAACGGGCGGCCCACGCCGGACGGCATTGTTGATATCCTGCGGCACGAACAGCCAACAATTTTTTGTGGCGTGCCCACCCTATACGCTGCGATGCTCGCACATGTGGAGGACACGGCCCCGCCCGATGTGCCGCTGCGTGTCTGCATTTCCGCTGGCGAGGCTTTGCCCGAGGACGTTGGAACCCGCTGGCAGCGCATGATAGGGGTGCCGATCCTTGATGGGGTCGGATCGACCGAGATGCTGCACATCTTTCTCAGCAATGCGCCCGGCGACTTGGAATATGGCACGTCCGGTGTGCCGGTCCCGGGGTATGACGTCCGCCTCGTGGACGAGGCCGGCGCAGAGGTAGGTGTCGACGAAGTGGGCGAGTTGCTGGTGAACGGCGCGTCCGCTGCCGGCGGTTACTGGAACCAGCGGGCCAAGACACGTGATACATTCGAAGGCGTATGGACGCGCACGGGCGACAAGTACGAACGGCGCGCGGATGGGCGCTATATCTACTGCGGGCGCACGGATGACATGTTCAAGGTGTCCGGCATCTGGGTCAGCCCGTTTGAGGTGGAACAGGCGATCAGCAGCCATGCCGGAGTGCTCGAATGCGCCGTCATCGCACAACGAGACGGCGATGGTCTGGAAAAGCCCAAAGCCTTCGTCGTGCCGCGCGGCACACCCACGGACGGATTGGAGGACGCGCTGCGTGAACACGTCAAAGATCGGATCGGCAAATGGAAATATCCCCGCTGGTTCGAGTTTGTGGAAACGCTGCCCAAGACCGCGACGGGCAAGATCCAACGGTTTAAGTTGCGAGAGGGCGGCGCATGAAATGGACGGATGGCGCGGTTTCTATTGGCGCTGACACTCTCGAATATGCGTGTTGGGGGCCGCCGCCTGCGCAAGCGCCGACCCTTGTCATGCTGCATGAGGGCCTTGGGTCCGTCGGGTTGTGGCGTGACTGGCCCGAGCAGCTCGCAGATCTGATGGGTATGGGCGTGCTGGCCTATTCGCGCGCTGGATATGGCCGATCCTCGGCGGCTGCCTTGCCGCGCCCAACGGATTACATGACGCGCGAGGCGGTCGCGGGTCTGGGTCCGATGCTGGACGCAGCGGGCGTCGAGCGTTGCGTCCTGTTGGGCCATTCCGACGGGGCCACCATTGCAGGCATCTACGCCGGGACCGTGTCGGATGTGCGGGTGCGCGGGCTGGTCCTGATCGCCCCTCATTTCTTTACTGAACCGGAAGGGCTGCGCGCGATTGCCGAGGCCAGGACCGCATATACGAATGGTGATCTGAAGATACGCCTGGCCCGTCATCACGATGACCCGGATGGCGCATTCTTTGGCTGGCATGACGTTTGGACCTCACCCGAGTTCGCGGATTGGAACGTGGCGGATGTGATTGATCACTGGCGTGTTCCCGCGCTTGTGGTGCAGGGGTCTGATGACCCCTATGGCACGCTCGCGCAGGTGCGGGAGGTCGAGGATCGCGCCTATGCACCGGTCGAGGCGCTCGTGATAGAGGGTGCTGATCACGCGCCACACGCGGCGTTTCCAGAGGTTGTGGGTCGCGGGGTGGCTGAGTTCTGCGAAACGCTCTGGCGGCTGGAGAACGAGCCGGTTTCAATCGCTTAGGTTCAAGAATGGCACTAAAATGCAATCTAGGCGGTTCTCTGTGATGTATTGAGCTGAATCATTGTAAGATACTGCCAAAATAGGAAGCGCGCCGCGGCCATGCCTCACACCATAGATTTTCAGACTGACCCGTCTCGCTATCGCCATTGGCGGGTCGAATATGATGGGCCGATTGCCCGTCTTTTCATGGATGTGGACGAAGATGGCGGGCTGTTCGACGGCTATCAACTCAAGTTGAATTCTTACGATTTGGGCGTCGATATCGAACTTGCCGACGTGGTGCAGCGGATGCGCTTCGAACACCCCGAGGTGAAGGTCGTCGTCATGCAGTCGGCCAAGGACAAGGTGTTTTGCGCCGGGGCCAACATTCGGATGCTGGGTGGGGCTGCGCATGCCCACAAGGTGAATTTCTGCAAGTTCACCAACGAAACCCGCAACACTTACGAGTCGGCGGACGCCGACAGCGGCCAGAAATACGTGGCCGCGATCAAGGGCGCGTGCGCGGGCGGCGGGTATGAGCTGGCGCTGGCCTGCAGCCACATCATGCTGACGGATGACTCTTCGTCCTCCGTCTCTCTGCCCGAAGTGCCGTTGCTGGCGGTGCTGCCGGGTACTGGGGGGCTCACCCGTGTGACCGACAAACGTCACGTGCGGCGCGACCTGGCGGATGTGTTCTGCTCGACCGAGGAAGGGGTCAAGGGCAAGCGCGCCGTCAAATGGGGCCTTGTGGACGAGGCTGTGCCCAATGCCCGCTTTGACGATGTCGTGGCCGAGCGTGTCGCGGAGTTTGCTGCGGCGAGCACCAAGCCGGACGTAGCGCAAGGCATCACCCTCGGGCCGCTCGATAAGACAATCGTAGTGGACGGTGCGGTAACCTACAGCCTTGTCGAAATCAGTGTGGATCGCGATGCCCGGCGCGCTGAAATTCTAATCAAAGGGCCGGATGGCGATGCCCCGGCTGATCCCGATGCTCTCGTGGCGCAGGGCGATCAATCCTACCTGCTACGCCTCGCCCGCGAGTTGGACGACGCGGTGCTGCATCTGCGCCTCAACGAAATCGACCTGGGTGTCTGGGTCATCCGCAGTCAGGGCGACCCCGACGCGGTGCTGGCGCATGAGGCGGTTATCCTCAACCACCCCGATCACTGGCTGGCGAACGAAATCCGCCACTACTGGAAGCGCGTGCTCAAGCGGATCGACGTCACCTCCCGCTCGCTCGTGGCGCTGGTCGAACATGGCAGTTGCTTTGCCGGGGTGCTGGCCGAACTGCTGTGGGCCGTCGATCGCAGCTACATGATGGAAGACGAATTCGAGGGCGACAATCGACCCCTTGCGACGATCACGCTGAGCCAAGGTAATTTCGGCGCCTACCCGATGGGCAACGACCTGACCCGGCTTGCCACCCGGTTCTATGGCACTGACAGGGCGCAGGGGCTCGACGTCCATATAGGCACCCCGCTTGAGGCCGAAGAAGCCGAGGAGACGGGCCTTGTCACCATGATCCTCGACGACATCGACTGGGAGGATGAAATCCGTATCTTCCTCGAAGAACGCGCCAGCTTTTCCCCCGATGCGATGACGGGGATGGAGGCCAACCTGCGCTTTGCCGGCCCCGAAACGATGGAAACGCGGATTTTCGGGCGGCTCACGGCTTGGCAGAACTGGATTTTCAACCGCCCCAACGCAGTCGGGCCTGAAGGCGCATTGCAGCGCTACGGCACTGGCGTGCGCGGCAATTTCAATATGGATCGGGTGTGAACCCTCACAAGACAGGAGACGGATGATGGACTTGGTGAACGTAAGTTATGACTCGCAGATCCCGAACAACGTGGGGCTGAGTGAGGATCGCAAGGTGCTGAAGGCGCTTGAAAAATGGCACCCCGGTTACATCAACTGGTGGAACGACCTGATCCCGCAGAACTTTCAGGAAAGCATGGTCTATCTGCGCACTGCCGTCAGCGTGGATCCGAAAGGTTGGGCCAAATTCGACTATGTGAAAATGCCCGAATACCGTTGGGGCGTCTTGTTGGCCCCTGCCGTCGAGGATCGGCGCATCCCGATGGGCGAACACTACGGCGAGCCCGCTTGGCAAGAGGTGCCGGGCGAGTATCGTAACATGCTCAAGCGGCTGATTGTGATTCAGGGCGACACCGAGCCGGGCTCGGTCGAGCAACAGAAATTCCTCGGCCTGACCGCCCCCAGCCTTTACGACATGCGCAACCTGTTTCAGGTCAATGTGGAGGAAGGGCGGCACCTGTGGGCCATGGTCTACCTGCTGCAAAAATACTTCGGCAAGGACGGGCGGGAAGAGGCGGATGACATGCTTGTGCGCTCATCAGGGTCCGACGATTCACCGCGTATGCTGGGGGCTTTCAACGAGGAAACGCCAGACTGGCTGTCGTTTTTCATGTTCACCTATTTCACCGACCGCGACGGCAAGATGCAGCTTGAAAGCCTTGCGCAATCCGGGTTCGACCCGCTGTCGCGCACCTGCCGTTTCATGCTGACCGAGGAAGCCCACCACATGTTCGTCGGTGAAACCGGCGTGGGCCGCACCATTCAGGCGACCATCGAGGCGATGCAGGCCAATGGCATCGAAGACCCCTATGACATCGACAAGATCCGCGATCTGGGTGTCATCGACCTGCCCACGATCCAGAAAAAGCTGAACCTTCACTATACTTTGTCGCTCGACCTGTTCGGCCAAGAGGTCAGCACCAATGCCGCCAACGCCTTCAACGCAGGTATCAAGGGGAGGTATATGGAGCAGCGGATCGAGGATGATCACAAGTTGCAGGGCGACACCTACAAGGTCGCCAGCATCAGGGATGGGCAGATCGTGACTGAGGATGTGCCCGCGCTGACAGCGATCAACATGCGGCTCCGCGACGATTACGTGCGCGATGCAAGCGGCGGGTTGAGGCGCTGGAACAAACAGATTTCGCGGACCGGGATCGAGTTCGAACTGAAACTGCCCCACGAGGGGTTCCACCGCAAGATCGGCGTGTTCAAGGACCAACCCATCACGCCCGAGGGCACCTTCATTTCAAAAGAGGCGTGGGACGCGCGCGCCCATGAGTGGTTGCCGACCAAAGAGGATGGAGCCTTTATCCAATCCCTGATGAAACCGTGCTATGAGCCCGGCAAATACGCCAGCTGGATCGCTCCGCCCCGCGTCGGCATCGACAACAAGCCGGGCGATTTCGAATACGTCAAATTGCACATGGCCTGAGGTGAAGCGCATGAAGATAGGATTGTACTACGGGTCGGAAACCGGCAATTCGGAGATGCTGTGCGAGGACATCGAAGCGGACTTGGGCGAAGGGTTCGACTGTCATATCAGCAGCTTGGCCGATGTGGACCCGGGTGCCCTGGACAAGGACACGTTCTATATTTTCGTGACCTCCACTTATGGCAACGGCGATCTGCCCTCGACCGCGCTGCCGTTCGAAGAGGCGTTGACGAGCACCAAACCCGACCTCAGTGGCATCCGGTTCGCGATGTTCGGCCTCGGCGATCAGGTCTTTGCCGAGACATTCAATCATGGCTCGCTGAAGCTGAGCGAAATGCTGATCGCGCATAAGGCCGAGATGGTGGGCGAACGAGGGCTGCATGACGCTTCGGGCTTCGAGATGCCCGAGGACATCGCATTGCCGTGGGTGCAGGGGGTCATGGAGCAGGTGCAGGCGGCCAAGGCGGCCTGACATGGCCGAGCCGTTCACACACGAAATCCGCGTCACGTGGGGCGATTGCGACCCTGCACGCATCGCCTACACCGCGCGGCTGCCATGGTTCGCGCTGGATGCCATCAACGCCTGGTGGGAGGCGCATCTGGGCGGCGACGGTTGGTATCAGCTTGAGTTGGACCACAATATCGGCACGCCCTTCGTGCATCTCAGCATGGATTTCCGTGCGCCCGTCACCCCGCGCCACAGGCTGATCTGCGAGGTGTGGCCGACACGGCTTGGCGAGCGGTCGATCACTTTTGCCGTGCATGCGACACAGAACGACGTCTTGTGTTTCGAGGGCACGTTCACATGCGTCTTTGTCATTGCCAATCAGTTCAAGAGCCAACCCGCCCCGCCGCACTTGCGCCAGATCATCGCACCGATGGTTCGTGAGGGCTGAGATATTGAACCGCCGCCCGCGCGGGCTACAACCAATTGTTAAGACAATAACAAGTGCGCATGACCTCACCCAAACCCATACCCGCTGCGTCTGTTGCGATGATCGAACGCCTCGCCACCCGCGTGCGCGCCGCGCGCACTGCGCAGGGGCTGCCGCGCCGTGCCTTGTCGGACATGTCCGGTGTCTCGCCGCGCTATCTGGCGCAGCTTGAGGCGGGCGAGGGCAATATCTCTGTGATCCTGCTGGACCGGGTGGCGACAGCATTGAATGTCCGCATTGAGGATTTGCTGAGCGAAGCGCCACCCATGCGGGCCGACGTGGCCCGTGTGGCGCGCCTTTATGAGGTGGCCGCCGCCCCGGTGCAGGGCCGTGTGCGCGCTTTGCTGGCCCCTGAAAACCCGATGGCTTTGCGGGCGCAACGTGTCTGCCTGATTGGCTTGCGCGGGGCGGGGAAGTCCACTCTCGGGCGGCGTGCCGCCGAAAAGCTGAAGGTGCCCTTTGTCGAATTGACCGACGCCATCGAGGCCGAGGCGGGTATCCCCTTGGGTGAGGTCATGGCGCTTTATGGTCAGGATGGATACCGCGCGCTGGAGGCTCAGGCGATAACCCGTGTCATTGACGATCACGACAAGCTGATCCTCGCGGTGGCCGGCGGGATCGTGGGTGAACCTGCGACCTATGCCCAGGTGCTAGAGCGGTTCCACACTGTCTGGGTCCGCACCAGCCCTGCCGAGCATATGGCCCGCGTGCGCGCCCAGGGGGATTTGCGCCCGATGGAGGGCAACCCGGGTGCGATGGACCAGCTAAAGTCCTTTTTGACCACCCGCACGCCTTTGTATGAACGTGCGCTGGCTCAGGTCGACACCAGCGCCAAGCCCGTGCAGATGTCGGTGAACGACCTGTTGGCGACCATCGCCTCCAACCGGTTTCTGGACAGCATCGGCACCGAATGACCGCCGCGCTGCACCCTTTGCAAGATGCGTTCTGGCAAGCCTGCGAGCGCATGTTGATCCATCACACGAACCCATGGGAACTGGATGAAGCGTTGGTGGCATGGGGCTACGAGATGGGGCCGTCCGAGGCGCAGGATTTGATCGGGCTGGATGTGGTGCTGGAGGCGCGGGCAGGCTCGGAACCTGCCCCCATTCTTGCGCGTATGGTGGCTGAGGGTCGCCTGGGCAAGAAATATGGATGGGGGTACTATCGGTATCCGGGTGGAGGCGGCGCGGTGATCGACCCATTGATCGAGGATTTGATCCACGAGGAATCCCGCTTTGCCCGCATCACCCGAGAAGAGTTGGACGGCCCGCAACTTGTGACCCGGCTGCATGACCTCGTCGGCCCTGTCCTGCGCGCAGATCCAGCCCTGTCCGCACAGATGCTTCATATCCCCGTGGCACGTCTGGCGGCTGTGTAGTCCCGCCTATCCCTGAGCCAACAGGATGAGTGTGCCGATCCCCCACAGCGTCATCTGATAATGCGTGTTCTGCGCGCCCTCGTGGCAGAACCAATAGCAAAAGTGATTGCCCACGATCAGGAATCCGGCCCACACCGCGGTGAACCCCATCGTGCCGATCATCGCGATACTGCGCGCAGTCTCTGCATTGACACCGCCAACCATGGCCAGCACCAGCGCGACCACCCCAGCCCACAGCACCAGCGTAGCGACCAGTTCGGCCCCGACCACCAGCCGAAATGCGGCCTGCTGCACCGAGCGGTTCGTCACTGCGCGGTGGGCCACATGGGCAAAGCTGTCAGGGTAGTCCGCCTTCATCCGCGTCATCTCCATCACCTCGGCGGTGTAGGTTTCATTCACGGCCGGGTGTTGGATGTTGTCGCGCACGCCAAGGGTCAGCCAACTGGCGATCAGGCCGGTGCCAAGCGCCTGTGCGGCAAGCAATGTGGTTTCCATGGCGAACCTCGGTTTGGGGGGCTTCCATAAAAAAGGGGCCACGTGATGTGGCCCCGATTTCGCGATCTATGATCTGTTGGATCAGGTCCAGGCGATCTGCTCGGGACGGATTTCAAACGAGATGTGGTGCTCGCCACCCACCAGACCGTCTTTGGTGTGGTTGTAGAGCGACCGCCAGTAGGGCTGGATCGTGACCCCTTCGTCCTGGATCATCTTCTGACCCGTCGCCATCAGGGCGCGGCGCGCCTCGAGGTCGGGGGTCGCCAGTGCTTCGGCCAGCAGGGCGTCGAACTCGGCATTGGACCAGCCGAACTCGTTCCATGCCTCACCCGAACGATAGGCCAGCGCCCAGATCTGGACGCCCAGAGGACGGTGGTTCCAGTTGGTGGACGAGAACGGGTATTTCGCCCAATCGTTCCAGAAGGTCGAGCCGGGCAGGATGGTCCGCTTGACCTTGATGCCTGCATCGCGCAACTGGGCCGCCACCGCGTCGGTGGTGTCCTTGCGCCACGCATCGTCGATCGAGATCAATTCGTGCTCGAAATCGCCCATGCCCGCTTCGTCCATCAGCGCCTTGGCGGCGGCTGGATCAACGACACGCTCGGGGATTTCCGCAAACTCGGGGTGGACAGGGGCGACGTGGTGGTTCGCCGCTGGCACACCGCGACCGGCATAGCCCAGTTCAAGCAGCACTTCGTTGTCGACAGCCATGGTGATGGCCTGACGCACACGCTTGTCCTCGTAAGGCTTCTTGCCGTCGACTTCGGCCAACTGGTTGGGGCGGATCACGATGGTCGATGCGGTCACAACCTCGTTGTTGTTCCAGCCATCCAGCGTGTCGAAGATGTCGACGAACTCACCCTCGATGGAGTAGGTCATGTCGATCTCGTCCGCTTCGGCAGCGGCGACAAAGGCCGACGGGTCCGTGCCGTAGTCGATATACTCGACGCGGTCCAGATAGGCACCGTTGCCTTCGTTCCACCAGGTGTGGTCCTCGTTGCGCACCAGCACAGCCTTGACACCCACTTCCAGCGACTCGGGCAGGTAAGGGCCTGTGCCGATAGGGCTGGATGTGTCGTTCAGCGACGTGTCTGCGTGCACGATGGCCGCAGGATAGTCCGCCATGCCAGGGATCAACGAGATGTCCGGCGCAGGCAGGTTCAGCTTGACCGTGTGGCTGTCGACAACTTCGATGCTGCCTTCGATGGCTTGACCAGTGTCGGCGTCGATCAGGGTCGCAAAGCGGCCCGCCATTGAGTTGCCCTCAAGTTCCTTGTCACACCAGCCTGCGATGTTGCGTGCCACGTCTTCGGCGGTGAAGTCGTCACCATTGTTCCACTTGACGCCTTGGCGGACGTTCAGCGTGTAGGTCTTGGCATCGTCCGAGATTTCCCAGCTTTCCAGCAGTTTGCCGGTGAATGTGCCATCGTTCTCGTAGTGGACGAGGTATTCCTGCCAGCCGCGCGAGAAGTTCGCGATCTGCGACCAGTCATAGGTGCGTGGGTCTTTGAGGCCGCGGACTTCTTGCTGGATACGCACGGTGCCGCCGGTTTTGTGTGCGGCGGCGTTTGCGGGGGCCGACAGGCCCATCATCGCATAGGCGGTTGCGGTGGTTGCGCCGAACGCGCTGGCCAGTGCCAGAAACTCACGGCGGCTGACCGCGTCATCACCAGCACGTGCTGCTGAATCCACAATGGATTGCGGCAGCGGTTTGCCGGTTTTAGTGAAAAAGGTCATAGTCTTCCTCTCTGTTGGTGTCGCGAAAAGGAATATTCGCTCCCCGTGTCGGCGGGTGAGTGCCCACCTTGTTGGTGTTGCAGTTGATCTGCTATTTTATCGCCTCCCCTTTTCTGGGGACGCCCGGACTTCAAACGATCAGGGCCATGGCGTCAACCCCATCTAGCGAGGTTGTAGATACACAAATACCCCACCAAAGTTCTGCTTCATTGTGGTTCTGCGCCCCTCTTGGGTCAAAAACCGTCCTTTCTGCGTAAATCGAGCGTGTTGGTGATCTGGACAGTGAATTCACGCACATTATTGAAACGCCCGAAGCCGCACAGTTGATCACCCCGCGTTACTGTGGCCTTTCGCCTCAATCTCGTCCGGATCGAGGTGTTTTACATCATCCCAGAACCGCGACTTGGCCGCGTTCAGCAGCCCCTTTGGATCCATCCGTTTTTTCCAAGCCAAATGCGTATAGTCAGGTTTCAGCCCGCCCCCTTCGACGTTCCATGTGTGTGCGTCATAGACGGTAAACCCGTGCGCCTCGTAGGTGATGTTGATTTCGGCCAGCCGTTCGGGACTTTGAAACCAGATGATCGGCAGGTCAAAGGTTACGATCTCGCCCCCGACCCGCGCAAATTCGTGATGCATCCAGACATCATCCCCCAGATGTGGGCGAACATCCGCGATGGCTTTCGCATCTGGCGGGATCGGGCAACCGACTTGCTGATAGGTCGCCTTTCGATCTGCCTTGAGCACTTGCAGCGTAGTGTGATTGTAGCTGAAGTCGAACACATGCGGCAGCTTGAGTGCTGCCCGTTCCTCATCTGTCAGCATTAGATCGACATGGCCACCCATCTGCGTGATCAGTGTGCGCAGGGGGTCGACATCATGCGGTCGGATCATTGTGACCAAAAGGTGCTTGCCCGCCCGGATGTGCCCTTCCAGTTTGGGGAAATAGGCGCAGATACGGGCATCCACCGTGGTCAGCAATTTTGCATGGATCGTCTCCGCCTGAGCGATGGCATATCCGGCGGCATAGCCGTCTTCATAGCTGTCAAATGTCGCCATGCCTCCGACCCAGTCGTAGCGTTTGACGGTGCGCAACGTCACCTCGGCAATCACGCCGTTCAGGCCCCACGCGTGATGGATGTGCAGCGCATCCGCCCCATCAAAGCGGCGCAGTTCAGGCGTGTCTGTCACCGTCATCGCAGTCAACGAGAGGATGTTGCCCGGATCGCGCAACGCCCCGTTTGCGACCGATCCGATGCCTGCACTGCCGCCCGCGACAAAGCCACCGATGGTGGCAATATCCTGCGTCGAGGGGAACATGGCCAACTCGGCCCCGTGCGGTGCAAGGGCTGCGTTTATGTCTGCCAGCAACGCGCCGGCCTGCGCCGTGACATAACCCTCGCCGATCTCGATCACTTGGTTAAGAGCAGTGGTCTCAACGATCAAACCACCGTCCATTGGAACCGCCTGTCCGTAATTGCCCGTGCCGCCGCCGCGTATGGTGATGGGCGCATCATGCGCATAGGCGACCGCGAGGGTGCGGGCCAGTTCTTCGGTCGTTTTGGGCCGCACCACCAGATCCCCAAAGCACCGTTTGAGCGCGTCGTTCAGGATGGGAGAGTACCAAAAGAAGTCGCGGCTGCGTTTCTTGATCAGCACCGGTTCCGTGATGGTTTCAACAGGCGCGAGTGCGGCGGTAAAGGCATCCCAGTCGATGTCAGTCTTGCCCGAAAGTGAGGTCATGTCAGCGTCTCCATCGCGGGGCGCAGGGTGGTGCGCCCGGAAATCAGGTCAGCGGTGTGTGCCGCGTCACAGCTGCGCAGATCGCTTAGCAATGCACCGTCCACGAAAGTAGGTGCATGGCCCAGTGCGGCGGCGGCATCGGTGGTGATCGCCCGCAGCCAATCACCCAAGGGCGGGTCGAGATGCGCGGTCACGCAAGCTAGGGCCAGCGCGGCGCGCGGATCGTGCCGACCCAAGGGGCAAAATGCATCGGCCACATTGTCGGACCCGATGACGACCGGCACACCCGCCGCGCGTAGTTCACGCAACCGGGTGATCCCGCGCCGGTCCGGTGTGCCGCTCGTGCGCCCTTGCAGGTACAGGTTGGTGACGGGCAGGGTACAGACCGTGATGCCCGCGCGCGTGCATTTGTCCGCGATCCGGTCAAAATCCTGTGGACTCCGGTCCATCAGGCTCACTGCATGACCACACAGGATCGGGCGTTCGAATGCCGTGGCCAGTGCCATGTCCGCAATCGCTTCCAGCCCATTGTAGCCTCCAAGCCCCTCGTCCACGTGGAAATCCAGCATCAGATCGTGGCGTTGCGCGGTGGCAAAGACGTGTCTCAGCCCCGTTTGCATCGTGTCGTGGCCCAAGACAAAAGCCCCAAGCACGCCTCTTGTACGTGCAAGGATTTGTCCGATCTGGTCGGCAAAATCGGCATCCGCCAGCTTTCCAATACCAATGAGGGCCGCAAGTTGCAGGCCCGGCATATCCCCCCCGAGATCGTTCAGCACCGACCAACTGAGGGGTGGGTCAACACCATCGCCCCAGTCCACATGGCTGCGGATCAGGTGGCATCCATTGGCGCGTGCATCGCTCAACCCCTTGGTGGCGCGCGTGCGGATATCGTCCTCGGTCCAATTGGTCTTGTCATCCCACTGGCATTGAATGGCGTGGGCCAAGTCGCCACCAACCTGCCCAAGCCGATGGATCGTGTGGCATTTGTCGAGATGGCAATGGGGCTCGACAAGGGCAGGGATGATCATCTGCGGGGCAGTGCCCTCGGGGGGTGTCAGGCCGATCAGGCGCCTGTCCTCGATCACGGGTACCCCGCGCAGGCAATCGCCCATCTCCGTCCCGCCAAAGCGAGTGGGGTGCTGAACAAGGGCGGTCGGAACCAGAATGTCGCTCACGTCGTAGCTCTGTGATCAAACAGTGCGAAATCCTCCAACCACGCGGCGAACCCTTGTGCTGCGCTGTCCAGCAGTTGCGTACCCTTTTCAACCGTTGCTGCCGCCGCATTGCCAAGCGCCCCTTCGGGGTTCAGATCGTCAATGATCCAGCCGGGGCGCGCAGGCTGACCGGTCAACCCGGTCTGGTGGCCTGCCTGTTCCCAATCCTGCATCGCGCTACGAAAGTTCTGCGCCCGGTTCATGTCCACAAGGTCAGGTTGTGCAGCCAGCATCGCGCTTGTTTCAAGGTCGCCTGCGTGCAGGTCATATGCAACCGCGTCCGCGTCAAACAGGCTTTGATCGGCAAAGGCAAACCAGCTGGTGCTGGCGCAGATCATGTTGTGATCAATCCGGGCGGCACGGGCCGCAACCTCGAGCAGGGCCGTGTTGCCCCCATGGCCGTTGAAGAAAACGAGGCGCCGGACCTTCGTGCGCGCCAATGAGGCCGTGATGTCATCCAGCATTGCCAGCAGAGTCGCAGCGCCAAGGCCGAGGGTACCTGCATGGCGATGATGTTCGTCGCTTTTGGTGATCGTGAGCGTGGGCAGTTGTAACACGGGCGCAGAGGCTTCAACGCGGTCCAGAACCGCTTCAGTCAGGATGGTATCAACACCGAACGGCAGGTGTGGGCCGTGCTGTTCCGTCGCGCCAAGGGGCAACACGGCAATGGCATTGTCGGGCAGGGCGGCAAAGTCTGCCTGCCCCTGGTCCGCCCATCGCGCGATCATAGCGCACCTGCGAAATAACCGGTGAGGAACCCGTTGAACCATGCGCCCTGCGCGGCGTCATGTTCCAGCATGAGCCGCGTCTGCGTGTCTCGATCCTGAACTCCGGGTTCGGAATACCGCCCCCAGCCCTCGCCCCGCGTCTGCCAGCGCATGAAGCCGGTCACGGTCTGTTCGGGATGAAATTGAAAGCCGACCACACGGGTCCCGACCGCAAAGGCCTGATTTTCAAACAACGCACTGCGCGCGATGTGGCGCGCGCCTGTGGGCAGGTCGAAAGTGTGGAAATGCGCCTGGGCAAAGTGATGGGCGGCGGGCAGAATATCGCGGCCTTCCTCGGTTGGTGTGACCTCGTACCAGCCGAACTCGTGGCTGCCATGGGCGGGCACGCCGGCCCAAGCGCCCATATGATGCGCGATCATCTGCGCGCCTTGGCATATCCCAAGTAGCGGCACGTCGGCTTTCATCGCCGCATCAATCATCCGGTATTCATCGCGCAGAAACGGATGCAGATCGGTGTCGTAGGCGTTGTAAATCCCGCCATAGACCACAACGCCTGCCAGATCATCGGTGACCTCGCCCAGATCATCGCCCTGCCACGCCCGCCGCACATCAAGCCGCACGTTATGCGCCCCGCACCAGGTCGTAATTCTGTCGTCCATGGGTCCATCGCCATGGCGGATGCACAAGAGTCGCTTGTCCATGTCTTCCTCCGTCCTCGGTTGGAAGTGGATGTCAGCGGCCCTAAAGACGTAAATCTGTGCCAGAGATGGTCCGCGCAGGCTTTCAAATTTTGCACCGCTGCGCAAGGGTGTTGCGATGAGATCCCTGAACCCGACCCGTATTGCCCCGCCCTTTGCCCGCTATTCCCATGGGATCGAGCTGCCGCAGGGCGCGCGCATTGTGCGCACGTCAGGCCAGTTAGGGCTGGGCGATGGCGTAGTCCCTGACGGGGCCGAGGCACAGGCACGGATTTGTTTCGACAATATCGCCGCCATTCTGACCGAGGCCGGCATGGGCGCGGGGGATGTGTTTCACATCAGCGCCTTTGTGACAGATCGCGCGCATATGGCCGGGTACATGGCCGCACGGGACGCATTTTTGGCGGACCGTGATGTGTTGCCCACATCGACATTGATGATTGTGTCGGGCTTCACCCGTCCGGACTTCGTGGTCGAGATCGAAGTATGGGCCGCCGCTCCCTAGCTGTGATCGCGCCGGATCAGCTTGCGCAGGGTCCATATCAAGGTGCCGCCGAAAAAGGCGGTGCCGAGGCCGATGGCTTCCCACCCGCCGGGGCCTGTGGGCAAACCCCGAAACGCCAGCGCAGCCCCCACCAGCGCCAGCCCGACCAGTGAAAAGCCAAGCCGGAATTTGAGATCGTTGCGGGTGGGGCCGTATTTGTTGGTCATGGCGTGGAGTTTGGTGGATGTTTGACGCGGGGCCAAGCCCCCGGATTTTTTGCTCGGGACGCTCGATTATGATTATGTCGTGAAGGGGTCGTCCAGCGCAGGCAGGATGGTGCCTGTGCAGGGACCGAAACCAATCCGGTAACCATCGCCTCGCGCTTCGCCGGTCATCGTAACGGTGTCGCCGTCCTCGAGAAACGTACGGGTTTCGCCGGTCGCAAGCGTCAGCGGTTCTTTCCCACCCCAACTGAGTTCCAGCAGGCTGCCCCGCTCAGGCTTTGTCGTCCCGGAAATGGTGCCCGACCCCAACAGGTCGCCCGCGTTCATCGGGCAGCCGGACGTGGCGTGATGGGCGAGTTGCTGTGCTGCGGAATAATACATTTCGCGGTAGTTGGTCTGCGTGATCGTGCTGGCAGGCTGCCCTAGGGGCGCGAGCGTCACGGTGAGGTTGATGTCATAGAGCATCGGCCCTGTGTCCTTCAGATGCGCTAGCAAGGGCACGTCGCGAGGTGGCGTGTCGACCCGGAATGGCTCAAGCGCGGCCTTGGTGACGATCCAAGGGCTGATCGAGGTGGCGGTGGCCTTGGCTTGAAACGGGCCAAGCGGTTGGTATTCCCACGCCTGAATGTCGCGCGCGGACCAGTCGTTCAACAGGACATAGCCAAAGATCGCTGCATCCGCCGCGTCGACTGACAAAGGTCCCTCGGACGAGGTGCCGACAATGGCCCCCATCTCAAGTTCCATATCGAAGCGCCGAGAGGGCAGGAAGGCAGGCGCATCGTGATCGGGGGACTTCAACTGCCCCCAAGGGCGGCGCACATCCGTACCCGACACCACCACAGACGATGCGCGCCCATTGTATCCGATGGGCATGTGCAGCCAATTGGGCGGCAGTGCGTTTTCGGGACCACGGAACATCGTGCCTACATTCGTGGCGCGGTGACGGCCTGCATAGAAGTCGGTGTATTCCGAAACGACAAAGGGCATGTGCAGGGTCGCATCAGTCATGGGTGTCAGCAGCGGTTCAAGTTGAGCGCGCGCATCTGACCCCTCGGCGAGCAAGGCCATCAACCGATTGCGCAGCGCGGTCCAGACGGCGGGGCCTTGCTCCATCAGGTCGTTCCAATAGGGGGCTTGAAACAGCGGATCATCCGTGAGGGCGACAAGCCCTTGCGCCTCTGCTTCGGCCATATCGAGGATCATATCGCCGATCGCGACCCCGCATCGTGCCTCAAGCGTCGTGGTTGAAAACACGCCATAGGGCAGGTTGTTCAGGGGAAAATCGATGTCGGCGCTGTTGGCGCTGGCCACCCAGCTGTTCAAACGCGTCATGGGGGGTGTGGTCTTTCTATGAAGGGGCACGTCCTGCCCGGTCTGCCGTGAAATATCTTTTCGATATCGGACGGGTAGTCAATGTCGTCGTCCTGCATCGGGCCTTGCATTGTGGCAAAGCGCGCGTGGTTTGGCGCGTCGCGTACGCCCTTGCGCAGATGGTCGCAGATGTAATAGTTGTCTTTGTAACCAATAGGCGGTGCGGATGATGCGTGACGATCCCGATTTTGATGTGGAGGACTTTCTGCCCTACCTTCTGAACCAGGCGGCCGAAGCGTCAAGCCTTGAATTCCAGCGTGTTTACAATGACCGCTACGGGATGTTGCGCAACGAATGGCGCGTGCTGTTCCACCTTGGGATTTACGGACGGATGACCGCGAGCGACATCGGCGCACGCGCGCAGATGCACAAGACCAAGATCAGCCGCGCGGTGCAGCGTTTGGCCGAGCGGCGCTATCTGATACGCCAGCGGGATGAGACCGATCGCCGGGTGGAGCACCTTGAACTCACGCCAACGGGGCAGAAAGTCTATGCCGACTTGCGCAATGTTGCCCGCGACTACAATGACGCCCTTGTGGAAGGGTTGGCTGATGCCGATGTGGCGCGGTTGCGATCCGTCTTGCGCGCCTTGGCCAAAAGACGCGGCTAGGCGCGTGATCCAGAGATTGTGATTTGCGCCTGCACAGGTGTGGCCCTCAGGGTGTGCTTGCATGAACAAAGGATGGTGTGATGCGCTTCGTTTTGGCAGCTTTTTCGATGGTTTTGGCGTGCGCAGCCGTGCCCGCCCTTGCGCAATCACACCCATGTGGTGACGCCGAAACACCCTGCGAGACGGCGATGGGGACATACCACATGGCCGAGCCGACCGTGGCCCCCAAAGGCGTCGTCATCCACCTGCATGGGGGCGGCGGGCGGGGGCGTGGCTTGCTGAATTCCGGTCTGGGACGCGGCGCGGTCGAGCGTGGCTATGTGTTTGTCGCCCCCAACGGCTTTCACCCCGGCAATCGGTGGGAGCGGGACTGGTCGGTGCGCGCCAAGGGCACGTCCCACCCGCGCAGCGACGCAGATTTTCTGCGTGAAGTGATGGCTGAGGTGACGGCCAAGACGGGTACCGAAGGTCTGCCGGTGTTGCTGGCCGGGTTCTCGCGGGGTGGATCAATGGTCTGGGATATGGCCTGCAACGATCCGGACTTCGCCACCGCCTATGCGCCGCTTGCCGGGGCGTTCTGGGACGACCTGCCAGACAGCTGCGCCGCGCCTGTGCGCCTTTTCCATACCCATGGCTGGAATGACCGAACCGTCCCGCTTGAGGGGCGGTCATTTGGCGGAGGTGCGGTGGTGCAGGGGGATGTGTGGGCATCGCTCAAGATCATCCGGGCCACGAACGGATGCGATACGCGCCAGCCCGAGCGCAGCAGTTATGAGGACGATCTGTGGCTGCGGCACTGGACGGACTGCGCCGCAGGGGAAATCCAGTTGATGCTGCACAAGGGCGGCCATGGCGCGCCTAAAGGGTGGTCCGGGCGAATGCTCGATTGGTTCGAGGCGGGTGGTGCCTAAACGTCGACCTCGACCCCGGGCAGGTTCAGCGATTTCAGCAATTCGCGCAATTCCTGACGTGCGGCCACGTTCGATATGTTGAGTTGCTTGACCCCGATATCCTTGAGATCCAGCAGGGTCAGCCCGCGCGGGAACAACTCGCGGAAAATCACCCGCTCGGAAAAGCCGGGGGCGATGCGAAAGCCGATGCGTTTGGACAGCATCTTGATCGCCTTTTCCATCTTTTCCTTGTTGACCATGCGTTGTGCGCCCATGCGGTTGCGCACCACGATCCAGTCGATGGGTTTGAGGCCCGCCTGAGCCCGCAACTGGCGCGCATTCCATACCATTTCAGAATAGACGGACGGCCCAAGGATCTTTTCCCCGGTCGAGTCGATCCGCGCGAGCAGGTCAAAGTCGATGAAGCTGTCGTTGAGCGGCGTGATCAACGTGTCGGCCAGCGAATGGGCCACTTGGCTAAGGCGCGTATGCGAGCCGGGGCAGTCGATCAGGATGAAGTCGCTGTCCGGCTCAAGCGTGGCCACGGCTGCCGACAGGCGATGATCATAGATATTCTCGCCGGGTTTCAGTGCGGAGGCGTCAATTTCAGGCAGGTCGTGCACATCTGGCGAGGGGAGGTCGAGGTCGGATGCCTTGATGAAGGATACACGGTTTTCGACATATCGGCCAAAGGTGCGCTGGCGTAAATCCAGATCGAGTGCGCTGACTTTGTGGCCCATGCGGGACAGTGCTGTGCCCACATGCATCGACACCGTCGATTTGCCTGCGCCGCCCTTTTCGTTGCCGACGACGATGATATGCGCCATGCCCGTTCCCCCGGAGCTTGCCCGTGTCCGCTATGCGGATTTTGCGCCACTATATGTTGTGGTCAGGAGCTTGGAAAGCGGCCTACGCGCTTTTCCTGTTTATCGTGGCACGGTGGGCGCAGGTGGTTTCATGTTACCGCTATCAGTGCTATGGAGATAGCAATATTTTCAGGCCCGGGAGAGCACAATGCCCCTTAACCCAACAGTCGTCGAAGTTACCGAACGGATCATCAAACGCAGCGCTCCGACACGGCGGCGTTATCTGGATCGCATGGCCAAGGCCAAATCCGACGGACCGGCGCGCGCGCACCTATCGTGCAGCGGTCAGGCGCATGCCTTTGCCGCCGCTGGCGAGGATCAGGCGCGCCTTGCCGGGGCCAATACGGGCAACCTTGGGATCGTGACGGCCTATAACGATATGCTGTCCGCCCACCAGCCGTTTGAGCGGTATCCGACGCTGATCCGCGATGCGATCCGCGCCGATGGCGGCACCGCGCAGGTCGCAGGCGGGGTGCCGGCCATGTGTGATGGCGTGACCCAGGGCGAGGCGGGCATGGAACTGAGCCTGTTTTCGCGCGATGTGATCGCATTGGCCGCGGGCGTCGCGCTGAGCCACAACACCTTTGATGCGGCCGTGTACCTTGGAGTCTGCGATAAGATCGTGCCGGGGCTGATCATAGCCGCGCAATCCTTTGGCCATATCCCGTCCGTGTTTCTGCCCGCAGGGCCGATGACCAGTGGCCTGCCGAACGACGAAAAGGCAAAGGTGCGCCAGCGGTTCGCTGCAGGCGAAGCCACGCGCGAAGAGTTGTTGAAGGCCGAGATGGCCGCCTATCATGGTCCCGGCACCTGTACATTCTACGGCAC
Organism: uncultured Tateyamaria sp.; assembly: GCF_947494755.1. Lineage (GTDB taxonomy): Bacteria > Pseudomonadota > Alphaproteobacteria > Rhodobacterales > Rhodobacteraceae > Tateyamaria. Next base: position 93,624 of record NZ_CANLVZ010000013.1, read on the forward strand.
CGCCAACACCAATCAGATGCTGATGGAATTCATGGGGCTACACCTGCCGGGTGCCTCGTTCGTGAACCCCAACACCAATCTGCGCGATGCGCTGACAATCGAAGGGGCCAAGCGCGCGCTGTCTCTGTCCGCCCTTGGCAATCACTATACCCCGGTTTGCGATGTGCTGGATGAAAAGGCCTATGTAAACGGGATCATTGGACTGAATGCGACGGGTGGGTCCACCAATCTGCTGATCCACCTGATTGCGATGGCGCGGGCGGGTGGGATCTTGCTCGACTGGGAAGACTTCAGCGATCTATCGGAGATCACGCCCTTGATCGCGCGGGTCTATCCCAACGGTCTGGCGGATGTGAACCAGTTCCACGCTGCTGGTGGTCTCGGCTTCATGATCGGGCAGTTGCTCAACGCAGGTCTGCTGCATGACGATACCCGCACGGTGTCGGGTGAGGGGCTCGAAAGCTATACGTACGAACCCAAGCTGACGGATGCGGGCCTGACGTGGACCCCGGGCACGGGCACATCGCTCAACACCGGTATCCTGCGCCCCGCGACCGAGCCGTTTCAGGAAACCGGTGGTCTTGCGCGGCTTGTCGGCAAATTGGGCACGGGCGTGATGAAGATTTCGGCCGTCGCGCCCGAGCATCGGATCGTCGAAGCACCTGCGCGGGTGTTCCACGATCAGGACGAGGTGAAGGCCGCGTTCAAGGCCGGTGAATTCACCGACGACGTGGTCATTGTGGTCCGGTTCCAGGGACCGAAGGCGAATGGGATGCCGGAACTGCACAGCCTGACGCCGCTGCTTGGGATTTTGCAGGGGCGTGGGCAGAAGGTGGCACTGGTGACGGATGGGCGGATGTCCGGGGCGTCGGGCAAGGTGCCCTCGGCCATCCATGTCTGCCCCGAGGCGCTGGATGGTGGCCCGATTGCGCAGGTGCAGGACGGCGATATCATTCGCGTCGATGCTGAGGCAGGTGCGCTCGAGATCTTGACCGAAGGGGTGCTCGAACGCCCGCACGCGACCGCCGATCTGTCGGACAATCACTGGGGGGTGGGGCGCGACATGTTCACGGCCTTCCGCAACACCGTCGGGTCTGCCAATACTGGTGCAACCGTATTTGGAGAATTTTGAGAATGATCACTGCCAAAGCTGCCGCTGTCCGCGCCAAGGAAATCTGTGCGCTCGCCCCTATCGTGCCCGTGCTGGTGGTCGAGGATGTGGCGCACGCGCGCCCCTTGGCCGAGGCGCTGGTGTCGGGCGGTTTGCCCGCGCTGGAGGTCACGTTGCGCACCCCCGCAGCCCTTGAGGTGATCGCGGCCATGGCTGACGTCGAAGGCGGGGTCGTGGGGGCGGGCACGCTGGTGACCCCCGAAGATGTGCGCGCCGCCAAAGAGGCGGGTGCGCAGTTTGGCGTGTCGCCCGGTGCAACGGATGCGTTGATCGCGGCTTGCGAGGCCGAAGGGCTGCCGCTGTTGCCCGGGGCCGCAACCGCGTCCGAGGCGATGGCGCTTTATGAGCGCGGCTACGACATGCTGAAATTCTTCCCGGCCGAAGCCTCCGGCGGCGCCCCTGCGCTGAAAGCCATCGGTGCGCCACTGCCCCAGATTTCGTTCTGCCCGACGGGCGGGGTCAGCCCCTCAAACGCAGTGACTTATCTGAGCCTGCCCAACGTGGTTTGCGCAGGTGGCAGTTGGGTTGCACCCAAGGACAAAGTGGTTGCAGGCGACTGGGCGGGCATTGAGGCGCTGGCCCGCGATGCCGCCGCACTGCCGCGCTGATCCAAAGGTGTGCCTGCGGCACACGCGATATTTTAGGGGCTCTGCCCCAGCCTTCGGCTTCCCCGAGGTATTTTGGGCGAAAGGAAGTAAGGCTTGGGCGGCGTTCGGGGGCGGCACGCGCCATTCGTGATGTCCCAACGAAAAAGGCCGCTCTGGTGTAGAGCGGCCTTTGATTTTTGCGCGGTGCCGGGGTTTAGAACCCAAGACCTGCGTATTTGTTCTTGAACTTGGACACGCGCCCACCGGTGTCCATCAGGCGCGATGTGCCGCCGGTCCATGCGGGGTGCACGGAGGGGTCGATGTCGAGCGACAGTTGGTCGCCTTCCTTGCCCCATGTCGATTTCATTTCCACGATCGTGCCGTCTGTCATTTTGACGTTGATGGTGTGGTACTCGGGATGCGTATCGGCTTTCATGCCTTGGCTCCTTCGGACTTGGGTTTGTAGTTGGTGACTTCTGCGATCCGGGCGGATTTGCCGCGACGCGAGCGCAGGTAGTAGAGCTTGGCGCGACGCACGCGACCGCGGCGGACCACGGTGATGCTGTCGATGTTGGTCGAATAAAGGGGGAAGACACGTTCCACGCCCTCACCAAAGGAAATCTTGCGCACAGTGAAGGACCCGGCAATGCCGTGGCCGTTGTTGCGTGCGATGCAGACGCCTTCGTAGTTCTGGACCCGGGTGCGTGTACCCTCGGTCACTTTGAAGCCGACGCGGATGGTGTCACCGGCTTTGAAATCGGGGATATCGGCCCCGAGGGCGGCAATTTGCTCCGCCTCGATTTGTGCGATCACGTCCATTGACGATCTCTCCTATATGGCTCGTGGTTTGGTCCACGAAGGTTTGTGTGCGCGCCCCAGAGCTCTCGTGTCTTCATCGGGTCCGCATCCGCGCCCGCCGGAGATAGGGTCATCATTTCCTTGCTGTTCCTGTCGCGCCGCCTGATCATGCCGAAGAAGGCATTACAGCACAAAAGGTCCGCCCGCAGCGAAAGGCCCCGAGTCGGAATGGGCGGGGTATAGGAGGGATCGGCGCGCCGATCAAGCAGACTTTACCCGAAGTTCAGAAAGTCACCGAAGCTGTAGATCAAGGCGCAAAGGATCATTGCCCCGACGATCAGCATCAAGGCCGATGCGATGAATTGCAGCGCCACCGCGCTGACCCCGAGCCCGAGCGCCCAGAGCGCGATATCGCGCCGTTCGCGCAGCAACAGCGCGGCCGCGCCACAGAGGGCCGCGATGACGCCCAGCACCACGCCGACCAGCCACAGCGTGCGGTCGATTGTCCATGGGACGGGTTCAGGGCCGGGCTGTTCCATTCCCAGCCAATTGCGCAAGGTCGCCTTGCCCGCCTCGGCGGCGATGTCGCCCAAGGTCACGCCGACCGTGTTTTGGGGTGCGAAGGGGCCGCCGACAAAGCTGATCACGACGACAAGCAACGCCAGTCCACCCAGCACAAATCCTGCAATGCCCATGCGGGTGCGCGCAGGTTGAGGGATATCTGTCGTGTCTGTCGTCATGAGTCACCTTTGATCTGGTGGCATCGGGATACAGGTCAAATGGGGCGGAACTATGGACGTAGTCTGTGGATCATTTTGTGGTGCGTTTGGCCCACAGGTCGGGGCGGCGCGCTTGCGTCAGGGATTCGGACTGCTCTTGCCGCCATGCTTTGATCTTGCCGTGATTGCCCGACATCAGAACCTCGGGGATGTCGCGTCCCTCCCATGTGGCGGGCCGGGTATATTGCGGATGTTCGAGCAGGCCATTCGAGTGGCTTTCCTCGACCGCGCTTTCGGCATTGCCAAGCACGCCCGGCAGCAGGCGCACGGTCGCATCCAGCATGGCTTGGGCGGCAATCTCACCACCCGTCATCACGAAATCGCCAATGGAGACTTCGGTCACCCCGAACTCGTCGAGCACCCGTTCATCCACGCCTTCAAACCGCCCGCATAGCATCGTTACCCCATCACAGCGAGCCAGATCGCGGGCCATTCCCTGATCAAAGGGGCGTCCACGCGGCGACATATAAAGGATCGGCCAGCGTCCGCGGGCGTGGGCTTGCGCCTCGGCCAATGCTGCGCCCACCACATCGGCGCGCAGCACCATGCCTGCGCCGCCCCCTGCGGGTGTGTCGTCAACATTGCGGTGCTTGCCGACCCCATGGGCGCGCAGGTCATGGGTGTGGAGTTGCCACTTGCCCTCTTGCAGCGCCTTGCCGGTCAGTGAGGCCCCAAGCACGCCGGGAAAGGTATCCGGAAACAGCGTCACGACCCGCGCTTGCCAGATCCCAACAAGGTCCGGCGTTTCGTCCATCAGCGAGGTCGGTGTCAGCGTCGGACGAATGGACTTGCGGCCATGCGATTTGGGCTTGGAGGTGGTCATGGGGCAAGGCCGTCCTGTCCTGCAAGGCGTTAAAACAAGCCCTCGGGCGGGTCAGCGATGATGCGGCGGCTGGCCAGATCGACGGTGGGTACAGCAGCTTGGGTAAAGGGCAGAAGCACAGTGGCCGTCGCATCAGCTCGGTGAATTTCAAGCAGATCAGCCGCCCCGTGGTTCTGCACGGACTTCACATGGCCAAGCGATGTGCCGCCAGTATCAAACACTTCGATCCCGACAAGGTCCGTATAGTAGTATTCATCATCCGGCAGGTTGGGCAGTTGATCGCGCGCGGCGAACAGTTGCACACCCTTGAGCGCGTCGGCCTGTTCTTTGGTCGCCACATCTGCGATCCGCGCGACAAAGCCGTTTTTCATGGGGCGGATCAGGGCGAGCGCAAAGCTGCGCGCACCGTCCTCGGTCGTGAGGGGGCTGTAGCTTTCGATGTCGTCAGGCTGGGCGCAAAAGGATTTGATCCGCACTTCGCCCTGCACCCCGTAGGCGCCGCTGATGGCCCCGACACAAATCCGCCCTTCACTCATTCCAGCACATTCCTTCGCGCATGATCCCGCCCATCCCGTCGCAGGCATCTGCCACGCCACTGCGTTCAAACATCAATCCCGCCAAAAAGGCGATCAGAACAAGGATTGCGGTGCGAAACAGGCCGAACATGAGCGCCCTTTGATATGGCGGAGACGAGCCAGTGCATTTGCGCTACCAACAGGGCTCTTGTCCAGAGCGGGGTTGCAAAGACAGCACCATCGCGCGACGCTGAAAGCGCGCTGCACCATGGGGTGTGGCATCGGAGTATTCATGTTTGTGACGTTGGGCACCTGCCCAGCCATCTAAGACCAGATGGCGATGAGGATGACAGATGGCTGCCTGAGCGGCCCTGTTTTTGTGCCCGAGCGACAGGCTGGCCGAATGGCCGCAACACTTCTGAAATGACATAACCTATCAAGAGGATGGCCAATGCCAGACCTATACGAAACGCGCGATGCGCGCACCTCCGACATTCCTGCCCTTGCAGTGATCGCCGATGCGACGCTGTTTCCGGGTGAGATGTTGGGCGACATGATGGCCCCTGCACTGACGGGGGAAGGCGACGATATCTGGCGGGTGGTGTGCAAGTATGACACGCCCGTCGGCTTCGCCTTTGCACAACCCGAGGCGATGACCCAAGGCACGTGGAACCTGCGCGCCATCGCCACGGACCCTGCGGTGCACGGATCGGGGGCGGGCACTGCGCTGCTGGCCGCTGTTGAGGCCGCATTGGGTGACGCCCGATTACTGGTGATCGACACGACCCAGACCGAGGATCAGGCCCGCGCCCGCCGTTTCTATGCGGCGCGGGGGTGCACGCATGTCGCGACGATCCCGGGTTTTTTCGGCCCGGACGAAGACAAGGTCACGTTCATCAAAACGCTGACCTGATCCAAGGCCGGGGGCAGGGGCGATCCTTGCCCCCGGGCACATTGGGGCTTGCCTCTCCGTCCTGTTCACCTTAGTTCTGAACCACTTGGTTCCAATTGTAGGAGAAGGTCGGCGATGGCATGGTTTTATCTGGGGCTGGCGGCTGTTTTCGAAGTTACCTTCGCGATGTCGATGAAATATTCCGAAGGGTTCACCAACCTGCGCGCCAGCCTGATCACGGTTGTTGCGGTGATCGCAGGGATTGGCTTTCTGACGCTGGCCTTGCGCGATTTGCCCGTCAGTGTGGCCTATCCGATCTGGACGGCGGTGGGCACGCTTGGGACTGTGGCGTTGGGATATGGGTTTCTGGGCGAGGCGCTAACGCCGCTCAAGGTCGTCTCGGCGCTGGCCATCGTGGCTGGCGTGGCGGGGCTGAAGATCTCAGCCGGCTAGCGGATCTCGATGGGAACTGAGCCGCGCCGATCTTCCCAGCCTTTGGTTTCAAGCTCGGGTGTTTCGGAATTGGCTTCGGGCCAGCCGATGCAGAGATAGGCGACAAGCGACCAAGTGTCCGGCACATCGAGATCGCGGGTCAGCCGGTCGGGATCGAGGATCGACACCCACCCCACGCCCAGCCCTTCGGCCCGTGCCGTGAGCCACATCAGCGCGATGGCCCCGACCACGGAATAGCGGCGCATTTCGGGCATGGTACCCGCACCAAGGCCGTGACCTTTGGTTGTGGCGTCATCGCAAAACACAGCGATGTGTTCGGGGGCCTGCTCCATTCCGGAGAGTTTGAGTTGGCTGTATCTGGCGGCCTGATCGCCCTCATAACCCGCAAGAGCATTCGCATTTGCCGCGCGGTAATTGTCGAGAGCTGTGGCGCGGGTCTGTGGGCTTTGGACCCGGATCACCCGCCAGGGTTCTGACAAACCCACGGAGGGGGCCAGTCGAAACGTGTCGAGGCAGCGCATCAGCACTGCCTCGTCCACGGGATCGGTGCGAAAGCGGCGCACATCGCGCCGCCATGCCATCAGATAGGCAAGGTCGCGGCGGAAGTCTTGGGAAAAGGCATCCATCGCGCGTGTCCTGCTTACTCTGTGGTTTCTTCGGCAGGGGCGTCCTCGGCGGGGGCCTCTTCGGCGGGTGCTGCGGCAGCTTCGGCGGCGGCTGCGGCCTTGGCGGCTTTCTCTTCTGCACGCTCTTGGGCTTTCTTGCCGGGTGCGCCTTTTTTCAGGTTGGCGCGCTCTTTCTTGGGCAGCACGTCAGCGGCTTCGAGCATGCGTGCGATCCGGTCTGTGGGCTGTGCGCCCTCGCCGAGCCAGTATTGCACACGCTCCATGTTCATCTTGACGCGTTCTTCGCTGTCTTTGGGCAGCAGCGGGTTATATGTTCCGAGTTTTTCGATGTAGCGACCATCGCGCGGCATGCGGCTGTCGGCGGCCACGATGCGGTAAAAGGGGCGTTTCTTGGAGCCGCCGCGGGCGAGACGAATTTTCATGGACATGGTGTATTTCCTTTTGGTTTCTTGAGGTTGGCGGGGGACACCCCCGCCTTACGATTGGTGACTTTTGTGGTGCTGAATGACTTCAGCGATGATGAAGTTCAGGAACTTCTTGGCGAATTCGGGGTCGAGTTCGGCCTCGGTCGCCATAGCTTCGAGCCGTGCGATCTGGTCCCGTTCGCGGGTCGGATCGGACGGTGGAAGGTCGTGTGCGGCCTTGAGTTTCCCCACGGCCATCGTGTGTTTGAACCGCTCGCCAAGCGTGTAGACGAGGATCGCATCGAGCCGGTCGATGCTTTTGCGGTGTTCCCTGAGCACCTCGGCGGCGCGGGTGGTTGCATCAGTCAAGGGCCCATCCTTTCGGTTTGAACATTGGATTGGCGTAGTGCCCGATTTCCATTTCGATCCCATGCGCAAGCTGGCTGTTTTGCAACGCGGCCGGGTCGGGGTGGCGATAGACCGCGTCCGAGCCGTCGATGGTGGGTGCGTCCGCGTCCCGGACCGCCCCGAGCCGTTCGGCCAGCCGGATGCTGTCGAGGTTCTTGGGATCGATATAGCTGACGGCGGTGTCCCATCCGTTGGCGTAGTAGTGCTTGCGCACCGCATGTGTCGCCTCGAGCGCGTAGCCCTTGCCGCCCTTGTCGGGCCAGATGATCCACGCGATTTCGCGCTCGGGCCATTTCGCTGGCTGCCACCCCCCGGCCATGCCGAATGTTTCGCCAGTGTTCTTGTCGTGGATCATCCACATGCCGAAGCCGCGGATCTCCCAATGCCCGATCTCGGCGGCATAGAGCATCCACGCCTCATAGGCATTGAGCGGCCCGCCCATGAAACGCGAGCGGTAGGATACGAACGTCGCCTTGAAGTCCGGGTAATCCTCCGGCTGCGGTCCGCGCAGGGCGAGCCGGTTGGTTTCGATCACGGGGATGCGCAAGAGCGTCATGGCGTTGCCCCGCGTGGCTGATCGGCCCTCCGGGGGGAGTTTGTCCGGCAAGATGAAGGGATCATGCAGCACCCCGCATGTGCCGGTAGACTGTCGTGTCCTGAGCGTTTTCACCATCGGGCCGTGGCGCGTCATCGTCGGGGTGCGCGCCCAGTTTCTCGGCCAGCACGGCGGAGCGGGCATTGGTTGGTGTGACGTAGCTGACCAGCGTGGTGGCGTCCGTGTTGGCCCAGTACCAAGCGAGGACCGCGCGCGCGGCTTCCTGCGCATATCCGTGCCCTTCGGCGTCGCGTGTCAGGGTCCAGCCCAGTTCGGGCTCGGGGAAATGCTGGTTCTGCGTGACGAAGATTTCACCGAGCAGTGTGTCGGTGCCGTCGGTGATGATCCAACCGCCCGCGCCGTCCAGATGCCAGGCGGCGATGATCTGGTTGAATTCGGCCCAGGCCTGTGCGCGCCCGAAGGGTCCGCCCATATAGGACGTGCGCGGATCGGCCAGCATCGCGGCGTAGGCGTCAAAATCGCGCCGCTCAGGCGCGCGCAGCGTCAGCCGGTCGGTGGTGAGCGTGGGGATCACAGGCCAAGCTCCTCAACCGAGGCACCGCTCAGAACGGGACGGGTGAAGGTGCGATCATAGCTGAGGATACAGCCGGTGTCTTGCGCATGCCGGTAAGCCCGCTGGCACTCCGCGTCCTCGGCCATGGCGTGCCGGTAGTCTTCGTAGGCCGCCAGCGAGGGGAAAGAGAACATTGCCCACGCCTTGTTGTTGGCCCCCTCATGCGGCAGGAAATAGCCGTGATGGGTGCCGCCCATCCGGTTCACGAGGTGGATCCACGCCCGTGCGTAGACCTCGAACGCCGCGACCTTTGACGGGTCGATCACATATGTAATCGTCGCCGTTATCATTTCTTTTTGCCGAACCCCGACAGGCCCGGGGGCAGGCCCATGCCGCCGCCCAGACCGGGCATCCCGCCGGGCATCTTGCCGCCCAACTGCTTGGCCGCCGCCTCAAGCTGTTTCTGATCCATGCCGCCCATGTCCGGCATCCCGCCCTTGCCGCCCATCATGCCCGCAAGCGCCTTTTTCATCATTCCGCCTTTGCCCTTGCCAAGCTTCTTCATCATGTCCGACATCTGGCGGTGCATCTTGAGCAGCTTGTTAAGGTCGCTCACCTCCATGCCAGACCCGCGCGCGATCCGCTTTTTGCGGCTGGCTTGCAGGATTTGCGGGTTGGCACGCTCTTTCTTGGTCATGGAGCCGATCATGGCGATCTGCTGCTTGAGGATCTTGTCGTCAAAGCCTGCGTCCTGCACCTGTTTGGCCATCTTGCCCATGCCGGGCATCATGCCCATCATCCCTTCCATGCCGCCCATCTTGAGCATCTGTTCAAGCTGCATGCGCAGGTCGTTCATGTTGAACTGACCCTTGGCCATACGCTTCATCATGCGCTCGGCCTGTTCGGCCTCGATCGTGTCCTGCGCCTTTTCGACGAGGGCCACGATATCGCCCATCCCAAGGATGCGGCCCGCGATCCGCTCGGGCTCGAAGGTTTCGAGCGCGTCCATCTTTTCGCCAAGGCCAACGAACTTGATCGGCTTGCCGGTGACGGCCCGCATCGACAGGGCCGCACCGCCGCGCCCATCGCCGTCCATCCGCGTCAGCACGACGCCGGAAATTCCGATGCGGTCGTCGAAGTTCTGCGCCGTGTTCACAGCGTCCTGCCCGGTGAGGCCATCGACCACGAGGATCGTCTCGCGCGGGTTGGCCACATCGCGCACGGCCTCGACCTGCGCCATCAACTCTTCGTCGATGGACAGGCGTCCGGCGGTGTCGAGCATGTAGACGTCATAGCCGCCCATGCTGGCTTGGGTCTTGGCGCGCTTGGCGATGGCGACGGGGTCTTCGCCCTTGATGATAGGCAGGGTGTCGACGCCGATTTGGGTGCCGAGGATGGCGAGCTGTTCCATCGCGGCGGGGCGGTTCACGTCAAGGGACGCCATCAGCACGCGCTTGCCTTCGCGCTCGGTCAGACGTTTGGCGAGTTTGGCGGTGGTTGTCGTCTTACCACCCCCTTGCAGGCCAACCATCAGGATCGGGGCGGGGGGGCTGTCGATTTTCAGCGCGCCGGGCTCGCCTTCGCCTTTAAGCGTGTCGATCAGCGCGTCGTGCACGATCTTGACGACCTGCTGGCCGGGGGTGATCGATTTGGTGACAGCCTGTCCGGTCGCCTGTTCCTGCACCGCTTTGACGAAATCGCGGGCCACGGGCAGTGACACATCCGCCTCAAGCAGGGCGACGCGCACTTCGCGCAGGGCTGTTTTCACGTCCTCCTCGGACAGCGCGCCCTGTTTCGTCAGCCGGTCAAAGACACCGGAGAGGCGTTCGGATAGATTTTCAAACATGGGCCATGCTCCTGTGCGAGGCGTTGACGTTGACCTGAACGTAGGGTCAGGCGGTGATGATCCCAAGGCAGCAAACGAAAATCACCCCCGTGGGCGCAACGCGCTGACGGAGGGCGATCCCGGGTGATCCCAAGGGACCGGAAACTGTGATGCTTCCGGATGTTGTGCGCCGATTACGCAAGAGCGCGGCGCGAGTCAAGCGTCGGGGGGGCGTCTGCGCCCCCATGCTGCGTCAGGAGATCTTGAAGGCCTTCTTGATTTTCTTGATCGCCTCGTTTGCCTTCATCTTGATCTTGTTCTTCTTCACGTATGCCTTGGCGGAGCGTGGCCCGTCCGATTTCTTGTCAGCCTTCAGCATGGCAGCCACATTGGCGAGGGCCTTCTTGTCGGTCACGCCCAGTTCCGCCATCAGGCCAGGATAATTTTTGCGGTACATCTGCTTTTCCAGCATGAAGACGTGATGCGCTTTGAAGGCTGGGTCCTTTGTGAAAAAGGTGATCTGGAACTCATTGCCCAACATGGAATCCGTGTCGGCAATGGCTGTGTCATAGACGCGCTTCCACTCTTTCGACGTCCAGTCCTTGGCTTTGCCAAGCCGTTTGGCCGCGACCAGCGCGTCGGACGAGGCGTTGACGGGATATTTCGCGCCGTCCTCGAAGAAGAGTTTAAACTGGGATTTCGGATCGCGTTTTTTCGCAACGGCATCGAGGAAGATGTACTTCTCTTCGGTGCCCTTCTTTTTGAGGTAGGCCCGGAACATCGGACCCAGATGCGGGTCTGCCAGAATTTCAATCGGGGTGTCGGGGTAACTGATGCCATCAATCTTTTCCATGTCGTCCTCGTGTTTTCAGATGTTTTGAGTTCCGGTCTGAAGAGGAAACACGGGCGTGCGGACTATTATTCGAAAGGGGGGGGACTTTTTGTCGGAACGTCTTGCGCCGCGCCTTGGCTTGAGTGCGGTTTTAATTCAGGCCGAGAGGCGCTTGTAGCTGCGCAGCCAGTCATTGATCGCATCCGCCGCGTTGTGCGGGCCATTGCCCCCCACATAGGCTTCGATCAGCGGATAGGCTGGTGTCGCGTCATGAAAGGTCAGCGTCGGGCGTGTGGTGTCGGAAAATGCCTCGACCTCGGCGCGACGCACCGTATCGAGCGGGAAGGTGGCGGAGCGGTACCCGAGCAGGGTGCGCCGCTGTACGGTCGCGGTGCCGGTGCTTGCATCAAAGATCACCTGATCGCGTTTGATCGCCAGCGCGAAGATACCCAAGGGCACGCCCGCACCAGCCGCCACGGTGGCCAGCCCCACGACCTCGCCCTGCGCCAGCAGAGCAAGCCCGGCGGCAGCACACGCGATGATGCACACGATCAGCCCACCGCCCAGCACCCATGGGGCGTGGGCGAGCACCAACTGGCCGGGCATGTTGCGCAGGATCGTCATGGCCGCGATCCTAGCCAGCGGGATGGCGCGGCGTCCAGCGGGATGCGACAGCACGACGGGCAATGAAAAACGCGCCGGATGCAGACTGCACCCGGCGCGTTTGGTCGTGAGTGGTGGTGGATAGAAGCCGTTAGGCCGCGAGCTTGTCGATTTGCGCATTCGCTTCGGCAATCGCTTCTTCGCCCTGGGCCATCACGCGGTCAGCAGCGACGATCTCGACATCGTGGATGCCGATGAAACCCATGATGTGCTTGAGATAGCCGGTGGCGAAATCGATATCGCTGCCCACAGCCGTCCCGCCCGAGGCAAAGGCGAGGATGGCGCGTTTGCCCTCAAGCAGACCGACGGGGCCGTTTCCGGTGTATTTGAACGTCTCGCCCGCACGGGCCACGAGGTCGATCCATGCCTTCAGGGCGGCCGGAACCGAAAAGTTGTAGATTGGCGAGCCGATGACGACGGTGTCGGCGGCGCGCAATTCGGCGATCAGGGTTTCGGACAGCGAAAGCTTGTCGCGCTGCACCGGGTCGCGGTCCTCCTTCGGGGTCCAGGCCGACCCGATCCATGCCTCATCAATCAGCGGCAGGGCTTCGGTCAGGTCGCGGCGGATCACGTCACCGCCGCCAAGCTGGGCCACGATGCGGGCGCTGAGGTCGCGGCTGACGGAGCCTTCGGTGCGGGCGGAGCTGTCTATGTGCAGAATGGTCATGCCGGGTCTCTTTCATCAGGAGTGGTGTCTGGATAGGACAATACTTGACCCTTGCAAATTCGAACGCAATTCCTGAAACTCAACGGCATCTGTTTGGATTTGCACATGAGGTTGGGCATGGACAATTGGGACGAGATCAAGACGGCATATCAGGTCGCGCGCATGGGCACCGTCAGCGGTGCAGCCGAGATGTTGGGTGTCCACCATGCCACCGTCATCCGCCACATTGATGCGCTGGAAAATCGGCTGGGGGTGAAGCTGTTCCAACGTCACGCCCGGGGCTACACTCCGACCGAGGCCGGCGATGATCTGTTTCGGGTTGCGCAGGCCACTGATGACCAGTTCAGCCAGTTGGTGGGGCGGATCAAGGGGCGCGGCACCGAGGTTTCGGGTGAATTGGTCGTCACCTCACTTGTTGCGATGGCCCCGCGCATGGCCCCTGTGCTGACCGCGTTTCAGCAGGCCCATCCGGATGTCATTGTGCGCTACCTGACCGGGGATCGCCTGTTTCGCCTTGAATACGGCGAGGCGCATGTGGCGATCCGGGCCGGGACCGCGCCGGATCAACCTGACAATGTGGTGCAACCTTTTGTCCGCCAATCCATGGGGCTTTACGCGACCAAGACCTATGTGGCCGCCCACGGGCACCCCCAACAAATCGAGGGCTGTTCGGGGCACCGTTTCGTCAGCCATGACGCCGAAGACAACCGCGCGCCCTTTCACAAGTGGCTGCGCGCGCAGGTGCGTGCAGAAGACATCACCTTCCGCTCCACCGACGTGCGCGCGCTGGAGCAGGCGGTGCTGGCCGGTGCGGGCATCGGATTCTTGCCGGTGATGGAGGCGCGTGCCAATCCCGATCTGATCGAAATCATGACCCCGCGTGAGGATTGGTCATCGCCGCTGTGGCTCGTCACCCACGTCGATCTGCACCGCACTAACAAGGTGCAGGCGTTCCTGACGTTCCTCAAAGACACCTCAAAGGACTGGCAAGTTCTGTGAGCCCGGCGCTGTGGGGCCATGCTGCGATGCTGTGTTTCTCGGCCCTTGTGGCCGGGTCCTTTGCGCTCGGGTCACTCGCTGCGAACGAGATCGAACCAGCCGCGCTGAATGCGGCCCGGTTTGCGATTGCGGCCTGCGTGATCGGGACTGCGGTGCTGGCCACGGGCGGGATGACCCGGTCGGCCTTGCGCGCGCCCTGGCGGTATCTGGTGCTGGGCGCGCTGTTCTCCGTCTATTTCGTGTTGATGTTCGAGGGGCTAAAAACTGCGCCGCCGGTCAGCGCGGCGGCGGTGTTTACCCTGACGCCTATCCTAGCCGGTCTGTTCGGCTGGCTGTTGCTGGCACAGGTCACGACCCCACGTATGGCGCTTGCGCTGGCCATTGGCGCGGCGGGCGCGCTTTGGGTGATCTTTCGCGCTGACATCTCGGCCTTGCTCGCGTTCGAGGTGGGCCGGGGCGAGGTCATCTATTTCGTGGGCTGCATTGCGCATGCGATCTACACCCCCATGATCCGCAAGCTGAACAGGGGCGAGCCTGCGGTCGTCTTCACCTTTGGCACATTGCTTGCCGGGGTGTTGGTGCTGGTGATCTATGGCTGGTCCGACATCATCGCGACCGATTGGGTGGCCTTGCCACCCATCGTCTGGATCACGCTGGTTTACATTGCAGTCTTTGCGTCCGCGGCCACTTTCGTGCTGCTGCAATTTGCGACCCTGCGCCTGCCCAGTGCCAAAGTCATGGCCTATACCTACCTCACGCCAAGCTGGGTGATCTGCTGGCAAATCGCGCTTGGGAACCCGGTGCCAAGCGGCTTGGTGTTCGGGGGCATCGGGTTGACGATCATCGCGCTGCTCTTGCTGCTGCGGGATGACAGCCAACGTCAGAGCATGCCGTGATCTGACAGGCTGGTCTTGAGGGCCGCAAGGTCAAGCGGGCTTGGGGTGCGTTGACCGTATGGGCGCACCCGTGGATCGATCAAGGCCGGTGTGATACCCGCAAATGCCTGCATCTGCGCGCCAAGCAGTGTCAGCATTTCAGGCCGGTTGCGCCGCAAATAGATCGCAGCCCGCGCACCCGATTGCAGCACAAACGGCGCAAGGTGAAAGGCGCTGCCATCTGCACCCACCACGAAACGGGCAGCCTTCAAGCGGGCGCATTGCTCTTCGAAACTGTGCGTTTCGGGAGCAAATATCTCGTATCCTGCATCTGTCATCATCACTTCGATGGCGTCTTCCTGATCGACCTGTTTGGACTTGGCCGTCAGCATGTTGCGTGTGAGGTAGAGCCGTTCCGGCCCGTTGGGGCGCACATCCGCGAACCGCGCCATGACATAGCTGCGAAATTCCGGCGTGCCGGTGATCCATGGGCCATGCCCAAAACCTTGGGTGGGCAGCATCAACCGCTCAACCCGCGTCGGCTCGGCAATGGCACGGACCGGCAAGCCATCGCATAGCCGATCAGAGACGGGGCGCAGATGCCGCGACAACGCCCATTGCAGACTGGAGCCGGGCAGTTGGGGGGCCACCACGCCATCGACTTTGCGGTCACTGCGCTCAAGCGCCCAGATCCGCGCCATGGTCTCGATCAGGAAGTGTCCGAAATGGCGCCGCCCCAAACCTGCATAAAGGTGGGTTCCGGGCAGATGATCCGTGGCCTCGACCCACTCGGGCACCCCGCTGATCCGGTCGCGTGACATGCGGGTCTGAGACAGGGGCGCAAACCCGCCCGCGCGATCATAGACGCCATGGGCCGATTGGGCTGTGTCGTCGGCTGGCAGCACAAGCGCGTTGCGCACAATGCGAATGCGCGGTGTCGGCAGCGTGTCGGGCAGGGGGGTCATCCGGGCCTAGCTGCCGGGAGTGTCGGGAAATTCGGTGGCCAGAAACCGCTCGAACGCATCAAGGTTCACCGGCTCGAACTGACCAAACCCCTGCATCCAGACCGAGGCGGCCCGCATCGCGTCGGGTTGCAGCTTGCACCACTTGACCCGTCCCCGCTTTTCCTGCGCGATCAGGCCCGCACGGGTCAGGATGGTCAGGTGTTTCGAAATCGCAGCCAGCGACATCTCGAACGGGTCAGCGACATCCGTGACGGCCATATCATCCTCAAGCAACATCGACAGGATCGCGCGGCGCGTGGGGTCGGCAAGGGCAGAGAACGTGGTATCGAGAGACTGGGACATAGGCGTAGTCATAGGCCGCTGACCGCCCGGTGAAAAGCCTGTCAAAGATAGGGGTGGCGCGTGGACTGGGATGGCCAGCGATGACGCAAACGCTCCACCTCGCTTGGGGTGAGTCCGATATCGCGCGCGATATGGGGGCTGAGTGGGGGGAGGGCGGTGCCTTTCGGGGGTGTTGCCCGAGGCTTGGGTCGCAGAAAATAGGCACAAGTCGAAAGGACACGCCAAAGCGTGTTGTCATGGGTGCGTTGCATATCATGTCTCGCATATATTGGGGTTATGTCCCCACTATCGGCGCAAAAGGGCCTTGCCACAATCAGCGTTGTCTGACACGAATTGTGCATAAAACGCACAGATGAGGTATAGCATGGCGCGGTCTTTGCCTCCGCTCAACGCGTTGCGGGCCTTCGAGGCAGCGGGGCGGCATCAGAGTTTCAGCCGTGCTGCTGAGGAGCTGGGCGTCAGCCACTCAGCAATCAGTCGTCATGTGCGCGGCCTTGAGCAGCGATTGGGTGTGCACTTGTTTCGCGACGCCGCGCGCGGTGTTGCTCTGACGGCCGAGGGCGAACACTATTTGCGCCGCGTATCCCCCGCGCTTGATGTCATCGGCGATGCAACCGAAGGGCTGGCCGACAAGCCCGCAGGTCGTGTGGTGGTCAACAGCGAGCCGGTTTTCGCAGCCAAGATCGTCGTGCCGCTGATGGCCCAGTTCCAGCGCGACTTTCCCGAGATCGAGTTGCGGCTCGTGGGGTCAAATGAGCTTGCTGATCTGGATCGGTTCGAGGCGGACCTTGCCGTTCGATATGCCAAGAGCGGCCATCTTGACAGCCCCTCCGACCTTCTGAGCGATGCGCCGATCTATCCGTTTGCTGCACCGGGATACCTGACCGATGACACTCTGCGCCCCGAAGACCTGACGCGCGTGCCGCTGCTGCGCGACCGTGGGCCGAACATTTGGGTCGATTGGGCAGCACATGCCGGTTTTGATGTGCAGGTGCCGGACACGCCCTGGCGGATGCGCGCAGCACTCGCGCTTGAAATGGCGGTGCATGGCGCCGGTGTGTATCTGGGCGCCTCGGATGGCACTTACCTTGATGAAACCGCTGGGCGTCTGGTGCGGGTGTCCG
The DNA here is from genome assembly GCF_947494755.1 of uncultured Tateyamaria sp. Classification (GTDB taxonomy): domain Bacteria; phylum Pseudomonadota; class Alphaproteobacteria; order Rhodobacterales; family Rhodobacteraceae; genus Tateyamaria. The sequence goes on from NZ_CANLVZ010000013.1 coordinate 110,481, forward strand.
ATGTGGGATTTCGTCAAGGGTCTTTCCACCTGTTGACCAGCGGGTTGGCTGGACGCCGCAAGGCCGTGCGATCCGTGCGCACATGGCTGCTGGACCAGACCCGAAGTCTGCGCAGCGGTTAAAATCAACCAAATGGTTGAATGTGCGCAAACGGGGATATGCTCGGGAGTCCAAGGTTATAGCGCAGCCCTTGCAGAACTCTTCAGTAATAATTATCATTTAATATCAGTATATTGAGGTGCGACACCACAGCCTTTTGCATGCGTTGACTCATGCCGTCGCCCGACATATCCATCACCCAATCCAAATGACGGGACCAAGGCACGTGACCGACCCCGATGACAAAGCGAAACTGGATGCGCTCAGCGCCCGGATCGACGCCATCAAGGACGACCACGCGCCCAAAACCCGTACGCCGGATCATCACTCTCAGGCGCAATTGGCCTGGCGTATGGTGATCGAACTGGTGGCCGGTCTGGGGATCGGGTTTGGCATGGGATACGGGTTGGACGCGCTGTTTGGCACCTCTCCGTGGCTCATGATCGTGTTTATATTTCTGGGCCTCGCGGCGGGCATCAAGACGATGATGCGCAGCGCCGAAGAGGTCCAAAGCAGACAGGCGGCCGAACTGGCCGAGGACGAGACCCACCCGCAAGGGTGACAAGGTGGAGAAGAGCCGGATGGCAGATGACGCAAAAGGTGGCGGTGGACTTTCCTTCAAGCCAATGGACCAGTTTCAGGTCAAACCGCTGTTTGGCGACTATGGCGATCCGATCCACTGGTATACAATCACCAATGTGACGCTGTGGCTGGGTCTGGCGATCCTCGCGGTGATTGCGCTGATGGTGCTGACCACGTCCAAACGCGACGTTGTGCCGGGCCGCGGACAGTCCATTGCGGAACTGATGTACGGCTTTGTCTACAAGATGGTCGAGGACGTGACCGGCAAGGACGGGATCAAGTATTTCCCCTACATCATGACGCTGTTCATGTTCATCCTGTGCGCCAACTTCCTGGGTCTGATCCCGATGTCGTTCACTACAACCTCGCACATTGCGGTCACAGCGATCCTTGGCTTTGGCGTATTCTTTGCCGTCACGATCCTTGGTTTCGTGAAAAACGGTGCCTCCTTCCTGGGCCTCTTCTGGGTGTCCAGCGCGCCCCTGCCGCTGCGCCCGGTCCTGGCGATCATCGAAATCATTTCCTATTTCGTGCGCCCCGTCAGCCATTCCATTCGTCTGGCAGGCAACATGATGGCGGGCCACGCGGTCCTGAAAGTGTTCGCAGGCTTTGCTCAAGTGGCGGCCATTGCGCCCGTCGCAATCATCGGCGTTATGGCGATCTACGGGCTCGAAGTGCTGGTGTCGGCCATTCAGGCCTACGTTTTTACCATCCTCACATGCGTCTATCTCAAGGACGCATTGCACCCGCATCACTAATGTAAGGCGGGGCTGATCCCGCCGAACACCTCTACCAAACTTCCAATCGTAAGGAGAATTCTCATGGAAGGTGAACTCGCACATATCGGCGCAGGTCTTGCAGCTATCGGGTCCGGCGCAGCCGCGATCGGTGTTGGCCACGTGGCCGGCAACTTCCTCGCCGGCGCTCTGCGCAACCCATCGGCAGCCGCCGGTCAAACCGCCACTCTGTTCATCGGCATCGCCTTTGCAGAAGCTCTGGGGATCTTCTCGTTCCTCGTCGCTCTGCTGTTGATGTTCGCTGTCTAAACTCTGAGCGCAATTCCTTACGACCGGGCAACGTGATATATGTCGCGTTGCCCGGGTAAGGCTCGCATTTTGGCGCTGTATGCACGGCGCACTCCAGAGGAACGACCGATATGGCAGATACCCCAAACGCAGCAGGTGAGGCCGCCGCTCCCGGCATGCCGCAACTGGATGTCTCGACCTTCGAGAACCAGATTTTCTGGCTGCTCATCGCATTGCTTGCGATCTATTTCGTGCTCTCGCGCGTGGCCCTGCCACGCATCGCGGGTATTCTGGCGGAACGTCAGGGCACCATTACAAATGACATTGCCGCAGCCGAGGATCTGAAAGCCAAGGCGCTGGACGCCGAAGCTGCCTATGACAAGGCGTTGGCGGATGCACGCGCCGAAGCACAGCGGATCTCGGGCGAAACCAAGGCCGCCATTCAGGCCGATCTGGACGTTGCCATCGAAAAGGCGGACGCCGAAATCGCAGCCAAAGCGGCTGAGAGCGAAAAGGCAATCGCCGAAATTCGCGCCGGTGCGCAGGAGGCCATCAAAGAGGTCGCCAAAGACACCGCCAAGGAAATCGTGGCGCATCTGGGTGGCAAGGCGGACGCACGCAGCATCACCGCTGCGGTCACGTCGCGGATGAAAGGGTAGATCCATGCGTATTGCACCACTCACATCCGCACTGATCGTGCTGGCAGGCCCCGCGCTGGCGGCGTCTAAAAACCCGTTCTCCGCCGAATTCTGGAAGCTCAGCAACACGGATTTCATCGTGTTGGTCTCCTTCATCCTGTTCATCGCCGTCCTGTTCTACTTCAAGGTGCCGGGGATGGTGTCCAAGATGCTGGATGATCGCGCCACCGGTATTCAAGGCGAGATCAACGAGGCCCGCGCCCTGCGCGAAGAGGCTCAGACCCTTTTGGCCTCCTATGAGCGCAAGCAAAAAGAGGTGCAGGCCCAGGCGGACCGGATTGTCGCCCAAGCCAAGGCCGATGCCGAAGCCGCTGCGGATCAGGCCCGCGCAGACCTTGCCACATCCATCGAGCGCCGCGTCGCTGCCGCCGAAGAGCAGATCGCCTCGGCCCAGGCGGGTGCCGTCAAGGAAGTGCGCGACACCGCAGCAACGATTGCTGTGCAAGCTGCCCGTGACGTGATCGCCAAGCAGATGACGGCAGAAAGCGGGAACGCACTGATCGACGCCGCCATCAGCGAAGTCGACGCAAAACTGCACTGACGCCGAATACAGCACAAAAAAACAAAAACCCGGCCTCAGCGCCGGGTTTTCTCGTACCAGATTTAGCCCACATTTCTTTTGACCAGAAATACCGCGGGGGAACGCGCAAAGCGCGTGGGGGCAGCGCCCCCTAACCACCGGTCTCGTGATCCAATCGCTGAACCGCGATGTCCTCGTTCTGCTCGGCCTTTCGCTGATCCCGCAAGGCCCGCTCCACATAATCCAGATGGGCATGCACAGCCGCCCGCGCCGCGTCAGCATCTCGCGACTGCAAGGCCTCATTGATAGCGCGATGCTGATCCAGCAAAGCCTGCCGCGTGGTGCGCTGCTTGAACATGATTTGGCGATTGTAAAACACCCCGTCGCGCAGCAATTGATACATCGAGCGCATCATATGCAGCATGATCACGTTGTGGCTGGCCTCGATGATGGCCATGTGAAACTGGGCATCGAGCCGGGCTTCTTCATCGCTGTTGCGCTTGGGATGGGCGGCTTCCATCTTTTCAAAAACCGCCTGAACCACGGCCAGATCAGTATCTGACGCAAGACGGGCCGCCCGCTCAGCAGCGAGGCCCTCCATGTCGCGACGAAAACTGAGATAGTCAAAGACCGCCTCGTCATGGCGGGCAAAAAGCTCGGTCAGCGCAGGGGCAAAGGCCGATCCCAACACATCCGCCACATAGACGCCCGCGCCGGGGCGGGCGGTCAGCAGACCACTGTCCTGCAACGCCCCAATCGCGTCGCGTAGGGACGGGCGCGATACACCCATCCGGTCGGCCAGTTCCCGTTCAGGCGGCAACCGCTCTCCGGGGCGCAGGATGCCGCGCAGGATCAACTGCTCGATCTGGCGAATAACGGCAGAGGACAGCTTTTCGGGCTGTACAGGGCGAAAGGGCATGACACGCATCCTTGTCAGAATTGGTAAATTCATATGACCAATTGAGCGATGGCGCAATCATCCCCGTAAGGCGGACGTGCCGTCCGCCCGCGTTAAGTTGGTGTTAACCATGCGTGGGCAGGATGAGGTCATGAAAACGCTGAGCCCTCTGATATGCTGTGCCTGCCTCTGCCTTGCGGCGTGCAACACACCCGGTCCCCACTTCCGCGGCTTGCCCGCCACGACCGTGACAGTCGATGGATCGACGTTCGATGTGCGCGTCAACGGACGTCTGGCCGAGGCACTGCGCACCAATATGGAATACGCCCCTCGCTTCGGGCCGATCAAGGCGCGTGCCGCGAAGGCCATGGAAATGGTCAGCGGCTGCCCGGTCAAAGAGGTGCGCGGCGATCAGGCCCTCGCCACCGGTATCCTGAAATGTGGCAAGGGCGGGCCAGCCATTGATCGTCTGAAACCGCAGGGCGAATACGCATGCCACACGATCGACAAGTATGTCAGCCCGGCCACGAACGAATTGGTGCTGGATCTGGATTGCCAGCTGATCTGAGCCGCCAAGCCGCAATATGTTGTGGATAACCTGCGCGAAAACGCTGTTTCTGGTGTCGACCCGTTGACAGACGCCCGTCCATCCGGTCACGATAACACCCCAGTCAGATGAACAATGGGCCTTCTTTTGCGCTTTTCGAAACTCAGACTTACAGGGTTCAAATCCTTTGTCGATCCGACCGACCTGATCATCGCAGATGGTCTGACGGGCGTTGTGGGTCCGAATGGCTGCGGCAAATCCAACCTTCTCGAAGCGCTGCGTTGGGTGATGGGGGAAAACCGGCCTACCGCCATGCGGGGTGGCGGCATGGAAGACGTGATCTTTGCCGGTGCCGCCACACGGCCCGCCCGCAACTTTGCCGAAGTCAGCCTGCATATCGATAACTCGGACCGGCTCGCCCCTGCCGGGTTCAACGATGCGGATACGCTGGAAATTGTGCGCCGCATCACGCGCGATGTCGGCAGCGCGTATAAAACGAACGCCAAGGATGTGCGGGCGCGCGATGTCCAAATGCTGTTTGCGGATGCCTCGACCGGTGCGCACAGCCCGGCGCTGGTGCGACAGGGGCAGATTGCCGAGCTGATCAACGCCAAACCCAAGAACCGCCGCCGCATTCTGGAAGAAGCCGCAGGTATTTCGGGCCTCTATCAACGCCGCCACGAGGCCGAGCTGAAACTGAAAGGGGCCGAACAGAACCTGGCCCGCGTCGATGACGTTATCGAACAGCTGGCCGCGCAACTGTCGCAACTGGCCCGCCAGGCGCGCCAAGCCGCCCGATATCGTGAAATCGGCGACCAATTGCGCCGCGCCGAAGGTCAATTGCTGTATCGCCGCTGGCGCGAAGCTGATGAGGCGCGCGCATCTGCGGACGAAGAACTCCGCAATCGCACGACAGCCGCCGCTCAGGCCGAGGGCGCTGTGCGGATCGCGGCCAAAGCACGTCAAGAGGCCGAAGAGGCGCTGCCCGCCCTGCGCGAAGAGGATGCAATAGCGGCGGCTGTTTTACAGCGCCTTGCCGTGCAGCGCGACACGCTCAGCGATCAGGAACGTCAGGCGGCCCAGACCATCGAGACGCTGACAGGGCGCATCGCCCAACTGGCCCGCGACATCGAACGCGAAGGCGGATTGAACCGCGACGCTGGCGAAACCATCGAGCGGCTCGAATGGGAAGCCGCAGAGATCGCCAAGGCCAGCGAGGGCCACGAGGCTTTGCTTGAGGCCGCAAGTGTCGCATCACGCGAGGCCGGGCAGGTGTTGCAGGCCCGCGAGGCGGATCAGTCGGACAAGACTGAGGACGTGGCCCGCTTGGCCGCACGACATGGATCCGCGCAACGCCTGCTCGAAGACAGCCGCAAGGTCGAAGCCAAGTCCGAAGCCGAAGCGGACCGCGCCCGTCAGGCTGTGGCCGTAAGTCAGGCGGCGCTGGACAAGGCAGGCACGGATTTTTCCGCCGCCCAAACCGCAGCCACCACCGCCGAGGCGACCGCCTTGCGCGCCGATGAAACCCTCATCGCCGCCGAAGAGGCGCGCGCCGAAACTCAATCACGCGAGGCAGATGCCCGCGCCGAACGCTCCGAAGCCGAGGGTGAGATGAACGCGCTGCGAGCCGAGGCCGGTGCCTTGGCCAAGCTTGTCGAGCGTGACACCGCCGAGGGCGGCCAGATTCTGGACCGCCTTCAGGTGCAGCAGGGCTTTGAAAAGGCGCTTGGGGCCGCTTTGGCCGACGACCTGCGCGCGCCCGAGGTTGACGACGATGGCCCGTCGGGCTGGGCGACCTTGCCCCCTTACGACCAAAGCCAACCCTTGCCCAGGGGCGTGACCCCGTTGACGCAACACGTTTCGGTGCCTGATGTACTGGCCCGCCGCATGAGCCAGATTGGCTTGTGTGACAGCGAAGATGCCCCGCGTTTGCAACCGCTGTTGCAGCCCGGTCAACGTCTCGTCTCGCCCGAGGGTGATCTGTGGCGGTGGGATGGGTTCCGGGCCTGGGCCGAGGATGCGCCCAGTGCTGCTGCCTTGCGTTTGCAGCAGTTGAACCGGCTCGAAGAGTTGAAGCAGTCGCTTGAGCGGGCATCCTCTCGTGCGGATGGAGCGCGTCAGGCGCATGAGGCTCTGACGCAGCGCATGGCTGAACTGACCGAAGCGGACAAACAGGCCCGCCATGCCCGTCGCGAGGCGGATCGGATGGTGGCTGATGCCGCCCGCGCCCTCAGCCGCGCGGAGGCGGACCGCAATCTGGCCGAGGGCCGATTAGAATCCCTTGGGTTGGCAGTGACTCGTCACGAAGAGGACGCCATGGCCGCCCGTGCCCGCGTGGCCGAGGCCGAAGCGGCCCTTGCCGAATTGCCCGATCTGGACGCCGCGCGCGCTGAAATCGAAGATTTGCGCATGACGGTCGAGGCCGCGCGCATCACCATGATGTCGCGTCGTTCGGCCCATGACGATGTGCGCCGCACGGGCGAGGCCCGCGTCAAGCGCGCACAGGAGATCACCAAGGAAATCAGCGGCTGGAAACACCGTCTCGAAACCGCAGAGCGGCGTACAACCGAGCTGGTGGATCGCAAGGCGACATCCGAGGCCGAGCTGAAAACCGCGCAAGAGGCCCCCGGCGCACTGGCTGCCAAACGCGAAGCCTTGGGCGAGGAGATCACCCGTGCCGAAGCCCGCAAGGCCGAGGCAAGTGATATGCTGTCCCAAGCCGAGGGACGGCTACGCGATGCGACCCTTGGCGAGCGCGAGGCCGAGCGTCTGGCCTCCGAAGGGCGCGAGGCGCGCGCGCGTTCCGAAGCCCGTGCCGAGGCGGCGCGCGAAACCGTGGCCTACGCAGCCGAGCGGATCGCCGATGATCAGCAGATGACTCCGAACCAATTGCTGACAGCCTTGGATGTGACGCCGGACCAGATGCCCGCTGCCGAAGCGTTGGAGGGGGATGTGAACCGCCTTAAACGCCAACGGGATGCACTGGGTGCGGTGAACCTGCGCGCCGAAGAGGACGCCAAGGAGGTCCAGGTTGAACACGACACGCTTGTGTCTGAAAAGGCCGATCTGGAGGAGGCGATCAAAACCCTGCGCAGCGGCATCGCCAGCTTGAACCGCGAAGGGCGCGAACGGTTGCTGACGGCCTTTGAACAGGTCAATTCCAATTTCTCACTGTTGTTCACGCACCTGTTCGGCGGCGGTGAGGCGAACCTCGTGATGGTCGAAAGCGACGACCCGCTTGAGGCCGGTCTCGAGATTATGTGCCAGCCCCCCGGCAAGAAACTGTCGACGCTTAGCTTGTTGTCCGGCGGAGAACAGACGTTGACGGCGATAGCGCTGATCTTTGCCGTTTTCCTTGCGAACCCCGCCCCGATCTGTGTTCTCGACGAGGTCGATGCGCCGCTGGATGATGCTAACGTCACACGCTTTTGCGACCTGCTGGATGAGATGTGCCGCCGCACTGATACGCGGTTTTTGATCATCACCCACCACGCGGTGACGATGGCGCGTATGGATCGGCTGTTTGGGGTCACGATGGCGGAACAAGGCGTCAGTCAGCTTGTATCGGTGGACCTCAAGAATGCCGAAACCATGGTCGCCTGACATGCGCGTCGTTCAACTTTGAATTAATCTTTAGTCAGTAGCTCTGATGTGCCGTCCCAAACGGGCCGCGCAAGGAGGTGAGGATACTGGCGGAAAATACGTTCCGTAAATGGATGGTCGCCATCGCAATGATGACATTGTGTGTGACAATCATCCGGCTCTTGATCGGGCTGTGGCCTGAAAAAGAGTGACCCGACAGAGTTAGCCCTCTGCCCGGTCGTTTATTCAGATAAGGATGCTGAAGAAACATTCCGATGCTCAGAATATAATTCAATCCTTACCAAATCACAAACGCGATGCGCCTCTAAAGGCGATCCAGCAAGGTGCGGGTCGGCCACGCGTCTGCAGGTAAACCGAGCCGCTTTTGTTCCGCCTGAACCGCTGCGCGTGTACCCGCGCCCAGAATGCCGTCAATCTTCCCCACATCGTACCCACGTTGCTGCAACTTGGTCTGGAGCCGGTTCATCTGGTCACTGCCAAGCCCTGCATCGGGGTTGCCAGCATCATAAACAGGCGCGCCCGCCAGCCGCGTCGCGAAATACGCTGCCGTCAGCACATAGGTAAATGACTGGTTCCATTCGAAATAGGTGTTGAAATTGGGGTAGGCGAGAAAGGCCGGCCCCTTGTGCCCCTGCGGCAAGATCAGGGATGCGGGCAGGTCGCTGAGCTGGCCTGTCCGGGGCTGCACCCCGAGCGCCCGCCATTCGGCGGCGGATTTGCGTGTCTCCAACCCGCTAAGCGACCAGTCCATTTGCGCAGGCACCCGCACCTCTTGCAGCCATGGCTGCCCCGCGCGCCAACCCAGATGTTGCAGCATCTTACCCCCCGACATCAGCGCGTCGGGGGCCGAGGATTTGAGTTGCACCACGCCGTCCCCATCACCGTCGACCCCGTTCTTCAGGATGTCGGCTGGCAGCATCTGCACCATACCGATCTCACCCGCCCACGCGCCAGTGGTGCGTTGGGGATCAAAGTCGCCGCGGGCGAAAAGCGCCATTGCGGCAAAAACCTGTGGCCGGAACAGGTCGGGGCGCCGACAGTCATGCGCCAATGTGACCAACGCATTCGCGGTGTTGAAGTCGCCTTGGAACGCGCCGTAATCGGTTTCAAACGCCCAGAAGGCCAGCAAGACGTGTCGGTCGAGGCCATACTCCCGTTCGATCCGGTCAAACACGCTGGCATATTGGCGCGCCTTGGCCCGGCCTGCATCGATCCGGTTTTGTGAAATCAAGCGCCGGGAAAAATCGATAAAGGGGCGTTGGAACACCCCCTGCGCGCGGTCCGCACGTATCACTGCAGGGTCTTGGCGCACGCCGCTGAGAAAGCTGTTCGCAGTCGCCGGGGCGATCCCGCGCTTGGCGGCTTCGCTTGCCACGCCCGCTTTAAAGGCAGTGAACGAGCCACCGCATTGGGCCTGTGCCATAACGGGAGCCACAAGCATCATCGCGGCCACCGCCGCGCGTTTCAAAATACCCAAATCAATACTCCAAATCCCAATAGGACCCCAACGCCGGCCCACCATGCTTTCCATACGATCAGGATGGCGGCATCAATGTCGCCCGGGGTGAGATCGTGCCGCCCGTCCGGGTGTACCCAAGCCAGATCCTGAACCGTGCCATGATAGCTACGCGGCCCCGCGAGGGCGATATCGAGCCCATAGGCCATGGCCGCCTCGGGCCAGCCCGCATTCGGGGACCGGTGCAGGGCTGCGTCCTGCCGAATACTCGCCCATTGGCCAAGGGCATTGGTACTCACAGCAATCAAAAGCGCAGTCATCCGCGCCGGTATCCAGTTCAGCAGGTCATCCAGCCGCGCAGCCGCCCAGCCAAAAGCGGCATGACGCGGTGTCAGATAGCCGATCATACTGTCGGCGGTATTCACCATCTTGTAGATCGCGATGCCCGGCAGGCCAGCGACGGCGAACCAGAACGCGGGTGCCACCACGCCGTCGCTGAAGTTCTCGGACAGGCTTTCGATGGCGGAGCGTGCGGTTGAAGACGGCGGGCTGGCGCTGACGTCGCGGCTCACGATCATCGCGACGGCCTGTTGTCCTGCTTTGGGCGATTGGCGCAGCCCCATGGCGACCGCCCGCACATGGTCGATCAACGAGCGTTGCGCGATCATGATAGCCGCGCAGATCATGCTAACGAAGGGGCCAAGGGATTGAAGGGCGGCCCCGATCAACCCCGCACCGAGCACGAGGAGGACGACGGCGAATATCCCCTTCGCCTTGCGGTGTTCACCGATGTTGAGCCGGGTATCGAGCGCACCGACCGCGCGGCCCATGATGATTGCCGGATGCGGAACGCGTGTCCATAGGCTGCGCGGCTCGCCCAATATGACGTCCAGACACAATGCGGCGACCACCAAGGCAGGCGTCACAACGCACCTTCCAGTCGGTCCCATTGTCCCGGGGCGGGCAGACCCAAACGAATCCAGTCCGCGCGATAGGGAAAGACGCGCGACCAGATACGATGGCGAGCAAACCGGCCCTGCCAAGCTGCGGCGTCGTCCACGCGATAAAGGCGAAACAGGGATGTGCCGCCCTCTACCTGCGCGCCGCACCTTGTCATGAGCGTGTCGAGGCGCGCGGCATCATGCGTAAGGCGTTGGTTGGTCGCCGCCGCCCACGCATGGTCCTGCAAGGCGGCACGACCGACTTCCAAGGCCACACCGGACACCGGCCATGGTCCCAGCATCTCGGTCAGACGCGCAATCAGAACCGGATCGCCAATGGCAAACCCCAGGCGCAGCCCGGCCAGCCCCCAGAATTTGCCAAAACTTTTCAGGATTACGGTGCCGGGTTGCGCGGCGGCATCAATCAGGCTGTGCGTCGGCATGACGTCACAAAAGCTTTCGTCCACCACGGTCAGGCCGGGCCGCAGGTCATGTTTTGACCAAACCTTGCCATCGGGGTTGTTGGGGTGGACGAGCACTTTGGCGGTTTCGGCACCGCTTGATTGCACGGTCCACCCCTGCGCGGCAAAGCTGGCGGCATGTTCATTATAGGTCGGAGTGGGAATGGTGACCGTGCCAGTGTCGGCGAGGCGCGGGATTTGTGCGATCAGGCTTGAGGCACCGGGTGCTGCAAGGATCGCCGCCCCGCTTGGCACATTCCAGAATGCGGCAGCAGCATCGACGAGCGCGGTCGCCAGATTGCGGTCAGGCAACGCGGCCCACGCCTGATCTGACAGCGATGGGACCGGGTAAGGAACAGGGTTTATGCCAGTCGACAAATCGATCCAATCACCCCGGTCGCCACCATATCGCGCAATGGCATTATCGAGATTGCCGCCGTGATCCCGATTTTTGCCCAAGTGCAAGTTCCCTGTCCATCGATCGTCACTTTAGGCGACATTCTGCCCGCAAAAAGCGGATTACCGCGTGATTTTCAAGACAAACCTGTCGCGTTAATTGTTTATATCCGACATTAACAGTTTGTTAATGAAATGCGCGCCATGTACCGAAAGATGGTGCCGAAATTTGGCTTTTCCGGAGTATTGATGAGAGTCCTGATCGTAGAAAGTCGCCCCGAACTGGGCCTGATGTGGCAACGCCATCTTGAGCGGCAGGGCCTGTCCGTGTCGCGGGCGGACACGCAGGATGCGGCGGTTGATCATTTGTCACGCGTGGGGGCGGACATCATCGTCCTTGATCTGGTTCTTGAGCAGGGCAGCGCCCTCGCGGTGGCTGATTTTGCCAGCTATCGCTGCCCACATGCGCGGGTGATTTTTGTCACCGACACGTCTTTTTTCTCTGACGGATCAATCTTTAATCACGCCAGCAACGCCTGCGCCTTCGTGCCCTCAGGCACCCCGCCCGAGGATCTGGCGGCAATGGTCGAACATTACGGTGTGAACTAGCACCGACCGTGCGGCACCGCGAAGTCCAGCGTTGGGTTGATCGGAATGATCCGGTGCGGATTGATGCTTTCGTGGCTGAAATGATAGTGCCGCACGATGTGATCCATGTTGACCGTATCGGCAACGCCGGGCCACTGGTAAAGCTCTCGCGTGTATGCCCAAAGGTTACTGTAGTCGGTCAGGCGTTTACGGTTGCACTTGAAATGCAGGTGGTAAACGGGATCGAACCGGACCAGCGTCGTGAACAGGCGCCAATCCGCCTCGGTGATCTGATCTCCCATCAGATAGCGGTTCTGCGACAGGCGGTCGTCAAGCCAATCCAGCGTGTCAAACAGCGGATGTACCGCCGCGTCATAGGCGCTTTGTGTTGTGGCAAAGCCGGACTTGTAGACCCCATTGTTCAACGTGTCGTAAATCCGGTCATTGACGGGCGCGATAGCGTCGCGCAGCGCGTGAGGCCAGTAATCGTCTGTGTTGCCCGTGATGCCGTCAAAGGCGGAATTGAACATGCGGATGATCTCAGAACTTTCGTTGCTGACAATGGTTTCGCGCTGTTTGTCCCATAGAATCGGCACGGTCACGCGACCGGAAAACGTCGCATCTGCCTTGGTGTAGATGTCGCGGGCATAGGGCAGATCATATAGCGTGTCGCCAGTCGCTCCATTCGCATCCGTCTGGAACGTCCACCCGTCGGTCAACATGTCGGGATGCACAGCGGATATGGTGATGTGATCGGACAGCCCCTTGAGCACCCGGAAGATCAGCGCGCGGTGCGCCCATGGGCAGGCGTAAGAGACATAGAGGTGGTAGCGTCCGCTTTCTGCCTTGAACCCTTCGCCACCGGATGGTCCGGCCGATCCGTCCGCGGTGATCCAATTGCGGAACTTGGCCTGGCTGCGTTCGAATTTGCCGCCCGAGGATTTGGTGTCGTACCAACTGTCGTGCCAGACGCCGTCTACCAAAAGTCCCATATCGCCACCTCGTTGTTCTGCGTGACCCCGACATATGTGGCGCATGCAGCCCTGCAAAGCCCGTCCATCGCGCACATCCCCTGCGCGGCTGCACATGTCGGGGTCGCGAGAATGTCACATCTTTGAAGAGTCGCTGTCACATATGCGAAATTAACTGGATCGAAATTGATCTGGGCCCAAATTGGTAAAGGGAAGACAAGGAGCGACTGCCATGACGACCTTCGTACCTAAGGAAGTGCAAGCCGGACTCGATAAGGCGCGCCGTGCGTCATTGAAAAAAGCGTCCCGATTGCGCCTGTCGGTCGATGGCCAGACACACCCCGTTTTGCAGATGTGGAAGACCGGGTTTTCCATGGAGGCCGACACCGCACCACGGCTGCGTGGTTATGTCGACCTGTATGATGGTGCGATCCACCTGTTTCAGTGTCTGATTGTGGCGTCTGAACCCGAAGGTGATGAAATACGCTATGAATTCAAGCGGTTGACGGCGGTATCCACCGCGCCCGCGCTGGATTTTGAGCGTGTGACGGATGCCCCCATCGGTCTGATCGAAAAGCGGATCTGACGGGCTGCGCCCTCGGCTATTGCAGATCCTGAAAGGCTGCGGCCAATCGCTGAACCGCCTCTTGGACATGGGCCCGGGGCGTTGCGATGTTGAAGCGCAGGAAGCTCTCTCCTCCGGTGCCGAAGGTCGGCCCGTGGTTGACCGCGATGCAGGCGTCCTGTTCGACTCGCCGTGTGAACTCGGCACGGTCCATGCCTGTGCCCGAAAAATCGACCCATGACAGATAGGTCGCTTCGAGGGCCATGGACGACAAACCCGGGATCGCATTGACAGCCGCATCAAAGAGTTGCCGATTGCCGTCAATATAGGTGACCAATTGATCCACCCATGCGGCGCCTTCGGGGGAATAGGCGGCCGTCGCCATGAATAATCCGAACGAATTTGGTGACATCCCCAAGGCAGCCATCCGCGCCGCGAAACGGTCGCGCAAATCGGGGTCGGCGATGATCACGTTGCCACTGTGAGAGCCTGCAATGTTGAAGGTTTTGGTGGTCGCCGTCATCATAACCAGTCGGTCCTCAATGCCCGCGATCGCGGTCATCGGGATGTGGGCGTGCCCCGGCATCACGAGGTCATGGTGAATTTCGTCCGAAACAAGGATCAGCTCGTGCCGCTTGGCAAAAGCTGCCACACCCTCAAGTTCGGCCCGCGACCAGACCCGACCGCCCGGATTGTGGGGAGAGCACAGGATCACCATGCGCTCGGACCCATCCATCTGCGCGTCATAGGCGTCAAAATCCATTTCGTAGCGCCCGTTGACCTGGGTCATCTCGCACTCAACGACGCGACGACCGCTGGCGTTAATCACCTTGGCAAAGGCGTGGTAGACGGGCGTGAGCAGAACAACCCCGTCACCGGGTGCAGTAAAGGTATCGACACACATGGCCGTGCCATTCACCAACCCATGCGTGGTAAAGATATCACCCGCCTCGACGCGCCACCCGTGCCGGTTCTGCATCCACCACTGGATCGCTTCGCGGTAGGGGCCGTCATCCCCGAAATAGCCCATGATCCCATGGTCAACCTGTGCCTGCACCGCATCCAGCACACACTGAGGCGGGCGGAAATCCATATCCGCCACCCACATCGCGATGCCCTTGTCCGCAGGCACGCCATAGATACGCTCCATCATGTCCCATTTCACACAGTGGCTGCCGCGTCGGTCGATGATGGTGTCAAAACTCATGTGGAGGTCTCCGGGGATTGCATTTGACCGACAGGCTAGCCTGATCGCTTCCAAGCGCAAGGGGACATTGCGACGCCGCCCCATCTGTCTTAAATGCAAGGCATGAAACGCCCGATCATTCTGCACCCCGACCCGCGCCTCAAGAAACTGTCAGACCCTGTCGAGGATCTGTCGGACGAGCTGCGCACGCTCGCCGATGACATGCTTGAAACGATGTATGATGCGCCGGGGATCGGGCTGGCCGCTCCGCAGGTGGGCTTGTTGCACCGTCTGATCGTGCTTGATTGTGTGAAGGTCGATGACGAAAAGCCGCGCCCCACAATCATGTTCAATCCGGAAATCATCGCCGCCTCGGACCAACAGAACGTCTATGAGGAAGGGTGCCTTTCGATCCCCGAACAGTTCGCCGATGTGAGTCGCCCCGCCGAAGTGCAGGTGCGTTGGATCGACCGGGACGGGAACGAGCAGGAACAAGGCATGGGCGGGCTGTGGGCGACATGTGTTCAGCACGAGATTGATCATCTCGATGGCAAGTTGTTCATCGACTATCTCAAACCGCTCAAGCGTCAGATGATCACCCGCAAGATGGTCAAATTCAAGCGCGAGCGCGCCCGCGAAAAAGCATGAGTCTGCGCCCCATTCTGACATGGCCAGATTCGCGGCTGAGTACAGTCTGCGCGCCGATCGATGCGATCACCCCGGACGTCAAAACGCTCGCCGCAGATATGCTTGAGACGATGTATGACGCGCCCGGTCGGGGTCTTGCGGCCCCTCAGGTCGGGGTGTTGCAACGCATCTTTGTGATGGATGTCGCGTGGAAAGATGGCCCGCCCGAGCCGGTTATCTGCATAAATCCCCAGGTGGTGGCCCAAAGTGAGGTCCACGAAATTAATGCCGAGGGGTGCTTGTCCATTCCGGGTGTTTCGGTTGATGTGAGCCGCCCGGCTGAGGTGCGCATGACCTGGACCGACATTGATGGCACACGCCACGATGAGACCCTGACAGGGTTTGCGGCCATTTGCGCCCAACACGAATTGGATCACCTTGACGGTGTCGTGACGCTCGACCGGATCGGCGGCGCGCAACGCGATGAAATCCTTGCGCAAGTAAAGGCGCAGATCTGATGGCGGTCCGCCCTTTCGTGATGTGGCCGGACAAGCGCTTGCGCACCCCTGCCGCCCCCGTTGCCGAGATCACGGACGAGGTGCGCGCGATCTGGGCTGACATGGTCGACAGCATGGACGCGATGCCCGGTATGGGCGTTGGACTGGCCGCGCCGCAGATTGGCGTGATGCTGCGATTGGCTGTTGTAGACGTGACCCCCGACCGGTCCCGCCGCATCCTGCTTGCGAACCCCGAGGTGCTGATCGCCTCGCCCGATGTGGAAACCGGGACCGAGGCCAGCCCGTGCCTGCCCGGTGTGGATGCGCAGATCACCCGGCCCAAGGCCGTCGCGGTTCGCTTTCTCAACGCTGAGGGCATGATAGATCGCCGCGACTTTACCGAGCTTGAGGCGCGATCTGTCCAGCACCAGATAGATCATCTTGGGGGCCGGATGTATTTCGACAATCTGGGCCGGGTAAAGCGCGATATGCTGCTGCGCAAAGCACGAAAGGCCAAGTGACATGCGCCTGATCTTCATGGGGACCCCCGACTTTTCGGTGCCCGCACTCGATGCCCTTCATGCGGCGGGCTATGACATCGCTTCCGTCTATTCTCAGCCTCCGCGCCCTGCGGGTCGCGGGAAAAAGGACCGTCCCAGCCCGGTGCAGGCCCGCGCCGAAGCGTTGGGATTGCCTGTGCGCCACCCCGTCAGCCTGCGCACGCCCGAGGCACAGGCCGATTTTGCCGCGCTGCATGCAGATATCGCCGTCGTCGTCGCCTACGGCCTGATCTTGCCCCAAACCATCCTTGATGCGCCCACCCACGGATGTCTGAACATTCACGCAAGCCTCTTGCCGCGATGGCGTGGGGCCGCCCCGATCCACCGCGCGATCATGGCAGGGGATGCAGAAACCGGGGTGTGCATCATGCAAATGGAGGCGGGATTGGACACGGGGCCCGTTCTGATGCGCGGCGAAACTCCGATTGGGGCGACGGAAACAACGTCTGACTTGCATGACCGACTGGCCGCGATAGGTGCGGAGTTGATCACCGCGACCTTGCGGGATTTGCCCAACCTGACACCTGTGCCTCAACCCGACAACGGCGTGACCTATGCCAAAAAGATAGACAAGGCAGAGGCGGCAATCGACTGGACCCAACCAGCCACCGAGGTTGATCGTCAAATCCGCGGGCTGTCTCCCTTTCCGGGGGCGTGGTTCGAGAAGGACGGCACGCGGATCAAAGTGCTTGGGTCCATGCTTGCTAGTGGTTCCGATGCCCCGGGGACTGTGATTGACGATGCCATGACGGTCGCGTGCGGGACGGGCGCTGTGCAACTGACCCGCTTGCAACGGGCCGGCAAAGGCGCGCAGGATGTGGATGTGTTTCTACGCGGGATGCCCACGCCGCCCGGCACGCAGCTTTGACAAAGGATCGCCCATGTTTCCGACCCTCATAGGCACTGTCGTGATCGCAGGTATCATCGGCTATCTGACCGAAAAGTTCGGCTTTACCCGCAACGGCATTTTGCAGTCGATCATCATCTGCGTCGGCGGGGCGTTCCTGTTTTATTTCGTGCGGATCATGTTCGGGTTCGGGTTCAGCAGTCCGGGCCTGAACGCGATCACCGCCTCCATCGGGGCCTTGATCATCGTACCAACGCATTGGCGCAAAAGATAAGCGGCCCAGAGTTTCCTCTGAACCGCTTACCTGTCTGAACTGATCCCTGAGATCATATTAGAAGAACTTCTTGATTTTGACCTTCTTCTTCACGGGATGCTTTTTCTTGAAGCCGCCGTATTTGTAGTGCTTTTTGAAGCTGTGTTTCTTGAACTTGTGCTTCTTGAATTTGAAGTTGGCGTCGATCACCTGGGCTGTTTCAGCGTCGGCGCTGGCCCATGTGGAGTTGGCCGCCTGAGCAGGAGCAAAGCTGGTCAGAGTGATGGCGGTTGCCATGGCTGCGATCAGAAGCGGGGTTTTTGTAGCTGTAAGTTTCATCGGTCGTCTCCTATTTGGTCTTGCGTCTGTGTGTTGTGTTGATCGGCGTGGCTTAGAAGAATGTCTTGATTTTGATCTTCTTCTTCACGGGGTGCTTCTTCTTGAAGCCGCCGTATTTGTAGTGCTTTTT
>NZ_CANLVZ010000014.1 GCF_947494755.1 uncultured Tateyamaria sp.
GCTTCTCTTCATCGTCTGTCTCCTCAGTTGGAGAACAGGCTAACTCTAAATGCCGGACTTTTCAGGGGAGCAGGTCATTGCGATCCGGCCGGCCTGAGTTTGAAACCATAGAGTTGCTGTCATCGCTGTTAGCTCGGCCTATGCCGCGCGGCCAGCTCGCCTTAGCACCAGCCTGAGCTGGTCGAAACTATATTTGCAGCCGTTTGCATGTATGCCTGCCATCGCCTCTTCCAATGACGGCCATATATCGACAGCCGCATCGATTTCAGCGTCGGTCCCTTGCGTATAGAGACCGGCTTTGATCATCATCTGGTTCTCGGCATAGACGCTAAGATGCTTTCTCACTTTTGCGATCACATCGTTCTCGTCTTTTGTTGCGGCGTTTGGCAGGCTGCGCGAAACAGATCGCAAGACATCCACCGACGGAAAGCGTCCCCTTTCAGCGATTAATCGATCCAGAACCACGTGTCCGTCCAAAACCCCGCGCAAGATGTCGGCGATGGGTTCGTCCATATCAGACCCGGCCACCAGTACGCTGAACACTGCGGTGATGTCGCCTTGGTCCGATATGCCTGGCCCTGCACGTTCACACAGCGACATGATCAAATGGGATGTTGAGGGTGGAAAACCACGTAAAACCGGGGCTTCACCCGCGGCAACAGCGACCTCGCGATGCGCTTCGGCAAAGCGTGTGATGGAATCCGCAAGCAGCAGCACGGACATGCCTTGGTCCCGAAAGTGCTCTGCGACGGCCATTGCCGACCATGCACATCGACGTCGCAGCAGCGGCGATTGGTCGGAGGTCGCTGCGACGACGATTGACCGCGCTTGACCTTCAGGCCCAAGAATGTGATCCACGAAATGGCGCACCTCACGCCCCCGTTCCCCAATCATCGCGATCACAACGATATCTGCCGACATATATTGTGCGAGTTTGCCCATAAGGCTCGATTTGCCGACGCCTGATCCTGCGAACAGGCCGATGCGCTGACCTTGGACCAGTGGCAGCATGGTGTCGAAGACGACGTGCCCTGTATCAAGACGCGGTCCCAATGGTCTACGTTTCGCAGCGGCGGGCGGAGCGGACAGAAGTGGCCGCGACATCGCACCTTTAGACAATGGCCGCCCATCGAGTGGTGCGCCGTCAGGGTCAATGATCCGGCCCAGCCAACCGATATCTGGAGACAATCCAACATTGCGTTTCAAGAAAACACTGTCGCCAAGAGCGATCCCCTGAACAGGATCATCCGGCAAGACGATCACGCCGACTTCGGTCAACTGAACCACTTCGCCATTCAGCGCCTTGCCCGTCTTGAACCGAATTTCGGCGCGATCCCCGATCCGCGCATCATGATCCAAACCGGTCACTGTCAAAATACCAGATTGGACAGCGGCGATGCGTCCGATAGGGCGTGCCACTTCGATTTCAGCCAGATTTGTTTGCAAGGATTTGAGCCGTATTGCGTGTTTCATCGGAGTCTCCAGATGCGTGCAAACAGTTTTTAAAGGAATCACAGTTAAGCCTTGGTTGAAATTGCTCGAGGGAGAAGCCCCGATGTTCCAAAACCTAACTGTTTTCGAAACGGCACATGCTATGGCCGTCCATGCAGGTCAAAAACAGGCAGTCATTGCGCAGAATGTCGCAAATGCAGATACGCCCGGGTTTGTTGGCCGCGATATCCCCAGTTTTCAGGAAATCTACGCCCCGCAAGATGCTGGTGCGTCGCTTCAGCGTGCGACACGCGCTGGCCATCTGCACGGAGTAAAGGGCGGAAGTATTGACGGAATGATCTTCGAAGATCGTTCATTCGCGGCACCCGATGGCAATTCCGTTTCGTTGGAGACCGAAATGCTGCGCGCCACCGATGCCAAACGTCAGCATGATCGGTCTCTGGCCATCTACAAATCCGCCATGAACATTCTGCGATCCAGCCTAGGGCGGCAGTAAGGAGCATAGCGATGAGTGAATTTTCAAAAGCACTGTCTGTTTCGACAAGCGGTCTGCAAGCGCAGTCCTCCCGCCTTCGTCATTTGTCCGAGAACATATCGAACGCCGACACACCCGGCTATCGGCGCAAAACCATCCCGTTTCGTACTGAATTTGACGCTGGAAACGGTATCGCCCGGGTCGAGGTGGGGCGCATGTCTTTGGATGATCGCGCGCTCGAGCGTGTCTATGATCCAGGCCATCCGATGGCGGATGGAAGTGGGCACTATGATGGATCAAATGTCGATTTGTTGATCGAGCTCGCCGACGCGCGAGAGGCGCAACGCAGCTACGAGGCCAACCTGAAAATGTTCGAACAAGCGCGGCAAATGTCGTCGAGCTTGATGCAACTGCTGCGCCGTTGATTGGCGCATAAAGAGGAGATCCAGAATGGATTCAGCAGCACTTTCCGCAGTCAAAAGTTACGCCGCATCGCGGCCCGCCACTCAGGCAGGCACCGAATCCGGCGGCAGTATGTTTGGCCGGGTCGCGATGGACTTTGCGCAGACCATGGCGCAAGGCGAAGCCGTCGCTCAGCAGGCGATGGTTGGCGATGCCGATCCGCACGCGTTGGTGCAGGCCCTTGCACAGACCGAGCTTGCCGTCGAAACGGCCGTAACGGTGCGCAACAAGGTCGTCGAAGCTTACCAAGAGATTCTGAGAATGCCAGTCTAGCATGCTTAATGAGATCATCTTTTTCGACACCCTACGGCAAGGTCTTTGGGTTGCTGTGCTGGTGTCCATCCCGATTCTCACGGTGGCCCTGGTGGCCGGCGTGTCGATTGGCTTGGTGCAGGCGTTGACGTCGATCCAGGAAATGACCCTCACCTTCGTGCCCAAGCTGGCCGCCATCGTCGTCGTGTTCTGGATGTCAATGGGCTTCATGACTCAGACGATGGTCTCATTCTTTCATGGCCGCATCATTCCACTGATTATCGGAGGTTAAGTTGGACAGCACCGGATACATCACTTTGACACGGCAGTCGGGCTTGATGCGCGAAATGCAGGTTGTCGCAAACAACATCGCGAACAGTGCCACCTCAGGCTTTCGCCAAGAGGGCGTCGTCTTTTCCGAGTTTGTCAAAGGCATGCACGGCGGACCATCCTTGTCGATGGGGCAGGCCAATGTGCGCCAGACGTCGTTCGAACAAGGGGCGCTGACTCAGACCGGTGGCACGTTTGATTTGGCGATTGAGGGCGATGGCTACTTCCTGATCCAAACCCCCGACGGGGAGCGATTGACGCGCGCAGGATCTTTCACGCCAAACGCCGAGGGCGATTTGGTTACGCCTGACGGATATCAGGTGTTGGATGCAGGCGGCGCACCGGTGTTCATCCCGCCGGATACCGGGACGATTGCGATATCACCGGATGGCACGATCAGTGCCGATGGTTTGCTGGTTGGTCAGGTCGGTCTCGTGGCCCCGACCGACACAGTTGGCATGGTGCGTGAAACGGGTGTGATGTTCGATGCTCAGAATGGGTTCGAACCGGCAGAGAATGCGCGCGTGATGCAGGGCTTTACCGAGGCTTCCAACGTCAACCCGATCGGACAGCTGGCCCGTATGATCGAGATCCAGCGCGCCTATGAGATGGGGCAAAATTTCCTCGATTCCGAGGACGAACGTGTGCGCCGAGCCATGGATGCAATGTTGAAATCACAATAAGGAGACGCAGATGCGCGCCCTGAAAATCGCGGCAACAGGAATGCTGGCCCAACAGATGCGGGTGGAAACCATTTCCAACAACCTCGCGAACATGAGCACCACCGGATACAACGCCCGTCGGGCCGAGTTCGCAGATCTACACTACCAACAGATGACTCGGCCGGGGGCGATCAACGCCTCTGATGGGACGGTTTTGCCTGCGGGTGTTCAGCTTGGTCTGGGGGTTCGCCCGACGGCGGTGTCGGTTCATGTTGCCCAAGGCTCGCTTGCCGCGACAGGCGGTGATTTGGATGTTGCCATCGACGGTAACGGATTTCTCGAGGTGACATTGCCATCGGGGCAAACGGCCTACACGCGGGATGGTGGGCTGAAACGAACGGGCGAGGGCGTAATCGTCACGTCTGACGGATATCCCGTTTCACCCGAGATCGTCATTCCTGAAGACGCGCAGAGCATATCTATCAATGGGGATGGCGAGGTGTACGCTTACTTCACCGATACTCCTGCAGGTCAGCTGATCGGACAATTCAACCTGACGGGTTTCACCAATACGAAAGGGCTCGAGGCGCTTGGCAGCAACCTGTTTGCCGAAACGGAGGCGTCTGGCCCACCGATTGTCACCACCCCCGGGCTCGATGGATTGGGCACCTTACGTCAGGGCTTTTTGGAAGACAGCTCGGTGGATGCGGTGAGAGAGATCACGGAACTGATCGCAGCGCAGCGGGGCTATGAAATGAACTCCAAAGTCATCTCGGCCGCGGATCAGATGATGGGCGCAATGACGCAGGTGCGCTGATGAAATACTTCGTCGCTCTTCTTCTCTTATGCACCTCGGCCCAAGCGGATGTCGTGACACCAACCCGGACACTGCGTCCCGGCACATTGATTACGGCTGCGGATCTGACGATCAAGGCGGGCCTTCAGGATGGGATGTTCGACCGCATCTCAGATGTCGCGGGCCAGGAGGCACGCATCGCACTTTATGCGGGGCGTCCCATCCCGTTCGAGGGGATCGGCCCCCCAGCCGTCATAAACAGAAACCAGATCGTGCCTTTGCAATTTGACGCTGGCGGTTTGACGATCCGAACCGAGGGGCGCGCGCTTGAGCGTGGTGGCATCGGCGACCGCGTCAGGATCATGAACCTCAGCTCACGCGCAACGCTCTTTGGCTTTGTTCAGTCGGACGGCTCTATAAAGGTGACCCAATAATGACTTTTGCAACGCCTCAGACGCTCGGCAAGCTCGCGACCCTCGTCCTGATTTTTGCGATCACTGCGTGCGGGCGGTCGGATCATATCGGCAAGGCCCCTTCGTTCACCAACGCCCTTGATACCAAAGAGCACTCCGCGATGGTGTCCACGGTGCTGCCCGAAGTCATCGAAGAACGTGGCCCGCTGGATCGCGCATCGCTCTGGAGTGGGCAGCGCGGGTCACTGTTGGGCGACCGGCGGGCCGTCCGGCAGGGGGACATCATGACCGTGGTGATTGAAATCGATGAAAAGGCCGAGATATCGAATGAGACGGACAGGTCGCGCAGTGGGTCAGAAAGTTTAGCAATCCCTCAACTTGGTGGTCTGCCGCAGCGCCTTGATCGCAAACTGCCCGAAGGGGCAACCAGCTCGGATTTGGTTTCAATCGACTCAAATAGCAGCTCCAGTGGCGACGGGTCGGTCAAACGCAAAGAGAAACTGACCCTGCGGGTGGCGGCAACGGTCGTCGATGTGCTGCCCAATGGCGTCCTGTCAATCGCGGGCTCGCAAGAGTTGCGTGTCAATTTCGAGATGCGCGAGCTGTTGGTGTCCGGATACGTCCGCCCCGAAGACATCTCGCGCCAGAACGAGATCACCTATGATAAAATCGCCTCCGCGCGGGTGTCCTATGGTGGTCGTGGGCAGATTACGGATGTGCAGCAACCCCGCATCGGGCAGCAGGTTCTTGATGCTGTGTTGCCATTCTAAAGGGTCGACGCAATGAAAAAACTATTGCCGCTGGTACTGATTTTGATTGGGACAGGTGCAGGTGTTGGGGCGGGTATCTACCTACGTCCCGAGCCTGATATGACCGAAGAAGGCGTCACGA
The DNA here is from genome assembly GCF_947494755.1 of uncultured Tateyamaria sp. Lineage (GTDB taxonomy): Bacteria > Pseudomonadota > Alphaproteobacteria > Rhodobacterales > Rhodobacteraceae > Tateyamaria. The sequence continues at coordinate 5,734 of NZ_CANLVZ010000014.1, forward strand.
CGAAAGCTGCGAAGTCCGAAGCCAAGATGGACGAGACCGTCGAGGACGGCACGCATGAATATTTCAAGATGAGCAACCAGCTTGTCGTGCCCGTTATTAAGGAGGACAGGGTGAAGGCGCTGGTTGTGATGTCGTTGAGCCTTGAGGTTCCGGTCGGGCAAAAGGACGTCGTCTATGCGCGAGAGCCACGGTTGCGCGACTCTTTTTTGCGTGTGCTGTTTGACCATTCAAACATTGGAGGCTTTGACGGCGCATTCACCAACCCGTCCAACCTGAATGTAGTGCGAAACGCATTGAAGACCGCTGCGCAACGAGACCTGGGTGAGCGCATATCGGACGTTCTTATCGTCGAGATTGCGCGCCAGGATTACTGATCCATTACTCGAGCAGCGAGTGATCAATTGCTGACTGAATGACGTCATCTTGCAGACGCTGCTTGTCCTGTTTCGCTGCATCTTCCGCCAATTGCGCTGCGACCAGTTTTTTGCCATGCGCACGGCGATGTTGCGGGAGATAGAATTCCTTTTTCGCGAGCACCTGCGCCAATTCGGTGGTGAGTTGCTGTTGTGCCTGACCGATCCATTTGAGCCAGATGACGTCCGCACCAATGGCCCGGATCGATGAGTGTTCCGGGTGCTGCGCCTGGGTGTCGAGGACAAGCGATCTAAGGCGCGCCAGTTCGGCGCGCAGCACCTGCTCGCGTTGACGAATAGTCGCCATTGTCTGTTCACTCTTTTGGAACTTGAGATTCGATAGCGTTTTCAACTGTTCCAGGTTCATTGGCCGGCCCCCCGTCGCACGCGGTCACGCATCTGGTCTGCGAAACGGACGGCTGCCGCAACTGCTTCGTAATGCTCGGGTGCGATTTCATCGCCGATTTTTGTCACCGCATACAAGGCCCGCGCGGTGGGCGGGTTGCTGTGGATCGGCACCGCTGCCTCAGCTGCCACCTCACGGATCCGCAACGCTATTTCATCGACGCCTTTGGCAACGCAAACAGGTGCCCCACCGGAGGTTCGGTCCCATTTCAGAGCAACGGCGAAATGGGTCGGGTTTACAATAATCACGTCCGCTGTCGGGACATCCGACATCATTTGCTGCGCGGCCACAGCCTGCGCCCTTGCGCGTCGCTCCTGCTTGAGATGCGGGTCACCCTCTGCATTTTTCGTCTCGTCCATAACCTCTTTGCGCGACATCCGGTTTTTGCGGATATGTTCGTGATGCTGCCACAGCGCATCAATTGCACCCAACGCGGCGGATACAAGAACCACGATCAACAGAAAGGTGACGCACAGTTCGGCCAGCAACGCGACCACAATGCCAGCATCGCTGTGGATGACCGACACCATTTCGGGGAGGCGCGCCTTGAGGAACAGGGCCAGACAACAGGAGTAGATGATCAGCTTTACAAAGCTTTTTGCGAACTCGAAAAACCCGCCCCGCCCAAACTTCTGCTTGGCATTTTGCAACAGGGATATGCGGGACAGCTTTGGCTGCAATTTGGTGGGTGCGACCACAAATGCCCTTTGCGCGAGAATCGCCAGGACGACTGCCAATCCGGGCAGTGCAAACATCGGGATCAAGGCAAGGCCCGTCGCCCAGAAAATACCACCCAGAACCGGGGCTTGAGCGCCCGAAAAGGCGACATCCGAAAGCTCGGCGGATTGGTCCAGGACCACTTGCATGGCTGACCCGAACGGTATGATCATCTGCGCGCCCAGGGCGAAGAATGCTAGGGTCAACCCGGCGTAGCCCGCAGCCGTTTGTAGATCTGTCGATTTTGCGACCTCGCCCTTTTTGCGCGCCTCCAGCAGTTTCTGGGGTGTCGGATCGAACGGCTTGTCACTATCGTCGTCTTGGCCGCTCATCTTGTGTGCCCCATCGGGTTGGCCATGAATTGATCCAGCGCGGACAGCCACACCGACAACATCGTCGGCGCGGCTAAGAACAACAGAAACAGGCCGCCCAAGGTGATGACCGGTGCCCCGACAAAGGCGACCATCAATTGCGGCATCGCCTTGTTGATCACACCAAGCGCCAGATTATAGAGCACCGACATGATGATGAACGGAGCGGCCAAGACAAAAGCCAATTCAAAGGCATGCGCGATTTGTGCAATGCCCCACTCTGCGACGTCGCTGCCGGCTGAGAACAGCCCGATTGGCAAGATGACATAGGAGTGGATCATCAACTGGGCTGCCTTGACGTGCAGCCCCGCCATCATCGCCAAGGCCATCGCGCCAACCATCAAAATGTAGCCGATAGCCGCGAGCGGCTCTATCGTGGCTCCGCCCAGGATTTGGGACAGGGATGTCGATTGGGCGGCGATCGCACCCGCCGTTTGAAGGGCCAAGACGAACAAGCGCACGCCGATGCCCAAGAGCAGGCCGGAAATCGTTTCGGTGAGTGCGAGTGTAGCAAGCGTGTTGGTTGAATAGTCGAGTGCCGGCAGTGAAACGGCGGGTGCCACGATCAGCGTAAAGGCCAACGCGATGGCGAGCTTTACGCGAATGGAAACGGATTGCTCACCAAATCCGGGCAGCAGTGCGACGGTGGCGGCGATCCGCAGAAACACGACAAATCCCAACCAGAGCTCGGCCTGCATAAGGGCGATCAAGTCGGCCGCAGCGCTCACGCGGCAATCACGCCGATCAAGGACGGCCGCGCGTCGACGCCGATCTCCTCAAAGGACAGCACCGGGTTTGAAATCCCTTTGGCCCGCATCAAGGTTTTGATGAACCGACGACGTTGGGTGTTTGTGACGACGGCGGCGAAGACACCTTGCTCTGCGGCGTCCTGCAATTTTTCCGACATATTTTCGGCGAGCCGGTTGAACAGTTCCGGCGGCAGAGCGACGTCCAGCCCCCGATCCGCATCGACCTGATAGCTTGCAAAGGTGTCTTCCCATTCCGGCGCAAGCTGGACGAGAGGCAGGGTGCCGTCTGTGCGGCGCATCTCGGCCACAAGTTGAAACCCCAAACGCTGGCGTACGTGCTCGCAAATGGCTTCGGGTCGCGCGTTGACCCCTCGCGCCTCGGCCGTCGCCTCAAGGATCAGTGGGAGGTTCCGGATTGAGACTTGTTCATCCAGCAACAACCGCAGCACCGAGTGCAGCACGTCGATCGGCACCTTATCGGGTATCAGCTCGTCCAGCATTTTCCGGTTCGCCTCGGCTCGCCCTTGATCAGAGATGTTGCTCATTTCGTGAAGCAGGCGGCGCAAGGATTTGAGTGTTAGCAGGCGGCTGAAGTTCTTTTTCACGACTTCAAGCAGGTGGGTGGCCAAGATTTCGGTCGGCGTCACAATGGTCACGCCGGACATGGCCGCTGTTTCCTGATGCCTTTGCGAAATCCATCTGGCGGGCGCGCCATAGACAGGCTCGGATGTGTCTTCGCCTGCGGGCAGCTGGATGTCTTCGCCCGGCGTCAATATCAGGATGTCAGAGGCACGCAAAATGCCGCGCGCCTGCTCGACCCCTTGAATGCGCAAAACATACGTGCCCGTATCCAGCGCAGGATTATCGGTCAGCCGTATTTCGGGAAGGATTACGCCAAAGACGGACGCAACATGCGTGCGCATGTTTGCAATCCGGGCGTCCAGACCCGTGCCGGGATCCAGCACCATATTGACGAGGTCCGGCGCAAATTCGACGTGAACATCGTCAAGCTCCAACACGTCGCCAAGCGATTTTTCCGCCATCGGTTCTGGCAGTTCTTCGACCATCAGGTCGTGCAGGGGGGCGGCATCGGCACGTCGCTTCATGAAAAACGCGGTCAGGCCCAATCCGATGGCACCGGCCATGAAGGGCAAGAACGGCATGCCTGGAAATATGGCAAAGACAGCAAGCAAGAGCGCGACGGTCCCAAGGGCCGCGGGATGTTTGCCCAATTGGCCGAACACCGCAAGGTCTGCGGCCCCCTTTGCGCCGCCCCGCGCCAGCAAAAGCGCAGATGCGATTGAAATGATGACCGCCGGAATTTGAGAGACCAAACCATCGCCGACCGTCAGAATCGAATAGGTTTCAAATGCACTGCCAAGCGGCATGCCATGCGCGACGACCCCCACGCCCAGGCCCGCGACCAGATTCAAGATCGTGATCAGCAATCCGGCAACTGCATCGCCCTTCACAAACTTCGACGCGCCATCCAGTGACCCGAAAAATGTCGTCTCTGCCTGTTCGAGTTCACGGCGCGCTTTGGCTTCTTTATGGTCGATGGCCCCTGCAGACATGTCGCTGTCGATAGCCATTTGCTTGCCCGGCATTCCGTCAAGCGCAAAGCGCGCCCCGACCTCCGCCATGCGGGTGGCCCCCTTTGTGATGACCATGAAATTCACGATCAACAGGACGCAAAAGACGACCAGTCCCAGAAAGACGCTGCCGCCCATGATGAATTGGGAAAAGCCGTGAATGACATTTCCGGCGGCTTGTGTGCCGGTGTGGCCCTCGCTGATGATCAGCTTGGTTGAGGACACGTTCAGCGACAATCGCAAGACAACGGACGCCAACAAGATCGTTGGGAAGGATGAAAAGTCGAGCGGTCGTTCGATGAAAAGGGTGATGGTGAAGACAAGGATCGCCAGCGTGATCGAAATGACCAAACCCATATCCAGCACCCAAGCGGGCATGGGTAAAATCATCATGATGATGATGCCCATCAAGAAGATGCTCAGCAAAACCGTCGGGCTGAACGCATTGATCTTTGGCATAGTCGGTCTGCGCCCCTGCAACTTACTCGTAAATTCATCTGATAATTTAAGGTAATTAAGAAACGGCTAATCGATCCGAGGTCTGTCTTGGATGATCGGTTCAAGGTAAGAGTATAAATATAATTATAAAACAAAAGTTTATGGTGTTTCACCTCGTTCTGTCTGTGACGCCGTCATTGCCTTTGGCCCCTAGACGCATCCACCATATTCGGGTCTGATCGCCTCAGGCTGCACCTACCGGAGACCGCAAATGACCTTCGCTTTCGATCCACCGCCCCAGGCATCCGTCGCGATTGCAGACAGCCCTGCGCGGTTCCCTGTGCGCCGTATTTTCTGCGTCGGGCGCAATTATGCTGCGCACGCGCGCGAAATGGGCATGGACCCGGATCGTGAGCCGCCCTTTTTCTTCACCAAACCTGCGGATGCTGTCGTGGATTGTCCTTGCGCAATTCCCTATCCGCCACTGACACACGACCTGCATCACGAGATCGAACTTGTGATCGCCATCGGCAAAGGGGGCGCGAATATCGCGCAGTCGGATGTCATGGATCACATCTGGGGTGCCGGTGTTGGTATCGATCTGACCAGACGCGACTTGCAAGCCGAGGCCAAGAAAATGGGCCGCCCTTGGGATTGGGCCAAGGCGTTTGACAACTCTGCGCCGATGTCGCCTCTTGTGCCGCTCAGCGCGATCGCATCCTTGTCGCAGGGCCGCATCTGGCTCGCTATCAATGGCGAGACGCGTCAGGATGCCGATATCGCTGACCTGATCTGGGACGTCCGCGAACACATCTCGATCTTGTCTCAGGCCATGACACTTGCGCCCGGCGACTTGGTCATGACCGGCACGCCAGCAGGTGTCGGCGCGGTGGAACCCGGCGATGTGATCACAGGGGGCGTCGATGGCATCGGGACACTGAAGGTGACAATCGATCCACCGGCCTCAGCCTAGTCGTCAGACCGTTTGCGTCGCAGCTATTGCGCGTTGCCAGCGGGCATAGCCGTCGGCGCGCGCATCCTCAGGCATAACCGGATCAAACCGGGCATCTCGTGCCCACGTATCTGCGAACCCGTCCATGTCCGGGTAAATGCCTGCGCGCATCCCCGCCAGCCACGCTGCGCCAAGCGCTGTGGTTTCAAGTCCCGCAGGTCGATCCACGGGCGCACCAAGCATATTCGACAGGAACTGCATGGCCCAATCATTGGCGCTAAGGCCCCCATCGACACGCAGCACTGCGTCCCCGGCTTCGGGCCAGTCGGCACGCATCGCTTCCCACAGGTCGCGGGTCTGGAAGCCGATGCTCTCAAGGGCTGCGCGCGCCATGTCCGCAGGCCCCGTATCGCGGGTCAGTCCAAAGGAAGCGCCGCGGCAATCCGGATTCCAATAGGGTGCCCCAAGCCCGGTGAACGCTGGCACCAAGGTGACGTTGCCACTGCCTTGTTCGGCCAGCGCCGCGGTCTCCGAAGCGGATCCGATGATGCCCAAACCATCGCGCAGCCATTGCACCACCGCACCGGCAATAAAGATCGAGCCCTCAAGCGCGTAGGTCGGTTTGCCGTCCAGTTGATAGGCAACCGTGGTCAGCAATCGATTGGTTGATGTGACCGGCGTATCGCCGGTGTTTAGCAGTGCGAAACATCCGGTGCCATAGGTCGACTTTAGCATCCCCGGCTGAAAACACGCCTGACCGATGGTGGCGGCTTGCTGATCGCCTGCGACCCCATAGATCGGCGTCTCGCCCCCCAGCAAATCGGTTACGCCAAAGTCGGACGCGCAATCGCGGACCTCGGGCAGCATTTGCATGGGAATGTCGAGCATCTCGCACATCTCAGGGCTCCAACGCCCTTTGTGAATGTCATAGAGCATCGTGCGCGCCGCATTTGTCGCGTCCGTGACATGTGCCGTCTTGCCGGTCATGTGCCAGATCAGGAAACTGTCCACCGTCCCAAACAGCAACTTGCCGGACGCAGCCCGGTCGCGGGACCCTTCGTTCTGATCAAGGACCCATTTCAACTTGGTGGCGGAAAAATAGGGGTCAAGCAGCAGTCCGGTGATCGCTGTGACCTGATCCCCGTGACCCGCATCGCGCAACTCCTGACACATCGCGGCGGTGCGCCGATCCTGCCAGACAATCGCGTTGTGCAGCGGTTCGCCCGTCTCTGCGTCCCAGATCACGGTGGTTTCGCGTTGGTTGGTGATCCCGATGGCGGCGATATCGTCTGCGCCCAAACCCGCCTTGTCCATTGCGGCGGCGCAGGTGGATTGCACCGTCGCCCACAGGTCGCCGGGCGTGTGCTCGACCCAACCGCTGTTGGGAAAGTGCTGGGTGAATTCCTCTTGCGCGGAGGCGATGGGTTTCATGTCGGCGTCAAACACAATGGCGCGCGACGATGTGGTGCCCTGATCAATGGCCAGGATATGGGTCATGTGGCGGCCTCCTTCATCCAAGTGTCCACAGCGGCGCGCTCTTCCACGCTGAGGCGCAGGCCCAGTTTGGTCCGCCGCCACAATGCGTCATCTCCGGCTACCGCATATTCGCGGGCCATCATCCAGCGCAGTTCGGCTTCGGTCAATGTGGCACCAAAATCGCGACCCAGATCGGTTGCCGCTTTGGCGTCGCCCAACACATCCCATGCCTCAAGCCCATAGGCGCGGATCAGGCGGGCGGCCCATCTTTCATCCAGAAACGGATAGTCAGCCGCCAGCTTGGCCCGCAGCTTAGGCACATCAGCAACCTTGAAATCTCCACCGGGCAGCGGGACGCCTGCGGTCCAGGCCTCCCCCAACCCCATCTTGGCGAGGGCCTGTTCGGCGAGCTTGCGATAGGTCGTGATCTTGCCCCCAAACACACTGAGGACGGGTGGCCCGTTCTCATCCAATGCCAGCACATAGTCGCGGGTCGCCGCCGTGGCCGATGACGCTCCATCATCGTAAAGCGGACGGACCCCGGAATAGGTCCAGACCACATCTTCCGCCGTCACCGGCTTCTCGAAATACTCCGACGCAAAGGCACATAGGTAGTCCCGCTCGGTGTCTGAAATCTGCGGTTTCACATCCGCATCGGTGTGGTCCGCGTCGGTTGTGCCGATCAGGGTAAAGTCCTGCTCGTAGGGAATGGCAAAGATGATCCTACCGTCAGAGCCCTGAAAGAAATAAGCTTTGTCATGGTCATAAAGTCGCTTGGTCACGATATGCGAGCCCCGCACCAACCGGATTGCATGTTTGGAATTCTGGCGCATCACACCGGTCAGAATGTCAGCGACCCATGGACCACCAGCGTTGACGAGGGCTTTGGCGCGATAGGTTCCGCCCTCGGTTTCAATACGCCACGTGTCGCCGTCCCGTGACGCTTGTTTAACAGCCGTGCGGGTCAGGATGGTCGCGCCGCGCGCCTCGGCATCGCGGGCATTGAGCATGACCAGTCGCGCATCCTCGACCCACGCATCGCTGTATTCGTAGGCCATCTTGAACCGCGACTTCAGCCCCTTGCCTTCGGGCGCTGTGGTCAGATCGAGCGTCTTGGTCCCCGGCAATATCTCGCGCCCGCCGAGATTGTCATACATGAACAAGCCCAACCGGATCAGCCAGGCGGGGCGGCGCCCCTTTTCGATCCACGGCATGACTTTGGCCAAAAGGCGCGATGTGGGTGTGTCACTGTCGAACCGCATGTCCGGGGCATAGGGCAGCACGAAACGCATGGGCCAACTGATATGCGGCATCGCCTTCAGCAATACTTCGCGTTCCTTGAGGGCGGATTTCACCAGTCCGAACTCGAAGAATTCTAGGTAACGAAGCCCGCCGTGAAACAGCTTGGTCGAGGCAGAGGAGGTCGCGCCGCCCAAATCCCCGGCCTCTGCCAGGGCCAAACTCAGGCCGCGGCCGGACGCATCACGCGCGATACCGGTGCCGTTGATGCCACCACCGATGATAAAGAGATCGTATACCTTGTCGTCCGCCACGCATGTGCCCTCCGCTTGGGGTTTGGGCATCGGTTTAGGGCAGGATCGGCCTGCTATCAATCGATAGCGTTAACGCTGCGGCGCGATGTCCTTGAAGCCGAGCAGTACGGCGGCCCCGATCATCAGCCCGCCACAGATGCGATTGAGGCCCGTGAACGACAGCCGCGTCATGCGGGCGGCAACCCGATCCCCGGCCCAGCCCCACAGCACCAAGGTCGCCCCGTCCACCACCAGATAGGTCGCCCCAAGGATCAAAAGCTGGGGCAGGATCGCGGCACTTGGGTCGATGAACTGTGGGAAAAGGGCGGCAAAGAAGACCACCGCAAACGGATTGGTCATCGACGTCACAAACCCCATGCGAAACAGCCGAAACGGTGCTGCGGATCGTGCCGCGGTCGCGGCACCTTGATCGGATCGTGACAGCATCAGTTGCAGCCCGATCCAGACCAGATAAGCCACGCCCAGCCACTTGATCCACCCAAATGCAGCCGCCGATGTCGCTATGATAGCGGCCAACCCAAAGGCGGCGGCTGTCATCTGGATGACGTTCGCGCTCAGATCGCCACCAATCACCCATAAGCTGCGCCGCAGCCCATGTTTCATCGCGTTCGAGACGATCAAAAGCTGACTGGTATCAGGCGGTGTGGCAAAGAATACGGCAACAGCAGCGAGGTAAAGCAGATAGGTCTCGCCGCTCACGCCTGCACCAAATCAGCACCAAAGATCGTTTCGGCATGATCAGTGAGGTAGATGCGCAGCCATGGAGTAAAGCGCTCTGGATTGCGCTCAAGCGTTTCGAGAAGGGCGTGGTAGTCCACCCATTCCACCGCCATAACCTCGTCCGGGTTTGGGACAACCGACAGGTCCGCAGGCGCATGCCCGACATAGACCTCGACGACTTCGTGTTCGATCAGCCCGCCGCCTACCTCGGCGCGATATTCAAGATGGTGGCGATGCTCAAGCTGCAGGCCGGTGATCCCCACCTCTTCCTCAAGCCGTCGCACGGCACACGCATCCGGTGCCTCGTCCCAATCGGGATGGGTGCAACACGTGTTCGCCCACAATCCGGGCGTGTGATATTTCTCCATCGCGCGCTGTTGCAACAGTACGGCCACGTCCCGGATCACGAACACCGACACCGCCTTGTGGCGCAGACCGCGCTTGTGCGCATCCAGCTTTTCAACGGGTGTCAGGGTGCCATCGACCCAAGCGGGGATCATGATGCTCATACGTGGTTTGCCTTCACCAGACCCGTCAGATGGGCCATATTCTTGATGCCGATCTTGATGTGGGCCATAGGCCGCGCCTTGACCAGTCTCTTGTTCATATATGCCTCAAAGGTCAGGCGTTGCACGTCAATATCATGGCACAGCGACACGAACCGCTCGCGGCGGTCGTCGTTGCGGTAATAGGCGTTCTGCATGGAGGCGAGCACCCGGAAAACCGTCTTGTGTTCGCGCATGAACAGCTTGCGGGCGAGTTTCAGGTCCTTGACCCGGCCAGATGCAAGCGTCGCCGCACAGGCGGTTGCCGCAACCCGCCCCCCCACCATCGCATAGTAAATCCCCTCACCGGAGGACGGGGCCACGACGCCCGCCGCGTCCCCGGCAAGCAAGACGTCTTTGCCATTGTCCCACCGGTCCAGCGGTTTGAGCGGTATCGGCGCACCTTCTTTGCGCAATGTCTCGCAATCAGTCAGGCCCGAAGCGGCCCGCAGATCGGCGGTCGCCTGCTTGAGGTTCACCGAGCTGAGCTCTGAGCCCATGCCCACACTGGCACTATCTCCATGTGGAAACACCCAGCCATAAAAGTCGGGCGAAATCGCCCCATCATAGATCACGTCGCAGCGCACCGGGTCATAGACTTCGGTCTTGGGTGGGGCCTTGATAATCTCGTGATAGGCAAAGACGAGCGGGACCTTGTCCGCATCCTTGACCTCGGCCAGACCGACGCGGGATTTGGCCCCATCGGCCCCGATCACCAGCTTGCAAGGCAGTTCCCGTTCTTCCTGCGTGGCCTTGTCGCGGTAAATCACGACAGGCGTGCCGTCGGGGCGGTCAATGCGCACGAAGGTGCCGGTGAAATACTCGGCCCCCGCCTCTGCCGCGCGGGCGCGCAGGAAGGGGTCGAAGTCCTTGCGATCCACCATGCCGACATAGCCGTTTTCGATGGGGATATCGACGTGGCGACCCGTTGGAGAGATCATGCGGGCCGTCGTCACCTTGGTCAGTAACTGATCTTCGGTGACGTGAAAATCCTGCATCAGACGCGGCGGGATGGCACCACCACAGGGCTTGATCCGTCCCTCGCGATCCAGCAGGGCGACCGAATGGCCCGAGCGTACCAGATCTTCGGCTGCGGTGGCACCTGACGGTCCCCCGCCCACAACAACTACATCAAACATCGCGTCATTCCCCCGGAACCAAGGTTGCATCATCTGTCATGTCGTCGCGCCGCATCACCCGTGCGGCCACAACGGCGGCCAGCAGGAACAAGGCGGCTTCAAAGGTGAACACCACGCCGTACGCCGCACCATCGGGCAGGACCAAACGCGTCAAATCCAGCATGCCGGTGGCGACCAACCCGGCCAAGCCCGCGGCAATCGCCTGGGCTGCGCCAAACACACCCATGCGGGTGCCGGTGGCTTGGGAATGGGCGGCGGCCAGTTGCATCATGGATCCAACCGCACCCACGACAAATAGGCCGTTGCCCAGACCCAGAGCGACAGTGCTTGGGACCAACGGCAAGCCTGCGCCAAGACCCAACAGTCCGAGGGCGGACATAGCGCAGCCTGCAACCGCCCAGAACCTCAAGGTGCCAATGCGCAGTTGCGACAGCACACCCGCACCGATCATCCCCACCAAAGCGGCTCCATCCTTGCCACCGGACAGCTTGGTGGAGTCCTCGGGGCCAAGGCCATGGACGTGCCCTGCGAAGGGCTCAAAAATCAGTTCAGAGAGGTAAAAGGCGAGGATCGACAGGAACACGAACCCGGTAAAGCGGCGCGCAATGGGGTCAGCCCATGTCGTGCGCAACGCCACCACCAACGGCGTGTCATGGGGGGCAGCAGTTTCGGGAACGCGCGCCTCGACCCGCCATGTCGCGATCACGCACAGCAGAAACGCGATAGAAACGACGGTCCCCACTACAACGACCAAACGGTCAGGGGAGTATGGTTCGAGCGCAACGCCTGTGCCAATGGATGCCGCAATCGCGCCCGCGATCAGGAACAGCCAAGCGGTCGTGGCGACGCCCCCTTTGCGCGCCCCGGATGCGCTGGCCAGCAGAGCCAAAAATGACGTACCAGCCGCGCCGATACCCAGACCAATGGCGATGTAGGACAAGGCCCAGATCGCAAGCGCCCACTGCACCGATGCCTCAGCCACCGCAATGCCCCACGCGGCCCCAAGAACGCCTGCGCCGACAACGGCCATGCCGCCCAGAATGAAAGGTGTGCGCCCGCCCTTGGCGTCTGAGCGGTGCCCCCAAACGGGTCGGGTCAGCTGCACCCCGTAGTGCAACGCCACAAGCAGACCGGGCAGCAGCGCAGGCAATGCCAATTCGACCGTCATCAAACGATTGAACAGGTTCACCGGCAAGGCCGCGAGGCCGCCAATGGCCGCATTCACAAGGCATAGACGTGCCAGAGTGGGCCATCCGACGCTCATGCCAGCCCCCTGAGTGCAAAGGCGGCAATCATCATGCCCGACACATAAAGCAGCACGCCTGTCCCGTTGTACCAAGGGGCCTTGGCGCGCGGGTCGCGGAACATGATCGTCATCGCCCAGAATTGGAGGGCGAGCACCAACGCAACCCCGGCAGCATGAGCAGGCCTATCCCAAAGGGCGAGCAGCGCGATGACGATACCTTGGGGAATGGCCATGACTAAACACGCAACTTGCGCCGCGCGGCGCGGCCCAAGCGTGACGGGCAGAGAGTTCACGCCCGTTTGCCGATCTCCTTCGAGCGCCTTGAAGTCGTTGAGGGTCATGATGCCATGCGCACCGACCCCATAAAGCAGCGCGATTAGCAAGATTTCTGGCCGCGGTGCGCCTGCCGCCAAGACGGCAGCGCCGGTGACCCACGGCAGAGTTTCATAGCTGAGACCGACAAGGCCCGGACCCCACCAGCCTGATCGCTTCAGACGAACCGGTTCCGCGGAATAGGCCCACGCAGCAGCCACACCCACAAGGGTCGCGGCAAATCCATAGATGCCCAACTGCCAGCCGACAAACAGCGACAGCGCCGACATGGCCAGCGCGATCCACAGCCCCCACCGGCCCGGAATACGACCCGACGGAATCGGGCGATCGGGTTCGTTGATCGCATCCACATGACGGTCGCACCAGTCATTCGCCGCCTGAGACATGCCGCACACAATCGGACCAGCCAACAGCACACCCAAAAGGACAAGATACCACTGACCGGCGGGGGCGACACCGGATGAGATCACGCCGCACAGATAGGCCCACATTGGCGGAAACCACGTGATCGGCTTGATCAGGCGCAGCGCCGCAGCAGGCTCTGGAAAACGACGTGCGTGTAGGGTGGGACTGACATCCATGTGTCAACTATGGCTGACACCTTGAGTCGGCGCAAGAGTATGGGCGGCTTAGCCGTTTTTGCTGAGCAGCCCGAATTTACGCAGTTTGACATAGAGGGATTGACGCGACAGCCCTAGCATTTCCGCAGCAGCCACCCGGTTATTTCGCGTCAGGTTCACCGCTGTCTCGATGCACATTTTCTCAACCACATCAGTGGTTTCCGATACAATTTCTTTGAGGGACGCAGTACCCACAAGATCCATCACATTGCTGCTGGGGTCTGGCAGATGACCGGTGCCCGAGGTGTCCGCGTCGCGCACCCCGCCCATCCGGCTGACATCGCGGATGATCAAAGCCACGGCAGGGTTGGCCGGGTCTTCTAACTGGGCGGCGGACACTTCAACCGGCACACGCGCACCCAGATCATTCACCATGCGGCTGGCATAAATGCGCATCTGCCCCGCTTTTGCGGCGTTGTCGAGCAACACGCTCATGTCGATCTGGCCGCGCGCCATGAAGTCCGCCAATGATGCACCGACGACGTCACTGAGGTGGGCCGCGCCAATCAAATCAAGGAACGCCTCGTTAACGGAGAGGATGACACCGCGCGGGTCCATGAAGACGACCGAGTCCGTTGTGGCACGAAACAGGGCAGCGGCGTGATTGATGGGCGTGTCTGACGTGTCGGCGGCGGGCGCGCTGCCGGACAAACGGCACATCAACATACGTTGGCCAGCCGCGCGGAACACGATGGGTTGCAGGGACAAGGTTTGACGGGTGCGCGTGGCGCGCACCGTCACGGGACCTGCATCGTCAGACAGGGTCGCGTTCATCAGGCTTTCCGTCAGTTCCGCACCCGAGCGGTCGGAAAAGAGGCTGGCAAAGGTCGCACCCGTCAGGGCCTCGCGCTTGAGGCCAAGCAGGGCCGCCGCCTTTTCATTCGCATCATCCACGCGGCCCGTCTGAACAGAGACAAAGACGACAGCATCGTCCACATTGCTCATCACCACGCGATACCGGCTGTCAAACTCGCGGCGGGCTTCATAGCCTTGCTCGAGGGCGATCTGGGCCTGAACCAATTGCTGCTGCGTTTCCGCAATCGGGCGCAGATCGCGGCCCAACAGCAAAACGGCGTTTTCCTGACCAAAGGGGTGGAATGTATAGCGGACTGGATATTGCCACACGGCGTTGTCAGCGTGGTTCAGTTCAATTGACTTCCTGAGCGTGCCGCCTGACGTATACGCATCATGGGCATTCTTAAACTTTTCGATGCTCTCGTCAGTCAGGAAGTCCACAATCGGGCGACCCTCCCAATGGCTGAGATTGCCAAAGCTGTCGTCTTGGGTGTTCAGCAAAACCGACAGCACCGTGCCCTCCGCAGAGACAACAAGGGCGATATCCGACGCGGCCGCGACGATGCTGCTCAGGAATTCCGGCTCGATCAGCGGCACGCTGCCGCTGCTCCAGAAGTTGCTGCCGCCCCTCGTCATAGCCGGCCCAATGCCTTCATGCGTTTTGTGCAAAAGCCGTAGACGTCTGCCGCTGACTTCGTAACCAGATCCACGTCTGTCTGACCCTTTATTCCTTCGGCACTGGCGCGCACCGATCCGCCCAACGCCAGCACGGGCGGGATGTCGACTGATGCCCGGATCGTTTTAACAGTCCGAGTGATGCTTTCAAGGGCTGCAATGCGTGCGCAGGAAAACAGAACCATGTTCGGCTGATCACAGATCACCCGGGCCATGACCTGCTTGCGGGTTTCGGAGATGGATAGGCTGACATCACCCCCCAAGCGGCGCAACTGAGCGGCCACAACGCTGGCCCCCAGAAAATGCTGTTCGCCTTCGGGAACCACGACAAGCGCGTGGATGGCACCGGGATCATCCGCATGCGCCCCGTTCAGCCCAAGCGACGCCTCGCTCAACAAGGCTTGCAGGCGCAGCGACGCAATGGTCACGTCGGCAAAGCTCATATCCGAGCTGAGCCACAACTCACCCAAAGCATAGGCAACTTGTGGGATATAAAGATCGATGATGGCGTCCACGGTCAGTCGAAAGCCGCGCATTTCATCCAGTACAAGGCAGGGATCAAATCCGGTCCGGGCGCTCGTCGCGCGCAACAAATAGTCAACGGCGACCTGACGGGCACCTGCTGTTGTCACGGTCTGACGTTCGCACAGCATTGAAATGACCTGAGATGCCAGCGGCTCCAAGTCCGTTGAGTGCTCAAATACAGAGCGGGTCGGGCCATGTGGGTCGTCATGCGCCATGGATTACCTCGATCCTGAGCAACGCAATGAACAACTCTGGCGCGTCAGAGTCGCGGATACGTCAAAAATTGTCTGCCTCAACGGCTTGATTGTCAACTGTGTTTGACATTCATCCAGTAAGTTGACGGCAAGCGCAATGAGTCGTTCTGCCAAAAGCCTATAAAAAGCAGGTACTATGAAGGCCGCTCGCGTATATTTGCCAGAAATTGCACCGGCTTTGACTGACATCTGAACTGTAACTTTTAATTGACACTTTTCCCTTCGCACCGATACCCTGAATTGTAAGCTAAGGGGAGAGTTCCATCAAAATGACCACCGGGATGTCACAGCGCACGGTGCCCGTGGGCCTCTACACGGCTGAGGAGCGCGCGCGGCGCGATGCGACCATCTGGACCCCGGTTCAGGGCGTTCTCGCGCCGGTTCAGTTTGTTGTGTTCCTCGTCTCTTTGGTGCTGGTGCTGCGCTACCTTGCGACAGGCGACGGATATGTCATCGCAACCTGGTCCATCGTGATCAAGACGGGTGTGCTCTATCTGATCATGGTGACGGGCGCGATCTGGGAAAAAGTCGTTTTTGGTCAATACCTTCTGGCACCTGCATTCTTTTGGGAGGACGTGTTTTCCTTCCTCGTGATCGGGCTGCATACTGCCTACCTCTGGGCGCTTTTCACCGGCGCATTGGCCCCCGTTTCACTGATGATCCTGGCGCTCGCCGCCTACGGCGCTTACCTCATCAATGCGGTGCAGTTCATCCTCAAATTGCGCGCTGCCCGCTTGCAGGCCGCCACCTATGCGCAGGCCCCGGCATGACCGAGCTTCCCCGCCTCCCTCCCTCCGGCGGATGCCGTGACACGCCGATTCTCAAGCAGCGCGGTCAACGTGAAGTGTTTTGCGGTCTGACGGGAATCATCTGGCTGCATCGCAAGATGCAGGACGCGTTCTTTTTGGTGGTCGGGTCGCGGACTTGCGCCCATTTGCTGCAATCCGCCGCTGGCGTGATGATTTTTGCCGAACCCCGCTTTGGTACGGCGATCCTTGAGGAAACCGACCTTGCCGGTCTTGCTGACGCGCAGGATGAACTCGACAAGGTAGTGAACGAGTTGCTGGCACGCCGCCCGGACATCAAACAGCTGTTCCTTGTCGGCTCTTGCCCGTCTGAAGTGATCAAGCTGGATCTGGCCAAAGCCGCCGAACGGATGAGCCAGACGCATGCGCCTCATGTACGCGTGCTGAACTTCTCTGGCTCGGGTATCGAGACCACTTTCACCCAAGGCGAAGACGCCTGCCTTGCCTCCATGGTACCGGTTCTGCCCAAAGACGACCAACGCCAGCTGCTATTGGTTGGGGCCTTGCCTGACGTGGTGGAGGAACAGGCCATCGGACTGCTTGAGGCAATGGGCATCGGGCCCATTAAGGTCCTGCCCGCGCCGCGCGCGACAGATGATCTGGGGGTCGGCGCGGGCACCGTTTATGCCCTGACTCAACCATTCCTTGGCGATACGCATGATGCGCTGACGCGCCGTGGGGCCCGGCATCTCCCCGCGCCGTTTCCTTTCGGTGAAGAGGGCACAACGCAGTGGCTTGCCGCCATCGCAGCTGAATTCGGCGTGGCACCTGACCTGTTCGGACAGGTCACCGCCGCGCCGCGTGCCCGGGCGCGCAAGGCCATCTCGCAAGCCTCCGAAAACCTGCGCGGCAAATCGGTCTTTTTCTTTCCCGACAGCCAGCTTGAAATCCCACTGGCCCGCTTTCTGACCCGCGAATGCGGGATGGACGCGATCGAAGTCAGCGCGCCATTCATTCACAAAGGTATCGTCGGCCCTGACCTCGATATGCTGGCAAGTGGTCCAACGATCTCGGAAGGGCAGGATGTCGACCTTCAACTCGACCGCGCCCGCGACGCCCGCGCCGACCTGACGGTCTGTGGGCTCGGCCTCGCCAATCCACTCGAAGCCGAAGGGCTGGCCACCAAATGGGCCATCGAACTCGTGTTCACACCCGTCCATTTCTACGAACAGGCGGGCGATCTGGCGGGACTGTTCTCGCGCCCCATGCGCCGCGCGGGCCTGCTGAAGGTGGACGCGACATGACCTTTCATTGTTCCAAAAATATGCAGATGGACGGGCCCCGATGAAGCTGACGGTCTGGACATATGAAGGCCCGCCCCATGTCGGCGCGATGCGCGTCGCGACAGGCATGACCGGATTGCACTATGTGCTGCACGCCCCGCAGGGCGACACCTATGCGGACCTGTTGTTCACGATGATCGAACGGCGCGATCACCGCCCGCCGGTCACCTACACCACCTTTCAGGCGCGAGACCTTGGTGCCGACACCGCCAACCTGTTCAAGTCCGCCGCCCAGGACGCCTATGACCGGTTCAAACCCGAGGCAATCATCGTCGGTGCGTCCTGCACGGCCGAGTTGATCCAGGACGACCCCGGTGGCATGGCCGAAACCATGGGCCTGCCCGTGCCGGTGATCCCGCTGGAACTGCCCAGCTATCAGCGCAAGGAAAACTTCGGCGCGGACGAGACGTTCTTTCAGATCGTCAAGACGCTGGCCAAACCAATGGAGCGGACCAAGCAGATCTCGGCCAATCTGATCGGTCCGACCGCGCTTGGCTTTCGTCACCGCGACGACATTCAAGAGGTTACCGCGCTGCTGTCGGACATGGGTATCAGCGTCAATGTGGTGGCTCCCATGACGTCGTCTCCGCAAGACATTGCCCGTATGGGGGCCGCCCATTTCAATGTGTTGATGTATCCCGAAACGGGCGAAAGTGCTGCACGCTGGCTCGAGCGCGAGATGGATCAGCCCTATACCAAAATTGTTCCGATTGGCGTTGGTGCGACGCGGGATTTTGTCGCCGAAGTGGCGGAGATCACGGGGCGCGACGCTTATATCGACACATCCCGTTTGCGCCTACCCTGGTATTCGAAATCCGTCGACTCCACCTATCTGACCGGCAAGCGCGTCTTCATCTTCGGGGACGGCACCCATGTGATGGCCGCTGCCCGCGTCGCCCGTGACGAGATGGGGTTCGAAGTCGTTGGTATGGGGTGCTACAACCGCGAACTGGCCCGCCCAGTGCGCGCTATGGCGAAGGATTTCGGCATCACCGCCACAATCACCGACGACTACCTCGAGGTCGAGCACGTGATCGAGGCGTTGCAACCCGAAATGATCCTTGGCACCCAGATGGAGCGCCATATCGGCAAGCGCCTCGGCATTCCTTGCGCTGTGATTTCGGCCCCTGTTCATGTGCAGGATTTCCCCGCCCGCTATTCGCCACAAATGGGCGTCGAGGGCGCGAACGTATTGTTCGATACATGGGTTCATCCGCTGGTCATGGGGTTGGAAGAGCATCTCTTGCATATGTTCCGCGACGATTTCGAGTTCCACGATGCGGCGGGAGCCTCCCATCATGGCGGGTCTGCGCCTGCGGCGAGCGCAGAGGGGGGGCCAGCCCCCCAAACCCCCCGCGGTACTTCTGGTCAAAAGAAGACAGAGAGTGGCGATGTCATTTGGCTGGATGCAGCCGAGCGCGAATTGAAGAAGATCCCGTTTTTTGTCCGTGGCAAGGCGCGCCGCAACACCGAGAGTTTTGCCGCCGAGCGTGGTATGGGCGAGATTTCTGTCGATACCCTTTACGAAGCGAAGGCCCATTTTGCGCGATGAGACTGGCATAACAGGGCGCATGCCCGGCTACCGTGTGGTCATCATCACACTGGACAGCCATGCCGCTGGCCCCGCCTGCCGCGCGATGGAGGCATTGGCCGCCGACTACCCCGGCCTTGATTTGCAGATCCATGCGGCCGCCGAGTGGGGCGAAACCCCCGGGTCGTTCGAGGCAGCCGAGGATGCGGTGCGCCATGGTGACATCATCATTGCGAACCTGCTGTTCCTGGAAGAGCACGTTGCCCGCATCCTGCCTGCACTCCGGGCGCGGCGCGATCAGTGTGATGCAATGGTGGGCGTGGTGGCCGATGCGGAGGTCGTCAAGCTGACCCGCATGGGGACGCTCGACATGATGGCCCCACCCAGCACCATGGGCAAGTTGATGAAGCGGCTGCGTGGCTCCTCCAAGCCCTCGACCGAAAGCGGTGCCAAGAAGATGGCGATGTTGCGTCGCCTGCCCAAGATACTGAAGTTCCTGCCGGGCAAAGCGCAGGATCTGCGCGCCTGGTTCCTAGTGATGCAATACTGGCTGGGCGGGTCTGATGACAATATCCGCGCGATGGTCCAGTTCCTGCTGAACCGCTATGCGACCGACACGGCCTGGGCCGATGCGCCCGAAGCGGCGGCCCCGGTCGAGTACCCTGATACGGGCCTTTACCATCCTGATCTGGCCGCGCGCATTACGGTCGATCCTGCGGATGTGCCCGGCCCCAAGGGTGCGACCCTGACCGTCGGGCTTGTCATGTTGCGCTCTTATGTATTGAGCGGAGATACCGGCCATTACGACGGCGTGATCCGCGCCTTCGAGGCGCGCGGTGTGCGTGTTCTGCCCGCCTTTGCCGGTGGCCTCGATGCCCGCCCTGCGGTCGAGACCTATTTCATGGGCAAGGTCGATGCCCTCGTTTCGCTCACCGGATTTTCGCTGGTGGGTGGCCCGGCCTACAATGACAATGACGCCGCCGTCGCGCTGCTGAGCGAACTCGATGTGCCCTACATCGCCGCGCATTCGCTCGAGTTCCAGACTTTGGGTCAATGGGCCAACAGCTCGGGCGGCCTTGGCCCGATTGAGACAACGATGCTGGTGGCCTTGCCCGAACTTGACGGGGCGACCTGCCCGACTGTGTTCGGTGGGCGGCTTGGACCTGAGGGGTGTACCGGGTGCGCGCACAAATGTCAGACCGGGTCTGAGCCCAAAGCGATGGTGCCCTGTTTCGAGCGGATCGACTCGCTGGTGGAAAAGGCGCGCCGCCTTGGTCAGTTGCGTCGCGCGAAGAACGCGGACAAGAAAGTCGCTGTCGTCCTGTTCGGCTTCCCCCCTAATGCAGGGGCGGTCGGAACGGCGGCCTATCTTTCCGTGTTTGAAAGCCTGTTCAACACGCTGCGTGAGATGCGCGCCCGTGGCTATACCGTCGATGTGCCCGAGAGCGTGGACGCCCTGCGTGCTCAGGTGATCGAAGGCAATGCGGCCCAATACGGCCAGCAGGCCAACGTGGCCGCCCACGTAGATGCCGACACCATCGTGCGCACCTCGCGCCATCTGGCCGAAGTGGAGGCTGTTTGGGGGCCTGCGCCGGGTCGGGTGCAATCCGATGGGCGCGGTGTGTTCGTGCTGGGGGCTGAACTTGGCAATGTGTTTGTCGGGGTGCAGCCCGCATTCGGCTACGAAGGCGATCCGATGCGCCTGTTGTTCGAGAGGGGGTTCGCGCCAACCCATGCTTTCGTTGCGTTCTACCAGTGGCTGCGCGACACCTACGCCGCTGATGCGATCCTGCATTTCGGAATGCACGGTGCGCTGGAATTCATGCCGGGCAAACAGGTGGGTATGGGCGCGCGCGACTGGCCGGACCGGCTGATCGGCGAGATGCCGAATATCTATCTTTATGCCGCCAACAACCCGTCCGAGGCGTCGCTTGCCAAGCGGCGGTCGGGCGCTGTGACCATCAGCCATCTTACACCGCCCTTGGCGACATCGGGGCTTTACAAGGGCATGGCCGACCTCAAGGATTCGCTGTGTCGCTGGCGCGAGATGCATGCGGATGATCCGGCTCGCGGCGATATCGAGACACTGATCGCCGAACAGGCGGATGCGGTGGATATGGGTGGTGCGGCACCGGACACGCTGTGGCTCAAATTGCTCGAGACCGAAGACGCGCTGATCCCCGATGGGCTGCACGTGGTCGGTCAGCGCCTGAGCGATGCGGCGCGCGCGGAATACCTCGACATCATGCCTCATGCCGATGCGGATGCGCGGGCGCGGATGGACGCGCTGCTACAGGACGAGACGGAACTGGGCGCGATCATGAACGCTCTTGATGCGCGGTTTACCCGGCCCGTTGCGGGGGGCGATCTGATCCGCTCGCCCGACATTCTGCCGACGGGGCGCAACATCCACGCCTTCGATCCGTTCCGCATGCCGACCGCTTATGCTTGCCGCGACGGCGCGAAACAGGCCGAGTTGCTGCTTGAGACGCACCCGACCCTGCCTCGCTCGGTCGCGCTGGTGCTGTGGGGGTCTGACAATATCAAATCAGACGGTGGCCCGATCGCGCAGGCGCTGGCGCTGATGGGCTGCACGCCGCGGTTCGACAGTTTCGGGCGGCTTGCCGGGGCGGATCTGATCCCACTCGAAGAACTCGGCCGTCCGCGTATCGATGTGATTATGACCTTGTCAGGCATCTTCCGCGACCTCCTGCCGTTGCAATCGCGTATGTTGGCCGAGGCGGCGTTGAAGTGTGCTCAGGCGGATGAGCCGCTGGATCAGAACTTTGTCCGGGCTCATGCGCTCGCCTATGCGGAAACCCAAAGCGTTGATCTCGAAACAGCGGCCTTGCGGGTCTTTTCCAATGCCGAAGGGGCCTATGGGTCGAACGTGAACCAATTGGTCGACAGCTCGGCCTTCGGGGACGAGGACGAGTTGGCGGATGCCTACGAGAACCGCAAGAGCTTTGCCTATGGCGTGGACGGCAAGTCGGCCGCCAATCCCAAGCTGCTGCAACAGGCGCTGGCGGATGTCGAACTGGCCTATCAGAATCTCGAGTCGGTCGAGTTGGGCGTCACCTCGGTCGATCACTACTTTGACACGCTCGGCGGGATTGCCCGGGCGGTGAAACGCGCGCGCGGGTCCGAGGCGGCGGTCTATATCGGCGATCAGACACGCGGGACGGCCAAAGTGCGCACCCTCAAGGATCAGGTCGCGCTTGAAACCCGCAGCCGGGCGCTGAACCCGAAATTCTTCGAAGGGCTGCTGAAACACGGCCCCGAAGGGGTGCGCCAGATCGAGGCGCATGTGACCAACACGGTCGGTTGGTCGGCCACGACGGGCCAGGTGGATGAATGGGTCTACCAGCGCATTTCGGAAACCTTTGTGCTGGATGACGAGATGCGCCAGCGCATCGCTGAGCTGAACCCCACCGCGTCGAGCCGGATGGCGAACCGCCTGATCGAGGCGTCGGACCGCAACTATTGGGCACCTGACGCCGCAACGCTGGCGGCGTTGCAGGATGCCGCCGATGCGCTTGAGGACAAACTGGAAGGGATCGCAGCCGAATGACCCTCTTGATCCAGATCATACGTCGGAGCCTCCGGCGGGCATATTTTGAGAACAATGAAGGGCACTTTCTGCCCCATGAAAGGAGGCTCGCATGAGCCCACTCGACAGAACTCCCCCCGTCCTGCGCGGCCAGGACGGCGAAGGATCGGTGCAGGTCCATCTGGACGAAAGTGCCAAGATCGAAGGGGCCAAGGTCTTTTCCGTCTATGGCAAGGGCGGGATCGGCAAATCGACCACGTCGTCGAACCTGTCTGCGGCCTTTTCCATGTTGGGCAAGCGCGTGTTGCAGATCGGGTGCGATCCCAAGCATGACAGCACGTTTACCCTAACAGGCATGTTGCAGCCCACTGTCATCGACATCCTGAAGGAGGTCGATTTCCATCCTGAAGAGTTGCGGCCCGAGGATTTCGTGTCCGAAGGGTTCAACGGTGTGAAATGTGTGGAGGCCGGGGGTCCGCCCGCGGGCACGGGCTGTGGTGGTTATGTGGTTGGCCAGACCGTGAAGTTGCTGAAACAACACCATCTGCTCGAAGAGACGGATGTGGTGATTTTTGACGTTTTGGGTGATGTGGTCTGCGGTGGTTTTGCCGCGCCTCTCCAGCATGCGGACCGCGCGCTGATCGTGACGGCCAACGATTTTGACAGCATCTATGCGATGAACCGGATCATCGCTGCGGTGCAGGCCAAGTCGAAAAACTACAAGGTGCGTCTGGCGGGCTGCGTGGCCAACCGCTCCAAAGAGACGAACGAGGTGGATCGTTATTGCGACACGGTCGGTTTCAACCGCATCGCGCATATGCCCGACGTCGATGCGATTCGCCGCTCACGGCTCAAGAAAAAGACCCTGTTCGAGATGGACGACGAGGAAGACATCGTGCGCTGCCGCGCCGAATACATGCGCCTAGCCCAGCTTTTGTACGATGGGACTGAGGGCATGGCCCCCGCCCCGATGGAAGATCGAGATATCTTTGAGTTGCTTGGATTTGATTGATGCCGGCCTATGACCAAACCCGTGCGCGGGTCGAAGACTACTTCGACCGCACCGCGACCAAGACATGGGAGCGTTTGACCTCGGACGCGCCGGTGTCACGGATTCGCGAGACCGTGCGGGCGGGTCGGGATCGGATGCGGGCCTTGATGCTGTCGCGTCTGCCTGAAGACTTGCGCGGGGCGCGGGTTCTGGATGCGGGCTGTGGCGCGGGCCCGGCGACCATAGAGTTGGCGGAGCGCGGGGCGCAGGTGGTTGCCGTCGATATCTCGCCCCAACTGATCGACATCGCGCGCACGCGCTTGCCCAAAGCCCTCAAGCGTCAGGTGGATTTCCGGGCGGGCGATATGTTCGACCCCGAACTGGGCCATTTCGACGCGATCATCGCGATGGACAGTCTGATTTATTACACTGCCGAAGATATCGGCATGCATCTGGCCGCCTTGGAAAAACGCACCAGTGGCCCCATGGTGTTCACAGTTGCGCCGCGCACACCTGCGCTAATGGTGATGTGGTATGCGGGTAAGGCGTTCCCGCGCTCGGACCGTTCGCCGGTGATGATACCGCACGCGCATCCGACGCTGGCGAGGGCCGCCAAGGCCGCAGGCGTGCGCGCTACCTTGCGCCCAGTCGATCGGGTGACATCCGGCTTTTATATCTCCGAAGCGATGGAGGTGCGGGCGTGAGCGGACTGCGCAGCCTTACCACGCGGGTTCTGCCCTTTGCCGATGCGGCGTCGGACAGTCTGCCGCTTGGGCAACTCCTGCGTCTGTCGCTGTTTCAGGTATCGGTGGGCATGGCATCGGTCATGCTGCTCGGCACGCTCAACCGGGTGATGATTGTGGAGTTGTCACTGCCGGCGATGATCGTGGCTTTCATGATCGCGCTGCCGGTGCTGATTGCACCATTCCGGGCGCTGCTGGGCTTTCGGTCCGACACGCACATCTCGGCCATCGGGTGGAAGCGGGTGCCTTACATCTGGTTCGGCTCTTTGTGGCAGTTTGGCGGGCTGGCGGTGATGCCCTTTGCCCTGCTGGTTCTCGGCGGTGATGTCTATCACGAGGTGCCATTCGCAGGTGAAATCCTCGCCGCGCTCGCTTTTCTGATGACCGGGCTTGGGCTGCACATGACGCAGACGGCAGGGCTGGCGCTGGCCAGTGACCGCGCCACGGATGAGACGCGGCCGCGTGTCGTCGCCCTGCTCTATGTGATGTTCCTTGTCGGCATGGGCATTTCGGCGCTGATCATCGGTGGCCTGCTCAGCAACTACAGCGATTTGCGCCTGATCCGGGTGGTGCAGGGGGCCGCGGTCGCCGGTATTGCGCTGAACCTGATTGCGCTTTGGAAACAGGAATCCATCCGGCCTTCGACCCGCGAAGAACGCGCGGCACCCCGACCCCTGTTCCGCGATGCGTGGAATGACTATGCGCAAGGGGGGCAGGCGGGGCGTCTTCTCGCGTGCGTGTTCGTAGGGACCATGGCGTTCAACATGCAGGATGTGCTGCTGGAGCCCTATGGTGGTGAAATTCTCGGCCTGTCCGTGTCGGCAACGACGCTGCTGACAGCCCTTTGGGCGGCGGGGGCTTTGGCCGGGTTTGCCTGGGCGGGGCAGCGGCTGGCCAAGGGGTCAAACGCCTATCGGCTTGCGGGGGGTGGCATTCTGGCGGGCATCTGGGCGTTCAGCCTCGTGATCTTTGCCGCGCCCATGCAGGCCAACGTGCTGTTTTATGCAGGCGCAACTCTGATTGGCTTCGGTAGTGGACTGTTCGCTGTCTCGACACTTACGGCAGCCATGACCATGCCGTCGCGCGGTACTGCCGGGCGCGGTCTGGCACTTGGGGCGTGGGGCGCGGCGCAGGCAACTGCCGCCGGGCTTGCCATCGCTTTGGGTGGCACATTGCGCGACTGGATCGGTGCCATGGCCACATCCGGCACCTGGGGCGAGGCGCTTAACACGCCCGCCACCGGCTATTCTTTCGTTTACCATGCGGAGATCGGCTTGCTCTTCGTCACTCTCGTCATCCTGGGACCGCTTGTGCGCACTTCGGGTCCCCTCACCCAAGCGGAGAACCCGCAGGGCCTTGGCCTCGCGGATTTTCCCACATGATCTTGTCCAGGAAAGGAATTTAACATGACTGGCACATTCTTTGGCGAATTCGACCTTGCGTCGCTCTCGCTCTGGCTTTTCTATATCTTCTTTGCGGCGCTGATCATCTACATCCAGCGTGAAAACATGCGCGAGGGCTATCCGCTCGAGGATGACGAGGGCAACAAGTCGTCGAACCCCAGCCTGTTCCCGCTGCCTGAGGACAAGACATTTGATCTGCCCCACGGGCGCGGGTCGGTCAGCTTCCCCTCCGGCCAGACGCCCGAGCGTGAGAACCTGCCGCTCAAGCGCAGCGGGCCGGGCAATGGCTATCCGCTGGAACCGACCGGCGATCCGATGATCGACGGGGTGGGGCCCGCGTCATGGGCACCGCGCCGTGATGTGCCGGAACTCGATGGGCATGGGCACCCCAAGATCATCCCGATGGCCGCCAACGAGTCTTTCAGCGTCGCATCGGGCCGTGACCCGCGTGGCCTGCCCGTCGTGTCGGGTGATGGCGAGGTTGTGGGCCGTGTGACCGATATGTGGATCGATGAACCCGAACAGCTTGTCCGCTATCTCGAATACACGCTGGATCCGAAATGGGGCACGGGCAACCGTCTGGTGCCGCTGACGCTGGCCCGGATCAAATCGGATCGGGTCAATGTCCGCACGCTTTACGGCAAGCATTTCGGCACCGTGCCGCAGCATGCGAGTGCCACGCAGGTCACCATGCTCGAAGAAGACAAGATCAGCGGCTACTACGGCGGCGGCGTGCTTTATGCCGACAGCGCCCGTCAGGAACCCAAGCTCTGATACCTATCATCGGGGTGGGCGGCGACGCCCATCCCACACCATGCAACCATGACAAGGATGCGCGCC
The DNA here is from genome assembly GCF_947494755.1 of uncultured Tateyamaria sp. Lineage (GTDB taxonomy): Bacteria > Pseudomonadota > Alphaproteobacteria > Rhodobacterales > Rhodobacteraceae > Tateyamaria. The sequence continues at coordinate 32,400 of NZ_CANLVZ010000014.1, forward strand.
ATGTCTCACGATGACTTTGCAGTCGAACCGATCAAAGGGCTGCCGGAACGCCCACCGGAGGGCGAGGAAATCCTGTGGCAAGGCAGCCCCTCCGTCCCCGCGCTGGCGCGCGAGGCGCTGAATGTGAATTGGGTCATCGGGTATTTTGGCCTTTTGACCGTGTGGCGGTTCATCACTGTGAGCGATCTGATGCCTCTCGGGCAGGCGCTTGGGGCGACGGTGCCCATGGTTCTGCTCGGCGCGGTCGTGGTTGGGTTGTTGTATCTGATCGCGCTTATTCAAGCGCGTGCGACGGTCTACACCATCACGAATGCCCGCGTTGCGATGCGGATTGGGGCGGCGCTGACGCTGACGCTGAACCTGCCCTACCGCCAGCTCGGCAATGCCGGGCTCGATCTGCGCAAAAGCGGGACGGGCACCATCGTTCTGGAAACCACCGGCAAGACGAAACTCAGCTATCTCGTGATCTGGCCCCACGCGCGCCCCTGGCGGTTTTCGGACCCGGAGCCTGCGCTGCGCTGCATCCCTGACGCCCGAAAGGTGGCAACCATTCTGGCAAATGCCGCCGAGGCAAAGGTCAGCGTTCCCCAAGTGACGCGCACTACTCCGATCAGCGCAGTGGCGGCGGAGTAAGCGCAGATGTCTGACACCCACACCGCCCGCATCCACGCCAAGGAAGAAGAACTGGTACCCCGCGTCCTTGTGCGCGCGGTCATGGCGCTGCTGCTGATAATCCTGTCGATGGTCACGATCGCGACGCTGACCAATCGCCCGCTCGAAAGCCAGCCAGCCCAAGGCCCCATCCTGACCGAACGCGCGATTTACCTGTCGGGCGAGGCCAGCGGAGCGGCTCGTGTACTGGATGCCGATGGCGCGCTGCTGGCGGATTTTCCGGCCGACAAGGGCGGCTTTGTCGCCGGCATCGAACGTGTCATCATCCGCGAACGACAAAAGACCGGGGGCGCTGCCAATGCCCCCATCCTGCTGCGCCTTCGGGCCGGCAATCGCCTGTCCATCTACGACCCCGAAACCAACTGGAGCGCCGAACTGATGGGCTTTGGCGCCGACAATCTCCGCACCTTCGCCAGGTTGCTGGATCAACCCTAGTCAATGGAGGAAGCCACCATGGGACTACTAACAAAGGAATTTGAACGTGCGCCCTGCACGGTAGAAATCTCTCACAAATTCGAAAGCCTGCACGCGCATGTGCGGTTCAACAACGGGGCCGTCATACATCCCGGCGACGAGGTTCAGGTGCACGGGCCTGAAATCATGGCCCCTTTCGGTGAGATCGTATCCGAGGACCGCGAAGCGACCATCATCCGCGCCTCGAAACTCGAACAACTCTGGACCCGCCTGACGGGCGATTTCGAGGTCATGGAGCTGTGCGAATTCTCCTTCTCCGAGGAGGTGACGCTGTGAACAAGCATACATCCGACATCACCGACGCAGAGGAATCGCTCGCCCTTCAACAGGCCCAATCGGTCGCCGACAGCGATGCCGCCACTGAACTGGCGATGCAGAACACGCTGCTGACGCCGCGCTTTTACACCACCGATTTCGACGAGATGGACCGCATCGACGTGACCCCCGTGCGCGCCGAATGGGACGATCTGATCGCCGACATGGTCGCTGACCCCAACAAGGGTCACTTCAAGAAGAACGAAGACTGGGATCATGTCGATTGGGACGGGATGGAGCCGGAGCTGAAAAAGGAATTCCTCGACTTCCTGATTTCGTCCTGCACGGCCGAGTTCTCGGGCTGTGTGCTGTATAAAGAGATGAAGCGGCGCGGGTCGAATTCCGACATCACCCAACTGTTTCAGTTGATGGCACGGGACGAAGCGCGCCATGCGGGCTTTATCAACGATGCCCTGCGTGAGGCGGGTGTGGCCGTGAACCTCGGCTTTCTGACGCAGAAGAAGAAGTACACCTATTTCCGCCCCAAGTTCATCTATTACGCCACCTACCTCAGCGAAAAGATTGGCTATGCGCGCTACATCACGATCTTCCGCCACCTCGAGGCGAACCCTCAGCATCGGTTCCACCCGATCTTCAAGTGGTTCGAGGAATGGTGCGGCGACGAATTCCGCCATGGCGAAGCCTTTGCCCTGCTGATGAAGACCGACCCCAAGCTGACGCGCGGGTTCAACGTGTTCTGGATCAAGTTCTTCCTGACGGCGGTCTACGGGACGATGTATGTGCGCGACCACCAGCGCCCGGCCTTTCACAAGGCGCTTGGTGTGGACCCTGATTGGTATGCGCACGAGGTGTTCACCAAGACCTCCAAGATGACCGAGCAGATCTTTCCGATCACGCTCGACATCGAACACCCACGCTGGCAGCGCAACCTCGAGCGTTTGCAGAAGGCCAATGTGGATATGGCTGGGGCGACCGGTCTGAAAAAGATCGGCGCACAGGTGCGCGCCGGTATGGCCTTTGTGGCGCTGTTCACGATCCCGGTGAAAAAGCATCAGGCGCCTGCCTCGGTGCGGTTGGAACCTGTGTATTGAAACAGCCCGCCACATACCTCTTTTCCGGCGCGGATCGCGGCGTTGTGCCCTTTGGGTGCAGCGCAGGTCCATGCGCACACATGGCCACGTGGCCTGCGCCGGAAAAGCCTGAAGACAGGGGCGCAGTATGAGCCCCTGGATCGCGGCCCTGATTGCATTGTTTGTCTGGTGGTTCTCCACCGGCACAATCCTGATGGCCGTGAAATACGCTGATCGCGCAGGACCCACGGCGCGCCAGACGACCACATGGATCACGCTGCCTTTGATGGCCCTTGGCGCATATGGTGCCTATTGGTCCATGGGGCAGACGGACATCTTTGGCATCTATGTCGCGTTTTTGTCGGCGCTGGCGCTGTGGGGCTGGATCGAACTGGCCTTCCTGACCGGTATCATCACCGGCCCAAACACGGGTGCGTTGCCGCCCCACACCCCCGAATGGGAACGGTTCATCCGCGCCTGGGGCACCGTCGCCTATCACGAGATGCTGTTGGCCGTGACCGTCGCCGTCTTGGCGCTGATGCTGTGGCAGGCCCCGAACCCCTTCGCGTTCTACACCTTTGCGGTGCTGTTCTTTGCGCGCATCTCGGCCAAGCTGAACCTGTTCCTTGGCGTGCCCCACATCAACGTCGATTTCCTGCCCGCCGCGCTTGCGCATCTGCCCAGCCATTTCCGCACGCGCGGCATGAACTGGCTGTTCCCGATCTCGGTCAGCGCGCTGACCTTTGCCGCCGCCTGCTGGCTCGAGCGGCTTTATGCGGCCGAAACGACCGGCCATGTCACCGGCTTTGCGCTGCTGACGGCGCTCACGGTCCTTGCGGCCCTCGAACACTGGGTGATGGTCCTGCCGATCCCTGACGAACGGCTTTGGCGGTGGATGCTGCCAGCCCAGAAACCAACCGAAAAACAGCACCAACAAGGGGGACATCATGGACTTTGATGTATTGTTCCAAAGCCAGATCGACGCGCTGAAGGACGAGGGAAATTATCGCATCTTTGCCGAACTGGAACGCCAGTCCGGTGCCTTTCCCAAGGCCAAATGCCATGACGAGGATGCCCCGGACGAGGTAACGGTGTGGTGCTCGAACGACTATCTCGGCATGGGCCAGCACGAGAGTGTGACCAAGGCGATGAAAGATGCCGTGGACGCCTATGGTGCTGGTGCGGGCGGGACGCGGAACATTTCAGGCACGAACCACGCCCACAAGCTGCTCGAGGCCGAACTGGCGGACCTGCATGGTAAGGAAAGCGCGCTGCTGTTCACCTCCGGTTATGTGTCGAATTGGGCGGCGCTTGGCACGCTTGGAGCGCGCCTGCCCGATGCGGTCATCCTTTCGGACGAGTTGAACCATGCTTCCATGATCGAAGGTATTCGCCACTCACGGGCCTCCAAGGTGATCTGGAAACACAACGACCCCGAGGATCTGGACCGCAAGCTGGCGGCTCTGCCTGCCAACGCGCCTAAGATCGTCGCCTTTGAGTCGGTATACTCGATGGACGGCGACATCTGTCCAATGCAGGAAATCGTCGAGGTCGCGGAAAAGCACGGCGCGATGACCTATCTCGATGAGGTCCACGCCGTTGGCCTCTATGGCCCGCGCGGTGGCGGTATCTCCGAACGCGAAGGGCTGGCCGACCGGATCACCCTGATCGAAGGTACGCTTGGCAAGGCCTATGGCGTGGTCGGCGGGTATATCACCGGGTCAGAGGCGATGTGCGATTTCATCCGCTCGTTCTCAAGCGGGTTTATCTTCACCACGGCGCTCCCCCCGGCTGTGGCGGCAGCGGCGCAGACGTCGATCCGCCACCTCAAGCAGTCTGACCAGGAACGCATCCTGCAACGCGAACGCGTCGCCTATCTGCGCAAGCGTCTGGATCAGGAAGGTATCCCGCATCTGGAAAACCCCAGCCACATCATTCCGGTGATGATCAAGGACCCGGTCAAGTGCCGGATGCTGTCGGATTACCTGATGCAGCGCTATGGAATTTACGTCCAACCGATCAACTACCCGACTGTGCCCAAGGGGACGGAGCGGCTGCGCTTTACGCCCGGCCCACTGCACTCCATCGATGATATCGAACATCTGGTCTTTGCGCTGAAAGACCTGTGGAAACAGTGCGCTATCAGCCATGCTGTCGCCTGAAGGGGAAACAGAGGTCACATTTCCCGCCCATCCGGTGATCAATTCAAAGTTACTGTTGACTTGAACACCAACCCGCTACGTTCTTACCCAAGGACTTTGCAAGGAGAGACATATGTTCCGCACCCTAGCCGTTGTCGCTGCGACCACGCTCGCAGCCCCCGCCTTTGCCGATGGGCATGCCGCATCCGGTGATGCCGAAGCTGGCGAAGCAGCCTTCCGCCAGTGCATTTCCTGCCACGTTGTCGTCAACGATGAAGGTGAGACGCTGGCAGGGCGCAAGGCCAAGACCGGCCCCAACCTTTACGGCATCATCGGCAACCAGTTCGGGATGGTCGAAGACTTCCGCTATTCCGACATCAACCAGCTGGCCGCCGGCATGGAAGATATCGTGGTCAACGAAGAGGTCTTTGTCGCCTATGTACAGGACCCAACCGGCTATCTGCGTGAAGCAACGGGTGATGATGGTCGCAGCAAGATGACCTACAAGGTCCGCAAAGAAGAAGACGCGATCAACATCTACGCCTATCTGGCGTCGATTTCGCCTGCGCCCGAAGCTGAGTAAGGCATTGCGGGGCATCACGCCCATTCCAAAAATTAGATGAGGTGGCCGTCGGATCAGTCCGATGGCCATTTTTTTATTCTCGTCTGCGGATGGCGATCTTATGTAAACGGATTGTTATCTATTGGCTGCCACGGTGCCCGACAAGATTGGGCCCACGCACGGACGGAGACAATTGTTTGGCAATGCAAAGATCAGGTGCGTCCCGCTTCCTTTCAGCCGTGGGGCTGCAGGCCGTATTGGTCTGTGCCATTTGTGTCGGAATGGCGCAGAAAGCCGTGGCCGAGCCGGATCGCATCGTCGCCGCCTTTTATCCGCCGTTGATGATCAATGCCTCTCACGACAAGCCCGGGTCAGCCATTGAAATCATACGCGAGGCCGCGCACCGCGCAGGGCGCGAGATCACGATCGAATTCCTGCCGTTCCAACGTGCGATGCATTTGGTCAAGCAAGGTGAGGCGCTGATGCCGTCGCTGTTTCGCAACGAAGCGCGCGAGCCTGATTTTACCTGGGTGGCCAGGATCGATTCGACGCGGCTGCAATTCCTGACTTTGGACAAACCGTTGAATTCCTTGGATCAGGCGCGGGAACTACCCATGATCGGTGTCGAGGCGGGGGCCGCAACGGATGTCTTCCTGACGAGCCAGGGCTTTGACAATATTGTACGGCTCCCGGGCCCGGAAGCGAGCGCACAGATGCTACAGGCGCGGCGCATTGGGGCGTGGTTGTTGCCCGCAGATCTGGCGCAGGACGTATGGGATGGGCTCGGTTTCGCCGAAAAATTGCACACCGGGGCGAGCATCCATGAATACGCGATTTACGTGGTTGGCGGTCTGGACTTGCCATCGGATACGGCGCGCGACTATCGCCTTGCTCTGCAAAGTATGGAGCAAGACGGAAGTCTGACAGCGATCTTGCTCAAGTATCGCTAGACCATCATCGGCAGGTCGGTTGCGTCCGGTACAGCACCCGCTGCGGTAAGCATTGCATGAATTTGCCCGCGGTGGTGGGTTTGGTGGTTGAACACATGTGCCAAACACACCGTACGCGGTTTTTCGACACGCACGTCGCCGCCACCGGGATACCACGCGACGTTGCCTTCCAGATCCTCCGGTCCGAGGCGATCGGCCCATGCAATAAGTCTGTTATCCAGATCAGCACGGGCCGCTTTGAAGACCGCCCATTCGGCTGGGTCGTCCAGCGAACCCTTAACCCACGCCTCGGGCCTGGCATCGCCTTCAAACCGCGCCAACCAAAGGGCATCGTCCAGCAAAAGGTGATTGAACGTGGCCGCGATTGAGCCAAAGAACGCCCCCCGGTTCGCATGACGTGCCTCATCACTCAGCCCATCCGCAGCCGCAATCAACGAGGTGTTCTGCCACGCATTATAGCGCGCCATCAGCCGTAGATGCGCCAGCATGTGCATAGCTTTATCCTTTGCAAGCCAATACCAAAGCACCCCAGATCAGACCGAAGGCGATCACCCCAAGCACTGCCGCGAGGATCGCTTTGGCTGGCAAGACCACGCCGGATTGGGTACGCCCCGCAAACACCCGTATCGTTTGAACCAGTGTTAGCCTGTATCGGCTCTTGATCCAAAGCCCCAGAACAAATGCCCCTGCGACAAACAGTGCAAAGGGCACGGCTCGGGTCTGTTCTGCACATTCCAAAAGGGTCATGTCGGCGTCGCGCCTTGTGCTGCGTCCACAAACCCAAGGATCAAATCTGCCACAGTGGCAGGGTCCTCCTCATGCGCCAAATGCCCCAGATCGGGCAAGTTGGTGACGCGCGCGTCGGGCATGGATTTTGCTGTCGTCAAAGAGACCGTCGGCGGCACAGTCGCATCCTGTTCGCCGACAATAAACCGCACCGGCCCCTTGTGATCGGGCAAGGCGCGCAGCAGGGGGGGCAGTTTCCACTGCGCCATCATCAGCAGTGTTCCGTCGACGTGGGCGCGATCCGCAACCAGCCTGCGGTACAACTCCAACCCTTCGGCATCCAATGTGGAGCCTGTCGAACGGATCAATGCCTCGATCCGCTTGGGATTGCCGGATGCGCCCGAAAATAGGCTGGCGGTGAAGGGAACAGCGGCCAGCGCCTTGGCTATGATGGGAAAAACGACGCCTGCCAGCCCTGGGAATTCGCCTAAAGCTGCGTTCAATCCGATGACCATCGGGACGTGGTCCGAGGGCGTCAGATCGGGCTGAACAAGCCGCAACGCGACCGCCGCACCGGCTGAGTGACCGACAATGGTGCGGGGCGTCCATCCCTCTTGCGCGCACAGTGCGGCGATCGCCTGTGCCATGCCGTCCAGCGTCGAGCGGTGCCGCGCACCGAGTTGCGTGAACCCATGACCCGGCAGATCCAGCGCGATGACGTGTTGGTGTTCGCTCAACGGTGCGATCAATCGGCGATAGCTGTGCGTCGATCCCCCGGCACCGTGCAACAGCAACATCGTCTCACCCTTGCCCGCCTCTTGGATGTGCCAGCGGTGGATGGGCCCTTGAACGCGTCGTGACAGGTCGGCGTTTGGCCAGGATGATATGTCGGCCCAGTCCATCCCTCAGCCATCCAGCGCAGCAGTGACCGCACCTGTCAGTCGATGTGCGTCTGCACGCGGCATCGCCACATAGGGCGCGTTCAGTGTCTGGCCCAAAGCCTGCAACGTCGGTTGGGGCCGATTGGACATGTCGATGACCAATGCAGCGATACCCCGAGCGCGCATTGCTGCAGCCATGTTCGTGGCATCCCGCGCGGCCTGGATCCGATCTGCGGCTCCGTCCAACGCGATATTGGCGCGCCCATCCGTGATCAGGATCACCGTCGGCGTCAGCCCCTTCGAGCGCGATTGTTCGGCCAGGAGCAAAGCGGTTTGCAGCCCCGAGGCCAGCGGCGTTCCACCCCCGCCGGGCAAGGCTGATAGCCGCCGTTTGGTCTGCACCAAAGATCGGGTGGGCGGCAGCAAGACCTCTGCTTCAGTGCCACGGAACGACACCAACGCGACGTGGTCGCGGCTGGCATAGGCGTCGGCCAGCAGCAATTCGATCGCCCCTTTAGCCTCGCCCAAGCGGGACACTGCGGCAGAGCCGGATGCATCGACACAAAAGATCAGCAGCCTGTCGGATTGCTCGGCATAGCGTTTCAGCCGAATGTCCGCCGGGCGGATCAGCAGGCCGGACCGCTCGGGCTGCTGTTGGTGGCGTATGGGTTGCCATGGGGCAGCGGCGCGTAGGGTTGCAATCAAATCGATGCGCGCGGTGCCATCAAGGCGACCGGGGCGCGACGGCATCGGCCGCCCACGCCGGTTCGAGGTTCGTTTTTGACCCGCCCCCGTGCCGCCTGACACCCGCGTCGTGCCGCCCGGCACTAACCCGTTCAACAGGTCGGGCGGCAACATCGCTTTGACCGCTTCGATCAGCATGTCAGTGTCTGGAAGCGACAGTGTGTCGTCATCCGCACTGTTACCTTGCCCCTCATCGGTGTCGGGTGGTGGAGGCGGCGGGGGATCCGCGGTGTCCTCGATTTCAGGCACATGGGTTGCCCGGCTTGGATAGACAAGGCGCGCGGCCACGGCCACGTCCCCTTCGGTCAACGTGGTCCGGCCATGAAGGCGCGCATGCGCACGCGCGGCCCTCAATGCCAGCGTCGGCGCGCGTAAGGACGCAATACCAAACCGTGCCGCAAGAAGGGTCAATTGGGTCAGGGCATCTTCGGTGTCGAGGGTTGCTTGATCAGCTTCAGACGGTGGTGGCGTGCCGGATGGCTCAGGTTTGCGCCCTTCAGGGGCGATGTGGAATGCAAGGCGATCTGCCAACGCGTCCGGCGTGCGCTCATCCGCTTCGATACCTTCGTCCAGCGCCAAAATACCTTTTGTCAGAGACTGATCCAATAGGCTGGCCAGCTTGGCGGCCAAGGCGGCAGGGCACCGTTCCGCCATCGGGATGAGGGCAATGCACGGACGTTCGAAAAATCCGGCGCTGGTAGTCATCTGGGCTGATGCGAGCGTGGCGCTGAGGTCGATGCCGCCAAACAACTGATCATCGGATATGGTGACCGGCAATTTGCGGATCGTCAACGGGCCCTCGAATTCGGCCAGAAGGGCATCGCGACCCGGACTGGCGCGCATACGAATGACGGCTCCGCCAAGGCCGTGTGGATCCAGGGCCAGCAAGCGCAACCCAAGCGATGCGTTATGCCAGCTCTCGTCGCTCATGCCGGGCGAGAGGTCATGCCAGCACCGCCTCGACCGTGCGGGCAACGCGCGTCGTGCTGCCAGCCTCATCCAGCGGGTCGCGGCGCAGACGGTGGGAAAGGGCGATAGGGGCGACCGCGCGCAAATGATCGCGTGTCAGTGTCCTGGCCTTGTCAAAAGCGGCCAGCGCGCGCGCCGACCGCAACAGGGTCAACTCGCCGCGCAGACCATCAGACCCGAGGGCGATACACAACTCGGCGCAGTCCTGCAGGATCGTGTCCGGCGTTTCGATCTGTGGCAACAGCTTGCGGGCCGTCACGATCCTGCGCCGGATCTTGGCGTCTTCCTTTTGGTACTGCGCCATGAACGCGTCGAAATCGGACTCAAATCTGTCGCGTCTCTTGATGACTTCTATCCGTTGGGCCACGTCGTTTGGGCTGCGCACTTCGACGGACAAACCAAAGCGATCAAGCAGCTGTGGGCGCAACTCTCCTTCCTCCGGATTGCCGGAGCCGACGAGGACAAAGCGGGCAGGGTGACGGATGCTGAGCCCCTCACGTTCGACCACGTTTTCGCCGGATTGGGCCACATCCAGCAGCAAGTCGACGATGTGGTCCTCAAGCAGATTGACCTCGTCGATATAAAGGTAGCCACGGTTGGCGCGTGCCAGCAATCCGGCCTCAAACGCCTTCTCGCCGCGCGTCAGGGCGCGTTCGATATCAAGTGCGCCCACCACACGGTCTTCGGTTGCACCCAAGGGCAGGTCGATCACCGGGGTCGGAATTTTGCGGGTCTTTTTCGTCTCTATGTTGGCCCAATCAGGGCAATCACCGTGATTTCCCGCATTGATCGGACAGCCCACAACGGCGGTGATTGGCGGCAACAGCGCGGCCAAGGCCCGCACCGCAGTCGACTTGCCGGTACCACGATCCCCGAACACCAGAACACCGCCGATGCCGGGATCAATCGCCGTCAGGATCATCGCGCGCTTCATATCGGATTGGCCGACGATTGCAGAAAACGGAAAGGGGGTCTTGATCATGTATCGTCCAATTGTCTGAGCGGGCTGGTGCCGCCCCACGTGCCCGTGTCGCCAAGAATGGCAAAGCGGGCATAGAGTTCTTCGCGAAACCACGCGCCGTCTCGCACCGCCTGAATGGCTGCGGCATGTGGCCCGTTGTGGCGGGCAAATTGCGCCATTTCGGTCGTGCCGGGCCAGATCGAGAATGTGACTTGATGCAGCATCGGCACTTCGCCAATCCCGATCTTGAACACGACGTTCTGGTCGGACCCGATCATGGCTGAGATATCGGGCACGCGACCCCAGAATTTCGCGAGAATGCTGGGTTTGATCGTGGCCCGCGTGAGGGCTGCGATGGGGCCGGGATTAGGCTCTGATACAGGGGAAAATGGCGTCTGTCCGCTCCATGCGCCACGAGCAGACGTAGGGGACAGGAACACGGTCCAGTCCTCGCTCGCGCGTGCCCTGTAGCGGTTGAAGATCGGGATATCTGCAAGCCTCGCGTGCGCTGTATCCTCATCGGGCCATGTGCACAGGATCACGTAAACGCCTGTGTTTGGCACTGGTGTGAACCCTTCGCCAGTACCAGATCCGCACAGTTTCCAGAACCCGAGGTCGGGCACCCGCGCCATGGCCAGACGCGCCCCGCCCATCATGGCCAGTGCCCACGCCCGGTCGCGCCACCGGTCGAAACGGAAGAAGGAAATTGTGGTTGTCTGGCTCATGTCTTTTGCACTGGTGATGTGCCCACTGGCACCTCATTAAGCCTACGGCGACAAAACAAATTGTCAACTAAACTAGACACATCTATTGTTCCAGAGAGATGACACGTTTTGATCCCATAGAATCGGATACCCGCACCGGAAACCGCGCTATCGTGATTGGGGCAGGTCTGGGTGGGCTTGCGTCTGCCATGCGGTTGGGGGCCAAAGGATACAAGGTCACTGTGATCGACAAGTTGGATGTGCCGGGTGGGCGCGGCTCTGCGATTTGGCAGGATGGGCACCGCTTTGATTTGGGCCCGACGATTGTCACTGTGCCCCAACTCTATCGCGAGCTGTGGGCCGCTTGCGGGCGTCGGTTTGAAGATGATGTGGATCTGCGCGCACTGACCCCATTCTACGAAATTCGCTGGCCGGATGGCACGACCTTTACCGCACAGCAAGACACCGATGCGATGCGCGCCGAAGTCGCCAAGATCGAGCCGCGCGATGTTGCCGGGTTCGACAAATTCCTACGGGACTCGGCGAAGCGGTATTGGTTCGGGTTCGAAGATCTGGGCCGTCGATCCATGCACAAGCTGTGGGATCTGGTGCAGGTCTTGCCCACGTTCGGGCTGCTGCGCGCGGACCGCTCTGTTTATGCCCATGCGGCAAAGCGGTTTCGCAATGAGAAACTGCGCATGGCCTTTTCGTTTCATCCGCTGTTTATCGGGGGCGATCCGACCCATGTGACCAGCATGTATATCCTTGTCAGCTATCTCGAGAAGGAATTTGGCGTCCACTATGCGATGGATGGGCTGGCCGGGATGGCGGCGCGGATGGCTGAGATTGTCGAGGACCAAGGCGGCACCCTGCTGATGGACACTGCCGTGGACGAGATCGTGGTCGATGGCGGGCGCGCACGCGGCGTGCGTCTGAAATCTGGACTTGAGCTGGGCGCGGATGTTGTCGTGTCAAACGCGGATGCCGGTCACACCTATAACCACCTCATGCGCAATGCGCCTCGGAAACGGTGGACGCCTGCCCGTCTCAAACGGACCCGGTATTCAATGTCGCTTTTCGTTTGGTATTTCGGGACCAAAGGCACGCGCGATCAGTGGTCCGATGTGGGCCACCACACGATCCTGAACGCGCCCCGCTACAAGGGTTTGCTGAACGACATCTTTATCAAGGGCAAACTTGCCGACGACATGAGCCTGTATGTCCATCGCCCCTCCGTCACCGACCCCAGTGTCGCGCCGGAGGGGGATGACACGTTCTATGTGCTCTCGCCCGTACCCCATTTGGGTCACGGAGGCGTGGATTGGTCGGTCGAGGCGGACGCCTACAAAGCCAAGATGCTCAAGGTGCTTGAAGATCAGTTGTTGCCGGGGCTGAGTGACAAGATCTCGACCGAAATAGTGTTCACACCAGAGACCTTTCGCGATCGGTATCTGTCCCCCCATGGGTCCGGATTTTCGATTGAGCCGCGTATTTTGCAATCGGCCTGGTTCCGTCCGCACAATGTCAGTGAAGAAGTCGAAGGCCTGTATCTGACAGGGGCCGGCACCCATCCCGGCGCAGGCGTACCGGGTGTGATCGCCAGCGCCGACGTTCTCAGCCAACTTGTCCCGGATGCAGTCAAATGATGGACCCGCGCGACCTACAGGCCTGCACCGAAGCGATCCGCCATGGCTCGCTGTCCTTTCACGCCGCCTCTAAGCTGTTGCCGAAAAAGGTGCGCGACCCGGCCCTCGCGCTTTATGCGTTTTGCAGGCTTGCCGATGATGAGGTTGATCTGAGGGCGGAAAAGGTCGAAGCCGTGCTGCGGCTGCGCGACCGGTTGGATTTGGTCTATTCAGGGACGCCCAGGAATGCCGCCCCCGATCGCGCTTTCACAGCCGTGGTGGAACAGTTCGACATGCCCCGCGCCCTGCCTGATGCGTTGCTTGAAGGCTTGGCCTGGGATGCAGAGACCCGCACCTACCGGACGCTATCGGGCCTCAAGGACTATTCAGCACGGGTGGCGTCAGCCGTCGGGGCAATGATGTGCGTGCTAATGGGGGTGCGTGATCGCGACGCGCTCGCTCGGGCCTGTGATCTGGGTGTCGCGATGCAATTGACCAACATTGCCCGCGACGTTGGCGAAGATGCGTTGGAAGGCCGGTTATATCTGCCCACAGACTGGCTGGATGAGGCGGGCATTCAACACGACGCGTTTCTGGCGAATCCGCGCCCGACCAAAGCGGTTCGTGCCATGACCAAGCGGCTGATCGTTGAGGCAAACCGGCTTTACTACCGATCCGAGGCGGGCCTTGGGACGTTGCCGCGTGCCAGTCGTCCCGGGATCTATGCGGCGCGCTATATCTATGCCGGTATCGGCGGTCAGCTGAACGCGATGGGCTATGACAGCATCACCGCGCGCGCCCGCACCTCCAAGCGTCAAAAGGTTGGCTGGCTTGCACAGTCCATGTTGATGAGCGGGGTGAGTATGGTCGTGCCACGCTCGCCCGTGCTGTTTGCAAAGCCGCTGCCCGAAGTGCAGTTTCTGGTCGAGGCAACCGCTCTGGGGGCCACGACCCCGCGCAGTGACAGCCTGTTTGATGCCCTTGCCGCCCTTGAGGCGAAACGCAAATCAGAGCGCGCCGCCCTGATCGGCGCGCGCGCCCGGGCGACGTAACCGTGATGTTCTGGCTGTTGTTCTGCATCTTCTTCGCGGCCTGCCTTGGGGTAGGTGCGACGGGCGGTCTGTTTCCGCCGGGACCTTGGTATCGCGCGCTGAACAAGCCATCATGGACGCCACCCGATTGGGTTTTCCCGGTGACCTGGATGGTTCTGTATGTCTGCATGTCATGGGCTGGTGCCCGGGGTGGCATGGCCCCGGACAACGGGATTGCGATGGCCTTTTGGGCGATGCAGATCGCGTTCAACGGGCTGTGGACGCCGGTGTTTTTTGGTCTGCGCAATATCCGGTTGGGCATGGCGGTCATTGGGGTGCTGTGGGTCACGGTGTTCTGCACGATGCTTGCGCTGTGGCAGGTCGACACGTTCGCCGGGTGGTTGTTTGTCCCCTATCTCGTGTGGGTCACCATTGCCGCCGCTTTGAACGCGTCGGTCTGGAACCTGAATCGCGAGGCGGCGGCGGCACCTCTGAAACCCCAAGGTTAAGGCCTGTCGTCAACGTGGGAACGAGGGGCCAGCCCCTCGCGCTCCCCGAGGTATTTCTGGCGAAAAGAAGATCAGGAGAACGTCCATTTGGAGCGTCTGGGCACTCGGACAGCCAGCATCGGTTTCAGCAAGGGTGAACGGAAGCGCCTGAGGTCAAGCGCCTCATGCACACCGATTGTTGCCTCTCCGTCGAGCGTTGTTTGCACAGCTGAGCGCGAATAGAACGGGGCATCCAGCATGTTTTGCACTTGCCTTGCGTTGCACCCCGGATCACCGCGTGTTTCACGTTTGACCGCCCAGAGCGAGCGTCGCATGGGTGCTTTCGGCGGCAAGGGGATGGAGCGGGCATTGCCTGCGCTGTCAAAATGGAACGCGGCCGCCAGCTCTGATCCATCGAGCCGGGTGGCGTCGTAGAAACAGGTGGCGCCATCACCCGTGGGATACCGGCCCCAGGTCCAATAGCTGAAGTCTTCCTCCAGGGCGCGGGTGCCGAAATTGGCATCGAAATATCCTTCGCCCTCCCATTGCCAGCCTTTGCGATCGATATCGACCGTGATCCGTGACCGTGGTGCAAAGGGCCGCCAGATATGTGCCCCGTCGTCCGTAAGTGGCAGTTCGACCTGTGTCAGCGCACTGGGTGTGATGGTGATCTGGCCCGTGATCCTGTTAATCATCGGATGAGAGGACATTTCGTTCACATCGATGATCAGTCTGTCGCCGCACCACCGCATGCAGGATGGACCGACCTCAAGCCGGGACGCGGTCTGGCGCAGCGCGGATTCGCCGCGATCTGTCATGGTGAATCGCCCGCCGCGGCCGTAGGTTGCCACGTTGATGCACACATGGTTTTGCGGGTTCTTGCGGCCGGACCAGCGATACCAGGGCGAAAACACCGACCCGATGAACCCGATCACCGAGATCGCGCGCGTGCCGCAATCGCTCAGGCCGTCGACATACCACCACGCATAGCCGTTTGGCCCGACCTGGACGTTGAAGTTTGGTCGCTCAAGATCGCCGCGACCGCGTGCTTGGCGGAGAGGGTCGCCATCGGTATCCCCGCCCCTGGATGTGTCCCGCCCCCTGCAAGGTAAAGATTGGGGATCACCGTGCGGGCGGTGGGGCGTCGCAGGGCGGCTGTCAGCCCGTGCGGGCTTTGCCCGTAAAGTGCGCCCTGGCTTGCCGGAAACATCTGCGCGAAGTCGTGGGCTGTCGTCACGGATTGCGTCGTCGGGGTCGGGCTGAATGTCATACCCTGCTGCGCCATCTGGCGCGTGATCTGATGAAGCCATTGGGTGATGTCCTCGGGTGTTGTGGATGTGCCGACCGTCGCCGGGGCGTTTGTGATGATCTCAAGGCGCTCAATGGCGGGAGGGGTGGTTTTTTGCCCCCTGTCGAGCGCGCAAATGTAGAAACTGGGGTGACGTGGAATGCGCCCGGCCATCAGGTCCTCGAATTCCTCGGTTGGTTGGTCGCTGAAGAACACGTTGTGATGGGCCAGGTCCGGCCCGTGCGGTGTCGCGGCAAAGCTGAGCACGCGGGCGGAAAAGCTGCGTTGCGCCTTTAGGGTCTGCGTTGCGATATGTGCTGTGCTGGCCCCAAGCGTTCCGGTGGCCAGCGCCCGTGGATCGCCCGCATGGACGACCACATCGCAGGCCAGGCGCGTTCCATCCTGCAGATGCACCGCAGCGGCACGCTCGTTTTGCATCTCGATCCGGTCCACATGGGCGTTGGTTCTGATCTCGGTGCCATGCGTTTGCAGCAAGGTCCCCAGCACTTGCGTCAGCTTGTGCATCCCACCTTTGACAACCCAGACACCTGCCGCCTCTGCCTCCCAGATCAGCGACAGAATGGCGGGCGCGTGCGTCGGGCTGCCGCCCACATAGGTGGCGTATCGCCCAAACAGTTGGCGCAGACGCGGATCGTCAAAGCTGGACTTGAGCAAGGAGTGCAGCGTCGACAGGGGGGCCATGGCCGGGATCAGCCC
This sequence comes from uncultured Tateyamaria sp., assembly GCF_947494755.1. Classification (GTDB taxonomy): domain Bacteria; phylum Pseudomonadota; class Alphaproteobacteria; order Rhodobacterales; family Rhodobacteraceae; genus Tateyamaria. The sequence goes on from NZ_CANLVZ010000014.1 coordinate 48,679, forward strand.
GGGATGTTTCAGCACATGCGCGGTGAGTGCGCCGAGCCGAGGTTCGGCCGCTTGCATCATCGGGCCATCGAAGGCCGCAAACAGACGCTCGGTCCGGGTGCAAAAGGCTTGGAATTGCTGGGCCGCCTTGCGACCCGCAAACTGACGCACCGCTTCTGTGCTTTGGTCGCGGTCCGCAAACAGATCAACTGTGCTGCCATCAGGCCAAAAGTGGCGGGCCAGTGTTTCCTGCCGGATCAGCGTGACGTGATCATCGAGCCGCGCACCGAGCGTGCCAAACAGATCATCAAACACATGGCGCATCGTCAGAACAGTGGGCCCTGCATCAATTGGCCCTGCCGCAGAAGGCATTGTTCGGATTTTGCCGCCGACGGTCCCGTGCCGTTCAAGCAGTGTCACCTCGTAGCCAGCCGCACGCAGCCGCATCGCGCAGGCCAGACCCGCGATGCCAGCGCCTATGATGACGGCGTGTTCAGATGGTGAGGTGGCAGAGATAGATGCCCCTTTCGCGCGTGTCTCAGCGGGTTTGCCCAAGATGGCGTGATTGTTGACTCATGTACGCAATGTGTCCAGTATGATTTACACTTTAGTGTCTCACTTACATGACATTATCCGGTTTTGGGAGCGAACTGCATGGGCCTCAGCACACGTATCGAAGCCGCAATCGCAGAGGCTGTGGCCGTGGGGCAGGGTGCCGGTCGCGCCACGCCGCCCCGTCTGGCCAGCGCGTTGGAATATGCGACCGCGCCCGGTGGGGCCCGCATTCGCCCCACAATCCTGATGTCCGTGGCGATGGCGTGCGGGGATGACCGGCCGAGGGTTTCCAACGCCGCGGCCTCCGCGCTTGAGATGATCCACTGCGCGAGTCTGGTCCATGACGACCTGCCCTGTTTCGATGATGCGGATGTGCGCCGTGGCAAGCCGAGCGTCCACAAAGCCTATTCGGAGCCGCTTGCCGTTTTGACGGGTGACAGTCTGATTGTTCTGGCCTTTGAGATTTTGGCACGCGAGGCGCATTTGGCCCCCGAGCGGGTGGCCCAACTCATTATCACTCTCTCACAGCGCACCGGCATGCCCGGTGGAATTTGCGCGGGCCAAGGCTGGGAAAGCGAGGCCGAAATTGATTTGCGCGCATACCATCAGGCCAAGACCGGCGCGCTGTTCATTGCGGCGACCCAGATGGGTGCGATTGCCGCCGGTCAGGATGCAGAGCCCTGGTTCGAACTTGGCGACCGGATCGGCGAGGCGTTTCAGGTCGCTGACGATCTGCGCGACGCCCTTTATGATGCTGAAACCCTTGGCAAGCCTGCGGGTCAGGACGATCTGCACGGCCGCCCGAATGCGGTCAGCCAGCTTGGGGTGCAGGGTGCGATTTCGCGGCTCAAGGATATCCTGAGCGGGGCCATCGCATCCATCCCTGCCTGCCCTGGTGAGGCGCAACTGGCCGAGATGGTCCGCATGTATGCCGAGCGCCTGACGCCTGTGGTTGCCCCAACCCGTGTACCCGGTGAGTGATGTCTGAGGCCGCTGATCTGCCAACGTGGCGTGGCGGCTGGCTCAACCGCCTGATCGCGCGGCCTGGCTTTCAAAGTTGGGCCAGCAAATTCCCCCTGACCAGAGGTCGTGCCCGCTCGGACGGGGCTGCGTTGTTCGATGTGGTGCAGGGGTTTGTTCAGTCGCAAGTGTTGATGGCGTTGGTCGAATTGGACCTCTTCCGCCGTCTGCGCGCAGGTCCGCAAAGCGCCGAGACCCTTGGGCGCGCATGTGGCTTGCCTGCCGACCGGATGCAGATTTTGTTGCAAGCTGGTGCGGCCCTTGGGTTGCTCAAGCGCAAACGGGGGGGCTTCGCCCTTGCCCGAAAGGGTGCAGCGCTGATGGGCGTGCCCGGGCTTGAGGCGATGATCCGGCACCACAAGGCGTTTTATGATGATCTGCGTGATCCGGTTGCATTGCTGCGCGGCCCAGAGGAAACGCAGCTGTCCCAGTTCTGGCCCTACGTCTTTGGCCGTGATGTGCCCGCGCATGAGGCGGGGATTTATTCTGACCTCATGGCGCAGTCTCAACGGCTTGTGGCCGAAGACACGCTGCGGGCGGTGTCCCTGAAAGGGGTGCGACACTTGCTGGATGTGGGTGGCGGCACGGGCGCATTTCTTGAAGCCGCCGGGCAGGTTGCACCGCAGATGCAGATGACACTGTTCGACCTGCCGCCCGTCGTACCCGATGCGCAGGTTCGTTTTGACGGGGCTGGCATGACGGATCGTGTGCGAATCGTACCGGGCAGTTTCCGCACCGATTCGCTTCCTTCAGGTGCGGATGCTGTGTCTTTGATTCGAGTGCTTTACGATCATTCGGACGACACCGTGCGCGCCTTGTTGGCGGCGGTTTTCCAGGCATTGCCGGCCGGGGGCCGCTTGATCGTGTCCGAGCCGATGGGGGGCGGTGCCCGCCCGGATCGCGCGGGCGATGTGTATTTCGCATTCTACACAATGGCGATGCAGACAGGGCGTGCCCGATCTGCGGCGGATATTCAGGCGCTGCTCGAAGAGGCGGGGTTTATCGGGATCCACAGCCCATCTCCGGCACGTGCCTACGTGACCCGGACGCTGACCGCGCGGCGTCCGGACTGATTAAAAACCAAAGTGTCCAATTTAATTGACACATAGCTATGTCTAACTAGAATGACAGATACTCCCCGCAGCGCCTCGCGAGTCTGTGATGCGCCGCCCCGTCAAAAAGGAACCACCCTTGCACACCTCCGCCGTTCTGCTGAAAGGCCCCCGCGATCTCGACGTGGGCACGCTCGCGTTGACCGCGCCGGGCGCGGCGGATCTGGTTGTCGAGGTCGCGCATTCGGGGATTTCGACGGGGACCGAGAAACTGTTTTGGACCGGCGACATGCCACCCTTTCCCGGCATGGGATACCCGCTCGTGCCCGGCTACGAATCGGCGGGCGAAGTGGTGGAAGCGGGGCCGATGACCGGCTTCAAGCCCGGCGACCGCGTCTTTGTCCCCGGTGCCAATTGCTATGAGGGGGCGTTTGGTCTGTTCGGGGGTGCGTCCCGCACGCTTGTTACGGACAGCGAACGCGTGACCCGGATCGACCCGGCCTTGGGCGCGTCTGGTGCGTTGCTGGCCTTGGCCGCGACTGCGCGCCACGCCATGGCCGGAATGAACAAGGCCGTGCCGGACCTGATCGTCGGTCACGGCGTCTTGGGTCGTTTGCTGGCTCGCCTGACGATTGCCGCGGGTGCGCCCGCGGCGACAGTCTGGGAAATCGACCCCGCCCGCCGCGATGGCGCTATCGGTTACGAGGTTCTCGATCCCGAAGCGGACACACGGCGCGACTACACATCGATCTATGACGCCTCCGGTCAGGGCGCGTTGCTGAACGATCTTGTGGGCCGGATCGCCAAGGGCGGGGAAATCGTGTTGGCGGGGTTCTATTCTGCGCCGCTATCCTTCGCCTTTCCGCCCGCCTTCATGAAAGAGGCGCGCTTTCGCGTGGCCGCCGAATGGACGCGCGAAGACCTCGCCGCGACACGTGCGCTGGTCGAATGCGGCGCGCTGAGCCTTGGGGGCCTGATCACCCATCGCCGTCCTGCCACGGACGCCCGCGCCGCCTACGAACAGGCGTTCAGCGATAGCGATTGCCTCAAAATGATTTTGGACTGGGAGCACTGAACGTGAAAGACGAAGTACCGAACCTCAAGGATTTCGATCAACGTCTGCGGGACGAGGCTCACGAAGATCTGGCCGACATCGTTGCCGAAGAGCCGACCTCGAAAACGCAAATTATCGCAATTTACGGTAAGGGCGGGATCGGCAAATCCTTCACGCTTGCCAACCTCAGTCACATGATGGCCGAACAGGGCAAACGCGTGCTGCTGATCGGGTGCGACCCGAAATCAGACACGACGAGCCTGCTGTTCGGCGGCAAGGCCTGCCCTACGATCATCGAAACCTCGACCCGCAAGAAGCTGGCGGGCGAAGAAGTGAAGATCGGCGATGTCTGCTTCAAGCGCGGCGGTGTCTTCGCGATGGAGCTTGGCGGCCCCGAAGTCGGTCGCGGCTGTGGTGGGCGTGGGATCATCCACGGGTTCGAATTGCTGGAAAAGCTGGGCTTTCACGATTGGGACTTTGACTATGTCCTGCTCGATTTCTTGGGCGATGTCGTCTGTGGTGGCTTCGGCCTGCCCATTGCGAGGGACATGGCGCAGAAGGTGATCCTGGTCGCTTCGAACGATCTTCAGTCGCTATATGTGGCCAACAACGTCTGCTCCGCCGTCGAATACTTCCGCAAACTGGGCGGTAATGTCGGCGTCGCCGGTCTGGTGATCAACAAGGACGATGGCACCGGGGAAGCCGCCGCTTTTGCCGAAGCGGTTGATATTCCGATCCTCGCCTCGATCCCGCAGAACGATGATTTGCGCAAGAAATCCGCGAATTACCAGATTGTCGGCACCGCAGAGTCCGAATGGGGCAGCCTGTTTGCGACCCTTGGCGAGAATGTCGCGGTCGCCCCGCCAGTCCGCCCTGCGCCTTTGGATCAGGATGGTTTGTTGAACCTGTTTGACGCGTCCGAAACGGGTGGCGACGTGGTTCTGGAACCGGCGACCGACATGGATATGCGTGGCAGCAATGCCGAACCCAAACCGTCACTGGAGGTGATTTATGATGAAGCATGACGATATAGCAATCCATGAAGCGCTGGCCGAAACGTGGCGCAACGCAATGAAGACATCGGTCATCGTGGAATCGTCAGGCAAAACCCTTGAAAAGTCCCGGCAGTTGATGAGCCGCCATGACCTTGTGCAGCGGAATTCGGTAAAAGTTATCCGCGCGTCCCGAGATGTTCTGTCATGAGCGCGAAGGTGACATATGACGCCGCAGATACGGTTGAGGTGATAGAGGGCCACCCGCAGGAGGCTGAAATGCCCGCGCCAAGCGGTGCGCCTATGGACGGGCTTGGATGCCATTCAGGTTCCGAAATGGAAAAAGCCGCGCGTTTGGCGGGCAATTCCGAGATTTTGGAAAAATTTTCTGCCGACTATCCTCAAGGCCCGCACGACAAACCACAATCGATGTGTCCTGCTTTCGGCTCGCTCCGGGTTGGATTGCGGATGCGTCGCACCGCCACGGTATTGTCTGGATCGGCCTGTTGTGTTTACGGGCTCACCTTTGTGTCCCATTTTTATGGGGCGCGCCGGTCGGTTGGGTATGTACCATTCAATTCCGAAACACTGGTGACGGGCAAGCTGTTCGAAGACATCCGCGAAAGCGTGCATGATCTGGCGGATCCTGAAAAATATGACGCCATTGTCGTGACGAACCTGTGTGTGCCGACGGCGTCTGGTGTGCCGCTGCGGTTGTTGCCGGACGAGATCAACGGTGTGCGCATCGTCGGCATTGACGTGCCCGGCTTTGGTATTCCGACCCATGCCGAAGCCAAAGATGTGCTGGCGGGTGCGATGCTGAAATATGCCCGCGAAGAAGTTGAGGCCGGCCCCGTCGCCACCCCGGCCGGCGGCAAGTCGGATCGACCCACCGTCGCCCTGCTGGGCGAGATGTTTCCTGCCGATCCGATGATGATCGGACAGCTGCTGGCGCCGTTGGGTCTGGCCGCTGGCCCTGTTGTCCCCTGCCGTGAATGGCGGGAGCTTTATGCCGCGCTTGACAGTTCGATCGTTGCAGCGATCCATCCTTTTTATACAGCAGCCGTGCGTGAATTTCAGGCCGCTGGTCGCCCCGTCGTTGGGTCTGCCCCCGTGGGGCGGGATGGCACGGCGACTTGGTTGGCAGAAATTGGAACGGTGTACGGATGCTCCGCCAAACAGATCGCGGATGCCCAAAATGCGGCGCTGCCGGCCATCACCAATGCCCTTGCCGCAAAGCCGATCAATGGCACAATCACCCTGTCAGGTTATGAGGGATCGGAGTTGCTGGTCGCCCGGTTGCTCATCGAAAGCGGCGCGACGGTGCCTTATGTCGGCACCGCCTGTGCGCGCACCCTTTGGAACGAGGCCGATGAGGCCTGGCTTGAAGACATGGGTGTGCAAGTGAAATTCCGCGCGTCTTTGGAAGACGATTGTGCGGCGATGGAGGCTTTCAAGCCTGATTTGGCCATCGGCACAACACCTGTGGTGCAGAAGGCCAAGGAGCTGGGCATTCCGGGCCTGTACTTTACCAACCTGATTTCTGCCCGTCCCCTGATGGGCGTGGCCGGGGCCGGGTCACTCGCCGAAGTGATCAATGCCGCAATCGCCAACCAGGGGCGGATGGAGCATATGAAGGCATTCTTCGAAGGTGTTGGAACAGGTGACACCGCCGGTATCTGGGAGGGCGCGCCGAATGTACGGGAGGACTTCCGGGCGCAGAACTTCAAGAAGCTTGAGCGGCAGGCCAAGGCGGCGAAGGGCGCTGAGATGATATGACGGCGATTTTGTCATATGATGGAGCGGGGGGTTCACACCCCCGCACCCCCGTGCGGTTTATTTTGCGAAATGAAGCAGGGGAGGTGTCCTCATGTTGATCATGGACCATGACCGGGCTGGCGGGTACTGGGGCGCGGTCTATGCGTTCTGCGCCGTGAAGGGCCTGCAATGCGTGATCGATGGCCCGGTTGGGTGCGAGAATTTGCCAGTGACGTCGGTGCTTCACTATACGGATGCGCTGCCACCGCACGAGTTGCCGATTGTCACTACGGGTCTGGGCGAAGAAGAATTGGGCCGCGACGGTACCGAGGGCGCGATGAAGCGCGCCTGGGACACGCTCGATCCGGCCTTGCCTGCAGTTGTCGTGACCGGCTCCATCGCCGAGATGATCGGTGGCGGCGTGACGCCGATGGGCACCAATATCCAGAGATTTCTGCCGCGCACCATTGATGAAGATCAGTGGGAGGCGGCGGACCGTGCCATGACCTGGATCTTTACCGAGTTCGGCATGACGAAAGGGCGCATGCCGCCCGAAAAGAAACGCGAGGAAGGTGCGCGTCCTCGCGTGAATATCCTTGGTCCGATGTATGGCACGTTCAACATGCCATCCGATCTGGCCGAGATCCGGCGACTGGTCGAAGGGATCGGTTGCGAGGTCAACATGGTGCATCCGCTGGGTGCCCACGTGGCCGAAATGCGAAATCTGGTCAATGCGGATGTGAACATCTGTATGTACCGCGAGTTCGGGCGTGGATTGTGTGAGCTTCTTGCCAAGCCATACTTGCAAGCCCCGATAGGGGTCGAGAGTACCACCAAGTTCCTGCGCGCACTGGGGAATTTGGTGGGCCTCGACCCCGAACCTTTTATCGAGCGTGAAAAGCATTCGACGCTCAAGCCTGTGTGGGATCTGTGGCGGTCCGTCACGCAGGACTTTTTTGCCACCGCATCCTTTGCGGTCGTTGCCAACGAGACCTATGCCCGCGGCATCCGGTTGTTCCTTGAGGACGACATGGGACTGCCTTGTGCATTTGCGGTCGCCCGTGTTGCGGGCAAGAAGACGAACAACGAGGAAGTCCGCGCGTGGATGGGCCAGAAGCGCCCGCTTGTCGTGTTTGGTTCGATCAATGAGAAAATGTATCTGGCAGAGCTGAAGGGAGGGCACGGGCCTAGCCCCGCGTTCATTCCCGCCAGCTTCCCCGGTGCCGCGATCCGCCGCCATACCGGTACGCCTTTTATGGGCTATGCGGGCGCGACTTATATGATTCAGGAAGTGTGCAACGGGCTGTTTGACGCCCTGTTCCACATCTTGCCCTTGGCGAGCGATATGGATGCCGCCGAGGCGACCCCGACGACCCTGCGCCGCGATTTCCCATGGGACGCGGATGCGCAGGCCATGCTTGACCGTATCGTCGAGCAACATCCCATCCTGACCCGGATATCTGCGGCAAAGACCTTACGCGATGCGGCTGAGCAAGCAGCCCTCGCCAGTGGTGCCGACCGGGTAGTGATCGAAACCGTGCGCGCACTTGATCCGGCTTTGGCCGGGTCGACCCAGACGAATGATCCGGGGGCATCCGGATCGTCAGAGACTGTTTCCGAGGGAGGAACACCATGACTGACATGACGTCCAACATCGCGACCGAAGCACCTAAGAAACGCGGCGGCGAAAAGACCGAATTCATGGTCTATTTCGCGATCATCTTCGTGGCGACTTTGCCGCTGGCCTGCCTCACATGGGCGCTGGCCGCGATCAAATCGCGCAGTTTTACCGACAAGGGCCCGATGGCCCGTGCCTGGACCCAAGCCCGGATCATCACACCGATGATCTTCAACGCTTGATCGGGGCGATCCGACATAACGGCGCGCGCCAGATGGCGTGTGCATACGAATTTCTTGGCCTGTGTGCGCCTGCTGAGAAACGAGACTGTACGCCTGGCAACAGGTGGACAGAGCCCGGAGGGGGCAACCCCAATGGACCCGGCCGCGGGGTGCGCGGCATCAGCATAAAATTCCGGAGGAATTAATATGGCTGAAAACCTGTCTTTCACAGGTCTCACAGACGAGCAGGCGCAAGAGCTGCACGCTGTCTATATGAGCGGGCTCTGGCTTTTCACAGCCGTTGCCGTTGTCGCTCACTTGGCAGTGTTCATCTGGCGCCCGTGGTTCTGAGGAGGGATTAGCAAATGGCGAAGTTTTACAAAATCTGGCTCATCTTCGATCCCCGCCGTGTGTTTGTCGCACAAGGCGTGTTCCTGTTCCTGCTGGCGGCGATGATTCACCTCGTCCTGCTGAGTACGGACCACTTCAACTGGTTCGAACTGGCTGCTCAAAGCGCCCAGTAAGACCCGTTGTTGCGGATCTAAAAAAGTTGCGGGCGGGGCGAACAGTGCGTCCTCGCCTGCCCGCAACAAACCAACAAAAATACCAAGACGGCTTGTCGGCCCTTGTCGGGTCACGCCGCCAACTGCGGAGTTTGAGAGATGGCCTTGCTATCCTTCGAGAGAAAGTATCGCGTCCGGGGTGGGACGCTGATCGGCGGTGATCTGTTCGACTTTTGGGTCGGCCCCTTTTACGTGGGCTTTTTCGGCGTCACGACTGCCTTCTTCAGCCTTCTGGGCACGGTCCTGATCTTTTGGGGTGCCTCGCAGCAAGGCACCTTCAATCCCTGGCTCATCAACATCGCGCCGCCGGATCTGTCCTATGGTTTGGGCATGGCGCCGCTGCTTGAAGGCGGGCTGTGGCAGATCATCACGTTCTGTGCCACCGGCGCTTTCATCAGTTGGGCCCTGCGGGAGGTCGAGATTTGCCGCAAGCTCGGCATGGGCTATCACGTGCCCATCGGCTTCAGCTTCGCCATTCTGGCATACGTCACTCTCGTCATTTTCCGTCCACTTTTGATGGGCGCATGGGGGCATGGATTTCCCTACGGGATTTTCAGCCACCTCGATTGGGTCAGCAACACGGGCTATGCCTATCTGCACTTCCACTACAACCCGGCGCACATGCTGGCGGTCACGCTGTTCTTTACGACCACGATCGCGCTGGCCCTGCATGGCGGTCTGATCCTGTCGGCGGCGAACCCTGAAAAGGGCGAACTGGCCAAAACCCCCGACCATGAGGATGCGTTTTTCCGCGACTATATTGGCTACTCGGTCGGTACGCTTGGCATCCACCGGGTTGGCTGGCTGCTGGCCATCAACGCCGTGTTCTTCAGCGCCGTGTGCATCATCATCTCTGGCCCCGTCTGGACGTCGGGGTGGCCGGAGTGGTGGAACTGGTGGCTGAACATGCCGATCTGGGGCGGCGACCCGTTGCCTGTCTATCAATCCGGTTTTGGGGGCTGAGCGCATGATTGAGTATCAAAATATTTTCGCGCAGGTCCAGGTTCAGGGCACTCCGGACTGGGGCATGGACGACAGTGGCGAGATGATGGCGGACCGCGCTGGCAAGCCGCGCTTTTCCACCCTCTTCGGCCTTCTGGGCAACGCGCAATTGGGGCCGATCAACATCAGCTCTTACGGGGTGATCTCGTGTGTGTGTTTCATGATCTGGTTCAACATCGTCGGCTTTTCCATGCTGGCGCAGGTCGGCTGGTCGGTGCCCGAGTTCATCCGGCAACTGTTCTGGCTCGCGCTTGAACCTCCGGGCCCTGAATACGGACTGAGCATGCCACCACTCAACGATGGTGGAGCATTCATCATCGCAGGCATGTTCTTTCTGGCGGGATGTGTGACGTGGTGGCTGCGCACGTATCAACTGGCGCAGCAGCACAAGATGGGCAAACACCTCGCCTGGGCCTTTGCGGCACTGTTGTGGCTGATCCTCGTGCTGGGTCTGTTCCGCCCCATCCTGATGGGCTCGTGGAGCGAGGCGGTGCCCTACGGCATCTTTGCGCATCTCGATTGGACGACCGCGTTTTCGATCCGTTACGGCAACCTTTACTACAACCCGTTCCACTGCCTGAGCATCGTGTTCCTCTATGGATCTGTCCTGCTGTTCTGCATGCACGGCGGCACCATTCTGGCGGTGACCCGTTACGGCGGGGACCGCGAGTTGGAGCAGATCTATGACCGGGGCACCGCCACCGAACGTGCGGCCTTGTTCTGGCGCTGGACCATGGGCTTTAACGCCACGATGGAAGGCATCCACCGGTGGGCCTGGTGGTTTGCGGTGCTGACCCCGATCACGGGCGGCATCGGCATCCTGCTGACGGGAACGGTCGTGGACAACTGGTTCATCTGGGCACAGGAACACAACTTTGCGCCCATGTATGACGGTGCCTATGGCTACGAGGACTATGGCTCATACGAAACCTTTATTGGGAAGGAGAACTGATCATGTTTCCCAAGTGGTTTGACAAATGGAACGCGGACAACCCCACCAACATCTTCGGTCCGGCCATTGCGGTCGGCGTCGTGGGCGGGGCGATCTTTGCAGCAGCACTGATCGTCACATGGGGCAATCCGTACCAGACCGAAAGCATGCAAACCGGGCCGCGCGGCACGGGCATGTCGGTGCCGGAATACAACGTCTCGCGATTGGCCGCTGATCCCACGATTGAAGCCTACTACACCGAAGATCCGTATATCCCCGAAGGCGGGGAGGAACTGGCGAAGGACATCTACGAGAATGTTCAGGTGTTGGGCGAGTTAACGGATGATAACTTTAACCGGGTGATGCTGGCCATGACACAATGGGTCAGCCCGGAGGAAGGTTGCGCCTATTGCCACGGCGATGTCGACATCTCGGAATACGGGGCCGATGACCTTTATACCAAGGTTGTCAGCCGCCGCATGATCCAGATGACCCAGAACATCAACGAGAACTGGGATGGGCACGTCAATGCGGTCGCCGAGGTGGGGGTCAACTGCTACACCTGCCACCGTGGCCAGAACGTGCCAAGCGACATCTGGTTCAACGTCACGCCGGTCAATCAGAACGTCAAAGGCTGGTCCGCAGTCCAGAACCGCGCCACCACGATGAGCGGGTCGACCTCGCTGCCCTCATCGGCGCTCGAGGTTTATCTGACCGATTATGACAGCATGGTGAACGTGCACGATCTGGAAAGCCGGGTCGCCGGTGTGCCGGGTCTGACCGAGGACGTGCATTCGATCCAGAAGACCGAGATGACCTACAGCCTTATGAACTACTTCTCCAACTCGCTCGGGGTGAATTGCGTGTTCTGCCACAACAGTCGCGCGTTCTATGATGCGGGTCAGTACACACCGCAATGGAGCATCGCGCAGTTGGGCCGTCAGATGGTCATTGAGCAGAACGCTGAATATCTGATCCCGCTTGAGAGTGAGTATCCACCCGAGCGCCTCGGCCCGATCTATGCCGATGCGCCCAAGATCGGCTGCCGGACCTGCCACAAGGGTTATCAACGCCCGCTGCAAGGTATGAACGTGATCGCGGCCTGGCCCGAATTGGCCACGAGCGAGGCACCGGTCTACGAAGAGTGACCTGCCGTTGGGCGGAGGACACCTCCGCCTTACGCCCAAGATGCTGCCGGGCGGCCTGATCGCCCCGCAACGCCAGGTTCGGACCATCGGCTTCCTTGGTCCGGGCACGGGGTCCCCTGACTCCGGTTCCCTTCCTGTTGGCTACAGGAACCTGGCGCCGTGCTTGTTGTTCAGGCACGGCGCTTTTTGCCCTCAAGAGACCCGCAGGCAAGGCGGGCGCGGGGGCTCGAGAAAGGATGTGCGCGATGACCCATACCCCGTTGCTGGACAAAGTGGCTGGCCCTGCTGACCTCAAACGCCTGTCGGATGCGGACCTGAGCGCACTGGCCCATGAACTGCGCAGCGACGTGATCGAGGCCGTCAGTCGGACTGGTGGGCATCTGGGATCGTCCCTTGGGGTGGTGGAACTGACGGTGGGCATCCACGCGGTTTTTGACACGCCCCGCGACAAGGTGATCTGGGATGTGGGGCACCAATGCTATCCACACAAGATCCTGACCGGGCGGCGCAGTCGCATGGGCACCCTGCGCCAGAAGGGGGGCCTGAGCGGGTTCACCAAGCGCGCCGAGAGTGAGTATGACCCGTTCGGCGCTGCGCATTCCTCGACTTCGATCTCTGCCGCGCTCGGGTTCACGGTGGGCCGCGACATGGGCATGCCAACCGGCGATGCGGTCGCCGTTATCGGGGATGGGTCGATCAGCGCGGGGATGGCTTATGAGGCGCTCAACAATGCAGGCCACGAGGGCCGCCGTCTGTTTGTGATCCTCAATGACAACGAAATGTCTATCGCCCCGCCCACGGGCGCGATGAGCACGTATCTCTCCAACCTGACCCGCAATTCCCCGCTCGCCCCTTTGCAGGCCATCGCCGAAGGGATGGAAAGCGCGCTGCCCAAGCCGATGCGCGACGGCGCGCGGCGTGCACGGGAAATGGTGACGGGCGTGGAAAGCAAGGGTACCTTCTTTGAAGAGCTGGGATTTGACTATATCGGCCCCATCGACGGGCACGATATGGATCAGGTGTTGTCCGTCCTGCGCGGTGCGCGGGCGCGGGCCACGGGGCCTGTGTTGATCCACGCCTGCACGGTCAAGGGCAAGGGCTATGCGCCTGCTGAAGGGTCGGCGGACAAGTATCATGGTGTGTCGAAATTCGACGTTGAAACGGGCGCGCAGTCCAAGGGCAAAAGCAACGCACCCTCCTACACGTCCGTCTTTGGCACCACGCTGACCGACTTGGCTGCTGAGGATCCGAAAATTGTCGCGGTCACAGCCGCCATGCCGGGCGGTACGGGTGTAGACAAAATGGCCAACCGGTTTCCGGGCCGGGTGTTTGATGTGGGCATCGCAGAGCAGCACGGCGTGACCTTTGCCGCTGGTATGGCCGCAAGCGGGCTCAAACCGTTCTGCGCGATCTATTCGACGTTCCTGCAACGCGGATACGATCAGGTCGTCCACGATGTGGCGCTGCAGGGATTGCCGGTCCGGTTCGCCATCGATCGTGCGGGGCTGGTGGGCGCAGATGGCGCGACCCATGCGGGGTCCTTTGACATAGGCTATCTCGCAGCTTTGCCGGGGATGGTGGTGATGGCCGCCGCTGATGAGGCGGAGTTGATGCAAATGGTCACGACTGCCGCCGCCCATGACAGCGGCCCGATTGCGTTTCGCTATCCGCGCGGCAATGGGCGTGGGGTGGATATGCCCGAAAAGGGCGAAGTGCTGGAGATCGGCAAGGGGCGGATGATCCAGGAGGGATCGGATGTGGCGCTGCTGAGTCTTGGCACGCATCTTGACGAATGCGAACGGGCCGCCGCAACGCTCGAGGCTGAGGGGATTTCGGTCAGCATCGCGGATGCGCGTTTTGCCAAGCCGCTTGATATGGGCCTGATCCGCGATCTGGCGGCCCGTCATGACGCGCTGATCACCGTCGAACAGGGTGCCGTGGGCGGGTTCGGCGCGATGGTGTTGCAAGCGATGGCGTCCGAAGGGTTGCTGGACCAGGGTTTGAAGGTGCGCACGATGCACCTTGCCGACCGGTTCATCGATCAGGCTGGCCCGGACGAAATGTACGCCGATGCAGGACTGAATGCGGAGAGCATCATTGAGACTGTGCGCGCGGCCTTGGGTCAGAGCACCAGCAACGTGGTTGACCTGACGGCCTGACGTTTCCTGTCTGGATGATTTGCGCCGGATGTTCGTACGGTTGAGCGCCGTGTTTGGCGCGGCTGTAGATGCCTCCGGCGGAGGTATTTTTAGCGAAAGGAAGCGGCACGGGCGCGTGCTTGGGAGGCTTGTGCAGGCAGGCCGGATTGCTCGTACACATCTGCGAGCATGGTGTTGAGCGGCACGCCGTCCGGGTCGTAGCTGCGCCGCATTTCAAGCACCTGTTGCGCTTGCGATGTGCGCCCGGACTTGACCAGAGCGTCGAGGTGTATTTGCTCGAAGAGGTCCCGCTGCGCGTGGCTGCCGCCGCATTCGGCCAAGCGTGGCAGGGCCTTGCCCAGGAACCGGATTGTGTCGTCGTAGTCGCCCGCGCCATGTGCGGCGATCCCGTGCGCGGCCCAGAGAGCCACGTCGCGCCATGTGTTGACGTCATGCTGTGTGTCGTCTTCGGCCCGCGCCTCGATGGCCTTGAGCAGAGTTTCGGCCTCGGGCCGCCCGGTGCGTCCAAGCGCGTAGAGGTATTGCAGCGTCAGGAAGGGCGAGGTGGTATCGGCCCCGCGCTTGGCGATGTGATCGGCCACATCCTGCCAGCGCGCACCGACGTCGATGCCTGCGAATTCGAGGCGCGCCAGCAGCGACACCGCGCCGATCTGGTCTTGCGAGTAGTCCTTGGACAGTCCCCAGACATGGGTGTCGTAGGCCGCCAAGACGTCCTCCTTTCGCCCCGCAGAGATGTAAAACAGGGCCAGATGCCACCAGTTGTGGCTGTGCATGAAACTGTTGAGGTCGGCCCAGTGACGCGCAACAGACTCCAGAAACGCGGCCCCTTCAGCGATCTGCCCGCGGGTGAGGTAGATGTGGGCGAGCGCATGATGCGCCCACGGCTCGCTATCGTCGAGGGACATGGCGTGCCGGGCTGCGGCTTCGGCTTCGTCCAGCAGGTGACATTCCTCAAAACCAAAGGCCAGCATCCCGTGGGCATACGCGATGTCCGCCGCACCCGGTTGCGCTTTCTGCGCGATCCGCAGCATGGCCGGAAAGTCACCGATATTGAACGTGTGATACTGTCCGAGCTTCAGCATCACCATGTCGCGCGGATAGGCGCTGACCGTGGCCTCGCACAGTTCGATGAGTTTGGGGATCTTGCCGGTCACGAACAGGTGGGCCGCTTCAACTGCTGCGTTCTCGCGGGGCGTCAGCCCGGAGGCAGCTTGGGCGTTTTCAAGAAAGGGCTGTGCGAGTTTGGGGGCGATGGGCGCTTCGAGCAGCATGTAGAGGATCGCGGCATAGGCGTTGGCCAGCCCGTTGCCGGGGTCGGCCTTGGCCGCCTTGAGCACGTTTGCGGCCTTGGTCTGAAAACTGATGAAACCGTGCACGAAGTCGTCGATCCCCTGGCGGGTTGCGTCGTTGTCGGTCGTGACGGGCAGGCCATAAAGGTCTTGCATGAGTGTCCCCTCAGATCGGGTGTTTGGCTGCATAGGCGCGCACGTGATCGGCCACGATTTCGGGCGCATCCCAGTGGATCGAATGCCCCGCTCCTTCGATGATATGATGCGGCAGGTGGCTGAGTACGGCCAGAACGTGATCGGGTGGCACGATCAGATCAAGCGCACCGAGCAGTACTTGGGTTGGGCATGTGGGGCTTGCCAGATCCGTCCCGTCAAAGCCGCGCAGGGCCGTCAGTTGGTGTTCCATCGCGTCCGCGGATTGGGCATGCGGATAGGCGAGACTGTCCGCCACGGCCCGATCCACCGCACCCGGATCATGGTACACACGCGGGTTGAACAGCCACGGAAACAAGGCGCGCAACCATGTGTCCGGTGTTGCGTTGCTGCGCCGGATCGCGATGAGGTTCGCAAACAGCGCGGTGTTGCGCGGCAATCGGATCGGGGCTGAGGCTGCGATGTGGGTGGAGGCAAGCCGGGCCGGTATTTCCTGTGCCATATGCAACGCGATGATCCCGCCCATGGAGTGCCCGACCACGTGAAAGCGTTCGTGCTCAAGCGCGTCCATCAGGGCGACGGCATCCTTGCACATGTGACCGATAGAGACGGGCGCGTCCCAAGGTGCCGTTTGTCCCGTGGTCCGATTGTCGATCTGCACGCAGGTGAAATGATCGCGCAGCAGCGGCACAAGCGGTGTCCAACTGGCGTGATCGGACATGAAGCCGGCCAGCATCAACAGGGGCGGGCCGTTGCCTGTCACCTCATAGTGCAGGCTGATGTCGCCGCGATCAAGTTTGGGCATTGAGTTCGCTCCAGGTGGGCAGCAGATCATTTGGCGCAGGGGTGGCCGCGTAAACGCCCCGTGCAATGGCGCGCGACAGGCACAAGGCGGCGGCGTGCCCGATCAGCGAAAGATCCGTGGGCGCGCTGAGTGGCTTGGCCGAGGTCGACACGGCAAACACCAGGTCTCCGTCCGCAGGGCTGTGCGCCGGCACACAGGCCCGCGCGATGCCGTCATGGGCGGCGATGGCGACCCGTTGGCACTGCGCCTTGTCGAGCGCTGCATCTGTGGCCACAATCGCGATTGTGGTGTTCGCCCGCTCCATCATTGCGCCGAGTTTACGACTGTCGAGGGTGCGTCCAAGACCAGCCGCCGGGTCCGGACCAAGCCCGCCGAACTCGCCATCAATCTCGAACGGGGCGGCCCAGAAATGCCTGTCACCGGGGGTTGTCACGCTGCCCATCGGGTTGGCGACGACCAGTGCCCCGACCGTTATGCCATTGTCGAGCGTGAGGGACGCGGTCCCAAGCCCACCTTTCATCATCGCCGTCATTGCGCCCGTTCCGGCACCGACCGTCCCGATGTCTGTCTCCGCCTTGGCCGCATTCAATGCGGCGCGGCCCAAGTCGGGGTAGGGTGTGTCCGCCCAGTCCTTGTCGCCGCCAGACAGCAGATCGAAGATGATCGCGCCGGGGACCAGTGGGATGACCGCCGAGCCGACACGGTATCCGCGCCCCTGATCGCGCAGCCCAGCCACAACGCCCGAACAGGCATCAAGGCCGTAAGCCGAGCCGCCTGCGAGTACGAGTGCATCCACCTGTGCCACGGATTTGTCCGGCGCCAGCAGGTCGGTTTCACGCGTGCCCGGTGCCCCGCCCAATACGGAGACGGAGGCGGTGAAGGGCGCGTGGCTGGTAAGCACAGTGACGCCGGATTTCAGCGCATCGTCCTGCGCGTGGCCGATCATCAGCCCCTTGATGTCCGTGATCGCGTTTTGCGGGCCTCGATTCATTTTGATTTCGTGCCTCCGGCGGCGGTATTTTGGGTCAAAAGAAGTCTCAGATACGCGGTTTTGGGGCGGCCGTGGCGGGATCGCCCGTGTTTGGCACACCTTTGGGTTCGATCAGCAAGACATGGCATTCCTGATCTGCGCGGGGGCGGTGGGTAACACCTTTGGGGACAATGAATAGCTCGCCCATTTTGACGGTATGGCTCTGGTTATCGATATCCATCGTCATTTCGCCATCCAGGACGAGAAAGAAGTCATCGGTGTCCTCATGCAGGTGAAAGGGAAATTCGCCCTGAAACTTTACCACCATGACGTCATTGTCGTTGTAGTCGGCCACCACATGCGGATCCCAATGGGTGCTGAACTGGGCCAGCTTGTCTGCAAGACGGATCGGCTTCATATGCAGCGTCCTCCGTCGATTTCCATGGCCACGCCGGTGATCATCGAGGCCGCGTCCGAGCACAGGAACGTGGCTGCGGCCCCCATATCCTCTGGTGTAGAAAAGCGGCCCAAGGGGATAGTCGACAGGAACTTGGCTCGGATTTCGGGCGTGTCTTCTCCCATGAAAGACTTTAGCAACGGGGTTTCCCCTGCGACCGGATTGATGGCGTTCACCCGAATGCCGTCGGGGGCGAGTTCAACGGCCATGGCCTTGGTGGCCGTGATCATCCATCCTTTCGAGGCGTTGTACCAGTTCAGACGAGGTCGGGGGCTGACCCCGGCGGTCGAGGCCACGTTGAGGATCGTCCCCGCCCCTCGTGATTTCATGTGCGGGACAATGGTGCGCGCGGTCAGATAGACCGACTTGGCGTTCACGGCCAACACGCGGTCAAAATCTTCTTCGCTGACGTCCTCGAGAGCGGTTGGCATATGAGTGATCCCGGCATTGTTCACGAGGATGTCGATATGGCCAAAGACATCAAGCGCATGGGCGACCATCGCCTGCACCGAGGTTCCGTCTGCGACGTCGACTTGTGTTGCGTGGCCGTTGACCTCGGCCGCGATGTCCTGCGCCCCATTGCCGTTGATGTCGGCGACCAGCACGCGCGCACCTGCGGCGGCAAAGGCCCGCGCGATCCCGGCCCCGAAACCGGAGGCGGCCCCTGTGACAATCGCGGTCTTGCCCTCTAGTTGCATGCTGTGTCCTTTGTCTGACCCTCTGCGCATGGTTGAGCAGGTGGCATTAGTTTTCAAGGGCGCACGGCCTCAGCCCGTCGCCCGCCCGCCGGATTGGTCAAAACAGAACCCGGTCGAAAAGCTCGCCTCGTCGGATGCCAGCCAGCAGGCCATCGCTGCGATTTCTTCGACCGTCCCGAAGCGACCCATGGGGATTTTGGACTGCATGAAGTCGATATGGTCTTGGGTCATCTGCTCAAAGATCGCGGTGCGCACGGCAGCTGGTGCGATCGCGTTGCAGGTCACCCCGGTTGTGGCAAGCTCCTTGCCGAGCGATTTGGTCAACCCGATCACGCCGGCCTTGGAGGCGGAGTAGGCGGGCGCGTTGGGGTTGCCCTCTTTTCCGGCGATGGAGGCGATGTTGATGATCCGTCCCCAACTCTTGGTAGCCATGATCGGGGCGGCGGCCCGGCAGCAATAGAACACCGCATTCAGGTTGAGGTTCTGCACGGCCAGCCAATCGGCCACGGGATAGTCCCATGTGGTTGTGTTGGGGCCGGTGATCCCGGCGGAGCACACCAGGATATCGGGGCTGGCCTGAGCCATGGCGGCGCTGACGGCTTCGGCATCGGTCACGTCGATCTGCCGGGTGGCGTGGGCATCGATGCCTGCCAGCGCGTCTGCGTCAATGTCCCAAACCTCGACCCGCCCCCCTTCGGCAGCGATCCGTGCGGCGATCCCTGCGCCAAGCCCCGCAGCGCCGCCTGTGATGACAGCGCTGCGCCCTGCGAACCGGTTTTCAAATATCATGGGGTGTCCTTTCCCAGTGGCAGCCGATGCACGTGACGCAGTTGCCCATCGCCCGCTTGTGTCGATTTTTCGTGGACAAAGCCAAGTCGCATCCAAAAGGCCCGTGCCCTTGGGTTGATGTCAAGCACGGCGATCCGCAGACAGGCTGCATTGTCTGCGCGGGCTTGTTCGATCACATGCTGTGCCATTCGCTTGCCAAGTCCGGCACCCCGTTTGGCGGGATCCAGCAGCAGCAGACCCAAGTACCAGTCGTCAGGCTCGTAATACCCTTTGAGGCAGGTCGCGATCGCATCAAGCGTGTCAGACCGATGCCCCCAGCACCAGACTTGATTGGATGGAACGTTGGGCGGTGCGTCCGTCATTGTCTCGCGGATGTAAGCGGCATCCGGGGCCATCGCGGTTTCCAGCCGCACGTAGTCGCTTGCGCGCTGGCACAGATCGAGCACTTGCGCGCTGTCCTTGGGGTAATGGAGTTGCGCGATCTCACCCATGATGGGCTGCGACGGTTTTGAGGGTCGAAAAGCCGTAAAGCGCTTCGAACCCTTTTTCGCGCCCGTGGCCCGATTTACCGACCCCGCCAAAGGGCAATTCGACTCCGCCGCCAGCGCCATAGTTGTTGATGAACACCTGACCGGCCCGCAGTTGCTTGGCCAGCCGCATCTGGCGCGCGCCATTAGCCGTCCAGATGCTGGCAACGAGGCCGTAATCGGTGCTGTTGGCGATGGCCGCGGCGTCCTCTTCGGTGTCAAACGGGATCAGAACCTGAACGGGCCCAAAGATTTCGTCACGTGCGAGGGCGTGATCGGGGGGGACGTCTGCAAACAGCGTCGGAACGACATAGGCTCCGCTGTGGGGGGCATTTTGTAACGCGCCTTTGGCCGCGATCTGCAAGTCGGCCCCTTGCGCCAGAAAGCCGTCCACGATTTCCTTTTGGCGGGTTGAGATCAACGGACCAACCCGCAGATCGTCCATCGCTGGCCCCACGGTCAGGTCAGCATAGGCCTCTGCCATACCGTCACACACCGCATCGTAGATCCCGCGCTGCACCAGAATGCGGGAAGAGGCGGAGCAGGTCTGGCCCGCGTTCTGGATGCCTGCATTGACAAGAAACGGCAGGGCCGCCTCAAGGTCCGCATCCTCAAACACCAATTGGGGGGACTTGCCGCCCAATTCGAGGGTGACTGGCACCACGTTTGCCCCCGCGGCCTGTTGCACCAATGCGCCTGTGCGCACGGAACCGGTGAAGCTGATATGTTGCACATCCGGGTGCGCGGCCAGCGCGGCACCTGCTTCCGCCCCGAGACCCGGCACGACATTCAGCACGCCGTCGGGCAGCCCTGCGTCCTGGCAGATATGGGCAAAGGCGAGCGCGGTCAGGCAGGCCTCTTCCGCTGGTTTCAGGACGCAGGCGTTGCCCATGGCAAGGGCCGCGCCCACGCTGCGCCCGATGATCTGCATGGGATAGTTCCAAGGCACGATATGACCTGTCACCCCATGCGGTTCGCGCAGCGTGTAGACGGTATAGCCATCCAGATAGGGGATGGTTTCGCCCATGACCTTGTCTGCCGCACCGCCGTAAAATTCCATGTAGCGGGCCAGGGCGCCAGCATCGGCGCGCGCCTGGGTCAGGGGTTTGCCCACATCATGCGCTTCGATCTCAGCCAGTTGGTCGACCCGTTCGAGGACCGCGTTGCCAATGCGGGTAAGGATACGGCCCCGTTCGGTCGCGCTCATGCGGCCCCACTCGCTTTGGCGGGCGTGGTGGGCGGCAGTGACTGCGGCGTCAATCTCAGCAGCACCGCCCCGCGCGATCTGGGCCAATGCACTCCCGTCAGATGGGTTGGTCAAGCTCAGCGTCGAATCTGCCGCACGCCACGCGCCGCCAATCAACATCAGTGAGGGGTCAAACCATATGGCGTCGGTCATGGCATCACTTTCGTCTTGGGGGACACAGGCAGGATCGGGGCCGCATCAATCAGGGTTCGAGTATAGGGGTGTGTGGGGGCAGTGAATACCGCTTCGGTCGCGCCTTGCTCGACGATTTGGCCCGCCTGCATCACCAACACCCGATCCGTAATCGTGCGCACCACGCTCAGGTCGTGCGAGATAAAGAGGTAGGTCAGGTCGTATTGCACGCAAAGCTCGGCAATCAGGTCAAGGATTTGGGCCCGCACGGACACGTCAAGCGCGCTCACCGCCTCGTCAAACACGATCAGGTCGGGCCGGATGATCAGCGCGCGCGCAATGGCGAGCCTTTGGCGTTGGCCGCCGGAAAACTGATGTGGATATTTTTCAGCGTCGTCCGGGGACAGGCCCACGGCCGTCAGCGCCACGGCAATCCGCTCATCTGTGTTGTCAGGGCGCGTCTCGAGCAGATGAAAGGGTTCGGTGATCAGGCGCGCAACACGGTGGCGTGGGTTGAAGCTGCCGTAAGGGTCCTGAAATACGACTTGCATACGGCGGCGCACGGAAAGGTCGGGCGTACCGCCGCTGAACACTGGCGCACCATCCAATGTGATGGAACCTGACTGTACCGCCTCGAGCCCGAGAATGGCGCGGGTCAGGGTCGATTTTCCGCAACCGGATTCACCGACCAGTCCAACCCGTTCGCCACGGGCGATGTCAAAACTGACATGATCCACCGCACGGTGGGTGGCGGGGCGCTGAAAGAGCCGGGTGCGGGGCAGAACATAATCGCGCACCACGTTTTTGACACGCAGCAAAGGGGTGGTTTGCGCAATCTCTGGCAGGGTAACCTGATGGTTGGATGCGGCAAACAAGGCCCGGGTATAGGGATGCTGAGGGTTGGCGAGTAAGGTGGAGGTGTTCCCCGCCTCGACCACTTCACCGTTTTGCATGACGATGATGCGCTGCGCCATTTGGGCGACAACAGCGAGGTCATGGGTGATCATCATCAGGCCCATCCCATCCTCGCCGGCAAGCTGCACCAACAAATCGAGAATCTGAGCTTGGGTCGTGACATCCAGTGCGGTTGTCGGCTCGTCCGCGATCAAAAGCTTTGGCCCACAGGCGATCGCAATGGCGATCACCACGCGCTGACGTTGCCCGCCGGACAGCTCGTGCGGATAGCGCGACATCGGGATCAGATCGGGTGCCAATCCCACGCGGGTCAGCACCTCGGACGCGCGCTTTACCGGGTCAAGATCGGGGCGGTGTAGACGCACGGTTTCGGCCACCTGCGCACCGATGGTCTGGACGGGGTTCAACGCCGTCATGGGTTCCTGAAAGACCATGCTGACGACGTCGCCGCGCAGACGGCACAGGGCCGCCTCGTTCATGGCTGTCACGTCATCGCCATCCAGCACGATCTGCCCATCAACCTCTGATCCCTCGGGCAGCAGCTGTATCACGGCCAGCGCGGTCATGGATTTGCCTGACCCGCTTTCGCCAGTGATCGCCACCACCTCACCTGCATCAAGTTGCAACGACACATCCCGAAGGATGGATGTCCCCCGGATCGACAAGGACAGGTTCTCGACCGACAGCAGGCTCATACCCCGGCCACGCGCAGCTTGGGATCAAGCGCGTCGCGCAACCCGTCGCCCAACAGGTTCAGACCCAGCACCGTCAAGATAATCGCAAAACCGGGCACCAGCGCCATATGTGGTGCGATGCTGACCAGCGTTTGCGCATCGGCCAGCATCCGCCCCCAACTTGGGGTCGGGGGTTGCGCGCCAAGGCCAACATAGGACAGCGCCGCCTCTGCCAAGATCCCGAGCGAGAACTGGATTGTCGCCTGCACGATCAGCAGATTGGCGATATTGGGCAGCACATGCTCATAGCTGATCCGCGCCGCTCCCTTGCCCGCAACGCGCGCGGCCAGAATGAACTCGCGCGCCCAGATGGGCAGTGCGCCACCGCGCGTCACACGGGCAAAAACGGGGATGTTGAAAATGCCGATGGCGATGATCGCGTTGATCGCACCTGCGCCAAAAATCGCTGTGATCAGAATTGCGATCACGAGGCTGGGAAAGGCAAAGATCAGGTCATTGCCGCGCATGATGACTTCGTCTACCCAACCCCCTTGGCGGGCTGCGGCCCAGAGGCCCAAGGGAACACCCAGCCCGATCCCGATGCCTACGGCCACGAAGGCCACCGCAATCGAGGTGCGCGCGCCCACCATGATCATCGAAAACATGTCCCGCCCAAAGTGGTCTGTGCCAAACCAATGCGTGCCATTCGGAGTCTGCAACTTAGCCGGAATATTCATCGCCGTATGTTCAAACGGCGTCCAAATGAACGACGTCAAAGCGGCCAGAACAACCAAGACAGAGAGCGCGCCGCCCAAGATCAACGTGCGGCTCATGTGCGTGCCCTCAACCGTGGGTCAACGGCGGCGTAGGCCAGATCGACGAGGAAATTCACCACGATCACTGCAAAAACAAGCAGCATCGTCACGCTTTCCACCACGATCAGGTCACGCGCCGAAATGCTTTGGAAAATCAGACGGCCCAGACCGGGCAGATAGAAGACCTGCTCGATGATGATCCCCCCGGCCAGCAGGAATGACAACTGCAAGCCAAGGATCGTCAGTACCGGGATCATGGCATTGCGCAACCCGTGGCGGCGCAATGCCTGAGCGCGGGTCAGTCCCTTGGCGCGTGCGGTGCGCATAAAATCCTCGCCCATCACATCCAGAAGGGCAGAACGCATCACCCGCGCAAGGATCGCGGCCTGTGGCAAGGCAAGGGCAATCGCAGGCAACGTCAGCGATTTGAGGGCTGCAAAGGTGCCCTTGTCCCACCCCGCAAATCCGCCCGCACTAAACCAGCGCAGATTGATCGCAAAGACGAGTACCAGCATCATCGCAAACCAGAAGTTCGGGATGGCCACACCGATCTGGGTCGCACCCATCACGCCGATGTCGCCCGCCTTGCCCCGTCGTGCGGCGGCGTAAATCCCAGCGGGAAAGGCGATCAAGGTGGACAGCGTCAGCGCGTAGATCGCAAGGGGTAGGGACACCCACAACCGATCCCCGATCATCTGGGCCACGGGCGTGCGGTACTGATACGAGGTGCCAAAGTCGCCCTGAAGCATGCCTGCAACCCAGCCCAGATACCGCTGAAGTTTGGATTGATCTAGGCCAAGCTCGGCGCGCAAGGCGGCCAACGTGTCCTCTTGCGCGTTGATCCCCAGCATGAAGGATGCGGGATCACCTGGTGCGACCTCGATCACCGCAAAGATCACCAGCGATGCGATGGCAAGGCTGATCATCAAGGACAGCAAGCGTTTGAGGGTG
Organism: uncultured Tateyamaria sp.; assembly: GCF_947494755.1. Taxonomy (GTDB): domain Bacteria; phylum Pseudomonadota; class Alphaproteobacteria; order Rhodobacterales; family Rhodobacteraceae; genus Tateyamaria. The sequence continues at coordinate 73,152 of NZ_CANLVZ010000014.1, forward strand.
TAGCGCAACATATGATCGCGACGTTAGGCGTGGTCAGAGGGGCAGGCAAGCGGGTCGATGTGCAAAGGGGCTGCGGCGGCCTGCCCCCTCGCCGATCCGGGCACAGTCGCTATGGTCGCGGTATGAAACGCCCCTTGTTCATCGGCTCGGAAATCTATCGCGGATCGTCTTATGGCGGCTGGCATCCGTTGCGCGTGCCGCGGGTGTCGACGGTGATGGACCTTTCGCGCGCCCTGGGGTGGTTGCCTACGCAAGCATACGTGCCCAGTCCGCGTGCGAAGCCGGATACGCTGACGGTCTGGCACACGCCAGACTATGTCGCGGCACTACACGCCGCAGAAGTGGCACAACATGTCAGTGATACGGTCAAGGCACGCCACGCCCTCGGCACCCCGTCGAACCCTGTGTTCCCCGAGATGTATCGCCGTCCCGCAACAGCCGCGGGTGGGTCGCTGCTGGCAGGTGAATTACTGGCCAAGGGGGGCATCGTCTATCATCCCGCAGGTGGCACACATCACGGTATGCCTGATCGGGCGGGCGGGTTTTGCTATCTCAATGATCCGGTGCTCGCGATCCTGTCGCTGCGCCAAAACGGGGCGCGCCGCGTCGCCTATATCGACATCGACGCCCATCATCCGGACGGGGTCGAGGTTGCGTTTGGCGATGATACGGACGTGCTGATGGTGTCGGTGCATGAGGATGGATTGTGGCCGCGCAGCGGCCCGACCGGAGTGACCGGACAGGGCAGCACCATCAACCTGGCCGTGCCGCGCGGGCTGCATGACGACGACATGGCGCTGATCCGGGATCACGTGATCCTGCCTCATGTCGCAAGCTTCAAACCCGATGCCATCGTCTTGCAATGCGGTGCCGACGGGGTCGAAGAAGACCCCCAAGCCCACCTGTCCCTGTCGAATCAAGCGCATTGGAGCATTGTCCAAAGCATCATGGGCCTCGCCTCCCGTCTGCTGGTCTTGGGAGGGGGCGGGTATAACCCGTGGTCTGTCGGGCGCTTATGGACGGGGGTGTGGGGTACACTGAATGGATTTGCCATTCCCGACCGCATGAAGACAGAGTCCGAAACGATCCTGCGCAACTTGAGGTTCGACGGCAATCGTCGGGGCAAAAACCCACCCGATCACTGGTTCACAACGTTGGCCGACAGTCCAAGGCACGGCCCCATCAGTGATGAGGTACGCAGACGCGTCAACGCACTTTGATCCAACTTCATTTCGCCAGATAAATCGCGGGGGGAGGCCGCAAGGCCGGGGGGCTGGCCCCCCTCCATCACGCAGCGCAATCCGCATCACTCACATGCTCGAGCCACGTTCCGGCCGAGCCGTCCAACGCTTCCTGCATGGCGATATGAGGCATGGGCGTGGTTGCGGCAGCCCTGTGCCAATATCCGCCATGCAAGCACCTTGTGCCTATGCAAGTTCAGGATGGGCACTATATATAAGAAGCCACGTTGCATAGACAGATAGGTAAGGTCAGAACACCAAACTCGGTTGGGTCGGTCCACGCGAAGGCCGCGCTGCAGATAGGGGTAAATCTTGTGCCCCTTCGCCACCTTGCCCCCTCTCACACATGCGTTGCATGCGCTGGCGGGTAGCGGGTGTTGGGCTTTTGATAGATCTGCATGAGACCCATCAAGCGCATCAAACGTTTGATCCGTTTCTCGTTCGCGGGATGATCCTCATTGCGCAGGTGCCACGTCGTCTGACGCACGCCATAAAACGGCGTCTCCAGGGACTACTTGTCGATCAACCGCATCAGATCGAGGTTCATCTCACCTTCGCCCTTGGGCTCCCGGTAAAATGGCGCGCGCGAGATCGACAGCCGTTTGCACTGCTTTCCCACGGACAAGCCCGATAGGTTCGGGTCAATTATCTTGCGCCTCACTTTCCGGTCTTAGGTTCGAGCTTTCTGGCCAAAGCTAGGGGGACCATGGCCCCAGTGGGGCCGCGCAAGCCCCCGTACCGTCGGCGACAGCCAACTCCCCGATCTTGGCGTGCAGGTCTTTGACCTGCTCTTCATCACCCTGCGGTGCTTTGCGGCCGCCGCGCTCAAAGACGCCAGACGCCCCTTCAGGTCGCGCACGCTTCCATTGATGGATCATCGTGGGATGAACCCCAAACCGATGCGCCAGCTCACTGACCGTTTCTTCGCCTTTCAGCGGTTTCAACGCGACCGTCGCTTGGAATTCCGGATGATGTTGCTTCCGCGGCGGCTTTCCTGATCTCCTTCGTGTTGAAGATCAGCAGCAACACATTGCAGCTTACGTCAGTGTCCGAATTTCAGGGCGAAGATCAGGAATCCAGACAGTATCACCAGCATGAATGCGTTCGGGGCTTTGACCGTGCAAGCACAGCAAGCCGACACCCGGCGTCACATATAGCGTCTGGCCCAAAGGATGGGTATGCCCGCTGTCCGCGCACCGGGTTCGAACCGCAAGGACAAGGCGTGAAGACGGGCGGGGGCCTGGCTTGCCATGATCGGATCCTGCCGGACAGCGCCAGTGAAATAGTCCGGATTGGCGCGTTGTGTCGGGCGGGTCCCGGCGCGGTGTATCTGCATCACGTGTTCCTTTGAGGGGCCAAAAAGTAAGGCGCACCTGTTGGTGCGCCCTGCTGTTTCATACCGGCTGGAGCGATGTATCACTCGGCCCAGCTTACCCCGGTCAAGTCCGTCGCCTGGGTTGGCGCGTTCACCCACAGCCCTTGCACCTCGGCCTTGGCCACCGACAACTGCGCCAGTTGGAACAGGTACCCGTTCACAGCGTCACCCGAAATGGTCTCTTGCGCCTTGGCCATCAGGTTGGTGCGGGTATCAGGGTCGGTCGTGGCATTGAGGGTCGCCATCAACTCCTGAAAGGCCGGGTTGTCGTACTGAAAGTAGTAGTCGGGATTGGCATAGATGCCGATATCCATCGGCTCGGTGTGGCTCACGATGGTCAGGCCGAAATCTTTGCCGCGAAACACGGTTTCAAGCCACTGCGCCCACTCCACATTGATGATCTCGGCAGTGATGCCAACATCGGCCAGCTGGGCTGCGATGATCTCGCCGCCACGGCGGGCATAGGACGGCGGTGGCAGGTGCAACGTGGTTTTAAACCCGTCCGCCATGCCAGCCTCGGCCAGCAACGCGCGGGCCTTGTCCGGATCAAACGCCGACCCGCCTGTCAGATCGACGTAAGCGGGATTGTGGGGGGCGAAATGGGTTCCGATGGGGGTCCCATAGCCAAACATCGCGCCGTCAATGATGGCCTGACGGTCAATGGCATGGGCCAGCGCCTGCCGGACGCGCACATCGTCGAAAGGAGGCTTCTTGTTGTTGGTGGACAAGATCGTCTCGCCCTCGGTCGAGCCGATCAGCACTTGAAAACGCGGGTCCGCCTCAAACTGAGGCAGGTTTTCAGGTGCCGGAAAGCCCGAGAACACGTCCACGTCTTCGGCCATGACCGAGGCAAAGGCCGCCGTCGGGTCAGAGATGAACTTGAAGGTCGCCTTTTCCAGCGCGGGGGCATCGCCCCAATAGCTTTCGGCGCGGCTAATCTCGATTTTGTCGCCTTGAGTCCAGCTGTCGAATTTAAAAGGGCCGGTGCCGATGGGCTGCTGTTTGATGTTCTCGATGGATTCAGGGGCAACGATCACCGCGTCCCCCCACGCCAGGTTGAACAGCATGTTGCCGTTGGGCGCACCAAGGGTCATGCGCACAGTCTGAGGGTCAACCACTTCGACACTCGTGATCCCTTCGAAAAGCGCCTTCTGAGCATTCGCGCTGTCTTCGGCCAGGATGCGATCAAATGTGAACTTCACGTCCTCTGCGTCCATCGTGGTGCCGTCGTGAAAGGTGACGCCCTCGCGCAGTGCAAAGGTATAGGTCAGCCCGTCATCGGAAATCTCCCAGCTTGCCGCGAGGCCCGGCACAACCGATCCGTCGCCCATAAAGCGGGTTAGCCCCTCGAACACATTGGAATAAAGCACCGAGTCGATGGCCCCGGCAGCGGCTGATGTGGGATCAAGATGGGGGGGTTCAAGCTGGATCGCGACGGTGATGTCCGTCTTGGCGCTGGCCATTCCGGCCATCAGCGCAGCCGTGGCGACACCAATAATAAGCGTGCGGGTGTGGAACATGGGAGTCTCCCTTGGGTGATGTTTGGCGAAAGGCTAGCTAAGTCGGGGCGCGTTGACCAGTCTTGGACACTTGGCTTGAGGCTGCCGTTGGGGTAATCGGTCGGCCTTTTGGACGGTTGGGCAGGCGCGATGGCAGTTCTGGGTGTGGATTTCGGGACGTCGAATTCGGCTGTGGGCGTGGCGGTGGACGGGCAAGCGCATCTGATCCCGCTTGAGTCGGGTGAAACGACCCTGCCCACGGCCGTGTTTTTCGACTTTGAGGCGCGCAAGGCCATCTATGGCCGCCCTGCAAACGCTGCGCTGATTGCGGGGGATGAGGGGCGCTATATGCGTGCCCTCAAGTCCTTGCTGGGCACATCGCTTATGCGCGAAAGCCGGGTCTTGCTTGGCGAACGGTTGGATTTCATCACCATCGTTGCCCGCTTTCTGGCAGAGTTGAAACAGCGTGCGGAATCCGCGACAGGACAGACATTCACCGAGGCTCTGTCCGGTCGGCCAGTCCTGTTTCATTCGGCTGATCCTGCCCGCAATACCCAGGCGCTGGTCGATCTGACGGAATGCTACCACGTGGCGGGCTTTGAAACGGTCCGCTTCATGCCCGAACCCGAGGCAGCGGCGCTGGCGAACCGGGCCGCCTTGCAGCCTGGCGACGTGGCGCTGGTTGTTGATATCGGTGGCGGGACGTCTGATTTCACCTTGTTCCGACAAGGGCAGGGGGTGGGTATCGATATTCTGGCCAGCCATGGCGTGCGCCTTGGAGGCACGAACTTTGACCGAGCCTTGAGCCTGGCCTTTGTCATGCCTGAACTGGGCATGGGCAGTCAGATCAAACATGCGTTTGGCGATCAGTCCCATGCGGCTCCGAATGCGATCTTTACCGATCTGGCCACGTGGCAGAAAATCCCTTTTCTCTATGCCCCTGACACACGGCGCGCCGCAGCGGAATTGGCGCAATATGCCCGCGAGCCGGACAAGTTGAACCGGCTTGTGCGCGTGCTAGAGGATGAGTTGGGTCACGATGTGGCCTTTGCGGTTGAGGCCGCCAAAATTGGCGCAAATGGCGCGACGGCCAGCATTCCGCAGATTGACCTGGCGGCTATCGAGCGCGGCATGACTGTGCCGCTATATCCCATCGCTATGACATCCACGCTTGCCCCCATGGCGGATCAAATCCGCGCGGCGGCGGCGACAACGCTGGAGATGGGTGGGGTGGAACCTGATGCCGTGAACCGGCTGATCTTTGTTGGCGGATCCAGTCTGATGCAGGTGGTCGAGGACGCGCTGCGCACGTTATTGCCCCGCGCCGAAGTGCATCGAGGGGCCGCCATGACCGCCATTGTCGAAGGTCTGGCCTTGGCCGCAAGTTAGTCTGCTTTCGGCAGCAATAGACTTTCCAGCGCGGCCCCCATCACTTTGGCGCTGTCGAGCATGTCCGTGATCCCGATCCACTCATCAGGCTTGTGCGCGAGTTCCAACTCGCCGGGTCCATAAGCGATGCAATTGCGCAACTTGCCGATCCGGTCGATGTGTTTTTGATCATACGATCCGGGCGAGGCCACATATGTCGGGCTGACGCCCAGAACCTGTTCGATGGCGGCGTGCACCGTTTCGACCACGGGCGCAGTCTTGTCTGTCATGGATGGAAGGACGACGTTCAACTCGCGGATCTCATAGTCGAACCGATCCCGCGTGGCCTTGAGCCCTTCGAGCAGACCAACGACTTCGGCGCGCACGTCTTCGACATTTTCTTCGACCAGAAAGCGGCGATCAATCACGATGCGGCAACTGTCGGGAACGCAGTGGGCGGGCAGGCCGGTGTAATCGTCTGCGGGTTCGGGCTGACCACCATGGATTGAGTTGATGTTCATCGTCGATTGGCGCGCGCTGTCCGGCACAACGGGCATCTCTGTGCGCCGCGCGGCCATGGCCGGAAACAGATCGCTTTCGAATGTGTCCAGCACAGCCCCCATATGCCGCACCGCGCAATCGCCAAGAAAGGGCATGGAGCCGTGCGCGATCTCGCCCTTTGTCTCAATTTCCGCCCACCAGCCGCCGCGATGCCCAAGGCAAATCCGGTCCTTGTTCAGCGGCTCGGGGATGATCACATGTTGCACGCGATCTGGCGCAAACAGACCCATTTCAGCGAGGAAGGCGACGCCGCCATACCCGCCCGATTCCTCGTCTGCCGTTGCGCTGATTTCTATTGCCCCCGCAAAGTCGGGATGTTCTTCGATGAACGCTTCGGCGGCGATGATGGATGCGGCCAACCCGCCTTTCATATCGCAGGCACCGCGGCCATAGATTCTATCGCCATCGATCTGAGCGCCGAACGGGTCGCGCGTCCAACCATGCCCGACTTCGACCACATCATGGTGGCTGTTGAAATGAACGCATGCTCCCGTCCGGCTCCCGTCCTTGCGTGCAACGATGTTCCATCGCGGGTATGCGTCGCTATCGCCGGGGGTACCATGAGCCCTGATCATCTGAGTGGTCAGCCCGTGCACCTTGAACCGGGCATCCAGCAGCGCGCAGATATCATGATAGTGCCGTCCGGGCGGATTAAGCGTCGGGATACGAATCAAGGTCTGGGTCAGATCGATCAGATCGTCGCGTTTGGCATCAATACGGGTGGACAGTGTCATATGCCCAGTCTTGTGCTGCGGTTCTGAAATGACAAGGGCGCGCGCCGTCTCTTTTATGGCGGATGTCTTGGACCACGACGTGTCGTCTGCGGTTCTCTGTCAGAGTTTGCCAAGTGGGACTTTAAGCGCCATGTCGCCTGCGTCGTCCCTCGGGATCTGGCCCGCCCGCATGTTCACCTGAAGGGCGGGAATGATCAGGGACGGCATGGCGAGTTGGGCGTCACGTTCGGTTCGGAATTTGATGAAATCCTCGCGGGTTTTGCCCCCGCCGACGTGGATATTGTTTTCCCGTTCCTCTGCCACCGTCGTTTCCCAGGCGATGGCCCGACCGCCGGGGCCATAATCATGGCAGATGAAAAGACGCATCTCATCTGGCAGGCTGAGCACGCGCATTATGCTGTCATATAGCTGACCTGCGTCGCCACCCGGGAAATCCGCGCGCGCCGACCCCCCGTCGGGCATGAACAATGTATCTCCGACAAAGGCGGCGTCGCCCATGATATGTACCATGCACGCGGGGGTGTGTCCCGGGGTGTGCATCGCAGTGCAGGTCATCGCGCCGACCTGGTAGGTATCGCCATCCGTGAAAAGCGCATCGAACTGCGATCCATCCCGCTGAAATTCTGTACCCTCGTTGAACACTTTTCCGAACGTATCCTGAATTTCCGTTATCTTCGCGCCGATCCCGATTTGGCCGCCCAATGCTTGTTGAATATAGGGCGCGCCTGACAAATGGTCGGCGTGCACGTGGGTTTCGATGATCCAGTCAAGTCGCAGATCATGGGCTTTGATATGCGCGATCATCGCATCCGCCCCATCAAAGTTTAGCGCACCAGCTGCATAGTCAATGTCCATGACTGCGTCGATGACGGCACATCCGGGGCCGTTTGGCTCTTGCACGATGTAGGAAATGGTGTTGGAACGCTTGTCAAAAAAGGGGGTGACTGAGGGCTTGACCTTCATGGCTTCTCGTTCCTCTCCACCGGGCCGTTGTGCGCCACCCAGTCCGCGAATCCGTCACGCAGATGCGCCGCTTCAAAACCCATGTCCTGTAGTGTCGCTACGGTAAGCGCAGACCGCCAGCCCGATGCGCAATGGAACAGATATGTCTTGTTCGGCTGGCCAAACACATCCTTGAAATAGGGACTGTCAGGATCAACCCAAAACTCGATCATACCGCGCGGTGCGTGAACGGAGCCGGGGATGAAACCGGTGCGCTCACGTTCTCGGACATCGCGAATGTCGACGACCACCACATCTGGGTTGGACAGCATCGCGATGGCATCGCTGGTTTCCACTTCTTGAATTCGGGCGCGCGCGGCTGCGACCATCGTGGCAGCTGTTTGTTTTAAGGCCATCAGTTTCCTCACCCATATCCACGGGACAAAAAGAGTGTGTCACCCAGGACGCCTTGCTTCAAGGTTCGTCTTTAGGTCGTCCCGTCTGATTACAGGTTCTGATGTCTGCTCACCTAGGCTCGATCAACTTGGCATGGGCAGCGTCCTGTAAAACCATCAGAGATGAAAGTTGCCTTTCATCGCGTCTGATCGGATCACTCGCCACCCAATGTGTCGCGCAGCGAGCGAATTCTAAATTCCTCGCTTTCAAGTAAGATGCCCTGAATGTCGTCGAGACCCAGAGGAGTGGTATTCGATGCCAGATCGTCCGTCGAACGCGACTTTAACACCATGTTGGGTCGATCGATTGTTGTGTCTTGATCGGGAGAGGTCAAAGCCACCCGTTCTGCCTCCGAGGTCGGTTGTCTGCCTAAATCAGGTTGGGTGAAACCACTTGAAGCAACGCTCTCAGCAAGATCATCGAATCCGAGAGACATTAGGCGCTGTACGGTGTTGTCGATCAGCCCCTTGTCGAGGTCAGATAGTTTCATTGGATCAATACAATACATATTCTCAACAAATTCGATGTCTGTGGAATCACTGATAAGTCGTTTGAAAATTGATCGAAACAGCGCGTGCTTTTTCTCGTCGTCGCTTAACCTTGAGATATTTTCAAAGGCACCAGAGAAATCACCTCTGGTGCTCAGCGCAATTGCGAGTATCCTGATCAGAGGCTCTCGCAAACCGCTGTCTTGAAGTTCTGTAATGTATGACTCGATAAGCGTGATTGTATCTGTATCTATCGTATTTCCAGCTTGAAACTCGGCGCGAACATGACTTTCAAGAGCCGTTGCGGGTGTTTCGCCAATAGAAGATACATCAATTATTCCCTTGTTCTCGATTGAGTTCAATAGATGGATTATGTTCTTCTCTTTATACGTATCGGTCAGTTCAAGGCCTCTGTTGACAGCACTTGCAGCCTCTACCTCTCCAACGACCTGCAACCGATTTACAAATTTCGACCCTAGGTGCGTTTTCAAGTGCAATGGGAGTGCTGCAAACCCTCGCTGCGCACCCTCGACTACAGATTTCGAAAAACTAGCCGTATGTTTGGAGTCTAAGATCGCCCAAAAGGCCGCGATGTCGGAGCATTCCTCAAAGGATAGAAAAAAAGCAGTCTCACTATAGGTGCTTGAGCTCGGCTCCATAATCTCTGCCAACCAAAAGAGCTCAGGGTGTCGCGCAGCTATCGACGGGTACGTGTTAAGTAGTTGTCGAGCCTCTAATCCAAACCCATAGTAGAGATATGTTCTGATGGTTTGGATATTGTGATCGTCGCTCGACCCTGATGTACGTTCGAAGTCCGCAGAGCGTGTTTGCGATATTACTTCCGAGAGGGTCGCGCCCTCTTCCACCCATTTTTTTATTTCAAATTTATCGTCATCTAAGCAACGACCACTATACGCGTCAGATGCAATTACTGAGAGCTCATTTGCGGCTCTCCGTAGTATATTCTCTACATCTGATGTTTGAGTGATTTTATTGTCAGGATGTGCCGTCGTAATTTTGAAATTTGAATCTGCATTGTTCATTTTCTGGTTGCTATTTTTGTCTTCTTTTTGCGGCTTCATTTCGTCTGGATTGCCAATTGTGAAATTATACATTGTGATTGATGTATTATCGTTGGTACTTTTGGCGAAAAGATATTCTTCAAAGTTAGGGATTTGATAGCCATACGTAAGGAATTTCTCCCATGACGTATTCTCTGGCCCAACCGTCTCTTTTCTTGCCGCTTCGGTGTTCAACGAAGCAGAGTCGGCTTGGACTTCAGCTGGTAGGATTTCTAGGGAGTTAGGGTCTAACCTCTTTTCAGATTCGAAACTCTTCTCGAGAATGTCAAAAACCAAAAGATCACTTCTTGGGACATGGCGCACTACGCAGTCACATGACATCGTTACGACAAGTCTTGAGTCTTCAACCGAAACGTTGGATATGTGACGCTTGTCAATTCGGGCGAATATCTGTTCAATGTCAAATTCAGGCACCTGACCTGCAAAAAGGATCTCGAGCTTACGGCCCATGACAATTGTCGACCACTGCATATCAACCGCGTCGTATAATACGATCCTGGTAAATTCATCATGGGCGCCTGCGCGGATCGCTATAGGCGCACCATGAGCAGGCTGATGAAAAAGGAAAAATAGAACGGCAAGTCGCCATACCATCAAGCCGCCCTCTGTTTGGTGTCTTTCAGCGCATCTTCAAGTTCCGTAAATGTTGGCCGATGATGGATCGGGGCGTTTTGGCGACCTACCTCAATGCACGTGTTCGTGGCATGGTTGTATAGATTCGCGACAAGGACCTCACGAATGAGTTGATAGAATTGGGAATCTTCTTCCACGACGGCTTTCACTTTGGCGCTGAACGGGCCGACCAAGCCGTAGGCCAGAAAAACCCCGAGAAATGTACCCACGAGGGCCCCACCAATCAATTTTCCCAAGATTTCAGGCGGTTGGTCGATTGATGCCATCGTTTTGATCACACCCAACACAGCCGCGACAATGCCGAGTGCGGGTAGGCCATCTGCCACAGTTTGTAGCGCGTGGCTCGAATGCATCGAATGATGAAGGTTCGAACTAAGCCGCTTTTCCAGAACCTCTTCGACCTGATGTGGATCATCATAGTTCATTGATGCCGACCGAAGAGTGTCGCAGATTAGATTCACGGCTTCGGCATCGGCCGAGATTTTGGGGTAGTTGTTGAAGATCGCAGACTCGCTTGGGTTCTCGATATGTTCCTCTAGACCCACCGGGTTCTGTCGGGCGAGACGGATCAATTCAAAAAGCAGACATAGAAGCGCAGTATAGTCTTCGGCGATCCATTTGGGGCCCTTGAAGACTTTTCCAAGGTCCTTGATAGTATGCTTTATCTCCGACATGGAGTTGCTGATCAGAAAAGCGCCAACTGCCGCCCCGATGATCATCGTCATTTCAAATGGGAGTGACTTTAGAATAATCCCCATTTTCCCGCCAGCGGCCAGATATCCGCCAAATACCATTACGAATACGGTAATAATTCCAACTATGCCAATCATGTCTCGGCCCTTTCGATCTACAAATTGGAAGCGCGGGCATTTCGACCGGCAACAATCGCGCTGATGGAATACGCAGTTTCTGGATTGAGACCCGCCAAAAGCTTTGCGGCGGCTTCCGGCTGCATTCGGGCGAGAAATCCGGCGGCAAATTCAGGCTCCATCGTTTCAAAAAGAGCCGCGGCATCCTTGGGCTTCATATTCTCATAGACTGTTGTCAGTCGCAGAACGTCGTCTTCGGCTGTCGCTTCCGCTTGTGTGATCATCTGCCTCAGACGAGCCTCCGAGGCTTCGAGAACGCCTATGCGGCGCTCGACTTCTGCCTTGGTCGCCTTGAGGTTGTTCTCGCGCTGCGCAAGGGCGGCTTCCTGCCTTTCAACTTCTGCCTCTCGTTTCAGGAGAGCCTCTAGCAGCTGCGCGCTGCCACTCGAGGCATCTGCTTGTTTTGATGTGTCATTTTCCGTCGAAACGACATCTGTTTCCATTACGGACATCGTTGTCTGAGCGATGGCGGCCCCAGTATCAGTGCCAAAGCGCAAAAATGCCGAGCTGACCAACAGTGATGAAATGATCAGAGTAGAACCGGAAACACGCATGCTGTTTCTAACTTTAGACATTTTGCTCATCTGCTGCCTCCCACCGGTCGCCGAACGAACATGGGCTGATCCGGCTGCGGGACTTTGTCAGTCGATCGGACGGGTTGCGCTTTAGGTTCTGGTTTGTCCGGAATATCGTGAAGGGATGCGATTTGCAGCTCCAGCCGTTTCGAGGTTTGCGCAGCATTTTCCGCCACCTGTGTGAGCGTGTTGGCTGACTCTGTTGCGACATCTTGGGCAGCGGCGAGCATCTTGCTGAGGTCGTCCACCTGCGCAGACAGGACCGCGACGGCCCCGCCCACGCCTTTTTCAAGATCGTTGAACCGCTTCAGCCGTCGACCGAGAATGAAGCAGTAAAACCCTGCCCCTAGAGCGCCTGCCATAAGCAAGATATCAGATATCAAATCCATGATTTATCCCTCAATGCAGTACAAATTCCATGATCAGCAGGTCGTTCACGCGGCCCGGACCCGTGACAGCTTGAATGCGTCGTAACATTTGCGCTCGAATGCGAAACAGGGACGCCGAGTCTTCGATATCTCGCGCCTCAAGCGCACGAAGATATCCGTTTAGGATGTCGATAACGCGGGGCAATGCTGACCTGACTTCGTCAGCGTATTGATAAGGCGTCTCCAACTGGGCGCGAAATCTCAGGTGACGAGAGTGAGACGTGGGATCAAGCGATATGACGAGCGGATCCATCTCAACATATGCCACCTTCGGCAACGCATCCCCTTCACCTGACGATGCGGTCGCTTCAACCGCCGAGTCGGGGGCAAGAACCAGTCCGGCGAAAGTCGCGTAAAAGCTGCCTCCACCCGCCAAGATTGCGGCCAGCAAACCAATAATGATTGGCTTTTTCGATGCTTTTTCAGAGCTATCGGATTCTGCCGCAGCTGCGTCCGTCATGTTCATACCGTCTGCTATTTGTCGAAAACCGTTTTGGCACAGATCAACTAACCGATTGTTAAGGCTGATCGGTCATTGCTGTTACATCGCCACACAGAATGTGGGGCAGGACGGAGGAAATTGTGCAGCAATTGCTAAATGTCTGGTTCGGCTTGGATATACGGCGGCAAATCACGGTGGTGGTCGCGACACTGGCGGTCGTCTTGGCGGTACTTGCGATGTCGCGCATCGCAACGTCACCGTCCCTGACGCTCCTTTATGCTGGCCTGGAAAGCGGCCCTGCCGGGGATGTCGTGAGTGCCCTTGAGCAACGCGGCATCGCGTTCGAGGTGCGGGGTGGATCGATTTTTGTCGATAGTGCTGATCGCGATCAGTTGCGCATGACATTGGCCAGCGAAGGTCTGCCCACCAATAGCAGCCAAGGCTACGAGCTGCTCGATTCGCTGTCAGGTTTCGGAACGACATCGCAGATGTTTGACGCAGCCTATTGGCGCGCAAAAGAGGGTGAGTTGGCCCGAACAATTGCGTCTCAACCTCACATCGCCATGGCACGGGTTCACATCGCCTCAACTGGGTCAAATCCGTTTCAACGCAGCGTGACACCAACGGCGTCCGTGTCGGTAACCCCAAATGGATCGGGACTTACAACTGCTCAGGGCAAGGCCATTCGTTTTTTGGTATCGTCAGCGGTTGCCGGTTTGTCGTCTGACGACGTCGCTGTCATCGACGCGAATGGTAACCTGATTGGCGGTTCTGAAGACGTCGCACCGACCGGCGGTGCCGATGACAAAGCGCAAATGCTGCGCGAACGCGTCGAACGTCTGCTGGAGGCGCGCGTAGGTCCCGGCAACGCCATCGTCGAAGTCAGCGTCGACACGGTGACCGAGACCGAAGAAATTCGCGAGCGGCGGTTCGACCCGGATGGGCGCGTGGTGATCAGCACCGATACCGAAGAGCGGACAAGCAACTCGAACGAAGCTGGGAATGGTAATGTAACCGTAGCATCGAACCTACCTGATGGGGACGGTGCGGAAGGCGATAGCGCGTCTTCCGAAAACTCAGAAACACGCGAGCGGATTAACTACGAAGTGTCCGAAACAGAGCGGGCAGTGGTGCGTGCGGCTGGTGCGATCAAACGCGTGACGGTCGCCGTTTTGGTCAACGATGCGACTCAGGAAGGTGAAGGTGCGGGGCCTGAAACCATTCCGCGAGGTGAGGAAGAGATCGAAGCACTGCGCGAGTTGGTGGCGTCCGCAGTTGGGTTTGACGAGACGCGCGGTGACATCATTACAATTAAATCGATGGCCTTGCAGTCGGTTGCGCCTTTGGGCACGCAAGTCCACTCATCTTTTCTGGACAATTTCCACATCGACATCATGTCAGCGATCCAAATGGCCGTCCTGGCGGTTGTAGCTTTGGTCTTGGGGCTATTCGTGGTGCGACCCGTCTTGACGCGGACCCCAATTGCGCCCTTGAGTTTGCCACCGACAGAAGGTGAGGCATCAGGTGAACAACCCGCGCTTATGGGCGAGGTTGACGGCGCGTCGGATGGCTTTCTGAATATTCCGTTGGACTCAAACCTGGCTGCACCATCTGATTTGCCTGCTCTCAACTTTTCCGCTGAAGCGGGCGGTGCGCCGACCGCGTCGGCAGATCCCGTCGACCGGCTGCGCGCCATGATTGGTGATCGACAAGAAGAAACAGTCGAAATCCTGAGAAGCTGGCTTGAAGAAGAGGAGCGCGCTTGATGTCAGCAGCACACCTCTTTCAGGATTTTGGGACGATAAGACCGACCACCGCCAGCAAGTCGCTTTTGTCAGTTGAAGAAATCGAGGAACTCAAGCTGCAAGCGTTTGAGAACGGATATCAGGCTGGCTGGGAGGACGCGATAAAGGCGCAATCCAATACGCTGACGCATGTCTCCAGCGGTCTGGCTTCAAGTTTGCAGGCCGCGTCGTTTGAGTACCACGAATTGCGCGCGGCGATGACGGCGTCGGTTCAGACCATTATGACTCAAGTCACCCGCAAAATTCTCCCGCAGGCTGCGCAACAGAGTCTTGGCGCGCACATCCAGGACGTCATTTTGGATGCTGCACGAAAAAACCTGGATCGACCCATCGAACTCGCGATTGCGACGGCGAACGAAGAGGCTGTGCGTGCGGTCCTATCTGACAACGTACCGGCACCGTTCGAGGTTGTTGCTGATGATCTGATGGGTCCGACGCAGGTCGTATTACGTCTGGGCGACCGAGAGATTGAGGTGGATTTGGACAGGGTCGTTGCCGACATCACAAACGAAATTTCAACGTTCTTTGAAACGCAAATGCCACAGGTGACTGATGAATGATTTACCCAATACGCAAACACTGGCCTCCGACACGCACAACCCGTTCACGGCCGTCCCAATCGAGATCACCGTGTCGGTCGGTCGGGCCAGGCCCATGGTTCGCGACTTGGTTATGCTAGGGTCGAATGCGGTCCTGACCTTGGACAAACGCGTCGATGACCCGGTTGACCTTTTTGTCGGCAACAAGCTGATCGCCCGCGGAAAGCTGGAAGAGGCCGACGGTGATGACGATGGCCAGCTGGTCGTGAGACTGACTGAAATCATCGACCTTGGGTCGAGCATTTGATGCGATGAAGCTGCGTATCATTTTATTGGGGATTGTCTGCCTTCTCCCGACAGGGGCTTTGGCTCAAGATATCGCGATCTCACTTGGTGATGAGAATTCGTTAAGCGCCAGGACGTTGCAACTCATCGCTCTGATCACAGTGCTGAGCCTCGCGCCAGGGCTGGCCATAATGGTAACGTGCTTCCCCTTTCTGGTGACTGTGCTCTCCATTTTGAGACAGGCAATCGGGCTTCAGCAATCGCCCCCAAACATGTTGATCGTAAGTCTTGCGCTGTTTCTCACGTATTTCGTGATGGAGCCTGTCTTTATGCAGGCTTGGACCGATGGGCTTCAACCATTGACGAAAAACTTGATAGACGTGGAAACCGCATTTGCACGAACGATTGAACCCTTTCGCGGTTTCATGTCCGCGCGTCTGGATGCCGACACTTTTGGCGCTATGGCCGACCTCAGACCAGATACGCAAGGGCTTGAGCTATCACCAGATGCCCCGCTGTCGGTTTTGGTGCCCAGTTTCCTATTGTCCGAGATCGCGAGAGCGTTTCAGATCGGGTTTTTGATTTTTTTGCCATTCTTAATCATCGATTTGGTCGCAGCGGCCGTGCTGATGAGCATGGGGATGATGATGGTACCACCTGCAATCGTCTCGTTGCCGTTTAAACTTGCGTTCTTTGTTGTCGCAGATGGTTGGAGCCTTATTGCCGGTAGCTTGGTTCGCAGCTACTTTTGACGGGCGAAACGGCAAGGCCAAATGACACTATTTGGCGTCGTTTCAAGACAGCCGTATTGGATTTAAGAGTGTTGGCAAGTATCCAGAGAGTGGCTCCACACCTTGCATGTTCTCTTATCGCACTACGAATTCTGCATGCAAGGCGCCGGCTGCTTTGATACTCTTCAGAATGTCGATCATGTCGCGAGGCGCGACTCCAAGCGCATTCAGACCTGCAATGACCTCGGACAAAGACGCACCGTCTGGCACTTCGGCGAGGCTGGGCCCTTCTTCGTCCTCAATGTCGACCGTCGTCCGAGGAACCACAACGGTCTCGCCCTGCGCGAAGGGATTCGGTTGCACGGTGATAGGCTGTTCTTGGATACGTAAGGTGAGATTGCCTTGCGACACAGCAACCCGCGATATTCGCACATCATCGCCCATCACAATTGTACCCGACCTTTGATCCACGACCACACGGGCCTTTCGTTCAGGTTCAACTGCGATATTTTCAATGCGTCCCAAGGCATGTGCAACTGACCGCATACGGGTCCGAGGCACGTTCAGACTGACTGTGCCAGAATCCAGCATGGTCGCGACCTGCCGTCCAAAATCATTGTTAATCGCGCTTTCAATCCGAGCGGCAGTGGTAAAGTCGGCGTCGCGCAAGGCGAGCCGCATGTCCGTGAGGCTGCTGAGTTCAAAGTCGATCTCACGTTCCACACGAGCACCCGACGGAATCACGCCAGAGGTTGGAACGCCTTGTGTTACGCGTGCCCCATCACCTTCTGCCACTGCGCCGCCTGCGATAATGGTGCCTTGCGCCACCGCATATATTTCACCATCGGCGGCGTTCATGGGCGTCATAATCAGGGTTCCGCCTAACAGGCTTTTGGCATCACCAATTGCCGAAACCGTCACATCGATCTGAGATCCGCTCCTGGCAAATGGCGGCAGCGCGGATGTGACAAATACAGCTGCAACATTCTTCGGTCGAAATTGCTCGCCGGTAACATTGATCCCAAGACGTTCCAAAATGTTGGTCATGATGTCTTCGGTGAATGGCGCGTTGCGCAGTCCATCTCCGGTTCCATCAAGGCCTACCACCAGCCCATAGCCAACCAAGTCATTTCCACGAACGCCGTCGAACTCAACCAGATCCTTAATGCGCACGGAACTGGCATCAGCGACCTGAGCGCAGAAAAGAGTGATCAGAAAGAAAGAGAGCCACCTCATCGAACGAAGTTCACAAACGATAGATCTGACATGCGCGCGGTGACGGTATATAGACTTTGAAGTTGAAATTGGACTGCCTCCAGTTCAGTTGCTGTCTCGTAGGGATCTGCCTGCAACAAAGCGCCCTTCGCAAATTGCAGCGATGTTTGTTCAGTCGCGTTTCTGGCTCCAACCTCATCGATGCGTGCCTGCGCTGATCCAATCTTGGCACGCAAAGCGGTCATATCGGTTTGCGTGGAAAAGAGACTGCGGCCTGCCTCGGCGAGCAGTTCCTGACGATCTGTTGCGCTGAAAGAAAACGCGGCATCTCCAGTGATGGCGGCAAGTGCATACTGCTTGATGATGTCTTTGAATATCGGATCGTCGCCCTTGATCTGCACGGAAACCTTCTCGTTTTGGCCAATCCGCAGCGGAGCTATTTCGGTCGCGGAGCCAGTGTAGGCCGTCGCTACAAATCCAGCGGGATCATTGAACCAGATCTCTGCTGCGGTTCGCAGGTCCTGGGGCGTCGCTGCTCCGGCAGTCGCGGCGCGGAGACCGTCCAGAATGACTTCCGCATCTGCCATCGGCCGCTGATTCGTCGCATCACCAGCAAAGAGGCTGCGCCCACCCACACTGGTATTCAGTACGCCCACGATATTGGCCAGCTGAGATTCTGCATCATCGGAAAACTGGTCCAGAACCGAACCGGTCGCATTTGATGAAATCTTGAGCAGCGAGGTCCCAAAACTCTCACTGCTATCACTGACCCTTTCCAATGATAGCTGAATGGATTCAGCGTATTGCGCAGCCTCTGTGGTCGCCACGCGAAAACCCGACAGCGTCTTAAGATCTCGTTCGATGTCGCTCAGATAGCTGGTGTTGCCGGCGAGGACCGATTTCACGTCGCTGACTTGCCCGGTTGCCAACTCCTCGTTGAGGCGTGTCATGTTGGCCTTCAACGCGGCACCTTGGCGTTGAAGCATAAAAGTTTGGGCGAGGTCACCAAGGGAAAAACTGCTCATTGTCAAATCCTTAAGAGGGTGTCGAACATCTGATCGACCGTTTCAATGACACGCGCGTTGGCCGCATATGCCTGCTCGATGATCATCAGGTTTTGCAACTCGGCGTCGGTATCTACGCCATCGGCAAGTTCCAATTGGGTCAGCTCGTAAAACTGTGCCGAGGCGAAGCCGAGTTGCTGATCCTCTCGCAACCGATCCGCCCCGAGTTGCGAAGAAAAGCGCGCGGTCAGCTCGGGTGCCGTCAGCGGGGGCGACCCGAAACCGCCTGAGTTCACCACGCGAGATATCGTCAGTGCATCTGACAAGGCATTGAGAAGTATCGCATTTCCAGATGAACCAGCCGCGAGTGCCCCCAACCCATCGCGTATCCGCCAGACATCGCCGCCTTGCGTGGGGTCGACCAATTCATTGATCTCAATGCGATTGGCCAGTCCTGTCTCTTGTAATGGGTCAAGTGCCGCGCCACGGTCGGTGAACAGGCCGGGGTCAACTGCTGACAGCGTTGGATCGACGGCAGGATCTTGAAACCGTTCAATAATGTCTCGTGCAAGTGCATCGATCTTGATTTGTGCTTCAGGCGCGCGTTCGTCGCGAATTTCAAATTGAGCTCCGAGCGTACCGCCGTGAAGTCGCCCCAACTCCGAAGATGTGTTGAGTGCGAACCCGTTGATTGTCAGACCAGACAGCGTGCCATCGTCAATCGACATATATGGTGTAACGATATTGGCGGGCTCAAAACCGATTTCCACAGCGCGGCCATCCAATAGGATCGACCCACCCGTCGAATATAGAGCAACCGCACCGTGATCGCGATTTACCGTTCGCACTGGAACCATTTCGCTGACTTCGTCGATCAGTATCCTGCGTTGATCCTGCAACGCGGACGAATCCATATTCTGGTTGTTGGTCGCTGTGATCCGAACGTTCAGTGTTTCGATACTTTTGAGTGTGTCATTCAGGCGCGTAACTTGATCCGCGATGTTGCGATCCGCATCTGTGCGTTCTGATTGGATGCCATCCGCGACCAACTTGATGGCGCGGCCGAGGTCGCGTGCCCCATGTGCTGCGCTATCCAATCGCTCAAGGGCGTCCGGACGGCTGCTGGCCGTGATCAGCGCATTCTCGAAATCGGCCAGTCGCGCTGACAAAGATCCCGCTTGATCGGGCGTGCCCACCAGATCCTCAATCCGGTTGAAGTACGATGTCGTTTCGGATCGATAGCCGAATTCCGAACCGGCCAACCGTCGATCAGAGACGATCTGTGCGTCAACGTGGCGCTGAATTCCGTTGATCCTGACCCCACCGATGTCGCCGATGCTGTAGGATCCGATGGACAGGGTTCGGCGCGCGTATCCTGGAGTTGATGCGTTCGCGATATTGCTCGACACCAATTCAGAGGCGCGTCCGGCAGCCCGCAGCCCGGACATGGCGGAATTCAATGCGCTTGTGATCGTCATGGCAAGGTGTTCCGTTTCTGTTGGCGGGCCGCGAGAGCCCGCGGGTTAACGTTTGATGTTCGTCGTTTCCTGCAGCATCTCGTCCACGGTCTGGATCACTTTTGCATTCGAGGAGTACGCCCGCTGGGTCTGGATCATGGCGGTAAGTTCGCCCGCCACATCAACCGCGGATTCCTCACGCGCATAGGAGACGATGTCACCAGTGGGGCCGTCACCTGCATCCCAGAGAAAGAAGCTTCCGCTTTCAGGGGATGGCAAATACGTCTGCTGATCCAGAGCGACCATTCCATTGGGATTGGGCAAGTCCACCAAGGGGATCTGATAGATCGTCCGGTTGATCCCGGTGTCGAAGAACGCAGTGACAAAGCCGTTCGCATCGACCTCGACATTGGTCATGTTACCGACCGGTGAGCCGTCTTTGGAAATCGACACAGGCGCAAAGCTGTCGGAGAGCTGTGTGATCCCATCGCTGTCACCCAACTGTCCGATGTTGATTTCCAGAGGGCCACCTTCGGCTGCAATGACGATGTTGCCAGTTGCCGGATCATAGGCGCCCCCAATGGCCGCGGGTGTCATCGCAACCGATGCCAATGTACCGCCGGATGTCCGGCTGTCGTCGAACGTCAGAACGTATTCGCCAATGACCGCGCCGCCCAATGCCGAGTCAGACAGTTGCATCGTCCACTCGTTCGAAGAAGCAGACCCTGAGGCCGGCACAGTTGGGGTGAAACTGATGTTGATGTTTTCCGATGTGCCCAGGTTGTCAAAATACTCAACCGACAGGTTCTGGGTATCCCCTGGCGCGCCTGGATCCGTGTCGGTTGCGGGCAGGTTCAGCCCTAGTGACAGCTTGGTCGTCGGTTCGCCAGAAAACTGGTTCACGTTGATCTGTACAGGTTCGAGCCCATCGGCAGTATCACGTGGAAATGTCGGTATTGTCCCATCAGGCAGAGCGGGCCAACCCAACAGAACAAGCCCAGAGTCGGAGCGCAGATACCCTTCTGCATCCGTACGGAACGAGCCGGTCGTTGTCAGGTACATCTGACTGTCGCCGTTGCTGTTATTGATGTCGGTGGCCTGCGCCACCGGCAACATGCCTCGCCCTCTGACTGCAAGGTCGGTGGCGTTCGCGGTCGACACAAGCGACCCGCTTTGGTCAATCAGTCGGGACGTTGTCGCGCGCACCCCGCCTGCGGAGTATGAACCCGATCCCGACCCTGAGATAACCATGGAATGGAAATCAGTCTGGACACGCTTGTACCCATAGGTCGACGAGTTCGCGATATTGTCGGAGATGGACGCAAGACGCGTGGCATTCGATTGAAGCCCCGCAACACCTGCATTGAGCGACGAAGAAATTGTCATGGATACGCCTTTCTGCTGCATCGACTTGATGGTGCCACAGTTAGGCCTCTGCTCTTAACGTCAGGCTAACAGATAAAATCCAACCTATTCATTCGCGCAGCAAAATGATTTCCAGCCGGTCGTTCCGTACGGCCATGGTATTGGGGACGGCCGGTTCACGATCCGCATGGCCCGTCACACGCTGCATCCGGCCCGGCGCAACGCCGAATTGCTCAAGCAATTTTCGCATCTGCGTCGCTCGAGCCGCTGAGGATTGCCATGTCGAATTGTTCGCAACCACAATGGCTTGGGTCGGCACGTGGCCATTGATTGCGATGCCGTTGTCCACCGTCGCGGTCGACGCGGCAATCCATTCCGTCAGATCGATCAGCATTTGCGTGGGTGTTTCGGTGCCCGACTCAAATATCGCAGACCGTTCGCTTGCAAAGACCTCAATCACCAGGCCCTCGTCCGTCAACTCCGTCACGATATGCTGGAAATCATTGTCCATCAGCTTGGATTCGCCACCATGCCCGATCAGGCGGGCTTCGAGTGACTGAAACACCTCATCTTCGGCGGCTCTGTCCTCTCCGAGTTCACCACGCGCCTCACGGGCTTCGGTGGGGCGCTGCGAAGATGCACCTGTTCCGTTCTGAGGCAGCGTATTTTCGGAAAACACGCTGTCACCCCCAAAGCTGCCATCACCACCACCCGAAACGCGACTGATGGGGATTGTGGGCGAAAAGTAGTCGGCAATGCCTTTGCGCTGTTTTTCGGTCGTGGCATTCAAAAGCCACATCAGCATGAAGAACGCCATCATGGCCGTCACAAAGTCCGCATACGCGACTTTCCAGGCCCCGCCGTGGTGGCCACCACCCTGAATGACTTTCTTTCGCTTGATGATGATCGGTTGCGCGTTCGCCTGCACCGTCATGGCCCGTACCTCGGTTTTTCTCACCCGAGGAGTTTTGTAGAGCAGGGGCCTTACCCTTGGCTTAACACATCCAATTGTACGAAATGAAAGTCGGTGCTTGCATGGGTGCCGATTAAGGTCACAGATGAGCGCATGACCGCATCAACACATGACAGCCGATATTCGTGGACGCGGCTTGCGCTGACATTGACCATTGCGATGGTGGCGAATGCGGGCATGTGGGCGATCATTGTCATCATGCCTGCGGTTCAGGCCGAATTCGGGGTAAGCCGGGCAGACGCGAGCCTGCCTTACACGCTGACCATGATCGGGTTCGCGACGGGTAATTTCATCGTGGGCCGAGCGGTGGACCGATGGGGTGTCACGCCAGTGTTGGTTGTCTGCGCGTTGGGCATTGCGGGGGGATACGGGCTCGCGATGGCCGCAGGCTCGATCTGGGCGCTGTCCTTGGCACAACTGATCGTGGGCTTTGGAACGTCAGTCGGATTTGGCCCGCTGATTGCGGACATCTCGCATTGGTTCATGAAACGGCGCGGCATTGCGGTCGCGATTGCGGCAAGCGGAAACTACCTGTCAGGGGCGATCTGGCCACTGATCCTGGCGGGCGTGCTGGCCGAAGATGGATGGCGGGCCACTTACGCCGTTCTTGCGGCGGCGACGGTGTTGGTTGTTGTGCCTCTGGCTTTCGCGTTACGGCGGCAAGTCCCCGACAGTGCGCACCAAATGGCCGAGGCCGCGTCTTCGGCCAACGCGCGATCCGCAGGGCTGTCTCCGACAGCACTCGCCTGTCTGCTGGGCGTGGCAGGCGTCGGGTGCTGCGTGGCGATGTCGATGCCACAGGTGCATATCGTGAGTTACTGCGTTGATCTCGGCTATGGCCCGGCGGTGGGGGCAGAGATGCTGTCGTTGATGTTGGTGGGCGGCGTCGGATCGAGATTGATCTCGGGGTTGCTCGCGGACAAATTGGGCGGGGTGCGGACCTTGCTTTTGGGATCCATCGCGCAGGCCATTGCGCTTGCTCTTTACTTGCCATCGGATGCGCTGATCTCGCTCTATGTGGTGAGCCTGGTCTTTGGGCTAAGCCAAGGCGGGATCGTCCCAAGCTACGCGATCATCGTGCGCGAATACATGCCCGCACGAGAGGCTGGCGCGCGGGTCGGGTTCGTGCTGATGGCAACGATCATGGGCATGGCGCTCGGCGGTTGGATGTCGGGGTGGATTTACGACGTGACGGGCAGCTATCAAATGGCGTTCTGGAATGGGATCGTCTGGAACGGCGCGAACATCGCGATCATGCTGTGGCTGCTGTCACGCAGCCGAGCCCGAGGGGTCATGCAACCGGCGTGATCAGCCCGTAAGGCGGACGTGTCGTCCGCCCACTTCAGCCCTTGTCTGTGACATGACCGGTCATATGGGCGGTGCCGCGATCGCGCGCCAGAACCATCTGTTTCTGACGCTCGCGAAACCGGGCCTTGTCCGCATCCGATGTCTCATCCGCGCAATGATGACAGGCGACCCCTTGCTCAAATTCGGGCCGGTCCCGGTCCGCAGGCAGGATCGGGCGACGGCAGGCGTGACACAGCAGATGCGGACCAACGGCCAAGCCATGGCCGACACTGACGCGCCCATCAAAGACAAAGCATTCGCCCTGCCATGTGCTGTCGACCAGCGGGACTTCTTCGAGATATTTCAGAATGCCACCCTTGAGGTGATAGACATCCTCGACCCCCTGCCCAAGCAGGTAATTCGTCGATTTCTCACAGCGAATGCCACCCGTACAGAACATCGCGATCTTTTTGCCCTGAAACCGTTCCTTATTCGCCTCCCACCACGCCGGAAACTCCCCAAAGCTGGCAGTGGCCGGATCGACGGCGCCGTCAAAGGTCCCGATGGCGACCTCATAGTCGTTACGGGTGTCAATCACGGCCACATCATCGCGGCCAATCAGATCATTCCAATTTGCGGCCTCGACATAGTGACCCGTGCGAGCAGTGGGATCGACGTCGGGCTGACCCATGGTGACGATCTCACGCTTCAACCGCACCTTCATCTTGCCGAATGGGGCGGTGGGGCTGGTGCTCTCCTTCCACTCCAGATCGGCGCAACCGGGCAGCGCGCGGATATGGGCCAGCACGGCGTCAATGCCCGCGCGCGGCCCCGCGATGGTGCCGTTGATGCCTTCGGGGGCCAGCAACAGTGATCCGCGCACATCATTGGCAGTACAGAGCGCAACCAATGGCGGTTTGAGCGCCCCGATATCGGCAAACCGGGTGAAGTGATAAAGAGCAGCGATGGTGAACATATCTGCGAAATAGGGCAACGGGATACCCTTGTGCAAGGGGGCGAGGCGGTGCGACACTGGCCGGGCAGCACAGTGGAGAAGCCCATGACCCATGCCCTGATCGTGATCGATGTTCAGAACGACTTTTGCCCCGGCGGTGCGCTCGCCGTGCCTGAGGGTGATCTGATTGTCGGCGGGATCAATGCGCTGATGGACACAGCAGAGGCCGTGATACTGACGCAGGACTGGCACCCGGCAGGTCATTCATCATTCGCGTCCTCTCATCCGGGGCACGCAGCCTATGATATGATCGATATGTCCTATGGGCCGCAGGCGCTGTGGCCGGATCACTGCATCCAAGGCAGCCATGGGGCCGCGTTCCACCCCGACCTTAACGTCGAACGCGCACAGATGATCGTGCGCAAGGGATATCGCCCCGGCATCGACAGCTACTCGGCTTTTTTCGAAAACGATCACACGACGGCAACCGGGCTTGAGGGCTATCTGCGGACACGCGGGATCGACACGCTGACGCTTGTGGGGCTGGCCACGGACTTCTGTGTGAACTTTTCGGCGGTGGACGCCGCCAGGCTCGGGTTCGATGTGACGGTTCGGCTGGACCTGTGCCGCGCCATCGATCTGGATGGATCGCTCGCCACTGCGAAGGCAGGCATGAAGGACGCCGGGGTTACGTTAACGTGAGGCAGCTTGCAGCTTGCCCCGAACCTGAGGCACAACGTGTCAAGCCACCGACAAGGACACCGCAATGGTCGATATCGCCACCCGCGTCTGGAACCACAAATGGAAGATCGACCCGATTGTCCGATCCCTGATCGACACCGATTTTTACAAGCTGCTTATGTGCCAATCTGTGTTCCGCAACAAGCCGGATACCCAAGTCACATTCAGCCTGATCAACCGGTCCAAACATGTGCCGCTGGCCGACCTTATTGACGAGGGCGAGCTACGCGAACAACTCGATCACATCCGCTCACTGTCGCTCAGCCGGGGCGAAAGCACATGGATGCGCGGCAACACATTCTACGGCAAACGCCAGATGTTCACGCCCGAGTTCATGGACTGGTTCGAAACCCTACAACTGCCCGCCTATCACCTCGAACGACGCGGCGATCAGTATGAGTTGACGTTCGAAGGGTCCTGGCCCGAGGTCATGTTGTGGGAAATCCCTGCGCTTGCGGTGCTCATGGAATTGCGCGGCCGTGCCGTTCTGAACGAAATGGGCCGGTTCGAGCTGCAAGTGCTTTATGCGCGCGCCATGACCAAGCTGTGGGAAAAGATCGAAGTGCTGCGCGGCCATGAGGGGCTGCGGGTGGCTGATTTCGGGACGCGGCGGCGGCATTCCTTTCTGTGGCAGGACTGGTGCGTGCAGGCCATGGGCGAAGGGTTGGGCGAAGCCTTTGTGGGCACGTCAAACTGCCTGATCGCCAAGAACCGGGATGTGGCGGCCATCGGGACCAACGCCCATGAACTTCCGATGGTCTATTCCGCACTGGCCGAGGATGATGCTGCACTGGCTCAGGCCCCCTATGACGTCCTGAGCGATTGGCACGAGGAACATGATGGCAATCTGCGGGTGATCCTGCCCGACACTTACGGCACCCAAGGGTTTCTGGACAACGCCCCCGACTGGCTGGCGGGCTGGACCGGGATACGGATCGACAGTGGCGATCCGGCGACCGGCGCAGAAAACGCGATCAAGTGGTGGAAAACCCGCGGCGAAGACCCACGCGAAAAGCTGGTCATCTTCTCGGACGGGCTGGACGCCGCAAAGATCGTTGAGTTGCACAAACAATTCGCGGGCCGGGTCAAAGTGTCGTTCGGGTGGGGCACGATGCTGACCAATGATTTCAAAGGGCTGACCAAGGATGATCGGCTGGCACCATTCTCGTTGGTCTGCAAGGCGATCTCGGCCAACGGAAGGCCAACGGTCAAGCTGTCGGACAACCCCAACAAGGCGATGGGCCCGCAATCCGAAATCGAGCGGTACAAACGGGTCTTCCAGGTGGGCGCGCAAGAGGCGCAAGCCGTCGAGGTCTGAGCAGTCTTTGGCACAAACGCCTCTGGCTGCCTCAATTGTTTCGCAAAATTATACAATGGCCCAAAATTAACCACAATTGCGCGATATCTCGCCTTCAAAGAGCAGATAATTACGAAGAAGGACGGGCAATCGCGTCATGTATAGTTTTGTAAAAACAGGGATGTTCCTGAGCGCAGCGGCCTTGGCAGGGTGCGCTTCAGGCATAGAAGAGACATCGCGGCTGGATGTGTCTTTGATCGGATTTTCGGAACAGCGCGGGCCGTCAACCGCCCCTGCCGAAATTGGCGAAACCATTAACGTGACAACCGAAGCTGACGCGTTGAGCGCACTCGCTCAAACCCTCGTGCGCCGCTCGCAGGCACGGCACGGCGTGACCAGCGCCGCCCAAACGGATGGCCGCAACAAACTCGTCTCCGCGGATGCGTTGGTGCGCAATTTGCGTGCGATGAACGACCAGATGGACAGTGTCGAGGCAGCAGTGCACACCCACAATGCCCGCTTGAAAAACCTGGATATGGAACGAGACTTGGGCCTGATTTCGGAAGCTGACTATGCCGCACAGGCCGATAGCATCCGTCAAAGCCAGAACCGGATTGCCGCCGCACTGAGCGATACAATATCGAACACTGAAACGGTTCAAACCAACCTGCAGGATGCCTCTGACCGAGGTCATTCCGGGCTCCACTGGCACATGAGCGCAACAGCCCAACTGACACGCGAAGCCCAAGCGGCACGAGACGCTATTTTGCGGCGCTAGAGGCGTTGCGCCGCCCGGGCGCGCCGCCGTTCCCGCCAGACGATCATCAGCCCCCCGGTCGCGATCAGTAGCGCGCCGGGGAACAAGGCGTCCCACGGGGTTTCGTCAAAAAACAGCCAGCCCAATACAAAAGCCAGCGGAATGCCGAAATAGCGTAAGCGTCCGGTCTACCCGCTGATCCTCCCCCACTGAAGTGGTCCTTCGCTATGTTTAGGAAAACGGAGGAAACACATGGCAAACAAGCGACCAAAGCCGGAAGAGATTGTCACGAAGTTGCGGCAGGTTGAGGTTCTGACGGGGCAAGGGATGCCGCGTCTGGATGCGATCCGCCAGATTGGTGTGACTGAACAAACGTTCTACCGCTGGAAGAAGAAATACGGTGGAATGGGCACGGATCAATTGAAGGAACTGAAGCGTCTACAGAAAGAGAACGAGCGTTTGAGAAAGGCCGTATCGGATCTGACGCTGGACAAGCTGATCTTGGCGGAGGCCGCAAAGGGAAACTTCTAAGCCCCGCTCGTCGCCGAGCCTGCATTGATCGTGTTCGCGCTGAGCTGAATGTCTCGGAACGCCGCGCCTGCCGTGTTCTGAGACAACACCGATCTACGCAGCGCCGGATACCTGTTGGTCGCCCAGACGAAGAACGTTTGCTGGCCGATATGACAGCATTGACCCGGCAGTATGGCCGCTATGGCTATCGTCGGATCGCCGCGTTGCTGAGAGATGCTGGCTGGCATGTGAACAACAAACGTGTCGAAAGGCTATGGCGGCGGGAGGGGCTGAAAGTGCCAATGAAACAACCGAAGAAGGGGCGGCTTTGGCTGAATGCCGGATCATGTGTCCGGCTTCGGCCTGAACATCGCGACCATGTTTGGAGCTACGACTTCGTGCATTGCCGCACCGACGACGGGAAAGCGTTCCGCACGCTCAACATCATCGACGAGTACAGCCGCGAATGCCTGGCCATACGCGTGGATCGCAAGCTGAACTCGGGCAACGTCATCGATGTCTTGAGCGACCTGTTCATCTTGCGTGGCATCCCGTCGTTCAGATGGACCAAAGGCCGATCATGCACTAACAATCAATTTGGACCACTCAAGTGGGGCTGATCACCTTCAACACCGCACCGAACCTGTTGAACCGGGACTTCACAGCGAAAGCGCCCAACCAGAAATGGGCAGGCGACATCAGCTACGTGTGGACCCGCGAAGGATGGCTCTACCTGGCTGTCATTCTTGATCTGCATTCTCGGCGTGTTATCGGCTGGGCAGTCAGCAATCGCATGAAACGTGGCTTGGCGATCCGTGCGTTGAAGATGGCGGTTGCACTACGCCAGCCCCCCAAAGGCTGTATCCATCATACCGATCGCGGGTCGCAATACTGCTCACACGACTACCAGAAACTCCTGCGCCAGCACGGGTTCAGGGTATCGATGAGCGGCAAAGGCAACTGTTATGACAATTCTGCCGTCGAAACCTTCGTCAAAACGATCAAAGCTGAGCTGATTTGGCGAAGGTCATGGCAAACGCGGCGGGATGCTGAGCTGGCCATCTTCCAGTACATCAACGGATTCTATAATCCGAGACGGCGACACTCAGCACTGGGCTGGAAAAGCCCCGTCGCCTTCGAACGAAAAGTGGCCTAAACGAGCACTTGGGGCGGCACAAAAACGGGACAGGTCCAATCGCCACGTTTGACCCGGTAGTCCTTCCAGCGGAATGCCACGGTGTCGGCATCAGCGCTTTTGAAGCGATGGTTTGAGATCGCGACCCGGTGGGTGTAGCGGCTGAGATAGGCCAGTACCGCCGCCGGCCCGCCGAAGGGTGGCTTGGCATAGACGACCCATTCGGATTTGCGGAAAGGGGCGAGCCATTTGGTGAAGGTGGCGGTGTCGACCAGTCCTTCGTGATCACCGAAGAAGGAAAGCTCTCCCGCTTGGCGTAGTGCCAACAGACCGTCAATGAACAGGCAACGGAATAACCGCGCCAATACCCTCACGTGCAGAAAGAACCCAGGCTTGCAAGCGACCCACTTGATGCCGTACGGTGACAGGCCACCGCCAGGGACGATCATGTGGATGTGCGGATAGTGCGTCAGGGCTGAGCCCCATGTGTGCAAGGCACTGGTCAGCCCAACTTTTGCGCCCATGCGCTTTGGATCGGCGGCAATTGTCGTCACCGTTTCCGCCGACGCTTTGAACAGCAGGCCATAGACCGCCTTCTTGTTCCATAAGCGATCTTGGCGATCTCCGCGGGCATTGTGAAGACCACGTGGAAGTATTCCACCGGCAGCAGGTCTTCGGCTCTCGCCTCCATCCAGTCACGCGCTGCCGGTCCCTGGCATTTTGGGCAGTGGCGGTTCTTGCAAGAGTTATAGGCAATCTGGTGGTGGTCACATTTGCTGCACACGGCCACATGTCCGCCGAGCGCCTCGGTTCGACAAGCTTCAATCGACGACATCACCTTGAGCTGGCTGAGGCTGACATGTCCTGCATTGGCCTGCCGCCACGCGAGGCCATAGCTTCGGAAAATGTCCGCGATCTCCAACTTTGGGCGGGACAACGCCCTGGTGCATCACGCCAGGCTTCGCCGCGGCGTCTGATCCTGCAGATTGGCCAGCATCTCGTAGGGGCTGACGGTGTCCTTGATCGTCTTGGTGGCAACGTGGGTGTACTGTGCCGTGGTCGTCAGCTTGGCATGGCCCAGCAAAACCGAATGACACGTACGTCGGTGTTTGCCTCCAGCAGATGCGTGGCAAAGCTGTGCCGCAATGTTTGCAGCGTGGCCGGTTTTGAAATGCCAGCCATGTGTTTTGCGGATGTGAAAGCCCTGTTCAACTAACGAGACGATATCGGGTTGATCTTTGACTTGCCGGGAAACAGCCGGCCCTCGGGCCGTGCTTCGCACCTGTAGTCCCGCAACAGGCCCAGCAGCCCAGGCGACAGCATCACCTTGCGATCCTTTCCGCCCTTGCCGTGATCAACGTGGATCAACATCCGATCGCTGTCGATATCGCTGATCTTGAGATTGCAAACCTCGGACGCGCGCAGACCAGAACCATAGGAAATACTGAGCGCAGCCCGGTACTTCAGACCCGGCCCCGGTGTCGCCATCAACAGGTCAGATACCTCCTGCACGCTGAACACCGTTGGCAGCTTCTTGGGCTGGCTCTTGAACTGCATGAACCGCTTCATGTCTTCTCGTCCGCAGGTGATGCCGAAGAAGAACCTCAGCGCCACGATCCGCGTGTTGAAGGTCGAGGGCGTCACCCCGGTATCGGTCATGTGCAGTTGATAGGAGCGCAATTCTTCGGGCGTGGCTGTATCCGGCGAATGCCCCAAAAACTTGGCGAAATCCTTGATCGCCCTGATATGCGACTTCTGAGCCTTGTCGCCCATCCCGCGGATACGCATGTCCTCCATCAACCGCGCACGCAGCGGGCTCATCTTCTCCTGTGTCATTGGAACCTCCTGTCCGATTGAGAAACCTCAATCGTCAGGCGGATCAGCCAGCTCTCAAAATGAGCCTAAATCTGGTGGAAAGAAAAACGCCAACCACAAGCGCCATTGCCGCGACAAGCGGCTTAGTCCTTGGGCCGGAAACCCATCAAATTTTCACGACGATCTTTCCTAGATGCCTGTTGGTTGCCATGTACGCATAGGCGCCCGAGACATCGGAGAGCGGGAAAGCGCGATCGATAATTGGCTTAAGCTCTCCACTGGCCCAGAGCGGACGCAGGAAGTCGACTGCTCTTCTGCGTCGGTCTGCATGATCCAGAAGGTGCCAGACCAGATGAAAGCCGCGGATGGTGATGCCTTTGGTCAGAATTGGATAGAAGGGAAGACCCGGAATTTCACCCGACTGAAAGCCCATCAGAACCATATTTCCCTCAGGGACAAGAGCTTCGGCGGCGGGGGCGATCATATCTCCGATGATTGAGTCGCAGACAAGGTCCACGCCCTTTCCATTTGTGATCTCTTTCAGGCGGGCGCCGATATCTTCGTCATCCGTGACAATCACGTGATCCGCACCCGCATTCTTGAGGTCGGCAACCTTTTTCTGCGTTCTGGTGGTTGCGATACTGGTGGCACCGATCTGCTTCAGTATCTGAAAAGCGGCGGTTCCTACGCTGGAACTCGCCCCGGTAATGACGGCCGTTTTGCCCGCTGCGTTCAGGGGCATTTCTCCCGCTTGAACGATCATACCGTAAGCTGTTGCATAGGCCATCGAGAATGCGGCGGCATCTTCGAAACTTATGCTGTCCGGAATCCGTTCCAAAGCATTGGCTGGTACGTTTACGACTTCGGCCAAGGTGCCGTATTG
This sequence comes from uncultured Tateyamaria sp., assembly GCF_947494755.1. Classification (GTDB taxonomy): domain Bacteria; phylum Pseudomonadota; class Alphaproteobacteria; order Rhodobacterales; family Rhodobacteraceae; genus Tateyamaria. The sequence continues at coordinate 104,599 of NZ_CANLVZ010000014.1, forward strand.
TGCCCAATCCATCATCGGCAGCACGCAAACCCGGTCACCTTGTGCGAAACCCTCGACACCAGAACCCACGCTTATGATCTCTCCCGCACCTTCGGCACCTAGTGGTGCATTTGGGATTGGTGGTTCGACGAGATAATGACCAGCCACATAGAGCAACTCAGCCCGATTGAGGCCCGCCGCGCGCATGCGGATTTGGACTTCATCGGCTGCTGGCGGTTCAACGGAGACATCGAGCAGCTTGATATTCTCAGGGCCTCCAAGCGCGTCAAATTGTGCGGTGATTGGCATGGTTTGTCCTTTCGAGGCGTATTCCTCTAGAAATCTACTGGTGCTTTTTCGCAAGGTCACGTAGCGTATTGGCAGCTAAGTGGTGCAAAAATGCGAGGTCAGTTTGGACTGGGAAGACATCAAAACGCTGTGCGCTGTCGTTCAGCACAAGACAGTTCGTGCGGCCGGGGAAGCTCTTGGTGTCCATCACACCACGGTTGGGCGAAGGATCGACTCGCTGGAAGAAAGCCTCGGTACGAGCCTGTTCAACCGAACGCCGGACGGGTTGCTTCTGACCTCTGCCGGAGAGACCCTGTACCGGGTCGCGCAGACCTTTAGCGAAGCATTGATTGATGCGGAACGCAGCATCGCGGGCCTTGACGACGAACTGGCCGGTCCCTTGACCGTCACGATGCCCGAGCCGTTGCTCAATGTGCTCTTCATGCCGGAGTTGCCAGGTTTTACCGCGCAACACCCGTCAATCGAATTGCGGTTTGACACCTCATTATCGATCCGGGACGTTGCGCGGCGCGAGGCGGATTTTGCCGTCAGGCTGGACAACAACCCGCCGGACACTTTGGTGGGCAAACGCCTCTATGCATATACAGAGGCGGCCTATGCAACGCCTGACTATCTGTCTCGCAATCCAAAATTATATCGCTGGCTTGGTTGGGGGGCGGCGACGCAAGGTGCGCCTGAATGGGTCCGAACATCAGAGTTCCCTGATAACCCCGTTTGGGGCGTCTTCCCGACCATCCCGGCGCAACAGGCGGCGGCACGCGAGGGCTTAGGTCTTGCGATCCTGCCATGCTTGTTTGGCGACGCAGACCCGGACCTACAGCGCGCGGGCAAGAAAGCTCCTGTCAAAAGCCGCGACATTTGGTTGCTTACGCACAACGACCTGCGCCAGACCGCGCGTGTGCAGGCCTTCATGGTCTTTGCAGAGACCGTCTTGCGCAAGCATCGGAAGCGCCTGATCGGCGAATCGTAAGTCCGGCGCAAGAATGCACCAATTATCTGCAAATATACTCCGTGATGTTGCGAAATTGCGCTGCTACTTTTGAACCAACGCTGCAACTTTGGTTCGGAAACTCCTATGCTCGACACATTCAAAGACGTGCATCCACGCATCAAAGAGCTGGGCCTTGAGGACGCGTATCCGTTCAAGTCGCACTTCATCCAGACACCAATGGGCCAGATGCACTACCTCGATGAGGGTGCGGAGAATGAGCGCTCCACAGTGCTTGCGGTACATGGCAATCCATCATGGTCATTCCTGTATCGCGCGCTGGTAAAGGGCCTCTCAACAGAGCGTCGCATCGTCGTGCCTGACCATATTGGCTTCGGTCTGTCTGATAAGCCTGATGACGAAGCCGCCTATACGCTGAAGGCCCACATCGATCATCTTGAGGCTCTGGTGCTCCGGCTTGACCTCAATAACATTACCCTTGTGATGCAAGACTGGGGCGGCCCAATTGGCCTTGGTGTCGCGGCCCGTCATCCTGAGCGCATCAAGGCACTGGTGGTGATGAACACATTTGGGTTTTATCCACCGGTCGACGGGATGGACCCGGAAAAACTTAAATTGCCCCCACCGCTCCTCATGATGCGGTCCAAGGGTATGGGCGACTTCATGGTGCGCCGCTTGGGTTTCTTTGAGCGGCAGGTCATGACAATGGCCACCGCGACCAAGCGAAAGGGAGCGGCGAAGCGGGCATATCGCGACATCTTCCGGAACAGTTCGGAACGCGCCGGTGTCATGGCGTTTCCGCGCATGATCCCGACCAACACCGCGCATCCGGCGGCCAAGATCCTGCTCGAAGAGACAGGCCCGTATGTCGAACAGTTCGACGGCCCTGCACATATCTTCTGGGGGTTGAAAGACCCGCTGATCCCAATCGGAGCATTGGCCGCCTGGAAGAAACGTTTGCCTCAGGCTGGCGTCACCGAGTTCAAAACAGCGCGTCATTATCTGCAAGACGATGAGCCCGACGCCCTCGTGCGTCAGTTGCGCACGTTTTTGGCCACGAGGGCCGATTGATACACCACTCACGACCTACAAGGAGACGACGTATGACCCTCAATATTTCCCGACGTTCCGTTCTGCAAGGCACCGCTGCAGCAGTCGCCGTCATGTCGGCGCTTCCTGCGCACGCCGAAGAGTTTACCCCTTCCGCAGACATGCCATTCGAGAAAAAATCTGTTGAGGTTAACGGTTCAAAAATGACCTATGTCGATGAGGGAGATGGCCCGGTAGTGCTTTTCTTGCATGGTAATCCGACCTCTTCTTACCTGTGGCGCAATATCATCCCGTTTGTCACCGACACGCATCGCGCCATCGCACCCGATCTCATCGGCATGGGCGACAGCGACAAGCCCGACATCGACTACACGTTCGCTGACCATGCGGAATATCTCGACGGTTTTATTGAAGCCCTTGGGTTGCAGGACATCACCTTGGTTATCCATGACTGGGGCTCGGTCTTGGGGATGCGATACGCGCGCCTGAACGAAGGTAACGTAAAGGCCGTCGCGTTCATGGAAGCAGGGATTCCACCCGCGCTTCCGGCACCAAGCCTTGAGGCGATGGGAGAGCCAAGTGCGCAACTCTTTGGCATGCTCCGCTCCCCCGCAGGTGAAGAGGCGGTGTTGCAGGGCAATTTCTTTGTCGAAGAAGTTTTGGGCAAGATGGCCGTCGCGACTCCGCTGTCGCAAGAGGTGCTGGACAACTACCGGGCACCATTCCCAACGCCTGAGAGCCGCAAACCCACCTTGGTCTGGCCGCGACAGGTTCCCATCGCCGGCGAGCCTGCGGACACCGCCGAAGTGATCACCGCAAACGGAGACTGGCTGTACTCTACCGACATGCCGAAACTGATGTTTCACGTTGCACCAGGTGCATTGATGCCACCACCGGTCGTCGAATACGTGAAGGCCAACGCGTCCAATCTGGAAGATGTGTTCCTCGGCCCCTGCGTTCACTTCGTCCAGGAAGATCACCCTGCAGCCATCGGTCGCGCGCTGCGCGATTGGGTCGACCGGCTGCCGAGCTGAGGAGTGAAAGATGAGCACACAAACTCCGGTATTCCTTGTCGCCTCTCTTCAAGTCGAAGACATGGGCAGCTTTCAGGCTGGCTATGTCGCCCCCTTGAAGGTGATCAATGATCGGCACGGTGTAGAAGCCATAGTTGCCACCCCTCAGCTGACTGCGCTGGAAGGAGAACTCAAAGCCAACGTCATGGCCGTTCTGCGCTTCCCGTCACAGGTTGCGCTGGACGCTTGGTATGCCGATCCCGATTATCTTCCGCTTATTGAAGCACGACAAGCCGCAACCGACCAATCAGTATCAACCCTCGTTGCGCTGACACCAATGGCTTAACAGCCAAGTAACAGAAGAAAGACTAGGAATATGAGCTTTGAATTTGCCCTTGTAGGCTTTGCGCTTGTCACTATGACCGCGCTTACCATTGAAATTGCCTACGCCTACATCAGTCAGGGTTTCGGTTACGGCTTCTCCTCTAACCGCCCTTTGGTAGAACGAGGTCCTCTAGGCCTACGTATTCAGCGTGCCTACCAAAACCAAGTCGAGTCTGCAGCCTACATCGTTCCGGTATTGGCAGGCGCGACGTTTTTGGGCGTCACAGGTGAGGGTCCAGCACTCGCGGCAGCAATCATAGTGATCGGACGTGCCGCTTTTGTGCTTCTGTACTACACAGGCATCCCGTTCATTCGAATACTGGGATTTACATGTGGCTCGCTAGGGTCACTCTATCTGGCGTTTCAGTGCATCTTCGCTGTTGCTGCATGAACCTCGCAGCTGAGCTGACTTGCCAACATTTCCGAGAAAGCGAGTTGTGATTGGCCAATTAAACCTGCCTTATAAGATTCGTATGTGTTCGCGCCTGCAGCGAATGTCCGGAATAAGGGCAGCGACTGCAGAATTTAAGTTGTCGGCTCAATGTCGGCTGTGGGCCGGTTTAGGCCAGTCCGGGTCTCAGTGGCTTGTAGTCAATCCTATGTTATTTTTTTTGGCATTCGATCTTAGCATTCGACCTCTTTTTCGGTTTTTTGAACGAAATGCTATTTAACGCCGATCAAGGATTAGTGTTGTAAACAAAGCATTCTTCAAGACTGACTTGCATTGGACAAAACTTCGCAGTTTGCATCCTTCGACCTCCTGAACCAGCTTTCATGTGCGTCGGCCTCTTGTCTCAGCCATCGGAGGAACGCTTCCGTTGGCTCTGAAATTCGTGAGTGGCGGGGTCGCACGAGGAAATAGCTATCATGTGCGGGCAGTGCGGTTGCGAAGGGCCGGACGAGGCGACCGCTTTGCAGATAGTCTCGTGTCGTTACCTCATCACCTATGGTAACGCCTTCGCCGCGCGCCGCCGCTTCAAGGCAGAGATAGCTTTGATTGTAGATGCGCCCCGAATCCGCATCGAAACCCGGCAACCCCACCGCGTTGCGCAGCGCCGTCCACCAGAAACGGGTCTGGTCATGGATCAACTGGCTGTCGTCGATATCGTCAAGTCGGGGCACGCGGTTCAGATGATCGAAGAAACCGGGTTTGGCCACCGGGAACACGCGGTTGGTCAGAAAGGGTTCGTATTGGCAGTTCTGCCAATTGCCGCGCCCCCAGATGATGCCGCAGTCGTAATCCATATCCGGCGCTTTGCTCATCTCAACCTGGGTATGGATCGACACCCGTATCTTGGGATGCGCCCGCTCAAACGCGGGCAGTTTGGGAAAGAGCCACAATTGCACGAAATCGGCATCCCCCACAAAGCGGATTTGCCGGGTCTGGACGCTGCCGATTGCATTCAGGCGGTTTGACAGATGCTCAAACGCGGGCGCGGCAGCCTGCGCGACCTCGGCTCCGTATTCGGTCAGTTCAACGCGGCGGTGGTGGCGGGTGAACAGGGGCTGGCCCATCTGCGCTTCCAGCGCGGACACTTGTTTGCTGACAGCGGATTGGGTCACGCCCAGACGTTCGGCGGCAACGCTGAAACTTTGCACGCGCGCGGCCTCAACAAACACCAGCAACATGTTCAAACTTGGCAGGTTGTGCATTTCGCATTCCTATTGCGCATGCATATCGCGATATTTTCTCTTTTGACAGAGAATTTATCATGCGGGTTAATGGGGGAAAATTTCGATCCGCCCTTCGGCAAGGACCCTTCACGCATGGCACAGCTTTATCCATTTTCCGATTTGATCGGCGCAGAGACGACACCGCCGCACCGCATGGCCAAGGCGAACGGTATCCGGGTGACTGATGTTGATGGGCGCGAATTTATTGATGCGGTGTCCGCCCTGTGGTGTTGCCCGCTTGGCCTCACAAACCACCGGCTGGCCGACCGTGCAGCAGCACAGATGACTTCGCTTGGATATTATCACAGCTTTTTGGGCCGCACCCATACCCCCGTCGAGGATCTGGCCGCGCGGTTGGTGCAAAAACTGCCCGCCGGGCTGAACCATGTGCTTTTCGGCACGGCGGGGTCAGAGGCGGTGGATACTGCCGCCAAGATCGTCAGCTACTATCAAAACGCCCGTGGCAAGACGGACAAAAAGCGCATCATAGCCCGCGAAGCGGCCTATCACGGGTCAGGCAGCATGAGTGCGGCGCTGACCGCGATGTCGGCGACGCATGATGGATTTGATGTGCCCGACGAAAGGGTGCTGCGCACGGGGCGACCACACTACCTGCTTGATGCGCTTCCGGGCGAACGCGAGGTGGCCTTTTCCAAGCGTCGCGCGGCTGAACTGGACGCGCTGATCCGCGCGCATGGGGCCGATACAATCGGCGCATTTATTGGTGAGCCTGCAATCGGCTCCGGTGGCGTTTATTTGCCGCCTGATGGATATTGGGCCGAGGTGCAAAACGTGTTGGCGCGCCACGACATCCTGCTGATCGCGGATGAGATCATCACCGGCTTTGGCCGAACCGGAGAATGGTTCGCCTGCGAGACCTACGGTATCGAGCCTGACATGATGACGATGGCCAAGCAGTTGACGGGGGGGCTGTTCCCCCTTTCTGCCGTCGCGATGACAGATGAAGTGCGCGATACCGTGGCGCGCCAGGCGCAGGAACTGGAAGTCTTTGGCCACGGTGTCACCTACGGCGGGCATCCGGTGGGTGCTGCCATTGCGATGGAATGTCTGGATATCTACGAAGAGATGGGCTTGCCACAGCATGTCAAACGGCTCGGGCAGATCATGTCGACACGGTTGGAAGCGATCCGACAGTTTCCCGGTGTACTTGACGTGCGCTGCGAAGGGATGCTGGCCGGGGTTGAATTTGACACCACCACGCCCGGAGGCGCCGATCTGTGCCGCAGGGTTTCCGACGCGGCGCAGGCGCGCGGCGTGTTCTTTCGGGTAATCAGTGACGTGCTCGCCATCGCACCGCCCTATATCTGCACAGATGCGGAAATTGATCAAATCATGGATGTTATGGCCGACAGCATTCTGTCCGTTGCAGAGGCACATGCCCCGGTTGCGCAGCATGGCTGATGCGGCGCTCTGCGATCTGAGTGCGGTGGCGGCATTGGAGCTTTTTGCAAAGCGCGCGCTGTCTCCGGTGGAAATGACGCAAGCGGTGCTGGCGCGGGCCGAAGCATCACAAGAGGGGATCAACGCGTTTGCCCATCTGGCCCCCGAGACGGCGCTGTATATGGCGCGCGCATCAGAGGATCGCTACGGGGGCAAGGGCGATGCACCGCGCGCGCTTGAAGGGATTTGCGTCGCGCTCAAGGATACCGGCAACCTTGCAGGGTGGCCCACCAGCTATGGATCGCTAACGTCCGACCGAAAACCGCGCCAAACGACATCGCCCGAGAACGATACAATGCTGCGCGCTGGTGCTGCGCTGATTGGGACCACCCGCACGCCAGAGTTCAGTGGTGCGCTCTTTACCCATTCCCGCGCAGGCGGTGTGACGCGCAATCCGCATAATCGCAATCTGACGCCGGGTGGGTCCTCGGGCGGGGCGGCCGCCAGCCTTGCCATCGGGGCCGCGACGCTCGCGGTGGGGTCAGACATCGGCGGGTCCATCCGCGTCCCGGCGTCCTGCTGTGGTGTTGTCGGGTATAAACCGCCCAAGGGGCGCAACCCTGTCACACCGCCTTTCAACCTTGATTACTTCTGCCATACCGGGCCGCTGGCGCGCAGCCTTGCGGACACGGTTCTGATGCAAAATGCCATGTGCGGTCCACATCCCGGCGATGTGACCACACTGCACCCTCGGCTTGAACTGAGCGCGAAGGTCAAACCGCTTACGGGCCTGCGTATCGCCACCTCCCTTGATCTGGGATTTTTTGAGATCGACGCGGATGTTGCCCGCAACACGCGTGCCGCCCTCGAAATCTTCAAATCCTGTGGTGCCACCGTGACCGAAATCGCGCTGCCCTGGGATGTCTCCGTGATCGACGCGGGCAAAACCCACCTGGCGCATATATTCTCAAGCTGGATGGCGGAAGCGTCGGAAGGTCAGTCTGATTTGATCTGTCCCTACACCGCAACGTGGATCGAGCAGGGCAAGGCAGGGTCGGCGCAAGGGTTCTACAACGCGTTATGCACCGCAGGACAGATGGGTCAGGACTTTGCCGCTGCGATGGCCGGCTTTGATGTTTTCATCTGTCCCACGACCGCGCTTCCCGCTGTGGACGCAATTTTTGATCACAGCCAAGACCGTCTGCGCATCAACGGAAAGCCTGTTGATCCGGTTCTTGGCTGGGCGCTGACTGTGCCTTTCAATATGCTCAGCAGCCATCCTGTGCTGTCGGTGCCCTCAGGCATTGCCCGCAACGGATGCCCCACCGGCATTCAGATCGTGGCCAAACCTTTTCGCGATCAAGACGCCTTTGACGCGGCGTTGGCCTACGAGGCCGAACTTGGTGGCTTTGGTCAGATCATCCCCAAGCCAGACTGGCATGCAGAACAAAATCAAGCAGCCGCAGGCAACGACCTGCACACGTCAAAATAACAGCAGATACTGGAGGTCGCTGACATGAAAAATGAACAGATCCATCCGGGCATTGCCCTTTATGCCCGCGAATATGCCGAGAGCAAGCTAAGCAGACGGGACTTCCTGTCACGCGCTACGATGCTGGGACTTTCGGCCAGTGCGGCCTACGGGATTATCGGTGCAACTTTGCCCACACCTGCAGCAGCGGCCCCGGTTGCCGGTGGTACCTTGCGGGTCAATATGGAAACCAAGGGGATCACCGATCCGCGCATCTGGTCCTGGACCGAGATGTCGAACTTCTGCCGCGGCTGGCTTGAATATCTCGCCTTGTTCAACCGCGACGGCACGGTCTCAGGCGATTTGCTGGAAAGCTGGGAGATCAACGACACCGCCGACGTCTATACGCTGAAACTGCGTCAGGGGGTGACATGGAACAACGGCGATGCGTTCACCGCAGAAGATGTGGTTCACAATCTGACCCGGTGGGCCGATGGCACGGTCGAGGGCAATTCAATGGCCAGCCGTGTCGCCGCCCTGCAGGACCCCGACACCAAAATGCTGGCGGACGGGGCCATCGAGGTCATTGACGATCACACGATTCAGTTGAACCTGCGCAACCCGGACATCAGCCTGATCGCAGGGTTTTCGGACTATCCGGCGGCGATTGTGCACCGGTCTTATGATGGGGGCGATCCAAGCGAGACGCCTATCGGGACAGGTGCATATCTGCCGGTGCAGAACCAGATTGGCGAAATTCAGGTGCTTGAGAAGAACCCCGATCACACGTATTGGCGCGAGGGCGGGTATCTGGACCGGATCGAGTTCATTGATTTCGGCACGGATCAATCCGCTTTGGTCGCCGCCATCGATTCAGACGAGATTGACCTGACCTACCAGACCGGCGCGGACTTTGTGGAAATCGTTGACAGTATCGGATGGCAGCAAAGCTCTGTTGTGACGGCCAACACCATTGCGGTGCGCTTTAACCAACGCGATGCGCCCTATGACAACGTCGAGGTGCGCCGCGCTCTTCAACTTGCTGTGGACAACAACAAGGTCCTTGAACTGGCCCTCAACAGTCTTGGGACCGTGGGCGAAAACCATCACGTCAGCATCGTGCACCCCGAATACGCGGAAATGGCCCCCCCCGAATATGATCCTGCAAAGGCAAAGCAAATGATCGACGCCGCCGGGCACGCAGACACGGAATTCGAGTTGATTTCCATCGACACGCAATGGCAGTCCAACACCTGTGACGCTGTCGCCGCACAACTGCGAGACGCCGGCATCGGGGTCAGCCGCAAGATCTTGCCCGGTGCCACATTCTGGAACAACTGGCTAGGCTATCCCTGGTCAGCAACCGAATGGGGACCACGCCCGCTCGGTATCCAGATCATGCAGCTGGCCTATAAATCTGATGCGGCATGGAACGAATCCGGGCTGAACAGCGCTGAATTTGACGCCCTTGTGGACGAAGGCATGGGGATCGCGGATGCAGACGCGCGCCGCGAAACAATGGCCAAGCTTCAGCAAATCATGCGGGACGAGGGGGTGGTCATCCAGCCCTATTGGCGGTCGCTTTACAACCACTCGAACGGCAAGTTCGCCAATACCGAAATGCACCCTTTCTACCGAATTGACCTGCATGACATCCATCTGGTTGGGTAATCATCGCCAACTGGAAAAAGTACCTAAAAAATCCCGGAAATGCTTATTGCATTTCCGGCATATTTCCATCGAAGTGAAATGGTCCCAGCTCTAGGGTCAGGACCCATTGATTTCCGCTTGGCTGCGTGATTCACGGTTCGAAAAACGAGCGGTGAACATGTCTGATCTATTCTGGCTAACAGATGCGCAGATGGCGCGTCTTGAGCCCTTCTTCCCCAAGTCGCACGGCAAACCCGCGTCGATGATCGGCGTGTGTTGAGTGGGATTATCTTTATCAATCGCAATGGCTTGCGGTGGCGCGACGCACCC
>NZ_CANLVZ010000015.1 GCF_947494755.1 uncultured Tateyamaria sp.
TATGCTAACCGGTCAGAAGAGGACCAAAACCTGAACAGTGCTAACTTATAAACACGGACTCTCAGGGGAGCAGGTCAGTAACTGTCCGCTTACGTTCGCCCGGTCTGCGAATGGTTGCCCCTTGTTCGTGATAGAACCTGAACGCAAATCGATGGTTTCGGCGGAGCGCGTTATCATCAACGCCGATGAGTGAGATGAGACATGGGTAGCCCTTGATTTGCAATAAAGCTAGGTGCGCCAATTGCAGACTCATCAGGCGTGACGATACGGCGACCTGGGATCCAGAGCCAAACTGATCCACGCTGACAAGGTGGCCAAGTTTATCGAAGAATACGACCGGGAGCGAAGACGCTTGGCGCGAGAGGTGATGTCAGATCGAATGGCCTTCGAGGCGGGCCTGACAAAGGCGACCCAACAAATCGAACAGATCGTGACGAACATCACCGAGGGGGCGTTCGACAGTTCGATGAAAAATGATCTGGAAGTGCGCAAAGCACAGTCAGAGGGCGAACTTGCAGCCCTTCCTCCCGGGAACACCGCTATCCCGCATTCGGTGCTGGCCGCGATCTTGGAGTCATCAGGCCCAAAACGACGAACCCCGCCGTTTTACGGGCGGGGTGTCGGTTTTTGGTTGCGGGAGTAGGATTTGAACCTACGACCTTCAGGTTATGAGCCTGACGAGCTACCGGGCTGCTCCATCCCGCGCCAGTTGGTGGAGTGCGTTTAGTCCGAGTCGGAGGGGACTGCAAGGGGATCAAATCGGTTTGCGCCGCGAAAGTGATATTCTTCGTGGCTGAGGCGCTTGCGACTCTTGAAACCACCGATGGCTCAGGTTTGGGTTTCGCGGACCACCTCGGCGATCTCGCGCAGGGCGTTGCCCATCGGATTTGCCTTGCGCCAGATCAGCCCGATGGTGCGGGTTGGCGCAGGGGGGGCGAAGCGGGACACGTGTACCGACGTTGCGCGCGTTTCGACCCCAATGGCCATTTCGGGAATGAGCGTCGCCCCGATCCCGGCCCCCACCATCTGCACAAGTGTCGACAAAGAGCTGCCGTCCAGCCCGTCACGCCGCCGCGCCGCGTTTATGTTGCAAAATGACAGGGCTTGGTCGCGAAAGCAGTGTCCTTCTTCAAGCAACAGCAGGCGCATATCACTCAGTGCATCGGTACTGAGGGGGGTGGGCGGATCTGGTGCGCCGCTGCGGACCAACACCATTTCTTCGGTGAAAAGCGGTACTTCGATCAGGCTTGGTTCCTCAACGGGCAAGGCGACGATAGCGGCATCAAGGCGGCCATCCATCAGTTCCTCAAGCAGGCGGGGGGTGATCGTCTCGCGGACGTCGATGTCCATCTTGGGAAAGCGCGCAGTCAGATCGCCAATCAACCGCGGCAACAGATAGGGCGCGATGGTCGGGATAACGCCAAGGCGCAACCGCTCAAGCAGGCCGCCCCGCACGGCCTCGGCCCACTCGCCCATCTGCTGCACTTCATCCAGCACCACGCGGGCGCGCGCGGCAAAGGCGACCCCGGACGGGGTCAATCGCACCTGTTTCGGGGCCCGCTCAAAAAGTTGCAGGCCAAGCGTCTCCTCGAGCTCCCTGATCTGCACCGACAAGGCAGGTTGAGAGATGGCGCAACTGTCCGCAGCGTTGCCAAAATGGCCTTCGCGGGCGAGCGCTTCGAAATAGCGCAATTGCCGTAGGGTGATGTTCTTCATAATGCAAGGCTATCGATGCTATCGGAAAATGTAACTTAGATTTATCGCGCGAGATCGGTAACAATTGGCCAATGCGACAAAGCCAGAGCAAGATTCGGATAGAAACGAAGATGTTTCGGCGTGCATAAACGACCTATGATGCGCATCTGGAATGATTCCAATCTGGGCTCAATTCCAGCGCGGACAACCAATGATCGGAGATGATGATGGATGGAAATGATGGCGGCAAGTGCCCGGTGATCCACGGGGTAAACCTGCACACCTTTGGCGTGCAATCCAACAGCGATTGGTGGCCCAATCAGTTGAATCTGAAAGTCTTGCACCAGAATGCTCCGACCCTTGACCCGATGGGCGGCGACTTTGATTATGCGGAGGCGTTCAACAAGGTCGATCTAAAGGCCCTCAAAGCGGATATTTTTGCGCTGATGACCGACAGTCAGGACTGGTGGCCTGCGGATTACGGACATTACGGGCCGTTTTTCATCCGCATGGCGTGGCACTCGGCGGGAACATATCGTGTGGCGGACGGCCGTGGCGGAGCGACGTCCGGCACGCAGCGATTTGCGCCACTCAACTCGTGGCCCGATAACGGCAACCTTGACAAGGCCCGCCGCCTGCTCTGGCCGATCAAGGAGAAATACGGCAACGGCATCTCTTGGGCCGACCTCATGATTTTGACAGGTAACTGTGCGCTGGAGTCCATGGGGTTCAAGACCTTCGGCTTTGGCGGCGGTCGCCCCGACGTGTGGGAGCCCGAGGAAGACATCTATTGGGGTGCCGAAAAGGAATGGCTGGAAGAATCAGGCGGCCCCAACAGTCGCTACTCCGGCGACCGCGTTCTTGAAAACCCGCTGGCTGCCGTTGAAATGGGCCTGATCTACGTGAACCCCGAAGGGCCCGACGGCAACCCGGACCCGCTTGGCTCGGGCCGCGACATCCGCGAGACATTTGCCCGTATGGCCATGAATGACGAGGAAACCGTTGCCCTGGTTGCGGGTGGCCACACCTTTGGCAAGGCGCACGGGAATGGTGACGCGGCATTGGTCGGCACCGAACCCGAAGGCTCGCCCATCGAAAATCAGGGCCTCGGCTGGCTGTCCACCCACAAGTCCGGCAAGGGCGTGGATGCGATCACATCCGGCATCGAGGGGCCTTGGACCCCGACGCCAACGCAATGGGATATGTCCTATTTTGATGTGCTGTTTGGATATGAGTGGGAGCTGACCAAAAGCCCCGCAGGTGCAAACCAGTGGCAGGCCAAAGGGCTGTCCGAGGACGATCACGCCCCCCAAGTCGACGGCAATGGCAACGTCAAATTGATGATGACCACGGCAGACATGGCGATGCGTATGGACCCGGCCTACGAAAAGATCAGCCGCGATTTCCATGCCAATCCCGACAAGTTTGCGGATGCCTTTGCGCGTGCGTGGTTTAAGCTGACGCACCGCGATATGGGCCCGATCAAATGCTATCACGGCCCCGAGGTACCGGAGGAAACGCTGATCTGGCAGGATCCGGTGCCGACGCCCGATCACCCGCTGGTGGATGACGCGGATGTGGCGGCCCTCAAGGCGGCTGTGATGGATGCGGGTCTGAGCACGTCCGAACTGGTGGGTGCTGCATGGGCATCGGCGTCGACCTATCGTGGGTCGGATCGCCGTGGCGGTGCCAACGGTGCCCGTGTGCGCCTTGCCCCGCAAAAGGATTGGGACGTCAACCAACCTGCGCAACTGGCCAAAGTGCTGAGCGCGCTGGAAGGGATCAAAGCCGACTTCGACGCCAAGGGCGACAAGAAAATCTCGCTGGCGGACTTGATCGTGCTGGCAGGTGGTGCCGCGGTCGAGGCTGCGGCGAGGGCCGGTGGTCACGACGTGACTGTGCCCTTCACCCCCGGTCGTGGGGACGCCACGCAAGAGTGGACGGACGCCGACAGCTTTGAGCCGCTTGAGCCCAAAGCCGACGGTTTCCGCAACTACATGTCGCAGGATTTCAGCATGTCTGCTGAGGAATTGCTGGTGGATCGCGCGCAGTTGCTGACCCTGACCACACCGGAAATGACGGTACTTGTTGGTGGTCTGAGGATGATGGAGGCCAATCACGGCGGCTCGTCCCATGGTGTATTCACGGACACGCCCGGCGCGCTCAGCAACGATTTCTTCAAGGTTCTCATGGATATGGGGATCAAGTGGAAACCGAAAACCGACGATGGCAACACGTTCGAAGGTCGTGACCGTCAAACGGAAGAGGTCAAGTGGACCGGCACCCGCGTCGATCTCGTCTTTGGCTCGAACTCGCAGCTGCGCGCTGTGGCGGAGTTCTATGCGCAGGACGATGCGAAGTCGAAATTCGTGAACGACTTTGTAGCCGCATGGGTCAAGGTGATGGAGTTGGATCGGTTCGATCTGGCCTGAGCCTGACACAGTAATGTAGCAAAGCGCGGGGCATCACACCCCGCGCTTTCTTCATGCTCAGACGTCGAAAAAGATCGTCTCGTCGGGCCCCTGCAGGTGAATGTCGAACTTGAATGTGCCGGGTGTCGTTTCCTGCGCGATCAGGGTCGGCACACGGTTCTGATGCTCGATGCGGGTCAGCCATGGATCGTCGCCCAGCATCGGATCACCGGGAAAATACATCCGCGTTTGCAATCCGATATTGATGCCGCGCGCCACCAGCCAGATCGAGATGTGCGGGGCCATCATGCGCCCATCGGTGAAGGGCACCGGGCCGGGCCGGACCGTTTCCATCGACCATTGGCCCGTCTCCGCATCGCCAGCGGTGCGGCCCCACCCGGTGAAGGTCGGGTCAGCCCCATCACGGCCCGGATAGAGGCCTTGCGCGTCCGCTTGCCACAGCTCCATCATCGCATCGCGCAGGGGCGTCCCCGTGCCGTCAAAGACGGTGCCGGTGACGGTGATCCGCTCTCCCTTGGTGTTATCGGTGACCATCGCGGCGCCCAGATCTGCCTCATAGACATCCGTAATCCCTGCGAAATTCGGAACGCATCCGATGTGGACGTAAGGCCCTGCGGTCTGCGAGGGGCTTTCGTGCAAATGGGTCAGACGTTGCATCAGTTCCCCTCAATCCGGTTTTCAAACATGGTCGAACGCCGCCCGCGCAGCACGATGTCAAAGTGATAGGCGCGCGCATCCATCGGAACCGTGTTGTTCATATCAAGTGGCGCAACCAGCTGGCTGACGGCCTCCGCATCGGTGATCGTGCGCACAATGGGGCAGAGCGGGATCAGCGGATCGCCTTCGAAATACATCTGCGTGATCAACCGCTGGCCAAAGCTGTGACCGAAGACGGAAAAATGGATGTGGGCGGGTCGCCAGTCGTTGACACCGTTGGGCCAAGGATAGGCACCGGGCTTGATCGTGCGAAAGCTGTAGCCGCCCTGATCGTCGGTGATCGTGCGCCCGCAGCCCCCGAAATTGGGATCGAGCGGGGCGATGTAACCCTCCTTGGCATGGCGATAGCGCCCACCTGCATTGGCCTGCCACACCTCGATCAATGCGTTGGGCACCCCGCGCCCGTTCTCATCCAAGACGCGGCCATGCACGATGATCCGCTGCCCGATCGCCATCTCGCCAGCGGCTGCATAGTTCACGATCAGGTCGTTGTCGTGCGCGCCTATGATGTCATGGCCAAAGACCGGCCCCGCCTCTTCCGACAATGTGGTCGGCATCGACAGCAGCGCCTTTTGCGGGGACCGCACGACACTCGTTTTGTAGTCAGGCGTCAGCGCCTTGGGATGACGGTCGCGGTTGCGGTGAAACAGGGGGCCGTCGCTCATGCCTCGGCCTCCATCTCGGCAAAGGTTTGTTTCGCGAGTTTGAGCGCGTGGTTGGCGCGCGGGACGCCTGCGTAGATCGCCACGTGCTGAAACGCTTCGGCCACATCTTGCGGGGACGCTCCGGTCCGGGCACAGGCGCGGATATGCATGGGGATTTCGTCAAAATTGCCTGTCGCGGCGAGCAATGCCAGTGTCAGCATCGAGCGTTCACGCAACGAAATCGCGTCACTGGCCCAGACCGTGCCCCACGCGCCTTCGGTGATGAGGTCCTGAAAGGGGGCGTCAAACGGCGTTTTCGCAGCCTCCGCGCGGTCCACATGCGCGTCGCCCAAGACGGTGCGGCGCACGGCCATGCCCTTTGATTGTTTGTCGCTCATCACGCGCCCCTCGCTTTTTGCCCGTATTAGCATGGGTGCGCAGGCTTTGTCGCCTTGACTTTCCACCCCTCGCCCGGTGTATCTGCGCCGATCTTGACACGCCCGAAGGGACCATTCCGATGCATGCTTACCGCTCTCATTCCTGTGCCGCGCTGACCTCGGCCAATGTGGGTGATACCGTGCGCCTGTCGGGCTGGGTGCACCGGGTGCGCGACCATGGCGGCGTGCTGTTCATCGACCTGCGCGACCACTACGGCATGACGCAGTTGCTGTGCGACCCCGACAGCCCGGTCTTTGCCGAGGTGGAAAAGGTGCGCAGCGAGTGGTGCATTCGCATCGACGGGACGGTCAAGGCGCGCGATGCCTCGCTTGTGAACCCCAAGATCCCGACCGGCGAAATCGAAGTCTTCGTGCGCGATCTCGAGGTGCTGGGCACGTCGGCGGAATTGCCGCTGATGGTCTTTGGCGATCAGGAATATCCCGAAGAAACGCGGCTGACCTACCGCTATCTCGATCTGCGCCGTGAAAAGATGCAGGATAACATGAAGCTGCGCAGCGATGTGGTCGCGTCGATCCGCAAGCGCATGTGGGATCGCGATTTCCGCGAGTACCAGACGCCCATCATCACCGCCTCCTCGCCAGAAGGCGCGCGCGATTTCCTCGTGCCGTCGCGCCTGCATCCGGGCAAGTTCTATGCGCTGCCGCAGGCCCCACAGCAGTTCAAGCAGCTGTTGATGGTGTCGGGCTTTGACAAATATTTCCAGATCGCGCCCTGTTTCCGGGACGAAGACCCGCGCGCTGATCGCTCGCCCACCGATTTTTATCAGCTCGACCTCGAGATGTCGTTTGTCACGCAACAGGATGTGTTTGACACAATTGCACCCGTGCTGGCAGGCGTGTTCGAGGAATTCGGCGGTGGCAAATCCGTCGACGCGCCAGACAGTTGGGAGCAGATCAGTTACCGCGATGCGGCGCTCTGGTATGGGTCGGACAAGCCCGACCTGCGCAACCCGATCAAGATGCAGGTGGTGTCGGACCACTTCGCGGGCTCGGGCTTTGCGATCTTTGCCAAACTTCTGGAGCAGGACGGCACCGAAATCCGCGCAATTCCGGCCCCCGGTGGCGGGTCGCGCAAGTTTTGTGATCGGATGAACGCCTATGCGCAAAAGGAAGGGCTGCCCGGGATGGGCTATATCTTCTGGCGCGATCAGGGCGAGGGGATGGAGGCCGCAGGACCACTTGCCAAGAACATCGGCCCCGAGCGGACCGAGGCGATCCGCCTGCAACTGCGCCTGGGCGTGGGGGATGCCGCGTTCTTCCTTGGCGGCAAGCCCAAGACATTCGAGGCCATCGCGGGGCGCGCGCGCAACGTGATCGGCGAGGAATTGAAGCTGATTGACGAAAACCGCTTTGCCTTTGCATGGATCGTCGATTTCCCGATCTACGAACAGGACGCGGAAACCGGCAAGATCGACTTTGAGCACAACCCGTTTTCGATGCCGCAGGGCGGGATGGAGGCTTTGCAGGGCGATCCGCTCGACGTGCTCGGCTTTCAGTATGACCTCGCGTGCAACGGCTATGAACTGGTGTCGGGTGCGATCCGGAACCATCGGCCCGAGATCATGTTCAAGGCGTTCGAGATCGCAGGTTATGACGAGAGCGAAGTGCGCAAGCGGTTCGGCGGCATGGTCAACGCGTTCCAATACGGCGCGCCGCCCCACGGTGGTTGTGCGGCGGGGATCGACCGGATCGTGATGCTGCTGGCGGGCGAACAGAACATCCGCGAGGTGATCCTGTTCCCGATGAACCAGCGCGCCGAAGACTTGATGATGGACGCGCCCTCCGAGCCGACAAGCGATCAGCTGATGGAGCTGGGGCTGCGGGTCATTCCGCAAGACTAGGCGGGCAGGATTTCACGACATTTCAGGGGCGCGCCTTACCAGCAGGGCGCGCCCTTTGTCGTCGATCTGCTGATCGACTCTGCGTGCACCTCGAAAGCGCTTGGCGTTGCGCGGAACTCCGCCTAACGTCCGGCCATGACGGGAATTTACCAGATCAATGATGCGCCCGTGCCCAATTGGACGCCGCCACCTGTACCGGATGCGACCACGGTGCTGACAGGGCAGTACGCCACACTTGAACCGCTGGTGGCGGACACTCATGCCGCGTTGTTATATCAGCCCTTTGTCGGCCACGACCATGTCTGGAATTTCCTGCCCTACGGTCCTTTTTCGTCCTCTGCGCAGTATTATCGGTGGGTCCGCGAGATCGAGATGGGGAAAGACACGCAGTTTTACGCCATCAAGAACCATGACAGCGGCGCCTTCGAGGGTGTTGCGAGTTTTCTGCGCATCGCCCCCGAGGCGGGAAGTATCGAGGTCGGCCACATCAACTTCAGCCCGGCGCTGCAGAGAACGCGCGCCGCGACCGAGGCGCTGTATCTGATGATGGGCTGGGCCTTTGAGGCGGGTTATCGCCGCTTTGAATGGAAGTGCGATGCGATGAACGCAGGCTCGCGCCGGGCAGCGCAGCGCCTTGGGTTCAGTTACGAGGGCGTCTTTCGCCAAGCGGCAGTCGTCAAAGGGCGCAATCGTGACACCGCTTGGTTTGCGGCCATCGACGCGGAGTGGCCTGCGCTCAAGGAAGCGTTTGGCGTTTGGTTGAACCCGGCCAATTTTGATGTGCAAGGCCGACAGAATGAAAGCCTTGCCGACATGACTCAACTGGTCCGTGTGGCGGATGATCCGACCCTCGCCACCTCCTGACAAATCAGATCGCGATTTTCTCAGCCAACCGCTCCTGAACTAGCCCGGCCACCGTCGCGGCCTCTGACGCGGCAGAGTCGCCGCGTGCCCGTTTGGCCGCCAATGCAGCACTGGCCATCATCAGTTCGTCATCGTCTGCACTGCGCGCCACGCCGCTGAGGAATTGCGCAACGTAGTCAAGCGCACGCACATCGCTCGCCCCTTCGAGCACGTCAGCCACATGGGCCATGTCATCGCGGTAGGCAATCGGGTCAGGCTCGACCAAATCGTTGGGCACGGACCGCGGCCCGTTCGGGCGCCGATCCGGCGGCAGATGCGACAGGATCGTGTCCTGAAACACGCCCAACGAGACAACAGGCTTCGCCATAAAACCATCAGCGCCCGCGTCCAACGCGATCCCCTCGCGGTCAATGTCGCCAGACGTGCCCAGAATCACATCCGGGCGATTGCCCGACGCGGACAGCTCGCGGATCAAATCACTGCCGCTGCCGTCCGGCAGACCGATATCCACGATCACGACCGTTGGCCGGTAAACCTGCAAATGGCGGCGCGCCGAGCGCAACGTGTCGGCCCGCCGAATGCGCGCCCCACTGCGCAAACACAACAATCGCAGCGCCTCGCAAGCGAATCGACTGTCTTCGATGACCAAAACGGTCAGACCCAAAAGGGGGCGCATCGCGGTTGGGGCGGGGTAAATTGGCTTGAACGGGTCCGTCGTATCCATCACTTCCTCCGGCTGAACTCTGGACCTGACGTTACGGGCCCTTAGCTAACAGCAAGTTAACGCCTGCTCTTGCGTGATATTCCGTGCTTAGCGATAAGGGCGCAACGCCAAACCAAAGGAGTTCCAGATGATTGGTCGCTTGAACCATGTCGCGATTGCGGTCCCCGATTTGGACGCCGCCGCTGCACAATATCGGGGTGCTTTGGGGGCCGTCGTGGGCGCACCGCAGGATGAACCCGATCACGGCGTGACTGTCATTTTCATCGAACTGCCCAATACCAAGATCGAACTGCTGTATCCCTTGGGTGATGACAGCCCCATCAACGGTTTTCTTGAGAAAAACCCGACAGGTGGCATTCATCACATCTGTTATGAGGTCGATGATATTCTGGCTGCCCGCGATCACCTGCAATCAACCGGCGCGCGTGTTCTGGGGTCGGGTGAGCCCAAGATCGGGGCCCACGGCAAACCCGTTCTTTTCCTGCATCCCAAGGACTTCAACGGCTGCCTTGTTGAGCTTGAGCAAGTCTGATGGGTCTCACATCAGCCCTTGTCCTTTATGCCGTGATCTGGTGGATGTGTTTCCTGATCTCACTGCCCATCAAGGTGCAAACCCAGGGCGATCTGGGGCAGGTGGAACCGGGCACCCATGCGGGCGCGCCCGAACATCACCACACCAAGCGCAAGGCGTGGATCGTGACGTGGGTGGCGCTGGTTTTGTGGATCATCGTGGCCGGCATCATCCTGTCGGGGTGGATTTCCTTCAGCGATATGAGCTGGTTTGACCGGGCGCTTGAGCCTTTGTGATCTTGTGAAAAAGATGGGTGAATGTCGCTGCCCCAATGATCGGGATCAGTAAATTTATCAATGGGATAGACAGTGGAATCGCCATCAGCGTCCCTGCCAGCCAGATAGTGGCAATGTGAGCGCGCCGCAACTCTTTGGCGCGCGCCCGTCCGACCCGGCGCATTGCGGCGAGCGTGAAATATTCGCGGCCCAGCAGGAACCCGTTCAGGCCCCAAAAAATGAAGGGCGCAAGTGGGGCAAAGAACACGTAGAGGATCAGCGCCAGCAGGTTCGCGACGATCAGCACGCCGAGAAAATTGAGCGTGTCCACCACCGCATCGCTAATCGGTACGCTGTTGGCGGGGGCCAAGTGGGGGTAGTGTCGATCCTCGACGGCCTGCGCCACCTCGTCCAAAAACATCGAGGTGATGGCCGAGGCCACTGGCATCATCAGAAAGATCGACAGGCCAAAGAACAGAAAGAATGACCCCCAACTGACGATATCATCCAGCCACGTGATTGTGCCGACCCATGGCACGCTGACACTGTCTGCTGTCAGCGATCCGATCAGCCAGACAAGGCCGGAGGTTGCAGCGATCAACAGCGCAACGGTGAGTGCAACGCCCAGCAACAGCACACGGCGAAACCGGGCATCGCCGATCTGGCCGAGTGCGGCAAAGAAGGAGGTGATGATCATGCCTCGACCCATGTGGTGATGGCGTGGAGGTCGGGGCGTGGCCGATCCGGCGGAGTGCTTGTCTCGGTGCCGATATGGACAAACCCTGCGATCTTTTCGTGTGGCCCGAGGTCAAGCGCCTGCTCCATGAAATCACGATCATGGCTGGGCCAGCCGCTCAGCCAATTGGCCCCCCACCCCGCGGCAAGGGCGGCGTTCAGCAGGGCGAGGCAGACGGCCCCGGCGGAATAGGTTTGTTCCAGCGCCGGAATTTTTTCGGAGGGTTTCTGCACCTCGATCACAGCGATGGCGAGGTTGCCTTGGTCGAATTGCGTGCGCCCCTTGGTGATCTGTTCGTCGTCGAGTCCGAGGGCACGGCCACGTTGCTCTGCGACTTCGGCGAGTCGTGGCATCGCACCTGCGCTCAGGACGATAAAGCGCCATGGCTCCAGCTTGCCATGATCGGGGGTGCGCGCCGCGGCTGTCAGGATCTTCTCGACCATTGCGCGGTCTGGCACGGGTGTGGTCAGCGTCTTGGCCGGGCGCGAGCGGCGGCTGAGCAGGAAATCGAGCGCTTCGGGGTTCGGGCTGGGCATATGTTACGCCTTTTTACATGTTGAAGGTCATGTCGTGGCGATGGGCTGCGACGTCAAGAGGTTAGAGGCCAAGTTGCTCGGCCATGTGGTCGATTTCGCCGCGCAGGAACGCGTCAAAGCGTGGGCCCGGCTGGCGCGCGTCAAGGGCGCGCTTCATAGGGTCGGGCGCGGTGATCCCGCTGCCGGACAGCGCCTCGATCGTGGCGTGACCGCAGAAGGGCACGTAGACTTCGGAATAGCCGCCCTCGTGGCTCAGCACGAGCTTGCCGTCGCAGATGTCTTCGGCCAGTGCGTTGATCTTCAACGTCATTTGGCGGAACGTGTCGGCGGTGGCGAGCATCCGGGCGAGGGGGTCGATTGCGCCCGCATCAAATCCGCAAGCGACGATAATCAGGTCGGGATTGTAGGCCTTGATCGCCGGAACGATGACACGGTCCATCGCGTGCAGGTATGCCGTGTGACCGGCTCCGGCAGGCAGGGGCAGGTTGAGGTTGAACCCTTTGCCCGCGCCCGTGCCGCGATCCGCCAGCGCGCCCGTGTCGAGGGGATAGTTCCCCTCTTGGTGCATCGACAGGGTGAACACATCCGCCCGGTCATAGAAGATCGACTCGGTCCCGTTGCCGTGGTGGACATCCCAGTCGAGGACTGCGACCCGCAGGTCGGGGCGACTGGTCTTTGCGGTCTCAATCGCGATGGCGATGTTGGCCATCAGGCAGAACCCCATCGGCGCGTCCGCGCGGCAGTGATGCCCGGGCGGGCGGGACAGCGCGTAGGCGTTGTCGTGGGTGCCATCCAGGACGCTTTCCACCGCCGCTGTGGTCAGACCGGCAGACAGCGCCGCCAGTTCATAGCCACCTTTTGCGAACGGCGCGTGATGCCCGATCTCGCCGCCGTGGTCGTCGGACAGGGCCTTGAATTTCGACAAATAGCTTTCGGGATGAACGCGGCGCAATTGCGCGTGTGTCGCCTCATGGGCGGAGGATACGTGAAGATCGCCCATCAACCCCGTCACCTCCATCAGGTTCTTGAGGCGGCGCTTGGTTTCGGGGCTTTCCGGCAGACCACCGGCAGCGAGCGGCTGGACCAGACCGCCAAGCGGCACCGTAAAGGCATAGTCGCCGCCTGCATGCCACATGGTCCGTTCGTCATGGAAAAATCCTGTGCGCATGGCGGTCCTCGGTTCAGCCTGCGCGCAAGGTGGCTGAAATCAACGAGGTGGGCAAGATCAGGCCGCCTCGGCCAGCAGCGCCGCGACATCAAGCGGTGCGTTGACCATTTCAAGCGCGCCATCCGCATCGCGCGGCCACTCTGCCGGATCGCGGTCACGGTACAATTCGACCCCATTTCCGTCCGGGTCGCGGACATAGACGGCCTCGGACACGCCATGATCCGCCGCACCATCCAATGGCGTGCCATGATCCAGCACCCGTTGCAGTGCCGCCCCAAGCGAGGCGCGGTCGGGAAACAGGAACGCGCTGTGGTACAGACCCGCCGCCCGCTCGGGCGCAGGTCCAGCCCCCCGCGAGTGCCATGTGTTGAGACCGATGTGGTGGTGATAGTCACCCGCCGCCAGAAATGCCGCCTGATCGCCATAGCGTTGGGTCAAGGTGAAGCCGAGCACATTGCCGTAAAAGTGGATGGCCCGTTCGAGGTCCGTGACCTTGAGGTGGATATGGCCGACGCGCGTGTCGGTGGGAACTTTTGCGGTCATGATGGCCTCTTGCGTGCGAATGCGGCTGTGATCTGAAGGGTAGGTGTCCACAAACGACGCAGCAACATGCACAGGCGCGCATAATTTGTGCGTGTCTGTAGGGGCGTCGCAGAGGAGAGGCTGTGCCGCACCCGGACACTTTCGCCCAAAAGGTTTGCGTTTGACATCCGGGTCGGCCTGCGCCCCTCTTGGGCGCATGGCTCTCCTCATATCCAACCGCCCTTATCGTCTGCTATTCTCGGCCACTGCCATCTCGAACCTTGGCGACGGGGTGTCGGCACTGGCCTTTCCCTGGCTTGCAACGCTCATCACCCGTGACCCGGCGCTGATCGCACTTGTCGCCTTTGCGACCCGGCTGCCATGGCTGCTGCTGTCGATCCCGGCGGGTGTTGTGGTGGATCGCTATGATCGGCGGTTGTTGATGGTGCAGGCAGATGTGTTCCGGCTTTTGCTGACCGGCGCGGTGATCGCGCTGATCCTGTCGGTGCCTGTGCTGCCTCCACCGGGTGATCCGTTGCCATATATCTTGGCGCTGTCGGGTCTTGCGATGCTTTTGGGCTGTGCCGAGGTGATCCGCGACAATGCCGCCCAAACCGTGCTGCCCTCGGTGGTCGCCAAGACGGATCTTGAGGCGGCGAATGGTCAGATGTGGAGCGTTGAGCAGATCATGGGCTCGTTCGTCGGTCCACCGCTGGCCGGGATCCTGATTGCGTTTGCGGTGCCTGCGCCGTTTACGCTGGATGCGATCACCTTCGGGATTGCCGCATGGCTGGTCTGGTGCATCGCGATCCCGCGCCGTGTTGCCCCGCCCCGCAGACGGATCAGGCCCGAAGTGGTGGAAGGCTGGCAATGGATGCGCGGCCATTCCGTCATCTTTCGCCTCGCGATCATGCTGGGGCTGATCAACGCGATTTCGACGATGGCCGTCACCATCCTGATCCTGTTTTCGCAAGAGGTTCTGGGGTTAAGCGCGGTGGGCCATGGCATCCTGCTGACGGCCGGAGCTGCCGGCGGGGTGGTTGGCGGTATTGTCGGTCCGCTCGTCGTCGCGCGGATTGGCGGGCAGCGGGCGGTGATGCTGGCGCTTGCGCTGATACCTGTGCCGTTTCTGGTGATCGCCCTGACCTCAAACCCGTATGTAGTCGCCGTTGCGCTGTTTGTGGAGATGATCGCGGCGCTGCTTTGGAACATCGTGACGGTGTCCTATCGTCAACGGCTGATTCCGGATAATCTGCTAGGCCGGGTCAACTCGCTCTACCGGTTTTTTGGCTGGGGGATGATGCCCGTCGGCGCGCTGGCGGGTGGCTGGATGGTGTCGCTGGCCGAGCCGGAGTTGGGCCGGGAACTCGCCTTGCGCGCGCCTTACATCCTTGGCGCGGTGGGCTCTTGTCTGATGATGCTTTATGGGTGGCGCAAGTTGCGGCTATGACCTGTTGGGCGGGGGTTGCGGCACGGTAAAGGCGCCCCGTTCGGCCAAAGAGGGCGGGCGGAAATCGCAACCGTCAAAGTGGTCATTGATCAGCCCGCAACCTTGCAACACGCCGTACATTGACACGGGGCCGACGAACTTGAAGCCGTGCGCCTTGAGATCCTTAGCCAGCCGCTCGGAATAGACAGATTGGGTGTTCGCGCGCAGCGTTTCGGCTGTTACGGGATCGGGCCGGGTGGCCGGATCGGGTTCGTATTGCCACAGGAAGGCGGCCAGTGAGCCGTACCTTTCCACAAGATCAAGCGCGCATCGGGCGTTGTTGATCACTGCCCCGATCTTGACCTTGTTGCGCACAAGGCGGGCGTCCTGCATCAGCCGGTTCACGTCTGCATCGCCGTAATTGGCGATCACGTTCATATCGAAGCCATCATAGGCCTCGTCGAACATCTCGGCCTTGGTCAGCACGCCGTGAAACGACAGGCCCGAGGCGAAGATCTCGAAACAGATTTTCCGAAAGATATAGGTGTCGTCGGCGGTGGGTCGCGCGAAGGCCGTGTCGTGATAGTGGGTAAATATCGGATCATCGACGCGGAAATTGCACCGCACCTTGCCGTCCGCGCATGTCACCAGATCGCTCATGTGGCTTCCCTGGGGGCGGCACGTGCGTCTATCAGAATTTGGCCCAAAGGGTTATAACCTTTCTCATCGTGATCGCCGATCTTCCAATCGCGCACCTCTGCGCGTTTGGGTTTGCCATATTGGAACGCGTGCTCGGCACTCGGCAGCGTCACCCCGTCAAAGGTCACGTCGCAGGAATACAGCGGGCTGAACATGCCATGCGGCTTTCCATTGGCCTTGCTGAAGGTCATCGTATCCGCGTCCATGACCAGCAGCTAAGGCGGACAAGCGGCATGGCAAGTCAGCTGCCGACCATCCCAACGATCTCATAGGTCTTTTTCAGAATTGGCGCAGTGATCTCGCGCGCCTGCTCGGCACCGCGTGCCAGCACCTTATCGATCTCGCTCACATCATCCATCAGGCGCGCCATCTCGGCCGAGATCGGCGACAGCTTGGCCACGGCGAGATCGGCGAGCGCGGGTTTGAATGTGCCGAATTGCGCGCCACCATGTTCGGCCAGCACCTGATCGACGCTGATATCGGCAAGGGTGGCGTAGATGTTGACGAGGTTGCGGGCCTCCGGGCGATCCTCAAGCCCCTTGGCCTCGGAAGGCAGCGCGTCGGGGTCGGTCTTGGCCTTGCGGATCTTCTTGGCAATCGTGTCAGCATCATCGGTCATGTTGATGCGCGAGGCATCAGATGGGTCGGACTTCGACATCTTCTTGGACCCATCGCGCAGGGACATGACGCGGGTCGCCGCGCCCTCGATCACCGGTTCGGTGATGGGAAAGAAATCCACCCCAAAATCGTGGTTGAACTTGGTTGCGATGTCGCGGGTCAACTCAAGGTGCTGTTTCTGATCCTCACCCACTGGCACATGGGTCGCATGATAGACCAGAATATCCGCCGCCATCAGGGCCGGATATCCAAACAGCCCGAGCGAGGCGTTCTGTGCATTCTTGCCCGCCTTGTCCTTGAACTGGGTCATACGCTGCATCCAGCCCATGCGCGCCACGCAGTTGAAGATCCAGCCCAGTTGCGCATGTTCGGGCACCTGGGACTGATTGATCAGGATCGACTTCTCGGGGCTGATGCCGGACGCAATGAACCCGGCGGCCAACTCGCGCGTGTTGTGCATCAACGCTTTGGGGTCCTGCCACACGGTGATCGCGTGCAGATCGACCATGCAATAGACCGTCTCGTAGTCTTCGTCCTGCATGGACACGAACCGTTTGATCGCGCCCAGATAGTTGCCAAGGGTCAGCCCGCCGGACGGCTGGATGCCGGAAAAGACGCGGGGGATAAAACTGGTGTCGGACATGGGCAACCCTCTGGGCAAATCTGATGGGCTGGCTTACCCATGGGGGCAAGACCCGTCAAGCAGGCGACCTTTATGACCGACTACCACGATCCGAGCCCGATCAATCCCTTGCCGCCCACTGTGTGGCTGCTGTTCATTGCGATGGCGCTGCCCGAGCTCGCATTCTCATTGGGTGAGGCTGGGCTGGTCGGCGGCCCCGGTGCGGTGGGCTGGCGGCTCAATGCGCTCAACACCTATGCGTTTTCGGGTGAGGCGTTTGATTACATGGCCGAGAACGGGCGGCTCCTGCCCGAACACCTGCTCCGCTTTGTCACTTATCCGTTTGTGCATGGGTCCGTCACATCGACGGTCTTTGCCTGCGTCATCCTGCTGGCGATGGGCAAGATGGTGGGTGAGATCATGGGCGGGTGGGCCGTTATCCTGATGTTCATCCTCAGCGGCATTTTCGGGGCGCTGGTGTTCGCACTGCTGACGGATCAGCCATGGCTTATCGGGGCTTACCCGTGCGTCTACGGGCTGATCGGGACCTATACGTTTCTTTACTGGCAGCGGCAGGTGGCAAGCGGGGGGCCGCAAGGGCAGGCTTTCATGCTGATCGGGGTGCTGATGGGGCTGCAACTGATCTTTGGCGCGCTGTTTCAGGTGGGCTGGGCGTGGGTCGGGGAACTGGCAGGTTTTGTGGCGGGGTTTGCGCTGACGGCCTTTGTGATGCCGGGGGGCATGGGCCGCGTGCTGGCAAGTCTGCGCCGCCGTTAACGGCGTACGGCCTGGCGCAGGTCTGATGCACGCAGCGCACCGGTGACTTGGGCCGCTCCGAAATAGGCCGCAGCCCCGATCAGGATCAGCCCAAGCAGCGCGAGATAGCGGACATAATCCGTCCCAAGCGCGGGCTTGAGCATGATTTCCGCAATCCAGAGCACGGCCCCCATGATCAAGGCCGACAGGATGATCCGGGGCAGGCGACTGCGGTAGCGGGCGTCGAGTCGCACGACTTCACCCTTGTCGCGCAATCCCCAATAGAGCAGACCCAGCATAGCCCATCCGGCGACCGTTGTGGCAAGGGCGGGCGCGAGCCAACTCACGACCGGGGCCAAGCCGATTGCAATGGCGGCGTTGATGACCATCGCCGCAACTG
The DNA here is from genome assembly GCF_947494755.1 of uncultured Tateyamaria sp. Classification (GTDB taxonomy): domain Bacteria; phylum Pseudomonadota; class Alphaproteobacteria; order Rhodobacterales; family Rhodobacteraceae; genus Tateyamaria. The sequence goes on from NZ_CANLVZ010000015.1 coordinate 17,648, forward strand.
CGAAATAGAACGGACGTTTGGTGTCGCCGCGCGCGAAATACTGGGGTTGCAGTACTTTTTGCAGCACAAAGGCGGGCAGGCCCAACCCATAGACCGACACGGCCACGGCAATCGCTGCGGCGTCATCCGCACCTGTGGCACCGCGTTGGAACATCACCGAGACCAAGGGCAGCGGGATCACGATCAGCGCAATCGCCGAAGGGATTGTCAGCGCCATCGCGAACTCAGACGCCCGCGAATAGGCTCCGCGCGCGCCTTCGCTATCCCCGGCCTTGAGCTTGCGGGACAGGTCCGGCAGCAGCACGATGCCCACCGCGATCCCGACCACCCCGAGCGGCAGCTGATACAGGCGATCGGCTGCGAACAACCAACTGACCGCATTGTCATATTGGCTGGCGACGATCTGACCCACGACCAGATTGATCTGCATCACGCCGGTTGCGAGCGCGGCGGGCAAGGCTGTGCGCACCATCTGGCGCATGTCCGGGCTCCACCGGGGCCATCCTGGGCGCAGTGCAAACCCGGCAGAGGCGGCTGCCGACCATGTCAGTGCAAGCTGCGCAATGCCGGCCAGTGGGACGGCCCAGATCAGCCATCGGATAACGTCCGCGCCCAGCACATGGGCTGTCGCCATCGCGCCAATCACCATTACGTTCAGCAACACAGGCGCGGCTGCCGCGGCTGCAAACCGGCCCGTCGCGTTCAGGATGCCGGAAAACAGCGCCGAAAGGGACATGAAGAAGATGTAGGGAAACACAATCCGCCCAAAGCCCACCGTCAGATCGAACCGTTCCTGATCAAAACCGCCCGCCGTCGCCCAGACAAGCGCGGGCATAAAGATCATCGCAAGTGCGGTCAGCATCAGCGTCATCAGCGCCAAGCCGTTCAGTGCGTCGCGGCCAAAGCGGGCGGGGTCTTCGTCGCCCTCCAGCTTGGTCGAAAACATCGGCACGAAGGCGGCGTTGAACGCACCCTCGGCAAAGAAGCGGCGGAACATGTTGGGCAGACGAAACGCCGCGACAAAGGCATCCATCAACGGCCCCGGCCCGATCAGCGACAGGATCATCACCTCGCGCACAAATCCCAGCACCCGGCTGGCCAATGTCCAGAAGCCGACCGTGAGAAATCCGGACATGAGGCGGATGGGTTTCATGGGCTTTGGCCTAGCCGCTGGCGGGCGGGGGCGCAACATCTGTTGGATGTGCGAGGTTCGCTATACGCTGCCTTATGGAACCAATCGGGGGGGCGGCTGGTTAGCACTGGACATATACAAGGGAGTTACCAGCCATGAACCGCCTCATTTACATTATCGGGTTAATCGTCGTCATCCTCGTTATCCTGTCTTTCCTCGGCTTGCGTTAAGCGTTCTTTAGAAATGGTGTTGCCCACTTGAGGCGACAGAGTGAGAGGCTGATTTGAAGGACGATGTCCGCGCCTTGCGGCACAGCGCCGCGATCCTGGCGACATTGGCAACATTCGTGGTCGTGTACTTTGCGCGCGATCTCATGTTGCCTGTATTGCTGGGATTTCTCATTTCCCTCACCCTCAGCCCGGTGAACCGGGCCATGCAGCGGTTCGGCCTGCCAGCCGCCTTGTCGGCGACCCTGCTGATTTCCGGCGCGGCGGCTGCGTTTGCGGCTGTATTTTACTTTGCCGGTGAGACACTGGCGTCCGGGACCAACGATGCCCCCGCCATCATGCGCGAGTTGCGAGACAAGCTGAGCGGCGTAGCCAGCACCATTGAGAAGGTCAAAGACGCCTCAAGCGAAGTCGAGGCGATGACGTCCGATACCGCAGGGACGAGCCAACCCGTAGTGGTCGAACAGCCCGGCTTGATGAGCTTTGCAGTCTCTGCGGCTGCGGGCACGATCACATCGGCCATCGTTGCCCTGACGCTGGCGCTGTTTCTGCTTGCGTCGGGCGACATGTTCTACATCAAGATCGTGCGCGCGTTCAAAACGATGACGGGGAAAAAGAGGGCTCTGACAACCGTTTACGATATTGAACGGCGGGTGTCGCATTACTTGCTGACGATCACCGTGATCAACGCGTGCTTGGGCGTTGTTGTGGGCTTTGCCATGTGGTTGATCGGTCTGGAATACGCCTACATCTGGGGCATTGCGGCGTTTTTGTTGAACTACCTGCCGATACTGGGCGGGCTGATCGGGTCAGTCCTGATCGGGGCCTATGCGATCATCTCGTTTGACAGCCTCTCCTACGCCCTGCTCGCACCGCTGGTGTACCAGACGCTCAGCTCGTCCGAAGCGCAGTTCGTGACGCCCTACCTGGTTGGCAAACGGCTAAAGCTGAACACGGTGGCCGTGTTTCTCACCGTCGTTCTGTGGGGCTGGTTGTGGGGCATTGCAGGCGCCCTCGTGGCGGTGCCGTTCCTGCTGGTGTTCAAGGTCATTTGCGACAATGTCGAGAACCTGCATACGATCGGCACGTTCCTCAGCGGGGCCGATCATGAAACACCTGACGAGCAAGAGGCGCTCTGAACCCGCTTGCCGAGGCTTGGGCCACATTTCCAACTTTCCTTTCGAATAAACGCCGCCCGTCGCGCGTTGGTATTGCACTGACGCATGACCGCTCAGGACGGCACAGAGATATTGAAAGGGACATTCAGGATGAGAACTCCGAAGGCATTGATGGATATCGAACGTAATCCCCGTTTGCGCAAGGCGTGGATAGCGTATCTGGAAAAACAGCAGTTGGACCGTGCCTATGTCATGGCGACCAGCGACGTCGAGGTGCACTATTTCGTGAATCATTTCATGGACCGGATGGTGCCCGGCGAGGCTCAGCATTTCTCGCAACATCACAAGGCTTACGTGAAACGTCACAACAGGCTGTTGGTCAAATCACGGCGGGTGATCGCGGCCAAATATGGGATCTCTGCGGCTGAGGCTGAAACCCGGATGGGACGTGACCGCGCCTTTCTCAATGAAGTCTACGCCGCGCTCTATGCGCATCGGCATTGGGCCAGGTTCATCCGCGTCGTGCAGCGACATATCCTGACCACCTGCAACACGCTGGCGGCGTCTGCGGTTGAGGGTGGCTTCAAGGCGTCCAACCCCTATCGAGCCTATCGGCAAGGGGCGCTTGATCCCAAGAAGACCGGTGCCAAGATGGACCTACTGGACATCGAAAAGGACCGGCTTTCTGACCCGCTGCCGCTCTTTGCAACCCGGGTGAAGGCGCGCACCAATTGGCGGTTTCGTTGGGTGATCGCAGATCGTTGGCTGCGCCCGGTCCTCTTTCCCGGCGTATTGGCCAAAGCGATGGGCCGGCCGCCAAGATGCTAAAGCCGGTCTGATACGAGGGGAGCCGGCGGTTAGACCTCCGCCCGCTCGACCCCTTCGGTGATCGCGGTGCGCAGCCGTTTCTCGAGCGTCTTTTGCTTGGCCTCGGAGTAGTATTTCAGCCCGAACATGTCCTTGACATAGAACGTGTCGACCACCTGTTCGCCGTATGTCGCGATGACTGCATTGGCGATATAGACATTCGAAGCCGCAAGCGTGCGCGTCAGATCATGCAGCAGGCCGGGGCGGTCGCGGGTGTCAACCTCGATGATGGTGTAGATGTCGGACCCTTCGTTGTCGAAGGTGATGTGGGTGGGGACCTTAAATGCCTTTTCGCGTTTTTTGACCTTGTCGCGGTCCTTGATGGCTTCGCGGGTGACGACTTCGCCAGCGAGCGTGCGTTCGATCATCTTGCGCAGGCGGGGCAGGCGGGACGCCTCGAATGGGTTGCCGTCCGCATCCTGGATCCAGAACGCATCCGTCACAAACCCGTCCTTGGTGGTGTAGCTGCGGGCATCGACCACGTTGGCTCCGACCAGCGCCAGCGCGCCCGTCAGTCGCGCAAAGATACCTGGATGGTCGGGCATCACAAAGCAGGCGCGGGTGGCATCGCGATCCTCGTCGGGGTGCAGATCTATGGCGATCTCGTTCTCGCCGATATTGCGGAGCAGCTCGGCAAAGACGACATGGGCCGTCACGTGCAACCCTTGCCAGTAGGGATCATAATGGCGCGCGGTTTCGGTCTGTATGTCCTTGCGGGGCCAGTCGACAAGTTCGGCGCGCAAGGCCTTTTTGGCCTCGACCCCGCGGTTGTCGCGGTTGAGCGCCTCCATCCCGTCCTCAAGCGCGCGCTTGGTCTGGCGATAAAGCGCGCGGATCAGCACGGCCTTCCAATTGTTCCACGTGTTCGGGCCGACCCCGCGAATGTCGCAAACCGTGAGCACGCAGAGCAATTCCAGCCGCTTGACCGTCTGCACCGCCTTGGCAAAGTCGCGCACCGTGCGCGGATCGGCGATGTCGCGTTTCTGGGCCATGTCGGACATCAACAGGTGATAGCGGACCAGCCATTCGACCGTATCGACGTCCTCTTGCTTTAGCCCCAGACGCGGGGCGATCTTGCGCACCATCTGCGCCCCGAGGATCGAGTGATCTTCGGCCCGCCCCTTGCCGATATCATGCAGCAGCAGCGCCACATACAGCACGCGGCGGTTCACCCCGCGTTTGAGGATGTTCGAGACGACCGGCAGGTCCTCGACCAACTCTTCTTTTTCGATCATGGCCAGTTGCGCGATGCACTGGATTGTATGTTCGTCCACCGTGTAGGCGTGATACATATTGAACTGCATCATCGCCACGATGGGCTCAAATTCGGGAATGAAGGCTGACAGGACGCCTAATTCGTTCATGCGGCGCAAGGCCCGTTCGGGATTGCCGTGTTTGAGCAGCAGATCAAGGAATATCCGCCGCGCTTCGGGCGTGGTGCGCAGGTCATCGTCGATCAGATCAAGGTTGGATTTGATCAAGCGCATCGCATCGGGGTGGATCAACATGCCCGTGCGCAATGCCTCCTCAAAGATGCACAACAGGTTCAGTTTGTCCGATAGGAACGCCGCTTCGTCTTTGACGGCGAGCCGGTTGTGGATCACCTCATAGCCCGACTTGACCCGCGGTTTACGTTTGAACAGCCGCTCGAGCAGGGGTTCAGCCTTGAGGTGGACAGCTTCGAGTTTTGTAAGGAAAATGCGAGTCAGATCGCCCACTTGAGTCGCATGAAGGAAATAGGCCTGCATGAACAACTCAACCCCGCGCCGCCCGGCCTTGTCCTCGTATCCCATGGCCTCGGCGACAGCGACCTGCATGTCAAAGGTCAGTTGTTCAGTGGCGCGGTTGGTCAGCAGATGCAAATGGCAGCGGGTCGCCCACAGGAAATCCTCGGCGGCGACGAAATCGGTGAATTCCTCGGGGGTGAACAGGCCCAAAGGCACTAGATCAGCGGCATCCTGCACCTTGTGGATGTATTTCCCGATCCAGAACAAGGATTGCAGGTCGCGCAGGCCGCCTTTGCCCTCTTTGACGTTCGGCTCCACCACATAGCGTTGCCCCTGGCGTTCGTGCCGGGCGTCGCGTTCGGCCAGTTTGGCTTCGATAAAGTCCTGCTCTGTGCCCTTGAACAGGTCCGCGCGCAGGCGGGTGTCCAGTTTTTTGGCAAGGGCGATGTCCCCGAACAGGAACCGGTGTTCCAGCATGGCAGTGCGGATGGTGAAGTCTTCGGCCCCAAGGCGCAGGCAGTCGCGTACGGTTCGGCTGGAATGGCCGACTTTCAGCTTGAGATCCCAAAGGATGTAAAGCGTCGCCTCGATCACGCTTTCGGCCCATGGTGTGATCTTGTGCGGGGTCAGGAACAGCAGATCGACATCCGAAAACGGGGCCATCTCACCGCGGCCGTACCCGCCCACGGCCAGCACGGCAAGCCGCTCGCCGGTGGTCGGAGTCGGGTTGGGAAACATCAGGTCCTGCGCCGTGCGCAGGGCCGCATCGACAAGGCAATCGGTCAGATAGGTATAGGCTTTGGTTGTGGGGCGGGATTGAAACGGGGCGGCGCGAAAGCTGTCTGCGATCTGCGCGCGCCCGGCCCTTTGGGTGGCCTTGAGGTGGGCGACAATGGCCGCGCGCGCCTCGGTTTGCGACATCTTGTGCGCTTGGGACAGGACCGCGTCGAAGGCGGTGCTGTCGAATATCTCACGCGGCGCGCAGATCAGCGCATCGGGCATCACGACAGGGGCACGCAGTGCAGATTGGGTCACGTCATGCTCCTGTCAGATGGGCGGTATCAGAAACCGCCGCCGCTAAAGCCGCGCGGGGCCGGGCTGACAATCGCAACCTGGTTGTTCTGCACGGTCGCAATAGCAAGCCCGCGTTCGTTGGTTCCATCGTTGCGCAGGCGGAAGATGCCTGTCGCGCCCTGAAACCCGGACCCTTGGGTAAGTGCCGCTCTGGACAAGGCGTTGCCCCGGCCACGGCTGGCCAAGGCCCCTACGGCTGCGATCCCGTCAAAGGCAAGGCCTGCCAAAGGGTGGGGCGCATCGCCGTAGGCGGCTTGGTACTGCGATCTGAAGGCTGCGGCCCGGCTTGGGTCGGGCAGGGCGAACCAGCCCCCCTGCACACCGGGTAGATCAAGGGTCTGGCGCGGAATGTCCCACCGGGTCAGCCCGAGGAATTGCGTCGTGTCAGGGGTCACACCGGCTTCGGGCAACAGCTGTGTCAGCAGCGGCAGTCCGGCGGCGGGTGCGGCCGTCAGAAAGACGCTGTTGGCCCCTGAACTGTCCACTGCTGCCTTTACCCGTGGCACCGCAGCGATCAGCCCCTGTTGGGACAGGGGATAGTCCACTGTACCTGCCAAGGTCGCCCCATTGCGCGAGATCGCCTGCTGGATCGCATTGCGCCCCAATTGTCCGGCAACATCCTGCGCATGCACCACCACGATGCGGTCGCGGCCTTGGGATTTCGAATAGTTCACCAAGCGGTTGGCTGTATTGGCAAAGGTCGACCCCAGTACGAACACGTTGCCCCCGGCGATGGTGGTGTTGTTCGAGAAGGCGAGGATGTTGACGTTCTGGGCGGCCACTGCCACGCCTGCCGCATTCGCCGCTTCGGCATAAAGCGGGCCAAGGATGATCTGGGCACCATCATTGACGGCCTGAACTGCTTGGGTGGCCGCCCTCTGGGCGTTGCCCGCAGTGCCATAGACGCGCAGATCGATCTGCACCCCGTTTAGGTCGCGGATCGCCAGGCGCGCCGCGTTTTCGAGGTTTCGAGCCAACAGCTCATCGCCGCCCTGACCTGATCCGCGTGGCACCAGCAGGGCCACCGGGATCGGCTGTGAGGCGTCGATGCGGGGCCCGTCATTGCCCCCCCCCGTAAGCCCGCCCAAAGCGGCCGGATCGCACCCGGCCAGCGCCAACGCGGCCACCGGCAGGATGAATGCACGACGGGTTGCCTTGCGCAAGGTTTTGAAAAACGCAAACATGATGACTGTCACTCCCAACATTTGGGGCATACCATAGGCCGCCCGCTTTTATGGGGCGGATAATAGACGTCACGAAAGGCGGGTCCAGCGTTGAATCATGTCAAACTCGCCTTGAGCCCGGGCATCTGGTTTGTCGGGGTGCCCATCGGGACGGCCCGTGACATCACATTGCGCGCGCTTGATGTGCTGGCATCCGCGGATGTGTTGGTGGCCGAAGACACGCGATCCTTGCGCAAGTTGATGGATATCCACGGCGTCCCGCTTGAGGGGCGACGCATTGAGGCGTTGCATGATCACTCGGGGGCCGGATTGGTTGAGCGGCTGGTGGCGCGTGCAGCGGGCGGTGAGAGCGTGGCCTATGCGTCCGAAGCGGGCATGCCGCTGATCGCGGACCCCGGATTTGAGCTGGGTCGGGCGGCGCGTGCAGCCGGGGTTGCGGTCACATGCGCGCCAGGCCCCTCCGCGGTTTTAACGGCCCTTGTTGTCGGCGGATTGCCGACGGATGCCTTTCATTTCGGAGGATTCTTGCCCAATGCGCGCGGTGCGCGGCAAACGGCACTGCGCGCGTTTATCGGCGTACAGGCGACCTTGGTGCTTTACGAGTCGCCCAAGCGGGTTGGGGCGTTGCTGCGGGACGCGGCAGAAGTGCTTGGCCAGGACCGCCCGGCAGTTGTGTGTCGCGAACTGACCAAGAAATTCGAAGAAAAGCGGCATGGCAGCTTGGCAGAATTGGCCGGAATTTATGATGGATTGTCGGTAAAAGGTGAGGTCGTGGTGCTGATCGGGCGACGTGAGGTCGAGGACATTAAGGAAACAGACATCGAATCGGCGCTAGAGTCAGCGTTGCAGGACATGTCGGTCAAAGATGCAGCGGCCTTTGTTGCAGAGACGTTTGGCCTGCCGAAACGAAAAATCTATCAGCAGGCGCTGGACGTGGCGCGCCGAAACTAGGGGTACGCAGATGACGAGACAGGCACATGCCGATTTTGCCGGGGCGACCCCAGTTGTGCAGGCGCGCATGGATCGCGGGCGACGGTCCTATCTGGCGGGGCTTGCCGCCGAGGATATTGTGAGGCGCGACTATGCCGCGCGCGGCTTTCCTTCGCGCGAAAGCCGGTGGCGCGGCAAGCGGGGCGAGATCGATCTGGTGATGAACGATGGCGATGGGATCGTGTTCGTCGAGGTCAAGAAAAGCCGTGATTTCGAGACTGCGATGTCGCATGTGACAGCCGCCCAAGTCCGACGGCTATACGCAACGGGCGAAGAATATCTGGCACAAATGCCCAATGGCAGTTTGACGGACGTGCGGTTTGACGTGGCGCTTGTGGACGGCACAGGTGCCGTGCAGATCGTGGAAAATGCGTTTGGGCACGTGTTTTAGCCATCGCCAACCGCGCCGTGCGCAGGCGCACAGTGCAATACCATTGCGTACAAGCGACGTGTGGGCCATCTAAGCTGGGACAAAGCCGGAGATGTGACCATGAAGATCGCCTTTCAGATGGACCCCATCGGGGCCGTTGATATCAACGCAGACAGCAGTTTTCGCCTCGCCGAAGAGGCGCAGGCCCGTGGACACAGCTTGTTTTTCTACACTCCTGATCATCTCGCCTATCAAGAGGGGCGCATCACCGCACGTGGCCATGATCTGAGCGTTCAACGTGTGCAGGGCGATCACGCCGACCTTGGCCCGGAACTCGAGGTTGATCTGGCCGAGTTCGATGTTGTGTGGCTGCGGCAGGACCCACCTTTTGACATGCACTACATCACCTCCACCCATCTGCTGGACCGTCTGGCACCGCGCACATTGGTGGTGAATGATCCGTTCTGGGTGCGCAATTTCCCGGAAAAGCTGCTGGTTCTGGATTTTCCTGACCTGACGCCCCCCACCACGATCGCGCGTGACCTCGACACGATCAAAGCGTTCAAGGCCAAGCATTCCGATGTGATCCTGAAACCGCTCTATGGAAATGGCGGGGCGGGCGTGTTCCGCCTCGATGCCAATGACCGCAATCTGACGTCGCTGCACGAACTCTTTGCCAGCTTTTCGCGCGAGCCTTTGATCGTTCAAAAGTTTCTGCCGGACGTGTCCAATGGCGACAAACGGGTGATCCTTGTTGATGGAGAACCGGCGGGCGCGATCAACCGTGTGCCGGCGGCGGGCGAAACACGGTCCAACATGCATGTGGGTGGCCGTCCCGAAAAGATCGGGCTGAGCGCGCGTGACCGTGAAATCTGCGCCGCCATTGGTCCGTTGTTGCGCGAAAAGGGTCAGATCTTCGTCGGTATTGACGTGATCGGCGATTACCTGACCGAGATCAATGTGACCTCGCCCACAGGCATTCAGGAACTTGAACGATTTGACGGTGTGAATATCGCAGGCAAGATCTGGGAGGCCATCGAGGCGAAACGTGCGTAAGCCTGCCGTGTCCTCGGCTGTAACAGGTCCGACCAGACGTCAGACCGGTGCAAGTGCGCCAACCCGGTAGCTGACAGCCTCGGCGATATGGGGTTTGCGCACATGCGTGGCCCCGTCGAGGTCCGCGATGGTGCGCGCGACCCGCAGCACCCGGTGGTAGCCGCGTGCGGATAATCCGAACCTGTCGGCCACCCGTGTCAGCAAGGCGCGCCCGTCCTCGTCCGGTGAGGCATGCTCGTCAAGCGCCGCCCCGGACAGGTCCGCGTTGCACTGCCCCGTGGTGTTGCCAAACCGCGTGGCCTGCACCGCGCGCGCCTCTGCGACACGTGCCGCGACGCTGGCGGAGCTGTCCCCCGAGGCGGGCAGGTCAAGGTCGCTGTAACAGACCGGGGGCACGTCGACGCGCAGATCAAACCGGTCCATCAGAGGGCCAGATATTCGGCCCATATAGTCGTCGCCGCATGCCGGCGCGCGCGCGCAGGCCCGCGCCGCATCGCTGAGATAACCGCATTTGCACGGGTTCGCGGCGGCCACCAACATGAACCGGCAGGGATATTTGATGTGATTGTTGGCGCGCGCGATCATCACTTCGCCTGTTTCAATGGGTTGGCGCAGCGTTTCGAGGACCGTGCGCGGGAACTCGGGGAATTCGTCCATGAACAGCACACCGTTGTGCGCCAGGGACGCTTCGCCCGGTTTGGCCCCTCGCCCGCCCCCGATGATGGCGGCCATCGAGGCGGTGTGGTGGGGTTCGCGAAACGGACGGTCCATCGAAATGCCACCCGCGTCCAACAGCCCGGCAAGCGAATGGATCATTGATGTCTCGAGCGCCTCCATCGCCGAAAGCGGTGGCAGGATGCCGGGTAGGCGCGCGGCCAGCATGGATTTGCCAGAGCCCGGCGTGCCCACCATCAGCAAGTGGTGTCGCCCTGCCGCGGCCACTTCGAGGGCGCGTTTGGCGCGTTCCTGTCCTTTGACGTCGGCCAGATCGGGGACGCCCGTGCCACGTGCAACATGGCCTGCCTTGGCGGGTTCCAGCGGCACTTGTCCGGTATAGTGACGGATCACGTCGCCAAGCGATTTGGCCGCGATCACTTTGGTCGCGTCCACCCATGCCGCTTCGGAGCCGGACCCGGCCGGGCACAGCAACCCGCGATCCTGTTCAGCGGCGGCCATCGCGGCGGGCAAAGCGCCCACGACCGGGACAAGCGTTCCATCAAGGGACAGCTCGCCGAGGGCCACGGTGCCTTCGACAGTGTCTTCGGGCAGAATCCCCAGGGCGGCCAGCATAGCCAGCGCAATCGGCAGGTCGAAATGCGAGCCCTCTTTAGGCAGATCGGCGGGGGACAGGTTGATGGTGATCCGTTTGGACGGCAGCGCGATGGACATCGCCGTCAGCGCGGTGCGCACCCGGTCGCGCGCTTCGGACACGGCCTTGTCCGGCAGGCCAACGATGGAAAACGCAGGCATGCCGGGGGTGAGCGCGCACTGCACTTCAACTTCGCGCGCCTCGACCCCTTGGAATGCAACCGTGTAGGCGCGTGCGACCATATCCTTGCCCTTTGCAGATGGTTCTTGGTTAAGGGCTACCGGGGGGTGGTTTAGGATTGGTTAACGCTTGGCTGCGCGCGTTGGACTTTGAGTATTTTTGGAACAATGAAAGGATCAGCTGGGCCAATCCGCAGTCTTGGTGCCCATGTCGTAAGGAAATGGGTCATATTTGGTTTTCAGCCCCTCAGCGCGCCATGCCTTGAAGGCCGCGTCATTGATCGTCGCCGTGCAATAGGCGCGCGCCGCCTCGCTGACGGGCAGATCATAGCCGACGATCCGCGCGCAGACTGGCGCGTAGAATACATCCGCCAGCGAGTAGGTCCCGAACAGCCACGGCCCCTCGGATTTGAAGGTGGCGGCGTGTGCCCACAGGGTTTCGAGCCGGGTGAGGTCCGCCTTGACCGCATCGGATACTGCAAAGCCCACATTGACGTGCTGCAATTGCATGGGGCAGGCGGTGCGCAACGCTTGAAATCCGCCCACCATCTCGGCGCAGAGCCAGCGGGCGGTGGCACGCGCACGGGCATCTTCGGGCCACATCCCGATACCCGGGTGGTCTTCGGCAAGCGTTTCGGCCATCGCGAGGCTTTCGCCAACAACTGTGCCATCTGGTGTGCGTATGGTGGGCACCAGTCGCGCCGGAGCCAATGAGGCCATGTCGTCCGCCATTGTCCCGCCATAAAGCCCGATCATGTGGACCCGGTGGCTGATGTTGAAATTCTCCATCATCAGCCAGCCCCGCAAGGACCAGCTCGAAAATGTGCGATCGCCGATATAAAGGTCATATGTCATGGCGCAGACGCTAAACCGTACATTTGTTATCAGGCCAACGCTGTTTTGTGTGGGCTGTTATCACGGACAGTGATTGATGACCGCCGCTTGCCCCGACGAGGGATGCAAGGTCGTCACTGACAGGTTGTCGATCTTTTGACCCAGGACCTCGTAGGCGGACTTGCCGAGCACCGCCTGCACTTGCGTCAGGATCACCCCGAAATGGGCCACCGCGATGATATGCGCATGGGGGTGGGCCGCTTCGATCCGCCTTACGGCCATGGCCACCCGCGCGGCCGATACGTTCCAGCTTTCGCCGCCGGGGGGCACGTGATCGCCGGGTGTTTCCCAATATGCCCGGCTGAGGGTTGGGTGTCTGTCCGCCACATCCGAGAAATGGACTCCGTCCCATGTGCCAAAGTGGAATTCCCGCAGCGCCGGGTCATCGGCCAGCCGCGTGCGACTGCCTTGCAGCGCGCTGGCGGTCTCAATGGATCGCTTGAGATCGGAGGAAATGACCAAGGCATCCGCGGGCAAGTGATCTGACAGCCGCGCAATCGCGGCCTGATCGGACAGGTCCGCGTCAACATCCCGCCATCCTGTGAAGGATTTTTGATGTGTCGGCCCGTGGCGCACCCAATGCCATGTGGTCATCGGGCCGTTCCTTTGAGTGTGCGGGGCAGGCCCGCAACCACATGTATGACGCACTCCGATTGGGCGGCGAGGGTGATGTTCAGCCGTCCTTGGGCCTCGCGAAACCTGCGCGCCAGTGCGTTGTCCGGCACGATGCCCTGACCCACCTCATTGCTCACAACGACCACGGGGGCGGCGCAGGCTGCGAGTGCCGCCAGCAGATCGGTCTGGGCCTGCGCAACATCCTGTTCGTCGAGCATCACATTGGTCAGCCACATGGTCGCGCAATCCAGCAAGACAGCCTGCGACGGGGTTGCCCGCCCGAGAGGGCCAGCCACGTCAATCGGGGCATCAATTGTCTGCCATTCGGGGCCTCGACGGGCGCGATGCAGATTTACTTTGGCCTCTACCTCGTCATCCCAGACTCGTGCTGTTGCTAGATAAACAGGTGTTAAGTCACTGTTAATAATTATATTTTCAGCTATCTGCGATTTGCCGGAGGCCGCACCGCCTAGTACAAACGTCATCGCTGGCAACATTTATTCGTCTTTCCGGTGAACCGTTTCCCAAGTTCGTGCGTAGTAATTGTAAGTGCGCAAAACAAGACCAACCATTCAGGGGGATGATGATATGCCATTGGACAACGTTCGGGACATGTCACTTTCGCGCATTGCGATGAAAGCGGAACTACTTGATGCAGAGACTGAGTTGCGTCTTGCCTATGCCTGGCGTGACGAACGGGACGAGGCCGCGCTGCATCGCCTGATCACAGCCTATATGCGGCTTGCCATCTCGATGGCGTCCAAATTCAAGCGCTACGGCGCGCCGATGAACGACCTGATCCAAGAGGCGGGTCTGGGTCTGATGAAGGCCGCTGACAAGTTTGACCCCGATCGCGGCGTGCGCTTTTCAACATATGCAGTGTGGTGGATCAAGGCGTCCATTCAGGACTATGTGATGCGCAATTGGTCAATGGTGCGCACCGGGTCCACATCCTCGCAAAAGTCGCTGTTTTTCAACATGCGTCGGGTTCAGGCCCGCTTGGAACGCGAAAGCGCGTCGGCAGGTGAAACCCTTGATCGTCACCAGCTCCGCCAGATGATCTCGACCGAGATTGGCGTGCCCCTGCATGATGTGGAGATGATGGAGGGGCGTCTGTCCGGCTCCGACTACTCCCTCAACGCCACCCAGTCCGTGGATGAGGAGGGGCGCGAGTGGATTGATGCGCTGGAAGATGACAGCGCGCAGGCCGCCGAAACGGTCGAACATGCCCATGACACTGAGCAATTGCGAGAATGGTTGTTGTCGGCCATGGCGGCGTTGAACGAGCGTGAGCGGTTCATCGTGCGCGAACGCAAGCTGCGCGATGCCCCGAGGACACTAGAGAGCCTGGGCCAGGAACTCAGCCTGTCCAAAGAGCGTGTCCGCCAGCTTGAAGCTGCTGCATTCGGCAAGATGCGCAAATCGCTTGAGCATCAGAGCCGCGAGGTCCACCATTTCCTCGCATGAGGTATGTGGTCACTCTGATTTTGGTACTGATGGGTCTGCCCGGTTGGGCGGACCTTTATAATGCCGATGTGATTATCATTGGCGAAGCCCACGACAACCCCGCCCACCACAGAACACAGGCCGATATTGTGGCCGAGGTGAAGCCCGCCGCCTTGGTTTTCGAAATGCTGACCGAGGCGCAAGCGGCCCGCCACGTGGCAGGTGCAGACCTTCAGACCTTGGCCGATGCGTTTGATTGGGAGGCGAGTGGGTGGCCTGATTTCGAAATGTACTATCCAATTTTTAGGGCGGCCCCGCAGGCACGTGTGTTCGGGGCCGGTGTGCCGCGTGCTGCTGCACGGCAGGCGATGACGGATGGGGTGGCAGCGGCCTTTGGCATTGGGGCGGGAACCTATGGGTTGACCACGGCCCTTGACCCCGACGCCCAAGCGACGCGCGAGGCCCTGCAAATGGCGGCCCATTGCGACGCACTGCCTGCGGATATGCTGCCTGCCATGGTGGACATTCAACGGCTGCGCGACGCGCAACTTGCCAAGATGGCGGTGCGTGCCTTTGATCTGACCGGCGGGCCGGTGGTGGTGATCACCGGCAACGGGCATGCGCGCACGGATTGGGGCGTGCCGGTCTATCTTGCCCGCGCCCCCGTCACGCTGTCCGTGCTGAGCATCGGGCAGGGCGAAGACCGTGTGCCGCCCGCCGGAACCTTCGATCTGATCAAGGACGCGCCGGGCGCGGTTCGCTCAGACCCCTGCGCGGCATTTCAGACATCGGACTGATTGCCCGTTCATTTCTGACCTAAAGTGCTCCGGCCTGCTCCCGAATGCAGCGGGGCTGGTTCTTGGCCAAGGCGCGGCCTATGGTCGGGCGATCTGAACGACCGGAGCCACGGCCCATGCTGCAAGACAAACGCATATTGTTGATCCTGACGGGGGGGATCGCGGCCTATAAGGGGCTCGACCTGATCCGTCGATTGCGCGAACGCGGCGCGCAGGTCACGCCGGTTCTGACCCGCGCCGCCGAGCAATTCGTGACCCCCCTGTCGGTGTCGGCCCTCGCCGGGCACAAGGTCTATCGCGACCTGTTTGACCTGACAGATGAGGCCGAGATGGGGCATATCCAGTTGTCCCGATCCGCGGACCTGATCCTTGTCGCGCCAGCAACGGCGGATATCATGGCCAAGATGGCGCAAGGACGGGCGGACGATCTGGCCTCGACCCTGTTGCTGGCGACGGACACGCCTGTGATGGTTGCCCCGGCGATGAATGTGCGCATGTGGGATCACGCCGCCACACAGCGCAACCTGGCGCAGATCAAACAGGATGGGGTCAGCGTTATCGGCCCCAATGACGGGGACATGGCCTGTGGCGAATTCGGGCCGGGCCGTATGTCCGAACCGCTTGAGATCGTCGCGGCGGTCGCGGCGCATTTCGGACCACGCCCTTTGAGTGGTAAGCGCATTGTCGTCACCTCCGGGCCAACTCACGAACCAATTGACCCTGTGCGCTATATCGCGAACCGGTCCTCTGGCGCGCAAGGCACCGCCTTGGCGCAGGCGTTGGTGGATTTGGGGGCCGAGGTGGTCTTTGTCACCGGTCCTGCTGAGGTGTCGCCGCCCCGTGGCGCGCATGTGGTGTCTGTTCAAACGGCGGCAGAGATGATGGCGGCGGTGGAAACCGCGTTGCCAGCGGATGCGGCTGTCTTTGCCGCCGCCGTCGCGGATTGGCGGGTCCGGGGTGCAAGTGCGCGCAAGTTGAAGAAACAGGCGGGTGATTTGCCAACGCTGAGCTTTGCCGAAAACCCAGATATCCTTGCCCATGTCGCCCAATTGGACAGCGGGCGGCCCGGGCTGGTTGTCGGCTTTGCGGCTGAAACGGATGATGTGATCGACAATGCGACAGCCAAGCGTCTGCGCAAGGGGTGCGACTGGATCGTGGCCAATGATGTCTCTCCCGAAACCGGCATCATGGGGGGGACCGAGAACGCGATTACGCTGATCACGGATGCAGGGGCGGAAACATGGCCGCGCATGTCCAAGACGGATGTGTCGGCCCAATTGGCGCAACGGATCGCGAATGCGCTGACCTGAACCGATTTGTCGGTGGTCAGGTGGGAATTTGAGTTTATTTGGCAAGATGAAGATGGATCAGATTGCACTGAAACTGATGCGGGTCGCGGGGTCGGACCCGGCAATCGAGTTGCCCGCCTACGCGACCTTTGGCGCAGCGGGGGCGGACCTGCGCGCGAATTTTCCGGACCGGGCAGGTTTTGTGCTTGATCCCAAAGCGCGGGCCTTGATTCCCACGGGGCTTGCCATGGCAATTCCGCATGGGTTTGAGGTTCAGGTGCGGCCCCGATCCGGCCTGGCCCTGAAACATGGGATCGCATTGGTCAACAGCCCCGGCACCATCGACAGCGACTATCGCGGCGAGGTTGGGGTGATCGTTCTGAACACGTCGGATTTGCCCTTTGAAGTGACCCATGGCATGCGCATTGCGCAGATGGTGATCGCACCCGTTGTGCAGGCCGACTTCCAGATCGTCGATGCGCTCGAGGACACAGCGCGCGGCGCGGGCGGCTTTGGTTCGACGGGGCGCAGCTGATGCTTTTGGTCTTTGCCTTGGCCGTGATGCTGTGGGGGTTCGGGGCCGCAATGCGGGTGCGCCGTCGGGCCCGATGGACGATGATCGCCCTTCTTTACGTTGTGGTGCTGGCCTTGCAGGTTGCGCTGCCGCCGTTTCATCCGGTGCGCATGGCAACGGGGGAAAGCCCTGCATTCTGGCTGATCCTTGGTGGGTTTGCGCTGATCGTGCTGGCCTATCGGATGGGGTTGCGCTGGTTGAGCGGGCGGGCACAGCCCGTGTCTGCTGCTGCCGCCCCGCAAGGAGACCCCGGCACGTTCAGTGATACGGAATTGAACCGCTATGCCCGCCACATCGTCCTGCGCGAAGTCGGCGGACCGGGGCAGAAGGCACTGCGCGACGCGTCAGTTCTGGTGATCGGGGCCGGTGGGCTTGGCTCGCCCGTGCTGCAATATCTGGCTGCTGCCGGTGTCGGAACCATTGGCGTGATTGACGATGACGTGGTCGAAAACGCTAACCTCCAGCGGCAGGTCATTCATACGGACGCCCATATCGGGATGCCCAAGGTTTTTTCAGCACAGGCGTTGATGGAAGCCCAAAACCCCTTTGTCACTGTGCGCCCCTACCACCGCCGCCTTGATGCCGATATCGCGGACGATCTGATTGCCGACTATGATCTGGTGATCGACGGAACCGACAATTTCGACACCCGCTATCTGGTGAATGCCGCCGCTTTTCGCGCGGGTGTGCCACTGATTTCAGGCGCGTTGACACAGTGGGAAGGGCAGGTCAGCGTATTCGATCCGGCCCACGGCGCGCCTTGCTATGCGTGCATCTTCCCAACACCGCCCGCGCCCGAACTGGCCCCAAGCTGTGCTGAGGCGGGCGTGATTGGCCCCCTGCCGGGCGTGGTGGGGTCGATGATGGCCGTCGAGGCGATCAAGATCATCACAGGTGCAGGCACCCCGTTGCGCGGTGAAATGGTCATTTACGACGCGCTGTATGGTGAAAGTCGCAAGATCGCCCTGACCTGCAACCCTGCATGCAAGACATGCGCCCCTCATACCCCTCCAAAGGAGACGACATAATGACCAACGTGCTTTTGCAAGACTGGGATACGGCGTTTCAGATCGTCCCCTTTGACCGGATTTCGGACGAGGATTTTGCGCCTGCTTTGGACATCGCTCTGGCCAATCACAGGGCCGAGATTGACGCCATTGCAGGCAATGCCGCGGCCCCTGATTTTGCCAACACGATCGAGGCGCTTGAGGCTGTGGGCCGGGATTTGGACAAGGTTTTGGGCACATTCTACACGGTTGCGGGCGCAGACAGTAACCCCGCGCGCGAGGCGTTGCAGCGTGATTTCTCGCCCAAGCTGGCGGCGCATTTTGCCGAGGTTTCAGGGAACAAGGCGCTGTTTGCCCGTGTGGCGGCGGTCTATGAGGCGCGCGACAGTCTTGACCTGACGCCCGAAAAGGCGCGGGTTTTGATGCTGAACCATCGCGGGTTCGTCCGCTCGGGTGCTGCGCTTGATGGTGCCGAAGAGGCGCGGATGAAAGTGATCAAGGGACGGTTGGCTGAATTGGGCACGTCCTTCACCCAAAACCTGCTGAAAGACGAGCGCGATTGGTTCATGGAACTGAGCGAAGGCGATCTGGCGGGCCTGCCTGATTTCGTGGTCAGCACCGCGCGGGCTGCGGGCACCGAAAAGGGGGTTGATGGCCCCGTTGTGACGCTGTCGCGTTCACTCATCGTGCCGTTCCTGCAGTTTTCAACCCGTCGGGACCTGCGCGAGATTGCGTACAAGGCGTGGACCGCGCGTGGCGCGAATGGGGGCGAGACGGACAACCGTGCGATTGCTGCCGAAATACTGGCGCTGCGCGAGGAACGGGCCAAACTGCTCGGCTACGAAAGTTTCGCCGCCTACAAGTTGGAAACCGAAATGGCCAAAAACCCCGAGGCGGTGCGTGATTTGCTGATGGCCGTGTGGGAACCGGCCAAGGCGCAGGCGGATGCGGACGCCTGGGCGCTCGAGCAGATGATGCAGGCGGACGGCGTCAACGGCCCGCTCGCGCCTTGGGATTGGCGCTTTTATTCGGAGCGTCGCCGCAAGGAGTTGCACGATCTGGATGAGGCTGAGGTCAAGCCGTACTTCCAACTGGATCGCATGATCGAGGCATCCTTTTCCTGCGCCTCTCGATTGTTCGGG
Organism: uncultured Tateyamaria sp.; assembly: GCF_947494755.1. Lineage (GTDB taxonomy): Bacteria > Pseudomonadota > Alphaproteobacteria > Rhodobacterales > Rhodobacteraceae > Tateyamaria. The sequence continues at coordinate 36,645 of NZ_CANLVZ010000015.1, forward strand.
CTCGCGTTCAGGCCGCTCGACATTCCGCTCTATCACGAGGATTGCCGTGCTTGGGAAGTGACCCGGGACGGCCAACATGTCGCTGTGTTTATTGGGGACTACTTTGCGCGCGGATCCAAGCGGTCGGGTGCATGGTGTTCGGCGATGCGGGCACAGGCAAAATTCCCCGAAGTACAGGCCCCGGTTGTCATCAACGTGTGCAACTTTGCCAAGGGCGATCCGGCGTTGTTGTCATACGACGATGCGCGCACGCTGTTTCACGAATTTGGCCACGCGCTGCATCAGATGTTGTCGAATGTGACTTACGAGTCGGTCAGTGGTACGTCTGTGGCGCGCGATTTCGTTGAACTACCGAGCCAGCTTTATGAGCACTGGCTGGACGTGCCCGAAGTGCTGCGCGAGTTCGCGGTCCATGCTCAAACAGGTGAGGCGATACCGCAGACATTGCTGGACAATGTCTTGGCCGCCGCAACTTACGACATGGGCTTTCAGACGGTCGAATACGTGGCCTCTGCGATGGTCGATCTGGCGTTTCATGATGGAGATGCACCGGCTGATCCGATGGCCAAACAGGCGGAGGTGCTGGCCGATCTGGGGATGCCTGACGCGATCGGGATGCGCCATGCCACCCCGCACTTTGCCCATGTCTTTGCAGGCGACGGGTATTCCTCGGGCTACTACAGTTACATGTGGTCCGAGGTGATGGATGCGGATGCGTTTGCCGCCTTTGAAGACGCAAATGGCCCGTTCGATGAGGAACGGGCCAAGGCACTCGAAACGCACATCCTCAGTACTGGGGGGAGTGTGGATGCCGCGGAACTTTATACCGCATTTCGAGGGCGTCTGCCTGGGGTCGAGGCACTGCTGAAAGGGAGGGGGTTGGCGGCCTGACGGCCACCAGCCTTAATGCCTATTCGGCAGGTTGGGCCACGGCTGCGGTGGTGTTTGCGCTATGCGCGCTGACAACAACCAGAACGGTCGCACCGAGCACCCAGAAGTAGAGGGCGTCGAGCCCCACGAACCCGAACAGGAACGGCGCGGCGACGAAAGTGGCCCCCACAACCGCATCAACGGCCAGATGGAATTTGTAGGACAGAACTGGCAGCAGCCCTGTTTCGTGATCGGTGAGAGCCGTGAGGACGAGGGCTGCAAGCCCTGTGACAACCGACAGGGCAAACGCCCAGGCGTTTGTCATCCCGACGCCCAGAACAAAGGGCATGACGATCAGGCCAAGGGCCACGGGATAGTCGATATAGGCGTGCATTCTTTGGGTCATGAAGCGGAACATCAGGGGATTTCCTTATCCTTGAGGGTGGTGGGCGTGACTGCCTTATGACCAGCACTTAGGGTGGGGAACCGCTTGGTACAAAACAACTGGGCGTGAGCGTTCTGTAACGTTAATATCCAGCGTCGCGGTCGACGAGATGTAGGAAGCGCTCGTCCGCTTCGCCGCGTCGGATGTTCTCTGCCACGGTCTTGGCCGAATAGGCCGCGCGGGTTTCCGAGGCAATGTGCGGCGTGACCGTGACCTGTGGATGCGCCCAATAGGGATCATCGGCGGGCAGTGGTTCAACACGGAACACATCCAGCGTGGCGTGATCAATGTGCCCGGAGTCCAGTGCCGCGCGCAGGGCCGCATCGTCGATCAACGGCCCGCGTCCGGGGTTCAGAATGCGCGCGCCCTTGGGCATCAACGCAAGCGTGCGCGCATTGATCGTGTTTTCAGTCTCGGGCGTTTTGGGCAACAGCAGCACACAGTAATCTGCGCGCGCCAAGGCGGCATCCAATCCTTCGGCACCGGACAGGCAGGTGATCCCGTCGATCTGCTTTTGCGATCTGCTCCACCCGGCCACATCGAACCCCAATGCGCTGAGTGCCCGTGCGCAGGCCGCCCCCAACTCGCCCAGCCCCAAAACGCTGACCCGTGTGTCAAATGCCAGCGGTGGCGCTTGTGGGGCCCAGGTGCCCGGGGCGGCCCCGATATGCGCATCCATGCCCAGATGCAGCCGCAGGATGTGCCCTGTGACCCATTCCACCATCCCCTGCGTCAGCGCCGGATCAACCATGCGGCACAGGGGCAGGCGCAAGGTGGGGTTGCCTACAATCGCCTCAACCCCGGCCCAAAGGTTCAGCACCGCCTTGGCGCGGGTATAGGGTGTGAAATCCTGCAGCTCGGAGTTCGGGGCGTAGACGATATAGTCGACCTGATCGGGGGTGATATCAGTCGCGATATGGGCGTCGATGCCTGCGGCGGAGACGGCGTTGCGCAGGGGTGCTTCATACTCTGCCCACCGATTTTCAGTGGCCGCGAAAAGGACGTTGACGGTCATGGGCAAGGAACTCCGAAAAGGGGGGCGTGTTTAGCGGGGGCGATGCACATGGGCGCTTTGCGCCAGGCCAAAGGCCAGCATCAGGACCAGCATCGCCGACCCACCATAGCTGACCAGCGGCAGCGGCACCCCAACCACAGGGGCCAGTCCCATGACCATCGACATGTTCACCGCAAAGAACAAAAAGAAGTTGAGCGCGATCCCAAGCGTCAGCAGGGAGGAAAACCGATCCTTGTTCGCCAGCGCTGAGGCCACGCAGAACACGATGATCAGCGTATAGAGCGCCAGCAGGGAAAAGGCGCCGATGAACCCGAATTCCTCGGCCAGTGTGGTAAAGATAAAGTCGGTATGCTTTTCAGGCAGAAAGTTCAGTCGCGATTGCGTGCCTTGCATGAACCCCCGTCCGGTCCACCCCCCGGACCCAAGCGCAATCTTGGATTGGGTAATGTGATAGCCGGCGCCAAGCGGATCCGAGGACGGGTCCAGAAACGTGTCGATCCGGCGGTATTGATAGTCCTTGAGCAGTTGCCAGCTTTCGCCCCGTGACTGAAACACGGTAGTCACAAGCCCGACCCCGGCTGCGATAACGGCAGCGAAATAGGCCCAGTGCACTCCGGCCAGAAACATCAGCCCGCCCCCCGCAGCCAGCAAAAGAATCGAGGTGCCAAGATCGGGTTGGCGCAGCACAAGGGCCGTCGGAATCAGGATCAGGATGACAGGCAGCAACACCCAGATGGGCCGCGATTTGCGATGTATCGGTAGCCAATCGTAGTAGGCGGCAAGCATCAGCACCAGCGTGACTTTCATCAACTCGGACGGTTGCAGACGCATGAACCCCAGATCAATCCAGCGCTGCGCCCCCATCCCGACCGAGCCAAAGAACTCGACCGCCAGCAGCAGCGCCAGCGAGGCCAGATAGGCGACACTCGCCATGTTGCGCCAGAACCACGCGGGCACCATGGCCACCATCATCATCAATGCGAAACCGACGGCAAACCGCTTCATTTGCGGCTCGGCCCAGGGCGAGAATGATCCCCCCGCCACGGAGTAGAGCATAAGGAACCCGACGCCCGCCACGGCGCTCAGTAGCACCGCGAGCGGCCAGTTTACGTACAGAATCTTGCGCAGCCCTGTCGGGACATACTTGGTGTTATACTCAAGATAGCTCATGCCTGATCCTTGCCTGTCACATTGGCAAGCGGCTCAATCCCGCGCAGCACGCGCTGTTGTTCCTTAATGCGATCACGATCCTTGGTTGGATAGGCTTCGAGCGAGGGTTCACCCCCCGAAAGGGCCTGCAAGGTCACATCGCGCGCAATCGGCGCGGCAGCCTTGGATCCGCCGCCGCCGTGTTCCACCACCACGGCTACCGCGTATTTCGGATTGTCGTAGGGCGCAAAGTTCACAAACAGTGCGTGATCGCGCCGTTCCCACGGCAGGTCTTCGTTGCGGATCACGCCTGCGCGCCGTTCGGCCGCGGTGATGTTGCGCACCTGACTCGTACCTGTCTTGCCCGCCATGCGCATGGCGTCGTCGATGATCCGGCTGCCATAGGCCGTGCCGCGACGGTCGTTGACGACCTCGAACATGGCCCGTCGCATCTTGCGCAGGTTGTTTTCATTCATCCCCATGCTGACGCCGCCGCCCGAAGGCTGTTCGATCCCGTCGATGGATTTGATCAGGCGCGGGGTCACGGTGTTGCCAGAGGCCAGACGCGCGGCCATGACAGCCAGCTGCAAAGGCGAGGCCAGCATGTACCCCTGCCCGATGGAGGCGTTGACTGTGTCCCCGATCACCCAATCCTGTCCGTGTGTGCTGGCCTTCCACGCCTTGGTGGGCGTCAGCCCCTGCGCCACGGCAGACATGGGCACATCATGGCGTTCCCCAAGCCCGAACCGGTTGGCCATGGCCGTGATCTTTTCAATGCCGACCTTCAGGGCGAGGTCGTAATAGTAAACGTCGCAGGATTGCTTGAGCGAGTTTTGCAGATCGACCCAGCCATGCCCCGCCCGTTTCCAGCAGTGGAACCGGCGGCCCGCGACCTCAAGGTGCCCCGGGCAATAGACTGTCTCGTCCGGCCCGATCAGCCCTTCCTCAAGGGCTGCCATGGCCGTGATCATCTTGAAGGTTGAGCCGGGTGGGTAGGTGCCTTGGACCGATTTGGAGGCAAGCGGGCGATACTTGTTTTCGGTCAGCGCGCTGTAATCGGCCGTCGATATGCCGCGCACGAACAGGTTGGGATCAAAAGTGGGCGCGGATGCAATCGACAGCAGGTCACCGCTTGTCACATCCATGATCACAGCGGACGCGCTTTCGCCGTTCAGCCGCGCCTGTACATAGCTTTGCAGCTTGGAATCGATGGTAAGTTGCAGGTCGGATCCGGCGGTGCCTTCGCGTCGGTCAAGTTCACGCATGACACGGCCTGTGGCATTCACTTCTACCCGTTTGGCCCCGCCCTTGCCGCGCAGCGGCCCTTCGGCTTTCGCCTCGACCCCGACCTTGCCGATCTGAAAGCGGGGGATGCGCAGCAATTGGTCCGGGTCTTCGAGCTTGTCGAGGTCGTAGTCGCTGACTGGTCCGACATAGCCCAGCACATGCGCATAGTCTGATCCGAACGGGTAGACGCGGCTGAGGCCTACTTCGGGAGTGACACCCGGCAGGGCAGGCGCGTTGACGCTCACCCGGCTAAGGTCGTCCCATGTGACCTCATCCGCAAAGGTGATCGGCAGGAACGGGGCCGAGCGTTTCATCTCGGCCATCGCCCGCTCGACCTCGTCCTCGTCGAGGGGGACAATCTTGCCAAGGCGGCTGACGACCTCTTCGACGTCGCCTGCATCCTCGCGCACAATGACGATCCGATAGCTGGGCACATTGCGCGCCAGCGCAACGCCGTTACGATCAAAGATTTCGCCGCGTGCAGGTGGGATAATGCGGATGTTGATCCGGTTTTCCTCGGCCAGCAAGCGGAACTGGTCGGCCTGATCGACTTGCAGGAACTGCATCCGCGCGCCCAATGCCCCAACAAAGGCCAGTTGCACGCCGCCCAGAATGGCGGCGCGGCGCGAGATCAGTTTGTGGTTGGCCTCAACATCAATGCGGGGACGTTTCATGAGCGCACCCCCTGGCCACCGACATCATTGGGCGTGGCCTTGCGCACCCCCATCACCAGATGTGTGATTGCAACAACCAGCGGATAGGCCATTACCGTCACCGCGGTCTGGATCACGTCCAGTCCGAAGGGTGGGACATTGACCAACAAGATTGCGAGGATGATCCGATAGGCAAGGCCCACCCCCACAATCCACGCTGCCACCGATACCATCTCGGCGGCAAAGGTTGAATCGCGCAGGGCCCGCGATTGCAGTTTGACCTGTTCACAGGCGATCAGGGCCAGCAGCGCCCACAGCCCCGGCGGACGCTGCAACAGCAGATCGGCCAGCAGGAAGGCCAGCGCCAGCAAGACCGTCGGCACATATTCGGGACGCCGCACCGACCATGCCAGCGCAAAGGCCAACAGCAGGTCGGGCCAGATCAACCCACCAGCGGAGGTCTGCAAAGGCAGCAGATGAAAGAACAGGATCGACAGCACCAGAGCCGCAAAGGCCGCGCGCATTGTCCACAGGCGAGAGGGGGCGAGGTCGCTCATTCCGCCACCTCCGGTGCCAGCAAAGCGGCAGGTTGCAGCACGTCGTTGGTGTCCGACACCGGCTCGTTCCCGTAATGGCGCAGCACCCGCAGAAATTCGAGCCTTTCGTAGTCTGCCGCTAGTCGCACACGCAGGCGCCCACCCGGATCAGCGGCGACTTGGCCAATCAGCAACCCGGCGGGAAAGACCCCCCCATCACCGCTGGTCACCACCCGGTCGCCGGGGCGCACAAGTTCGCGGTTTTCCAAGAAATCCAGCGGCGGCGCAGCAGAGTTGTCGCCCGCCACAATCGCTTTCTGCCCGGAAGGCTGAATGATCGCAGGAATACGGCTGGACGCATCGGTTGCAAGGATCACCCGCGCCGTGTTCTGCGCCACCCCCGAAATACGACCGACAAGGCCGATCCCGTCCATGGTCGCCCAGCCTTCGACAATCCCGTCGCGTGCGCCGACGTTCAGCAGGACCGACTGACGGAATGGCGATCCGGAATCGGCCAGCACAACGCCGGTGATATAGGTGAGACGCGGATCGAGCCGGACATTGTTCAGATCAAGCAGCCGGGCGTTTTCCTGTTCAAGTTGCAGTGCGGCCTCTTTCCACGCCTGCATCTGGCGCAATTCACGGCGCAGCTCGGTGTTTTGCTCCGCTATCCGTCGATAGCTTTGGAAATCGCGGGCCAGATTGATGGTGCCGGTGATCGGTGCCATCGCCCAGTCCATATTGGGCACGATGGTGTCCGTCACCTGGGCGCGGAACCGCTCGACCCGAGGGCTGTCAATGCGCCAGAGCAGGAAGATACCGGCCAGCACCAACACCAGCACAGCCAGAACAAGCCGCCTGAGCGGGCCTGCATAATCGACTTGTGCGCGGTCCTTGGCCAAGGCGGCTTCACCTCACTTTGGGTCACGTTGCGGGATGGTCCGACATTTGCCCCTGCGGGGCAAGTCAACACTTTGTTCCGGGGATCAGGCGGGCTTAGCTGTCGTAGTCAATCGCGTGACGCAGTTGTTTTTCGTATTCAAGCGCTTTGCCGGTGCCAAGCGCCACGCAGTTCAGCGACTCGTCTGCAATGGACACGGCAAGGCCGGTTTGCTCGCGCAAGGCCAGATCAAGGTCGCCAAGCAGTGCGCCACCGCCGGTCAGCATCACGCCGCGATCCACAATGTCGGCCGCCAGATCGGGTGGTGTGGTTTCAAGGGCCGTCATCACCGCTTCGCAGATTTGCTGGACGGGTTCGGCCAGGGCCTCGGCGATCTGGGCCTGGGTCACTTCGATTTCCTTCGGGACACCATTCAGCAGGTCACGCCCCCGGATCTGCATTGAGGTGCCGCGCCCGTCATCGGGCATCCGCGCTGTGCCAATAGAGGTCTTGATCCGCTCGGCTGTGGTTTCGCCTACCAGCAGGTTTTGTTGGCGGCGCAGGTAGGAAATGATCGCCTCGTCCATGCGGTCGCCCCCGACACGGACGGAGCGGGCGTAAACGATGTCGCCAAGGGACAGAACGGCCACTTCGGTTGTCCCGCCGCCGATGTCGACAACCATGTTGCCGGTGGGGTCCGTGATCGGCATGCCCGCGCCAATGGCCGCGGCAATGGGTTCGGCGATTAAGCCCGCGCGGCGTGCGCCTGCGGACAGAACCGACTGGCGAATGGCGCGCTTTTCTACCGGGGTCGCACCGTGGGGTACACAGACGATGATCTTGGGCTTGGAAAAGGTCGAGCGTTTGTGGACCTTGCGGATGAAGTGCTTGATCATCTCTTCGGCGGTGTCGAAGTCGGCGATGACCCCTTCGCGCATGGGGCGGATCGCCTCGATTGAGCCGGGAGTGCGGCCCAGCATCAGCTTGGCGTCTTCGCCCACGGCCAGCACTTTCTTGACACCATCCTTGATGTGGTAGGCGACGACAGAGGGTTCAGACAAGACAACGCCCTTGCCCTTGACGTAGACCAGCGTGTTGGCGGTGCCGAGATCAATCGCCATGTCGGATGAAAAAAGCCCACCCAGATTTCCGAATACTGACATTCTGCCCACCTAGCCCGCGCCTGACCTCAACAAGATCCGGCCCAAAATGAAATTGGGTCCGCGACTCGATATGAGGCGCAGACCGACCGCCTTATAGGCCCGCCTGTGCAGGGGCGAAAGGCCCCAATCGGCGTGAAAGTGGCGAGGTTTTGCCGCATGTCGCAAGGATGTGAAAAAACTTTCGGACCACTTCGAATAAAATTCAGACACGAGTTGTTAATCAGGTTCGGATCGCGCCGTGGTCGCGGCGTTTGGATTTTTCGGAGGATGATATGTTTTTCAAGCAGATTGCAGCAGTGGGGCTCGGTCTTGCGCTGAGTGTGAGTGTCGCGCAGGCCGACACCTGGACGCTGGACGGAGCCGCCTCGAACCTCGCTTTTGGCTCGATCAAGTTCAATGACACGGGCGAGGTCCACAGCTTTGGATCCGTGGACGGCACTGTCGCCGAAGATGGGACCGTGACGCTTGGCATCGATCTGTCATCGGTCGAGACGAATATCGACATCCGTAACGAACGCATGATCGAACATGTGTTCAAGAACGCGCCCCGCGCCGCGATTTCTGCGCAGATCGACATGACGGCGCTGGATGCTATGCCTGTGGGCGACAGCACGGTGATGGAGGTTGAAGGCACGCTCGAGTTGCTTGGCACCGAGATCCCGCTTTATGGCGATATGTTCGTGATGCGCCTGACGGAGGACAAGGTAATGGTCACAACCGACAGCATGATGTTCCTGTCGACGGCCGATGCCGGGATCGAGGCGGGCGTGGACAAGTTGATGGAATTGGCGAGCCTGCCCAACATCGTGCGCACCGTGCCTGTGACCTTGCGTCTGATGTTTGATGCGGACGGCACCAGCGGCTGAGGCTGGGCCGGGCGGACGACACGTCCGCCTTACGGGATGTCAAGCGGGCTGTTGCGCCCGCCTGTGTCGTCAGCTGACGTCCTTGTAGCTGATTTCGGCCTTGTCGCTGCCGGATTTTTCGCGCCGGACCAGCAGGCGATTGAGCGCGTGCACATAAGCCCGCGCCGAGGCCACGACGGTGTCCGTGTCGGCAGATTGGCCGGTCACGATCCGCCCATCTTCCTCCATCCGCACCGATACGGTGGCTTGGGCGTCGGTGCCTTCGGTTACGGCGTGCACTTGATAAAGCTGCAGCCGTGCTTCGTGCGGGAACAGCGCCTTGACCGCGTTGAAGGTTGCATCGACCGGCCCGTCGCCCGTCTGTGTCGTCATCTGCCGCTCGCCATTGATCGTCATCACGAGGTCAGCGACTTGTGGGCCGTCCGTGCCGCAGCGCACGGCCAGTTTTTCGATCTTGAGCCGTTCGTCTTCGGGGTCGGTGCTGGTGCGCATAAGCGCGATCAGATCGTCGTCAAAGATTTCCTTTTTGCGGTCGGCGAGCGCCTTGAAGCGGACAAACACGTCCTTTAGTTGGTTATCGCCCACTTCAAAGCCCAACTGTTCCAGCTTGTCGCGCAAGGCGGCACGGCCCGAATGCTTGCCCATCACGAGGTTGGTGGCCGACAGGCCCACATCCTCGGGGCGCATGATCTCGAAGGTCTCGGCGTTCTTGAGCATCCCGTCCTGGTGGATGCCGGATTCGTGGGCGAAGGCGTTCTTGCCCACGATGGCCTTGTTGAACTGCACCGGAAAGCCGCTGACGGTCGCAACACGGCGCGAGATATTCATGATCTTGGTCGAGTCGATGCCCGTTTGATAAGGCATGATGTCGTTGCGTACCTTCAGCGCCATCACGACCTCTTCCAAGGCCGTGTTGCCTGCGCGTTCACCAAGCCCGTTGATGGTGCATTCGATCTGGCGCGCACCGGCCTCGACGGCGGCGAGGCTGTTGGCGGTCGCCATGCCGAGGTCGTTGTGGCAGTGGGTGGCAAAGATGATCTCGTCCGCGCCGGGCACGTTTTCCAGCAGCTTTCGAATCAAATCCGCGCTTTCGCGTGGGGCAGTGTAGCCGACCGTGTCGGGGATGTTGATCGTGGTCGCCCCCGCCTTGATCGCGATTTCGACCACCCGGTAGAGGTAGTCGAGTTCGGTGCGGGTCGCATCCATCGGCGACCACTGCACATTGTCGCAGAGGTTCCGCGCGTGGGTGACGGTCTGTTCGATCCGCTCGGCCATTTCATCCATGCTGAGGTTGGGGATGGCGCGGTGCAGCGGCGAGGTACCGATGAAAGTGTGGATGCGTGGTTGGCGGGCATGTTTGACCGCCTCAAAGCAGCGGTCGATGTCGCCGATCTGGGCGCGGGCCAGCCCGCAGATCACCGAATTGGTCGCGTTTTTGGCGATGTCCGAGACAGCGTTGAAATCCCCCTCAGAGGCGATGGGAAACCCGGCCTCGATGATGTCGACGCCCATATCATCGAGCAGGCTCGCGATTTCGAGCTTTTCGGTGTGGGTCATCGTGGCACCCGGGGACTGTTCGCCGTCGCGGAGCGTTGTGTCGAAAATTACGACTTTATCTTGTGTCATGGTGGTATCTCTTTTGATCTGATCCTGAAGCCTTTTGACGCGCGAGCGATCCTCTGAGCGGGCGCGCCGACGGGCTGCGCTCAGAGGCGAATTAGGAGCAGTAGGCCACGCGAAATAGCACCGGAAAGATGCAGCGTTTGGATATGCGAGGCTCGTGTCATGGCCCTAATTATATCGCGGCTGTCTCAAATGGGAAGACTGAAATACGAGCGTTGAGGCGCGTGGCTGTCCGGCCCTCCGGGGGCGGTTTTTTGGCGAAATGAAGTTGATGGATCGTGAATGCCATCTAGTTTGGCTTTGATGAGCAGTGTATTGATTATTGGGGCGTCGGGCGGCATTGGCTCCGCTTTGGCAGATGGGTTTGTTGCGCGGGGGTCGCAGGTGGATCGCCTGTCGCGTTCGGCTGACGGGTTTGATGTGACGGATGCCGGGTCGATTGCGCAGCATTTGTCGGGTCGGGGTCCGTATGAGCGCGTGGTCGTTGCGACCGGCGCGTTGGAGATTGGCGGGGCGGCCCCTGAAAAAACCATCAAGGGGTTGGATGCGCGTGCGATGGCCGATCAGTTTGCGCTGAATGCCATCGGGCCTGCCTTGGTGCTATCCCATGCCCATGCGTTGTTGCACCGGGACCGGCCTTGCGTGTTTGCGGTACTGTCGGCCCGTGTCGGGTCGATTGGCGACAATCGAATAGGGGGCTGGATCAGTTATCGCAGTGCCAAAGCGGCGGTGAACCAGATCGTGCGCACTGCATCCATTGAGCTTGCCCGCACGCACAAGGAGGCTGCTGTTGTCGCCCTGCACCCGGGTACTGTGGAAACTCCGTTTACCGAGAAATATCTGAGCCGCCACCCGGCCGTGCCAGCATCCGAGGCCGCACAGAACCTGATTGGTGTGATGGACGGGCTTGGGCCCAGACAGACGGGCAGCTTCTTTGACTATTCCGGTGCGGAGGTGGCGTGGTGAGCCGGTTGATCCTTGTGCTTGGGGACCAGTTGAGTTTGGACGTGGCCGCACTGGCGGCTGCGGACAAGGCGACCGACGTGGTTGTTATGGCCGAGGTCGCCGAGGAGGGCAGTTATGTGCCCCACCACCCCAAGAAAATCGTGCTGGTACTGGCGGCGATGCGCAAATTTGCGGCCCGTTTACGCGATGACGGGTGGCAGGTCGCCTATACCGAGTTGGACGATACCGACAATACCGGGTCTATCGTGGGGGAGTTGATCCGGCGCGCCGATCAGTTTGGGGCCAGCGAAGTGATCGCCACCAAGCCCGGCGAGTTTCGCCTGATTGCCGCGCTTGAGGATGCGCCGTTGTCTTTGACGATGCTGGAGGACGACCGTTTCATCGCGTCCCATGCGATGTTTGAGGGCTGGGCCGAAGGGCGCAAGGCGCTGCGGATGGAGTATTTCTATCGCGAGATGCGCCGCAAGACCGGCCTTCTGATGGAAGGTGATGAGCCTGCGGGTGGCAAGTGGAATTACGACCATGAAAACCGCAAACCGGCACCCAGTGATGTCGCGTTTTCAGGGCCGATGCAATTTACGCCGGATGATGTGGTTGAGGACGTCCTTGATCTGGTGGAGGCCCGCTTTGGCAATCATTTTGGCGATGTGCGCCCGTTCTGGTTTGCCACCGATCAGGGGCAGGCGCGCCGCGCGCTCGCGCATTTTGTGAAATACGGGTTGGCCAAGTTTGGTGACTTTCAGGATGCGATGCTGGCGGACAATCGGTTCCTTTATCACGCGCTGGTATCGCCCTACCTCAACATCGGTCTGCTTGACCCGCTCGAGGTGTGTCGCGCGGTCGAGGACGCGTGGAAAGCCGGCGATGCGCCCATCAACGCGGCCGAAGGGTTCATTCGTCAGGTCATCGGCTGGCGCGAATATGTGCGCGGGATCTACTTTCACGAGGGGCCGGACTATGCGGGCCGTAACGGGTTGGGTCACACCCGCGATCTGCCGGACTTCTTTTGGGGGTCCGAAACCCGGATGCATTGTGTGTCCAAGGCCGTCGAACAGACGGGGGCCGAGGCCTATGCCCACCATATCCAGCGTTTGATGGTCACGGGCAACTTTGCCCTGCTCGCTGGTCTTGATCCGGGGCAGGTGTCCGAGTGGTATCTGGCCGTTTATGCAGATGCGTTTGAATGGGTCGAGGCCCCTAATGTCGTGGGCATGTCGCAATTTGCGGATGGGGGCGTGATCGCCTCAAAACCCTACGTGAGTTCAGGGGCTTACATCAATCGCATGTCGGATTACTGCAAGGGATGTGCCTATAAGGTCAGCGTCAAGACGGGTGAGGGGGCGTGCCCGTTCAACCTGCTCTATTGGCATTTCCTTGACCAGCACCGGGACCGGTTTTCGAACAATGCGCGCATGGGCAACATGTACCGGACGTGGGATCGGATGAGTGATGAGAAACGCGCGACCGTCCTGCAAGAGGCCGATGCGTTTTTGGAACGGATGGAGGCGGGCGAGGTGGTTTAGGCGCTGTTTGCGTGATCTGAACCCCGGCAGGTCTGGTCCCTATGGGTCTTGCGTCACGCAGCTCTCGAAACCTTCGATATCGCGCGTTTCGCTGATTTTGGCGCTGCATGCCGACACCTTCTGCACGCATTCCACATCCAGCTTAGGGAACTGACAGGCCGTCATCGCGGCCAGCAATGCTTGAGAGGCCGCGTCCTCCCACTCGGCCCCGGCAGGTGTGCCGTTCATCGAAATCCCAAGCGCCTGGGCAACGGCCTGTTCAGCCCCGGCCATGGCCCAGGATGTTGTGATCCGGGTGTCGTCTGCCTGCGTGAGTGTCACGGACAGGGTGGGCGCTTCGAGAATGTCATGGAAGGTGCCAAAGGCGGGCGCTTGCCCTTCGCCGTGCCAGAGCCGGTCGCGCATTTGGCGTCCGTTGCTCAGCGCATATTCCACGACCCGGCCCCGTTCGTCGCGGGCCTCGATCAGCTTGGGGTCAGCGCCTTCGGGGGTCAGTGTGGCAATCGCTCCGGTCGTGACCAGATCGGGGGCACCCTCGGGCAACGAGATCAGCACATAGACCCGTCCGACGGGGTTGCGGTAAAGGTGGAGTTGGTAGCCATCCGCGTTGCTGGTGGTCGCTGCGCGTGTGTCATAGCCGTCAAACGGGTCCGTCCATGTCGGCACATAGGTCCAGTCCGCAAAGGCAGGCCCGGCGATCAGGCACAGTATCCAGATCAGGTGCCGCATCACCCTCAGCTTTCGTCGTTGAGCGCGCCGCTCTCCCATTCGCCGGTGGCCTCTTCGCCCGTGGCATAGCGCATGGTGCCGACGCCCTGGCGTTTGCCGTTCTTGAAGGTGCCTTCATAGATGTCGCCATTGGCATAGGTGGCGATGCCTTGGCCGTCGATCTCGCCGCGTTGCCATTGGCCTTCATAGATGAAGCCCGAGGCCATTTCGATTCTGCCGGTGCCATGGCGCTGTCCGGACTCGAACTGGCCCACATAGATGGTGCCGTCCGGGTAGGTGGCGGTGCCCTGACCATGGCGCTGCCCGTCCAGCCAGTTGCCCTCATAGCGGTATCCATCGGCATAGGTCATGACGCCTGTGCCGTGGTTTCGCGCGTTCTTGAACCCGCCCTCGTAGACAACGCCGTTGGGGTAGGTCGCGCGCCCGGTGCCTTCGATTACGCCTGCAACCCAGTCCCCGTCGTAGGTTGAGCCATCGGTATAGGTGATCTTGCCCTTTCCATTGGCCAGATCATCCTCGAACGCCCCTTCATAGACAGCCCCATCGGGGTAGGTGACGCGGCCTGCACCATCAATCTGCCCTTCGGCCCATTGCCCGATATAGGTATAGCCATCGTTGCCGATGAACGTGCCTTGGCCGTGGCGTCGGTCGTCTGCGAATTGCCCTTCGTAGACGTCACCATTGGCGTAGGTGACCCGGCCTTTGCCTTCGCGGCGGCCTTCGACCAGGTTGCCCTCGTAGACGTCGCCATTGGGTTGGGTCAGGGTGCCGGTGCCGTCGATCTGTCCGTCTTTCCACAGGCCGACATAGACAAGGCCATCGGGCATCGTCAGCGTGCCGTTGCCTTCGCGTTTGCCCGCCTCGATCTGCCCGTCATAGACCGCCCCATCCGGGTAGGTGATCACGCCAGTGCCCTGTTTGATCCCATCGATCCAATCGCCTTTGTATTCGTAGCCACCGGGGCTTTGCATCACGCCTTTGCCGTGGTGCTTGGCATTGCGGAACTGTCCCTCATAGCGCACCCCGTTGGCATAAAGAGCCACACCCTCTCCAATGATCGCGCCTGCTTCCCATTCGCCTTCATAGGTGCCGCCATCTGCGAAAGTAATCTTGCCGAACCCGTCAGGTTTGCCCTTTGAGAAGTTGCCCTGATAGACCGAGCCATTGGGAAAGCGTGCGGTGCCTTCGCCCTTGATCTCACCGTCCACCCATTCGCCGGAATATTCATAGCCGTTGGGCAGCCGGTAGGTGCCTTGCCCATGTTGCAGCCCACCGCGAAACGCGCCCTCATAGATACCGCCATCGTCATATTGTTTGGTCTGCACGTTCCCCGATTGGGCCAGCGCCCCGCTGGCGAGGGCTGGAACCAGAACAAGGCCGACGATCAGGCTGCGCAACGACATGGAGTACCCCTTGGAGTTAGGTCAGCTTGCCCACCCATGGCCAAGCCCGCCAAAGCGTAAGACAGGGCGCGGCAGGGGGCAATGGGGTTAACCAAATGGTGTTGGACGGCGCGGGTTGGGTCAGGGTGCGCCCGTCTTGGTCTTTTGGCGCTATCCTCGCGGTGCCACTGTAAGTGGGGGACGCCTCGCGCGCATGTTGGGTTTCCTTGGCCCCGCTTTCTGCTACATCACCCGCAACGGTGAAGGAGCGCCCCATATGGCTGAGACATTCCGCATTACGTTGGGCCAGTTGAACCCGACAGTGGGCGATATTGAGGGCAATGCCGCCAAGGCGCGCGCCGCATGGGAAGCGGGCCGCGATGCCGGTGCTGATCTTGTTGCGCTGCCCGAGATGTTCATCACCGGCTACAATGCACAGGATCTGGTGCGAAAACCCGCCTTTTTCACCGCCGCCATGCAGGCGGTCGAGGGCTTGGCCGCGGCTTGTGCGGATGGCCCTGCGCTTGCGATTGGCTGCCCCTGGGCCGAAGGCACCGAGTTGTTCAATGCCTATCTGATTTGCAAGGGCGGCAAGATCGCCAGCCGTGTGCTCAAGCATCATCTGCCCAATGAGACCGTGTTTGATGAGGTTCGGATCTTTGATGCCGGGCCTTTGGGTGGCCCCTATTCCGTGGGCAATACGCGCGTTGGCAGCCCCATCTGCGAGGATGCTTGGCATGGCGACGTGGCCGAAACGCTGGAAGAAACAGGCGCTGAATTTTTGCTCGTCCCGAACGGCTCGCCCTATTATCGCGACAAGTTCGAGACCCGCCTGAACCACATGGTCGCCCGCGTTGTCGAAACCGGGTTGCCGCTGATTTACCTCAATATGGTCGGGGGGCAGGACGATCAGGTCTTTGACGGGGGCAGTTTTGCGCTGAACCCGGGCGGCCAGTTGGCGGTGCAATTGCCCGTGTTCGACGAAATCGTCGCTCATGTCGATCTTGAGCGGGGCCCCGAAGGGTGGCGTGTTGTAGACGGCCCCAAGGCCCACCGCGCCGACGAGTGGGAGCAGGATTACCGCGTGATGGTCACCTCCGTGCGCGACTATTGCGCCAAGACGGGGTTCAAGAAGGTGTTGCTGGGCATGTCGGGCGGTGTGGACAGCGCGCTGGTGGCCACCATTGCGGCGGACGCCCTTGGCCCCGACAACGTGCGCTGCGTGATGTTGCCCTCTGAATATACCTCGCCCCATTCGCTTGAGGATGCTGAGGCCTGCGCCAAGGCACTTGGTTGCCGCTATGACTATGTGCCCATCACCCAGACCCGCGCGGCTGTGACCGACACGCTTGCGCCGCTGTTTGAGGGGCTGGACGAGGGCCTGACCGAGGAAAACGTGCAAAGCCGCATTCGCGGCCTGCTGCTGATGGCGCTGTCCAACAAGTTTGGCGAGATGCTGCTGACCACCGGCAACAAGTCCGAAGTCGCGGTGGGCTATGCGACGATCTACGGCGATATGGCGGGCGGCTATAATCCAATCAAGGATCTTTACAAGACGCGCGTGTTCGAGACCTGCCGCTGGCGCAACGCCAATCTGCGCGACTGGATGATGGGCCACGGGGGCGAGGTTATTCCCTACCGGATCATCACCAAACCGCCCTCGGCCGAATTGCGCGATGACCAGAAAGACAGCGACAGCTTGCCGGACTATCCCGAGCTTGATGCGCTGCTTGAGATTCTGGTGGATCAGGACGGGTCGATTGCCGATTGCGTGGCCGCCGGGTTCGATCGGGATGTGGCGCGCAAGATCGAAAAGCTGATTTATCTCAGCGAATACAAACGCTTTCAATCCGCCCCCGGCGCGCGGCTGACCAAGCGGGCCTTCTGGCTGGATCGACGATACCCAATCGTGAATCGGTGGCGCGATCCCAGTTGATTTGCGGAAAATTGCGTTGATTTTTTTGCAAGGCGAGGCGCGCATTTAAGGAGGCGTCAGGATATTTGCGGCATGCAGGACCCCAAGAAGGGGGGCCTATGCCGACGACGTTTTATGCCGAAGATTCTGAGTTTGGAACCGCGACCGGGCGGGATGCATCTGCAGGCGATGGCACGGCTGTGTTTGACGAGCGGATGGCGGGTTGCCGCAACTTGGTGATCACCTCGCATGGCGAGGATGACAGTGGGCAGTTTCGTGTGGGCGACAGATATGCGCTTTCACTCAATCGCGCAGCCGTTGAGGATGCGGTGGTGGTTCACTGCGAGATGCGACTGGGGCGTCCGAGTGCGATCGTCTTTGAGGGGACAAAGCCGCAAGGCACGGTGATGCGCGTCGTGTGGACCCCGGATTTCGATCTGACCGGATGGCATGAGGCGCATAAGGCGGCGGGCCGGTCCACCGGCTTCTACAGCGCTTACCAAAGTGAGGCACAGCACCGGTTTGCCTGCTTTGCCCAGGGGTCCCTGATTGACACTTTTGCAGGGCCACAACGGGTCGAGGATTTGAAACCGGGCGTGTTGATCAAAACCCGTGACAGTGGCCCGCAGCCGCTGTTGTGGATGGCCCACTCGAACGTGCCGGGGATGGGCCGGGCCGCCCCGGTGACGATCCAGACAGACACGCTTGGTGCGACGGCACCCGTCCGGGTGTCTGCGCGCCACCGGTTGCTGATCTCGGACATGCGATGTGAGGCCAGTTTTGGAACGTCCGAGGTGATGATCGCCGCCCGCCATCTGGTTGACGGGCACCGGGTGACGCGGGAAAGCACTGGCAGGATCACATATTACCATCTGCTGCTCGAACGGCATGAGGTGATCCGCAGCAGCGGTGTGTTCAGCGAAAG
The DNA here is from genome assembly GCF_947494755.1 of uncultured Tateyamaria sp. Taxonomy (GTDB): domain Bacteria; phylum Pseudomonadota; class Alphaproteobacteria; order Rhodobacterales; family Rhodobacteraceae; genus Tateyamaria. Next base: position 54,572 of record NZ_CANLVZ010000015.1, read on the forward strand.
CATGTTGCTTGGCGATGACCTCGAAGGGGTGATGGGGGCCGAAAGCCACCGTAAATTCGTGTCGGTGTTTGACGGCTCATATCCGCGGCAACGCATCTACAAACCGGCGCGCCGGATATTGGACCCGTCCGACGCGCCCGTGATCCGAGACATTCTTGGACTTGCGCCCAAAGACACAACACCGGCCCCGCCCGCCCCGCTGTTCGCAGCCTAAGGCACAAGCAAAAAAGGCGAAGGATACCTCCGCCTCTCATGCTCAATCTCGTAAGGCGGAGGTGTCCTCCGCCCCGTTGGATTACAGCATCAACTGATAGCTGTGCGCGACATATCGATAGCCGCCATCGCCGCTCTTTTCGACATAGCCGATGCCGGGCCACGGCATGTGGTATCCGATAAACGCCGTCTTGTCGGCGGCCATCATGTCCAGCAGCCGTTTGCGCGTGGCTGCGGCCGCCTCTTTGTCCATGTCAAAGCGGACCTCCCAATCGGGATGGGCCAGCGACCAGACATAGTGGTTGGCAAAGTCGGCACCGATGACCAACTGCGTGCCCCCATCCTCAACCATATAGGTCATGTGACCGGGGGTGTGCCCAAAGGCGGCCATGGCCGTGATCCCGGAGGCCGGTGATCCGCCATCGTCCAGCATCGTCATCTGTTCGGCCAAGGGGCGCACTTTGCCTTCGAAGTTTTCGTTGTCGGCCTTCGCCCATGCATCAAATTCAGTGCTGCCGGTCACATAGGCGGCGTTGGCGAATGTCGGCGTGCCATCGGTCGACAGGCCGCCGATGTGATCGCCGTGCATGTGGGTGATGACCACCTTGTCGACCTGATCGGCGGTGTATCCGGCGGACTCAATCGCCTGCACTGTGGTCGCACCTTGCAAGCCCGTGTCAAACAGCACCAGTTCGGAGCCGTTGTTCACCAGCGTTGGCGTGAAAAAGAACTGAGCGGCGGTTGTCGACAGGCCAGCCTCGGCGGACACGTCATCAAAGGTCTCTTTATCGACGTTCATCCCGAAAATTTCGTGCGGGTTTTCGACGGGCCGGGTGCCGGCCAACAATGTGGTGACTTCGAAATTGCCCACCTTTACGCGGCGAAAGTTGGACTGTGCGACGCCCAGCATCGGGGCGGCGGCACGGGCCGACGTGACGCTTGCAGCGGCCAAAGGCAGTGCGGCGGCCCCCAACAGGGCGGTGCGGCGGGAAAATTTTGAGGAATGGGACATGGGTGCTATCCTTGCATATGAGACTCTCAAGATAGCCCAATTTTGCGACTGTCACGGGCTTTCACGCAAAAATTATCGACCGGTGAGGGGGCACTCATGGGCGACGACCCCGATCTTGCGTTTCAGGTGTGGCTTGAAAACCTGTCACCCGCGCGCCGCCAGAGTGACGCGCGCACCCTGGACGGACTGTTTCGGCGAGCCACCGGATTTGATCCGCGCCTTTGGGCAAATGGGGTCGTGGGTTACGGTGCCTATGACTACACCTACGCGTCGGGCCGGTCGGGCACGTGGTGCGCCACCGGCTTTGCCCCGCGCGCCGCCAAGCTGAGCATCTACATTCTGCCGGGCTATACCGATTTCTGCGACATCCTTGCGCGCCTCGGCCCGCACACCAAAGGCAAATCCTGCGTTTACATCACGCGGCTGGATCGCATTGACCCGGATGTGCTGGTCGAACTGATCCGGGCCGGTATCGCAGATCTGGCAACCTATTGGCCTGTTCGTGCCGCACCGTGAGGGTGCAAAACTGGACAAGCCAGCGGCCCTATGACAAGGCAGGCGACAAGAGCCCGGAGAGCACAAAAATGACCACCACCCGTTTCGCCCCATCGCCCACTGGATATCTCCATGTCGGGAACCTGCGCACGGCGCTGATGAACTATCTCATCGCGCGCAAGGCCGGTGGGACCTTCATCCTGCGTATTGACGACACCGACCCCGAGCGGTCGAAGGAAGAGTATGTCGATGCCATCAAGCAGGACCTCGAATGGCTGGGCCTGCATTGGGACAAGGTCGAGCGCCAGTCGACCCGTCTTGATCGCTATGCCACGGCGGCGGACACAATGCGCGCCAATGGCCGCTTTTACGAGGCGTTCGAGACGCCGGTCGAGCTGGACCTCAAGCGCAAGAAACAACTCAACATGGGCAAGCCGCCGGTCTATGACCGTGCGGCCCTCGCGCTGAGCGAAGCCGAACGCGACGCCCTGCGTGCCGAGCGCGGGCAAGGGGTGTGGCGGTTCAAGCTGGATCAATCCCGCATTGAATGGACCGACGGCATTCTGGGCGATATCAGCATTGATGCGGCCAGCGTGAGCGACCCGGTTCTGATCCGTCAGGACGGTCAGGTCCTTTATACTATTGCCTCTGTTGTCGATGATATGGAGATGGGCGTGACGGATGTCGTGCGTGGATCCGATCACGTGACGAACACGGCAACCCAGATCCAGATCATCGAAGCCCTTGGTGGGACTGCGCCGCGCTTTGCCCACCATTCCCTGTTGACAGGCCCACAAGGCGAGGCGCTGTCCAAACGTCTTGGCACGCTTGCCTTGCGCGATTTGCGCGCGCGCGGTGTTGAGCCGATGGCGCTGTTGTCGTTGATGGCCCGTTTGGGCTCGTCCGACCCGGTCGAGTTGCGCACGGACATGGCGGACTTGGTGGATGGGTTCGACATCGCGCGTTTCGGGTCGGCCCCGACCAAGTTTGATGAGGCGGACCTGTTTCCGCTGACCGGTCGGTATCTGCAATCGCTGCCGGTGGCGGCGGTGCAGGCCAAGATCGACGCGTTGGGTGTACCGGCCAACTGGGCAGAGCCGTTCTGGCTGGTGATGCGCGACAATATCGAGACGCTGCATGATCTGGATGCCTGGTGGGCGCTGTGCCGAGATGGGGCGGAGCCCGTTATTGACGACGAGGATGAGGCGTTCGTGGCCGAGGCGCTGACGATGCTGCCCCAAGCACCGTTTTCGGCAGATACATGGGGCACGTGGACAGCTGCCGTCAAAGAGGCGACAGGCCGCAAAGGGCGCGGCTTGTTCATGCCATTGCGCAAGGCCCTGACCGGACAGGCGCACGGTCCCGACATGGCGGCGCTCATGCCATTGCTGCAGGTCATAAAGGCGCGCTGATCATGTCCTTCCCGCTGCGTGCGCCCCGACAGCGGCCCTCAGGGGGGGACTATTCAGCAACAGCGGCGGCGCGGTTCCGTGGCTGAGGGGCAGGCGAAGTTCTTGTCCGGCTCTTTGCTGCGCCATGTGACAGTGATGTCGCTGACCTCTGCGGTGGGGATCACGGCGGTGTTTCTGGTCGATTTCATCGACATGATTTTCATCTCGATGTTGGGCAAGGCCGAGTTGGCGGCGGCCATCGGCTATGCCGGGTCCATCCTGTTTTTCACCACCTCCTTTTCCATCGGCATGGCCATTGCGGTGGGTGCGCTGGTGGCCCGATCACTGGGGGCGGGGAATGAGGATGCGGCGCGGGCCAGCAGCACCCATGGGCTGATCTATGGGGTCGGCTTCGGGGCGCTCTTTGCTTTTTGTGTCTGGCTGAACATCCCCACATTCGTACGCTGGATCGGGGCCGAGACCGAGACCGCCGCCTTGGCCGAAAATTACCTGCGCATCATTGTGCCGTCGCTGCCGTTTCTGGTGGTCGGCATGATGGGGGGTGCCATTCTGCGCGCCCATGGAGATGCGCGTCGCGCGATGATGGCGACAATCTATGGCGGCGGCGTAAATGCGGTGCTGGATCCGATCCTGATCTTTGGGCTGGGCCTTGATCTGACCGGGGCGGCCCTGGCATCTGTAGCGGCTCGGGTTGTCATTGGCGTGACCGCCTTGGTCCCGATCTATCGCCATCACGGCGGATTGCCACGCCCGGACCCCGCGGCGATGTGGCAGGATCTGCGCCCCCTGATGGTCATTGGATGCCCCGCGATCCTGACCCAACTGGCGACCCCTGTGGGGCAGGCGATTGTGACCCGGTCCATGGCGCAGTACGGGCTTGAGGCCGTGGCCGGGATGGCGATTGTGGGGCGTCTGATGCCTGTCTCATTCGCAGTGGTGTTTGCCCTGTCGGGTGCTGTGGGCCCGATCCTTGGCCAGAATTACGGGGCGCAACGCTTTGACCGTGTGCGGGCCGGATTCGGCGCCGCGCTGATCTTTGCTGCTGGAGTGATCGTGGTGATTGCGCTCTTGTTGTTCGCCCTGCGCGGTCTGATCGCCGACCTTTTCGGGGCGACCGGCGTGACCCGCGAGTTGGTGTTCCTGTTTTGCGGCCCTCTCGCCTTGCTGTTTTACTTCAACGCGGTGTTGTTCGTTGCAAATGCCGCCTTCAACAATCTGGGCCACCCGTTTTACTCCACGTGGATGAATTGGGGGCGCAACACGGCCGCGATGATCCCGTTTGTGTGGCTGGGCGCGTATCTTTATGGCGCGCCGGGCGTGTTGATTGGCCAATCCCTCGCCGGGGTTGTGTTCGGAGGCGTGGCCTGGGCCTTGGCCCGCCGCGTCATCGCGCAGGAGGGGCCGCAAGCTGTGCGTGACCGTTTTGATCGCGAGGGGCGTCTGATGTCCCTATTGCACCTGCGCAAGTAGGCGATCCGTCAGCGCGCGTTCCTGCGGGCTGAGGGTTTGTGCACGTGGATAAAGCGGCTGCGCCCGGTCATCCAGCACCGGCGTATCCCACCCGTCTGTGGTTGCGAAAAACGCTTCGGCTCCGGCAGGTCCGAACTCGTTTGCGAACCCCTGCACCACCACATCGAGATAGCTCAGAAGGATATGGTGCGCCCCGCCCGGGCGCTGATCCTCAACTGGCACCTGATACGCCGCGATGGTGCTGGCCGGAGCGTTGTGCGTGATCTGTCCGCTGACATCGCGCCGTGCATAGCCTGTTTCGCGCAGATCAAGTGCGGCCCAATCCGCATTCGGCACTGCCGCGATCAGGCCATCAATGCTGTGTCCGGGACTTGGGTGGATGGACAGGAACACCACATCGCGCATCGCGGTGCGCACCCAAATCCGTCGCCAGCCGTTCAAACGGGCCGTTTGGGCCTGCGGATAGCTTTGTGTGGCGCGATTGACGAGGCTGCCATAGCCAAAGAACCAGGGTGTCATGCTTTGTCCTTAAGCCCTTCGAAATGGGTGGCGACCGTGTCCCAAACTTCGGGGGAGGAGGCGGTCAGCAAATACCCGGTCGAGACGGTTGCGTCATAGGCCCTGCCGTCCAACATGCCCGTCTTGCCCCCGGCCTGCTGGCAGATCAGCGCGCCTGCCGCGTGGTCCCAACTGTTGAGGTGGCCGGACAGCACAAAGTCGACGGCCCCTGTCGCCAACAGACGATATTCATGCGCCGAACAGCGCAGTGACCCGACAAAGGCGATATCGCCGACCTTGCTCCACATCAGGGCGCGATGGGCCGGCGGCATCAGCCGGATGTGCGCGTATCCGGCGAGTTGGCCGAGCGGCTTGGTCGGGCTTGTGTGAATGGCCCGTTGCCGCCCCGATTGCGTCTGCCACAGCGCGGGCGACGTGCTGTCTGCCATGATTGCGTCATCGCCGACAGGGTCGTAAATCAGCCCGAACACCGGTTGCCCAAACCGGCAGACTGCGACCATCGTGCCGAAAAGTGGCATGCCCTTCGCGAAGTTCCATGTCCCGTCCACCGGGTCGATGATGAAGGACAGCTCCGCCTCGCCCACCCCGTCGAGCAGTTTGGGGTTGGTCGAAACCGCCTCTTCCCCGATCACCAGCGCGTGGGGGAAGGCCATTTGCAGGCCACGTGTGATCATCGCTTCGGCGGCGGTGTCCGCTTGGGTGACCAGATCGTTTTCGTCACGCTTGGTGTCAATGTCCCCGGCATCGAGGCGGCGAAAGCGGGGCATGATCTCGGCCCGGGCGGCGCGGCGGACGAGGTTCAGCACCTGGTTTTTTTGCGCGCGCGTCAAAGGGGGCGTGATGGGCATGGGCAACTGGTCGGTCATGGCGGGGCCTTCGGCTCGGGTGGGTGTGGATGGTCTGACAGTGCGCGCGCGCTGACGCAACGCGGCTTATTCGCGCCCTCGCAGCACTTGGGCCGGGCGCGCGGCAAGCGGACCCCAGGCGAAGGCGAGCCCGGCAATCAGTGTTGCGACAACGCCGCCGATGATAATCGCAAGGGCCGAGGGCCAGATGATCGCAAAGTCGGTGTCCATGACAAAGCGGCTGACCGCCCATCCCCCCGCGATCCCGGCGGCGAGCGCGACAGCGCCTGCGCCCAGTCCCAAGAGGGCGGCGCGGGTGGCAAAGCTGATCAGGATGCGCCGTCGAGTCGCTCCGAGCGTTTTCAGCACTGCGGCTTCGTAGGTGCGTGCCTGAGTGCCCGCTGCCGCTGCTCCGATCAGGACGAGGAAACCCGTCAGCAAGGTCGCAGCCGCACCATAGGATGTGGCGGCGGCCAGTCCCGCCAACACCTCGCTGACGCGATCAATGGCGTCGCGCACCCGGATGGCGGTCACGTTGGGATAGGCATTGGCGATGTCGCGCAGGATTTGGGTCTCGGCACCCTCCTCGGCATAGACGGTCGAGATGAACGTGTGCGGCGCACCCTCCAGCGCGCTTGGGTTCATCGACAGGATGAACCCGATGCCTGCCGTCGAAAAGTCGACCTCGCGGAACGACGTGATCGTGCCCGTAATGTCACGCCCGAGAATGTTGATGGTCATGCTGTCCCCAAGGGACAGACCCATTTCTTCGGCCTCTTCGGCAGCGAAACTGATCTGGGGGAGGCCGGTATAATCGTCCTCCCACCACTCGCCCGCTGTGATCCGGGTGTTTTCGGACGGGGTCGCGGAATAGGTGATCCCCCGGTCGCCCGAGATCACCCAGTGATCACCAGCCACCTCGCGCGCAGGTGTGCCGTTGATTTGCGTGATGATGCCGCGCAGCATGGGTGCGCTGTCGATACGGCTGACGGCAGGGTCGTTTTCCAGCCGCTCGGTATAGCCTTCCATCTGGTCACGCTGGATGTCGACAAAGAAATAGCTTGGCGCGATATCGGGCAGGTTGCCGGTGATCGCATTGCGCAGGTTGCCGTCGATCTGGCCCACGGCGGCCAGCACCGAAAGGCCCAACCCAAGGGACAAGACAACCGATGTGGCCCCCTCGCGGGATCCCGATATCGCGCCAAGCGCCCATCTGAGTGCGGGTCGCCCTCGTGCGCGCGGGGCCAAGAGGCGCGACAGCCAGCGGATCAGGACCGCCGCCAGTGCCAGCAGACAGAGCGCAAAGGCGATGCCACCCGCCGTCCAAAGGGTCAGTCGCCACGTGCCGGAAAAGAGGCCCGCCAATCCGATGAGTGCGGCAAGCCCAAGAGCGATCCAGACTAGGTAACGCGTGGCGGGCAGCAACTTGGCGGTGCCAAGTGCGTCGCGAAAAAGGGTGGCGGCGCGCACGTCTTCGGCGCGCGCCAGTGGCCACAGGGTAAAGATGAAGGCGGTGAGGAGGCCGTAGATTGCGGCCTCGACCAAGGGGGCCGGGTAGAGTGCAAAGCTGGCAGGGATCGGCAGGCGCGCTTCGATGATCGGGGCCAGCAGGATCGGGGCAAGTGCCCCCAAGGCGACGCCGATGACGATGCCAAGCAGGGACAGCGCGCCGATCTGAAGAAAGTAGGTTTGAAAGATCGTCGCACGTTCAGCGCCCAAGGTGCGCAAGGTGGCAATCACGCTGGTTTTCTCAGCGAGGTAGGATCGCACAGCGTCCGACACGCCCACACCGCCGACCGCCAGTCCGGACAAGCCCACCAGCACCAGAAACGCACCAAGCCGGTCGACGAATTCGGCCACACCGGGTGCGCCATTGCGCGCGTCGGTCCAGCGCAAACCGCTGTTTTCAAACTGAGCGCGGGCTTGGGTTTCGAGCGCTGCGAGGTCAGTGTTTTCGGCCAAGGCCAGCCTGTATTTCGAGTTGAACAACGTCCCCGGTGCCAGCAATTCGGCGTTGGCGAGGCTTGAGCGCAACACGATTGTGCGCGGCCCAAGGGCGAAACCGCCTGCCGCGCTGTCAGGTTCTCGGGCCAGTTGGGCGGTCAGGATGAACTCCTGCGTGCCAAGCCGAAACGTATCCCCGACGGTCAGGCCCAGACGATCAATCAAGGCCTGCTCCATCACGGCGCCGGGCACCCCGTCTTGGGGGGCGAGCGCCTCGGCCAACGGGATAGCGGGGTCCAGTTCGACGGTGCCGATCAAAGGATAGGCGCTGTCGACCGCCTTGATTTGCGTCAGGCCGCGTTCCGCCCCGTCGGGGCGGTCAATCACGGCCATGGACCGAAAGTTCGCGATTTCGGAGACGTCCGTGGCGACGCTTTGCATCCAGGCCCGTTCTTCGTCGGTGGCAAAGCGGTAGGTGAAATCAAGCTCGGCATCGCCGCCAAGCAGAGCGGCCCCCTCGCGGGCCAATCCGGCCTCAATGGCGGAGCGGACCGAGCCGACGGCGGCAATGGCGGCGACCCCAAGGGCCAGACAGGCGAGAAAAATGCGAAAGCCGCGCAGGCCGCCACGCAATTCGCGCCGCGCGAAACGGGCGGAGATGGCAAGGCTCATTCTGCGGCCTTGACCTGTGGGTCGATCGCTCCGTCAGCGAGGCGGATCAACCGGTCACAGCGTGCGGCCAGATCAGGGGCGTGGGTGACCAGCACCAAGGTGGCCCCATGCCTGTCGCGCAAGGAAAAGAGCAGATCCATGATCGCCGCCCCGTTGACCCCGTCGAGGTTGCCGGTGGGTTCGTCCGCCAGCAGGATGTCGGGCCGCGTGACCGAGGCGCGCGCCAGCGCGACGCGTTGCTGTTCACCCCCCGACATCTGGCTGGGATAGTGTCCGGCGCGGTGGCCCAGACCGACAGCCTCCAACTCTGCTTCGGCCCGGGCAAAGGCATCGCGCGCGCCGGCGAGTTCGAGCGGCGTGGCCACGTTTTCGAGGGCTGTCATCGTGGGGATCAGGTGAAAGGACTGGAACACCACACCCATGTGCCCGCGCCGAAAGCGGGCCAGCGCATCCTCGTTCATGGCGGTCAGATCTTGGCCCAAGGCGTGAATTGATCCGCCAGTCGCCCGCTCCAGCCCGCCCATGATCATCAGCAGCGACGACTTGCCTGACCCGGATGGGCCCACAAGCCCCACAGTTTCGCCACCGGCGATATCCAGCGTAATCCCGTGCAGGATATCGACCCGCCCGGCATTGCCATCAAGGCTGAGCGCCGCATCTTTGAGCGACAGGACTGGATCGGACATGCAAGAGACCCTTTATTGTACGATACGAACTCATATGGAGGCTGGATCAGCATGGGCAAGGTGATGGGCGCGATTGTCCTTATTTTCTGGGCAAGTTTCGCGGTGGCTGAGAAGGTGACGATTGCGGCCTTGGGGGACAGCCTGACCCAGGGCTATGGTTTGCCGGGGGAGGAGGGGTTCGTGCCCCAGCTTGAGAACTGGTTGCAGGAACAGGGGCACGACGTTGCTGTCATCAATGCCGGTGTTTCGGGCGATACGACAGCGGGTGGCTTGTCGCGCGTTGGCTGGACGCTGACGCCGGATGTGGATGCGCTGATTGTGACATTGGGAGGGAATGACCTTTTGCGCGGGATTGGTCCTGAGGTCAGCCGGGCCAATCTTGATGGGATCGTGGCGGCCGCGCAGGAGGCCGGTGTGGCCGTGTTGCTGGTCGGGATGCAGGCACCGGGGAACTATGGACAGGAGTACAAGACGGCGTTTGACGCGATGTATCCCGAGATCGCCGAGGCTTACGGCGTGCTGTATCTTGAAAGTTTCTTTGCCGGCTTGGGCGGTGCGGGCACCAACCCTGCGTCGCTGCGCGGGTATATGCAAGCCGATGGCATACATCCCAACGCAAGCGGTGTGCGCGAGATCGTGAACGGCATGGGCCCGCATGTTGTCGACTTGATTGAACAGGTCCAGTGAGATGCCGGGGCGGTTTTTCCTGACGGGGGGTGTCGAGGATCTGGCGGCTGAGTTGGGTGTTTCCGGTGTGGATGGGCCCGTAATGCCCCCTCGCCACAACATTGCGCCCGGGCAGGAGATTGTCGTTTTTGACGGTGCGCTGCGCCTGATGCGGTGGGGGATCGTGCCGGTGGGCCGCGTGAACGCGCGCGGGCGGCCCGTGATGGAACAGATCGTCAATGCGCGCGCCGAGACGGTCTTTGACAAGTCAGCCTTTGATGGTGTGGGTCGCGCGGTGATCCCTGTGAATGGCTGGTATGAGTGGACGGGTGAAAGGCGACGCAAGACGGCGTGGCGGATTGCCCCCAAGAGTGGCGGGTTCCTGCACTTTGCCGCGATCACAGATGTCTGGACGGCCCCCGGTGGATTGGAGGTGCCGCAGGTGGCCTCGGTCACCTGCGCGCCGAATGCGGATGTTGCCCCGATCCATCACCGGATGGGGGTTCTGCTGGAGCGGGCAGATATAGCCGTTTGGCTGGGCGATGATCTTGATGCGGCAAAGGCGTTGATGGTGCCATGGCCTGCAGGTCGTCTGGAGATCGCCGAGGCGGGCGATGTGGACTGGAGCGGACCGTGATCTGAAGGACGCGCATACGCGCGACACGATGTTTGAGGTGCGCTGCTCCGTCCTTGCGGACTCCCGCGGTATTTTTGGTCAAAAGAGGCGTGTGTGGGCGGCTCATTTTGGGTGCTGGGAAACAGAACAGGCGGCGCATGTGACTGCACCGCCTGCGAAAAACATGTGTGCCTGATCAGGCGAGCGCGATGTTCACTGCGCTTTCGCGGCCATCGCGGCCCGCTTCGAGATCGAAGGTGACCTTTTGGTTGTCGGCCAGACCTGTCAGCCCGGACCGCTCAACCGCTGAGATGTGTACAAAGATGTCCTTTCCCCCATCTTCGGGTGCGATAAAGCCGTAGCCTTTGGTTGTGTTGAACCATTTGACGGTGCCGTTTGCCATCGTCGGTACTCCTAGTTTTGATCTGCCCGCAACATGCGGCAGCTTGGCGTTGTCATTTAGATCGAGTGACTGAGCCGATAGGAGCAGTAGGTCGATAGATGATGTAGCACTTTTTCATATGGTGCAGGGTCCGCCCATTGCAAGTATTTCACGAATGTCAGGGGATTGTGGCGGGTTGCTGCTTCTTTGGGCAGGTGTGGATATTTGCCCTCCCTTTCATATTTTTACCAGTTGATAAAATTATGAGCCTGTGAGAGCGTTTGATCTGAACAGATGTTGTGACGGAGCGACCATGGCGCATTCCCCTTTTTCACCCGGTGTTGCGGCGGGTCGTTTGGACGCTGATGCTTATCAGGATAACTTTTCCGATCTGCATCCGGCGCTTGATCCGCATGAGGCTTTGGTAGCCGCAGATCGCTGTTATTTCTGTCATGACGCACCGTGCATCACCGCCTGTCCCACTGACATTGACATACCCTTGTTCATTCGCCAGATCGCGACCGGCACGCCGGATGCCGCCGCCAAGACCATCCTGACCCAGAACATCATGGGCGGCATGTGCGCGCGTGTCTGTCCGACCGAGACCTTGTGCGAAGAGGCCTGCGTACGTGAGATGGCTGAAGGCAAGCCTGTTTTGATCGGGCAGTTGCAACGCTATGCGACGGATCATTTGCAGGCGCAGGATGTCCACCCGTTCACCCGCGCGGCTGCGACGGGCAAGACTGTGGCCGTGGTCGGCGCGGGTCCTGCCGGCCTGTCCTGTGCGCATCGTCTGGCAATGCTTGGGCATGACGTGACCGTCTATGATGCGCGCAGCAAGGCGGGCGGTCTGAACGAGTATGGGATTGCCGCCTACAAGGCCCCCGATGGCTTTGCGCAGGCCGAAGTTGATTGGCTGCTTAAGATCGGTGGCATTTCCGTCGAGTATGAGACCGCTCTTGGCGCGGACATTTCTTTGGACGGTTTGAGAGCGCAGTTTGATGCGGTGTTTCTGGGCATGGGCCTTGGCGGGGTGAATGCGCTGGCCATTGATGGCGGTGATAGGGACGGGGTGTTAGATGCGGTCGATTTCATCGCCGATCTGCGCCAGGCCAAGGACGTGAGCGCGCTGCCTGTCGGTCGCGATGTCGTGGTGATCGGTGGTGGCATGACGGCGGTGGACGCGGCGGTGCAGTCCAAGTTGCTGGGCGCGCTGAATGTCACGCTTGCCTATCGCAGGGGCCGGGATCGTATGAACGCCTCGGTCTTTGAACAGGACCTTGCGGCCAGCAAGGGTGTGCGGATCATGACGCATGTGGCCCCGGTTGCGCTGCATGGCAACGGGTCGGTGCGCGAAATCGAATTTGAGTATATGAATGATGACATGAGCGGCACGGGCCAGACCGTACGCATTGCAGCGGATCAGGTGTTGCGCGCGATTGGGCAGACCCTTGAGGGGGATGTCCTGCCAGCCCTTGACGGGGGCAAGATCGCGGTCAATGCCACCGGGCAGACGTCGGTAGACGGGGTCTGGGCCGGGGGGGATTGCGCCGCTGGCGGGGATGATCTGACGGTAACGGCGGTGGCCGAAGGCCGTGATGCGGCGATGGATATTCACGCCCGCCTGACAGCATAGGGAGACGGACGATGGCCGATCTGACAAGCACTTTCGTAGGGATCACATCCCCCAATCCGTTCTGGCTCGCCTCCGCGCCGCCAACCGACAAGGAATACAATGTCCGCCGCGCGTTCGAGGCCGGTTGGGGCGGCGTGGTCTGGAAGACGCTCGGGCAGGCTGGCCCGCCTGTGGTGAACGTCAACGGGCCGCGGTACGGGGCCATCTATGGGGCCGATCGTCGCCTTCTCGGCCTCAACAATATCGAGTTGATCACGGATCGCGACCTTTACACCAACCTTGAAGAGATCAAGCGCGTCAAGGCGGACTATCCCGACCGGGCCATGATCGTGTCGATCATGGTCCCTTGCGAAGAAGAGGCGTGGAAAGAGATCCTGCCTTTGGTCGAGGATACCGGGGCCGACGGGATCGAGCTCAACTTTGGTTGTCCCCACGGGATGAGCGAGCGGGGCATGGGCGCTGCGGTCGGTCAGGTGCCGGAGTATATCGAAATGGTGACGCGCTGGTGCAAGCAGTACTATTCCAAGCCTGTCATCGTAAAACTGACCCCGAACATCACCGATATCCGCAAACCTGCGGCAGCGGCCAAGGCAGGTGGGGCGGATGCGGTCAGCCTGATCAACACGATCAATTCGATCACGTCCGTGAACCTCGACAGCATGTCGCCTGAGCCGTCGATTGACGGGCAAGGCTCGCACGGGGGCTATTGCGGCCCGGCGGTGAAGCCCATCGCGATGTCGATGGTGTCCGAGATTGCCCGTGACCCCGAGACGTCCGGCATCGCCATTTCCGGTATCGGCGGGATCACCACGTGGCGCGACGCGGCGGAGTTCATGACCTTGGGCTGCGGCAACGTGCAGGTCTGTACCGCAGCCATGACATACGGCTTCAAGATCGTGCAGGAAATGATCAGCGGTCTGTCGGAATGGATGGACGAAAAGGGGCACACGAGCATCGATGATTTCCGTGGTGCCGCGGTGCCCAATGTGACGGATTGGCAGTACCTGAACCTCAATTACGTGGCCAAGGCGCAGATCAACCAGGACCTCTGCATCTCGTGCGGGCGCTGTTACGCGGCGTGTGAAGACACCTCGCATCAGGCGATTTCGATGTCGGATGATCGGGTATTCGAAGTGATTGACGGCGAATGCGTCGCCTGCAATCTGTGCGTCAACGTTTGCCCGGTCGAGGATTGCATCACGATGGAGGCGATGACCCCCGGTACCATCGACCCGCGCACCGAAAAGGTGGTCGAACCGGACTATGCCAACTGGACAACGCACCCCAACAACCCGGCGGCGACGACCGCCGCCGAGTAGGACGGATCAGACCGGCACGCCCTCACTTGGGGTGTCGATCTGGCCGGTGTTTTCCGTGCCAGCCGGTGTCAGCTCACGTGTCTGGACGGGGGTGCCGACGGCCTCAATCAACTGCTCAAGGCGTCGTTGCTGCAAGGATGCTTCGGCAAAGCGGCGCGCATCGGCTTCGGCCTTGGCTGGGTCATCGGCCAGTTTTGCCTCCACAACGGATTGGGCCGTGCTGGGCTGCGGGTCTGCCGTCAGGTCCACCTTGGCTGATTGGTCGCGCTGATCCGTGGCCGTCGGTGTGGCCACCGCCGAGCCGTTCCCTGTTTCAGAGGCGGCCGTCGGCGGGCTGGTTTCGGACGGTTCCGCTGTGCCTTCCGGGGGCGGTGTCTCTTTGCTCTGATCCGTGCGCGCCGTCTCGATTGGTGATTGCGGGGATTGGGGCGGCTGCGAGACGCCACCTCCCCCCAAAATCGGAAGAAAACTCATAATATCCACTCATTGTCCTGCGCCCCCACGCGTGCCGCCTTTGTGCTCTCCCAGAGATGAACAAGGGGTTAAAGATCGGCAACCTTCGTAAACCTCGGTTAACACGGTGTTGCCGGGCGAGCGACCTGCGGCAGGGATCAGCCAGCTTCAGGCTGCAGCAGGTTGCGGAACATCCGGTCGAGCGTGTCCGAGGCGGCGTCATAGGGGGTCTCGCCGCTTAACAGGACCATGATCTGCGCCTCGAAGTCGGCATAGTGCTGGGTCGTTGACCAGATCGAAAAGAGCAGATGGCGCGGATCAATGCTGGCGAGCTTGCCTGCATCCATCCATCCTTGGATCACTGCACATTTTTCATCGAAGAGCGGTTTGAGATCGGCGACCAGATGGGGGTTCATACGGGGCGCGCCCTGCAGGATTTCACCTGCAAACAGGCGGCTTTCGCGGGGCAATTCGCGCGACATGACCAGCTTGCGCTGCACATAGCCAAGCAGTTCGGTCATCGGATCGCCCTCGCTGTCCATTTCGATCAGCGGGTCAAGCCAGGTTTCCATCAGCTGGTTGAGCAGGGTGACGTGGATGTCTTCCTTGCCTCCGAAATAGTACAGGATGTTGGGTTTGGAGAGGCCTGCGGCCTCCGCAATCTGATCCAGCGTCGCGCCGCGATAGCCATGGGCTGAAAACACATCGAGCGCTGCATCAAGGATGAGATGACGGTTGCGCTGCTGGATGCGGCTTGGCTTTTTGGGGGCGGCGTTGGGCATGGCCGGTCCTTTGGTCTGTTCGCATGCTGCAACACTAGGCAGATGGACATGGTTTGGGCAATCGTGTGCAAAGCAGTTCTTGACACAAAAGCGCTGGCTGGCAATCGTGTATTTACCAAATGGTCAAAAGTTTCGGCCATCTGCAACAGGGGATGAACATGGGCGCACCGGGCGAAAATCTGCGGATCAATGGCGATCGGCTTTGGGACAGCCTGATGGAGATGGCCAAGATCGGCCCCGGCGTTGCGGGCGGCAACAATCGCCAGACCCTCACGGATGAGGATGCCGAAGGCCGCGCGCTATTTCAGTCGTGGTGCGAGGCTGCGGGCTGCACCATGGGCCTGGATCAGATGGGCAATATGTTTGCGCGCCGCGAAGGAACGGACCCCGACGCACTTCCGGTCTATGTCGGCTCGCATCTCGATACCCAGCCCACGGGCGGGAAATATGACGGGGTGTTGGGCGTGCTTGGGGGGCTTGAGATCATCCGCACGCTCAACGATCTGGATGTGAAGACAAAGCACCCCATCGTCGTCACAAATTTCACCAATGAAGAAGGCACGCGCTATGCGCCCGCCATGCTGTCCTCGGGCGTGTTTGCGGGCATTCATACGCAGGACTGGGCCTATGGGCGCGTCGATGCGGAGGGCAAGAGCTTTGGCGACGAGCTGATCCGCATTGGCTGGCGCGGCGATGAAGAAGTGGGCGCGCGCAAGATGCACGCCTTCTTCGAGTTGCATATCGAACAGGGCCCCATCCTTGAGGCCGAGGGCAAGGATATCGGCGTCGTCACCCATGGGCAGGGCCTGTCCTGGACCCAAGTGACGATGCTGGGCAAGGACAGTCACACCGGATCGACCCCGATGCCGATGCGCAAGAATGCAGGCCTTGGCATGGCGCGGATTCTGGAAAAAGTCGACGAGATCGCGTGGTCCCATGCGCCGCACGCGGTCGGGGCGGCGGGTCATATCGACGTCTATCCCAATTCGCGCAACGTGATCCCCGGCAAGGTTGTCTTCACGGTCGATTTCCGGTCCCCCGATCTGGCGGTGATCGAGGATATGGAGGCGCGCTTGCGCACCGAAGGGCAGGCCATCGCCGACGAGATGGGCCTCGAGATCGCGTTCGAGAAAGTGGGCGGGTTCGATCCGGTCGCCTTTGATGAGGGCTGTGTCAGCGCGGTGCGCGCCGCGGCCGAGCGGTTGGGCTATTCCCATCAGAACATCATCTCGGGCGCGGGCCATGATGCCTGCTGGATCAATCAGGTTGCGCCCACGGCGATGGTGATGTGCCCCTGTGTCAATGGGCTCAGCCACAACGAGGCCGAAGAGATTTCGCGCGAATGGGCGACGGCAGGCACCGACGTGCTGATGCACGCGGTCGTTGAAACTGCAGAGATCGTGGCGTGATACAAAGGCCCATTCTCGCAATGGTAGCGATCCCAGCACTTTTCTTTGAGGTTTTTGGGTGGCTAGCGGTGTTAGGTACAATTGCGCAGGCTTTTTTTGCTTCTTTTTCGTGGCTCAAAACCGGCCACTTCTCTGCAAGCAGCCTTTTTGAAATGTTTCCACATTTGGGGGAAATCATGTTCAACTATCTGGTGCAAAACCAATATGAAAATCTCACATTCGCAATAACCGAAGTTTGGTGGTGTATAACTGTGGCATTTGTCTTTCTTCCCATGGGAGCGGCGTTTGGCTCGCTGTACTATTTGCTCGGAGAAAGGTTAGGCGCATGATGCTTGACCCAGATCTGAGCATCGCGGACCGCATCGAGGCATTGGTGGCCACCGAAGTCTCGGGCGCGCCGATTGCGACGCCGTCCGACCGCGCG
Organism: uncultured Tateyamaria sp.; assembly: GCF_947494755.1. Lineage (GTDB taxonomy): Bacteria > Pseudomonadota > Alphaproteobacteria > Rhodobacterales > Rhodobacteraceae > Tateyamaria. Next base: position 71,527 of record NZ_CANLVZ010000015.1, read on the forward strand.
CTACTCAAGGCGTTCTGCACGGCCTGCATCCGCCCCTTCGCTACCACAGTGAACTTCAGTGGGGGCATTACGCAACGCTGCTGGACGGTGACGCGCACCGATGGCGCTTACCGCGTGGTGTTTCTGCCGCTTGCGGGGTACTTTGCGCTGTGCGTGGAAAGCGATTTCGGCCCGCTGGACATCGGGGTGCATGGACCTGCGTTGGGGTGTTTTGCGAGTGTGTGACGGGGCGACGCCCCGGACCCCGGGATTTTTGAACAACAGATGATGACAGGCTGCGAGGAGTGAGGCGATGACCAAGGTAATCAAGGGTGGCACGGTCTGCACGGCGGATCGCAGCTATGTGGCGGATGTGCTGATCGAGGATGAGGTCATCAAGCAGATTGGCGAGGACTTGTCGGGGGATGAATATATCGACGCCGAGGGGGCCTATGTGATCCCGGGCGGCATCGACCCGCACACGCATCTCGAGATGCCCTTCATGGGCACCACCGCCGCCGAGACGTTCGAGAGCGGAACATGGGCGGCAGCGGTCGGCGGCACCACGATGATTGTCGATTTCTGCCTGCCCGGCGCGGATAGTTCAATTAAGAATGCGATCAACGAATGGCACCGCAAGTCCGCGCCGCAGATCTGTTCGGATGTGGGCTATCACATGGCGATCACCGGTTGGAACGAGGACGTCTTTAACGAGATGAAGGACGCCGTCGATATGGGTGTCAATTCCTTCAAGCACTTCATGGCCTATAAGGGGGCCTTGATGATCGAGGATGACGAGATGTTCGCCTCGTTCAAGCGCTGCGCCGAGTTGGGTGCGCTGCCGATGGTACACGCCGAAAACGGTGATCTGGTTGCCGAGATGCAGCAGAAATACTTCGACCAGGGAATTACGGGGCCTGAGGGCCACGCCTATTCCCGCCCGCCCGAATTTGAAGGGGAGGCCGCAAATCGTGCAATCACGATTGCGGATGCGGCGGGCGTGCCTTTGTACATCGTGCACGTGTCCTGCGAGCAGGCGCATGAGGCGATCCGCCGGGCGCGCCAAAAGGGAATGCGTGTTTACGGCGAGCCGCTGATCCAGTTTTTGACATTGGACGAGAGCGTCTATTTTGACACCGATTGGGATTACGCCGCGCGGCGGGTGATGTCGCCCCCGTTCCGCTCCAAGGACCATCAGGATAGCCTGTGGGCGGGCCTGCAGTCGGGATCGCTACAGGTGGTGGCGACGGATCACGCCGCTTTCAATACCGAACAGAAACGTGCGGGCCGTGATGATTTCCGCATCATTCCCAACGGGTCCAATGGGCTCGAGGAACGCTTGGCGGTGCTATGGACCGAAGGAGTCGAGACGGGGCGTCTGACGCCGAACGAGTTCGTTGCCGCCACCTCGACCAATGTGGCCAAGATCCTCAACATCTATCCCAAGAAGGGGGCCATCGTCGAAGGGGCGGACGCGGATATCGTGGTGTGGGATCCCAAGATCACCAAAACCATCTCGCCTGCCAATCATCATTCGGTGCTGGATTACAACGTGTTCGAAGGGTTCGAGGTCAAAGCGCAGTCACGCTATACGCTGAGCCGGGGCGAAGTGATTTGGGCCTGGGGCCAAAACTCGCAGCCATCACCCGGACGGGGCAAGTTCGTGCCACGCCCTGCGTTTTCATCTGCCTCTCAAGCGCTGAGCAAATGGAAGGCGCTGACGGCACCCAAGATGATCGAACGCGATCCGCTGAACATTCCGGCGGGGATTTGATGACGAAACGCCTCGGCCTGTGTCCTGATCGAAGAAAGCGGCGGCCTTGAAACCCACGTCTTTCGCAATCGAGCTGTGGGACTTGGTCCCTTCCGTCGAAACGGTCGAGCCCTACGCCACGACCTTTGCTTCGCTCGCGATCATCCTGATCGCTGTGCAAATCCTGTTGCAACGCCGCTCGGTCAATGCGGATGAGGCGCGGCTCGCGCGTGAAAGCGCGGTTTTCCTGCACACCGTGTTCGGAGATGACGTTTTTCGCGAAGAACGACGCGTATTGGGCGCGAAATGCGAACAACCCACCGACAAGATGAGCGATGAGACACGCGCGGCCATCAAGGCCGTCCTACATCGTTACGGTCTGGTGTCTCTTGCGTATAAGCATGGCGGGCTGAATCTGGACATGATCAACTCTTATTGGGGTACGGTATTCTTGAAAGATTGGGACCGGCTAAAGCCATTCGTGGAAAATGAGCGACAAAAGAATCCGCTGCTGCATTCGAACACCGAGACGCTGGCGCATACGCTCCGAGGGATGAAACGTGCCTGAGGCGGTCATTTCTGCGCGTGATCTGGATCTGACATTCCAGACCAATGATGGCCCGGTGCATGCCCTGAAAGGCGTGTCGCTGGACATCAAAAAAGGGGATTTCGTCAGTTTCATCGGCCCTTCAGGCTGTGGCAAGACCACGTTCCTGCGCTGTATGGCGGACTTGGAGCAGCCCACGGGCGGGTCAATCACGGTCAATGGTGGTTCCCCCTCAGAGGCGCGGCAGGCGCGGGCCTATGGGTATGTCTTTCAGGCGGCGGGGTTGTATCCCTGGCGCACCATCGGGCGCAACATTTCGCTGCCTCTCGAGATTATGGGCTATTCCAAAGATGATCAGGCGGCGCGTGTGGCCCGTGTGCTGGAACTGGTCGAGCTGTCGGGCTTTGAAAAGAAATTCCCGTGGCAACTGTCGGGCGGAATGCAGCAGCGCGCCTCGATTGCGCGTGCGCTGGCTTTTGATGCAGATATTTTGCTGATGGACGAACCTTTTGGCGCATTGGATGAGATCGTGCGCGACCACCTTAACGAACAACTTCTGCAACTCTGGGCGCGCACAGAAAAGACCATCGCTTTCGTCACCCACTCGATCCCCGAGGCGGTGTATCTGAGCACCAAGATTGTGGTCATGTCACCCCGTCCGGGCCGGATCACCGACGTGATCGACAGCCCGCTGCCTAAGGATCGCCCGCTCGACATCCGCGAAAGCCCCGAATTCCTTGAGGTCGCGCACCGCGTCCGGGACGGTTTGCGCGCAGGACACATGGATGACTAGGATGATGTTACCGGCGCAGGACACCGCTCGCAGCCATGCCCTGCCACCGAACCGCTATTTGGGTAAAGGCGCGGCCACCTCTTTCATCGTTCACGGCCATCGGCATGCCTGCCTGTACCGTGGCACCATAAACCCCCTTAATCCTTTCATTGTTCTTAAAATATGCAAAAATCTGTGGCTGCGGCGCGCGGCTGCATTTGCATATTTGGAGAACAATGAAGCGCAAGGGCGGCCGCACCATGCGTAGTGTCCTTCCTGTTTTCACGGTTGTCGGCGTGATCTTTGCGATCTGGTATCTCGCGGCCGTCTGGCTGAACGCGGCCTGGGCCTATGACAAGGCAACGCGCGCGGGTGTGGAGTTGAGCGCGGTCGAGCTGGTCGCCGACACATGGGCGCAGGAAAAGCCCAAGTTGCCCGCCCCGCATCAGGTCGGTGCGGAGATCTGGAGCACCACGGTTGAAAAGAAGATCACCTCGAAGCGGTCCCTGATCTATCATTCATGGATCACGCTGAGTGCGACCCTGCTTGGCTTTGCGCTTGGCACCGGCCTTGGCATTCTGCTGGCGGTCGGTATCGTCTACAATACGGTGATGGATCGCAGCGTGATGCCGTGGGTGATCACCAGCCAGACCATTCCCATTCTGGCACTCGCCCCGATGATTATTGTGGTGCTGAATGCGGTGGGCATTTCGGGGCTGCTGCCCAAGGCGATGATCTCGATGTACCTGTCCTTTTTCCCAGTTGTGGTCGGCATGGTGAAAGGTCTGCGCAGCCCCGAGATCATGCAGCTTGACCAGATGCGCACGTGGAATGCGAGCGCGTCCCAGACGTTCTGGCGCCTGCGTCTGCCCGCATCCCTGCCGTACCTCTTTGCCTCGCTCAAGGTCGCCATGGCCGCCAGCCTTGTCGGGGCAATTGTTGGGGAATTGCCCACTGGCGCGGTCGCGGGCCTTGGTGCGCGACTGCTCGCGGGCAGCTATTATGGTCAGACGATCCAGATCTGGTCGGCGCTGATCATGGCTGCGGCCTTGGCGGCGGCACTTGTTGCGATCATCGGGTTGCTTCAGCGGCTTGTGCTGAGCCGCATGGGGATGGCGTGATGGGTTGGATCATCTTTGCCATCGCCGCATGGGCCATCGGCTGGGGTCTGAACACATGGCTGGCGCGCCAACCTGCCACCAACGTGGTCCGTCTGGCCATGCCCATCGTGTTTGGCCTGACCCTCATTGCGATCTGGGAAGGGGTCGTGCGCGGCTTTGGCATATCGGCCGTATTGCTGCCCGCGCCCTCGGTCATTGCGACCACCTTTGTCCAATCCACCGCGATCCTGTGGGAGGATTTCGTTCAGACCGTCATCAAGGGCGCGCTCAGTGGGTATGTCATCGGCTGTGGCAGTGCCTTTTTGACGGCCATCTTGATCGACCGGTCGGATTTTCTGCGCCGGGGTTTGCTGCCGGTGGGTAATTTTGTGGCTGCGTTGCCGGTGGTGGGCATGGCCCCGATCCTGGTCATGTGGTTCGGCTTTGATTGGCAGTCCAAGGCCGCCGTCGTGGTTGTCATGGTGTTTTTTCCAGTGCTGGTGAACACGGTGCAGGGGTTGCAGGCCAGCAGTGCGATGCAGCGAGACTTGATGCACACTTATGCTGCGTCGCCCGCCACGTCGCTTTTGAAACTGCGTTTGCCCATGGCGATGCCCTTCATCTTCAACGGGCTCAAGATCGCGACGACGCTGGCGCTGATCGGGGCCATTGTTGCCGAATTTTTCGGCTCTCCCATCCGGGGCATGGGGTTTCGCATCTCGACCTCGGTGGGTCAGCTTGCACTTGACCTCGTCTGGGCCGAAATTGTCGTCGCAGCCTTGGCCGGATCCGCCGCATATGGTGGAGTGGCCCTGATCGAACGTGCCGTCACATTCTGGCACCCATCCCAACGGGCCCGCACATAGAAGGCCCACAAGACCCAAGACCATTCACAAGGAGAGTATGAAAATGAAAACCATTGCAACCTTCGCAGCCAGCGCCGCCCTTGGCCTGTCTGCCATGGCAGCCCATGCCGCAGATGACGTGACCTTGCAGCTGAAGTGGGTCACCCAAGCGCAGTTCGCCGGCTATTACGTGGCCCTCGACAAAGGATTTTACGAAGAAGAAGACCTGAACGTCACGATCAAGCCCGGTGGGCCCGACATCGCGCCCACACAGGTGCTTGCCGGGGGCGGTGCGGACGTCACGGTTGAGTGGATGCCTGCCGCTTTGGCGGCGCGCGAAAAGGGTCTGCCGATGGTGAACATTGCCCAGCCTTTCAAATCGTCGGGCATGATGCTGACCTGCCGCAAGGATGCGGGTGTGACCAGCACGGATGACTTCGCAGGCAAGACCCTTGGCGTCTGGTTCTTTGGCAATGAATTCCCTTTCCTGTCATGGATGAGCCAGTTGGGTATTCCAACGGATGGCTCAGACGAGGGTGTCACTGTCCTCAAGCAGGGCTTCAACGTCGATCCGATCCTGCAAAACCAGGCGGCTTGCGTGTCGACCATGACCTACAACGAATACTGGCAGATCATTGACGCGGGCCTGACGCCCGAAGAGTTGCAGGTGTTCAAATACGAAGACCAGGGCGTCGCCACGCTTGAGGACGGTCTGTATGTCCTTGAGGAAAACCTTGCGGACCCGGCGTTCGAGGACAAGATGGTCCGATTCGTGCGCGCCTCGATGAAGGGCTGGAAATATGCCGAAGCTAACCCGGACGAAGCGGCTGACATCGTGCTCGAAAATGACGCCTCGGGTGCGCAGACCGAAAAGCACCAGCGCCGCATGATGGGCGAGGTTGCCAAACTGACGGCAGGCAGCAATGGCGCATTGGCCGAGGCGGATTACGAACGCACGGTGGCGTCCCTGCTGTCCGGCGGGTCCGATCCGGTGATTTCGGAGGCGCCCACGGGCGCGTGGACCCACGCCATCACGGACAAAGCCCTGCAATAAGCGGCGGGTCTTTGCGAAAACAGGGCCAGTCCACGCTTGGACTGGCTTTTTTTGTCGCAGGTGGTGGACATGACAGGGCCTCACCCCATCTCTTGAAAAGACTAGGGAGAGAGCCACATGACACGTATGGAAAATCTGCAGCCCAGCTTGGACGAGCAAACCCGTCAGGACGCCGTGTATGAAGCGGCCATGCGTTCAATCTCTGCGTCCAAACGTGAACGTGAGCGGAAGGGCTATGTGGTGATGGGTGGTGCCATGGAATTTGGCGAAGGGGCCCTTGGCGATGGCCTGTTTGGCAAGATCAGCCACGGGGCCAAGCTCTTCATGATCGCCTTTGCCTGTGCCTTGCCGCCGCTCTTGGTGTGGCAGGTATTGCTCTAGACCTTATTTGGTCACCAGAACCTTACCTTTTTGTTCCTTGGGCATCTTCTTGCCCCCGGCTTGTTGCACCACATGCGTCAGTTCGTGGGCGAGCAAGGCGTTGTCTTTGGCGAAGGCCGGTTTGCTGACATAGATGTCTTGCCCGTTGGTGAACGCTTTGGCTTTCACTTCTTTGCACATGGTCATCGCGTTGCCGCCAAAATGCACGCGCACCTTGTTCAGTTTTGCACCGAACACCTCCTGAAGACCGTCGGAGACCGCCTTGGGAAGCTTGATCGCCTTGGTGCCTTCGGGTTTTACGTCCAGCGCTTTGAACTTGGCCTTTTTGCCCTTGAGGCTTTCGGCGATCGTTTTGACGTCATCAGGCATGGGCCGCTCCGCTGTCACCTTGGATTGGTGGGCAGCATACATCGCGATGGGCCGTGCGCATAGGTCAGGAATTCCCGTCCGTTGCGCATAGCCGTATTCTTAGCGCGCGAACTTCTTGTGTTTGAGCCGCTTGGGCTCCAGCGCATCGGGACCGAGGCGGCGTTTCTTGTCTTCCTCGTAGTCCTCGAAGTTGCCTTCGAACCATTCCACATGCGCGTCCCCCTCAAAGGCGAGGATGTGCGTGCAGATCCGGTCGAGAAAAAAGCGATCGTGCGAGATCACCACCGCACAGCCGCCGAAATCGACCAGCGCGTCTTCGAGGGCGCGCAGGGTTTCGACGTCCAGATCGTTGGTCGGCTCGTCGAGCAGCAGAACGTTGCCGCCCGATTTCAACAGGCGGGCCATGTGGACGCGGTTGCGTTCACCGCCTGACAGCAGGCCAACTTTCTTTTGCTGATCGCCGCCCTTGAAGTTGAAGGACGAACAATAGGCCCGTGAATTGACCTCCGCATCGCCAAGCTCGATCAGTTCGGCCCCGCCCGAGATCGCCTCCCAGACGTTGTCATCGGCGTTCAGGTCATCGCGCGATTGATCCACGTAGGACAGTTGAACCGTATCGCCGACCTCGACCGTACCGGCATCGGGGGTTTCCTGACCCGTCAGCATCTTGAACAGCGTCGATTTGCCAGCACCGTTGGGGCCGATCACGCCGACGATGGCACCGGGCGGGATCGAGAATTCGAGGTTCTCCATCAACAGCTTGTCGCCCATGCCTTTGGTCAGGCCCGCGACGTCGATGACCTTGGACCCAAGCCGCTGACCGTTCGGGATGACGATCTGGGCATAGGCCAGCTTTTCGCGCTCGGATGTATCGAGCATGTCGTTATAGGCGTTGATCCGGGCCTTGGACTTGGCCTGACGCGCTTTGGCCCCCTGCCGCATCCACTGAAGTTCGCGTTCCAGCGTCTTCTGGCGGGATTTGTCTTCGCGGGCCTCTTGGGCGAGGCGCTTGGCCTTTTGTTCAACCCACGAGGAATAGTTGCCTTCCCACGGCACGCCCTTGCCGCGGTCGAGTTCCAGAATCCACGAGGTGATGGAGTCGAGAAAATAACGGTCGTGGGTGACGATCAGGATCGTCCCTTTGTAGTCGATCAGGTGCTGTTGCAGCCACGCGATGGTTTCGGCATCAAGGTGGTTGGTCGGCTCGTCGAGCAGCAGCATTTCGGGTGCCTCGAGCAGCAGCTTGCACAGCGCGACCCGGCGGGCCTCACCGCCCGACAGGGTCGTGACATCCGCATCATCGGGGGGGCAGCGCAGCGCCTCCATGGACACATCAATCTGGCTGTCCAGGTCCCACAGATTTTCCGCGTCGATCTGATCCTGCAAGGCGGCCATCTCGTCGGCGGTCTCGTCCGAGTAGTTCATCGCCAACTCGTTGTAACGGTCGAGCACGGCCTTTTTCTCGGCCACGCCCAACATCACATTTTCGCGCACTGTCAGCTCAGGATCGAGCTTGGGTTCCTGTGGGAGGTAGCCAACCTTGGCCCCCTCGGCGACCCACGCCTCGCCCGTGAAATCCTTGTCGATCCCGGCCATGATCTTCATCAGCGTGGATTTCCCCGCGCCGTTCACGCCGACAACGCCGATTTTCACGCCGGGCAAAAAATTCAGGTGTATGTTTTCAAAGCATTTTTTGCCGCCGGGATAGGTCTTGGACACGCCGGACATATGATAGACGTATTGATAAGCGGCCATTGGAGTTCTCCGGTTGCTGCGTGACGGGGTGGGTGTGCGTGATCCTGTATCGCCCGACGCGGCAAAGGGCAATGCGCAACGCAAGCGGGTTTGGCCCAGTTTCGCCACTGCCCCCAGCTTGGTGAAATCCCGCTAGGTGATCGCGCGGGTCCTGTGCTAGCGATAGCGTTATGGCATTGAAGGGACGTGAAAATATGCGCCGGTGGGCTCTGTTCGGGATGTGCTTGGTGCTGGGGGCCTGTGCGGCTGGTATCGGCCTTGCTCCCCCCCCCAACCTTTATCGTGCGGGCACCAATTACCCCGAAACCAACGTGCCCCCCTCGTTGCGCACGGCCGAGCCCAAGATTTTCTATATGACCGACCGGGTGCCGGACGACAAAGACTATGGGCATGATCGGTCCCAGTCGATGGCGTTTGGGGCCGCTACGGTCAAGTTTGGCCGTGATCTGGACTGGGCCGAACTGTTGAACCGAACGCGGGCGGATTCCAACGAGAATATCTCGACCCTTTGGGTGCCTGATTTCGAAGAGATCGTGCGATTTGAGTCCACCCCGCTGCCCTATGAGCGGCGTGATGGCCGTCTGCGTCACCAACCGGATTCGCGCGCAAAATACGATGGGCAAGCCAGCCAGTTTCAGGCGGTTATCGCCAATGAGATCCGCCAGACCGGTAACAAACGTCTGCTAATCTATATCCACGGCTTCAACAACGACTTTGAGGACAGCCTGACCACCATTGCCAATATCTGGCACTTTGCGGGGCGCCAGACAGTGCCGATTTCCTTTACTTGGCCCGCGGGCAACGGGGCGGGGCCATTGGGCTATTTCCGTGACCGGGATGCAGGCACGTTTTCGGTACATCACACCAAGGAGTTCCTGCGCATGCTGGCCGCCATTCCCGAGGTGGAACAGATTGACATAATTGCCCATTCGCGCGGGACGGATGTGGCCACGACCGCGCTGCGCGAGTTGATGATCGAGGCGCGCGGCGGGGGCATTCATCCGAAATTGGCGCTCAAGACCGGGACGCTTATCATGGCGGCCCCTGATCTGGACGTGGATATCGTCCGCCAGCGCCTTCAGGCCGAGCTGTTTTCCGAAGCGTTCGAACAGATCAACTTATATATCAATCCGCAGGATGGCGCGTTGCGTCTGTCGGCCTATCTGACCCGCTCTGTCCGTCTTGGCGCGCTCAAGGACGAGGATTTGCAGGAGGGCGAACTGGCCCTGCTGGCCAAGGAGGGCCTTGTGCATCTGATCCGGGTTGAGGATGTGCGCGGCGGTTTTGGCCACGCCTATTTCCGGGACAATCCGGCGGTGCTGTCTGATGTGGTTCTGGCCTTGCGCACCCGCGCCTTCCCCGGCGGGACATTGCGCCCGCTGGATCAGGACGAGACCGGGCTTTGGGTGCTGCATTCTAACTATCCGCTGGAGCGTCTGCCCGATATTTCCATCTTTGATGTGCGTGAGATCGAGCGCGACGACCGGTGAGCGATCTGCATGCGATGATGCAGCGGTGGGCGCGTCCGGGCTGTGTGGACTGGATCGGGGTGCGTCCCGAACGTCGGGCCGAGATGGCCGCGCTGCCTGCTGTTGAGATCACCGACGCAGGCGTGGCCGGGGATCGCGCCCGAGCTGGCAAGCGTGCCCTAACACTGATCCAAGCCGAACATCTGACCACCATCGGCAGCTTTCTGGGGAAGGGGCCCGTGCCGCCTGATCTTATGCGGCGCAACATGGTGATCAGCGGTTTGAATCTGGCCGCCCTCAAGGGGCGTGACCTGGCCATAGGGAGTGCGATTGTGCATTTGACCACCATCTGCGCGCCGTGCAGTCGCATGGAAGAGACCTTTGGCGAAGGTGGTTATTCGGCGGTGCGTGGTCATGGCGGGTGGTGCGCGCAAGTTGTGCAGCCGGGGCATGTGGCCATTGGTGACGCCGTGCGCCCGTTGGATTGACAAATATGCGGGCATTTGGACAGGTGCGGGCACCCTTATCAGGACCGTTACGTTGATGCGCCATGCCTATCCTCTTGCCCGACCGGGACAGGTCATTGGCCTTTTGGGCGGCTCTTTTGATCCGGCCCATGAGGGGCATGCCCACATCACCCGCGAGGCGATGAAGCGGTTTGGGTTGGACCGGATCTGGTGGCTGGTCAGTCCGGGTAATCCGCTGAAATCGCGGGGACCTGCCCCACTAGACAAACGCATGGCGCGCGCGCATGCCGTCATGCGGCATCCGCGCGTCACCGTTACGGATATCGAGGCGCGGCTTGGCACGCGCTACACCGCACAAACGCTGGCCGCTTTGATGGGGGCCTATCCGGGGGTACGATTTGTGTGGCTCATGGGGGCTGACAACCTGGCGCAGTTTCATCTGTGGCAGGACTGGACCTGGATCATGGAACAGGTTCCCGTTGGTGTGTTGGCGCGCCCCGGCGACCGGATTTCAGCGCGCACCAGCCCTGCCGCGCGGCTGTATCGAGACTACCGCATTGCGGGTCGGGCAAGCCATTTGCTGGGCCGCGCGCAATCGCCTGCGTGGTGTTTTGTGAATGTGGCGATGTCGGGCCAATCCTCCAGCGCGATCCGGGCGGCAGGGGCGTGGGGCGGGCCTGCGGAAATGTGATGGTTTGACCGCTTGTGCGCTCTTCGGCGCTGCGGTTAGATGCATGCATGTTTCGTAAATTTTCCAGACGTGTTGTCTTGAGTATGTTGGCGGGTAGCGGGGCGACCGCTGCCTTGTCCGCCCCGCCCGCCGCATCCCTGCGCCCTGTTGCGCGTGGTGCTGAACACGCCAAACGCGCGGTGCCCGGCGCGGAGCGTATTGTCGAAGCGGCCAAGCTGGAGGGGCGCGTGACCTATGCCGTTGCAAACGTGCGCACCGGTGCCCGGCTTGAGGAGCGGGAGGCCAAGATCGGCACGCCCCCTGCCAGCGTCGCCAAGGCGATCACCGCCCTTTATGCCTTGCAGACCCTCGGGTCCAACCACCGCTTTGTGACGCGGGTTGTGGCGACGGGTGCCGTGTCGGGGGGCGTGGTTCAAGGTGATCTGATCTTGCTTGGCGGGGGTGATCCGACACTGGACACCAATGCCCTTGCCGCTCTGGCCAAGGCGTTGAAAGACAAGGGGATCCGCGAGGTGCGGGGCGACTTCAAGGTGGCTGAGGGCGCGTTGCCCTTCGTCAAGACCATCGATGCCGATCAGCCCGATCATGTCGGCTATAGCCCGGCGGTCAGCGGTGTGGCCCTGAACTACAACCGTGTTCATTTTGAGTGGAAGCGGGCGGGAGCGGGATATGGCGTCACCATGGATGCCCGGTCAGACCGGTATCGCCCCGATGTCTATATGGCCCGTATGCAGATCGTGAACCGCAACCTGCCGGTTTATACGTACAGGGATGGCGGGCGGGTCGATGAATGGACGGTGGCGCAGGGTGCGCTTGGCAATGGCGGTGCGCGCTGGTTGCCGGTGCGCAAGCCCGCGCTTTATGCAGGCGATGTGTTCCAGACTCTGGCTCGCGCAAACGGTATCGTCCTGAAGAACCCCAAAGTGGTGGACCGCGCCCCGGCAGGGACAACTCTTGTCGCCCATCAAAGTGACGATCTGCGTGCCATCCTCAAGGCGATGCTGCGGTTTTCCACGAATGTGACCGCCGAGATGGTTGGCATGGCCGCAAGCGTGAAACGCAACAGTCGGGTGAACAGTCTGCGTGGCTCGGCCAACGAAATGAACCGCTGGTCCAATGCGACGCTTGGCACGAAGTCGATGAAACTGGTCGATCATTCGGGACTTGGCGGGTCGAGCAAGGTGACAGCCGATGACATGGTGCAGGTGTTGGTCAAAGCCCATCAGAACGCGGTGCTGCGCCCCATCCTAAAACCTGTCGCGATGCGCGACGGCAATGGTGGCATTGCCAAGAACCACCCGCTGAAAGTTGACGCCAAGACGGGCACGCTGAACTTCGTGTCGGGGTTGGGTGGGTATATGACGGCACGCGACGGCACGGTGCTGGCCTTTGCGATCTTTGCCGCGGATGAGGCCACGCGGTCGCGTATCTCGAAGGCCAACCGCGAAGCCCCGCGTGGCGCACGCAGCTGGAACCGGCGGGCCAAGACGATGCAGCAAAAGCTGATCGAGCGGTGGGGCGCGCTTTACGGCGTTTGACCGCTGGCCAGAGCGGGGGCGGTTGACGGACGCCTTTTGCGACGTCCGCCGTGGTATTCAGGCTGCATTCTGCATCCGTTTTACGTCGACGCAGTCGGACACAAGCTGCGCGGTGGCTGCCGAAAGCGTCCAGCCCAGGTGTCCGTGACCTGTGTTGTAGAACACGCCTGGTTTCGAGCCAGGGCCGACCTTGGGCATCATCGACGGTAGCATGGGGCGCAAGCCCGCCCATGGCACGCAGTGTTCGGTCGAGACATCGGGAAAGAACGTCTCGCACCATTCGCGCAGAGGCCGCACCCGGTCATCGCGGATGTCGAGGTTGTAGCCGTTGAACTCTGCTGTGCCCGCAATCCGGAACCGCTTGCGGCCCAGTCGAGAGGTGACGATCTTGGCCTCATCATCCAGCAGGCTGACCCATGGGGCCGCGGCCTGGCTTTCTACGTCATCAAGGTTCACGGTGATCGAGTATCCTTTGACCGGATAGATGTTCACCCGGTCCCCAAGTTCGGCGGCAATGCTGCGGCTTGTGACGCCCGCGCAGACCACGATCCCGTCAAAGTGTTGTTGTTGATCGCCCGCCCCCGAGTGCCAGTCGATGCGGATGTCTTTGCCGGTGTGATGGATTTTGGCCACGTTGGCCTTGTAGTGGAATTTGACGCCAAGCCTTTCGCATCCCGTGCTGAGCGCGCGGGTGTATTGGTGGATGTCGCCGGTGAAGTCGCTTTCGGTATAGAACCCCCCAAGTGTCTTGGTGCGCATGGCCGGTTCGAGCCGCTGCACTTCGTCTGCCGAAACTTCGCGCCGGTCAAGCCCTGCCTTTTCCAGCAGCGTGTTCACCCGGCGGGCGTGGTCGAATTCGGATTGTTTCTTGTAGACATGCAGGATCCCGCGCTGCTCCATGTCGAATTCCATGCCGACCTCTTTGGCGAATTCCAGCAGGTGGCTGCGTGCCTCGATGGCGAGCTTGGCGGTCTTGATGGTGTTGGCCTCGTAGTGCGGGATGTTCGTCATGAACTCGGCCATCCACGACAGTTTGTGCCAGCTTGGTTTGGGGTTCACCAGCAGGGGCGCGTCGGATTTCAGCATCCACTTGAGCCCCTTCACGATGGTGCCCCACCGGGTCCATACCTCGGCATTGGAGGCCGAGAGCTGGCCGCCATTGGCAAAGGATGTCTCCATCGCCGCATAGCGGTTGCGGTCAAAAACGGAAACGTCATAGCCGCGTCGGGCAAGGGCGTAGGCGGTGGTGATGCCGGTGATACCGGCGCCAATAACTGCGATGTTCTTCATCTCTTCGGGTCTTTCCAGACGGCAGGGTCAAGGACACGGGGCCGGCACCATGCCGGATCGCGTCCCCATCTGTCGTTTGACCTGAGAGTTTGACGCCGTCTTCGTGGCGCTTTCTCCTTCGGTGGGCGTGCGGGCGTCTGACCGCACACCACTCTCCAGATCACCGGTTTACCTTTACGGGCGCGACTGACACGGTCTCTTGTGCCTGAGAGTTTGTCGGGGCGTTGCTCCTTCGGCGGCAGGGACTGACCTGCGCTCTCCCATATCAGTCTGGTCGGCTGAGGTGGATATAAGCCGCGCGTTTGAGTCGCGCAAAGGATTTGTTGATCACGGGCGGTCAGGTTTGGGTGTGTGACTTTTGGGGGCGGTGTTGCACGATAGTATGGGTGCAAACGAGCGCCCCTCGCCGTGGCGGGTGCGTTGGGTTCTGGTGCCGCTACCGCATTGGCGCTTCGGTCTTGACCAGATGGGTCAGTTTCGCAAGCGTTGCCGTGTAGAGTCCGTGGTCGCGGTTTGCTGCGACATGTGGGGCCAGTGACCTCGGAATAGGATACCGAAACATGCAAGTCCTGATCATCCCCGGGGTCATGAAATGCGGAACATCGTCTTTGTTTCGTTGTTTGTCTGGGCATCCAGCGGTTTGCCCGTCGCGTGTCAAAGAGCCCGAATTTTTCTCGCGGCTTCAGGATCATGGGACAGACGGATCAGACTACCACGCGCTATTCGACTTTGACCCATCGGTGCACCGCGTTGCGATGGACGGATCGACCGGCTATTCAAAACCGGGCGAAGACGCCGTGCCGGATCGTATCCGCGCTGCCGGGGTCGAGCCGATGATTGTTTTTGTCCTGCGCGATCCGTTCGACCGCATTGTCAGTCACATCAATCATCGTCGGCGCCATCACGATGATGATCGGATGACAGACTACATTGTTGAAATGTCAGCCTATTGCCGCTTGATTGATCGCTTTGCCCGAGTGTTCGACAGGCTGCATGTCACTACGCTCGACGCTCTGATCAACGAGCCCGATGAGATCGACGCGATACAGGTGTTCGCGGGTCTGGATCGGATGCCACTGAAGTTCTGGCATGAAAACCGGGGTGACTATGACGAAGACCGCCGCACCCTGACTGCGGAAGAACGCGCAGACATCCACGCGCGTTTGGCACCCGATATGGCACGGCTGAACGCGAATTACGGCGTGGACGTCTCGCGATGGGGTTTTGACTGACAGAAGACGAAAGCCTCGGCATCAATTCGGGTCGCCCGTATCTGAAACAAACGACGAATAAGCCCGCCAACGCCGCGTGCCTTATACCGTCAGATGCCGCGCCCGCGCCCCGCGCTCGATCGCGGCTGCATGCAACCGGTCGATATTCAACTCGTACCGCATTTCTTCGAGCAGGCGCAGTTCGGTTTCTTCTAGCGTTCCGTCCGCTGCCGCCACGTCGCAGGCCAGCGCATAGGCGGTTTCGTTCAGCCGATCCGGCAATGCCTCGCGTACGAGGCCAAACAACGCATCAAGCCCGTCTTCCTGCTCAAACAGGTCGAACACCATCTGCGCCATCGTGTTCATCCGGTCCACATCGTAGCCCGCAAAAACCGGCAACGTGTTCACGGCTGTGTTGATTTTGACCAATTCGGCGGTGCGGATGTCCTCATCCGATGCTGAGATCGCGATCATCAGGGCCACAAGCGCATCCTGCGCGGTGAGTGAGAGGGTCTCTGACATGGCGGTTCCTTTCGCGCGGTTGGTTCCCTCAATATTGACGCTCGCCCTTGCCCGCAATAGGTAGCGGCGGGATCACGTGCGCGGGGCGTGCGGATTCTGACGCGGCTGCGCATTGGGTGCGGCTGACCTATTTTCGGGACACCTCATTCATGTCGAGTTTGCGTGACGCTGCGATGACAAGCAAAGCCTGGCCCTTTGAGGAGGCGCGCAAACTGGTCAAACGCTATGAAAAGGCCCCGCCCGAGAAGGGGTTTGTGCTGTTCGAGACGGGCTATGGCCCCTCGGGCCTGCCCCATATCGGCACTTTTGGTGAGGTCGCGCGGACCACGATGGTGATGCGCGCCTTTCGCGTGCTGTCGGATATCCCGACCAAGCTGATCTGCTTTTCGGACGATCTGGATGGCATGCGCAAGGTGCCGGGCAATGTGCCCAACCCTGATCAGTTGCAGCAATACCTGCAGCGCCCCCTGACCTCGGTGCCGGACCCGTTCGAGCAGTACGAGAGTTTTGGTCACCACAACAACGCCATGTTGCGCCGGTTTCTGGATACATTCGGCTTTGAATACGAGTTCATCTCGGCCACCGAATTTTATGCCTCTGGTCAGTTTGACGAGGTGCTTTTACGTGCCGCTGAGAAATACGACGAGATCATGAAGGTGATGTTGAAGTCGCTGCGCGAAGAGCGTCAGCAGACCTATTCCATCTTTCTGCCGATCCACCCCGAAAGTGGCCGTGTGATGTATGTGCCGATGAAGTCGGTCGATGCGGCGAACGGCACGATCACGTTCGACACTGAGGACGGCGAGGAGATGACCCTGCCTGTCACGGGTGGTGCGGTGAAGTTGCAGTGGAAGCCGGACTTTGGTGCCCGGTGGGCCGCCCTTGGTGTGGACTTCGAGATGTATGGCAAGGATCACTCGACCAACACGCCGATCTATGACCGCATTTGCGAGATCCTTGGTCAGCGCAAGCCCGAGCATTTCACCTATGAGCTGTTTCTGGACGAGAATGGCCACAAGATTTCCAAGACGTCCGGCAATGGCGTGTCCATTGACGAGTGGCTGACCTATGCCAGCGCGGAAAGCCTGTCCTATTTCATGTATCAAAAGCCCAAGACGGCCAAGCGCATGTATTTCGACGTGATCCCCAAGGCGGTGGACGAATATCACCAGCAGCTGCGCGCCTATGCGGGGCAGGATGATGCCGCACGCCTGAACAACCCGGTGTGGCATATCCACGGTGGCGATGTGCCGACGTCGGACATGGTGGTGCCGTTTGCGATGTTGCTGAATCTGGCGTCGGTGTCGTCGGCTGAAACCAAGGACACGCTGTGGGGCTTTATCCAGCGCTATGCGCCAGACACAGGCCCTGAAACGCATCCCGGCGTGGACAAGGCCGTTGGGTTCGCGGTGCGTTACTACAACGACTTTGTGAAGCCCGCGAAGACCTATCGCTTGCCCACCGATGCTGAGCGCGAGGCGCTTGAGGCGTTGCGCGCGGAATTGGCGGCCTATGACGAGCCGCTTGATGACGAGGCGCTGCAGTCGATTGTCTATGCTGTCGGGCGTGATCGGTTCGATCCGCTGCGGGGCTGGTTTACCGCCCTTTACGAGGTGCTGCTGGGTGCGTCACAGGGGCCGCGGTTTGGTGGGTTCATCGCGCTTTATGGTGTGTCCGAAACGGTGGCGTTGATTGATGCCGCTCTTGCGGGTGAATTGACGGGGTAGGGTCGGCAGTATTGCCCACCCTACCGCGCGCGCTAGCTCTTTCATCACAACGAAGGGAGAGCCGCGATGCGCAAGTGGATGATGGGGGCCGCACTGGCCATGTCGATGGCGGGGATTGCCGTCGCTCAAGGCACCGAGATCGAAGCTGTAATCGGCAGTCAGATCGAGGCGTTCGAGGCGGATGATTTCGCCGGTGCTTTCGCCTTTGCCTCGCCCTCGATCCAAGGCATTTTCCGCACACCCGAGAATTTCGGACGCATGGTCACTCAGGGCTATCCGATGGTCTGGCGGCCTGCCGAAGTCACCTATCTGGGGCTGCGCCAAGAAAACGGTGCCTATTGGCAGACCGTGCGCATTGTGGATGGCGACGGGGCGGTGCATTTGCTCGACTACCGGATGCTGGAAACCGAGGATGGCTGGAAAATCAACGGCGTGCAGCTTTTGGATGCGACAGGCGTAAGCGCCTAGCCGAGTTGGCGGGCGTAGACGTTGTTCAGGTACTGCTGGTCGTCGATCACGAAATGGGTTTCGCCGATATGGGTGAAACCGTTTGCCAGATAGAACCCAATGGCCGGGCTATTTTCAGCGTTCGTGGCGAGCCAGACCGACCCTATTTTCTGCCCCTTGCAATGGTTCAGTGCGGTTTGTAGCAATTGTTTCCCGATGCCTGTGCCGTGATGACGCGGCTGAACGTAGAATGTTGAAATCTCAGTGTTTGACGCGCCAGCAACAGGGTCTGGCGTGCCGGGTGTCACGCGGATGAAGCCGTCGATCCCATCCCGGTTTTCGGAGACATAAATGATCTGTTTCGGGTCGGAAATCAGCGATCCCATCTTGGCGGCGGTGAATTCGTGCAACACGTAGTCCGCGAAAAACCCGTTGATACCGTGTTTGAGGTAGGTGCCCAGCCACACCTCTATTGAGAGGGCGGCGAGGCTGGACGCATCCGACATTTGCGCGGTGCGTATGGTCACAAGGATTACCCCACTTTTTCAAGCACCGGTTTGGGCTCGCTGTCGTGCTCTTCATAGAGGGGTCGCAACCCGGTGATCAACCGTGCCCCTTTGGAGAAGGTGAGGTAGGACCAGAACCAACTGAAGGCCACGATGAGGGGCTGGCGCACGCCGATCAGGAAATAGATGTGGGCGATGCCCCAGATCCACCAGGCCACAAACCCCGACATGTGCAGTTTGCCAAAGTCGATGACCGCAGCGTGGCGTCCGATGGTGGCGAGGTTACCGGCATGGGCATAGCGAAACGGGGCGAGGTCAGATTTGCCCTGAACACGACGCGATATCAGCTTGCCCACATATTTGCCGCCCTGTTTGGCGGCGGGCGCAATGCCGGGAACATCAAGTCCGTCTTTCCACGGCGCTTGTGCCGCATCGCCGATCACGAACACCTCGGGGTGGTCCGGCATTGACAGATCCGGCGCCACAGGCACGCGGCCCGTGCGGTCGGTTTCGGCCTTCAACCAGCGCCCGACGTTTTTCACAGCCACGCCCGCGCCCCAGATTTTGCAGGCTGAGGGGATGAAGGTGCCGGGCAGTTGCACGCCCTCTTCGGTAATGTCTTCGACACGGGTGTCGAGCATGATTTCGACGCCCAGTTTTTCCAGTGACTTTTGAGCGCGTTCGGACAGTTTGGGCGGGAAAGCCTTGAGAAGCCGGTCGCCTGCTTCGACCAGGATCACTCGTGCGTCGCGCGAGTTGATCCGATGGAAGTCCGACGCAAGCGCGTGGTTGGCGAGTTCCGCAATCGCGCCTGCCATTTCCACCCCTGTCGGTCCGCCGCCGACCACGATGAAGGTGAGTTGGCGGCGCTGTTCAGCGTCCGAGTTTGACACCTCTGCCCGCTCGAACGCGACCAGCACCTGTTTGCGGATTTCGGTGGCGTCGATGATCCGTTTCAAGCCCGGCGCGTGTTTTTCCCATTCATCCCGCCCGAAATAGGAGTGATGCGCGCCACTTGCGACGATGAGGTAGTCATAGTCGAACCGCCCGTCCTCTCCGACCACTTGTTTGGCCTCAAGATCGATGTCGCGCACCTCGGTCAGGGCGACGCTGACATTTTCCTGTCGGTTGAAGATCCCACGGATCGGCCAGGCCACATCAGCCGGTGACAGATCGGCGGTGGCCACCTGATAGAGCAGGGGCTGAAACAGGTGGTAGTTACGCCGGTCGATCACTTTGACGTCGACGGGTGCTTTGGCCAGCGCTTTGGCGGCAGAGATACCGCCGAAACCGGCGCCTATGATCACGACTTTGGGGCGGGCGTTAGATGATCTGGACATGGTGTTTGGGCCTCGGTGTTTGCAGGTGCAGCATAACCCTAGGCGGTGGTTGACCTAGAGTCATCCACGCTCCGCCCCTTGTGAAAGAGGTGTAACATTCGCTGCGCGTATTCCCGCCGTCTGTTGCGCGCGCTCATGGGGTGCCGTCCGGTGGTGTGAGCGCGCGTTAACTCCTCGTTGATACTTCCCTTGCCCTGACAGGTCGGAGCCCCCGACCCGTGCGGTTTGACTGCGAACACTCGGGCCTGACGGCCCCCGGTTAAAAGGGATGAATGGATGAATAAGGCAATCACTGAGGGCATATTGCTGATGCCGCCCGCCTTTGCGAATGGTCTGGATGTGTGGTCGAGCGGTGATGGAACGCCCGGCTCGGATACATATGAAAACGCGCCAAACGCGGCCTTCGTGCCTGCTGATCAGGATTTTGGTGGCTGCCTTGAAGTGCAAAAAATATCGAACACGACTCGTGTGCGATACATGGGCGAGACCCCTTTGCAGCCGGGGTGCTACATCCGTGTAACTGCGCGCATCAAGGCGATCGCGGGCAGCCTGCCGTCGGTTCGTGTGGCTGCTTATGCTGCACGCGCGAACGGTACAGCAGTGCCCGGAGTCGATCTGACCGCCGACAGCACGACCCTAACGACCTACGGCGATGTGCTGGAAGTGTCGGCCATCATCGGTGCGGGCAATCGAGGCGGCGTTGATCTGGTATGGGGTGTCGACGCGGTCTACGGCCATTTCGGTATTGATCTGACCGGACCGAATGGCGGGGTCGTCCGCATCGACGATATCGAGATCGAAGATGTGACATCTGTTTTTCTGCGTGACTTGTTGGCCTATGTGGATGTGCGCGACTTTGGCGCGATTGGCGACGGGATCACAGATGACAGCGGCGCGTTCGAGGCGGCCGCGGCGGCTGCAAACGGGCGTACGATCCTTGTGCCGCAGGGTACATTTTATCTGGCCAACGATGTCAGTTTTGACGATCCGGCCCGATTTGAAGGGACCGTCACGATGCCCGTCGACAAGATGCTGTTGCTGCGCAAGAACTTTGATCTGCCTGCCTATATTGACGCGTTCGGGGACGAGGCGCTGGCCTTTGGTAAAGCGTTTCAGGCGCTGCTGAACCAGTCCGATCACGAAAGCCTTGATATGCGGGGGCGCCGTGTGGCGGTTAGTGAGCCGTTGGATATGGCCGCCTTTGTGCCCAACCGGCCCGCCTATGCGACTCGCCGGTTGATCCGGAATGGGCAACTTGAGGCGGCAAACGGGGCCTGGGACACGGTTGTCGCCACATCGCCCGCGACCTATTCGGCCTCAAATTCGCGCCGCCTGACCAATGTGACGAACATCGCCAATATTGAGGTCGGCTCGCTGGTTGAGGGCAACGGTGTAGGGCGCGAGATCTATGTTCTGGACAAGAATGTGGGCGCACAGGAGATCACGCTGAATGCGCCGCTCTTCGACGCTGAAGGGACGCAGAATTACACCTTCCGTCGGTTCCAGTATCTGATTGATTTCAGTGGGTTCGAAAACCTCACGAAATTCATCATGGCCGATATCGAGTTTCAGTCGAACAGTCGATGCAGCGGTATCATGCTGGCCCCAAGCGGTCCGGCATTCGAGTTGCAGGATTGCTTTATCACACGCCCCCTCGACCGCGGTGTGACCTCGATCGGTGTGGGGTGTCAGGGGATGTTGATCAGCCGCTGTCAGTTCCTGTCCGCCGAAGAGGCGTTGGATGTGGCTGATCGTGTGAGCATCGGGTTGAACGTCAATTCCAATGATGTGAAAATTCGCGACTGCCGCGCAACACGCTTCCGTCACTTTGCGCTGTTGGCCGGGCAGAACCACCTCATCAGCGGCAACCACTTTTTCCAGGGCGACGGGGTGCCTGACGGCATCCGCACGGCTGGTATGGTGTTCATGGACAATTACACGGGCTGTGTGATGTCGGGCAACTATGTCGATAACTGCTTTATCGAGTGGACGAATGAGCGTGACCCCACCCCTGCCTTTACCGGTGGTTTCTCGTTCAGTTCATTGTCGATCACGGACAACGTGTTCTTGTCAGGCGACGTGCCGCCTTGGTTCAGCTATTTCGTGATCAAGCCCCATGGCGCGGGTCACTTCCTGAACGGGATCACGGTTTCAGGCAACCGGTTCCGGTCGATCAATGGCAATATCGAGCGCGCCGAGCGGGTCGATACCAGTATCGCGGATCTGGACTATGATCGGAACCAGGCAGTTCACTACGTTGGCAATTCCTATCACAACGTGCTGGAGCATGCTGAAAATCCGCTGGTGATCGTCCATACCCAAAATACCAATGCGCGCACCTGGGTGATTGGGACGGACAAGAAGCTGCCATTCCTCAGCTATTGCCAGTTTGTCGACAGCGTCGCGCTGTCCGGGGATCTGCAGAATGCGGCGAATGCCAAAGTCTATGAGGTCCCGATTGGGCGCGGGCGTGTGGGGGCGAACGAAGATCAGTTCTCGCTTGAGTTTCCGACCGAGGTGCGTGGTCAGGTGCGCGCAACCGTTCGCATGGACCGCTGAGTGGGCTCGGGCGAGGGTGTCCGACCTTCGCCCCCCTGCCATTTCAGAACGTGCGCCACAGTCCGAGTTTGAGCGATAGGATACCGTCGTCAGATTCAACGCCGATCTGGAACGATGGCGTCTTTGGCGTTGGTTGCCAGATCAGTGACGGGGCGTATGTGAAGAAATCCCCGAGGTCCGTGCCGGTGTAAAAGACCTGCATCATCACTTTGAAGCGCTCGCTCAGATTGACCCCGACGGTTGTGTCGAGTTTTCGGATATCACTGGCATCCCCTTGAGCCCATTCAACCGCAGCATCAACCGCGAACCACCCGCTGGTTTCACCAAAGGACAGCCCCCGGCCATAGCTGAGGCCGGTCCGCACCATCGGCTCAAAATCCAGCCCAAACGTGCCCCCAAGCCCGATTTCGTAGGCCAGCTTGTATGGCTTGTCGCCGGTGTGGATTGGTAGCCGTGCGAACAGGAATACGGACCCCTCGCCAAGTCGTCCCTGAGGCAGATTGGCATCGCCTTTGAACCCGAGCGTCAGCTTTGGGCGCAGGCCATATTCCGCATAGACCGACCCTTCGGTTTCGCTATTCTCGTCCACGGTACCGCTGAAGGCCAGAAACCCCGTCTTGTGTTCGCGCAGCCATGCCCCAGCATCGGCCGGATATGCCGCAAGGCTCAACATCAGGACAAGGAGGGCGCGGATCACGAGGGCGGCTCCAGTTAAGGTTAACAGAAGATGACTTGGCCCCAGTTTGGTTAATAATCCCTTACGATGCCCTCGGTTTGCTTTCTGTTCGGCTTAGGTCGCCGGGTATGGATTTACCGGTCGAGAATGTTCAAACCTATCCGCGCCCATCCGCGCTTGAACCCGTGCCCAACCGCATACGCGCGCTGTTTGCAGGTGTCTGCGTGGCGGATAGTGTATCCGCCTTACGGGTTCTCGAAACCCATCATGCCCCCACATATTACCTGCCCCGCGCCGACGTTCTTGCACAGCTGACCCCTTCGCCAGGCGGGTCTTTTTGCGAGTGGAAAGGGCGGGCTCAGTACTGGGATTTAGGCGCTGGCAGTGAGACGGCGCAGAGTGCGACCTGGAGTTATCCCTCCCCCAGTGACCGATTTGCGCAACTCAAAGATCACGTGGCCATCTATGCCGGCAAGATGGAGGCGTGCTTTGTTGCCGAGGTACGTGTCATTCCGCAGCCGGGCGATTTTTATGGCGGATGGATGACCGCGAATGTGCAAGGTCAGATCAAGGGCGCGCCCGGCACCCACCACTGCTGATACCCAATTGTGCGGATGTGTGACGCATGGTGCCCTCCTACATATACGCCAAATCTGGAATAGGAGACACGCCATGCAATGCCCCATCGACGGAACCCAACTCGTGATCACGGATCGCAGCGGGGTCGAGATTGACTATTGCCCTCAATGCCGCGGCGTCTGGCTGGATCGCGGCGAGTTGGACAAGATCATTGAGCGGGCTGAGGCCTATGCGACGCCTCCACCTGCGCCCCCGTCGCAACCGCAGGTCAGCCGTGGCTATGACGATCCACGCCAGATGCAGCATCACCGCGGTAAGAAGAAAAATGGGATGGGCAGCCTGTTGGGAGATATTTTCGACTTTTAGGCTGGGGGTGCCTGTGTGCAGTCGCGAAAGTGCTGCACCGGTTCTGCTGCGTCCTCGAGCGATACCGTGACAGCCGCCGTCGCCGTGAAAGCGGTGGCGGTGTTGTTGTGTTGCAGACCGTCGAGCACATTGCCAAAACCGCTATCGGTGACGGTCAGGGTGTTGCCTTGCGTCTGGTGACGCGGGGTCGAGATGGTGTTGGGACGCGGCCCGGCGAATGCCATTGAGAATGCAGGCGCTTGTGGCCATCCCTGATCGCTGGTGACGGTGACCTGCTCCCCTGAAAAGTCCGGCATTTAGAGTTAGCCTGTTCTCCAACTGAGGAGACAGACGATGAAGAGAAGC
>NZ_CANLVZ010000016.1 GCF_947494755.1 uncultured Tateyamaria sp.
CGGTAGATCGTCTCCTGGCAGACGCGCAGCGCAGCACCTTCATGGATCATTCGGTTGCCGATCTGCTCAGGCGTCCAACCTTGTTTGATCCGCTCAATGACACGCCTGCACAGATCGGGGTGCCGGGTCAGTTTGCGTTGCGTGGAACGGCGTTGCAGCGTGCGCTCGCTCACAACCACGCATCCCATGTCTGCTCACCCTCATCGATTTTTGAGGGCAGAGTGACATTCTTGAATTGCTCATGGGTGACATTTTAGCTTTGCGGCTACATACACTTTAGCCCTGTAACCATAGTTATGTAAAATAATTTAGTGGATGAACGCGGTTACTGCTCAAACGTCAGTGTCACCGTGATCAAATCACCCGGTTGAATTGCGATATCATCCTCAGCGGCGTTTTCAATGACTTGCCCGTCAGACCGGGTGATCGTGACGGCCAAAGCGGGGCCTGCGTCATCCACCACAAATCCCGCATTCAACGATTGCAGTTCTTCCAGCACGCCCACCATTTCGGCGCTGATCTGCGTGTGCCGGGCCAGTACGTCGCTCAGATCGTCAAGCCGTTCGAGGTCCACCTTGGTGAACATCTCCTCAAGCCGGAACTCGATTTGACCAACCTCCCGCTCAAGGCTTGCAAGTTCACCAGCGGTTTCCAAGCGGCGGGTCGAGGCGGCCAGCCACGCACGGCGCGCAGACGCAAGGCGGTCCACGGGCACCAACCCATTCTCGCGCAGTTGGGTCAGGCGATCATATTCACCTTTGTCGACCTCTTCACCTTCCATCTCGCGAGACAGCTGGTCCTGAAGGATTTCGATCTCCCGTTCGACTGCGACTTTTGAATTGCGCAGGAATGCTCTTTCGATGAGAGCAGAGCTTTGTTGAGCGGACAGGATCGACGTCTCCACATCCGACACGGTTGCATCGGAGGTATCGGAGGTATCGGCGTCAGCAACCGCGTCGCCCTCCGCGGTCACCGGCGCACTCAGCCGCGCAATCTTGGTCTCAAGCGTGTCGATTTCAGCTTGCAACGCCCGCGCGCGGGTGCGCAATTGCATGATCCGTGGGGTCATGTCCTGATCCAGCGACAGTGGCGTACCCACACCCCCAGACAGACCGATGGCCCGCAACACTGTTAAACCGGGCAGAAAATCGAAAGCGCCGGGCGCGCGCACGTCGCCAATCACATAGATCGGGACATAGCTGTCCACCTCGACCGATATGTCATCGGCGTTAATGGCAAACAGCGCCTCGGCACCGTTGATCCCGCGTTGTGTGAAAATCTTGCGGCTCATCTCTGCCGCGATCAGGTCTTCTCCGTTTGCGAGGGTCATGCCCGCAACCACGATGCGGCCTGCCAAAGGCAACGACACCTCACCGCTGCCTTCGATCCGCACAAGGCGGTCAAGGTTGGGCAATCCCGCGACCCGCACATCAAGCACATCACCGGGTTGCAGCAGATACTCGTCCGCCGCCAAAGCCACGGATGGACCCAATCCAGAGAGCAATAATACCAGGAACGACCAGAGAGAGAGAATACGCTGCATACGTGAAAGAGTGGAGCAGATAGGCCCGAAACACAAGTTGTGCACACGCAGAATAATCGGGTGATGCGCGGGGGGGCCCGCACGCATCGGCGATGTCTTGCCACTCTTTTCCATACGGTATCGCGGGGCAAACCACGGTTCGATCCGAGTGTGGTTTTTAGCCCTCACATCACATTTTTAAACCAATGCGGGTATCGGCGTTTTATTCATCAGTTTGGGTGACGGAACAGAGTGCAAAGGATCACAGCTGCACGACTCACTTGAGTGATCGGAAACCAGTACCGACCGCAAACGCAATCACGTGATTTGGGCCTCTTCCCTGCGCGCCTAAATACGATGGCGCAATCCAAGGTTGGGTTCGGGTCTATTAAATTAGTCGTGATACAGATGGGAATGTTGGCGGAGCGCCCGACAAGGATATTTCCTCAAGAGTGGCGCTCATCTAGGCGACCACAGTTCGGACCCGTCTTGCGATGATAGAAAATGCACCTCTATAAATCCCTGATCCGGCTTCCTTTTTTCTTTCCGGTATCCAATTTTGCGCCTCTTTTTTCAGATGAAGAAGCAAAATTCCGAAAAATCGCGCGAAAGGCGATCAGCCAGACCACAGCCAATATACCGCAGACGATGTAGCTTATGAAAACGGCCAAAACGGACCATCCATTGATGATGGCAACCACCAAACCAATTAGGCCGCCAATTATGCCGATAAAAACCATTGCCGCCGAACCACCACCAAAGAATGTTGCTGTCGCGCTCTATCAGAGCCACAAATCTGTTTAATTTAAGTTATTGAGAACAACTGAAGGCTATCCTGACGCTGATTTCCACCCTTTTTCGCGTGATCAGTGCGAAAAACGTAGCCCCTCCAGCGAATACTACTTTTGCGCGTATCCGCTGAATTGCTAAGCGACACGCCCGACCCCTCTGAGCGGAGGACCGCAGAGCGCCACGATCTCGTTGACCGTGCTTTGGCAGGTCTGCATGCTGCACCTGCATAATGGCCGTGGGAATTAAGGATGCAAGTTACTGATCGTCGCGTGCTGATCGTCGTGGAAAACCTGCCTGTCCCTCTGGATCGCAGGGTGTGGCTGGAAGCGACAAGCATGACGACCGCCGGATATCATGTTTCGGTGATCTGCCCGATGGGGCGGGGCTGGGACAAGGACTATGAGGTGATTGATGGCGTTCACATCTATCGTCATCCCGAACTGCCCGAGGCCCATTCCGGTGCCCGCGCCTATGCTCTGGAATACTGGACTGCGATCAAGGCGTGGTTCCGGCTCGCCAAGAAGGTGCGCGCCGAACAAGGGTTCGACATTATCCACGGATGCAATCCGCCTGATCTGATCTTTCTGCTGGCGTGGCGCTATCGTCTGGCCGGTGTGCGATTCCTGTTTGACCACCACGATGTCTGCCCCGAGCTGTTCGAAGCCAAGTTCGGCCGCAAGGGGCTGTTTCATCGCGCGCTGCTGCTTTGCGAGCGGCTGACCTTTGCCACTGCGGCTGTGTCCATGGCGACAAACGAAAGCTTTCGCAAAATCGCCATCAATCGCGGTCGGATGAAGCCTGAGGACGTGTTCATTGTCCGCTCGGCCCCCCGGATCGAAAAATTCCTGCCCGGCGAAGGCAATGCGGATTACCGCAAGGGCGCACAGACCGTATTGGGCTATGTCGGCGTCATCGGGCAACAGGAAGGCATGGATTTGCTTGTCGCCGCCTTGGACCATCTCGTCAATACGCTCAAGCGCGACAGCATTCATCTGGTCATCGTCGGCTTTGGTCCGCACGTGGACGTGGTCAAAAAGGATGTGGATGATCGCAACCTGTCCTCTTTCGTGACCTTCACCGGCGCGCTGTATGACGAGGAATTATTGGCCGCTCTGAACGTCATCGACATCGGCGTGGCGCCTGATCCAAAGAACGAAATGAACGACATCTCGACCATGAACAAGGTTATGGAATACATGTGCCTTGCAAAACCTGTCGTCCAATTTGACCTGACTGAAGGGCGCGCAAGTGCGGGTGATGCATCCCTTTATGCCAAGCACAATGACCCCGCCGAATTTGCGGAGTGTATCGCCAAGCTGATGGACGATCCTGCCCTTGTCAAAAAACTTGGTGATATCGGTCGGGCCCGCGTACTGGATACATTGTCCTGGGAACATTCAGTGCCACATCTGTTAAATGCAGTTGATCGGGCTTTCGAAAAGTCAGGTCACAAACGTGCACTGTCCAAGACAGCATCGGACGCCCCTGCATCGGCATCCCGCTGACCCGGGGGTAGAAACTCGACCATACGGAGATGGCACCGACATGCGACCCTCTGTAACGCGATACCCACTGGCAATGGCTTTGGTCTTGCTGTGTGGCAGTGCGCATGCGGATAGGTCCCCTCAGAGTATTGACCTTGGTGAAGAAGCGAACTCGATTAACCAAAATTTTGCGCCTTCCGCCCTACAAAATTCCCCTCTGGTCCCGATTCGGGGATCTCTCGACGGCCAGATCATGGGTCGCGACAACAAGATGGGGAAGGTACAGATGGCAGGCTCCGCCACACAGAAGAAGATCGTCGTTTCAACGGCGCAGGACTTGATTGAGGCGCTGGATGCGGCCACAGGCGGCGAACAGATTTTGCTGGCCCCGGGACAGTATGGCGAGATCGAGTTGAACCGGGCCACCCTTCCGACATCTGGCGGCCGGTTTGACGCGGCAGTGCACATCACCTCAGTTGATCCAGGCAACATGGCCGTCATCGAAGGGCTGGATATCCGGGGGCTTTCGAACATCCATTTCAACAGTCTGTCCTTTGCGCATATCCCCGAAACCGGCGATGACAAAAACGATGCGATTGTGCAGGTGCGCGCCTTTCAGGGCCTGGAATCCAGCGATATTTCCATCTCGGGTTCCGTCTTTGAAGGGCAGCCTGCCGCATCGGACATTGGCGGTGATCCGGCCAGCGTCACGGAGGTCGCCGGGCGTGGAGGGCTCATTCAGGGCAATTTTGGCGGTATCGCGGTGGCGGTTGGCGAAGCCTCCGACATTCTCCTTCATGGCAATGACATCACCGGCTTTTACCGTGGTATCAGCCTTGAGGATGTCACGGGTGTCACCCTGTCCAAAAACCATATTCACGATCTGCGCTCGGACGGCATCGTCGTGGGTGAAGTGCGCGACCTTGTGATCGAGCAAAACGTGATCCGCGATCTTGATCCTTGGCGACACAAGGATGCGCCGGGTCACGGCGATCACCCCGACCTGATCCAGTTTTGGACCACCAACTCCGATGCGGCCAGCACGGGTATTGTGATCCGCGACAACGTCCTGATCCAAAGCGATGCGGCGGGCGATACGTTTGCGCAAGGCATTTTCATGCGAAACCCCAAGGCAGAGCAGGACCCCGACAGCACCAGCTTTTTCTACAGCGACGTCACGATCGAGGGGAATGTCATCTACAATTCGCACATCAACAGCCTCGTTGTGGGCGAGACTGTTGGGTTGACCGTGGCCAATAACATCTTGATCCAGAATGTGGATGACGAGATCCGCTATGTCACGACACCGATCATTGCGATTGCCGAACGCTCGGAGGATGTGAGCGTCACAGGAAATGTCGTGCCCGGTCTCGCGCTGAACTACTCCACCATCTCCAATATGGCGACACTTGCCGAAGGGCGCGACAGCGGCTGGACCGTGACGGCAAATGCGTTCACCTCATTGGAAGGGGGCGGGACCGACCTGTCCGCAGTAGCCGAAGGCGGAACGCGGATCGACTACGCCGCGCTGGATGGTCAACTTGAAACGCTCAAGGCCGAGACGTTGGCGCGAGACACGCCGCCCTCGGATGATGAAGGGTATGACGACGCTCCGGTCGGCAACGGGATCGTCGTCATAGATATCCGAGACACCAAAGGCGCGCTGATCGGTCGGGAATGGCGTGACGTTGACGATGCGAAACTCTGGGACAGCAAAGTCGAAAATATCGATCCCACAACCGGCAAGACGACAGCCTCCCAAACGATCTGGGACAACGGCCAGCGTGACGACCGGATCTTCGATGACGAGGGCGCAATGGCATCCCGTCTCATCACCGATGACAACGACGGGGCGGCGTGGACATCCCACGCCCGCCTTTACGATCCCGACGGCACCATGCGCCAATCCGAAGTCATCATGGCGGACGGTGAGCGGCGGACAAACAGCTACACCGAGGCCGGTGAACTCTACGCCACCAAATGGGTCGATGAACACGACTCCGAACGCTACACCACCAAAACCACCATCTATGAAAGCGACGGCGCGTTCACCGTCACCAAACTGCTGGACAGCGGTCTTGAGACGATCCGCACCTACGATGCCGATGGGGCGAACCGATCCAAAGTGCTGATCGATCACAATGATGAATTTGACTGGACGGCCCGTGGGCTAGGCTACGATCCGAGTGGCAAGACGGTCTTTGAAACCACGCTGGATGATGGAGGATCGTTGAAACAGCACCTGTTCAATGGCCCGTCTGACACCCCATCTGTCGTATTGTATAACGACGATGCGCTTGAGGAATACGTACCCTGGGCCGTCGACCTGGAACCCATCTAGGGTGGCGATTTAAGACACGGCATCGCGTGATACGACTTGCGCGTCTGATCGAAAGCGATCTCCCCTAGGCCGTTCACTGCCTTCAGCGGGAAAGCCTCTGGGAAAACAACACGCTCCAGCACGCGCGCCTTACCAAAAATTGCCCGTTCTTTGTGCAATTCCAGCCGATGTCGCAGCGTCAATGAGCGGATTTTCGTTCGTCTGAGCCCCTCTCCCAGCTTTGTGCAGCACCCCGAAAGGGTTGTGTTACATCTCGCCGATAAGGGCGGTTGGGCAAGGGCGGTTCCATTCTGGCGATGTCACACAAACAATATGATTCGGATGTTTTGCGGCGGGTCGCATCGGCTGACATGTGCGCGGGATGTGGTGGTTGTGCATCGGTGGCACCGGCACAAATTGATATGGCGATGTCGGGCAACGGGTGGCTGCGCCCGGTGCAACATGCCCCGATTTCACCAGAGGCGGAGGCGCGCATTGCCGAATTCTGCCCCGGCCACCGAATGACGCTTGATGCACAAGCGCGACCAGACCACCGGCTTTGGGGGCCCATCATTAAGGCACGGACCGGCCACGCATCGGACACCGATCTGCGCCATCAAGGATCCTCCGGTGGCGTGATCTCGGCAATTGCCACCTATCTCCTGGCCTCCGGAGAGGCCGAGATCGTCCTTCAGAACCACGCATCAGCAGACAATCCGGTCGGAAATGAGCCGGTGCAAAGCCGCTCAGCGGCGGACGTTTTCGCCGCGGCAGGCTCACGGTATTACCCGTCGGCACCGCTGGCGGACCTCAATGACGCACTGAATAGCCGAAAGAAAATCGCATTCATCGGCAAACCCTGCGACGTCGCCGCGCTGCGCGGCATGGCCAGGAGTGACCCGCGCATCGACAAATATGTCGTAATCGCGATCTCGTTCTTTTGCGCCGGAGTGCCCAGTCATGCGGGGGCCATGGAATTGCTGGACACCATGGGCACATCACAAGATGAAATCGAAACCTTTCGCTATCGCGGCGATGGCTGGCCCGGCTATGCCACTGCCCAGCTCAAGGACGGCACGAAACGATCCAAAAGCTATGCCGAAAGCTGGGGCAGCGTATTGTCACGCCACATCCAGAAACGCTGCAAACTCTGCCCGGACGGCACGGGCGGCTTTGCCGATCTAGTCTGCGCGGATGCCTGGGAAACCGACCCGGACGGGTATCCGCTGTTTGAAGAACGCGAAGGCATCAGCCTGATCCTGTCGCGCACCCCGCTCGGTGAGGCACTGATCCAGCGAGCGGTCCAGGCGCAAGCCATCAAAGTTGCTGATTTCGACGCAGAACAGATCGCCCCGATGCAGCCGGGTCAGGTGCGCAAACGCCAATTCCTGTTGTCGCGGCTTTTGGCCATGCGTGTGCTTTTTCGCAAAACGCCTTATTTTTGGGGCTTTCACCTTGCCGCAAATGCAAAGCGGGCCGGATGGAAAGCGAATCTCCGCCAGTTTGCAGGGATGAGCTTTCGCGAACTCACAAGACGGTAGATATCTCAGGCGCGGCAGAGCCCTATGGACGAGGGGTCCGGGTCTCAAAGGAGAACGCAAGTGAAAGATGTAGGCATCATCGATACGGGGCTCACCATCAGCTTCTTTCAAGTGCTGCGCACGATCCGGCGCTGGTTCCTGCCCCTGTTTGGTGCGGCCGCCGTCATGGCCGCTATCGTGTATCAGATGCTTGCCCCCCTGCCCCCGCTGTTCACCGCAACGACCGTGCTGTGGTTTGATGAGCGGGAAAGCAGCCTGCTCGCGTCAGATTCAGCCTGGGCGTCGCTGTCGGATCCCAACACGGTATCTTACGTCAACGAAGTCGCGCCGATTGTGAAAGAGGCTGAAATCATGGGCTCTTTGCCGATCTACCAGCGGGTGATCGACGAGCTTGAATTGGAGCAACAACCCGCCGTGCTCAATTCCGGCAAACGCCTGTTGCGCAGTACGGTCAAAGACCGGCTGGTGTCGATCCTTCCATTTATGTCCTCGGACGATCCGGCGGAGGTGGCGACGCCAACGGACACCACAGAAGCAACGGACAATACCGGTTATCTGCTTGAGCTGGCCAAGATGCTGGGCGCGATCATCACGGTGCAGACCAACGAGTTGACCTCGGTGATTTCGGTCGAAGTGTCCTCGCCCAGCCCTGTGTT
The DNA here is from genome assembly GCF_947494755.1 of uncultured Tateyamaria sp. Lineage (GTDB taxonomy): Bacteria > Pseudomonadota > Alphaproteobacteria > Rhodobacterales > Rhodobacteraceae > Tateyamaria. Next base: position 8,316 of record NZ_CANLVZ010000016.1, read on the forward strand.
TGCCGCCGCCATCGCCAACGCCGTGCCGCAGGCTTACGTCGACGAACACAATGAGCGCATCACATTTGCCAGCCGCTCGGTGGTGAAACTCCTGTCTCAACGGGTCGCGCAAATCCGCGAACGGCTGGAGGCCGAGACCGCCGAGCAGATATCGGGCAGCCTTGCCTTACACCAGCTTACCCGCGAAGCCGAAGTGGAGCTGTTTCGATCCCTGCTCAATCGGCTGAATGAAGTGCAGCAGCTTCAGGACATTCAGTCCTCGCCCGTTCAGGTGCTCACCCCGGCGGTGGTCCCCACCGAGCCCGCAGGCGCGAGTGCCTTTGACTATGCCGTGCTTACGTTCATCGGCCTGATGTTGTCTGGCATGGCCGTGATCGCTGGCATTGAACTTGCCAGCAACCGCATCCGCTTTCCCAAGCAGATCGAAAACATGAATCTCCAGATCCTCGCCGCCGCGCCCAGCCTTGATACAACAGGGTGGATGCCGGAGTGGCTGAGCAAAAGGCTGGGCAAGATCGCCGAACCACCTGCCCCCGATATGGCCCTGTTCAATCAGGCAATCCGGCGGCTGATGACCGTGACCCGCCCCAAACGGCGGGATCAATCCGTCTCTCTTTTGCTGACCTCCGCGTCTGATGGCGAAGGCACATCCACGATTGCCTATGCCCTTGCGCTTTCTGCCAGCCGCAGTGGCCTTAAAACCGTTCTGATCGAAGCCGACATGCGTCCCGGCGTGGAACACGAGGGCGGGCCGCGCGGTCTGGTGTCGTTATTGCGGGGGCATTGCGAAATCGACGATGTTCTGGTCGAAAGCCAGGAAGATGCAGGTGTGTCCCTGTGGATTTTGCCAGCCAGCGAGACGGTCGACTATTCGGCCGAGCTGTTGGCCTCGCAATCCATGGAGAACCTCATGCGCGAATTGCCAACGGTTTTCGACGTGATCATCATCGACTCGGCCCCCGTTCTGCACAGCGCAGATGCCGAGGTGTTGGCGACCCTCACGGACGGGGTGGTGTTGGTTGCAGGCTTTGGCACCCGGCAAAAGCGGCTGGAGTCGGCCATCGAGCTTTTGGACAGGGATTGCGACAATTTGTTGGGCGCGTTCGTGAACAATGCACCACCGCAATTCTTCAGCGACCTTTACGGCAAGGCAGAAAGCGGAGCAGGCTGGCTGCGTCGCAAGCCCAGAACACGCGCGCGCGGCATACATGACGCCGTGTCCACCCAACTGGCGCAAACGGGCAATGTGACGTCAATCGAACGCCATGCCCAAGCCAAGGGACGGCCGGGTGTCAGTTGAAACGCTGAAGGCAAGACGGTTCGGCACAACCCCGCACCGCAGGACACCGACCAGGCTGACAAAACAAGCCCTGCCGGTGTTTCTGGCGATCTACCTGATCGCCATCTTCGTGCCGTTCCAGCTCAGCATCGGACCAATCGTGTTGTCCGCAAGCCGGGCCATCCTTTTGTTCCTCCTGCCATTTCTGGTGCGGCTTTTGCTGGTCGGCAATGCGGGCAAAATCATCCTGTCGGACATCCTTTTCGGGCTCTATTGCCTGTGGATTGTGATCAGCATGACCGAAAATCACGGGCTCATCCCGTCGATTGAATATGTCGGGATCGCAACCATCGAAACCATGGGTGCCTATCTGTTGGGCCGTTGCCTGATCCGGGACGCAGATACATTCGAACGCATGGTTCGCTTCATGTTCGGGATCATATTGGTGCTGGTCCCGTTCGCCCTGTTCGAGACGATCACCGGCTACAACCTGCTGCTTCAGATTTCGAACGCGATCATCCCCTCCCAACCCGAGGTCCCACCGCTGCGTCGCATGGGACTTGAACGGGTGCAGGCCACCTTGGATCATCCCATCCACTTTGGCATCATCATCGGCGCGATGGTCAGTCTGACCTATGCGGTAATCGGGTATGGCCGATCCCTCCTGTTCCGCGTCAGCGTGACCGCCATGGTCTTTCTGACAGGGTTCTTTTCGCTGTCGTCTGGCGCGCTGGCCATGATGTTCGTTCAGATCATGCTGCTGGCTTATGACGGCCTGTTCAAGCGGTTAGCCGAACGATGGCAGGTGTTTTTGTGGTTCGTCATCGCCATCGCCCTGTTCGAATACCTGACCGGGACAATCCTGCAATTCGTCATTCAGGACTTCGCCTACAACCCTCAAACCGCATTCAACCGAACGCGTATTCTGGGCTACGGCATCCAGAACATTCAAAGCAGTCCGTTATACGGGATCGGCCAGAATGAATGGGTCAACCTGCCGGGCATGTCCGACAGCGTCGATATGTTCTGGCTGTTGATGACAATGACGCATGGAATTCCAGCCGGCATTCTCGTGTTCGTGGCCTTTATCTGGTTGCCGCTGACACTGGTGCCGCAGCCTATGCCCACTGCGCGAATTCGAACTTACAAGACAGGCTGGCTGATCAGCATCTGCGGTATCTTCGTGGCGCTCTGGGGCGTACATGTCTGGCGCGAGGCCTACGTGTTTCTGATGTTCTTGTTGGGAAGCGGGTCGTGGATGCTGCACGCGTCCTCCCCCTCTTACAACCTCTATCCCACCAATCAGCCGCGCCGCGTCTACCGCCGGATGCCCGAGAAAATCTCGGCTGTTGAGCGGACCCAACACGCCCTGTCAGAACGAGACATCCCGCGATGAACAACCAGAACCTGCAAATGACCACCGAACGCTTGCCCGATTTCATCATCATCGGGGCCATGCGTGCAGGCACGACGTCATTGCACAACTACTTCGAGCTTCATCCTCAGGTCGCTGTGACAGCCGAGAAAGAGCCCGATTTCTTTATCGAGTCCAAATACGGAAACGGCCTTGATTGGTACAAATCCCAGTTTCAGGGTGAGGCTGAATTTCTGGGTGAGGCCAGCCCCAACTACAGCAAAGTCGATGTGTTCCCCGGTGTTCCCCAACGGATTCACGACCTGCTGCCGGACGTCAAAATCATCTATGTGGTACGCGACCCGGTCGAGCGGTTCGTGTCACAATACAATCACATGCTTGCCCGCGGTTTCGACTTGCCCGACCCTGCCGAGATGTGCGCCACGCCGGGTGATCTGCCACCGGTCGGTGTGCGCCTCGGCCTTGATCGGCCCTATCACCATATTCTGAGCGTCAGCAGCTATGCCCGCCAGCTGCGCGCCTATCTCGAACATTTCGACATGGGTCAAATCCTCGTCGTCGAGTTCGAGGCGCTATATTCAAAGCCCGCCAGCGAGTTGGACAGAATTCAGGATTTTCTGGGCCTCAAACGGCTTGGCCCCGCAGGCCTTCCCAGCCTCAATCGCAGCGCGGAATTGGGGCGCGTGCCCCTGCCCGTTTTGCGATCTGCGCGCGACACACGGATGGGAAAATGGATGCGTGATCGCATGACCCTGCGCACAAGGGATCGGATGAAAAAGCTGATTGCAATGCCCTTTCCAAGCCGCGAACACATTTTCGAAGACAGCCATCTGGCCCGTGTGCGCCGCGACCTCGAGGCCGACACCAACGCATTCAGAGACATGACAGATATGCCATTCGACAGCTGGTCGATTTAGCGCAGAACGAAGGAACGGACTTGATGGCAGATCGACAGCACAGCGCCGCGCCAACCTTGGCGGACCGCGACAGCGGTGACCACACGCTTCGCGTTTGGAACGGTGATGTGCCGGGGGCACCCACGCCTGACATCACCATCATCATCGTCAGCTACAACACCAAGGACCTCACTTTGAAATGTATCGAGACGTTGCTGGACTGCGGCGGCGACGTGCTGGCCGAGGTCATCGTTTATGACAATGCCTCCAAGGACGGCTCGCCCGACGCGATTGCGCGGGCTTTCCCCCAGGTGCAGCTGATCGCCTCGTCCGAAAACGCGGGCTTTGCAATGGCCAACAACATCGTCGCGGCCGAGGCCAACGCGCCCTATCTGTTGTTGCTCAACCCCGACACGGAAACCTACGAAGACGCGATCGTGAACCTGCTGACCTTCGCCAAGGCCAACCCCGAAGGCGGCATTTACGGCGGACGCACTTACTTTCCCAATGGGGATCTGAACCCGTTTTCCTGCTGCAACGAAATCACGATGCGCAGCATGACGTGCCGGGTACTGGGCTTGGACAAGATGTTTCCGGGCAGTGAATTCTGCAATTCCGAACAGATCGGCGGGTGGGAGCGCGACACGGTGCGCCATGTGGACATCGTCATTGGCTGCTTCTTTCTGATCTCCAAGTCGCTTTGGGACAAGCTGGACGGGTTCGACACCAAGTATTTTATGTACGGCGAAGAGGCCGACCTGTGCCATCGCGCCCGCAAAATGGGCTATCGTCCAATGATCACGCCCGATGCGCGGATCATGCATTTGGTCGGGGCATCCACCGGCGTGCGGGCCGACAAGATACAACTTGTTGCCTGCGCCCGCGTCACCCTGATCCGTGAATATTGGCCAGCGTGGAAAGTGCCCATCGGGGTCTTTCTGGTGCGGGCCTGGGTCGCAAGCCGATTTGCGATCAGTTGGGTCATGGTCAAGATTGGCCGCGCCGGGTCCACCCAATTGCTGGACACGTGGCGGATGGTTTGGCGAGAACGAAAAATGTGGCTTAGAGGTTACTAGAAAAAGGGAGTACGGCGCGTCCAACTTGGGGGGTTGATCGCCGTTTAGGTGCTGATTTGGCTAGAAAAAACACTTTGTCAATTCGACGACGGTTCTGGCGCCTGCTGCTGACCGTGTTCGATCCACGCGCGTATCTTCACATGTTGAAGATACTGAACTTCTACAACTATTCTCATGTCGCCCCGCTGAGAAAGATCAAGCAGGGCCGTGGCATCAGCATCAGCCCGAACGTCTGGTTTGCCGAACCCGAACGGATCGAGATTGGCGACAATGTGCATCTGGGGGGTCGCTGCATGATCTGGGCCGGTCCGACGGTGGCCAGGATCGTGATCGGGGCGGACGCCCTGTTCGGGCCAGAGGTGATGATCACCGCCGCCAGCTATCGTTACAATGATGGCCCCTGCGTGACCAAGCAGAATATGAACGAAGCAGACGTGATCATTGGCCGAGACGTATGGTTGGCAACCCGTGTCGTCGTTCTGCCCGGAACCACGATCGGGGATGGCTGTATCGTGGCCGCTGGCGCAGTCCTGTCGGGCACATATCCTGCCATGTCGATCATTGCCGGGGCCCCGGCCAAGGTCGTCTCGACCCGTCGTATCGACGATGCCGATCACCCCTTGGCGCACCAGCCCGAATGACCGATCCAGCGCCCATAACTCCGGCAGCGGCTGTTGTCATTCCGCACTACAATGACGTGGTGCGCCTCGATCGCTGCCTTGCGGCGCTGACCAAAGACCCCCTGCCCGCCCCCACCGAAATCGTGGTGGTGGACAACGGCTCGACCCAGGACCTGAGCCGGACATGCGCGGCGCATCCTGACATCACCTTCCTGACCGAAACGCAAAGAGGGGCCGCCGCCGCCCGCAACGCGGGGGTCGCTCAAACCACTGCGCCCCGCATCTTTTTCCTTGATTGCGACTGTGTCCCGTCCCCGGACTGGATCAAGACCGCCTACGACCTGATCGAAGGGCGGGATATAGTCGGCGGGGCCGTGGAGGTGTTTGATGAAACAGCCCCCCCCCGCAACGGGGCGCAGGTGTTTGAAACCGTCTTCGCCTTCAATCAAGAGCGATATATCGCCGAGATGAATTTTTCAGTGACGGCCAATCTGCTCACGTGGCGTAGAATATGGGATGACGTCGGGCCATTGATACCCGGCCTGTCCGAAGATCGCGACTGGTGCAACCGCGCCGTCGCCAAGGGCTATCGCCTGACCTATGAACCGCGCCTCTGCGTCGCCCACCCTACGCGAAATGACTGGGCCGCACTGCGCAAGAAATGGTTGCGGCTGACAGAGGAGAGTTACGCACTGACGGCACAACAGTCTTTCCGCCGCCCGGTCTGGGCCGTCCGTGCGGTGTTGGTGCTGATGTCGTCGCTGGCCCATGCACCAAAAATCCTGACCTCCCCCAAACTGGGATCCACCACCGAACGGCTGCGCGGATTGAGCACGCTGTTCCGGCTGCGCGCGGCGCGGATGGTCTGGATGATGCGTCAGGTCTTTTCAACGCCACTGCCGTCACCTTAGGCGGCTGGCCACTAACACTGATTTCAAGCGGAACGGAGGATTGAACATGCAAAGCCATAAATGCCAACCATCCTGCGCGCCCGCCTATATCTCTGAAGCCAGGACGCGCAGACCAATCCCTCCCACCGACATGGACGTCGCGAATGATCCGTAACAGTGCCTTCATCTTTGGTGGCAATATCGTGTCATCACTGTTTTTGCTGGCCCGTAACGTGTTTCTTGCTCGACTACTTACGGTTGAAAATTACGGTATCGCGATGACCTTCGCGATCATTGTGGCGGCGATGGAACTGGCCACCAACATGGCGTCAGACCGGATGCTGATCCAGGCCAAGGATGGGGATGACGCAAAACTTCAAAGCACGATGCACGGGTTTGAAATCATGCGCGGTGCGGTGCTTGCGTTCTTTCTGTTCATCTGCGCCACCCCCTTGGCCAACTTCTTTCAGGCCCCCCAAGCGGTGGATGCCTTTCAGGTTCTCGCGCTGGTCCCATTGCTGCGCGGCTTCCGGCATCTCGACATGTTTCGGGTGCAGCGCAAAAAGGACTTCAAATCCTTCGTTCTGGTGCCGCTGATCTCGCAGGGCGGGGCGATGCTTGCGATCTTTCCGCTGGTGATGATCTTTCCCGACTACCGGGCCATGGTCGCCTCGATCATGCTGCAACACGGTGCGTTTGTGCTGTTGTCGCACTACTGGGCGCAGCGCCGCTACGGGCTGGGTCTCGATATAGCGACCGCGCGGCGGGTCATGGCCTTTGGTCTGCCCTTGATGACCAACGGGCTGTTGATGTTCATGATCCTGAACGGGGACCGGTTGATCATCGCGAACCAGTTCGGGCCCGTCGAATTGGGCTGGTTCAGTGCCGCCTTCACCATTGCGCTGACGCCGACGCTGATCGTGGGCAAAACAATCCAAACTGTGTTCCTGCCCACCCTGTCGCGCCGGTTTCAGCAACAGCGCGGGCTTGAGCTGGGCGCGATTGCCGCTGTGCAGGCGGGCATTGCTGCGGGCGTCGGCTTTGCCGTGATCCTTGCGACCATCGGGCCATGGTTGTTTCGCGCATTGTTTGGCGAAGAATTTGATCAGGCTCTGCCCCTTTTGGTGCTGTTGGGATTGATGCAAGGCCTTCGGATCGCCAAGGCAGGCCCGGTGACCATCTCCATCGCGACGGCCCATACCTCGGATCCGCTCTATGCCAATCTTGTTCGTATCAGCGCGATCCCGGTCGGGCTGATCATCGTCCTGATGGGTGGCAGCGCAACGCATCTGGTCATTGTAGCCATCTTGGGCGAAATCGCATCGCTGATCATGTCGCTATCCTTGGTCAACAAGCGGATCGGCCTGGCATGGCGGACATGGATTCCGCTGCTGGTCTTTACCTCGGTAATCGGCGGCATGATTGTCCTGACCGCGCGCAATGTGGACCCGTCTTTTGCGTCGATCTTCGACACGGACCGCCTGGTTTTGCTGTTGGTCTTTGGCACCGGCTTCTTCCTGATCCGGGAGCTTTGGGAGATGGCCATGAAAAAGGTCGCGGTGCGGGACGACGCCGTGCAGTGACGCGGCTAGGCGCGCACCTCATTCGACCAGGTTTCAAGGGCTTGCGCCGCCTCGACCGTCATTTCGGTCAGAAACAGATCGGGCCGGCGCATCAGGATATCGGGGGAATGTCGCCACCACGCCGACGCTTCGATATGGGTTTGAACGGGCGCGGCAAACCGCATCTTCAGCACTTTGGCCGGAACCCCGCCAACCACTTCAAAGGGCTGCACATCCTTGGTGACGACGGCTCCGGCGGCGATGACAGCCCCGGTTCCGACAGATCGACATCCCGACAGGATCGTGGCCCCATCCCCGATCCAGACATCGTGGCCAATGCTGATCGGATTTTCTCGATCCGTCTCAATCGTATCGCGGTGCAAGGCCCCCAACGCGGCATTGTAGAAAAACGGATGTTGGGTGGCGCGTTCAATAGGATGGTTGCGGCGGCGCACGGTGATGCCCGTCCCGAACGAGCAATATGCACCCACCCGAGACCCCGGCGGCAAGGCGCCCAGCCTCAGCAACCCACCATAGGAATAAAGCCCGACCTCAATATCCAAGGCGCGGGCAAGATGCGCGCGATAGGACTGCGAAAACATCTCGCCCCCCTCTAGCCGCAGCACAAGTTTCAGCGCCCGTGACCGAAGCCGGGGGATGCGCGCCAGTTTCAGCAACGCATGCGCCAACGGACTGCGCCCGTTGCGCGCTGCCGCCTTCATCAATGCTTCAGCGTTCGGTTTGACTGCGCTCAGCGGGTCGGTGGTGTCGACCATACGTCTCTCCATCTTGGATCCGGTCTGTAGCGGCCCCTGACCAAAATGCCCAATGATTTGGCCAAAACCAGCACCGGCAGGCCAAAGACCGCCAAGTGCAGCGATGATCGGTTTCCCCGTCACAATCTTTCGGTATGAAGAAGCCACACGCCCAAAGTGGTGCGACGTAAGAAGAGCGGAAGTAAGCAAGATGAGCGCAGGTCGAGAGATCACGATCGGGCTGTTGGGCCACACAACGACATCCTCAAATCTGGGCATCGGCGCGCTGACGATCGCCGACATGCGGATCATCCAAGAGGCCGCCAGCGCCCTTGGTCATACCGTGCATTTCGAGATCGCAGCGTGGCGCGAACCAAACGATCCCTATATCACCGGCGACAACGTCACCTATCACCAACTCAGTCGAAAATTCCTGACCTCCCCCAGTGGAATGTGGGCGATGGCGCGGCGGTGCAGTCTGATGGTGGATATCTGCGGCGGCGACAGCTTTACCGACATCTATGGAACCAAGCGGTTTCTCTATCAGATGGCGGCGCAGCGGATCACCCTGGCGGCGCGCACACCGCTCGGCTTTGCGCCCCAAACCATCGGGCCTTTCCAACGCACCTGGGTTCAAAAGGCGGCTGTGGCGGTCATGCGCAAATCCGCTTTCGTCTTTGCACGCGATCAATTGTCGACCGCCTACGCGACCAAGATCTCCGGCCAGGATATCAATCTGAACGAAGCAACCGATGTCGCCTTCCTGCTGCCCTACGACAAACCTGCCGCAACCGACGATGGCACCGTGCATGTAGGGATCAATGTGTCAGGCCTGCTGTTTTCGGGCGGCTACACCGGCAAGAACGAATTTGGCCTCAAGCTCGACTACGCCGCCCTGATCCGCGATCTGGTGTCCTATTTCAACGACCTGGACGGATGCACCGTGCATCTGATCAGTCACGTGATCCGGCCTGACAATTCCATGGCCAAGGAAGACGACCACGCCGCGGCCCTGCAACTCGCCCGCGAATTCGAAGGCGTGATTGCCGAGCCGCCCGCGCAAGACCCAAGCATGGCCAAAAGCCAGATTGCGGCCATGGATTTCTTCTTTGGCGCGCGCATGCACGCCTGCATCGCGGCCTTTTCCAGTGGGGTGCCGGTCATTCCGATGGCCTACAGCCGCAAATTCATCGGGCTGTTCGGCACCCTTGGATACGATCACGTCGCGGATTGCCGCGAGGTCGACGCCGCACAGGCCCGCAAGATGATCATTGATGGGTACCACGACCGGGCGAACCTCAAAAAAGCGGTCGCTGTCGCACTCAAAGACGTGGACGAACGGCTTGAAACCTATCGCGATTGTCTGACCCAGACGTTGCGCCATTCCGGATAGTACGCCGCCTGCAGCATTTTGGGGCGTGACGCGGGTAAAAGCCGCCAACCCACGATAGTCGACCACCCGAAACCATACACCTACGGACCCGAATCGAGCCGGTTTCAGTGCCGTTTTTCTGAGCAAATGCAAGCACTCAGACATAATTCGCATGTTTATTGCGCAGTTTTTCGTAATTTCAGCGAGGTTCGGCCAGAAATCGCTTTCGCGCGAGGATTGCATGAAAACTTTTTGCACGTGCAGCAGGCTTTTGTCACAAACTGAACGTATCGATAAGACGACGCGTCAGATCAGCCGCACCTCACTGTGATTTGGGTCCGGCGCATCGCATTCGATGACGCCGAACATGAGCAGACCGCCAGGGAAGAATTTTATGTTTTTTGACAATATGATACCTTCGACACGTTCACAGTTTGCTCTGGGCCGCCGGGCCAATACTTTCTATCGCCGGTTTGGCAAGCGGACGTTGGACATCGTCATCGTTCTGGCCAGCCTTCCCATATTCTTGCCAATCATCGCGATCATTGCAGGCCTTGTCGCGCTGGATGGTGGCAAGCCATTCTACCTGCAAAACCGGATCGGGCGTAGCGGTCGTGTCTTTAAGTTGCTCAAGATCCGTACGATGGTGCCCAACGCTGACGAACGGCTCGAACAGCACCTCCGCGCGGACCCCGCCGCCCGCGCAGAGTGGGACGCCACCCAAAAGCTCAAGAACGATCCCCGCATCATTCCCATCGGGCGTTTTCTGCGGCGCAGTTCACTGGATGAGTTGCCACAGCTTTTGAACGTACTGATGGGCCACATGAGCGTCGTGGGCCCGCGCCCGATGATGTGTAGCCAACGCACGCTTTATCCCGGCACCGACTATTATCGGCTGTTCCCCGGCATCACCGGAAACTGGCAGGTATCTGACCGCCACGAAACGAAATTCGCGACCCGGGCCCGTTACGACTCCGAATACATGTCGACGCAATCCTTGGGGACGGATCTGGGCATTATGATGCAGACCGTGCGCGTTGTTGTGCGCGGCACCGGCGTCTGAAAGTCACCTAGTCCGCGTCACACCCCAATGCGCTGGCCAGCGTCGGGACGATGATCTGCCGTTCTTGATCCGGGCTGGGATGCAGCCCATCAGCGGGTTTCGCAATATGCCGTGGGGCCATGAGCCACCGGGAATATAAATCCACCAGACCAACCTGATGATCCGCAGCCAGCGCCTGATATTGCTGGTAGTGGAGGTTCAAAAACGGCCGCACAATGCCGCGGAGCCCGAAAGCCGGGTTCATCGTCATCAGCGCGATGCGCGCCTCGGGCACGGCAGCACCCAAGTCATCCAAAATCGCGGCATGTTGAGTCCGCGCACGGCTCAGCGGCACACCATCCAAAATGTCAGCGTCATTGATGGCAAATTCCAGCAGAACCACGTCAGGCTGCGCAGCGATCACATCAGATACAAGCGACTGACCCCAAGCCGACCCCGCTCCCGGTGCCGCGACTCGCCTGACCTCTACGGGGGCATCGCGGCATGCGCTCAACACCGTCTGCAACTCGTCAGGCCATGGGCTGCGCGCCGTCAGGCTGGTGCCGAACGCAACGATGCGCACCGGCCCGGGCAGAAGGGGCGCTATGGCCACATCATTGATCTGCGAGGGCTGCGGGCGGAGGAACACGGCCATCACCGCCACCACCGCGCATGCACCAGCCGCCACACCCCAAGCGCGAGGTCCAAACCGGCGCTTCATCCATCTTCTGCCATGGCAAGCCTGCTTTCCGTCTCGTCCGCATCCACGAACCGGCCATAGGCCACAACGTCGATATTTTCGCGCAGGACCCGCGCGGGGTTGCCCGCGACCAGACTGCGCGGCGGAACGGATTTGGTGACAACAGACCCCGCGCCAATCACGCAGTTGTCTCCGATCTCGATACCCGGCAGGATCATGCAGCGCCCACCGAGAAAGCAGTTTTGCCCAATCCGTGTATGCACATAAAGGCCGCGGGTGCGGTCATGGGTCAGGATCCGCGCCTCAAAGGCGATGTAGGAATGCGCGCCGACATGCACACCTTTGGGAAAGGTCCGGTCGAACTTGGCAGAAAGTGAGAACTGCGCGGTGGGATGAATGTCATGCCCCCAGATCCGGGTCAGATAGTGCCACCTGAGCCGCACAAGCGTATTGCGCACCGCACTCAGCCGATTAAGCCCGGTCGGCCGCTTCTTTTGCAATTCACTCACCAACTGTCCCTTTGATCATCACCTCGACCTGTATCGAAATACCGTCAATGCAAACGCCTATCCATGACGGAAGTGCGCCAGACCCGTCTCTTGGTCACAAGAACGCCGGATGTTGAAATTTTCGGCAGCAATTGGCCGAAACTCGCAGGACTTGGGCAGTGGAACGCACGAAAATCCTCAGCCGCCGCTGCGGTGCAACTTCTTCCACTGAAAATATCGAAAGCCGTCATTGGCCGCCGTGGTCTGCAACAGCTTGCGGGTTTCGGCCTGATGCTGCGGCGTCGGGCGAAACAGATAGCGTTCGGTCAGCGAATACTTCTGCAATTCGTCGGGCACGTTGCCTTTGACCCACCCGCGAGTGCGCGGGACGGTCCACATCAGATTGCCTTGGGCGATCTGCCATTGCGCAAAGCGGATATCGACATACCCTTCGGCCCCGCGCATTGCGGCCAGCGGCGGATAGGTTGTCCCCTTCATCAGCGCGACCCCGGTGCCAAGCCGGGTCACACCCCGGATCGACTTCATCCCGCGCCGAAAGTGGTAGTATTTCCACCCCGACGGTGCCTCGGCATCCGGCGACAACCCATGCAGCCCGATCAGGGTAGTGTCGAAATCCATGTGTTCGGTGAAGGACAGCATGTGCGCCACGTAATCGGCCGGATAGACCAGATCGTCATCCATGGTGAAAATCAAATCGTCCGGGTCAGGCTGGAAATGGAACTTGCCGACATCCAGCAGATCATCATCGGGGATCACGGTCACGATGCGCTCATTCCCCGCGATCTCATCTGGCACATGTTCAAACTGGTTGAGGGTGAGGAACAGGCGATCGACCTGCGGCAGAACCGCTTGGATGTTGTGCAGCATCAGGTCTCTGCGTCGAGGGAAAGAGGCCATATGCGCCCTGATCATGGGCCGCACTTATCAAAGGACACGGAACACCTCGCCCCGGCTGGCGTCGCGGACCAGATCGACACGGGCCCCGTTCCAATGGTAGTCCAAATGCCGCCCTTGCACCGGATGGCGTGCAAGATCGGGATAGAACAGGCCCACACAAGTGCCCTCACCGCGCACACTCGGATACACGATCCCGTCACCGTTTTCCCGCCGCACCTGCGCGGCAAAGGCTTGCGCGGCGCTGTAGTCATCGGGGTCAAGCAGGTCAGCCGGGGCCGTGTCGCGCAGATCAACCAGCCGCGCATCAACACCCAGGACCAGTTCACGAAACTGCGACGTCCAGCCGGGGGGCTGCGCCGTCTGCGCCATGAATTGCGCGTGGTGAAAAATCGTTTCGTGCACTGCCGTGTCAAAGTCGCTGGCCACATACAGCACACCCAAGCGCCCGTCCGAGAACCGACTGGGGCGATCCGGGCTGGTATGCGTGAACGGGGCCATGAGGTAACTCGCCCCCGGACCACTGACGCGGCGCGCCGGGGGAACAAGATCAAGGTTGCCAATCGTGTCCATCACCCGGGGATTCGTCTTTTGCTCGGCTGAAATCAGCAGCGGCCAGTCTTCGGGGTCCGCAATGTCTTCGAACAGATCAATCGGGGGGAAACTGCTGCGCACAATCCGCACGCCTGCGTCCCACTCCACATGGGCCGCAGGCAACGTCACCAGGCCCCACGCTCCGCATCCAAATAGCGGCGCACACGCATCAGGTCGGTCAACTCGCCCCCCAGCATCACCTGCAGCGCAGGTTGGCCAAAGGCCGCATTCGGGGCCTTGACCCAAGCATAGACGCGGGCGGGATCGACAAAGATCAGGCGCAGCGCCTTGTGAATGCCTATGATATTGGACAGGCGTGCCTTGGTGTCGCGATCCATCCGCCCCGGCTGCCCCGCTTTCCACCGCCGATAGGTGCGCACCGGCAGGTCAAGCAAAGTCGCCGCCTCTTCATCCGTAATTTGCCATTTGGCAAACAGATTGACGACAGCGCGCAGCATCGCCCCCGCTTCTGCATCCGTAATTGGATCAGCAGTAAACGCCTGCGCTTTGGTTTCGAGAGGTTGCAAGGACATCATAATCTCTTTTTGGCATTTATTTATAATATAGCTGCCATTTGGCAATGTGCAATTTATAATTTAGAGCACCCTTATAAATCTCAGTTGCAATACCGCGCGGCTTTCGTACCTTTGCGCCATTCTTCAAACCCTTTTGAAAAGAGACCGGATCGATGAAAACCTGGGCCGACTTGAGTGACGCACAGCAAACATTCATCACACGCTACCTCAAGAAAAGCGTCAAAGATCTGTTCCGCAAACGCGAGAAATCAGCGACGAACAAGGCCATCATCGGGGCATATGGCAATTACCTCGACCTCAAGAAGCTGTTTGACGACAGCGCCGTGCAGGTGCCCGACGACTACCCGCAGCGCGCGCCGATCATGGCGCTGGCCGACACCGCAGATACCACGCACAGGGCGGGAAAATTCGATCAGGCCGCGGCCATCATCACCCCCGCAATTCCACAAATGGAACAGTTGCGGCGCGACTTGACGGATGCTGCCGATGCGGCTCGCAGCGCGGTTGTGCCCGCAGGTGAGGACGGGTTTGCCCAGTCCGACAAGGACGAAATCGAAACCGCCCGCCGGGTGATCCTGCAGCTTTTGGCCGACCCCTTGCCGACACAAGAGGCAATGACAGCAGCAAGTGCCGCCAAGCCAGATTATGACCGCGCCGTGCGCGCCGCGACTGAGGCGATGGCGGATTTACTGGCGGCAACCTCCGCACTCGCGCAGGCCAAGACGCTCTGCGCGGCGATGCTGGCCGCCGCTGGTAGTCTTGACCCGACGCCTTATGCCTCAACACCCCAAGGGGCTGCATTGGCCGCCGCCGTGCAGACCGCCCAAGCGTTGCAACGCGAAGTCGCCTCTGTCCCCATGGATGACATCAAGTCAATGCGCGCTTTGACTGCCAAACTTGAGGACTTCCACACCGCTGACGAGGTCACGCAACTGGCCGCCGCTGCGCTGCTGGCCCTGACGACTGCGGTGACCCACCAGTTCGAACAGGTCCGTGCCAGTCTTGAAACCGGGCGCGATGCCGATCTTTCGCGGTTCAGCGGCGAGGCTGAATTCGCGCAGATGACCACGCTCCAGACCCAGATCAAGGACGACCTCGCCTTTATCAACACGCAGCTTGCATCACGCGATGCGGACGACCTCAGTGCCTTGACCACCCGCATAGACGAGGCCGCCAGGCGGGCTGTTGATCTCGATACGCTGCAACGCACCGTGGGCGTGCGCATGGCAAAGGCGGATCTGGCCAGCAAAGGGGCCAAAGAGGCGCATCAGGACGGCATCCTGCGCTTGATGGATTCAAATAAGGTTGCCGCAGACAAAGTCGTCGCCAGCCTTGAACGCAACGCCGCCCTCTTGGGGGGACAGCCCGCCACGCCGGACTTCTTGCGTGCCAAAAAGGGCGAAGTGGAGACATTGCAGGGCGAATACGAGGCCGCCAACGCAGCCAATACCGCTGCAAGCGTCGAGTACAACCGATTGGACGGTCTGGAACAGGCCCGCATCCAGGAACTCCGCCAACTTGTTGGGCAGATCAACGCGACGGCGCCCCCGATCCCGACCAACCTGATGGACGATTACAACGACTTGCGCACTGACGTGCAGCAACTGGGAACCCTCAAGGCGACGGCCCTGACGGACCATCAGGCCAAGTACGCCGCCCTGACAACGAAGGTCGCCGAACTTAATCAGGCCAAAACCGTTTTGGCTGCGGCCACAACGCAGCGCACCATGCTGGATGCAATCACCTTCGGGCCCTTGTCCCCCGTCGCGGGTCGTCCGATCCCGGATGACATGGTGGCGGATGTCGTCGATCTATTTGACACCAACCCTGCCCTTGCCACGCAAACCTGCCGCCTCGCCGCCACCGCCAAAGACCCCAAAAAGCTTGCGGAAACGGCAGTCTATCTGGCTGGCCAATGTGAAACCGGGTTCGAATGGCAACCGCCCGATGGACCAGACGGCGTCACCCCGCCCACCAAAAGCATGAACACCGGGGCTGCCAATAACTACGCCAAGCAGTTGCTGAACCGGGTGGCCTATTTTGGGCCCGACTTTGCCGATCAGGCCCAGGACGCGATTGCGCGCGGCATCCCGTTTGAACAGAACACCATCTTGCGCGCCGCCGGATCCGTGACGCCCAAACAGACCGCAGGTCTGCGCGCCACAGAGGCGGCGGGCGCCATGATGGAAAAGACCGTCAACGCCGACGGCGACACCGTGGTGAAACTCGCGCTGGACGGTGACGCGTTCAAGGACGTGCTTGACCGGCAAAAGTTCTCTGCGGATGGGCAATTCCAGCCGTCGGCGATGATGAACGCCGAGATGGACAAGCTGGCCGCCTTCTTTGGCGACCCAACGGAGGGGGCGACCCGGCGGGCCGAAGCCGAAGCGATCCTGAATTCCGTAACATCCGTTCCCGCCTCCCCCGCCGCGCGGGATCTGATGCACAAATCGATGGGCATTCCGCTGGCCGATTTCGACGATCCGGCAAAGGCGGACGAGGTCAAGGAAAAGATTCAGCAAGGCATCCTGAAGTCGATGGTCACCCCCGTGGCCCAGGCCGATGTGGGCTCCTGCTTTGCGACGGCACCGCTGCGCAAGATGCGCGATGACGATCCGCTTGCGGTAATGGAGATGTACCGCGACATCGCCACCACCGGCACGTTCAAGCCCAAGCAGGGCCGCCCGCTTCCCGCCGTGGTCAACATCCCGCCGGGTGATGATCCGTTAACGCGCAGTCTGGAATACTCGGTGGCCGCCGCCGGTGCCCGCCTCGCCTCCAGCCGCGAACGGACCAACATCAATGCGGCCGTCTTCGGAATGCGCGATCCCACAGCCCCCTCCCTGATGAACGTGGGCAGCGTCTTGGACAGCGCGGACTGGACCACGCTGCAACCCCAACTCCTGCAGGCGGTCGCGGGTGGGTTTTCCTTCACCTATGACCCGCTGGCCAATGCCTCCGGCACATCCAATGACGGCTCTTCGGACAAGGGCTTCATGCGGATGATCGAGGCGGACACTCAAAAGCCGATCCTATCTCAGGCGGAATTCATCGCTTTCATCAAACGCAAATCGACCGAGGCCGTCACCGCCGCAGGGTTGCCGGACACAGACCGCGACAAGGTACTTGCCTATATCGACGACCCGGCCTTCGTCGCCAGCGTCGACCGAATGGCCGGGCCCAGCAAGCCCTGGGACATGAGCTTTGGCGGGTTCGGGGACGAAGCGGGCGATGCGCTGTTCGGGCATGGCGGCACCAAGCGCAGCACCGATCTGGTCAGCAAAGACAGCTCCGACACGACCGGCGACCGGGCGATCAAAGTACTCAAGAGCCTTGGCGGACTCAGCAATCAGGGCATGACAATGGTGGCGACCAGAGGAATGCACTCGTTCAACGCATTGCCGCCCGAAGGGGCCTACAAGGCGCTGCTGACGGGTGACGTCGATGCCAATATTCAGTCCATGCTTGTCGAACCGGGGCGTAAGATCGCTACCACCAAACTGCCCAGGGACAGGGCCGTCTACCTCTATGACAAACAGATGGAGGCGACGCTGAACCAGGTCAGCACCGATGCAGAACGCAATCTGGTGCGGGCGGCCTTTGGTAATCGACCCACGACAGACATGACCCCGGCTGAACTCGAAAGCCATATCAGCACTCAACTGGATGCAGTCAAAACAGCGCGCGCCGACGCCGCAGCGCAGGCTTGGGCCAGCGCGCAAACCACCGCACCTTCGGCCACAGAGCTCAACGCCAAGAAGCTGGCAGAGAAAACCGCCCAAGACGAACGCTTCACCAAGCTCGCGACCCGAACGCTCACCCAGGAACTGGGGGTGCCCGAATTTGTGGTTGCGGATCCCAATTGGGGCAGCGAGGGGGACCACAACCTGT
This sequence comes from uncultured Tateyamaria sp., assembly GCF_947494755.1. Classification (GTDB taxonomy): domain Bacteria; phylum Pseudomonadota; class Alphaproteobacteria; order Rhodobacterales; family Rhodobacteraceae; genus Tateyamaria. The sequence continues at coordinate 26,307 of NZ_CANLVZ010000016.1, forward strand.
TTGTCATCGCACCCGACCCCCTGACAGGCGAACCCAAACTGTGGCAAAAGTCAGTGATGTCGGGGGGCCTCTGGCCTCTGGGCGATGACTGGCTGAAAGCAAACTGGCGCGTCGAAGACTGATGCCAACACTTGAACTCGAAAGGTAGCCAAACGTGGACCTTCCCCCGATCGACCTGATGCTAGATATGACCGGCGCGCCCATGGTGCGGGTCGATACCGCGCAGGAATATACCGATATCGCGGCCCTCTTTGGGGACGTGCCGGCATTGCAGCAACCTGCCAACGCCGAAACCGCAGCCAAGGCGGTGAACCACCTCGCCGAGGGGTTCAACTTTGGGGTCATCCTTGACCCGCAAACCTTCAGCACCGCGTATTTCGAACGCTACGACGCCGAGGAAGACGCCGAATGGCAGCAAGGGCAAAGCCGCCTACGGGACTTTGGCAAGCCGGACCTGTCACACCTGACCCCGCCGCAAGTCAGCGACGGCACCCTCGTGTTCTTCGCCGATGACAAGTATCTGGGGCTGGCCTACCGGGTGACGATGCCGTTTGACACGACCATCCCCGACTACCAGCCCGTGCCGATGGGCAACTAGGTTACGCCGCCTTTGCCAGCACCGCATCCACTTCGGCCAAGGCCGATGTGGCCGTGCCGGTCACACTGACGGTGGTAAAGCCGTTATTGGCGTCCACATCCTTGAAGAACGGAGTCTGCAACTCGGACTGATACTCGGCCAGCACCTTGCGGGCATCGCCCTTGAGGGTCTCACGGCGGGCGCCATCCGGCTCGACCACCAGCGCTTCCAGTGCAGCCTCAAGCCGATCATCCAGCGACTCCAGATATGAGAACAGCGCCTTGGTGTCGTTGGCCATACCCGCGAACTCCTCGCCCTGACACACAGCCAGAATGGCGTTTTGCAGCTTCATCATCTCGGACTGCAACTGGGTGCGGGCCTTGGACCAGCCAAGGCGGGCGCGCACGAAGGGCACTACGTCTGCCGGAATATCCTTTTCGGCATCGGTCTGCTCCGCCGCTTCGCCCTCGGCGATCAGTTTCTCAAGGCCGGGAACAACCTTCATCCCGTCCACAAAGGCACCCGTGTCCCCTTTTTCGGTAAAGAACGCCCAAGCGGCGCGCATCTTGCTGACGTCACCCATGTTGCGCTCAAGCAGGTTCATCACCGCAGGTTCAAGACGGGCACGGGCCGCGTTCCAGGCCTGACCGTCTTCGCTCGCATTTGGATCAGCAGCCTGTTCAGACGTCGGTTCGGGGCTCGCGGCCTCTTCGGACGGGGCCGCTTTGGTCTGCGCAGCAGAGACTTTGGTGATCGCCTCGCCCAAGGCTTTGGCCGTGGCCGCCGCTTTGGCAAAATCACCGCTTTCGATCTGGGTCAGCAACGCGGCATGGGCGGTTTCCAAACGGGTCTTGCCGTCGCCGTCCTGCAGTCCTTCGATCCGCTTGCCAAGGTTGGTTGCAGCGGTCTGCAACTTCATCGCCATCGGATCGGCAGATGGCGGAGGGGGTGGCGGCGGTGCCGCAGCCTCTGCACCGTTGCCAAGTTTCGCAATGGCCTGTTCCAGCTTGCCCATCGTCGCATCGGCGGTGTCCAAATCCCCGCCCTTCAACGCAACGATAGCCGATTTGTACCCTTTGGCGAGCGGGGCCTGCGCCGCACTTGGCGCACCCTTGATCGCACCCTGCAATGCCACGGCACGGGCTTTCAGCGCGTCGACACGTTCGGCGTCATCATTGCCCGACTCCGCCGGTGCAGCGTCCTCGACAACATCCGCGTCATCCGCGTCCATTTCAGGATCGGCGGGCAGATCCTCGATATCCTCTTCGAGCACATTGCCGTCTGCATCCAGAACGATCACGTTCATGGGGCATTTTTCAAGCTTGAGGTATTTCTTGAGCTTCTTGGCCATCTGCGGCAGTTCGCGGGTGCAGGTCAGCGACATGACCCGTCCCGTACTTTCCACCGTTCCAAAGCCCAGCTTGGTGCCTTCGCTCTCGGCGCGCGCCTCGCGGCCAATGACCTCAGGCTTTTTCTTGCGGTCGATATAGAACACATCGTCCTGCGGCGATCCGGCAGGGCAGTAGGCAAAGGACATGGCGCGCTTTTTTGACAGCTTCACCATCTTTTTCAGTTCGCCGCCCCGAAGTGACGTATCACCCATACCCATCATTCCCTTCTTGTGATCGGCCCCGTTTGCCAAGGCTCGGATGTAAACGATTTTCCCGCAGGGGATAAACTGCAATATCTTTGTGCGGACAGCCTACATCATTCGATGCGCCTGACAAATCCAAAGGCAGGTCGATTTTGATTTATCATGTGGGCTTCAGCGGCAGCGCACGGGCCTAGCGGAAGACGCCCGAGCCACCAATCGACAGTTTGGGTTTCGGCTTGGCCGCAGGCGCTGCTGCACGCGGTGCCGGTGCGGGTGCCGGGGCACGCCGCGTGGTCGTGGTTGTCGTGCGCTGCGTTGTGGTCGCGCGCGGCGTTGGTGCGGGACGCGCCGCCGCCACAGGTGTCGGACAAGCCACGTCACCATTGATGATGATCGCCCGGAACAGGCCGTTGGACGGCTCGGGATTGTCCCACGTGACCGAGGCCAACTGCTGGAAATACTCGCCCACCGAACGGCGAGACCCCGGACCCCATGCCCCGTCGATACCAGAGCGATAGCAATTCATCCGTGCCAATTCGATTTGCAAGGCGCGGTTCAGCTGATCGGCTTCGGGGTCCAGATGCCCTTCTTCTATCAAACGGCGAAACAGGTCAGGGTTCTCGGCGCGCATCGCTTCGCGGGCGGCCAGATCATCGATGGAAAACGCGACCTCCTCCACCGTGGCCGGCAGCAGGCGTTCGATCCCGAACTCTTCTTCCTGCCCGGCTCCGATCACACCCAGGATAATGGACGGTTTTGGCAACGTCCCCGGGGTGCGCACAGCCGCTTGAATCACCCCTGCTGATTCGATCAGACCGCTGAAAACAGGACCGGTTGTGGCGCTTGGAAGGGCGGCCAGCACCAACGCGTCACCCTCAGAAGCCAATTCGATGCCGATCGGTTGGATATCAAGGCCCTGCGCGACGCCAATAACCGGCGAAAACACGCCAGCCATCAAGGCAATCACCACATTTCGGCAGAACCGGGTCATCGAAAGAGGTCTCCAAACGCCTGTTTTCATCTGTGTAACACCTTATGCGGCCTCACAAATGCCATGCAAGCAAATCATCCAAGAACCGGGGATCATCGCCCCGATCAGAGGGGGCGTTTCACGCAAATGCGTCAATTTTATGACTACCCCCGGTTGTAAGTTCCGATTTACAGCCCTCAGACCCCCGAAACTGTTGCAAAAAATCAGCGGAAAGCCGCAAATTTCAATGGGGTGACGATGAATTCCTAAGTACGGCATGCTATATCTTCTGACATGAAACGCGCCTTTTTTCTCTCGTTGTCCCTTGTAGCTTTTTCTGGCGGTGCAGGATTTGGTCTGTCGGCTTTGCACGACTACAGCTCGCCCGTCCGCACAGCGACGCTTGTTTCCCCGGATGTTCAGACGGACGCTGGTTCCGGCTTTGTGATCCCGGACTACGTGCCAGCATCGTTCACCGCGACGACATTTGCACCCAAACTTGGCGCACCTGCTGCCGACAGCGACGTGATCTCGCCCAAGCTGCGCACGCAGGACGTGTCGAATATCCGGCCCCGTGGCCGGTCTGAGGCGGTCGCGATGCGCGCCGCTGCGGATGCACCCGCCGCACGCCTCGCCCGCCAACAGGTCGTGGCCCACACTGTGAGCTACACGCCAAACCGCCGGGCCAAGGCGAAAGCCCTCGCGCCCACCGGCTATACCACCTCGCGATCCTTCATTTCGGACGAAAGCGCGGCACCGCGCAACGCGCCGGACTACATCGTAGGCGTCTACCGCTAGGTGCATCCGCCCTCCAAAGAGGGCAGGCCCATCCGCTTTTGAGAGTTGACAGGTCAGAGCCCAAGACCGCTAATGCACGCAGCTATTAGATTGCAGGCATTTCGGGGGCTTTGATGACGCGTTTTTTAACTGCCATGGCGGCAACACTTCTTATTTCAGGTGCTGCGGCACACGCACAGGACGCCACCCCGAACATTTCGCTGGAACTGAACCGGGCCACTGCCTCATCCGATGGGGGCTGCCAGGTGATATTCTTTGGCAAAAACGGGCTTGATCAGGATTTCGAGGAAGTCACCTGGCGCCTCGCGGTCTTCGGCGCGGATGGGGTGTTCCGCAACCTGCTGGCGCTGCCGCTTGGGTCGCTCAGCGCAGGGAAACGGCGGGTGGTGCAATACAACCTGCCTTCCGCCTGCACGGACCTGTCCGAAATCATCGTCAACGACGTGGCCTCTTGCGCGATCGCAGGAGGAGACACAGACAGCAGCGATGTGTGCCTGACCCAATTGACGGTGACATCGCGCACCGATATCGCCTTCGGCCTGTGATCCACGCATTTATCAGGAACAGACATGACCATCTTTGACCTTGCGACGTTCACCGTTTACGGCCTGCTCGGCTTTTTGTCCCTCGTGGCACTCGGCATCGGGCTTTACAAAGTCGGGCAGTTCGCCCGCATGGGCGTGGGACGGCGCAACGAGGCGGAAAAGATCCTCGATGACTGGCTGAACGGGCGCGCGGACGAGGCGATCACAGCCGCCGGGCAACGCCGCTCGGTCCTGTCACGGATCCTGCAAGCGGTGTTCTCGGGCATTCAGGCGCGGCCCACCGATGTGTCCTATGCCGAAGAACTCAGCCGCCAGACCGCCATCGTCGAACTCGCCACGATGAGCGAGCGGATGCGCGCACTGGATATGGTGGTACAGGCCGCACCCATGCTTGGGCTGCTTGGCACGGTTGTGGGGATGATCGACGCGTTTTCGGTGCTGGCTGTGACCGAAGGGGCGGTTGATCCGACGACGCTTGCGGGCGGTATCTATGTCGCTCTGACAACCACCGCCGCGGGCCTTGTAATCGCGCTGTTCGCCTTCTTCCTTGCCACCTGGCTTGAGGGTCGGATCGACCGCGAACGCAATATGATCGAGGCGCTGATGTCAGCAGCCATCCACGGACGGGTCGATCCGAACGCGGCCAACTAGCAGGGTCCGCGTCGGATGGCCTCCAAAAAGACACCGCTGCCGGAACGCCCAAGGCGCTACCGGTTTGTGCTGACACCTCTGGCGGATGCCATGTTTCAGCTGCTGATCTTTTTCATGCTGTCGACCAGCCTGACACCTTACTCGCTGATCACGCTCAAGACGGCCTCAGGCCCCGCGCCCGACGCCGAACAGGCCCAAACCGGCGGCACAGACGAAAGCCAGCCGCCGCCGCCCCCCGGCGTGGACGCCGACATCACCCTGTGGACTATCAACAACGGCACCGTACGCACCGCCGGGCAGGATTACGACATCACGCAACTGGCTGAGCTGGCGGATGCCATCGGATCACAGACTGCGGCAGGGTCGGTGGTGCTGATCGTAGGTGAAACAGCCCGGGTGCAGGACGTCGCCCAAGCGCTCGAAGCGCTTGAGGGGGCCAACGTGGCAGGTGTGCAAATCACCCGCGAGGGGGCCTGATATGGCGCTCGCCCGCCTCCCCCAACGCCGCAAGGGCGCCGTCTTTGACAGCTCTTTGGCGATCATCAACATCGTGCTTTTGCTGATCTTTTTCTTTATCACCACCGGCTCACTGATGAGTTCGCGCACGGTCGAGGTGGCCTTGCCGGAAACCACCCGCCTGCCCCTTGATCTGCTGCCCGAACCATTGTTGATCGTGACGGGCGACATGGCGATGATGCTCGACGGGGCCCCCATCGAAACGGGCACTCTGGCCGCCGCCCTGATCGACAGCCCCACCGTCTATGTCCTGGCCGACCGTGATCTGGGCGCCGCCGCCCTTCTGGGCCTGCTCGACGCCGAAGAACTGATTGCGGTCGAAGTGCAGCTTGTCACGCTCCACCTCAACACCGAGGACGCGCCGGAATGAGCTTTCTGCCCCATGCCGCCTCCAAAGGCCTGACGTGGTACGGATCGCTTACTGCCTCGGCGCTCACCCATGCGGGTGTCGTGGGCTTTTTCATGTTTTCAGGGGCCGTCGCCTTTCTTCCCGAACCCGAGATTAACGAACCTGACGCACCTGAATTTGCCGTCAGTCTCGAAATTCTGGACGCCGATATCGTGGACGAGGCCGAAGTGATCGACGAAAGCGCGGTGATCCCACCCGATGCCGTCGCGCTTGATCCCGACGATCTGGCCACCCTCGCCCCTGACGATAATGTGCTGGCACCTCTGGATGAGGACACGCTTGGCCCGCTTCAGGACGAGGCATTGGCCCCAAGTGATGACCTTGCCCTGCCCGACGACGTCGCCGTGACAGAGCCTGAACTGGCCGAACCGGACCTGCCTGAGCCCGAAGTGATCGCGCCCGAGGTCCTTGAGCCGGACGTGACCGAGCCGGAGGCTGTGGACGCCGAAGTCACCGAACCCGAAGTGGTGGAACCCGAACCCACAGAGCCCGAGATTGTCGAACCCGAGATCGCCGATCTGCAACCCGAAGAGACGGGGATCGAAGTCCCCGACGACACGCCCGCGACCCCGGAACCAGAGCCTGCACCGGCCCCCGAACCGCTGGTCGTGGCCCCCGAAGACCCCTCGCCGCTGGCCATTGATGGGCTCAGCCCCATTGACGACACGGTGCTGAATCCGCTGGCCGAAGGCGGCGCAGGCCCTCTGCCCGATGTCGGCCCCGAAGAAGGCGACGCGCTGGTCCTCGCACCCGAACCAACGCCTGCGCCGGATGAGCTGGCCCTTCTTGCCCCGGAACCGACACCTGAACCCGCCCCAACCGTCGTGACACCTGACGCGGACGCCCCCGCACCTGTCGCCTTGCCCGATCCAGTGGAACCAGAGGTGGCAAAACCCGAGGAGGCCGCCCCGGATGAGGGCGAAACCGCCGATACAGAGCCTGAAATCACCGAACCCGATGGTGAGGGCGCGGGTGATGGCACCGCCGACGCCCCTGTGGTCCCCTCTGCGCCCGCTACGCGGCCTTTGCCCAACCCTACGGCGTCAGACATCGCGATTGGCCAGTTGCTGCGCCGCATCCGCGCCACACCGCAACCGCAATGCACGCTCGCCCTGCCCCGCCGTGCTGGCGGCGATCCGGGGGCCGGTGTGTCCTTTATCGGGGCCGATCTGGACGTGCTCGATGAACTGGCGGGGCGGGTTCTTGATGGTCTGGATTTCGAACCCATCCAGACCCGCGAAGAGATCGATCTGCGCCAATGCGCCACGCTCGACGTGCTGCGCCAGTCCGACAGCTATCCCGCCAGCCGCATCGGCCTCGCGCTGGACAGCAGCAGCCTGGTCAGCGGGGACAGCCTGTCGGGCCGTGTGATCGGCGCAGAGGGGCTGTTTGTGACGCTGCTGCTGGTCGATGATAACGGCGTGGTGCAGGATATGACGCCCTTCGTGCGGCTTGAGGGGAACACGCCGGTGTTTGAGGCCCCCGTGGCGCGCTCCGGCCCCAACCGGGCCACCCGGCAGATCCTGCTGGCCTTGGGCACCCAAGGCGCGCCTCTGGCCGTGACCGAGCGGATCGGGAACGTGGCACAGGACGTGTTCGCGCCCATCCCGGGCGAGGTGTTGCGGGCCATGGTTTTCGGGATCGCGACCTTCGACGTTCGCTAAGCCAAGGCGGTCGGCTTAACGGGTCAACTCCAGAAAGGCGACATCCGCCGCCCCCTGCCCGTCCGTGGCCAACTCGCGGGTCATGAGCGGCAGGATGTCGGCCGCCTGCGTCCCGTCACGCATCGCGCCCGCCCGCACCAGCGGACTGTCCGAGGCGGTCGCCACGATCATGTAAATCCCCGGCGCCGCCGACCCAAGCCGGAAGGCAAAGCGGCGCTCGTCGCCGATGGCATCATCAAACTGACGCATCAGGGAAAACACCTGCCCGTTCGGGTCGACCAGCGCCAGCCAGTTCTCGCGCCCCGTGCTGCCATGCAGCGTGCCCAGCACACCATCGGACCGGGACAAGGTGTTGGCGGCCAGCGACAACTCGACCCCTGCCCCACGCGTGCCCTGTAAACTGCGGGCAAAATCCAGCACCGCACATTGGGCGGGGGTCACACCACGGGGCACCACATCCGGGGTACTGCCAAAGGCGGCGCCAAAGGCTTCGCCAATCCCCTGCAACGGGGTCAGATCGGCGGCAAACCCCTCGATCAGACCGGCACTCTCTCCATGGGTGCGGCGCGCGGCATAGGCGCAGTCCTGCGGCACAGTCTCGGCCAGGAACGTCGCGCGACTGCCCGGAACACGGGTCAGCCCGGCCGTCACCGGATCGGTATCAGCACTGGCAACCTCTTCGCCGCCCGCAACCAAACCACCACCAAAATAATAAGCCGCCCCACCAGCGCCCGCCAAAGCAAGCAACAGAACGGCGAACATGGCACCACGACCGCCCGACTTCTGGGGCGCAGCGGCGGCAGTGGCACTGCGCGACGTGCCCGCCTGCGTCGCGGTCGAACTGGCCGCAAAGGGCACGGCCTGCAAGCCAGGAACCGACCGGTCCTGCGTCGGGACCGCCGGGGGCAACGTGCCACGCGAGCGGGTGGTGGGACCACCATCCAAGGCACGCAGCTCGTCCATCACGGCAGCCATACCGGGCATCCGTTGAGCCGGATCAGGCTGCAACATCTCGTGGAGGATCGGCTGGAACTCCTCGGGGACCATACTGATGTCAGGCACCCCCATGCGCATCTGCACCGCCTCGGCAAAATTACCACCCATGTTGTAAGGCTTGCCCATCAACATCGCGATCATCAGCAACCCAAGGGAATAGACATCACTGGGGCCCTCAGCCTGGCCACCAAACGATCCCAACTGCTCGGGCGAGACATATTTCAACTTGCCCGCAAACTCGTTGCCAATGGTGACGTCCTTGACCGTGGACGACCGGGAAATCCCAAAGTCGATCAACACGGCCTGACCGATATCACCGTCCTGCAACATCACGTTGTCGGGGGACAAATCGCGGTGGACCACACCGATATTGTGGGCGCGCTCAAGACCATCTGCCAGACGCATGGTCAGCTTGATGACATCCGCACGGGGCAAGGGGCCATTGTCTTTCAGAACATCCGACAGCTTGGTGCCCTGGATAAAGCCCATGACCAACGCGTGCAGATTCAGGTTCTGATCCGGGGGCACATAGGCGAAATAGCGGACAATCGCGTCGTGATGCAGCTGGCGCAGCACGCGGGCCTCACGGCGGAACATATCCGCGACCTTGGTGTCCTCGGCCATCTCGGGCAGGATCACCTTGATGGCAACGGACTCGCCGGTGCCGATCTCGACACCCCGGAACACGCGGCCCATGCCGCCCTGATCCAGACGCTCCTCGACGCGGTACATGTTGTTGATGACCAGCCCCGGCTCAAGCGTGTTGAGCGGGGTGGGCGCAGCCCCGGGCGGAGGGGGTACGACCGAGGCGGTATTGGTGTGAGTGACAGGGCCGGCACCAGCACCTTCGTCCTCACCGGTGGACACCATTTCGGTAGCCTTGTCATCGGGATCAAAGGGCTCAGAGGGCGGTTCCTGCACCGGCGCGGCGGTACGCCCGGGGCCCGGATCACGGACGACAACGGTGCGGTCGGATTCCTCCGCGTCATCGGCAGGGACATCCTCGGGCATATCGGACGCATCAGCATCAGCATCCGCCTCCTCGGCGGCGGGCTGAGGCCGAAACAGAATTGTCTTGTCGTCGTCGTCGCCGTCCACCTCGGGGGTGTCGGGACGCGTTTTCTTGTCGTCGCTCATTGTAGTCCTCGAAACTCGGGATATTCACCCTCTACGGCCAACCCCGGCAAACTCAATCTATGACAGCGCACAATGACAACAGACACGTTGTCCTTCCCGCCCCGCGCAAGGGCGGTGCCCACCAAATGCGCGCACATCCCGTCCAGCGGGAAATCTACGCCCTCATACAACACTTCCGCCAGTTCTGAATCTTCGAAATATTCCGTCAAACCATCCGAACACAAAAGGAACAGGTCCCCATCCTCAAGCGTTCCCTCGACCATGTCACATTCAGGCAGTTCCGTCACGCCAATGGCGCGCGTGATCACGTTTTTGCGGGGCCAGCTTTCGGCCTGCTCTGCCGTGATGGATCCGGCATCCAGCAAGGCTTGAACTTCGGTGTGATCCCGGGTCACACGGGTCAGTTTCTGGCCGCGCATGCGGTAGACGCGGCTGTCACCGGACCAGATGCAGGCAAAGTGGTCCTGCTGAACGATCAGCGCCGCAACCGTGGCCCCGATGGTGCCCCGGCCCACTTCGGCGGCATGGGCCTGAATGGTGGCATTGGCGCGGGTGAGGCGATCCATGAACCGCGCGCGCAAATCCATCGCACCTGCGGGCACACCGATGGTTTCCATCTCAGCCACGATGGCCTGACTGGCAAAATCACCTGCGGTATGGCCCCCCATGCCGTCAGCCACCAGCCACAGCCCCGACATGGGCTGCACAAGCAGGCTGTCCTCGTTCAGCTTGCGCACCCGGCCGACATCCGTGCGGGCGCTGGTCTCGAACGACATCAGGCCCTCGGCAGGTGTCACCATATCATCGCTCATCTGTGTCCACCCTCCTCAGCGTGGCCATCGTCGTCCTGTGCGGGCATGGTGTCGGTATCGACCTCCGCCATCAGCCAGCGCAAGGCGCGTGCATCCGGCAACCCGTTTGTCCCCATCCAGCCGGCATCGCGTCCCGCCCCTGCCGGATACCACCAATGGCTCCGCCCCAATTGGGCACGGGCTGCGTCCGTGTCGCGTGCATCCCGCATCAGCCGCGACAAATCCCCATCTGCCCGCTGTCCCCATATCATCCCAGTGGGGCGCATTTGTGGCACTGTGCCATTGATCGGGGGCATGGCGATACCCTCAATTAACCCCTGCACCCCGCCTTGCGCGCAAGTGGTTGCATCTAGGTCGCGCAATGCACCTTCAAGAGCGACATAGAACCCCTCGTCATGGTCCGGGTGGATCGGGGGTAAGGTGTCATAGCCCGCAACGCCGACAATCAACGGATAGCGCCGCCCGACCTTGTCCCACGAGGGCACCCAAATGCCCATCAGTGGCACCCCCAGCACATCCGCCCCGATCCACACCCGCAAGGGCGGTGCAGTATCCCAGGCCGTCTCCCACCCCTCGCCCAGTTCGTCGCGCACGGCTGTCAGGCAGGGTTGCACCCACGCCTCAAGCTGTGTGAGCGCGGCAGGCTCCAGCCCCGCTGTCAGGAAGTCGCCAAAGGCCGGATGTTTGCCATAGATCACCGTGGTCATGGGCCTATTCCAGCGTGTCCGGGCACGTGAAATCAGACCATATCGGCCCGACGAACGGCGGCGGCCCCGCCCCTTCCGGCGTGCTCAGCATCATGCGGAACGCATGGGGACCGACGGTATGGGTGACGTCGGCGCCTGCCCCGCTGATTTGGACGTCGCTGCCCGTGCGCAGCGCTTCCACGATGGCCCAGGCACCGCCTTTCAACTCCAGCTCGGCGGCATTGGCCTCGCCCGCGTTGACAGTCCAGCGCATGCCTCGCAGGTCCGACGGCCATTGCACCGCAATCCCCGGCCCACCCGACACCAGCCGCTGCGCGCCATTGCCCAGATCAACGTCGATCGACACGACATCGGCACTCACCCCGCCTATGCGCAGGCTCAAAGTGGTGTCAGGCACCGCAGACCCATCGGGGAACACGGCGCGGCGCAGCTGCGCCACCGCATCAAAGTCACGGCGGGCCATATCCGACATCGGCAGGGCGATATCCCCCTGCCCCGCATAGGTCGCCCAATAGCGATCCACATGCCCGCCATACCCAAAGAAGGCGGCAAAATCGACAACCGGCAGCGGCGCCTCAATCGGGCCGCCAAAAGGATAGAACGGCGCAATGCGCGCACGGCACACACCCGTCACATCCGCCCGCAAAGCCGCCTGCGCCGCGCCCAAGCCCACATCCGCCACCATCCGCCGGATGGGCGCGGGCATCGCCGTCGCACGCGCGGCCACAACGGGCCAGCGGGCCGGATCAGACGCCAACCCCGCCACATCACGCACCACAAGGTCCACAGGGCTCGCCCCACCCTGCTCCCGCACCGCCGCAAACCACGGGGCAAACGGTCGCTGTACCGCCTCCGCGCGCCGACGCAACTCACCTACACCCACATCTCCCCACAAATCCTGTATATTTTTCAATGCACTAGAGTCCCCACCCGTCACAGGATCAGAATCCAACACCGCGCTCAACTGGGTCTGCACCGCCACCACGCGGGCCAACGACGGGGCGACAGATATCGCACTCGCGCCATCAATCCGGGCCAGCATCTCGGACCACACCGCCTCGAACCGCGCCGCATAAAGGGCATGGACATCCGCCACCAATGCCCCCCGCTCCGCAGCGGAGGCAGGGCCACGGGCCAACACCCACGCATCCGCCTCGACATAGGTTGGTGCAGCCACCAAAGCCTGCTGAAACGCGCTCCAATAGCCCTCAAAAGTGAACAGACCCGGCACAACCAAGGTCGCCGGATCACGACCATCCACCAGCCGCACAGCGGACGGATCGGGCAACGCCTCCGCCAGGGACCAGGCCGACAACACACCCGCCTCAGCCTCAATCGCGGACATCACCTGCACAGACAAGGGCAGACCGGACAACTCCAACCGGGCGCGATCCACCAGCGCCTTGTTCGGCTTGATGGGCGGCGACACGCGATCATCCAACGCCAGCATCGCGGACAGATGGGCATTGATCGCACGGTACTCGGTATCCGAGCCGGACACGGCATATTCACGGCTCCACGCCTCGGCAAAGAAACTCTGGATCGCCAGATCATCGTCCCGGCCATCCTGTTCCTTGGCGAGCAGGATATACACCTTGAGGGCACGATAAGCCGCCGCATGATCCGCATTGATCAAGGCCTGGCCCAGACGACGCTCGGCCAGCAGCATCATGCGCGGACGCAAAAGGCGCTCAAGACTGTCGGAATAGGCATCCACCGCCGCCCCGCGCAAGGTGGCACGACGCGACAGACCCAACTGTTCAAACCGGCTTTGCGGGCGCGGATCGGCGTACCCCGCCGGGATGACACGAACGGCGGCCAAAGCGGGCAACAGCGGACGGGTGGCGGCATTCTCGACATAGCGGGCCGTCAACAACGGGGCCGCGCGGGTGGCATAGGCACTGGCCTGCGCATCAGCCTCGCGTACCAGCGACGCGTTCTTCCAGAAACTGTAGCCAAAGGCCGCCATCGCCACCACGCTGGCCGTGACAATCACGGTCTTGGCAAAGCCGCGAAACAGGGTCCGGCGCAGCATCCGGGCGCGGTCATAGCCCACCCAATCCCGCTCGGCAAAAATCACTTTCTTGAGCAGATCATGCAGGAAATAGCTGCGGCCCCGCCCCGACATGAATGAGGGCTGCAAGCCCCCTGCCCCGGCGCGCGCACCAAGGACCTGATCAATCGGCGTGCCTTCCTGCGTGCCGGACGTGAAATAGAACCCGCGCAGGATCGCCTTGTTGGCGCTGGCATTCTCGAACACGCCTTGCAAAAAGTCGGTTACTTTGGTCTCTAACAGCGCCATCTGAGCCGGAAATCCGAAGATGGCGATGCGGGTCGCGCTGTCCAATTCCTCGGCCATGCGGTCGGTCACTTCATCAGACAGACGACGCACAAGACGGGCATATTCGGCCGATGCCGTGCGCCACGTCTCATGCGCACGGTCGCGGGTCTGGAACGTGACACCCCAGACACTCCGGCGGCGCAACTCGTCAAAGGCGCCAAAATACTGGCGGAACCCGGCAATCATGTCGGCCTTGGTGAACATCACATAGACGGGCACATGGGTCCGCAGGGTGCTGTGAACCTCCGCAAGACGCGCCCGCACCGTGTCAGCATGACCGCGCAGGGTCGCGTCGTCGGCTGTCAACAAATCCGCGCAGGACAAGGCCAGAATAACGCCATTGATGGGCTGATCCGGGCGCGCGGTTTTCAGATGCTCCAGAAAGGCGGCCCAACTGGCGCGATCAGCGATCGCATCACTGTCCTGCGTCGTGTAGCGACCCGCAGTATCCACAAGCACAGCGTCGCGCGCAAACCAGAAATCGCAGTTGCGCGTGCCACCAAACCCGGCCACAGCCCCCGGATCCGTGTCCGGAAAATCAAGGCCGGAATGGACCAACGCGGTGGTCTTGCCCGCTCCGGGCGGACCAATCAGAACATACCACGGCAAATCATAAAGTGCGGTCGCCCCACCCGCCTCTTTCAGCCTGGCCACAGCGCCTTGCATGCGTTCCGCCAGGATCGCACCATCGCCCGCTTGGGGGTCAACAAGACTACGCTCAAGGGCTTGGGCCGATTTGCGTCGCGCCCGATGGCGCAACAAGGCGACCAGCAACAGGCTCAGCAAAATCGCCCCAATCAGCGCCGCACGCACCTCGGGCAAGGCCAGCACATCATTGCCAAGCAGGGGTAACCCCACCCAGATCGACGCCGCCAGCGCCACCGCACCAACCAGATAGGTCAGAACAGCAAAAACCGCGCGCACCACTGTCACAGCCGCTGTTCCTTGAGCAGCAGGATATCCACGCGCCGGTTGCGGGCCCGTGCCGCAGGCGTGTTGGCGCGATCCAGCGGTTTGGCCGCACCTGCCCCAACCACCGACAATCGCTCGGGCTCAGACAGATATTGGGCCAGCACATCGCGCACGGTCGCCGCGCGCGCCTCTGACAATTCCTCGTTGGTTTTGTAACGCCCGCGCCCACTTAGCGGAATGTTATCGCTGTGACCTTCCACGATGATGTCGCCGCGTTCCTGTTCCAACACTTCCGCGATCCGCACAATGATGGGGTTTTCGCTCGTCAGGTTCGCCGCACCTGCCCCGAATTGCAGCGCGGGACCAAGGCGGATGGCTACGAAATCGCCCTCTTCGGTGACCGTGGTCAGCCCGGCATCAATCTCGACCTGCAACCGGGCGCGCACGCGGTCCACCTGACCGGTCGGCGGGGCTTCGTACAAGACAATCGCGTTATCCGGTTCGGAGGCAGGCTCCGGCTCTACCTCGGGCGCGGGCTCGGCCGTCGGCATGGGGGCAATCTCGGGCACCGCGATACGCTCAATCGCAATCGGATCATTCGGGTCATGCAGCCCAAGGATCGTCGCTTGGGCCGCCTGCGCCTCCTGCGTCAGCGTCCATGCCAGCGCAACATAAAGCGACACAACCATGCCAGCCCCAACGCCCGCGATGATCCACAGCGGCATATCGGCATGACGGCGGCGTCCCAACAGCACCACAGGCGCAACCGTGGATGACAGCGCGGGACGCGGGCGGGGCAGGGTGCTGCGCACGCGCTGATAGATGTCTTTCCTCAGGTTGACCAAGGCCACCATACCATCCGGTGCCTTGCGATATTGCCCCTCAAACCCAAGGGCCAGACAGGCCAGCATCAGCTCCAGAACCGCGCCGTGCCGCCCGGGATTGGCCGACAGTCGGTGCAATCTGGTGAAAAAACCGACGCCGGGATTGGGATCATCAAAGAACTTCACCGTCAGGCTGTTCTGCCGCCAAAAGCCCGGTTCGGTGCCCGGCAGGTTCTGGGCAATGTCATCACACGTCGCGGCCAGCGCATAGCGGGCGTCCGCGATGTCCTGCACCCGCACGTTCATGGCCCGCGCATCCTGATCAAAGCGGACCAGCCGCCGTCTCAGGTGGGCGTGCAGGGGTTCTGACTGCATCTCCACCAGGCCCGTGCGCAGCAGGCCCAGCAATTCCAGCAGGTCAGCCGCTGCGGCCATGATCGCGTTTGACGCAAGGCCGGTGCGCCGCGTCTTGAGTTGCAGCATCTCGGCCAGCGGCACTTGACCCGCCTGAGAGACACCGGGATCGACCGGGCGACGTGCCAGAATCGTGCGCTCATCATCGTTTTGTGTATCGGACGTTAATCGAGCGCGCGGTTGTGGGGCAGTGGGTGTCGGCAGCGCCTGACCAAAGACGGTGCGATCATCATCGTCGTCAGACATGCGACCCGCCCCGCACCATCTGCCGCGCCACCCTGAAATCAGGTGAAATATGCAGACCCGTGATCATCTGTCTTTGCTCTCTTTTGTGGCTTTGACGTCACGTCCCGGTCGTTTTGGGACCCGCGCGACAGCCCTCTGCTGCTCATTGCGCGCACTGTGCGGCTTCGGTTTCGCTGCGTCAAGTTTTCGCCCATTTTGCAGGTGTTGACAGCTGTCAACTTCGGCATCCCATTTCACCCCGGTCGGCGAGTTGACAGCTGTCAATTTTCCGCGCCCCTGCGCGTTGCAGGCCGCTGGATCAGCGCCATGATCAACCGCGCGATCGAAAAACGACCCTCGGCCGCCTCACGGGTCAGGGATCGGATGTATCCACCGGGTGATCGGATGTCGTCAATGCGCTCAACGAGGCAGCAGACGGCGATCCCGGCAATGTCGGGGCCCATTGTGTCCACGGCGTCTTGCCAGGCTGAGGGGCTGATCCCGATCATGCCGCGTAGGAATGCGCCTAGTCTTGCCAGATCGCTGAACCTTGTGACGGGTTCCTGGGCGTAGGCCAGCGCCTCGGGCAGGGCGCGCAGGACCAGGGGGAGAGGGATGTTCAGGCTCCCTTCACCCTCATCCACACTTGATCCGGACGACTCCGGATGAGAGGGTGATGGCACACCCGCTTCCATGCTCTTTTCAGAGCAATGTTCAAAAACAGAAGAATCTGTATTTGAATTCTGATACTGCCGCTCAGACTGATTGTCTTTGCCGCTCATATTTTCTGCTTTGTTGAGCCATATTAGGGTCTGTTGCAGGAGTTTGGAGGCACATTCACCGGCTCCATCAAGTTCGTCCGCAGACAGCCGGCGACGCAGGAGGCGCGACAGGTCCAGCAGTTCGAGCAAGATCGCATCCCATGGGCCGGGATAGCCTTGCTCGGCCCCGTAGGCGGCAAGTTTCTGGGCATCTCGCTTGTTCAGTGACACTTTCTCGCGGAGCGCCTTCAGGCGGGCTGTGGCGGCGCGGGCGGCTTGGGCGGCCTGCGCGATCTCGGCGCTGCGCACCAGAAGCGGGCGCAAATCAAAGCCGAAGGCGCGCAGCAACGTTCCATCGTGATCGCGCGCGGCGTAGCGTTTGCCGTTTGGGCTGTCGTGCCTCAGGATCAGACCGGCATCCACCAGACGGGCCAAATGACGGCGCAGCGTGCTTTCTGCCATGCCGTGACAGCGTTCGCCCAAGGCCCGGTTGGAGGGGAACACGACGGTGTCGGCGTTTCCACCAAGCATCTGTTCGGGATGAAAGCTCAGCAGCCCTTCGAGCACGCCTAGTTCTCGGTCCGTTACACCAAATGCGGTGCGGGCCACGCAAAGTTCCCGCAGGATCTGCCATTTGTCGACATGGGGCAGGGCAGGGGTGTCAGCCATCCGCGCGGCGGCCTGCAAAAGGCCAGCCGTCACGGGCCGCTGCCCAAAGGGCGTCGTTGAAAGTCGTTCCATCGCTGTTCACAAGACAAAAAAATCACGTTCACCCGCCAGGTGTTGTTGACAGCCGACTCGTGTGGGGGTTAGATTCGGGGTGCTAGAACCAAATCGAAGCCTCTCGGGTCGTTATATGATCTGGGGGGCTTTGTTCGTTTTAGTGCCTGTCTGTGCCTCCTGTTGTTTTGATGTTCTGCTCGGGGTTATTCATCAGAGGATTTGCCGCGGGCGGCCCAGCTCTGGTGAATTTGGTCAAGGTTGTCCGTCAGCCAGTCCTCAAAGCCGCCGCTGCCCTCACGGGGGAATGTGAGGGTGACTTTATCGTCCTTGGACAGGACCGTGGCGATCACGGTGCCGGTGGTGGAACTTGTAACGGATGCGCGGGTGCCGGGCCCGGACTTTGCCTTTTTAGAGACAGATATCGGAGCCGCGCCAGCACCGGTGGCAGCGCGATGCGCCTCTTTCAGCGTCGCCTCGAAGCGATCATTGCTGTCAGTATCCCCGCCTTGCACATGCACCACATCTGCAAGCGTTGTTGTGTCCAGATCATGCGCTTCGATCAGGGTGGCCAGTTGCACCCACCGATCCCGCCCCACCGCAGGGGCGGCACCGATCAGATGGATCAGATCCGCTCCGATGCGATCCACAATCGCAAGCATCCGCGACACAACCGTTTTGTCGATGCTGAGCGCGTCGCACATGGCTTTGCGATCATAGTCTGCATCGCGCATTTGAGCCGCAAAGTTCGCCTTTTCAATAAAGCTGAGACCCCGCCGGGCGGTGTTTTCCTGGCCCTGTGCCATGACAAGGGCCGTGTCGTCCAATTCACGTACCAGCGCCTTGACCGTTTGACCCAGATCGCGCATCGCCAGAACCCGGCGTCGCCCATAGACGATCTGAAACCGCCCTTCGACCTCGGGGTGGGGGCGCACGAGCACCGGCACTTGCTGTCCGTAGTCGCGGATCGAGGCCAGCAACGCGCTGTCTTCGGCGTCATCGCTTTCGAGCCGGTCCTGAAGACCGCCTGCGTCGATGGCATGTGGGTCTAAATCAAGCAAAGAACGCGCTTTGAGCGCTTCGATCGACTGGCTGACCGCCCCAATGGCCCCTTTGAGGGGCCGCTGTCCGGGTTTGGTTTTGGCAGGATCCGAGGCGGGGGTATCGCCGCCCTCCATCAGCCCCTGAAGCAGGTTTTTACGTGCCATGCCGCCCCCATGCCGTCTGAATGAGCCCTTCGATTTCGCCATTGACCGCGTTGATGGATTCCATTGCCCGGTCATAGGTCGCACGGGTGAATTGACCCTTTTCGACCTCGTATAGAGTCTGTTTTGTGATCCCCGCATCCGAGATCGCGGTCGATTTCAACACGGTGTGATTGAGCACGTGATCGCCAAACATGGAGCGCATGAAGCTGACCATCTGGTTTTGTGGCCCGTCTCCAGGTTCGTAGCGCGTCACCACGTAGCGCAGCCAATCGTAACTCATGTCGCCCCCCGCATCCGCCACGACCCCAAGCAGGTTCGAGGTCATCAACAGGAATTGGCACATCGACATCACGTCGAGCATTTGCGGATGGACCGTGACCAGCACTGCCGTGGCCGCCGAAAGCGCGGACATCGTGAGGAACCCAAGCTGCGGCGGGCAGTCGATAATGACCACGTCATAATCCTGTTGCACTTCGCCCAAAGCAGTCCCTACACGGGTGAAAAACATCGCGCCGTCCCGCTGCGCGAGGGCGCGGGGCGTTTCGTGTTCGAACTCCATCAGGTCCAGATTGCCCGGCACGATGTCGAGATTGGTAAAGTAGGTTTTCCGGATCAGGTCGCGCAGCGGCACCGGATCGTCATAGCGGATCGCGTCGTAGATCGTGCCCCCGTCCAGCAGGTCGAATTCCGGCTGGAACCCGTGCAGCGCCGAAAACGATGCCTGCGGATCTAGGTCAATCGCCAGTACCCGGTATCCATCGAGCGCGAGTTTCTGACTGAGATGCGCGGCCGTTGTCGTCTTGCCCGACCCGCCCTTGAAGTTGATCACTGTGATCACTTGCAGCCCGTCATCCCCGCGCCGTCCAGGCAGGTAGGTACCAGGCGATTTCGCGCCCTGTTCGAGCATGTGCCGCAGCGATTGAATGTCGTCGGGCGTGTAGTGGCGCCGCCCCCCGGCCCGGATTTCCGGTTCGGGTCCGCGCCCGTCAAGGTGGAGTTTGCGCAAGTAAGCGTCCTTGACCCCGAGCAGGTCTGCCACCTCGCCTGAGGTGAAGGTCCGCAATGTCCGCTGCGCGTCGGGCGGAAACAATTGTTCCCGATGCGCCTGAAGCCGCTCGGACAGTTTGGCGGCATGTGCCCCCACCAGAGTGTCAATTCGCGCCGAGAGATCTTGCATCTCGCGTCCTGCCTGTTCTTTTGGTACGACCGGGGTCGTCACCTGCCTGCTGCGGGTTTGCCCCGCATTTGGTGCCTTATTGCCGTTCTCCGGGCCTTGATTTTCGGCGCATCGCATCGATTGGCCAGCGTGAGTTACGCTTAAAGGCGTTTTATTCTGTTCTTGGCGTAAATGTTTTACGTGCTTTGGTGATTCCTGCAAGCCCTTTCTATATTTGGGTGTTATGTCGGATAGACCCACTAGCCCTGCGCGTTGGTGCTCTTTATACGTGCGCGTCTGTGCCTAAAGGCCACAGCTATGGTGTTTTCGCCCTGATCGGGGCGGCAAAGATTTGCCCAAGGCGGCGTGACGTGCTTGACTGCGCGGAATTAATTTAATTCCCGGGACTTACCTCCATGAACGTCTCTCAAGGTCATTTCCGACTGCGTTGCATGCGCGCGATGTTGCTGAGCACGGTGGTGTTTGTGGCACCAGCGGCCTTTGCGCAGACTGTGACCTGGGATGGCGATACCGACTCGGACTGGAATACGGGCACCAACTGGGATGGCGATCTGGTTCCGGTGCCGGGCGAGGATGTCCTGATCGATGTCGCGCCGCCAGCCGTGGTGGATGTCGCCGTGCCGACTGTAAACAATGTGGACGTCAACACCGCTGGTGTGCTGAACGTCGTGACCGGGGGCACGTTGACCGCGACGGGCACCGTCACCATCGGTGCGGGCGGGTCGTTGAGCGTGAGTGGCGGCGGGCAGATCAGCGGCACGGTCGTGAACTCGGGCGGCACCGTGACCCTCGCGCAGTCCACCCTGTCGGCCTATTCCCAGAGCGCGGCAGGCGGCTCGACCAGCGTGACCGGCACTGCTGCGATCAACAGTGATGTCACCTTGTCGGCGGGCACGTTCTCGAACACGGGCGCGTTGACCATCACCGGCACGAACAGCACGCTGGATGTGACGAGCGGTGTCACCAATATGACGTCGAGCGGGACCATCACCGCGAATGTCACCACCGCCGCCACCGCTTCGGATCTGAGCGGAGCGATCACGGGCACGCTTGGTGTGACCGGCGGGCAGGCCAATGCCACTGCGGCCCTGTCAACGACCGGCCAAATCAGCGTCACCGGCGGAGAGTTCCAGATCGACAGCGGCGTGACCGTCACGGCGGACACGGGCGGCAACACGGATGATGATTTCGATGTGGGCGCATCGGGCACGCTGGACATCGACGGCACGGCCATCGGCAACGTCAATTCGGTCGGCGCAGTCCAATTGGGAGGCGCGATCACGGGTACTCTGACTTCGGGCGGGGCAGGTTCGGTCGTGGTGGACGACACCGCCAGCGTCTCGGGGCTCATCCAGATCGACGATGGTACGATGACCGTCAACGCCGGCCAGACCCTGACCGCGTCAAACGATGTGGACATCGCATCCGCCGGTCAACTGACCATCAACGGCACGGGCACGATCACCGGCAATGTCACCAATGCAAGTGCTTTGGCCAATGCCAGTTCGAACGCTGGCACAATCAGCGGCACGCTCACCAATACCGGCGGGCAATTCACCAATACCGGGACCATTGATGCACTTGATGTTGATGGCGGCACCGTCATCAATTCGGGCACGGGCGTCGTCACCAACGCGACCACAATCGACAACGGCACGGTGCAGGTCACCGGAACCGGGGCCGGGGGCTTCAGCGTCGGTTCGACCGTGACGGTCAATGGCGGCGGTACACTGGACGTCGATGCGGGCAGCGTCGGCGCCGTCACGAACACCGCTGGCATCGTGACCTTGGGCGGAGGCACAGTTGCCAGCCTGACGCAGAACGGCGCGGGCGTGAGCACGACGGTCGATGGTAACAGCACCGTGACCGGCGCGACCGACATCGACGTGGGCACATTGACCATCAATGGCGGCCAGACTCTGACCGCGACCGGCGGTATCGATATCGCCACCGGAGCCACGATAACAGCCACCGGCAACATCACCGGCAACGTGGTGAACAACAGCACTGGCTTGTCGTCGAGCGCAGGCACATTGAATGGCACGCTGAACAATACCGGCGTCTTCTCGAATTCCGGTTCGGCCGGGGCCACCACGAACTCGGGCACATTGACCAATACCGGCACGCTGGCCTCACTGATCAATTCAGCCGGAGAGACCACGAACACCAACATCATCTCGGGGACGGTGTCGGTCACCGGCGGCACGTTCGATCAGAACGGTGGCACCACCGGCGCGATCACCAACTCGAATGGGGCGGTCGAATTGGGCGGCGGCACCGTCGCCAGCCTGACCCAGAACACCAACGCCTCGACCACCACTGTCGTAGACGCCAGCACCACAGTGACCGGCGCGACCGATATCGACGAAGGCACGCTGACCATCAACAGCGGCCAGACCCTGACGGCGACCGGCGGTATCGATATCGCCACCGGAGCCACGATGACAGCGACCGGCAATATCACCGGCAATGTCGTGAACAACAGTACGGCGCTGTCCACGAACGCGGGCACGCTGAACGGCACGCTGAACAATACCGGCGTCTTCTCGAATTCCGGAGCGGCGGGGGCCACGACGAACTCGGGCACGCTGACCAATACCGGCACGCTGGCCTCGCTGACCAACTCGGCAGGCGAAACCACGAACACCGGCATCATCTCCGGGACGGTATCAGTCACCGGCGGCACATTCGATCAAAACGGCGGCACCACCGGCGCGATCACCAACTCGAACGGCGCGGTCGAATTGGGCGGCGGCAGCGTGGCGAGCCTGACGCAGAACGGCGCCGGCGTGAGCGCCACGGTCGATGGCAACACCACAGTGGTTGGTGCGACCGACATCGATGTAGGCACGCTAACCGTGAACAGCGGTGTGACTTTGTTGGCGACGGGGAATGTGGACATCGCATCCGCCGGTCAACTGACCATCAACGGCACGGGCACGATCACCGGCAATGTCACCAATGCAAGTGCTTTGGCCAATGCCAGTTCGAACGCTGGCACAATCAGCGGTACGCTCACCAATACCGGCGGGCAATTCACCAATACCGGGACCATTGATGCACTTGATGTTGATGGCGGCACCGTCATCAATTCGGGCACGGGCGTCGTCACCAACGCGACCACAATCGACAACGGCACCGTGCAGGTCACCGGAACCGGGGCAGGGGGCTTCAGCGTCGGTTCGACCGTGACGGTCAATGGCGGCGGTACACTGGACGTCGATGCGGGCACGGTGGGCGCTGTCACGAACACCGCAGGCATCGTGACCTTGGGCGGAGGCACAGTTGCCAGCCTGACGCAGAACGGCACGGGCGTGAGCACGACGGTAGACGGTAGCAGCACCGTGACCGGTGCCACCGACATTGATGTGGGCACGCTGACCATCAATGGCGGCCAGACCCTGACGGCGACCGGCGGTATCGATATCGCCACCGGAGCCACGATGACAGCGACCGGCAACATCACCGGCAATGTCGTGAACAACAGTACGGCGCTGTCCACGAACGCGGGCACGCTGAACGGCACGCTGAACAATACCGGTCAGTTCACCAACACGGGCTCCGCAGGCGCGACGACAAACACCGGTACGTTCTCGAACTCGGGCACCATCGCGAGCCTGACCAACAATGGCGGCACCGCCACCAATACCGGCACCATCACCACCACCGTCACCCAGTCCGCAGGCACCATCAACATGAATGCCGGGTCGGTGGGCGGCCTGACCGATATCAACGGGGGCACGTTCAACTTCAACGGTGGCACGCTTGCCAATGTCGAGAACGCGGGCACCTTTGCCATTGACGAGAGCGAGACCATCGGCGGCAGCTTCACCAACCAAAACGGTGGGACGCTGGATGTGACCGGCCTGACCGGGCCGGGGACATTGACCACCAGTGGCTTTAGCACGGACGGCGATATCGACACAGATGGTACGAATGCCCTCACCATCTCCTCCGCGACCATCACGATTGAGGATGACGCCACCTTTGACGGCACCAATGATCTGGATGGCAATGTGCTGTTTTCCGGCAATGTCAGCAACAATGCGGATCTGGATACAATTGCCACCCAGACCGTGACGGGTGCCTTTACCAACAACAATCAGCTTGATGTCGACACCGGCACTTTCACCGTGACCGGTGCCACCACCAACGCCAATGGTGGCACGCTGACTGTCGCTTCGGGCGCGACCTTGCAGGCGGGTGCGACGGGTACTGGCACGGTCACCAACCAGGATGGCGGTACCCTGGCTGTCACCGGCACCCTTGATGGCAATCTGACCAACCAGGCCGATGGCCCGGAAGGCGTGACCCTGACCGGCACGGGCGCCGGCACCACCACCGGGATCGTGACCGGAACGCTAACCAACGCAGGCAACCTTGATATCAACGGTGGGCGTGCTGCCACGCTGATCAACAATGCCGGGGGCGACACCGATTTCACCGGCGATGGCACTATCGACAATGGCCTGACCGTGAATGGCGGTACGGTCGATGTGAACACGGGCACCCTGACCGTGACTGCAGGCGGGACACAGATCAACGGCGGCACCCTGTCGATCCAGTCTGCGGGCGCGCTGGCCTCGACCGTGACCAATGCGGGCGGCACCCTGAACGTGTTCGGCACCGCCAATGATGCTGTCACCAACACAAGCGGTACGGCCAACGTCACCGGCACTGTGGCAGGTCTGTTCACCAACACCGGCACGCTGAATTTTTCGGGCGGGACCATCGACACGCTGGACGCCAACGCGGGTGGGATCGTCAACAGCGCCGGCAACACCACGGTGACGAATGCCATCACGAACGCGGGCCGTTTCGGGATCTCGGGCGGGACCTTGAACAACGCCCCCACCAACGATTTCACCAACGAGAGTGGCGGGTCGTTGACCATCGCCTCGTCCGGGACGTTGGTGAGCGATCTGACCAATAGCGCGGGCGGCACTGTCAGCCTGCTTGGCCAGGTGACCGGCAATGTCGTCAACAACGGCACGTTGACCGCGACCGGCACTGGCGGCACCATCGCCGGCAACCTGTCCGGTTCGGGCGGCACCATTGATCTGAGCGATGACGACCCGACCACGCAGCTGAACGTGTCGGGCAATGCGAATATCAACGGCACTGTGGTGCTGGATGCGGATGTCACCACCGGGTCCACCGCTGGCGATACGATCGCTGTTGCCGGCGCGCTGAGCGGTACGGCTGCGCTGCGGTTCAACTCCATCGGTGAGGCGGGCAATATCGGCAATATCGATCTGTTCACCTATGGCACCACGAACGCGCTGAGCTTCAGCAGCGTCTCCGGACTGCCTGAAACAGCGGCCTTTGAGTACTTCGTGACCGACACCGGGGCCGGCGCGATTCAATTACAAAGCCGGGTGAACACAGGGATTGCGAACCTTGCGGTGACGGTCGGCCTGACCCAGACCCTGGTCGATGCGATCATCAACCGACCCACGAGCCCCTTTGTCAGCGATATTGCGGGCGACAAGGAGACGGACCCTTGCGGTCCGGGTGTCTGGTCGCGCCTGACGGGCGGGAACGCGGATGCCGAAGGGTCCTTTGTCGATGAAACGACAGGTGCAAGTGGTACATCGCCGGTTGAGCTGAACTATGGCGGTTTGCAGGTGGGTGGCGATTTCGCCTGCTTCGGCGGTGCCTATGGCGGTTGGGATCTGGCCTTTGGCGGGTTGCTGGGCGTGAACCAGGGCACCACGGTCAACAACGTCTTTGATGTTGACCTGAACACCGGCCTGCCCACCAGCACCCTGCTGAGCGTCACCGAAACAGACATCCTGCAACGCTATGCAGGCGTTTATGCGACGGCCGCGCGGGGCCGGTTCTTTGCCGATCTGCAATACCGCTATGAGCTGACCGATTTCACCTCAACCAACACGGCTGTGGCGGCCGGGGCGGGCTTTGATTTGAACGACGAGGAATACGAAAACCGGGGCCACACCCTGTCGGGCGCATTGGGCTATTCCTGGCCCGTGGGCAACACGCCGGGGCTGACCTTTGTGTCCTCGGCGGGCTTTTCCTTTACCAACAACGAGACGGACACAATCAACCTGGGCAGCACGGGCGATCTGACCGTCGATGACAGCAAAAGCCGGATCGGCTTTGCCAGCGCCACCCTTGCCAAGTCGCGGGTCCTGCCCGACGAGATCAGCGTGTTGAGCTATTTCGGGACGGCCACATTCTACAACGACTTTGCCGACGACCGGGAGGCACAGTTCGTGTCCGCAGCGGGCGCGGTGCGGGACCTCACGATTGCGAATGTGGGGCAGTACACGGAAGTCAGCGCAGGGATCAACTATGTCCGCCTGCTCGAACCGAGCAAGGCCGCCGGATCACGGCAACTGAACGCCGCCCTGCGGGTGGATGCGCGGTTCGGAGACGATATCGACAGCCTCGGGATTACGGGGCAAATCCGGTTCCAGTTTTAGGGTTGAGTGGTTTGAGTTTGGGTGTTGGGACGGGGTGGACTGTCGTCATTTTCGCGTTGATGACGAACGTGAGCGGTGCGTAGAAAGCTGACTTTGCAAAGTCTGGTGGATGGCTTGAGGCAAAGCGCACCGGGTTCATGAACCACAGCCAAGGCATTATCGTCTGACTTAGCAGGTTCGGTGCACATATCATGATATGTGCACCAATACCGCTACGTGCCGCCTTCGGTGTTTAGCTTGCGTTCGAAGTAAAAGCTGACCCTACCAACCGTTCGCGCAAAAGATGTCAGGCTTTCAAGCAAGGTGGCGTACAGCATGAATTCTAGCGCGGGCTTGAGCCAATCGATTACCGTCGCAAAAAATGAACGCCAACTTGCCTCAGTCCAAAATGTAAGAACGCTCCGCTTCTTGATCCACTCTACTAGCGCGTCGACATCTATGCTGGGTAGCAGCAGCAGCAACGACAATAGCACTGAAACCAGCGCAATCACGTTGAAGTAGGACACGTTGTAGAAGAGTTCTCTAGCCAACTTCGCAAGCTTCTCTTTCTTCAACCCTGCTTCAATCGATCCGTTATCTGCAATCGTGGGCAATGACCCGGAAAGCAGAAAAAACATAACGCTAAAACTGAAACCAATGAGTATGGACTGAACGGTCAGCAGAGCGCCCAACATCTCTGACGGAACAGTTTCGCAGATCAACACAAGACCAATGGATCCAAAAGCCACCAGTACGTAACGCAACCATACGGGTTTCTGGTCACCCGTGTCATAGTCGTAGTAAGTCGCGTTGTGATTTCTGATTATGTCCCGAAAGTTAGACATCCTCTTTTCCAGCAACGATGTCGTTCTTCAAAACGTCGAACATGGCGGTGCGAGTTTGGTCATAATCTGGGTGACCATCGTACTTGATTTCGACGTCGAGATAAAATCTGGACGCAAAGTCGCGACCACCGAGGACGTAGATCACACGGTCTCTGCCGTTGACGGATGCGATCACGGTGCAGTTCTCGATCTCTTCGTCCTTTACGTCGATGAGGGATTTTTTCAGCATCTCCGCAATCGCCTGCTTTCGCTTCTCGACTGGGCTCTTTAGCAAGGGAAACAGGCTTTTCTTGACCTCAGTCTCAAAACCATCTTCCGCCGTTCGCTTCTTAACAGCTACCATACTCCCGCTTGAGAACAGGTTATCGGAGGTGATTTTCTTACCTGTTGAGGACATGGAAACTTTGACTTCCTTCGCAACCGCCTTGTTCAAGTCGATGGCATCTTGGCGGAACGAATGGAAATCGAGTTGTGCTGACTTTTCCATGTAGCTTTTGATAGTACGGCTCAAGCTCGTGTATCCGCCGTAGCCTCCGAGGTACTGGCTGGCGACATAGATTCGACCGCTGTCTGATAGGTAAAGCAAGAAATGGAAGCGGCGCTGATTGATGCTGTCCGCCGAGATAGCCCCCTTCTCGGAGTTTTTGTACGAATGCCCCCAATATGCATTTTCATAGACTCCAAATAGGCATCTGCCGTTTACTTTTTGAACCTTGCTGAACGGCACGACCCGACCAAACTTGACCGCATTGAACTGCTCTGCGTCATTTAGGTCAGGTAGCACCTGTTTTTCGATCTTGGTGCATAGCTCATCAAATTCATCCTGCGTGATCGGGACTGCCTTTGGTTCCTGATCTTTGGCTTTTATCTCTCGCTGCAAATAGTGGAAGCTTGCTGTAACAACTTCATTTTTTTTTTGCTTTGGCAACGGTTCTCTCGCTCAAATTCCATCTTGGAAACGTTGTCACAAATCTGGTCAGAGTTGAAGTGTGGTGTTCAAACTCTGCCTTTTGAAGGGATAATGAATAGCTACCCAAAGCGCATAAGACCCTTGTATGTGATGGTTCGAGGGCTTCGGCAAAGTCCACTTCGGGCTGAGACCGGTTATTCTCAACGTCTAATGTTCTCCCCCCGAGGACTAACGCTACCGCTGATTGGACATCACCGTACCCGTCCCATCTACCCCAATGCTGACCCACACCCTGCGCCCTATCTCTGCCCCGCGCCGCTTTACGCCTTGGACCCCCGTCCCAACGCCCCTTCCGCGCGCCCCACGAACAGGCGGCGCAAGTCCTCGAGCCTCCGTGTGTTCAGCCGTTTGGACCATTTGCGCAGCGGTATGCTCTGTTTGCATCCAAAGCTGTCGATCCAGACAAAGCGCCCATGGCCCGGCCCTTCCGTCTGGAAAATGATGTTTTTGAGGTTCTTGTTGCTGACCACCACATGGTGCGCGATCAGCGTGTCGAAGAATGTGTGAAGCGCGGTCACGTGCCAGGCTTCGAGCCGCCCGCTGTCCATCAACTCTTTGAGCGAGGGGGGCAGGCTGCCGTCGGGGTCCGAGATGCGTTCATAGACCAGCCCCAAACCCAGGTCGGACTGCACCGTTCCGTGCACCGCGCTGATCGGCAGCCGCGCATCCGGGTCCTGGTGTTCCGCCTTGAGTTCCAGATAGGCGACGAATTCGCGCAGGAACCCCTTGTACATGGTCGCGCGGCGCAGGCGGCGCGTCAGCCAGCCAGCGTCCGGCAGGTGCCCGTCGGCATCGAACGTGCCGGGTTGGGGCACCTTGACCAGCAGCGTCGGGTCGTCGGGATGCGCGTAGACGTGTTGCCGCTCACCCTTGGCAATGACGGGCTTGTCGCTGAGCTTGAGCATGTCTTGGTCGGCGCCTTCTTGTTTCGGACAGCTGTTTTGCCTTGGGGTTTGTCGGTGTTTGACGGGGAGATCAAGCGTGCGTCCCGTGGGCTGTGATCGCGTGCCGTTACAGGCTGGCCAGTGCCTCGGAATAGCGCCGTGCGAACGCATCGACAAACGCGTCCAGCATCCCGTTTTCGCCCTGATCCGCTCGGGTCGTCCAGCGCTTGTTGTATTCGTCCCAACACTTGCGCGCGCCGCTGCCGAGCATGCCGCCACCGCCTCCGGCTGCGGCTTCGATGTCCTTGGGAGCCAGCCCTTCGAGCATATCGGCCATCGCGGGCTGGACGGCGGCCATCATCGCCATCTGGTGTTTGCGAATATCCGTAAGCGCGTTGTCGAACCCGTCTGGCCCGGTCTGATAGCCGTCGCGGGGGGTGACGAACATCGTCTCGAAGGCCTGGTCGGGGTCGAGCATGAATTTCATCGGGTTGTTGCCCGAGGCCACGCGCATGGTCCGGTCTTCCTGTGCGACGAACAGTTTCACTGCCGAGCGGTCTTGCAGCATCTGCATCATTTCGCGCGTGCCCATGCGGGCGCATTGCCCCAGCATCCGCCCCAGATCGCGCAGCGGGATTTGCAGGGCCGCCGCATCGTCGATTTCCGCGCCCTCGAGGAAGCCTGCCAGAAAGTCGTTCATGGCTGCGTTGGCGTCCGGGGCAGGGGTGGTTTCAGCCGGTTGGGGTTGAGGCGCGACCGGGGCAGGGGTGGGGTCGCTGAAGGACTCGCCAAACCCGCGCGGCGCTTTGGACAATTCAGCCCCGATGGTGGGTTTAGCTGCGGCTGGCGTGTCCACAAAAGGCCCGTCCGCATTTGGCTTGGGCAGGTCGTGGGTGAAATCATCGTCCGGGATCTTGACGTCGTTGCCGCCAGCCGGAGCATCACCAAGCGGGTCCGAGGGCCGCGCGCCCATGGGGGGCGCCGAGATGTTGCTGCGAAAGCGGGTGAAGTCGGGTGTCTGCGCCGCCTGTGCGGATGAACCGGCCCCGTGGCCGGGCGCTTGCACACCGGACTTGGGTCCGTTGTCCATGAACGCCGCCCCGGGAGGCGCCTGCACAGGCTGCCCGCTTTGGGTCAGGGGCCGCGTCTGGATGGCGGCCTTCGCGCCGGGGCTTGGCACATTTGTCGGCCCGAACGGGCGTTCCATTTCACGCAAGCGCGCGTGCATCACGTAAGGCCCGACCTGGATCCGATCCCCGTCCGCGATCACGTGCCCGTCCGTGATCCGTTCCTTTGACCCGTTCAGGAAAGTGCCGTTGGTGGACAGATCGTGCACCATATAGGCACCATCAGCGAAGCGGATATCGAGGTGATGCCCTGAGATGTGCCGCGTTGGATCCGGCAGCACCCAGTCATTGCCCGCCTTGCGCCCGATCCGGATCGAACGCGCGGTGACATCGCATGTGGGCTCTGTCTCCAGGTCTTCGACCGCATGGCTTTCAATGGTGAGTGTCAGCGCATCCATTTGAAACGACGATCCTTTGACAAGAACGAGTGGGGTGGCCGCGCGGCACCCTTAGTGAATTCGGAACAGTCCGGCAGCCCGGTCCAGCACATGATCAAGGGTGGCTTGTCGATGTTCGGTCTGCACTTGACCGATGGCCCGCAGCACGGCTGCGCTGATCGCCCGCGGGGCCCGCCATGGTGGTACCGTCACCAGATCGTTGGGGGCGAGTGGTCCGCCGGACCACCCCACCGCCATGCCCAGATGCACCACCGCTGTCCGGCGCTGCGCAAACATCGCCATTTGCAGCGTTTTCCAGCGCGCATCCGTTGTCGGTTCTTCGAGCCATTCTGCGATCCAATTGACCAGCATGGTTTCTTCGGGCGTCAGGTCGCCCTGGATCGCAAGCACGCAATCCAGCCCCCATTGGATCGCCACCTTGGGTTCGATCGCAAAGGCGGTGAAGGTGATCGCGTCTTCGGGGGTTTGCGAGCTTCGCAGCCGATCCAGAAAGCCCCGGTAGCCTTCGTCGCCCTGGGGGCGTTCGTGCATGAACTCTTCGATTTGCGGCACCCGTCCGAACAGGTCGGCCACGCGGTCAAATCGTATGGCGCGGGCCGGGGGCAGCGTTTGTTCAGAATTTAGATCGTCCATGCAGGCCGTCATATAAGTTTCTGTTTAATCACGGTCACAACTGTGCGCCGCGCAGCCCCGCAGGTCAATCATTTGGTGGCGTATGGGCGTCAGCTTGTTGCGTCTTGTGACACAGTGATCCGGGTCCGCCCTGTATTGTGGACAATTGTTCCAAGGTAGGGAATTCCCCTATGTACTTTCTGTAGCCAAAGTGGATTCCTCTGCTTATGGTGTCGCTGCGTCAGGCATCTAAAGCCACCTTAACAAGGCGCACTGGGGAAAGTTATGGACGTCGAAACGCTGCTTCAGAGCCATGGGGAAGATGTGCCCAGTGGTGAAGATCTGGAGTATGATCCGGCCTTCATGGAGCTGGAGATTGCGGCCCAGCCCGGCGAGGAACGCCAGGCGGGTGACGAGATCATCGCGGCTGAAGACCCCGATTATAAAGACGTGGCCGAAAAGGCCGCCGCCATCATGGAGCGCAGCCATGATTTGCGCGCCGGTGTGTTCATGGCCGAGGCCCAGTTGCGCCTGACCGGCTATGTCGGGTTTGCCAAGGCCATCGCCTATATCGCGGGGTGTCTGGACCAGTACTGGGACACATGCCATCCGCAGCTTGATGCGGATGATGACGACGATCCGACCATGCGTGTGAATGCGGTTCTGTCGCTGACCGATGATGGCCGCATCCTGCGCGGTGTGCGCCGCGCGCCCCTGACCAAGAGCCGCACATTCGGCGGCATCTCATTGCGCGATATCGCCGTAGCCGAGGGTGAAAGCACGCCCGCCGCCGACATGGAGAATATTCCGGATTCCGGGCAGGTCGCCGCGGCCTTTCAGGATACGGACGAGGACGACCTGCGCGAGATCGCCGAAGCCACCGCACAGGCCTATGCAGATGTGCAGGCCATTGACGCGCTGTTTGACGACAAGACGCCGGGGCGGGGCCCTGATCTGGACCCGCTGCTGAAACTGCTCAAGCAGGCCAACGCGCGGCTTCAGTCGGCAGGTGCCGGCGCGGCGGATGGTGATGCGGCTGACGGCGATGACGCCGCCGCAACTGACGGTGCCCCGATGGGCGGTGGTGCCATTGCCGGGGGTGGCGGTGCCGTGGGTGGCATCAACTCTCCCAACGACGTTCAGAATGCATTGGATCGCATTATCGGGTACTATGAGCGCCATGAGCCCTCGAGCCCGCTGCCGATCCTTTTGATGCGGGCAAAAAAGCTTGTGAATGCAGATTTTCTGACCATCGTGAAGAATATGGCCCCTGAAGGTGTTGATAACGTGAACCTGATTGGCGGCATAGAAGAAGACGATGATGACGATTAAGCAGATTTTGGTCCAGTTCGCGTGACCATTGAAAAAACAAACTGATTTCGAAGGAGACAAATCGGATGGCTGGGAGTTCACAGAAGTTCATTGCGCGCAATCGCGCGCCACGGGTTCAGATCGAGTACGATGTGGAATTGTACGGTGCCGAGAAGAAGGTGCAGTTGCCGTTCGTGATGGGCGTTATGTCCGATCTGGCCGGTAAGTCCGAGGTCGAGCAACCCGCCGTTGCGGATCGCAAGTTCCTTGAAATCGACGTCGACAACTTTGACGACCGGATGAAGTCGATGGCACCGCGCGCGGCCTTTACCGTGCCCAACACCCTGACCGGTGAAGGCAACATGGCTGTCGACATGACCTTTTCGTCGATGGATGATTTCAGCCCTGCCGCCATCGCGGCCAAGGTTGAGCCCCTCAAGGAACTGCTCGATGCCCGCACGCAGCTGAGCAACCTCATGACTTATATGGACGGCAAGACCGGTGCCGAGGAACTGATCGCCAAGATCACGCAGGATCCGACCCTGCTCAAAACCCTTGCCGCACAGCCCGCCCCCAAAGCTGACAGCGAAGATCAGGAGTAAAAGATGGCCGAGACAGAAACAGAAGTCGCAGCCGGTGGTGAAGCCACGGCGTTCGGGTCCTCCGATTTCGAGAACCTGCTGAAAAAGGAATTCCGGCCGAAGTCGGATCAGGCGAAGTCCGCCGTTGAACAGGCCGTCAAGACGCTGGCCGAACAGGCGCTGGCCAATTCCGCCCTGATCAGCGACGACGCCCTGCGCACGATCGAAAGCATCGTGTCCCAGATCGACAAGAAGCTGACCGAGCAGGTCAACGCGATCCTGCACCACCCCGATTTCCAGCAGCTTGAAAGCGCGTGGCGTGGTCTGCACTACCTCGTCAACAACACCGAGACCGACGAGATGCTCAAGGTCCGGGTGATGAACATCTCCAAAAAGGACATGCACAAGACATTGCGCAAGTTCAAAGGAACGGCTTGGGATCAGTCCCCGATCTTCAAGAAGATCTACGAAGAAGAGTTTGGCCAGTTTGGCGGCGAACCCTATGGCTCGCTGGTGGCCGATTATCACTTCGACCATTCCCCGCCGGATGTCGAATTGCTGGGTGAGATGGCCAAGATTGCCGCCGCCGCCCACGCGCCCCTGATCACCGGTGCCAACCCGACCCTGTTCCAGATGGACAGCTGGTCCGAATTGGCCAACCCGCGTGACCTGACCAAGATCTTCCAGACGCCGGAATACGCCTCGTGGCGGTCCCTGCGCGAAAGCGAGGATTCCAAGTATATCGGTCTGGCGATGCCCCGCTTCCTGGGCCGTTTACCTTACGGGTCGGCCACCGATCCTGTCGAGGCCTTTGCCTTTGAAGAAGACACCGACGGGTCCGATGCCACCAAATATGGCTGGGTCAACGCGGCCTATGGCATGGCCGTCAACATCAACCGCTCGTTCAAGGAATACGGCTGGTGTTCACGGATCCGTGGCATCGAAAGCGGTGGCGCGATCGAGGGTCTGCCCTCGCACACGTTCCCGACGGACGATGGCGGTGTGGATCAGAAGTGTCCCACCGAGATCGCGATTTCGGACCGGCGCGAGGCCGAATTGGCCAAGAACGGCATGATGCCCCTGATCCACCGCAAGAACTCGGATCTGGCGGCCTTTATCGGTGCCCAATCGCTGCACAAGCCTGCGGAATATGACGACGACGATGCCACGGCGAACGCCAACCTGGCCGCGCGTCTGCCCTATCTGTTCGCGACCTGCCGCTTTGCGCATTACCTCAAGTGTATCGTGCGCGACAAGGTCGGTTCGTACAAAAGCCGCGATGACATGCAGGACTGGTTGCAGACATGGGTCAACCAGTATGTCGATTTCAACCCCGACACCTCACCGGAATCGGTCAAGGCGCAACAGCCGCTGGCCGCCGCCGATGTTGTGGTTGAAGAAGTCGAGGGCAACCCCGGCTACTACACATCGAAGTTCTTTCTTCGACCCCATTACCAGCTTGAGGGGCTGTCCGTGTCCCTTCGCCTGGTGTCCAAGCTGCCGAGCGAAAAGGGCTGATCCAGCGCCCATTGCCTGACAGAGAACCAACTGAGAAACGATCAATCATAAGGAAAATCCGAAATGTCATTTGACGCATTTATGTATATCCCCGGTGTGAAAGAAGTCGAAGGCGAGACCCAAGACGAGGACATGTCCAAAGAGAAAGCCTGGGAAATCCTGAGCTTTGAAATCGGTGCCGAGAACAACATCAATATCGGGTCGATCTCTGGTGGTGGTGGTGCCGGGAAGGCCACGTTCAAGGAATTGACCGTGACCAAGAAAACCGACACGGCCTCGTGTGGTCTGTTCCTGAAGCTGTGCGAAGGCGCTCACTTTGATGACGCGCACATCGTGCTGCGTCGTTCGGGCGGTGCCACAAGCAAGTCTGGTGTGACCTTCCTGCAGTTCGATTTCAAACTGCTGATGGTTCAGGATATCAGCTGGTCCGGTTCGGACGGGGATGACATCTGCGAAGAGACGCTGGTCATGCAGTACGGTGCGATGAAAGTCACATACAGTGCGCAGGACAAGCAGGGTAAGATGAAAGAGCACTCCAAAGCCATGTGGAGCCGCGTCAAGAACAAGGCCGAGCTGGTCGTATAAGCCCCGCGCTTTTCGCACTTTCTTGAACAACCTGGTCAAGCCCCCCTCGGGGCTTGCCCTTTGCCGCCTTATGCCCAATCTGGAGATGCCCCGTGCAAGCCGAAGACCTACTCAAAGCCGGTGATCTGGATGGCGCATTGGCCGCGTTGCAGGATGCCGTGCGCGCTGACGCATCAAACCCTGCCTTGCGCATCTTTCTGTTCCAGTTGCTGAGCGTCCGTGGCGAATGGAAACGCGCCATTGCCCAGCTCAAGGTGTCCGCAGAGATGGACGAGATGGCCGTGCCCATGGCCCAGACCTATCGCGAAGGCATCATCTGCGAGGTCTACCGCGACAAGGTATTCGCGGGCGAAAAGGACCCCCTGATTTTTGGCGAGCCCCAGGAATGGATCGCCCTGATCCTTGAGGCCCTCAAGGCCAATGCCGCAGGCCGCCCCGACGAGGCCGCCGCCACCCGTGCCCGCGCTTTTGACGCCGCGCCCACGACGACCGGCTCCATTGATGGCACCCGTTTCGAGTGGATCGCCGATGCCGATATGCGCCTTGGCCCGATCCTTGAGGTTGTCATCAACGGCAAATACTACTGGATGCCTTTCACCACGATCTCCCGCATCGAATTCGACGCCCCCGCCGATCTGCGCGACGCGGTGTGGACCCCTTGCACCTTGACCACCTCCAACGGTGGTGAGGTCGTGGGCCTGATCCCCACCCGCTATGCTGGCACCATCGAACAGGGTGGTGCGGCCGAAAAGCTGGCCCGCGCCACCAACTGGGTCGATCTGGGTGCCGAGACCTTTGCCGGTGTCGGCCAGCGCCTGTTTGCCACTGATCTGGGGGACACCGCGCTGATGGATATGCGTGTGCTCGACCTCGACACGGCCGAGGATGCGGGTACGGACACCTCTGGCGGCGGGGATTGATCCATGTCCGACAAGATGATCGCCGAACGCTTGCAGCCCTCCCTTCTGGATCGGCTGACGGATGACAATCCGACCGAGTTGACCGAGCGTCGCGAGACCCGCGTGATCGACGTGCGCCAGCTGCGCGACATCATCCAGCGCGATCTGGCCTGGTTGCTCAACACCGCCAACAGCGCGGCCCAGATCGATGCGGATGTCTATCCCAATGTCATCGCCTCGACCCTGAATTTCGGTATTCGTGAGGTCGCGGGCGATTATTCCACCGCCGAGCGGGCCGAGATGATCCGCAAGTCCATCATGGAGTCGGTGCAGGTCTTTGAGCCCCGCATTCACCCCGGATCGCTGGATGTCGAATTGCGTGTAGGCCAGGAAAACCGCGACACCGTTGTCTCTTATGACATCCGCGCGGACATGTGGGCCCAACCGATGCCCATCGAGTTGTATCTGCGCAGCCAGGTCGATGTGACCACGGGCGAGCTGCAACTGGAAAGGATCGCCTGACCCCGCCATGGATACCCGACTGCTCAAACACTACGAAGGCGAGTTGGCCTTCATGCGCGACATGGGGGCCGAGTTCGCGCAGGCCTATCCCAAGATCGCGTCCCGTCTGGGCATGGACGGGATGGAGGTGGTCGACCCTTACGTGGAACGGCTCCTTGAAGGCGTCGCCTTTCTGTCCGCCCGTGTGCAGCTTGAACTTGAGCTGCAATATCCGGCCCTGACCTCGCACCTGCTCGAGATCATCTATCCGCATTACCTGAGCCCCTCACCGTCGATGATGATCGCCGCCTTTGAGCCGGACATGCAGAATGCCGCCCTTGCCGATGGCTATGTCATTCCGCGCCATTCGGAGTTGCGCAGCACCTTGGGCGATGATGATCATACCGCCTGCGTGTTCCGCACTGCCGCTGACGTCAAGCTGTGGCCCATCACCATCACCGAGGCCGAGTATATTGATGGCCGGGGCGAGTTGGTCGCCGCCGGTGTCTCGCGTCAGACCGAGGCCCGCGCCGGTATCCGCCTGCGTCTGAACCGTCATGGCGGTCTGCCGATCTCCGAACTGTCGATGGACAGCCTTGTGCTGTACCTCAATGGGCAAGAGGGCAAGAACTGGGCCCTGCACGAATTGCTGAGCACGCAGGTGACCGGCGTTGTGGGCCGCTCGACCGACCGGCGCGCCGACTGGATCACCGAATTGCCCAACGGCGCGGTCGAGCCGCGCGGCTATGACCCCGAAGAGGCACTGTTGCCCACCCCGCAGCGCAGCTTTGACGGCTATCGGTTGTTGCAGGAATATTTTGCGATGCCCGAACGTTTCCATTTTGTGGAGGTGAAGGGGTTGTCGCTGGCGCTGACCCGTTGCACCGGGTCGGATGTGGACATCTATATCCTGCTAAGGAATGGCGATCCCGATATCGCCGCCGGTGTCACGCCCGAGGCGTTTACGCTCAATGCCGTGCCTGCCGCGAACCTGTTTCACAAACGCTGTGACCGCGTTCATGTCAGCAGCTCGAAGGTGGATCACCATGTGGTCGCCGACCGCACCGCGCCGATGGATTTCGAGATTTATGCCATCGAAAGCGTGGCCGGGATTTCGGCGGATGGCGAAAAGGACGTGCCGTTTCGCCCGTTCTACTCCGCGACCGATCTGACGGCGGCGGGTGACATGCACACCGCCTATTTCACCCAAGCCCGCAAGATGCGCCAACGCTCGGAAAAGGAACGGCTGAAAGGCGTGCGCACGTCCTATCTGGGTTCGGAAATCTATCTGTCTTTGGTGGATGCCGAACAGGCTCCCTATGGCCCGTCGCTGGACCAGCTTGCCATCCAGGCGATGGTCACGAACCGAGATCTGCCGCTGCTGTTGCCCACCGGAGCCAAGGACGTGTTCCACCTGCCCGTCGGTGGCCCGGTCGCCCATATCACAACACCTGTCGGTCCGACGCGGCCTCGTCAGACGTTGGCGCAGGGCGACACCGCGTGGCGGCTGATTTCGCATCTGAGCCTCAACTATATCAGCATCGCCGACAACAGTGCCGATGACAGCGCGGCGGCTTTGCGCGAACTGATCGGTATCTATGCGCCCTCGGGCAACAAGGTGCTGGAAAAGCAGCTTGAGGGGCTGAACGCCGTCAGCACCCGCCCCATCGTGCGGCGCATGGCGGATGAGGTGCTGTCGACGGCTGTGCGCGGTCTCGAGATTTCGATCACCTTTGACGAGAGCTTTTTCGAGGGCACCAGTGCCTATGCGCTTGGCGCCGTATTGGAGCGGTTTTTCCGCAAGTATGTATCCATCAACAGTTTTACCGAAACGGTGCTTGTCACCCAGCAACGCGGGGAGATTACCCGATGGCGGCCGGAAACCGGTCTGGGGAGGATCGTCTAGCCTCTCTTGAGACGCTGGCCGCATCCCCGGAACAACATCACATCTTTCACGCTTTCCGGTTGTTGGAAGCAGCCTTTCCCGACGCGCCCCGTATCGGTGAGGCGCGCCGCCCGCGCGAGGATGCGGTGCGCCATGGTCAAGAGGCCGAGCTGAAATTCCCGCCCTCGACCCTGGCCGCGTTCGACCCACCCAAGGGCAGCAAGCCGGGCCGTCTGACCAACCGCTTCTTTGGCATGTTCGGCCCCTCGGGCCCGCTGCCGCTGCACCTGACCGAATATGCCCGCGAGCGGATGCGCAACCACCGTGACCCCACGCTGGTGCGCTTTGCCGACATGCTCACCCACCGCCTGACCACGCTGTTTTATCGCGCGTGGCGGTCGGGCCAGCCCGCAGCCAGTTTTGATCGCGGCGAGAATGACGGGATCGAACAGAAGGTCGCCGCCATTGCCGGTCTTCACGGGCGGCAGTTGCGCGGCAAGGATGACTTGCCGGATCTGGCCAAGCGCCACTTTGCCGGGTTGTTGTCGCAAGGCCCCAAGAATGCCGAGGGGCTGCAATCGATGATCCAGGCCTTTTTCGGCGCGCGCGTCGAGGTGCAGGAATTCGTCGGCTGCTGGCTCGAGCTGGAACCGGACGACCGCTGGCAGATGGGCCAAGCCGCCCAACTGGGCCGCACCGCCTCGATCGGGGATCGGGTGTGGACCCGGTCGGCCAAGTTCCGGCTGCGCATTGGCCCGCTCAGCTACGCTGACTATCAGCGCCTGTTGCCGGGCGGTGGATCGCTGGCCCGCCTGCGCGCGGTCGTGCGCAACTATGTGGGCGACGCACTCGATTGGGATGTAAATCTGGTCCTTGCGGCCGATGACATCCCGGAGCCGAAACTGGGCGAAACGGTCCGCCTTGGTCAAACCGGATGGATTGGCCAGAAAACCATAACAAAAGATGCGGATGATCTGTTTCTGGAGCCCAACATCCAGACCCATGCCGCTGTACTCTCGGGAGGGACATAACCCATGACGGAAATCAGCCGCGTTGCCCTGTTTGGCAAGCTCAACAGCCTTGGCTTCAAAGCCATCGAGGGCGCCACCGTATTCTGCAAGATGCGCGGCAACCCCTATGTCGAGGTGGTGCACTGGCTGCACCAGATCCTCAACAATCAGGACAGCGACATTCATCGCATCATCCAGCATTTCGATCTCGATGCAGGCGCGATCGCGACCGAGATGACAAAGGCGCTGGACAACCTGCCACGCGGAGCTTCGTCCGTCAGTGACCTGTCCGCCCATCTCGAGGACGTGATGGAGCGGGCCTGGGTCTGGGGTTCGCTGCTGTATTCCTCGAACCAGGTGCGCACGGGGCATTTGATTTTGGGCATGCTCGAGACGCCCAACCTCAAGAACATCCTGATGAGCATTTCGCCGACGCTGGCGGGCATCAAGGCAGATGCCCTTGCTGATGATTTCCACAACATCACCGACGGCTCGCCCGAAGATGCAATGCGCCCGCAAGACGGGTCGGTCACCGGTGGTGGTGCAGAGCCGGGCGAAGCAAGCGGTGCCATGGCCCCGTCGCAGATGGGCAAGCAGGAAGCGTTGGAGCAGTTCTGTACCGACCTCACCGAACAGGCCCGCAATGGCGAGATTGACCCCATCGTGGGCCGGGACGAGGAAATCCGCCAGATCGTCGACGTCCTGATGCGCCGGCGTCAGAACAACCCGATCCTGACCGGTGAGGCCGGTGTCGGTAAAACGGCTGTGGTCGAAGGGTTCGCACTGCGCATCGCCCGCGGTGACGTGCCGCCTGCCTTGCGTGATGTGCGCCTGCTGGTGCTGGATGTGGGCCTGTTGCAAGCCGGCGCGTCCATGAAGGGCGAGTTTGAAAACCGTCTGCGTCAGGTCATTGACGAGGTGCAGGGATCGACCACCCCCATCGTGATGTTCGTGGACGAAACGCACACGCTGGTCGGGGCAGGGGGGGCCGCCGGAACGGGCGACGCCGCCAACCTGCTGAAACCCGCGCTGGCGCGCGGCACGTTGCGCACCATCGGTGCGACCACGTGGGCCGAGTACAAGAAATACATCGAAAAAGACCCTGCCCTGACCCGCCGCTTTCAGGTCGTGCATGTGGAAGAACCCGACATCCCCAAGGCCGTGCTGATGATGCGCGGCATCGCGGCGATGCTGGAAAAGCACCACAAGGTGCAGGTGCTGGACGAAGGGATCGAGGCGTCGGTCACTCTGTCCGCCCGCTATATCCCGGCGCGCCAATTGCCCGACAAGTCGGTCAGCCTGCTCGATACCGCCTGTGCCCGCGTCGCTGTCAGCCAGCACGCCGTGCCCGCACAGGTCGATGACAGCCAGCGCCGGATTGAATCGCTGACCACCGAGTTGGAGATCATCGGGCGGGATGAGACCGCAGGCTATGACGTGGCCGAACGCCGCGCCGAGGTGCAGGCCCAGAAGGATGCCGAGGCCGAGCGTCTGACCGGCCTCAAGGAGAACTGGGAAAAGGAAAAAATCCTCGTCTCCGAAATCATCGAGTTGCGCGCCAAGCTGCGGGAAAGCGGCCAGCAGGTCGAGACCACGCACACGCCCGAAGGGACCGCCGCCGATGAGGCCGCTGCCGAGAGCGAGGCGGTCACCCCAATCAGCGAGGAAGAGCGCGCCGCGATCATGGCCGAGTTGAAGGCCAAAAACGCCGAACTGGTCACGCAACAGGGCGACAGCCCTCTGATCATGCCCATCGTGGATCATCAGGCGGTCGCAAGCGTTGTCGGCGACTGGACCGGCATCCCCGTGGGCCGCATGGTCAAGGACGAGATCGAGACGGTTCTGAACCTCGAAGAGCATCTGGCCAAGCGTGTGATCGGTCAGGACCACGCGATGAAGATGATTGCCAAGCGCATCCAGACATCCCGCGCGGGCCTCGACAACCCATCCAAACCAATCGGGGTGTTCATGCTGGCGGGGACGTCCGGTGTGGGTAAAACCGAGACCGCGCTGGCGCTCGCCGAGGTTCTGTATGGGGGTGAGCAGAACGTCATCACCATCAACATGTCCGAGTACCAAGAGGCGCACACCGTGTCCTCGCTGAAAGGGGCCCCTCCGGGCTATGTGGGCTATGGCGAAGGCGGCGTGCTGACCGAGGCGGTGCGGCGCAAACCCTATTCCGTCGTCTTGCTCGACGAAGTGGAAAAAGCGCACCCGGATGTCCACGAGATCTTTTTCCAGGTGTTCGACAAGGGCGTGATGGAAGACGGCGAGGGCCGCGTGATCGACTTCAAGAACACGCTGATCCTGCTGACCTCGAATGCGGGTACGGACCTGATCATGGACCTGTGCAGCGATCCCGAATTGCTACCCGAACCCGAAGGGATGGCCAAGGCCCTGCGCGAGCCGCTGCTCAAGGTGTTCCCGCCCGCGCTGCTTGGGCGGTTGGTCGCGATCCCCTACTATCCGCTCAGCCCTGACATGATCGGCAAGATCACGGTGCTGCAACTCAACCGCATCAAAAAGCGGGTCGAGGCAGCCCACGGGGTGCCGTTTGAGTATTCCGATGCGGTGGTGGCCGAGATCGTGGATCGCTGTCAGGAACTGGAAAGCGGTGGCCGCATGATCGATGCGATCGTGACCAACACCATGTTGCCCGATATTTCCGCTGAATTCCTGCGCCGCATGATGGAAGGGGGCACCATCGACAAGGTGGCCATCGACGTCAAAGACCACGAATTCACCTACAGCTTCGAGTAAGGACCGGCACCGATGCAATTCGTCATTCAACCCAAAAGCGGGTTCGCCGCCAGCGAACTCATCCGCATGAAAAGCAAGTCAGGTCGGATCAACTTCGAAGGCTCGATTTCAGCAACGTGGAAGGATCCGGGCCTTGCCAAGGTCGATCAGGCTGTAGCCTCGGACTTTCTGGTCAAACTGGGGATCAACCTCGAGCGGGCCTACAAAGCCAAAATCAGTGCTTGGAAAAGTGATCTGCAAAGCAAGATGGATGCGCTGGAGGAAAAGCTGGGCAAATCCGAAGAGAAGTTTCGCAAGGAAGCACTCAAGAAATCCAAGTCCGACAGCGAGAAACAGAAGTTCGTCGAGTCACAGAACAAGGATCAGACCAGCCGTCTGGAGAAGATCAGAAAAGAGGCGCAGGCCGCTTATACCAAACTGATTTCCGATCTGGCCTTGCCTGCCCGCAAGACGACGATGAAGGCACTGGCGGAGGCCCCCAAGGAGCTGAAGAAAAGCAAGCTGTCCACGGCCATCAAGATCGGCAAATGGCTGTTGACCGCAGCCGTCATCGTGGCCGCCACCCTCGCCTTGCCCCCTGCGGGTATCACAGCGGCCTTTGT
Organism: uncultured Tateyamaria sp.; assembly: GCF_947494755.1. Classification (GTDB taxonomy): domain Bacteria; phylum Pseudomonadota; class Alphaproteobacteria; order Rhodobacterales; family Rhodobacteraceae; genus Tateyamaria. Next base: position 69,178 of record NZ_CANLVZ010000016.1, read on the forward strand.
GGTCGCAGCGGCGACCATCGTTCACAAAAGCATGTCCGCCGCCAACGATGCGGTCGGCATCTACAAGGAACACTTCAAGACGGCCAAGTTGAAGGTTGAAAAGGCCAACGCGTCGCTGGCATCGGCGGATGACGCCATCGGCGAGGCCATAGCGGACATGCGCGGCGTCAAGGATGCTATCGGTGCGATGCGCGTCAAGAAGGCCACGACCGAGATTGCGATCAACAAGTACAAGGCCCAGATCGCCGCCGCAAGCAAAGATTCCCCCGCCGCGACCAAGGCCATCTCCAAATCCACCGCCAAGGCGGATGAGGCCCAGAAATATATGGCGGAACTCGACGCGGCAGTAGGTGGGGACCCGGATGCAGTGCTCGCCAATCTGCAAGCCGCCCGAACTGCGCTGAAAAAGGCCATCAACGCCATGCCCGAGCCGAAGAAGGCAAAGGAAAGCAAGCTGCAAAAGATCGTGGATTGTCTGGATGCCGTTTCGGGCCTTGCCGACGATGTGAAGGAGTTGGCCTGATCGAATATCGCGGGGCTGCTGCGTGTTAATGACCTGTGACGACACGCGCGGCCCTGCGACACCCAAATGACCCGGCGAACACGTTTGCGGTCCGCCTTTGACTGCCGCTATTGAAAGGAACTTCGTTATGCCTGCCGCTCCCGGAACCAAGACCATGGCCGCCAAGCTGTCGGTGCTGCCCACACAGGAAATGAAGCCCGAGGTCGTCAAGTGGATCAAGACGATGCCGCGTGTGGCCAAGCTGTTTGCCAAGCCGCTGACCTATGACGACAAGGTCGACCTGAACCCCAAGAAGTGGACCGACAAAAAGCTGTCCAAAGCGATGGCCGCGCTGGTGCGTTATGAGCTTGCCTTGCTCGCCAACCGCGCAAGCGACGCCAAGAAGGTATCGGACAAGGCCAAGTCCCCCATGGAGGAAATCAAGGTCGTCGGCCTGCTTCAGAAGGCGATCAAGAAGGCGCAGGCCGACATCGACAGCAAGTGTTCGGATGCGCTTGAAGAACTCGAGTCAGGCAAGGGTGAGGCCAAAGCCGGGCTTGCTGCGGGCAAAAAGGCGATGGCGCAGATCAATACGCTCGACGTCTCGTCCCTGTTTTCCGGCATCATCGACACTGGCACCAAAGCTGCCAAGAGCCTTTATACCCCACTTGCTGGCAATGATGACAAGAAGAAGCAAGCGGCAATTTCCAAAGCCTCCAAGGACGTCGAGGCGGCGGTGTCCAAGCTGAACGACACTGGCAAGACCGCTCAGTCGGTTGCCAAATATCTGCTCGATACCGGCAAGAAGCTGAAGAACCACGAGAACGGCCAGCTTGCCGATTTCGGTATCAGCATCCTCAAGAAAGATGTCCAGCCCGAGTTGGAGAAGCTGGATGCGGACATGTCAAAGCTTGAAGATGCGCTGACCCCTTTTGCCGCCGCGTTGAAGAAAGGGGATTTGGACCTTGCCGCCGCCAAGGCACATGAAAAGAACCTGTCTGCGCTCAGCGGATTGCAGGCCACCGCCAACAAGGCTGTTGCCGCAATGAAGTCCCTGCAAGCCAAGTTCAAGAAGATCGAAAACGACCTGAAGTAAGCCCCACAGTTTACGACCGGAGATGTGATGACCCAGACAAGCAGCGATATGAACACACCCAGTGCGCCGACGGACCATCGGGCCCGGTTGCGTCTGTTTCTGGAACAGCCCCGCGTGCACAATGCGATCCTTGCGCTGATCATCTTCAACGCGATCACACTTGGGGTGGGCACCTCGAAATGGGTGCAGGCCCATACAGGTGAATTACTTTATGTTGTGGACAAGATCGTGCTGGCCATCTTTGTGGTCGAACTGTTGCTCAAGCTCTATGCCTATGGGCTGAACTTTTTCCGCAATTCGTGGAACATCTTCGATCTGTTCGTTGTCGGCGTGGGGCTGTTGCCCCAGACGGCGGGCCTGTCGGCCTTGCGGGGTCTGCGTGTCATCCGGGCCCTGCGGCTTTTGTCCGTCATTCCGCAAATGCGTGCTGTTGTGCAGGCATTGCTGGATGCGTTGCCAGGAATGGGCGCGGTCATCGTGATGATTTCGATCGTGTTTTATGTGTTCGGGGTCATGGCCACGATCATGTACGGTGCCGCCTTTGACGAATGGTTCGGCAGCCTTGGCCGCTCGCTCTATTCCTTGTTCCAGATCATGACGCTGGAATCGTGGTCGATGGGCATCGTGCGCCCGGTGATGGAGGTCTATCCGTCGGCCTGGGCCTTCTTTGTCCCGTTCATCGTGATCACAGCCTTTTCGGTGCTGAACCTGTTCATCGGTCTGCTTGTGAACACCATGCAGTCCGCCGTGGAGGACGAGACCGAAGCCGAGTTCGAGAAGCTGCGCGAGCTGGTACGCGAAGAGACCGATCAGGTCGATGCCCACGTCCTCGAACTCAAGGCCGAACTGGTGGCGTTGCGCGCTGAACTCAGCGCCGCGCGGGAGGGCAAGTGATGAGCGGTAGCCAAAAGTTTATCGCCCGCAACCGCGCGCCCCGTGTTCAGATCGAATACGATGTCGAGCTGTATGGGGCCCAGAAAAAGGTGCAGTTGCCCTTTGTCATGGGGGTGTTCTCCGATCTGTCGGGCAAGGCCGAGACCCCACCCATCGCGGACCGCAAGTTCCTTGAGATCGACATCGACAACTTTGACGAGCGTATGGGGGCCATCGCCCCCAAGGCGCAGTTTTCCGTGCCCAACACGCTAACGGGCGACGGCAATCTGTCGGTCGACCTGACCTTTACCAAGATGGCTGATTTTTCCCCGCAGGCCATTGCCGAAAATGTCGATGCCTTGCGTCCATTACTTGAGGCGCGCCAGCAATTGTCGGACCTGATGACCTATATGGATGGCAAGGCGGGCGCCGAAACCCTGATCGAAAAGCTGCTGTCCGAACCTGCGTTGCTGGCCGCCCTGGGTGGCTCCGACGGCCCATCTGCGGATGTGGACGCAGCCCTTGATACTCTGCGTGGCGCGTTGCCCGCAGATAGTGCCGCTGACACCGGCACGGATGATACCCTTGCCGCATTGGCCGCGCAGGCCCCGATGGATGAGGCGCCTGACACCTCTGTTGCGGACGCGCTGAGCACCCTGCAACCTGCCCCGGAAACGGTGGTCGAGGATGCCCATGACTCTGCCCTCGACGCCTTACGCGCGACCCCCGTTGAAACCGCGCCTGAGAGTGATAGTGCGGAGGACGTGTTGTCCGGCATCGCCCGGACGGATGTTGTCGAAGTGTCGGAACACGAAGACGCATCCGGTGATATTCTGGCCGGGATCGCGCGTGTGGACGACGCGCCAGAGGCGGACACCACCGACGACGTTCTTGCGGGGTTGGAGGCACCCACAAAACCTGCGGACACGGGCGATGATGATACGTCGGACGTGCTGGCCGGTCTTGCCGACACCGCCGTCGAAGAGGCACCGCCCGAAGACATCACCACAAATGTGTTGGCCGGGCTGGATCGGATCGAAACGGCAGACGCCCCAGATGACACGGCAGACATTCTCGCGGGGCTAGAGACGCCTGATGAAGATGACGCGGGGGCCGATGACGTCGCTGATATTCTTGGTGACATCGCCGCTGCACCGCTGGCCGAGGATGCGCCCGAGGACGACACTGACAATATTCTGGCGACCCTCGAGACGCCCACGCCCACGCCCACGGCTGAACCAGAAGACCCCCTCGATGATATTCTGGGTGGCATCGCTGCTGCGCCAGAGGTCGAGGACACAGATGATGGGTTGGATGATATCCTATCCGGGCTGGAGACCCCGGAGGAAGCACCCGAAACGGATGTGCAGGATATCTTGGGCGATATCACTCCTGTCGTAGAGGCTGTCGAAGATAACGGGGCCGACGATATTCTGGCCAGTCTTGATGCCGCACCCGAAGAGGTTCCAGAGGCCGACGTTTTGGATGATGTGCTGGCCGGTCTGGAAACTCCGGCTGTGGATGACCCACCCGACACCCAAACCGACGATGTCCTTGCGGGGTTGGAAACGCCCGACGCGCCACTCGAGGACGTCGACACGCTGGATGACATCTTGGGCGACATCGCCGCCGCACCCGAAGAGGCGGATGAAGGCGATGATCTGGACGATATTTTAGGTGGGCTTGAAGCGGCAGAAGACGCCCCGGCCGAGGATGGGGTGGATGATATCCTGTCCGGGCTGGACGCGGTGGAGGAAGATACTCCGACCGATGATCTGGATGATATCTTGGGTGGGCTGGACGCAGTCGAGGATGCTCCGACCGAAGACGGGCTGGACGACATCCTGAGCGGGCTGGACGCGGTGGAGGAGGACCTACCCGCCGATGATCTGGACGACATCCTCGGCGGTTTGGACACACCAGACACCCCGGCCAACGAAACGAATACCGACGATATACTCAGCGAGTTGGACGCTGCCCCGGCGGATGAGGCGGCCGACGATCCGGATGATGTTCTTGGCGACATCGACAGCGGGGACACGGCGGATACCGACCTCGACGATCTGTTGGGCGATCTTGGTGATGATACCGAAGCGGCGTCTGACGACGACGACCTTGATGCGCTGCTTGGCAACGGTGATGCTGAAACGGATGACACCGATCTGGACGCGCTGCTCGGTGATTTGGACAACGCAGGAGACTCTGCAGGCGATGATCTGGACGATATCCTGAGCGGGCTTGACGATGACACGCCGGCGCAGGCCGAGACCGATGATCTGGATGACATTCTGGCAGGGCTCGACAATCCGAACCCACAGGAAGAGGGGCCAGCGGAGGCTCTGACCAGCGTGGATGACGCAGGGGCCGAGGATGACATCTCCGTCCCGCCTCCGCCCGCAGTGCAGTCGCCATTCGGTCTGATTTCGGCGCCGCGCCCAGAGCGTGACGGCCTGAACCGGTCGAAATTCCGCATGGCCGTGTTCGGTGACTTTACCGGACGCGCCGCGAGAGGGCTGATGGAAACCGGCGATGCGCTCGCCAGTCGCACGCCCATCCCGCTGGATGTGGACACGATTGACGATGTGATTGCGGGGTTCGGCACCACGCTCACCCTCAAAATTGGCAAAGATGGCGGCGGTGTGCATGTGAAGCTGAAAGAGCTGGATGACCTGCACCCGGATGAGCTTTACGACAATATCTCGGTCTTTGACGAGATTTCTGGTCTGCGCCAGCAGTTGGGCATGGGGTCGATGGCGGACAAGGCCGTGGGTCAGCTAAAGTCATGGTCCGAGACCTATGCGACCCCGATCAAGCTGCCGAAACGGTCGGCTAGCACCTCGGTGCCCACAAACCTCAAACTCAGCGACTTTCAGGCACTGATCGGCGACAGTGGCGGTGCGTTGACCCAACCGGATGCCGCCGACGACCTGATCGCGCAGATCATTGGGCCTCATATCGTGAAGGCCCCTGATGCGGGCGCGGCGGAGATGACCAAGGCGGTGGACGAAGCGCTGAGTTCGGCCATGCGTCTTGTGTTGCACCACCCCGACTTTCAGGCGATCGAAGCGCAGTGGCGCTCGCTTGATATGCTGGCGCGGCGGATCGAGACGGATAGCACGCTCGAAATCATGCTCTACGATGTGTCCGCCGAAGAGTTGGCCGCCGATCTGGCCGCCCATGAGGACCTTGCCCAAACCGGTTTGTTCAAACTGGTGACGGATGTGCTGGACCCCGAAGAGGGGGCAGGCGGCTTTTCCGCGCTGTTCGGCATGTACACGTTCGAGGAATCCCCGCCCCATGCCGAGTTGCTGGCCCGGATCGGGCAGGTGGGTGCCCATGTGGATGCACCGTTTTTCTCGGCGATCACACCGGGCTATCTGGATGTCGCCAAGGAAGATCGCCACCCGCTGGTTGCCAAGGCGTGGGACACCCTTCGCGGATTGCCAGAGGCCGCCTATCTGGCCCTGTCCTCGCCCCGGTTCCTGCTGCGCCAGCCATATGGTGCAAAATCCGATCCGATCTATGCGTTCGAGTTCGAGGAGTTCACACCCCAGGAGGGGCTAAGGGGCATGCTGTGGGCCAATCCAGTTGTGATGGTCGCGATCCTGCTGGCGGGCACCTACAAGAAAGACGGCAAGGCCATGGACCTTGGCACGCTGATGTCGTTGGGCGATCTGCCATTCCACTATGTGAACGACCGGCACGGTGATCAGGTGGCGCTACCCTGCACGGAACGTAACCTGACCAGTGATGCGGCGCAGACAACCCTTGGCCGGGGATATATGCCGGTGGTCTGGGTCAAGGGGCGCAATGAGATCCGCCTTGGCTCTTTCCGCTCGCTTGCGGGGGACATGATCGCCGGCCCATGGGAAGCCGAAGTGCCCGCCCCACGACCCGCCCCGGGTGCAGGCACGCTGAGCCTTGAGGTGGACATTCCGAGCGACGACGGTGAGGATGGCAATGACACATCGCTTGACGATCTGTTGGGCGATCTTGACGGTGGGTCAGATGCAGATGCAGGCGATGATGCGGACACCTCGCTTGATGATCTTTTGGCTGGTTTTGATGATGACGATGACAGCGCGGACGCAGAGGACATGGATCCCGAACTGGCCGCCTTGTTGGAGGGATTGTAGATGAATTCGATGGGCAACATCCCGGAACCCGAACCCGAACGGGATGACGAACCGGATATCATTATTCTGGGGATCCAGAAGAGCAGCTATTACCTGTACAAGGGTGACGACTATTTGAACCAATTGCTTTTGGTGGACGGGGAATATCCCAAACCCGTCCTCTGTGTACATTTTGAAACTTTGATTGATGCAAAGCTGGTGATCGGAGAAGGATTTTCCATCGCGCAATACTGGGCCATTCACCCGGAAATCATTGCGCGCCTCCGGTCCGATGACTGCCTTATTGAAACGGACGCATAGCCGCGGATTCCGAGGCAAGGAGTGCTGAGATGGCCGAAAAAGATGTTAAACTTGAAAACCGACAGGTTTGGATGGAGGGCGAATATTCCGCCAAGACCGTCAACCTCAAGAACGCACGCGTCATCGAGGGGCTGAGCACCCTGACCGAGACGACCGTTGAATTCACCTCATCCGACGACAAGCTGGATTTGCAGGATATTCTGGGGTCGGACATTTGCCTTGGCTTGAAGGATGCTGATGACACGGACCGGTATTTCAGCGGCACCTGCACATCCGTTGAATATGTAGGCCTGTCACAGGGTCTGAACCATTTTGTCGCCGAATTGCGCCCGTGGCTGTGGTTCCTGACCCGGACGCAGGAAAACCGCATCTTTCAGGACAAGACCGTGATGGAAATCATCCAGGAGGTGCTGGAGGACAAGGATTACGGCTTCTGGTCCGACGTTCAGAAAAAGACGACCAGCACCTTCAAGAGCCGGGTCTATTGCGTTCAGTACAACGAGAGTGATTTCGATTTTATCTCGCGCCTCATGGAAGAGGAGGGGATCTATTACTTCTTTGTTCAGGACGGCAAGAAACTGAAGATGGTGCTGGCCGACAGCATCAGCGCTCACAAGCCGACCCCCGGTGGCCCCGAGTTCGAGTTCCACTTCAAGGAAGCCCAGTACCGCCGTCGCAACGACCACATCTTCGACTGGAGCGAGGCCAGCGGCGTCACCACCGGCAAGATCACCCTCAACGACTATGATTTCGAGAAGCCCGGCGCGGACAAAAAGACCGTGTCGGCCATCGAAAAAGGCAAACACGGCCACAAGAAATACGAACATTACCGCTATCCAGGCCACAGCCGGATCGAAGGTATGGGCGACAGCTTTACCAAGATCCGCATGGAGGCCGAGGCCGTCAAACACAAGCTATCGCGCGGGGCGGGCAATATCCGCACCTTGGGTGCGGGACAGACCTTCAAGATGAAAGGGCATCCGCGCAAGGAAAACAACGCCGAGTTTCTGGTAACCCGGGCCGTCCACCACCTCCAGATCGAGACGGATTACGAGGATGCGGAGACCAAGAAACCGCTTTTTGACAGCACCATTCCGGTGGATGAGGACAACAAGGACACCTATCGCGTTGTCTTTGATGTGATCCCCAAAGCCGAACCGTTCCGCGCCCCGCAGACGACCGAGTGGCCGCGCCTGCTTGGTATGCAGACCGCCCTCGTGACCGGCCCCTCGGGCGACGAAATCTACACCGACAAATACGGCCGCATCAAAGTGCAGTTCTATTGGGACCGCGTCGGCAAGAAGGACGAGAAGACCACCTGTTGGGTGCGCTGCGTCATGCCCTGGACGGGCAAGGATTGGGGTATGATTTCGATCCCCCGCATCGGTCAGGAAGTCGCCATTCAGTTCGAGGAAGGCGACCCGGATCGCCCGATCTGTACGGGCATGCTCTATAATGCCGATACGATGCCGCCCTATGGGCTGCCCGCCAACATGACCCAGACCGGGATCAAGACACGCTCGAGCAAGGACGGGGGCGCGGACAATTACAACGAGCTGGTGTTCGAGGACAAGAAAGACGCCGAGTTCATCCGGATGCATTCCGAAAAGGACTATTTCCAGACCATCGAGAACAATGCCGAGATCAAGATCGGTCAGACAAAGCAGGACCCCGGCGATCTGACGCAAACGATCTATCACACCAAGACCGAAACGATCGAGACGGGCGACCACATCTTCAAGGTCGAGACCGGCAATCAGGAGATCTTCATCAAGACCAATCACACGGAAACGATCGAAGGCACCTCGACCGAGACCATCAAGGGCGATACCGAGACGACCATTGAGGAGGGGAACTATACCCAGACCATCAGCGCCGGGGATGTCACCCGTGAGGTGTCGATGGGCAGTGAGGATGTGACCGTGTCGATGGGCGACTACAGTCTGGACACCACCGCAGGCAAAGTTGTCGTGACCGCAGGGATGGAGATTTCGCTGACGGTGGGGGCCAATTCGATCACCATCGACAACAGCGGGATCACGATCTCGGGCATCATGGTCACCGTCGAAGGGCAGGCCACGGTCGATGTCGGCTCACCCATGACCACCGTGACGGGGGATGGCATGCTGACCCTCGACGGTGGCGTGACCATGATTAACTGAGCAGGCTTATGTCAGACCGATTTGCAAATCTCAAAAAGATCCCCGAACAGCCTGCCGCGCGGCTGCTCGCGGCGGCGAATGCCAAGCTCAAGACCGCGCTCAAGGCACCGGCCAGTGCTACCGTGCCCGTCGTGCTGGCCGAGTTGGAAGAGGTCGGCGCGCATGTGGATCTGATCCGGGTGCTGTCCGTGTCCTTGCCGCCGCGCGAATGTGTGTGGTGGGCGTGCCTGGCGGGGCGTGACCTGATCGGTCCCGAGGGCCAAAGCCTGTGCCTGACCACCGCCGAGGCCTGGGTTTTCGAGCCCACTGACGATATCCGCCTGCGCCTTCAGACGGTGCTTGAAACTGAGTCCTCCGGTGACAAGACCGCGCCCTGTGCGACGGCGGCCTTTTATGCCCCCGGAAATCTTGGCCCCGGCGAGATGAAAGAACACCCCGCCCCGATCGGGGTGGTAGCGGCCTGCGCCTTTGGGATCAACCTCAAGACCCTCAAACTGGGTCCCGATCCCGAAACCCGGTTTAATCTGATCATTGATCGGGCACTCGACATTGCACGCGGTGGCAATGGCAAGGTAGAGTTGGCCGAACCGACCTCGCAAGAAGGAACCGCCTGATGCCGGGCCCACCCCAAGCACGTGTTGCAGACATGCATACAGGTCCCTGCACCTTTGGATCGCCCCTGCCGATCATGCCGCCCTGCTGCGTGACTGTGCTGGTGTGCAAGATGCCTGCCGCCCGGGTAACGGACTTGTGCCTTGGCCTCGTCGCGCCTCCGGCTGCCAACTTTCCACCTCACCCGATTGCCAAAGGATCTACGACGGTTTTGATCCAGAAGTTGCCTGCCGCCCGGATCGGTGACATGTGCTCTTTGGGTGGCGCGATCGTTGCGGGCGCGCCGACGGTATTGACGGGCGGCTGAGGCGATATGGCAATTACACTAAGGTTCCAGTCTACAGGTAGTATTCCGGGCAACGGCGACCCTGTGTCGATGCACGGGGCCAGCCTGACCATCGGGCGCGGCAACGAAAATGATCTGGTGTTGCCCGATCCCAACCGCGAGTTGTCCAAGCGGCACTGCGCCATCGAGGATCACAACGGCAACGTGATCGTGGTCGATTTTTCGACCAACGGCACATTTCTGAACTACGGCAAGCTGGCCCTTGGCAGCACGCCCACCCCGCTTAATGACGGCGACATCCTGTCGGTCGGGCCTTACGAAATTCTGGTCACCATTTCGTCGGACACGGCCGAAGACATAATTGCCGCGCCCGTGGCCGATAGCCCCATTTCTCACGGGCTGGCCTCAAACGCGCCAAGCAAGTCCGATTTGCTGGACGCCCCCGGCGATGGCGGAGATTTTCTGGACGATTTGCTGGGCGGGCGTGAAGCCGCGCCAAAGGGCCCCGGCAGCGTCAACCGTGAAGAGCCCGGCGATGACGGGTTGTTGCCGCCGCTTGGCGATGACGATGGCATTTTGCCCCCCGCCTCCGATCCGTTTGACGGGCAGGGGGCCAGTGTCGGTATGCACAACGCGGCAGCACAGGATCATTTCAACGTTGCCGCCCCATCATCGGGCGGTGCCGCCATCCCGGATGATTGGGATGATGATTTTCTGTCGCCAAATCCGCCCGCGCGCGGGGCCCCTCTGGGCCAGAGCGATCCCTTTGCGGCCCCGACACCGCCACCCGCACGCATCCCGGATGAACCGACAACCCAGCCTTTGCAGCCCGTGGCCGCACCCGGTCCGGTGCCTGCGGCTCATGCTGTTTCGCCGCAGCCGGCACCCGCGGCCGTCGGTGGCGGTGGCAGTGGCCCGGCGCGTGGATTTCTCGCCTCGCTCGGGGCTGAAGGTGTTGATGTGCCGGATGCCGACCTGCCCGCCACGATGGTGCGCATGGGCAAGGTGCTGCGCGTGATGATCGAAGGGATGCGCGAAATCCTGATGACGCGCAGTTCGATCAAGTCCGAGTTCCGCATCGAGCAAACCATGATTCAGGTTGGCGGCAACAACCCTCTGAAATTCTCGATCAGCCCCGAACAGGCGATCGAGGCGATGGTGCGTCCCAAAGCCCAAGGCTATCTGGATGCAGCGGACGCGACGACCGAGGCCCTCAAGGACATCAAGGCTCATGAGGTTGCGATGATCACAGGCATGGAAGCCGCGCTGAAGGGTATCCTGAAAAAACTCGATCCGGCTGTGCTCGAGGGCAAGATCAGCAAGGACAGCAGCCTGAGCGGCATGCTCAAGAGCCGCAAGGCGCGCTATTGGGAAATTTACGAAAGCATGTACACCGAAATCGCAGACCAGGCCGAAAACGATTTTCAAGAGCTGTTCGCCAAGGAGTTCGCCCGCGCCTATCAGGACCAATTGGATAAGCTAAAATGATGACGCGTGACCGCCGGGAGGGCACATAATGTCCTGGGACAGCAAGGTTTTGTGGAATGAGGGCCTATTCCTTCAGCCCCACCATTTTCAACAGGCCGACCGCTATACCGAAAGCCTTGTCGCGGGTCTGGCCCGTCGCATCGCACCTTATGCCTGGGGTGTGAACACACTTGAGATTGACGAGGAAGTGCTGAAGTTCGGCCAGTTCGCGATCAAGTCCTGCGCCGGCCTGACCCATGACGGGACCGTGTTCCGCGTGCCCGCCTCCGAGGATCATCCGCCCGCGCTGGACGTGCCCGAGGGGATCAAGGATTGCGTGGTCTACCTGACCGTCCCGCAGCGCCGCCAAGGCGCGCTCGAGGTGGACATGACCGGTGCCGAACTCTCCGCCGCGCGGCTGCGCCCCGGTGAGATCGAAGTGACCGACGTCACCTCGACCGGGAAAAAGGCCGTGACGATGGGCGTGGGTAAGTTGCGCCTGCAATTCGCGCTCGAGGTCGATGACCTCGCGGATCGGCTGTGTATTCCCGTCGCCAAGATCATAGAGGTGAAGCCCGACAAGGAAGTCGTGCTCGACAAATCCTTCATCGCGTCCTGTCTGGATTGCAACGCCGCCGGGCCGCTCAAGGATTTCGTGCGCGAACTCGACGGGCTGCTTGGGCATCGCAAGACGGCACTGGCCGGGCGTTTGTCCGAAGGGGGCGGCACCAAGGGCGTCGCCGAGATTTCGGACTTCCTGCTGCTGATGTGCGTGAACAAGATGCATCCGCTGGTGCAGCATCTGGCCCAGATCGAAAACGTGCATCCGCAGGATATGTACCGGGTCTGCCTTATGCTGGCGGGTGAGTTGTCGACCTTTATGGCCAATGACAAATCCGCGCCCGAATTTCCGCCCTATGCCCATGACAAGCTGACCCAGACCTTTAATCCCGTCATCAAGGTGCTGCGCCAGTACCTGTCATCGGTGCTGGAGCAGACGGCGGTGTCGATCCCGCTTGATCCGCGCAAATACGGGATCAGCGTGGGTGTCATCGCCGACCGCAAGCTGTTGTCGACGGCAGGCTTCGTGCTGGCGGTGCAGGCTGACATCCCGGCCGAAAACATCCGCCGCCATTTCCAGAACCAGGCCAAGATCGGCCCGGTCGAGGAAATTCGCCAGCTTGTGAATTCGGCCCTGCCTGGCATCCCGCTGCGCCCCCTGCCTGTGGCACCGCGTCAGATCCCATATCACGCAGGAGTGGTGTACTTTGAACTGGACGGCGACAGCACCCATTGGGGTAAGATGTCGACATCCGGGGGCGTGGCCGTGCACGTGTCCGGAGAGTTTCCAGGATTGAAAATGGAACTTTGGGCCATTCGGCAAGGCTGATAGCCGTTTGGGGCTAAGATTGGGGGACAGAACGCATGTCTGACAAGGATCCATTCGCCGAACCGGATGATGCGGATCGAACGATTATCCGCCCCAATCCCGGTGGGCGACGCCCTGCGCCGTCAAGCCCATCCCCCTTTGCGCAGCAACCCGAGCCCACACCGCAGGTCACACCGAACCCGCAGGCCATGGGAATCCCGTCGGCCTCTTCCGCGACCCGCGATACATCCAGCGAGCCCAGTGTCGAACAGGGCATGACAGGTATGAACAAGATCAACGCGGCCGCCGCCACGTTGTTCTCGCTGGTATCGCGCATCCGCAACCGTGCCCAGCATATGGATCCCGAAAAGCTGCGCCGCTCGGTCGTGGCCGAGGTGCGCGAATTCGAGAACCGCGCGCTGCAGGCCGGCGTGGATGCGCAGGACGTGAAGATCGCGCGCTATGCCATTTGCGCAACTTTGGACGATGTGGTGCTGAATACGCCGTGGGGGGGGCAGTCGATCTGGGCGCAGCAATCTATGGTCGGCACCTTCCATAAGGAAACCGTGGGCGGGGATCGCTTTTTCGATCTGCTTGCGCGGCTTGAGAAAGAACCGAGCAGCAATATCGACCTTCTCGAGTTCCTCTATATGTGCCTGTCGCTCGGGTTCGAGGGGCGCTTGCGCGTGGAACAGAACGGGTCGGACAAGCACCTGCAGATCCGTGCCGGGCTGTCCCGTATCATTCGGGCCCAACGCGGTCCGGTGGAAAAGGACATGTCGCCCCATTGGAAGGGTGTCGAGCAACCCCACAAAGTGCTGTCGATCTGGCGCCCGCTCTGGATCACGACCGCCAGCGTGGCGGTGATCATGACAGCAGTGTTCCTGACATTTAACTGGGTGCTGAACCGGTCGACCAATCAGGTGATCGGGCAATTGTCCGTGCTCGACAGTGGGCAGGTGGCTGAGTTGATGCGTCGTGCCCCGCCACCGCCACCGCCACCACCCCCCCCGGATGTGCAGTTGAAACGCGTGCAGGGCTTTCTGGAACAGGAAATCACCGACGGCATTGTCGAGGTATTCCAAGACCAGCAGACCATCACTGTGCGGCTGGCGGGGTCAGGCATGTTCGGCTCAGGCTCTGACCGCCTTCAGCCCGCGTTCGAAGAGCCGTTGCGCAAGGTCGCCCAAGCGTTGGACGAGACCGCGGGCCCGATCATTGTCGTTGGCCACTCCGACAACGTGCCGATCCGCTCGTCCCGCTTTCCATCGAACGAACATCTGTCGCTTGCCCGCGCCGAGGCGGTCATGAACACCCTGGCTGGCAAGGTCGAAAGCTCTGACCGGCTGGAGGCCGAAGGGCGCGCGGACAAGGAACCCATCGCCGATAATGGCACCCGCGACGGACGCGCCAAGAACCGGCGCATCGAGATCGTATTGGTCAGGGAAGACGCAACATGATTTTCACCCTTTTGCGCCGCATCCGATCCGGGATCACCACCACCATTCTGGTGGCCATCGCACTGTCGCTGCTGATCTGGTTCTTTGGTCCGTTTCTGGGATTCGGCAGCGTCACACCCTTTGCCAGTGTGCTGGCCCGCCTGATCTCCATCGGGGTGATCGTGCTGCTGGCCCTGACCACGATCCTGATCATCATCATGCGCCGCGCCAAACGCGAAAAGCAGATGGAGGACGATATTGTCGAGTCCATCGACGAGGATGCGGGGGGCGAAGACGATGAGTTGGTTAAGGCCGAGTTGCTGGAACTCAAGGGCAAGCTGAAAGAAGCGCTTGGGACCTTGCGCAAATCCAAGCTTGGCAAACGGTCGCTTTACGAGTTGCCATGGTATGTGATGATCGGCCCGCCCGGCGCTGGCAAGACCACAGCCATCGTCAATTCCGGGCTGAACTTTCCGTTGGCCGAAAGCGTGGGCAAGGCCAGTATCGGCGGGGTCGGGGGCACGCGCAACTGCGACTGGTGGTTCACCAATGACGCCGTTCTGATTGATACCGCGGGCCGTTACACCACCCAGGACAGCGAAGAATCCGAGGATAATGCGGGCTGGCAGGGCTTTCTCAAGCTGCTCAAGAAACACCGTACCCGCCAGCCGATCAACGGCGCGATCCTGGCCGTATCCCTGTCGGATCTGTCCTTGCAGGATGAGGCGACCCAAAAGAGCCACGCCGCCGCGATCCGCCGTCGTCTGCACGAGTTGCGCGAAAAGCTGGGCGTGCGTTTTCCAGTCTATGTGCTGTTCACCAAGTCTGACCTGATCGCCGGGTTCACCGAGTTCTTTGACCATCTGGGCAAGGAAGACCGCGAACAGGTCTGGGGCTTCACCCTGCCTTTGCAGAAAAAGACCAAGGCCGAACTGTCGCCCATCGCGGCCTTTGATGAGGAATTCAGCCTGCTTTTGGGGCAGGTGAACGCCCAATCGCTGGAACGGATGCAGCAGGAAACCGATCACCAGCGCCGCTCGCTCATCGCGAGCTTTCCGTCGCAGGTGGCGTCTGTCCGCGCCACGGCCCGCACGTTTCTGGACGAGGTGTTTCAAGACAACCGTTTTGAAAAACGCCACCTTCTGCGCGGCGTTTATTTCACGTCCGGCACCCAAGAAGGCACACCCATTGACCGTTTGATGATGGGTATGGCCCGCACATTCGGCATTGGCCGTCAGGCTATCGGCACAGGGCGGGGCACAGGGCGCTCGTTCTTTCTGACCCGGCTATTTGAGGGTGTCATGTTCCCCGAAGCCGGTCTTGTCAGTGCCGATGACAAGGTCGAACGCCGTTATCGCTGGACCAAACGCATCGCCATCACCGCCGCCCTTCTGGGCGGTATTGGCATGACGGGCCTGTGGGCACGCAGCTATGTGGGCAACGCCGAACTGCTAGAACAAGCTGCGGACAGCGTCGAACTCTACCGCTCAGCCGCGGCGCAGATTCCTGGCAGCCCCATTGAAGACAGCGATTTGCCCGGCGTCGTCCCTGCGCTCAACATCCTGCGCGGCATGCCCGCAAACCCGGCCGCCGGGGACCCAAGCCCTGACAGTTCCGTCACGTGGGGCCTTTATCAGGGCAAGGTGCTTGGCAATCAGGCTGGCCAATCCTACCGCGCTGCGCTGAACGAACACCTGCTGCCGCGCCTTCTTCTGCGTCTTGAGGACCAGATGCAGGCCAACATGAACAACCCAGACTTCCTGTATGAAAGCCTCAAGATCTATCTGATGCTCGGCCAACAGGGCCCGATGAATCAGGATCTGATCAAGGAGTGGATGGCGCTGGACTGGTCTGTCGCCTTTCAGGGCAGCGGACGGGACGAGCTGCGCACCGACCTGACGCAACACCTGAACGCATTGCTGGATGCGCCGCTGGACAAGATCGGATTGAACGGCCCGTTGGTCGAGCAAATCCAGGGACTGCTGTCGGAAATGCCGCTCGCCCAACGCATCTATAACGGGATCATCAATTCGCCTCGCGCCAAGGAGCTGCCACAGTGGCGCCTCACGGATATCGGCGGTCCGGCCATCAGCCGTGTGATCGTGCGGTCCTCCGGCAAGCCGCTCAACGAAGGGGTTGAGGGCATCTTTACCTATGACGGGTTCAACAACGTGTTCCTCGAAGAGGCGCTTGGCGTGGCCCAACGGATTCAGCGCGAAAGCTGGGTGTTGGGCGCGCGCGGTGAGGCCGAACAATCCGAGACCGTGCTTGTCGCGATGAGCCGTGATGTGCTCGATCTGTATTACACCGACTACATCTCGCGCTATGATCAGATCCTCGGCGATATCGACATCATCCCGATGGAAAGCCTGAGCCACGCTGTCGAAGTGACCAACGTGCTGTCCGGGCCAACCTCGCCTTTGGTCAACATCCTCACCGCTGTGTCCGACGAAACCAAACTGACCGAAACGCGCGAAATCGACGCCTCTGGCCTTGCCGACGGGGCGCAGGAGATCGGTGCGCTTGAGCTGCAATCCACGCTATCGAGCCGCAGTCAGTTGTTTCTGAATGCATTGACCTCGAACTTGCCGACGGACCAAGGGCCTCCGCCCAAGGCACCCGGCGAATTTGTCGTGGAACGCTTTGCTTGGCTGCATGAGCTGGTCGCGGAAATCGACGGCCAGCCGTCGCAACTGGCCGAGCTGACCGCGCGCCTGACGGAAGTCTACCAAGAGCTCAACAAGCTCAGCTTTGCGGGAGGTGTCGGGGCAGGGGCAGGAGACGCCACTGCAATCGTCCGCTTTCAGGAGCTTGCCAACCGTCTGCCCGGGCCGATTCAGCGCTGGTCGACCCAGATTTCCACGGGTTCCTCGGGGATCACGGCGGATGGCACGCGCGCCTCGATCAATGCCAAATGGCAGTCACAGGTGCTGCCGTTCTGTACCCAAGCGCTTGACAACCGCTATCCGTTTGAGCGGGGCGCCAAGGCGGATGTCGCCATGGGTGACTTTGCCCGTCTGTTTGGCCCCAACGGGATGATCGACGGGTTCTTCAACGACAACTTGCGCGACTATGTGGACACGCGGGCAAGGCCATGGGCGTGGAAGCGGGTCAATGACACCGATCTGGGGATCAGCCCGGCAGTTCTGCAGCAGTTGCAATACGCCGCGGAGATCCGCGATGCGTTCTTTGCCGGTGGTGCGAACCCTGCCGTGTCGTTCCAGATCACACCCGAAGCGCTGGACCCAAAAGCGCAGGAAGTCGTGTTGGACATTGACGGCACGGAGGTGAAATTCGCCCACTCCGTCGCGCCCAAACCTGCCGCGATCACCTGGCCCGGCACGGTCGGATCGGCGCGCATCGTGCTTCAACCCGTGGTCAACAACACCTCCAACGCGATCACCCGCGACGGGCCATGGGCCTGGTTCCGCCTGCTGAGTGCAGCCGAGGTGCGCCGCACCAACGTGTCGGACCGCAACCGCGTGATCTTCAACGTGGGCGGGCGCATCGCAATCTTCCAGTTGCAGTCGGGCTCGGTGCTCAACCCCTTTGCTTTGCCCGCGCTCAGCAAATTCAGCTGCCCCAAGTCGTTCTGATGTCCGCTGCGACAAATGGGCGGTTTGGCGCATTCGGAAAGATTCCCGCGCTTGGGGATTTCGTGCGGCTGAACGTAAGTGCAGGCTTTGTGCAGCCATGGGACGCGTGGATGCAAGAGGGCATGATCGAGGTGCGCGCAGCCCTCGCCGAGGCTTGGGATGACGCCTATATGTCCGCGCCGATGTGGCGGTTCACGCTGCCCAAGGGCGTCGCTGGCGACACCGGTATGATGGGGTTGTTCATGGCCTCGGTTGATCGGGTCGGGCGGCAATATCCACTGACGCTGGCAACCCCGACTGATGCCACCGACACAGCGCTCAGCCATTTTGCCAACGCCTCGCTTTTTGAACATCTCGAACAGATCGCTTTGTCGATGCTCGATGATGGCAACACCCGCGAGGTGCTGGCAGGAGCGCTGGAACCGCTTGGCCCGATGCCCCCATTGCCAATGCATGCGCCCGCACTGCCCTATGCCGGGCCGGTGCCGCTTGAGCATATGTGGGCGGGCCAATTGCTCTCCCAACAGACCGGGGGGGCGACCGCCATCTGGTCGACTGCCATGGACCACGACCACCGCCTGATGCTCACGCGCGGGCTGCCCGAGGGGCGCAATATGCGCGCCCTGTTCGATCTGTCTCCCCACGCATGGGGCACCCAAGATATGGCCGCGCATATATGACCCAAATACGATATTCTGCCTCCACCCATGTGGGGCTGAAACGCAAGGTAAACGAAGACAGCATCCTCGCGCTGCCCGATCAACGGATCTGGGTCGTGGCCGATGGGATGGGGGGCCACGAAGGTGGCGATTTCTCCTCGCAAGCTGTCGTTGACAGCGTCGCGATGATCGATCCGACATTGCCACCTGTCGGTTTGCTGCATGCGCTGCGCGAGACATTGGCGCGGTCGCACGAGTTGATCCTGAAAGAATCCGAGGCGCGCGGTGGTCTGACAATGGGCACGACCGTCGTGACCTTTGCCATCGCCGAAGATCACTTTGCGACGTTCTGGGCCGGAGACAGCCGCCTGTATCGTCTGCAGGGCGGGGTGCTGGATATGCTGACAACCGACCATTCCGTCGTCGCCGCCTTTGTCATGGCGGGCGAGATGACGTGGGACGAAGCCGAACACCATCCGCAATCCAATGCCGTCACCCGTGCCGTGGGTGTCGGTGACGAATTGGAGCTGGAAAAGATCCGCGGTGAAATTCTGCCTGGTGACCGGTTCCTGCTGTGCTCGGACGGGCTGACCAAATACGCAACCTTTGGCATTCTGGCGAGGGTCCTGTCCGAAGAGCCCATCGAAACCGTGACCGAACGCCTCCAGCAGATTGCTCTCGACGGGGGCGGGGCCGATAACATTTCGATCATCGTGATCGACGTGATCTGAGACAGATGATAACGCCAGCGCCATGCCGTGATGCGATTTGTTGACTTGGTCAAACCGCTCATTCACTGTTTCTCAAACTCCATTTTTCAGGCCAGCACATTATGGACAATCGTGTAATTCCCGCAATTCTCGGCGTCATGGCCCTGATCTTTGTCGGGTTGGGCGTGCTGATCTATTTGCAGTTCCGACCCGAACAGGAAATTCGCTACGAGTCCGATGGTGACACTGAATTCGCGGCCTCTGCCATCGACAGCGGTGCCCGGATCGAAATTGAAGTGCTGCGCTCGCAGATCGAGGCGCTGACCGAAGCGGTGCAGAACCTCGAAAAAGAAATCGGGCGTGTCGAGTTTTCCAGCCGTGGGCCCACCAATACCGCACCCGTTGAGGGGAACGAGCCGGTGTTTCAAAGCGATGGCACCAACGACATCATCGATTCCTACGCGCAAGTTGTCCTGATCGCGGGACGGCGCGATCTGAACAAAGGGCTCAAAATCGCATCGCCCTCTTACCTCGAAAGCGTGTTTGGCAAACCGCGCGACGTGCTGACCTCCGAGTGTCAGGGCATGACCAACACCCGCCTCGCCAGCAAGCTGAAGACAGAACAGGTTGGCCCCGTGCGTGTGCGCATGCTGACCCCCGCTATCGAGTCTCTGGGTCGCGTGTTTGACAAGATCAAGGCGACCGATCCTGATCTTTATGCCCGGATCAACACTGCGGGGGCTTTGTGCGTGCGCCATATTCGAGGGGCACCGGGGCGCACCTCGACCCACGCCTTTGGCTTGTCCCTTGATCTGAACATTGATGGTAAACTCGACCGGCTTGGCGACGGCAAGACGCAGCTTGGCCTCACGATCCTCGCTGACTTTTTCCGCAATGAGGGTTGGTATTGGGGGGCTGGTTTCTCGCGCGAGGACAGCATGCATTTCGAGGTGAGCCGCGGATTGGTCGAACGGTGGATCGAAGAGGGAAAGCTGTAGGGCCTATGGGCGAACGGGTGTGAGCGATACCTGAACTGCGGCTCCTATTGCCTTCGAGGGTAGGGCGCTTGGCCCATTCCCTCCATCATCTTTTCGCGGAAAACCTCAGCCGGTGTCTTCCATCCGAGGCACTTTCTGGGTGTCGCGTTGAGGCGGTCACCGATCATCTTCAATTCATGATCTGTGACTGCCGTGATGTCTCGCTTGCGGGGCAATCATCTTCGTGCGCGGCGATTGGTATTCTCGACGGTGCCTTTTTGCCAGGGCGAAGAGGGGTCACAAAACCAGGTTTGCGTTCCGATCTCAGCCTGCAAAAGTGGCCAACTGACGAACTCGGTGCCGCGGTCAAAGGTGATTGAACGGCGTGCGATGTGGGGCAGCCCACGGACAGCTTTCATGATCTTGCCCCTCTCGGCAG
>NZ_CANLVZ010000017.1 GCF_947494755.1 uncultured Tateyamaria sp.
CTCCCCACAAATCAAAGAAGCCTCTGAATCGCAGATCAGGCGCTATGCCGTAAGTGTGGGGGCGGCGCACCGCTTACCTTGATCTCCGCTACGCCCGAACCGCTTTACGCCATTTGCCAGGCGATGTGCCCACATGTTTCGTAAAGGTCGAGGTCATATGCGGCTGGTTGGAGAACCCGGTCGCATAGGTGATATCAGCCAAGGTGTCGTTTGTGTGCAGCAACATATCCTTGGCGCGCAGCAACCGCCGTTGGATCAGGAATTGGCCGGGCGTCTCGCCAGTCGTCTCTTTGAAGGCACGGGTAAAACTGTAGACGTCCATGCCGATAAGGCCAGCGACAGTGTCCATACCGCCAATATCATCAATCTGTTCTTCGAGATAAGAGATGATCGTACTCACCTCTTCCGGTGACAGGACCCGTTTCTTGGGCTCCAATATCCGGTCGGCGTTCTGGCGACGCAAGATCGACAAGGCCATCTGCTGCGCAATCAGGTCCGCGTGCAAATCCGTACCAATGGACGGACGCCGCGCCTCTTCGAGCAGCGCCTCAGCGAGCGCTTTGAGGTAGGGATCAAAGACACCATTGAAGCCCCTGCAGACCACATTATCGGCGTCCCCCTTGAACGCAGCGTCAGCGCATTGCGACATGATCGAGGTATCAAGAAAGATTTGCTGAACCTGTCCGGCACCTTCGGCCTGTATCTTGAATTCGGTTATATTTTGCAGGTAGTTGCAATGGCCCGGCAGGTAACGTCCCGTCCAACTGTCACCGTTCAAAAACTCTCCCTCAAAATGAACGTCATGGTGGCCGGACAAATAGAGTTCAAAAAAATGGAAGTCGAAACCGGGAATAGCAGCCTCTGCATTCCCTTGGTCAGCAACCAGAGCCGAGACGCGTCTCCAGTCTTTGCCGACGCGCTCCGTTACATCCATACGTAACTCAGAGACCACCAGATCTGTAATCTCCGCGCGTGAAACAAGTTCTGTCATGCCCGAAACTCCTCGCGCCATTTGCCGGGGCTGATGCCGACGTGTTTGGAGAACGTTGACGTCATATGCGCCTGGTTTGAAAACCCGGTTGCATAGGCGATGTCCGCCAAAGTGTCCTCCGAGTTCAACAGCAGGTCCTTCACGCGCATCAGGCGGCGTTGAATGACGTATTGGTGGGGACTGGCCCCCGTCGAAAGTTTGAAGCAGCGCGAAAAGGTACACGGATCGCGATCCAACACACCTGCCAGATCAGACAGGTCAAAATTTTCTTCCATCTCGGCTTCGATGAAGTCGATAATGCGGGCAATCTCGTCTTTGCTCAGGGCTGTGGCGTTGCCAGCCACCGACGGGGCCCGAAGGGCGGACAAGAGTTCGAAAGCGAGTCGACGGCGGAGGGACTCGATCAGAACGCGTGAGGTCCGAGAGTCGGAAAACAGGACGGCGTGCAACTCTTCAACAACGCGTTGCAGGGGCGGACGTACCCACCCTGCGCGTGGTTCCAAAGTACCCGGATTGCCTAATTCCGGATCAATCTCGGCGGCTGTTTTGATCAGTGCATCATCAAGCGTTATTGCGATGTTGGTGACGTCCCCGACAAAATCGTAAAACTGATCTGTGCCGGGTGTTGCGAAAACAAAGGTCCCCGAGCGTATGGCGACTTCAGATTTCTGCGCGTCTACTTCGGTGTATAGTTTTCCGGATGCTTTCGCGGCCAAAATCAGCGTGTGATTTGTACTGCTGGCGATGTCACACGCATGATCACCGAGGCTAAGCGATCCGACTGCCATGTCATACCCATCTGCCCGGCGCACATGTCCGTCAACCGCCGCACCTCGCTCGATATCCTGAAAGTCGAGCCCGGACAGCATTTTTATTGATTCACCAAGTGCTTGGGTCATCCAAACCTTCCCGCGCGAAAATTCGCGACTGTTATCCCCAGATGGGATCGAAACGCCGCATCAAGGGCCGCAGCACCGGCAAAGCCGACCCGTGCCGCCAATTCGTCGATCGACAATGAATTAGTTTTAGCGCGCAGCCACGTCTGGACAATGCCAACTCTGCGCTCTGTTCGAAACCCTTCGATGCTGCATCCAGCCTGTTCGGCGAACCCTTGGGACAGGTGCAGCGCGTCGACGCCCACGGCCTCCGCAATCTCGTCCAACCCGAAATCGCGCGCGAGGTTGGCCTCGATATAGTCGATGGCCCGGCAAAAGTGCAGATCGCTGAGATCGCAGATAGTGTCATCCTCGGCCGATGGGGACCAGGTGAAATCAACGATTTGCTGGGCCAGCCGCATCGCCATCGTGTCTGCCCAAAGCGCGTCGCAGCGTCCGGCACCGGCCCGGATTTCAAGCATTGTATCCTGAATGGCGGCGTGTTGGTGCCCAACGAACCCTTCGAGGTTGGTACCGCTCGGGTCACCTGCGCCCCTCTTTTCGACGACGGCGGCCATGACCTCGGGTTTGATGAATGTATGCAAGCTCAGGATTTTCCCGGCCATTTCAAAGGATGACGAATGTCCTGCGGGCAGAAAACATAGCTTGCCCGGTTCAACCACGCTGCGTTTCGGGCCGCTGAGCGCATCAAACGAGATGTCCGCGACCCCGAACCCGTCTATACACAGCGCGACAAAGTGGCTTTGAAGCGGGGGGCTCTGAAAGGCCTCGTCTCCCTGTTTGACTTCAAGGGCTTGCAACCCGCTCCAGTCGGATCCAATCGTCGATGCAGAGATGACAGAGGAGGTTTTTTCCTGGAGAAAAGTCGCGAATTCCGCTTCGTCTACTGCAAATTTGGCTGCATCGGTCGTCTGGGGCATGCAAAATTCCTTATGTTAAATGTTGTCCACGTGCGGTTGTGGCAGACAAGCAAAGACCTCTCCATAGGCCACGGTAGGTGGCGTCTGTTTTTGGGTCTTTCGAAATCTTGCAGTATGGGGGCGAGACCGGTCCGCCCCTGACGTCACGCAAGCACTGCCGCGACAAGCGGGCGAGATCATGGGTCTGAAACAGTCGCGCGGGCCAAGGTGGTCTCAGTCTCCGGTCACCTTGCGATACAAGTCCGACCGCCGACCGAACAGTGCCTGAATGCGGCCCGCCATCCATCCGGTGGTGCGCACCGCGTCCAACAGCGTGCGACCGCGCGTAAGCGGCAACGCGATGATCAGGCCAGCGACGATCACGATCTTGATCGGAATGCTGCCCAACACGCTGAACCGCGCGGCCGATGACCGTTCGAGCTTGCGGTGAAAATTGGTCGATGACTGATCCCGCCCACGCCGGAACTGATAGGCCATCGAAAGCCGCTCCAACGGGATTTCTTCATAAACAGCGGCTGTCTCTGCCCACGCTGTTGGCAGGTTTGCGGCCTTCACCTCGGCGTATAATTTGGAATCCGTACCGCCGGTGAACCGCATCTCTTCATCGAACCAAATGTTGTGATGGGTGAAGATCGCCGTCTCACCCAGCCAGTTATTGGTCACGATAGTGACGCCGGGTGTGCCATTCAGATCAGCTTTGCGCGCGGCGCGACGTTCTTTTTGTTCGTACCGGCGCACGATGCACTTTTCCATCAATGCGTCCAGCATCGACAGGTCCCGCTCGGTCGGCTTGACCCGCAATGGACCCCCAATCAGCACTGCCGCGCTGTTGCGGTAGGCGCTTACGATCTCGGTCAGCCAATCCTCGGCGACCACCTCATCATCGTCCACATAGGCCAGCAGATCAGCGCCAAGCGCGATGGCTTCTTTGGCGGCCCGGTTGCGGCCAAACGGGATGCCCAATTCGGGTTCATGGACATAGATGACGTCCACCCCATTAGGAAGCTGCGCATAGGCGTTCACGACGCGTGCACTTGCAGGTGTGTCATCATTTTCGACAATCATGCACTGCACGCGTGTTGCCGTGGGGATGGCCATTTCACCAAATGACCCCAACAACGCCTTGAGCATTTCAGGACGCCCGCGCGTCAATGCAGAGACCACGATGTGAAGATTTTTCTGTCTGTCAGAGCTCATAGGATCTGTGATCACCTGCGTTGCGAGGGGCGTGTCGCCTTCGAAATAGTAAAAGGCCAAGGCGCGAAATGCACCGCCTTAATCTGTCGATATGTGGTCGACCGCAGGCCCAAACCCATTATCCGAGAAACTGAACAATGAAAAAGCGCCCCATCCTGTTCTGAACGGGGCGCCCTTTTTCATGCAGTCAGTGCGAGGGTTACTCGTCTGCCGCTTCTTCTTTTTTGACTTCTTCGCCGGTTTCCTGATCGACGACCTTCATCGACAGGCGGACCTTGCCACGGTCATCAAAGCCAAGCAGCTTGACCTTGACCTCTTGGCCTTCCTTCAAAACGTCTGATGGATGGTTCAAGCGGCGGTTTTCGATCTGGCTGACGTGCACAAGGCCGTCGCGCTTGCCAAAGAAGTTCACGAATGCACCGAAGTCCACGATTTTCACCACGGTCCCGGTATAGACTTTGCCCTCTTCCGGCTCGGCCACGATCGAGTGGATCATGTCATAGGCTTTTTTGATAGCTTCGCCATTGGGCGAGGCGATCTTGATGATGCCGTCGTCGTTGATATCGACCTTGGCACCGGACACCTCGACGATTTCGCGGATCACTTTACCACCTGACCCGATAACTTCGCGGATTTTGTCGGTGGGCACCTGCATGGTTTCGATGCGCGGGGCGTGGATCGAGAAGTCGGCAGCGCCAGTGATGGCTTTGCCCATTTCGCCGAGGATGTGCATCCGGCCTGCTTTCGCCTGCTCCAGCGCTTTTTCCATGATCTCGGGCGTGATGCCTGCGATCTTGATGTCCATCTGAAGCGATGTGATCCCGTTTTCGGTCCCGGCCACTTTGAAGTCCATGTCGCCGAGGTGGTCTTCGTCACCCAGAATGTCGGACAGGATCGCGTATTCGCCGCTGTCCTCAAGGATCAGACCCATGGCCACACCGGCCACAGCCGATTTCAGCGGCACACCTGCATCCATCATCGACAGGGAGCCACCGCAAACGGACGCCATCGAAGACGAGCCGTTGGATTCGGTAATCTCGGAAACCAGACGCACGGTGTAGGGAAAGTCGGTGCTTGCAGGCAGGACCGCTTGCAGGGCGCGCCAAGCTAGTTTGCCGTGACCGATTTCACGACGACCCGGAGGGCCCACGCGACCCGCTTCACCCACCGAATAGGGAGGGAAGTTGTAGTGCAGCAGGAAGTTCGATTTGAAGTTGCCGTGCAGCGCGTCGATGAACTGTTCATCGTCACCGGTGCCAAGCGTGGTCACGACCAGACCTTGCGTCTCACCACGGGTGAACAGGGCCGAGCCGTGGGTCCGGGGCAGCAGGCCCGTCTGACACACGATGTCACGGATTTCGTCGGTCTTGCGACCGTCGATCCGTTTGCCGGTTTTCACCACGTCGCCACGCAGGATCGACGCTTCGAGCCCTTTCATGGCAGAGCCGAGGTTGGGGTCCTCTTTCTGCTCGTCACTCAGCGCGTCCATGATAGCGGCGCGCGCGTCGGAGACGGCAGTTGTGCGTTCCTGCTTGTCGGAAATTGCAAATGCGGCGCGCATCTGCTCTTCACCGGCGGCTTTGACGGCGGCGGACAGGTCCGAATAGTCAGGTGCCTGGAAGTCGAACGGCTCTTTCGCCGCAGATTCGGCCAGCTCGATGATCAGGTCGATCACCGGCTGGAACTGTTCGTGAGCGAATTTCACGGCACCGAGCATTTCAGCTTCGGACAGCTCATAGGCTTCGGATTCGACCATCATGACCGCATCCTTGGTCCCGGCAACGACCAGATCGAGGCGTTGTTCGGGGTTCAGGCGCAGGTCCTGCATGTCGTCCACGGTGGGGTTCAGGATGTATTCGCCATCCTCGAAACCGACGCGGCAGGCACCGATGGGGCCCATGAAGGGCGCGCCGGAAATGGTCAGCGCGGCCGAGGCGGCAATCATAGCAACCATATCGGGGTCGTTGACCAGATCGTGGGACAGCACGGTGCACATCACCAGTACTTCGTGCTTGAAGCCGGACACGAACAAAGGCCGGATGGGCCGGTCGATCAGGCGGGCGGTCAGGGTTTCCTTTTCGGTGGGCCGGGCCTCACGCTTGAAGAAACCGCCGGGGATCTTGCCCGCGGCATAGTATTTTTCCTGGTAGTGGACGGTCAGTGGAAAGAAGTCTTGACCGGGTTTCGGTTTTTTCGCGAAGGTCACGTTGGCCATGACGCTTGTTTCACCAAGCGTGGCAATGACGGAGCCGTCGGCCTGACGCGCAACCTTGCCGGTTTCCAGTGTGAGCGTCTCTTCGCCCCACTGCATCGATTTTTTCGTCTCGTTAAACATCTATGTTTCCTAAGTTGGCCCGTTTGGCCATTTGCATAGGGGGCGTATTCCCCCTGACCTCGGCATCTGGGATGCCATCCAATTTCGGGCGCTGAGGTCCGGGCGCCATTCGTTCAGATTGTGCGCGCATACAGCAGTTTGGCCTGAATTGAAAGCGCTGTGGGCCGTGGCGTTTCCGCCCGTCTCACCAAGGCTTGCGAGGCCGTTTTTCAAAGAGGATCGGCGCGTCTGGAAAGAGGTCGTTAGCGGCCTTGTCCGCACTTGGCGTGCCCCATCTCGTCATCCATTTTGCAGGCGGTGCGATGCGGCCACCCGCCGTCCATTCGAAATACCCAAGCGCGCCCGGACAGGGGATCGGCTCGCATGGTTCCGGGTCGCTGAGCGTAAGCCCTGCCACGCCGCCAAACCACTCACTGCTTGAGTCCGTGATGATGCCGGTGACGGTGACACTGCCGATGATGCAACCCCGTGGCAGGTCGAGCGGGTGGGGACAGCGCACCCCGTGCTTGTTCAGACGCCAATGGAGATATCGAAACTCGTCTTCTTTCAACCCGGCGCTGGCATGCAGTGCGATCCGGCCCGGCCCCATGCGACCCGCGCGGATCGATCCCATCGTACGATTTTCGATAGGTTTGTGTCCTGCAATGATGGCCCATGCCGACGGCTGACGAACGGAAAGGGCGAGGCGTGGCAGGTTGTGCATTTAAGAGATGGTAGAGCAGCGATACCTGCGGTCCAGAATGCAAGCGGATCTTGGGCTGTCGGCGGGTTGCTCTGTTTGCTGCGCAAATGCGCCCACCCGCCGACCCCGGAAACGCAAAAGACCGCGCTGATGATGCGCGGCCTTTGTTGGCATTCGTTTGGGGGTGCGCTTAGCGGCGCAGGCCGAGGCGTTTGATCAAGTCCTGGTAGCGCGCTTCGTCTTTGGCCTTGGTGTAGTCCAACAGCTTGCGGCGCAGGGCGACCATTTTCAGAAGGCCGCGGCGGCCGTGGTTGTCTTTTTTGTGGGTCTTGAAGTGCTCGGTCAGGGTCGCGATGCGCGAGCTGAGGATGGCAACCTGAACTTCGGGCGAGCCTGTGTCGCCTTCCTTGGTTGCGAATTCCTTCATGACGCGTGCTTTTTCTTCGGCAGTGATCGACATCGGGTTCTCCTTTGCAGGTTAGAGTTGAGACGCCGCCGCCCGGGATGTCGTCCAGTGCGGGGCCAAAAACACCTCCGGCGCAGACCGGAGTTGCGGGCGTATAGGAGAGATTCGCGGCGATGGCAAAGGTAAAGTGCTTATGCGCCTGTCAGAGCGGTGCGATGCCTGAGGACTGTGCCGTGCTGAGAGGCATGAGCGCAATGTCGTCGATGGTGATTTCAGCGCCGTAGAGCACGTTGGCCACGTTGACGCCGTTCATCATCACCTGCGTTATGCCCGAGTCTTCGGGGTTGGGTTGCAAGGCGATATCAGGTTCCCCGTCCGCATCGTCATAGACCAGCAGGATCGTGTCATCTTCGGTGTCAAAATCGATGATGTCAGCCGCTTGCCCTTCGGTGATCCACGAACCGGCGACGATTGTGTCCGCACCATCGCCGGATGTGACGACGTCATTTGCACCTGCGATGATCACATCCTCACCACCGCCCCCATTGAGGTAGTCGCTTTCGTCAGTGTCATCGAATTCGGCCGTTTCAGGATCGTCTTCGACCCCGTTGATTATGTCATTGCCCCAACCCCCAAATAGACTGTCACTGCCTGATCCGCCCGACAGGATGTCGTTGCCAAGGCCGCCTTGCACCGCGTCGTCACCTGCGCCCCCGTCGGCGACATCATCGCCAGCGGATCCGTGCAGATAGTCGTTTCCGCCGCCGCCGATCAACGTGTCGTCATCGTTATGCCCGTACACGACGTCGTCGCCATTGCCGCCAAACATGAGGTCGTTTCCATCCTCGCCATGCAGTGTGTCGTTGTCGCCCAAGCCGGAAATGGTATCATCCCCGTCTTTGGCATAGAGCGTGTCGCTGCCTTCGGATCCGGTCAGAATTTCGCTGTCATCCGTGCCGAGGGGCAGCGCTTCGGGAATATCGTTGAGCGCGAAAGACGTGGGCGCAGGAATGTCGCCTACCGAGGCTTCATCTGGTGCGCTGTCTTGTGTGGATGACCCGTTCACCAAATCATCGCCGTTATCGATGGCGTCATCGGCATCCTTGCTGTCCGATTCGGGATCGGTGTCGTCGTCCTGATCTTGGGCAGGGGTCATATCCATAACACCGACGGCACCGACGGCCATCACACCTAACAATCCCGCAAGCCACAACATCACGCTACCCCATACACCGGGCACAACAGCCCAAGTGAGAAATACCGCGACTGAGCGCGACTGATCAAAGTGTTTTCGGATAATTGGTTAACGCGGGGTTAATGTGGCCCCGAAATCAGGTCCAGATTTCAGGCTGCTGGGTGTAGGGCAGGTAAAGGGGGTGTTTGGGGTGCCCCGCCTTGGACAGCCCCAAATGGAACACCCGTTTGTCTAGCCCGCGCAACAAGGCCCCGACCTGTGCGCCGCGATCCAGATGCGCGCCGTGGGTGCCCCATGCGGCAATCACATCGGTTGACCACTTCGCCCGGTCCAGAATGGCGGCGTTATTGCCCGGCCCAATCGGATCGATGGCTGCCCGCATCGCCTTGGGATCGGTGTCGCGCCACGCAAAGATATTGGTAACCGCAAAGCTGCCATAGCCCAAGGCGCGCGCCCGTCGTTCGCAGCGTTCCACCGTCGGGTCATTCTGCACCTCGGTTGCGGTCGAGGGGTTCAGCATCACGAAATTCACCCGTTTGCCGTCAGGGTCCCACACCCGCGTCAGGCTATAGCGATACCGTTCGCAGTCCGAATAGATCGCGGTGGAGGGCGCGTCGCCTTTGGTATGTGTGCGGGTAATCATGGCCTGTATCTGCCAGCGCATCTCCTTTGGTGCAATGACCGCCGGACACAAAAAGAGGCCGCCATGACGGCGACCTCAAGTTCTACGTGAGTGGTAGTCTTTTTATTATTATTCGGCGGGCACAGCGACCTGGTTCCGGCGCAGGTCAAGCACGGCCCCTTTGGCTTCCATGATCGCGGCGGCGACAAGGGCGTAGACGATGTGACCCCACAGGGCGACCCATGTGATCCCGGTCCAGCCGAGGAAGGGTTTGTTGCCCGTGACGAGGTGCGCCATAAAGTAGAGCGCGAAGACCCAGAGCGCGACGCCGTAAGCCACGGCTGTCACCGACCAATGCAGGCGGGGGGCCACCAGCAACTGGATGGGGCGGGCGATGGCAAAGTAGCCAACGGCGTAAAAGATCAGACCGGTCAGGGCGTGCAGCAGATGCGCAGCGCCGGATGGGTTTGCCCCGAAGATCGCCTTGAGCGAAGCGCCTGCAAGGCCGACGGGGGCCAGTTTTGCGTATCCAAACAGCGGGCTCAGGGCTTGGCCAAATGCGTCGAATGCGATTGTGGCGAAAGCGCCTGCGGTCAGGACGGTGCCAACGGTGCGAAGGGTTACTTGTGTCATGTTCTCGTCTCCTAAAGAGTGGACGTCTGTTGTTCGATGACACCAATATGGACTGATTGGTTCCGATTGTGTACCGGCCTCACGGAGGGCTTACCGCAGGTGTTGAATCTGTAATAATTGGGGGTGAGACGTGGCGTCGGATTGCGCTTCGTTACTGGAATCCGAACAAATGGATGTAACATTCAGGCCGATCTACAGGTTGAACACCCGGGCCGGGTGCAACTCGCCCGCCTTGTAGCGGCCTACGGCGACCGGAATCCCGTCAAGAGAGGCCCAGCACTCATCCCCGAATTCGACGTCCGTTGCCAGCACCATGCCAGGATTACCATTGCGCATACGGGTCGCTCCTTCGGGGGTGGCTCGAACTTCGGGCAAATCGCTGAGGCCTTCGGCCACCGGGCGCAGATGCGCGTCCAGATCAGGGGATTGAGCCATCGCTTCTACCTGTTCCATGCTCAGCCCATCCGCGGCCTCGAAGGGCCCGGACCAGATCCGACGCAGCTCGCGGACGTGGCCGTAACAGCCCAAGGATTCGCCCAGATCCCGCGCGATCGAGCGCACGTAACCACCCTTGCCGCAGATCATCTCGAGCGTGACGTGATCCGGGTCGGGGCGATCCGTCATCACAAGTTCCTCGACCCAGAGGGGGCGGGCTGCGATCTCGACATCCTCACCATCGCGCGCGAGCTTGTAGGCGCGCTGTCCGTCGATTTTGACGGCAGAGAATTTGGGCGGGATCTGCATGATGTCGCCAACAAAAGGCGACAAGGCGTCCTTGATCTGGTCGTCCGTCGGGCGGATGTCGGAGGTGGCCAGCACTTCGCCCTCGGCATCGTCGGTGTTGGTGGATTGGCCCAGACGCACAGTAAATTGGTAGGCCTTGAGCGCGTCGGTGATATAGGGCACCGTCTTGGTCGCCTCACCAAGGGCCACCGCCAGCACACCGGTCGCATCGGGGTCCAGAGTGCCAGCATGCCCAGCCTTCTTTGCCCCCATGGCCCATCGCACCTTGTTGACCACGGCAGTCGATGTGGGACCGGCTGGTTTGTCGATCACCAGCCAGCCGGAAATGTCGCGCCCCTTGCGTGTGCGGCCCATGGATTGCCTCGTCTGTTTATCAGAGGTGCCGCCTAGCCGAGCGTGTGCGCCCTTGTCAATCGCGGGTCAGTCTGAGGAAGCGGCACTGCGCGCCATCCGCGCAGGCCCGCTGATGCCGGGCGCGTCCCTGCCAAGCAGGCCAACTGCGCGGCAGGCAATCACAGCGCCATAGGCCCCGAGAACATTCGCCGCGATGGCTGCGCCCAGAATGCCGGTATAACCAAAGACCATCACGCCGATCCATGCAAACGGCATATAGATCAGCGCAATCCGCCCCGCGCTTAGCCCCATGGACCACAGCGCGCGGTCGCGGGCATTCATGGCGGCGTTGCCAGTGATCAGAATGCCGTACCCGAACAACGACAGGCCGACAAAGCGCAGATATTGTGCCCCGTATTCCGCCGCCTCTTCGTTATCGGCCACAAGGGCCACGACCGGATTGGCAAAAAGCATAAGTACTGTCGCAAGGGCCGCGCCATACACGGCACAGGCGATGAAGGTCAGGCGCACCGCCCTTTGTGCGCGTTCGGTTTGGTCCGCGCCCCAGGCTTGGCCGACGACCGGGCCAATGCCGGACGACATCGCCAGCATTGGCAACAATAGCAACGATTGTACCCGTGTGGCGGCCCCAAACCCGGCGACGGCTGTTTCACCCACCACGGCGACGGCTGCCGTGACAGCTGCCATGCCACCGGGATTGATCGCATTTGACAGGGATGCGGGGCCTGCCACACGCCCAATCCGCTTGAGCGAGCGGCCCAGATCCTTGATCGGGTTGAGGTTGAAACAGACATCCCCGTGCCACCACGCATAGCCGATGACGCCGGTAAAGCTGACGAACCGGGCGATGAACGTGGCCATGCCCGCGCCCGCAACGCCCAGTTCCGGAATCGGTCCCCAGCCAAAGATCAACAGCGGGGTGAACCCGATATTGAGGATCGCCTGCCCCAACATGGTGATCGCGGCCACTTCGGACCGGCCTGCCGCACGGAAGACGGAGTTCAGCGACATCGACACCACGAGAAACGGGAAGCTGACGCACCACCAAAGAATGTAGGCCATGATCGCTTCAAGCACTTTGTCCGAGGCCCCCATCAGGCTGAACAGCCAAGGTGCAGCGAGATAAAACAGGATCGTCGCAGTGGTCGACAGCGCAAGACCCAACATCATGGCGTGCAGCGTCATGCGCTGCTTGCCTTGGTCCTCGCCACGGCCAAGGGCCTGACTGATCACCGTGCTTGTGCCTGCGCTCAACCCGATGGACAAAGACGTCAGGGTCATAATCACCGGATAGATGAAGCCAACAGCCGTCAGCGCGAAATCCCCGTACCGCGCCAGAAAGAACGCATCGGCGAGCCCCACCATCAAAACGCCAAAGATCCCGATGCTCATAGGGGCGGAAACGCGAAACAACGCCCACCCGACGGGCTGGTCATTCAGGTTTTCGGTCTTGGACATGGGGCGGCCTCGCGGTTGGACGGGATAGCCCCGCGCGGAGGCCTAACGCTCGGCAGGCTCAACCGTTCCAATGATCGGCCCGAGCGAAAATCCGATATCGCGCCGATTGATGTCCGGCGCATAAAGCCGCGAGATGTTACCGTCCAGAAACAGCGCATTGGGCATCTTGAGGTGGTCGCGAAACAGCGTGCCGAACTCGTGGAAGGTCACGGCACTGTTCGAGATTGCAAAGATCGCGGTCTTGCCGTCTGCGCTGGTGCCGACCCCGTTGCGGATATAGCGCGATGTGCTGTCGACCAGAAAGCGGGGATGCAAAGCGCCCTCAATCACCAGCATCGGACCCGATTGGGTTGCATGGGTGCAGTCCGGGGGATTGTCCAGGAAGCGCAGCGTCTCGATCACGTCCGCGCGGCCCTCTCTCAGGCACAATATGCCGTTGGGCAACAATCCGAAATTGCCCGGACCTGCATTGGGAACAACGCGCATCTGTTCGGTGCCGTCTTCGACATAGTAACCCACCGGGGCGCGATCATCGTGATACATGCCTGCGTTCATCGCAAAGCCAAGCTGTTGCCCCTCGGCCTGCAAGGCGCGATCCACGGCGCTGAACTGGCCATAGATATTGCCGTTGTCATCGCGCAGAAACAGATCCAGCGTCTGGGTCGTCAGATCGACGGTGCAGACGGTATAGCTTGTGTCGTCATAGCGGATGTCCTCGCAGGTGGTTGCCCAAACCGGGCAGGCCCAAACAAGCAGAACCGCAAGAACGGCGCGTATCACGCGTCCGTATCCCGGCGGACATCGTCCTGATTCAGCATCCGGCGGGTGTCATCCATCCGGTCGAATGTCTCGTCCAGTTGGAACCGCAGGTCAGGCGCGAATTTCAGCGCGAGCTTCTTGGACACGGCGCGGCGCAACTCGCCCTTGTTGCGCGCCAGCAGTTTGAGCACTTCGTCCTGACCTTGCCCGCCCAAAGGCAGCACGTACGCCGTCGCGATGCGCAGATCGGGGGACGTGCGCACCTCGCCCACGGTGATCGACATGCGGTTGAGGTCCGGATCATGCACGTCGCCGCGCGCCAGCACCTCAGACAGAGACCGGCGGATCAACTCGCCCACGCGCAACTGGCGCTGAGAGGGGCCGGGGCCGTCATGAAATTTGTTCTTTGCCATATGCCCCATCTAAGACCAACGCGGCCCTTTGCCAACCGTGCGCGGGCAGGGTAGGACAGCAAGAAATCGCCAAACAGAGGGTTAACGCATGTCAGAACTGCCGGGGATCGTGATTGCGGGTGCATCGGGGCGCATGGGCCAGATGCTGATCCGGTCTGTGCTGGACGATGACAGGATGCGGCTGGTGGGCGCGCTTGAACGTCCCGGTCACGATTGGGTGGGCCGTGACGTGGGCGAGGCGATGGGTGGTGCTCCCTTAGGTGTGCAAGTCTATGACGACGCGCTAGAACCTATGGCACGTGCCCAGGCCGTAATCGACTTCACCGCGCCCGAGGCCACCATTGCGCTGAGCCATGTGGCCGCCCAGGCCCGCGCGGCGCACATCATCGGCACAACCGGCATGACAGAGGCGCAGATCGCGCAGCTTGAACCAGCCTCACGTCACTGTGCCATCGTGCGCGCAGGTAATATGAGCCTTGGGGTTAACCTGCTGGTGCAACTGACCAAACAGGTCGCCGCCGCACTGGACGAGGATTTCGATATCGAAGTGATTGAGGCGCACCATCACCACAAGGTTGATGCCCCATCCGGAACGGCTTTGATGCTGGGCGAGGCTGCTGCCGAAGGGCGCGGGGTGGTCCTGAACGCGGTCAAGGATGCGGCCCGTGACGGGATCACCGGTGCGCGCACCCGTGGCCATATCGGCTTTTCCAACATTCGTGGTGGGGACATCGTGGGCGAACATGATGTGCTGTTTGCCGGGCAGGGCGAGCGGATCGTGCTGCGCCACATGGCGACTGACCGCGCGCTCTTTGCGAAAGGCGCGCTCAAGGCCGCATTGTGGGCGCAAGGGCAGGCTCCGGGCGAATACGACATGCTGGATGTGCTGGGCCTCAAGCGCTGACCCGCGCGCCCGCGTCGAAAATTTTCCCACGGTGAGTGAACCAAACCGCTCGGTCGCGCGTAAGTCTTGATAGACCTACTGCTAGTCACCGGGAAACACTCCATGCGTTCACTTGCTTTTGCCGCTGTTGCTGCCCTGCTTGCCGGGCCCGCCTTTGCTGAACTGGTAAAGGTCGAGGATCAACGTCAGTTCGTCGAGTTGACGGCAGGCAAGACGCTGACGCGCCCCATGGTCAAACTGACGGTGACGCCGGATGGGCAGATCGAAGGGCGCGGCTCACTCTGGGATATCGAGGGTAGCTGGTCCTGGCAGGACGGCTATTTCTGCCGTGACCTGTTCTGGGGTGGCGATGCGCTTGGCTATAATTGCCAGCAGGTTCAAGCCTCGGCCGATGGTCGCATTAAGTTTACTTCCGACCGTGGTACGGGCGACAGCGCAATGTTCACTCTCCGCTAAGCGGCGTTTGCAGGTAACAGCCTGAACGGTACAGTGCCTCAACGTAGCTTTGAGGACCCACATGACACATGACGAGACCATCGCGACGATTGCCGATGCGTTGCGCGATGCACGCGGTGTGCGGGGCCTGTTCCTGAGCGGCAGCTATGGAAATGGCCTGGCGGATCAGTACAGCGACATCGATTTCGTGCTGGTCGCGGATGAGGGCGCAAGCGAAGCGGTCGCCGCTCTCTGGCGATCGGCCGTCGAACGGACGGGAGAGATCGTGCTTTGGTGGGATCGCACGACAGTGCCCGTCCTGATCAACGCAATCACGGCGGATTGGACGCGCACGGACGTCATTCTGCTCAAGCCCGAACAGATGGGCCATCATACCCAAGCGGCGCTGAAGCCAGTCTTTGACCATGACGACATCTATGCCGGTCTGAATGATGCGTCCCCGCCCGCCCAGCCAAACCTCAGGAAATTCCGCTATCAGGTCGAAGAGTTCATTCGCATTCTTGGGCTGCTGCATCTGGCGGAGGGGCGCAAGGAATACATCAACGGCGTGCTTGGCGTCTTTCATCTGCGCAACTTGCTGGTGGAATTGATGATCGACGAAACCAGCGCACCCAATCGAGGCGGCATATTGCACCTCAACCGGTTGATCACCGATGCGCAAAAGAAGGTTTTGACCGGCTTGCCCCCTGCCGTGCCCACCCGCGCGGCCATGATCGAGGCGCATATGGCCTACGCCGCGGCCTATCTGCCTCGCGCCCGCAAACGGGCGGATGCGTTAGGCATAGACTGGCCGGACCGGTTCGAAGAGGTGACATGGGCCAAGCTGGGCGCAACGCTTGACCTTGTTCGACCGTATTAAGCGCGGTTCTCAGAAGTCGACCGCAAGCCCCTTCTTTTCCCAATCGCCATAACGCACGGGCTCTGGCCCCTCGCGCCCGCCCAACTCTGTCGGCAGGTCAAGGCCCTTGTCGGCCTTGCGCCGTGCCTCTGCTTCGGCAAGGGCGCGTTTGGCGGCGGGGGGCAGGTCTGGATCATCTGACATGGCGGGTTCCTCTTGCGGCTTGCCCTTGATATACGCCCGTTTCCGATCCCGGCAAGCGGGTGCGGCATCATCATTCGAGGACGTTCATGAGCGATATTGGCCTGCCTGCCCGGCGCAGCGCGATCTTTCTGCTGGATCAGATCATCGGCGAGGGCAAGCTGATGAGTGAGTTGATCGGATCGGGTGTGCTGGATCGGCTGGACCCTGCGGATCGTGCCCGCGCGCAACGGTTGGCGACCGAAACGCTGCGCAGCATGGAACGCGC
Source organism: uncultured Tateyamaria sp. (assembly GCF_947494755.1). Lineage (GTDB taxonomy): Bacteria > Pseudomonadota > Alphaproteobacteria > Rhodobacterales > Rhodobacteraceae > Tateyamaria. Next base: position 16,273 of record NZ_CANLVZ010000017.1, read on the forward strand.
CGACCGCATCCTGCAACGCCACTTGCAGAAATATCCCCCCTTGACTGTGCGTAACGCGCTGCGGGTCGGCACGGTTGAACTTTGTCAGGGCGAGGCCGCGCATGGCGTGGTGAACGCGATGGTCGGTCTGATTTCCAAACACAAGCGCTATGGCCACCTCAAGGGGCTCGTGAATGCGGTCTTGCGCAAGGTGGCCGACAAAGGCCCCGAGCAGTGGCCAAATCTGCGCACACCGCGCTTGCCCAAATGGCTGCGTGGCCCGCTGGTCGAGGCTTGGGGTGGCGAGACAGTCCTGGGAATCGAGGCAGGACATTATGCGGCGGTGCCGTTGGACTTGACGCCCAAGGCGGATGCCACGGCTGTGGCGAAAGCGACCGGCGGCACCGTGTTGCCCACCGGATCCGTGCGGCTGACGGAGGCGGGGCAGGTGTCAAACCTCCCGGGGTTCACCTCAGGCGACTGGTGGGTGCAAGACGCTGCCGCGGCGATCCCGGCGCGTGTTCTGGATGTAAAACCGGGGGAGAAGGTGCTTGATCTATGCGCCGCGCCGGGGGGCAAGACGATGCAATTGGCCGCGACGGATGCGGATGTCACGGCGGTCGATATCTCCAACGGGCGGATGGAGCGTGTGGCGCAGAACCTTGTGCGCACCCAGCTTTCGGCGACAACCCGAGTGGCGGATGTGTTTGACCTCACGGGCCAATACGATGCGATCCTGCTGGATGCGCCCTGTTCGGCCACGGGGACGATCCGCCGCCACCCCGACTTGCCATTCGCCAAGGATGGGTCTGAATTTGGAATGCTGATCGAGTTGCAGGGGCGTATGCTCGATCACGCGCTGACCCTGCTGAAACCCGGTGGACGGATGGTGTTTTGCACCTGTTCCCTGCTGCCGGACGAGGGCGAAGTGCAGATCGAAGAGGCGCTGGCCCGCCATCCGGACCTGTCTGTTGATCGCGCGGCGCTGGATGTGCCCGGTGTGGACCCCGCATGGATCACCGAAGAGGGTGGCCTGCGCTTGCGTCCGGACCTATGGGCGGAACTTGGCCACATGGACGGGTTTTACGTCGCGGCCCTGCAGAAATCCTGACCAGATCGCGTGACTTGAAGGCGGCCCGGGGCTAGAGTGTGCCCAAACGGCGCTTAAAGACGCATCAAGGCAGGCAGTATGACGATCCCGAATGGGTTTTCCGCACGAAAAGCCCGGTTTTTGAACCGTTGGCATGCGCGTCGCGCTACGCGGGCCAAAGCGGCGACTGCATTTGTGTCCTCGCCCGAACCGCGCACCATCGGCAGCTTTGCCAAGGGGCGGCAGTTGGTGGCCGGCAATTACCTGTTTGCAGGTGCCTTGATCGAAGCGCCCGGCGTGGATTTATGGGACGTGACCGCACCTGACCAACGGTTCGAGGATGCACTGCACGGTTTTGCGTGGATGGATGATCTGGCGGCGGTAGGCGATGCCTCGACCCGGCAGGCCGCACAACGCTGGCTTTGGGGTTGGATTGATCGCTATGGACGTGGGCGTGGCCCGGGCTGGACGCCGGACCTGACGGGCCGCCGCCTGATCCGCTGGATCAACCACGCGCTGTTTGTCCTGCGCGGCAATGATGCGCCCGAGGGGGCCGCGTTCTTTCAGTCATTGGCGCAGCAAACGCAATTTCTGTCGAAACGCTGGCATGCGGCCGCCCCCGGATTGCCCCGGTTCGAGGCACTGACCGGCCTGATTTATGCGGGTCTGTCGCTGGAAGGGATGGAGGGGTTGGCCCCACCTGCCGTCGCTGCGCTGGCGCGCGAATGTCGTCAGCAGATCGATGATCAAGGGGGGCTGCCCACACGCAATCCCGAAGAATTACTTGAGGTCTTCACGCTGCTCACTTGGGCCGCTGCTGCCCTTACCGAAGCCGAACAGTTCCCGCCCGAGGCGCATCTGGCCGCGATTGAGCGGATTGCGCCCACATTGCGCACCTTGCGCCATTCCGATGGCAGCCTCGCGCGCTTTCATGGCGGTGGGCGCGGGCAGGAAGGGTGGCTTGATCACGCGCTGGCCGCCTCTGGGATCAAGACCCGGCAAGCCGATGGCTTGTCGATGGGCTATGCCCGCCTGAGTGCGGGGCGCACCAGTGTCATTATCGACGCGGCCAAACCGCCCGCCCCTGTGGCAAGCTATAACGCCCATGCCTCGACCCTTGCGTTCGAGCTGACCTCGGGCAGACGGCCCCTGATCGTGAATTGCGGGTCCGGTGCCAGCTTTGGGTCGGAATGGCGCCGTGCGGGGCGGGCCACGCCGTCACACTCTGCCCTGTCGCTGGATGGATATTCGAGCGCCCGGCTTGGGGATGCGGACCGCGCCACATCGCGCGAAGCCCTTATCGACGCGCCCACACATGTGCCGATCGAGGTCAGCCACGCCTCGGACGGGTTGCGGTTTCAGGGAGGGCACAACGGCTATATCCGAACCCACGGCCTGACCCACGCGCGCCAGCTTGAACTGACCTTTGATGGGCGCGGCATGGCGGGCGAAGATATGCTGCTGGCCCTTGAGGACGTGGAAAAGCAAACCTTTGACAAAGTGATGGACGCCAAGCAACTGGCGGGCATCCCGTTCGACATCCGGTTCCATCTGCACCCCGAGGTGGATGCAGAGCTCGACATGGGCGGCTCTGCGATTTCAATGGCGCTCAAAAGCGGGGAGATTTGGGTGTTTCGCCATGACGGCACGCGCGATTTGTCTCTGGAGCCAAGTGTTTATCTGGAAAAGGGCCGCCTGAAACCGCGCGCCAGCCAGCAGATCGTGCTCAGCGGGCGGGCCATGGATCACGGCACGCGGGTGCGCTGGTCCTTGTCCAAAGCCCAAGAAACTGCCATGGGCATTCGCGATCTGAACCGGGACGAGCCGGGCGAAACATACGATTGAAGGACTGCTGCCGATATGACCGATCTGAGCCCCGTGCGCCGCGCGCTGATTTCTGTTTCTGACAAGACCGGGTTGATCGAATTCGCCAAGGCATTGGCCGGGCATGGGGTTGCATTGCTGAGCACGGGGGGCACGGCTTCGACGCTGCGCGCGGCTGGATTGAGTGTGCAGGATGTCAGCGACGTCACCGGCTTTCCCGAGATGATGGACGGTCGGGTCAAGACGCTGCACCCGGTCGTTCATGGTGGTCTGTTGGCCCTGCGCGACAATGACGATCACTTGGCAGCCATGGACCAGCACGGGATCGACCCAATCGATCTGGTCGTCGTAAACCTGTACCCTTTCGAGGAAACAGTGGCCAAGGGTGCCGCTTATGGCGATGTGATCGAGAATATCGACATTGGGGGCCCCGCGATGATCCGCTCGGCGGCCAAGAACCATGGCTTTGTGAACGTGGTGGTGGATGTGGCCGATTATGACGCGGTGCTGGACGAGATGTCCGCACATGGTGGCCAGACGACGTATGCTCTGCGTCAGCGCCTTGCCCAGACCGCCTATGCGCGCACGGCGGCTTATGACACGGCCGTCAGCACGTGGATGGCGGCCCAGGTGCCCGGCACCCCACGCCGCCGCGCTTTCGCGGGGACCTTGGCCCAAACGCTGCGCTATGGCGAGAACCCGCATCAGGCGGCGACGTTCTATACCGATGGCTCGGCCAGGCCTGGTGTGGCCACCGCCAAACAGCATCAGGGCAAGGAGCTGTCCTATAACAACATCAACGACACCGACGCGGCATTCGAGCTGATCAGCGAATTTGCGGGTCAGGGGCCGGCCTGCGCGATCATCAAGCACGCCAATCCTTGCGGTGTGGCAACCGGCGCGACACTGGCCGAGGCCTACACCCGCGCCTTTGATTGCGACCGCACCAGCGCTTTTGGGGGTATCATCGCGCTGAACCACCCGCTTGATGCTGAAACGGCGCAGGCCATCACCGGCATCTTTACAGAAGTGGTGATTGCGCCCGGCGCAGATGCCGAGGCCGTCGGTATTTTTAGTCAAAAGAAAAATTTGCGTTTGCTCACCACCGACACGTTGGGCGACCCGGCGCAGGCGGCTTTGGCTGTGAAACAAGTCGCTGGCGGTTTTCTCGTGCAGGACAAGGATGTGGGACGGATCACGGCGGATGATCTGAAGGTGGTGACGAAACGTCAGCCATCCGATCAGGAACTTGCGGACCTGTTGTTTGCCTGGACCGTGGCCAAGCACGTCAAATCCAACGCGATCATTTACGTCAAGGACGGTGCGACCGTCGGCGTCGGCGCGGGACAGATGAGCCGGGTGGACAGCACACGCATTGCCGCACGTAAGGCGCAGGATATGGCCGAAGCGATGGGCCTGCCCGCCCCGCTGACCCAAGGGTCGGTCGTGGCGTCCGATGCATTTTTCCCCTTTGCGGACGGTCTTGTCGCAGCGGCAGAGGCCGGGGCAACGGCGCTTATCCAACCGGGTGGGTCGATGCGTGATGATGAGGTGATTGCGGCGGCGGATGAGGCGGGGCTTGCTATGGTCTTTACCGGCATGCGCCATTTCCGGCATTAAGCGCAGATGAAAGTGTTGTGGATATCGGCGGTCATCGCCTTCGTGCTGGATCAGGCGTCGAAATATTACGTGATCCATGTGCTTGGCGTGTCGCAAACCAACCCCATAGATGTGCTGCCGCCCTTACTGAACTTCCGATATGGCGAGAACCGGGGGATCAACTTCGGACTTGGGGACGGGATCAGCGTTTGGCTGCTGATCGCGATCGCCATTGTCATTTGCGTCGGTGTGCTTTGGTGGATGTGGCGGCACCCGCAAGGGCGTTTGGCTAACGCCTCCGCTGGATTGCTGATTGGCGGAGCGCTGGCGAATGTGCTCGACAGAGGGCTTTATGGCTACGTCCTTGATTTTCTGAACATGTCGTGTTGCGGGATCAACAACCCGTTTGTGTTCAACGTGGCGGATATCTTTATTTTCGCGGGGGCTATCGGCCTTGTGTTCTTTGCCAAAGAGGACAAGCCGCGTAAAAAGGGCACGTGACAAGCCGGGCCAAGCTGCGATAATGAGCGCGGGGAAAAGAGGAGACAAGTGGATGCGTTTGATCGCTGGGGCCTTGATAGCCATGACTTGCCTTGCCGCCTGTGCGGATAAGGGGTTGCGTCAGGTGATCTCACGCGGGGATGGCCCGGATGAGTTCATCATCGTGCCTGCCAAACCTCTTGAACAGCCGGAGAGCTTCTCGGCGCTGCCACCCCCGACACCGGGCAGCTTTAACCGCGTCGATCAGCGCCCCCTCGAAGAGAGCGTGGCCCAACTGGGCGGGCAGCGAAGCTCACCCAATGCGCCGGTTCCGGGCAGCGATGCCGCACTGGTCAACCATGCAAGTCGCTTTGGGCGCGAGGCCAATATCCGCGCCACGCTGGCCGAGGCTGATGCGAAGTTCCGCAAACGCTCTGCCCGGTTGACGCGGATTCGGATTGTGCGCGAAGACTTCTACAATCAGGCCTATCGTCGCGAGGCACTGAATGCCAAGCGCACGGCCGAGCAGTATCGACGTGCAGGTGTGCCGACACCAGCGGCCCCGCCGAACTGATCCCAAATCAGGCCTGATCTCACAAAGCCGCCAGCGTGGCTTGATCCTGTGCGCGGTTGGCGTATCTGTTATTCCAACCCACCCTAAGTCAGGAACAGCCATGCCCCGTTTGCGCGCCGCCCTTGCAGGGCTTGCTTTGACCACCATCCTGTCTGTTGCGCCGCCCCTTGCCGCTCAAGAGCGGGACGACCAGGTCACCAGTTTCGAATTGGACAATGGAATGCAGGTGGTTGTCGTCGAGGACAACCGCGCGCCCGTGGTGCAGCATATGGTCTGGTATCGGGCTGGCTCTGCGGATGAACCTGTCGGTTCGTCCGGTGTGGCGCATTTTCTGGAACACCTGCTGTTCAAGGCGACCGACACCCTTGCGGATGGCGAGTTTTCGGCGACTGTCGCGGCCAATGGGGGTCGGGACAACGCCTTTACCTCATATGATTACACCGCCTATTTCCAGCGCGTCGCCGCAGACCGGCTTGAACTGATGATGCGTATGGAAGCGGACCGGATGCGCAACATCAACTTCACCGATCAGAACGTCGCCACCGAGCGCGATGTGATCCTGGAAGAGCGCAACCAGCGCACCGACAGCAATCCACGCGCTCTGTTTTCGGAACAGATGAATGCCGCCCAATATCTGAACCACCGCTACGGCGTGCCCATCATCGGCTGGCGTCACGAGATGGAGACGCTCGACAAGGCGGATGCGCTTGGGTTCTACGATACCTATTATTACCCCAACAATGCGATCCTTGTGGTGTCCGGCGATGTGGACCCGGACGAGGTCAAGGCGCTGGCCGAAACCTACTATGGGGTGATCCCCGCCAACCCGGATCTGCCCGAGCGGATGCGATCTGCCGAACCACCCCAAACCGCCGAGCGTCGTTTGGTCTACCGCGATGCGCGCGTGGCCCAATCCTATGTCAGCCGGTCCTACCTTGCCCCTGAACGGGATCCTGGTGATCAGACGGCGGCTGCGGCGCTGACCTTGCTGGCCGAGGTTCTGGGCGGTGGGCAGACCAGCTACCTGACCGAAAAGTTGCAGTTCGAAGAGCAAAAGGCCGTGTTCTCCGGCGCGTTCTATCGGGGCACGACGCTGGATGACACAACCTTTGATGTGGTGATCGTGCCGGTGCCGGGCCTGTCACTGGAAGACGCGGAGGCGGCGATGGACGCCACGCTGGCGAGCTTTCTTGAGGACGGGGTGGATAAAGAAGCGCTTGAGCGGATCAAGTATCAGCTGCGCGCGAGCGAAATCTACGCCCGTGACAATGTCGACAGTACGGCGCGCCGTTATGGGGCGGCGATGTCCGTTGGTCTGACGGTCGAGGATATTCAGGCTTGGCCCGATGTGTTGCAGGCGGTCACCGCTGACGACATCATGGATGCCGCCCGCATGGTATTGAACCGGGACGCGTCGGTGACGGGCTGGCTGACACGCCCCGAAGGTGAGGTGACCCAATGATCCGTTTTGCAGTGGCCCGTCTGATGGGCGGCTTGTTCATTGCGCTGGTGGCGACACTGCCTGCCCGGGCCGCAGTGCAGATCGAGGAAGTCCTTAGCCCCGGTGGCATCACCGCGTGGCTGGTTCAGGAACCCTCGATCCCGTTCATGGCGCTTGAGTTGCGGTTTCGCGGCGGGGCTTCGCTGGATGCGCCGGGCAAGCGTGGGGCGATCAACCTCATGACCGGCCTGCTCGAAGAGGGGGCTGGTGACCTAGATGCGCGCGCCTTTGCACGTGAATTGGAAAGCCTTGCGGCCTCTTTCGGCTATGACATTGGCAATGATGCCTTGTCCGTGTCGGCCAGTTTCCTGACGGAGAACCGGGCCGAGGCGGTTGAGTTGCTGCGCAAGTCGATCAGCGAGCCGCGCTTTGATGAGGTTGCATTGGAGCGGGTGCGTGAGCAGGTTCTGACCGGGCTGCGCTCGGACGCAAAGGACCCCGCCAAGATCGCGCGCACCACTTTTGATGCGATGGCCTATGGCGACCATCCTTACGGATCGCCCTATCGCGGCACGATCGAGAGTGTGACCGCGTTGACCCGCGCCGACATGCTGGACGCGCACGCGGCTGTTTTCGCCAAGGACCGCCTTTATGTTGGCGTTGTGGGGGACATTACCCCTGCGGAACTCGGTCCTTTGCTGGACACCCTTTTGGGGGCATTGCCTGACACGGGCGCACCCCAGCCCGGCCCGGCGAACATCCAGATCAAAGGCGGTACAACCGTGGTGCCCTTTGACACGCCGCAGTCCGTTGCTATTTTTGGCCAGCGTGGGATCGAACAGGACGATCCGGATTTCTTTGCGGCACGTGTGTTGAACCAGGTTCTGGGTGCGGGCGGGTTTGAAAGCCGCCTGATGACTGAGGTGCGCGAAAAGCGTGGCCTGACCTATGGCGTGTCGTCCTTTCTGATACCGCAAGACCACGCCGCGACCTTGCAGGGGCAGGTTGCTTCGGCCAATGAGCGCGTGGCCGAAGCGGTGTCGGTGATCCGCGATGAGTGGGCGCGGGCGGCAGCAGAGGGCGTGACCCAGGCCGAATTGGATGCGGCCAAGACTTTTGTGACGGGTGCCTATCCACTGCGCTTTGACGGCAACGCCCCTATTGCGCGTATCATGGTCGGTATGCAAATGCTGGGCTTGCCCATTGACTACATCGCCACCCGCAATGAGAAGGTCGAGGCCGTCACTCTGGACGACGTCAAGCGCATTGCGGCAGAGCTGCTCGACCCTGAAGGGTTGCATTTTGTGGTCGTTGGTCAGCCTGACGGCCTTGAGAGTTCGGTCGCCAATTAAGTGCTGCGCGCACGCAATGATTTAGGGGGCTCTGCCCCCGCCCTGCGGGCTCCCCCGAGGTATTTTTGGTCAAGAGAAGGGCTATTCGCCGTAAGGCACCCAGACGGTTTTGATGTCTGTGGCGGCTTGGAGGAACGTTTTGCCTTGGCCTGCATCCCCCATCCAGTCGCGAGCATATCCGTTATCGACCCATGTCCGTTTCAGGTTACCTGCTGCGCCGTGTTCAATCACCTTGGACAGGTCGCCGCCGGAAAAACACCAGACTGCATCGATGTTGAGGTGTTTGGCCATGTGGGATGCGACGTCACTGTGATCGCCGGTCAGGATGTTGACCACACCCGCTGGCACGTCCGAGGTTTCGAGGACCTGGTAGAAATCAGTGGCGGCCAGCGGGAAGGGTTGAGAGGCGCTGAGGATGCAGCGGTTGCCCATCGCGATGGCAGGGGCCATGCAGGAGATCAACCCGAGCAGCGGGGCCTCGTCCGGGCAAAGTGCTGCGATGATGCCGGTTGGTTCGTTCATCGCCAAGGCAACGCCGCGCAATGGTACGCCCTTGACCGCCCCGTCAAATTTGTCGGCCCATGCAGCATACGTGAACAGCCGCTCGATGCTGGTTTGGACCTCTTTGTCCCCTGACCGTCCGCCCGTCAGCGCATTGATCCGTGCTGCGAATTCGTCACTGCGCGCGGATAGGTTTTCCGCGATGTAGTAGAGGATTTGTGCGCGCAAGTGCCCTGTGGTTTTGCCCCAACCCTTGGCGGCTTGCGCGGCTTCGACGGCGTTGCGCAGGTCCTTTCGGTTGGCGAGGCTGCATTGGCCCAGAAGTGCGCCGTTCTTGCCATAGACGTTGCATGAATAGCCCCCGTCGGGCCGCGCCTGCTTGCCGCCGATATAGAGCTTTGCAGTGCGGTCCAGCGGATCGGTTGGTGTGTCGTCCCCGCTGAAGGCGGCAATGGCCTTGGCGGGTTTGGGTGTCGCTCTGGGCTTGGTGTAGGCCGTCAGCCCTTCCCATCCGCCTTCGCGCCCAAAGCCGCTTTCGCGCATTCCGCCAAAGCCTGCGGCGGCGTCCATCAGGTTTGTCGCATTGACCCACACGATCCCCGCGGCGAGTTGCGGCGCGATATCGAGGGCGAGGTTGACGTTCTCGCTCCAGACGGTGGCGGCCAGTCCGTAGCGGGTGTTATTGGCCAGTTCCACCGCTTCGGCAGGGGTGCGGAATGTGGTGGAGACGAGAACGGGGCCAAATATTTCCTCCTGCATCAACGTGTCGGCGCTGTGCAGCCCTGTGATCAGCGTCGGGGGATAAAAGCTGCCTTGCGCGGGCAGGGCCGTCTGGGCTTGATACATGTCGCCCGCGCTGTTTTCGGTGACCAGTTTGCTGATCGCGTCGAGTTGGACGGGGTCCACAATCGCGCCGATGTCGATACTTTTATCAAGTGGGTCGCCAATGCGTAGTTTGTCCATGCGGGCACGCAGTTTGGCGTAGAATGCATCGGCCACAGGTTCATGCACCAGCAGGCGCGAACCTGCGCAGCAGACCTGTCCCTGATTGAACCAGATCGCGTCCACCAGCCCCTCGACAGCTGAATCCAGATCAGCGTCGTCGAACACGATGTAGGGGGATTTGCCGCCCAGTTCGAGTGTTAGCGCCTTGCCTGTGCCTGCGGTCGCTTCGCGGATGCGGCGACCCACAGCGGTCGAGCCAGTGAAGGCAATCTTGTCCACGTCCGCGTCCACGATCATCTCGCCCACGGCCCCGTCGCCGGTGACGATGTTGACGACCCCTTTGGGCACACCTGCCTGGCGGCAGATATCGGCAAAGAGCAGCGCGGTGAGTGAGGTGTATTCGGCGGGTTTCAGGACGACCGTGTTACCCATGGCGAGCGCAGGCGCGATTTTCCACGCAAGCATCAGCAGCGGGAAGTTCCACGGAATGATCTGCCCGCAAACGCCAAGGGGCGCGCGATCAGGCAGTTCGGTCTCCATCAGCTGCGCCATGCCCGCGTGATAGTAGAAATGGCGTTGAGCGAGGGGGACGTCGATGTCGCGGCTTTCGCGGATCGGCTTACCGTTGTCGAGCGTTTCGAGGACCGCAAAGAGGCGGCTGTGTTTCTGCAGGAGGCGGGCGATGGCATAAAGAACCCGCGCGCGCGCATGGCCTCCGGATTTGGCCCATTTGGGTTGCGCCGCACGGGCCGCCTTGACGGCAGCGTCCACATCCGACTGCGTGGCCTGACTGAGCGTCGCGAGCACCTCGTCGGTGGCCGGATTGCGGCTTTCGAAGTCTTTCGTTGGCTTTGTGAAGGCCCCGTTGATGAAGTGCCCAAAGTTTGCGCCCTGATCCACGATCCATGCCAATGCGTCACCTGCGGCCTCAGGGGCGGGGCCATATTCCATCGTCTCGAAGATGTCTTTGACGGTCATGTGGGGTCTCCTGATGGGGCGCAGCCTGCGGGGTTGAACACCCGCTTGGTCGAGGCCGGGAATTTGGCGAGGGCGTTGGCAGGTCGGATGGGACGGGGCGCAAAACCGCCCCCGCAGTTGGGGCAAGTGCCGTTCAACCTGTCCGCGACACAGGGCGCGCAGAAAGTGCATTCAAAGGTGCAGATCATCGCGACCGTGCTGTCGGGTGGCAGGTCGCGGTCACAGCATTCGCAATTGGGGCGCAAATCCAGCATCGCCCTATCCGATCGGATGCCGATACCCGGCGGAATAGGCACCGGTCAGGTGGTGTTCAAGCTGGCGTTCGATATCGCCAAGCAGGGATGAGGCCCCGAACCGGAACAGATCGGGCATCAGCCAGCGATCCCCCAACTCTTCCTTGATGAGCGACAGGTACACCAGCGCGTCCTTGGCCTTGGAAATCCCGCCAGCGGGTTTGTAGCCCACCCGATATCCCGTCGCCTCGAAATAGTCGCGGATCGCGCGGATCATCACCAGGCTGACGGGCAGGGTCGCGTTCACGCTTTCCTTGCCGGTCGAGGTCTTGATGAAATCCGCGCCCGCCATCATGCACACAAGCGAGGCGCGCGCGACATTGCGCAAGCTGCCAAGCTCGCCCGTGGCCAGGATGGCCTTGACGTGAGCATGCCCGCAAGCTTCGCGCATTTCGGCCATTTCATCAAAAAGCGCCTGCCAGTTCCCTTCGAGAACGTGACGGCGCGAGATCACGATATCGATTTCTTCCGCCCCTGCGGCCACGCTTTCGCGCACCTCCTGAATGCGAAGGCGGAAGGGTGTCAGTCCGGCAGGAAACCCGGTGGATACAGCGGCCACAGGAATGCCTGACCCTTTCAGTGCGGTCACGGCGGCGGGGATCATCTCGTGATAAACGCAGACCGCGCCGGTTGTGAGGTCCGGCATGCCAAGCGCCTCAAGCATCTGCGCGCTTACAGGTTGGCGCGCCTTGGCACAGAGCCGCCCGACGCGGCGCACCGTGTCATCGCCCGATAGGGTTGTGAGATCAATCAGGCTGACGGCTTTCAGCAACCAAGCGGCCTGATGATCCTTCTTGATCGACCGTCGCCCCGGCAGTGTTGCGCAGCGCCGTTCGATCGCCGAGGTGTTGGCCTGCACGCGTCGCACCCAGTCCATATCCAGCGCCATGCCGGGATTGCGCGGCTCGGTCACTTGCGGCAATTGGGCGGTGCCCGTCTGCGTGGTGTTGGTTGGTGTCTTGTGCATGGGAAGGATCCTCTCGGACGATGCAGGTATCCGAAGTGGCATGGCCTGCGTCATTTGGCAAGCGGTGCCGCGGCGGCGCGGGCTGGCCTGGGCCGACATCTTCCACCAGTAGAGCACACCGTAGTGTGATTGCGAGTCATTCGCATTCTCATTGACTTTCTGCGAATGACTCTCATATTCATTCCCATGACGCACAACTTACCCCTTTACCCGTCTAGGCGCGCCGTCTTGGCCGGGCTATCGGCCTTAGCGGCAACGCCTGCCTTTGCGGCCTCCAAGCTGAACATCGTCGCCACGACCGGTATGATTGCAGACCTCGTGCGCAGCATTGGCGGCACAGGTGTTGAGGTCGAAGGGCTAATGGGCGCAGGCGTTGACCCGCACGCCTATCGTCAGACCCGCAGCGATATTGTGGCCATGACCCGCGCGGATGCGGTCATGTGGCATGGCTTGTATCTCGAGGCACAGATGGAGGCGTTCTTTGAAGATCTGGGCCGCCAGCGCCCGGTCCGCGCGATTGCCGCGACGGTGGACAAGGATCGCCTGCTTGCTCACGAGGATTATCAGGGGCGCTATGACCCGCATATCTGGATGGACCCCGATCTTTGGGTGGAATGTGTCCCTGCGGTCGTGCAGGCGCTGAGTGCTTTGCGCCCGAAGGGCAAGGCGATGTTCGAGGACAATGCAGCACAGTTTGTGGCCGAGGCGCAGGTGTTGCAGGGATACGCGCGGGACACGCTGGCTGAGGTTCCGGCCGAGCGGCGCGTGCTGCTGACTGCCCATGATGCGTTTGGTTATTTCGGGGCGGCCTATGACTTTGAAGTGCTCGGCATTCAGGGCATTTCCACCGAAAGCGAAGCGGGCCTGAACCGCATCAGCACATTGGTGGACACGCTGGTGGAGCGCCAATTGCCTGCGGTGTTTGTGGAAACCTCGGTTTCTGATCGCAACATTCGCGCCCTTGTCGAAGGGGCTGCGGCCCGCGGCCACACCGTCGCCATTGGCGGCTCGCTGTTTTCGGACGCGATGGGGCCGGATGGCACCTATGAGGGCACATGGCTGGGCATGATCGACCACAACGTCACCACAATCGCCCGCGCGCTGGGCGCTGATGTGCCCGCAACGGGCCGATTGGGCAAACTCAAGGGGGCGGCATGAGCATTTCGCTGGTAACAGATCGGACCGCATCGGACGAAGACGCGCGGATGGCCAGCCCTCTGGCGATCCGTGGCATGACCGTCTCCTACGGGCAAACCCCGGCGGTGTTTTCGGTGGATGTGACCGTGCGTGCCGGTTCCATGACTGCGATTGTGGGGCCGAACGGAGCGGGTAAATCAACATTGCTCAAGGCCGCCTTGCAGGTGATCAAACCGCTTGCGGGTACGGTGAGCGTCTTTGGCAAACCACTGGCCCAGATGCGCGACCGGATCGCCTATGTGCCGCAGCGCGCCAGCGTCGATTGGGATTTCCCGACCCGTGTGATCGATGTGGTCACGATGGGCATGTACCGCCAGCTGGGTTTGCTGGGTCGGGTGCGGAGCCATCACCGCGCGGCGGCCATGGCAAGTTTGACCCGCGTGGGCATGGCCGACTTTGCGACCCGTCAGATCGGACAATTGTCAGGGGGGCAGCAACAGCGTGTTTTCCTCGCCCGCGCCTTGGCGCAAGAGGCGGAGATCTATGTGCTGGATGAACCCTTTGCCGGGGTCGATGCGGCCACCGAAAAGGCGATCATCGCTGTGCTGAAAGAACTGCGCGATGCGGGCCGCACCGTGCTGGCTGTGCACCACGATCTTGCCACTGTGCCCGAGTATTTTGACGACGTCGTGTTGCTGAACACCCAAGTGGTTGCGGCAGGGCCTGTTGAAGAGGTGTTCACGGATGCCAATCTGCACGCGACCTATGGCGGCCGTCTGACTACCGCGCGCATTGATCCCGAAAGCGTGGCAGGCTAGCCCATGTTGGCCGATGCGCTGCTGTTGCAGCTTGGCTATAACGCGACCCTCGTGACGATTGGTGCCTGTCTGTTGGGCATTGCCGCGGGCGTGGCCGGCACCTTCCTTTTTCTACGCAAACGTGCGCTGGTCAGTGACGCCATCAGCCACGCGACATTGCCGGGCGTCGGGCTGGCCTTCATCCTCATGGTTGGGATGGGCGGTGATGGGCGATCCTTGTTGGGACTGCTTGTGGGTGCTGGAATTTCAGCGGCCATCGGGCTGCTTTGCGTGCATTGGCTGACAACCCGCACCCGACTGGGCGAAGACGCGGCGATCGGTGCCGTCCTGTCAGTCTTCTTCGGCTTTGGTATCGTCATCCTGACCATCATTCAGACCATGAACGCGGGCCGTCAGGCGGGGCTGGAAGGGTTTTTGCTTGGCTCGACCGCAGGCATGTTGCGCGGCGATGCGATCTTGCTGGCCGTGTCGGCGGCGCTGGTGCTGGTGTTGGTGCTGATCCTGCGCCGACCGCTGGAACTGGCCGCGTTTGATCCCGGCTATGCCCAAGCGACGGGCTGGTCGATGGGCCGGATTGATCTGGCGATGATGGGGATTGTTCTGGTGGTCACGGTGGTGGGCCTCAAGGTGGTCGGCCTGATCCTGATCGTTGCACTTTTGATTGTGCCTGCGGTCACCGCGCGGTTCTGGACCGAGCGGGCGGGTCACGTGGTGATCATAGCCGGGGCCGTTGGGGGCGTATCGGGCTATGTGGGGGCCGCGATGTCTGCCATCGCACCGGCCTTGCCCACCGGACCGATTGTCGTTTTGGTCGGGTTTGCGATGTTTCTGGTGTCGCTTTTGCTGTCCCCGGGGCGCGGTGTTCTGGCGTCGGTCCTGATGCACTGGCGGTATCAGCGGCGGGTCCACATGCGTCAGGGATTGCTGGCGCTGGCCCAGGGGCAACCCATCTTTGAAACGCTCACCCACCGTCTGTTGCGCCGTGCCGGTTTGATCCTGCCGGACGGTGTGCCTACAAGCGAGGGGCAGGCGGCAGCGGCCAAGGCGCTGCTGGATGAAACCCGCTGGTCCATCGTGCGCGCCGATCAAAGCTTTGCCGCGGCCGCGACCCGCTATGATGGGCTGACAGCGATTGAAACGGTGCTGACCCCGGATCAGCTGAACGAGGTCGATGCACGGATCAAAGCCCCCGAGGTGGTCGCATGATGGGGTCTGAGTTTGTCGCTCTGTCGCTGCCCCCCATTCTAATCGGGGTTTGCGTGGCCGTGGCCTGTGCGCTGCCGGGTAATTTCCTGTTGCTGCGCCGGCAGGCGTTGATCGGGGATGCAATCAGCCATGTGGTCTTGCCCGGCATCGTGGTGGCGTTTTTGCTGACCGGTGTGGTTGCGGCGGGGCCTATGTTGCTGGGGGCTGCGGGCGCGGCGGTGCTTTCGGTGATTGCCATTGATCTCATCCGACGCCTTGGCCGGATCGAGGCGGGCGCAGCCATGGGCGTCGTCTTTACGGCGATGTTTGCAGGTGGGGTTTTGCTGCTGGAACGCTCGGACACATCAAGCGTCCATTTGGATGTGGAACACGCACTGTTCGGCAACCTTGAAAGCCTGATCTGGCTGGATGCGCGGGGATGGTCGTCTTTGTTGGATCCTGCAGCACTGGCAGGCTTGCCGGTTGAATTGCCGCGCATGGCCATTGCGCTTGTGGTGGTGGCCGCATTCCTGTGGCTGTTCTGGCGACCGCTTGCCCTAGCCACTTTTGATGAAGGGTTCGCGCGAGGTCTGGGTCTTCCAACCGAGCCTTTGGGACTGGCGCTGGTGGTGGTGTCGGCCATTGCAGCGGTGGCGGCGTTCGACGCGGTGGGGTCGATCATCGTGATCGCGATGTTCATCTGTCCACCCGCTGCGGCGCGGATGATGACCAACCGGCTTGGGCATCAGGTGGCATGGTCTGCCGCTTTTGCGACCCTCTCGGCGATCATCGGCTATGTGCTGGCGGGGTATGGGCCGATCTGGATCGGTGCATCCGCGTCTGTCAGCGCGGCGGGAATGATTGCGACTGTATCTGGCGTGATACTGGGGATCGCTGCCGTGGCAGGGCCGCACCGCGACAAGGTCAGTTAGGTAAGGCGGAGGTGTCCTCCGCCCCGCTTATCCATATGTCGGATGGAACGTGCGCGCAGGCGACAGCGTGAAAATCTCGAACCCATCCTCGGTCACACCAACGGAGTGTTCGAACTGCGCTGACAGTGATTTGTCACGCGTCACAGCCGTCCAGTCATCGGACAAGGTCTTGGTCTCGGGACGGCCCAGATTGACCATCGGTTCGATGGTAAAGAACATGCCCGGCTCCAACACAGCGCCCGTGCCGGGGCGGCCATAGTGCAGCACATTGGGCGGCGCGTGGAACACACGGCCCAGCCCGTGGCCGCAGAAATCGCGGACAACCGACATCCGATGGGATTCAACGAACCCCTGAATGGCATGGCCGATATCACCAAAGGTGTTGCCGGGCTTGACCGCCTCAATGCCGCGCATCAGGGCATCATGGGTCACCTCGATCAGACGCTCTGCCTTGCGGGGCAGCTTACCTGCCACATACATCCGGCTTGTGTCGCCAAACCAGCCATCCACGATCACCGTGACGTCGATGTTCAGGATGTCGCCATCCTTCAGCACCTTGTCACCCGGGATGCCGTGGCACACGACGTGGTTCACGCTGATGCAACTGGCATGCTTGTAGCCTTTGTAGCCGATGGTCGCCGATTTGGCACCGGCCGCGTCCACCATGTCGGTGATGATCTTGTCGATGGCACCGGTCGTCTGGCCGGGGAAGACATGCACGCTCATCCCATCCAGAATTTCCGCTGCCAGCTTGCCAGCGGCATGCATTCCGGCAAAGTCGGCGGCGTCATAAATGCGGATGCCATCCTTTGTCAGACGGCCACGGCTTTCTTGATCCAATTTCGGCTCCATCGGCGAAAAATTTGGCGGCATCCTACTGCACTGCGGCAAAAAGGGCCAGTCCGCGTCAGATGCAGACCGACATCGGGCCCGCCACGGTGACTCCCGTGGGGCTAATATGGGTCCCAAGGCACAGGGTTTCCACCCCCGCCCCCGACGCCTGTGCATAGCGGGCCGCGTAGGTGGGGTCGATATCGGCGGCAAGCGCAAAGCGATCACAGTCCGTGCGCTGCACAAGATACAGCATGACGGCCCGGTGTCCCGTCCCTGCCATTTCTGCCAGCGCGTCCAGATGCTTGGCCCCGCGTGCAGTTACGCTGTCGGGGAACTCAGCCAGGCCGGGTGCGCGCGACAGGGTCACGGATTTCACTTCGACATAGGCGTCGGGCAGGCTCGCGCCTCGCAGCAGAAAATCAATGCGGCTGTTTTCACCGTACTTCTGTTCCGGACGCACGGTTGTGTAGCCTTCAAAGCCCGGCACTTCGCCCGCTTTGAGCGCCGCTTTGAGCGCGCGATTGGGCACCGAGGTATCAACGCCAGTGAAATGCCCGTTTTCATGTTCGACCAGGCGCCAGCCGAATTTCAGCTTTTTTCTGGGATCGTCATTGGGCTCGAGCCAGACTTTGGTCCCTGGCACCGCCAGCCCCATCATCGAGCCGGGATTGGCACAGTGCGCCACGACCTCGCGCCCGTCCGCCAGCGTACAATCGGCCAGAAAGCGTTTATGGCGGCGGATCAGGGTGGCGGGCACAAGTTCGGTTTGAAAGCGCATGGGGGCAGGCCTATACCGTGTCTCAGCGATGCTCAAGGAGGCCCCATCATGCCCAACCCCACCGCCGCCATGCTGGTGATCGGAGACGAGATTTTGTCGGGCCGCACGCGTGATGCCAACATGCATCATCTGGCGGGGCAGTTGACGGATCATGGCGTCAGCCTGAGCGAAGTGCGCATCGTCAGCGATGACCGCGATGCCATAGTGGATGCCGTGCGGGCGCTGTCAGCCGCCTACGACACTGTGTTCACCTCCGGCGGCATCGGTCCAACCCATGACGATATCACGGCCGATTGCATTGCCGCCGCCTTTGAGGCCCATATCGACGTGCGCGATGATGCCCGCGCGATCCTTGCGGCCCATTACGCGAAATCCGGCACCGAGCTGAACACCGCCCGTCTGCGCATGGCGCGTATCCCTGACGGCGCAACCTTGATCGACAATCCGGTTTCTGCCGCGCCGGGTTTCACCTTGGGCAACGTACATGTGATGGCCGGTGTCCCGTCGGTGTTTCAGGCCATGGTGGCCTCGGTGATCCCGACGCTGACGGGCGGTGCGCCGTTGATTTCGAAAACCTTGCGGATAGAGCGGGGGGAGGGCGATATCGCCGGCCCTTTGGGTGAGCTTGCGGCGCAGTACCCCGAGCTTAGCATTGGGTCCTACCCCTTTCAGAAGGATGGCAGATACGGTGCAAATATCGTGATCCGTGGCACGGATGGGGCCGAAGTTGATACAGCCATCGACGCCTTGGCCCAGCACTTCCCCGCATGATCGAACCAAGGGCCTTTTATGACGCTATCGAGGGCACATGGCCGCCCGCTCAGACCAAGGCGGTTGGTCCATGGCTGATCCGCGATGGACGGGGGGGCGGCAAGCGGGTGTCTGCAGCGACCGCAATGCGCGCCGTGACTGACGTGGATGTGCCAGAGGCCGAAGCGGCCATGCGCGCGCTTGGGCAGACGCCGCTGTTCATGATCCGCAACGAGGATGCCGCGCTGGATGGGATCCTTGCCGCGCGCGGCTACACCATCATTGATCCGACAAACGGATACTGTATCGCACCCGCTGCATTGACGAACACGCCCATCCCGCGCGTTACCACATTCGCGATCTGGGAACCGCTGGCGATCATGGGTGAAATCTGGGCCAAGGGCGGGATCGGACCTACCCGCCTTGATGTGATGGCGCGGGCCAGGATCAAGACCGGCATTCTTGCCCGTTGGAATGAAAAACCTGCCGGTGTCGCCTTTGTCGCGCTGCACGATGGGATTGCGATGGTGCACGCGGTCGAAGTCCTGCCGCATCAGCGTCGCCGGGGCGTTGCCCAGTGGATCATGCGGCAGGCCGCTTTTTGGGCGCAGGATCAGGGCGCGACCACTCTGGCGGTTTTGACCACGACGTCCAATGATGCGGCCAATGGGCTTTATCAGCGGTTGGGTTTTCAGCCTATGCCGGGCTATCATTACCGTACCGCTCCGGAGGATACATGACAGACCGCCCTACCGCCCTCGACCTGCCCATGGTCGACCCGCTGCCTGAAGCGACCCAAAAATATTTCGATATCTGTCAAGACAAGCTGGGGATGGTCCCGAATGTGCTGCGCGCCCATGCGTTTGATATCGACAAGCTGAACGCGTTTGCGGCGCTCTATAACGATCTGATGCTGGCCGACAGCGGGCTGACCAAGCTGGAGCGCGAGATGATCGCGGTCGTCGTGAGCGCGACCAACCATTGTTACTATTGCCTGACGGCACACGGCGCTGCGGTACGGCAATTGTCGGGCAACCCGATCTTGGGCGAGCAGTTGGTGATGAATTGGCGGGTCGCGGATGTGACCCGGCGCCAGCGCGCGATGCTGCAGTTCGCCGAGAAAGTGACGCGCGCCTCGGCCCAGATCAGCGAAGAGGATCGCCAAGGGTTGCGTGATGTCGGCCTCAGTGATCGCGACATTTGGGACGTGATCAATGTGGCCGCATTTTTCAACATGTCCAACCGGGTGGCCAGCGCGACCGCGATGCAGCCCAATGACGACTACCACAGGCAGGCCCGTTAAGCGTGGGCTGGTTGCGCAACAGTCTTGTGGCTGTGCTGTGCTGCGTCGCGATTCAGGCGCAGGCCCTGCAACTGGCCTTGCCGACGAATGCGCGGCAGACCGCGTCACGTGACAGCGCCCTTGATCAGGTGGCCGTGCCGGTCGCGCCTTTTTACAATGGGGTCCTCAAGACAGAACGCAGCGAAGGGGCGGTGACCCGGCGCGCCTATCGCATACCGGCGTCGGGCATGACGCCGTTGCAATTGGTGGCACCGATGCGTGCCCAGATCCAGGCGGCGGGGTACGATATTCTGCTTGATTGCGATGACGACATTTGCGGCGGCTTTGACTTCCGGTTCGCAATTGAGGTGCTGCCCGCCCCAAACATGTACGTCAACATCCGCGACTATCAGTTTATCAGCGCGCGCCATCCGAAAACGGAGGCGATCATCACCCTGCTGGCAAGTGCCGCAGCGGGGGCTGGATATTTGCAGATCACCCAAGTGGCCGCAGGTGCGGCTGGCGCGGTTGAACCCGCTGTCACAGTGCCCACCGCCGCCGTGCCCGAGATACGCGCGCCGGGGGCTGCAGGTGATCTGGAAACTCAACTGCTCAGCACTGGCTCAATCGTTTTGCGCACGCTGGATTTTGCGGTCGGCACAACGGCACTGAGCGAGGGATCAAGTGCTGAGCTGTCCGCCCTGGCGACCTTGCTGCAGGCGCGTCCAGGCCTGCAGGTGGCTGTGGTCGGGCATACGGACACGGTAGGCGGGCTGGAGGCCAACATATCCGTCTCGCGCGCCCGTGCGCGGGCGGTACGCACGGCGCTGATCGACACTTACGGCGCGGACGGGGACCAGATCGAGGCGGAGGGCATGGGTTATCTGTCGCCGCTCGCATCCAACCTGACGGCGGAGGGGCGCGAAGCCAACCGCCGGGTCGAAGTGATCGTGGTGCGCGAAGAGGGTTGAGCCCATTTGAGGGCCGAGTGCGAAGCCGTTTGGACACAACTGCAAATAAACGTGGCCACCCTCTCGCGCTAGAACACCTCAAGGGCTGGCTCATTCTTATTGAAAAGGTGATTTGATGGCGAGTGATGTTACGGGTGGGCACTCGACCCCATCTTGGTTCGTGGCACCGGGTGAAGTTGACTAGTTTGCATGGGTGTCACTTGGGTTCATCTGCCTGGCCCTTTACGGGCTTGTGACACTGTATGCGGCCTTTGACCGGTGGGCGGAACACCAGTCGCAGGGGACGCCTTTGGCCAAGACGATACCGACCATGCTGACGATTGCCCTGTTGTATGAGGTGTTCCCGCTTGGTCATTTCAACATACTTTTGCCGCTGGCCGCCCTGCTGATTGCCCTGATGGCCGACTGGTCCCGGTTCAACCTGCGCACCTCTGGCAAGGGCGATGTGCAGGAGGGGCCAGCCACGCCGGCGCATCCCGGCCCGGACGAGGAGGCGCGCAACAATGCTTGAGCTGCTCCTGACGTCCTTTCCCGTCGTCATCCGCTACTTCCAACTCAAACGTCGGGGCGAGACGATGACGGTCTGGAACATGCGGTCGGCCGTTTTCCTGTGGCGGTGATGGCGTTTTTCCTGTTCCTCCTGATCTTCTATTTCCACCCGAAATCCTATTCCGGTCTCCTGCCGTTCCGCACTGTTTCGGTGGTGGCGCAGACCAGTGGTCCGGTCACCGCGATTGAGGTGCAAAACGGCCAGCGGGTGCAGGCTGGTGACCTGTTGTTTCAGATCGAGAACAGCGCGCAACAGGTGGCATTGCGTCAGGCCGAGGTCCAGTTGGAGCAACTGGACGCCGCCGAAACCAAGGCCAAAGACACGTTGAAGGTGGCCGAAGCCAGCCTTGTCGAAGCGCGCGCGGCCCTCGACAAGTTGCGTGTTGATCTTGAGAACGCCGAAACGCTGTTTCAGCGCAATGTCGGCACGCAGGATGCGGTGCGGGAACTTGAAGCCAGCGTGGCGGTGTCCGAGGCCGAAGTTGTGGCCGCGCAGGCGCAGGTCGATCTGGCCCAATCCGACCTGTCCCAATCCATTCCCGCGCAGCGCAAGGCGGCGGCCGCAGCGATAGAGGCCGCACAGGTCGCACTGGACAAAACCAGTGTGCGGTCCTTTTCGGACGGGGTGGTAACCCAACTCGCGATGAGCGTGGGCAGCCCGGCATCGACGCTGATCCTGAGCCCTGCCATGGTCATCATCCCCGACCGGCCCGAGGGGGTACCATTGCGCGTCACGGCCGGGTTCTCTCAAGTGGCGCGGTCCACCTTGTACGAAGGGATGCCTGCGGAAATCGCCTGTGACAGCAATGTCAGCATGTCATTCCGCAACGCGGTTTTGCCTGCGCGTGTGCGCTTTGTTCAGCCAGCGATTGCGACCGGGCAGGTGGTACTCGGTGGGCGCTTGCTGGAGCCTAACAACGGTTTGGTGCGCGGATCACTTCTGGTCTATTTCGAATTTGAATACCCCGAACATGAGGCCGTCATGATCGATGGCACTGGGTGTATCGTGCAGACCTATACCTCAAACCTTCCTGGGTTTTCAGGCCACGTGATTGCGGCGACAGGCGCGGTCAAGGCTGTGGGTTTGCGGCTGAAGGTCTTGGGGGTCCCTCATTTCCCGCGTGGGCTTGGCAGGCGGTGGAGGCCACTAACGCACCCACCTTGTTTGTCTAGCATGTGCATGACAAAAAGCCCCGGCGCATGCACGCCGGGGTCAGGTAACCTCTCATGAGGTCAGGGGAAAATCTTACCAGTCGGATGGGCCCTTGTCGGCAAAGGCGTGGGCCAGAAAGTCGATGAACGCGCGCACCTTGGGTTGGGTAAAGCGACCGGGCGGGTAGACGGCGTAGATGCCTTGGGTCTCGGTAGGCAACTCAGGAATGGCGTCTTCGATCAGGCCTTGTTCCATCGCATCCGAATACAAAAAGCTGGGCAGGTAGGCGATGCCAAGGCCCGAAATGGCGGCGTTCAGCAGGGATTGCCCGTCATTGACCGACAGCCAACCGGCGGTGCGCACCTGACGTTTCTCACCCGAGGGCGCGGTCAGTTTCCACACGTTGCCCGAAGACTGGTTGGAATAGTGCAGCAGCTTGTGTTCGTTTAGATCGTCGATCTTTTCGGGACGACCGTATTTTTCGAAATAGGCGGGCGACGCAATCATCCGCTTGGTGGTTTCGGTCAGTTTCCGGGCACGCAGGGTGCTGTCTTCCAGCTCACCAATGCGGATGGCCATGTCGAACCCTTCCGAGATCAGCTCAACGTAGCGGTTGTTCAGAACCATGTTTACGGTGATGTCCGGGAAGTCCTCGAGGAACTCGGACAGGCGGGGCGACAGGTGGTTGACCCCGAAATCCGTGGCCACGGAAATCCGCAGCAGGCCCGAGGGGGCCGATTGCATGGACGTCACCAGAGAGTCCGCTTCGCCTGCATCATTCAGAACGCGGCGGGCGCGGTCGTAATAGGCAAGGCCAATCTCGGTCGGGCTGACCCGGCGTGTAGTGCGGTTCAGCAGACGTGCACCGAGGCGCGCCTCAAGCGACGAGACGTGTTTGGAGACGGCGGATTTCGAAATCCCCATCTTTTTGGCGGCGTCCGTGAACCCGCCCTGGTCCACGACCATGGCGAAAGCTTCCATTTCGGTGAGTCGGTCCATGCCCGGCCCTTTCAATCTTTGTGCGTCGAAGATCAGGTATCGACGCCAAAGAGGGCACAATCAGGGCAGGGGTGGGATAATATCAGGGTGATAACTGGGATCGTCGAAGGCACGGAAACGATCAGGTCGCGATATCCGCGCTCCAGTTTTGGAATGTCTCGGCCTCTTGTGCCAAGGGGGCTGCATCCGTGCCACCAATCAGCAGGAAGCCAAAACCGGGTGTGTTCCAGCGTGCGATGTCCAGCCCTTCGGCCTGTCCCATGTTGACCGGTTGGGCGTCCGGGCCTGCGGGCAGGATGCACAGGGCCACAGGGGTTCCGTCATCGCGCAGATAGGCAATCTGGATCAGCGGCTTGCCTTTGAACCCGAGAACTTGCGCACGTTTGAACGTCAGCCCTTCGGCTTGCGGAAGCGCGGCCAGATCGAGGCCAAGGGCGTCTGACACGGCGGCAAGTTGCACGGCGGCGTCATCCGCACTGGGGTCTGCCACGCTCAGCGTCTCGGTTGTATAAAGCGCCTGATAGCTCGCCACGAAGGACACCCATCCACGCGGGGCAGGCTCAGGCGTGCCAAAGCCGGTGAAGACAGCGACGGCCAAACCTGCGGCAATGCCGGTGCCAAAGGTGCTCAGCCCCCAACCCCAACCGAAACGGGGCCTTGGCGTATTGGCGACAGGTGCTTCGAATACGGGCGGTGCGGGGGCATTGTCCAGCAGGTCGGCATAAGCGGCTTTGATTGCACCCATCGGTATGTCGAGCCCGGCGAGACGGTCGCCCAATGCCTCGTCCGTTTCCAGTGCGGCATCAATGGCCGCGTGCAGGGCATCGTCCGCCTCTCCATCCAGATAGGCGGTCAGATCCTCGTCACTGAAGTCGGTCCGGTCACTCATTTTGCATCCACCTGCACATCGGCCATCTCGGCATTCAGACGCTTGCGCGCCCCAGCCAGTCGGCTCATCACGGTGCCTATCGGTATCTCCATAATCTCAGCGGCTTCTTTATAGCTAAACCCCTCGACGTAGACGAGCACCACAGACTGGCGCTGCGCTTCTGGCAACGCATTCACTTTGTTCAACACGTCACGCGCCAGAATATTCGTTTCCGCCCCCGGAGTTTTATCAGGCAGGTCGATTTCTTCGACCGGAACCAGTCCACCACCCGTGCGGACCTTGCGCGAGCGCAACTCGTTCAGCCAAATGCGTTGGGTCATTCGAAACAGCCAGCGATCCAGATGCGTGCCCGGTTCGAACTGGTCGGCCTTGTCGAGGGCGCGCAGGCATGCGGTCTGGACCAGATCATCGGCCCAGTCGCGCCGCCCCGTCAAAGACACGGCATACCGCCACAGCCGCGGATAGACCGCAGGCATGCCATCGCGCACTTCGTTGGCAGCAGTGTGAGCAGAGTTGGAGATGTGTATTGTCCCGAACGTCGAATTGTTGGTGGCACAAGACCATGAACCACGCCGGGCGGACAATGAAATATTCTGTCGATGGCGTGAAGCGTGCCGGTTTTCGCCTGACCCCGCTTAAATCCACCGCATCCGGCGCAGCACCCAGATTGCCGCAGCAGTCAAAACAACCAAGCCGGCGCACAGCGCGGCAAAGGCCCACGGCACATCCACGCCCGGCATGCCTGCCACGTTGACCCCGAACAGGCCCGTCAAGAAGCCCAAAGGCAGAAACACCGCCGCGACGATGGACAGGACATAGCCGTTGCGCCCCTGCGCCAGAGCGGCTTGGGCGGTGTGATGGTCCTGCACTGCCGTCATCCGCGCGATCAGCGCCTCAAGCTCTTCAACGGCCAGTTTGGCAAGGTTGGTGTGTTCGCGCAGCCGCGCCCGCTGGCCTTGGGACATCATTGTCGTATCCGTTGCAAGCAATGCGATCAGTGCGTCGCGTTGCGGCCCGAGATAGCGGCGCAGCCGGATCGCCATGCGCCGTTCCTCGACCAATTCGGCGGGCAGGGGGGCAGTATCGTCGTGCACTGTGTCCTCAAGCGCGTCTATACGTTCGGCCAGATCAAAGACGGTGTCACGCACCCGGCCCATCAGCCCTGCGGTCAGCGCGCCGACAAATCCCATGGGGGTCGTGGGACCCTGACCCTCTTCGGCCCGTTCCCGAATTTCGTTGAGTGCAAAGATGCGCCGCATCCGCACCGTCACCACCATTGAACGTGTCACCCACATGCGCACGGCCACCATCCGGTCAGCAGGCCCGTCCGAGTTCAGGTTGACGCCGCGCAGGTTCAGGATCAGCCCGTCGCCGTAGACATCCGCGCGGGGCCGCGTTTCCGGGGCTGTCAGCGCGGCGGCTGGAATGTCGGGCACATGATCGGCGAGAAACTCGGGCAGGTCCGGGTCGCTCAGGTCAAAATGCCACCAGCGGTAGCCATCGCCCAAGGGGCGGTCCGCAGCAGGCTGCGAGGCGGTGCCGTCGGGGGCGATATCAAAGACGCATATCGGCATGGCGCGACGCTAGCTTGCCGGTCGTCGAGTTACAACGTCGCCGCCAGCCGTGTGCCCTGATCAATCGCGCGCTTGGCGTCGAGTTCCGCGGCCACATCGGCCCCGCCAATCACGTGATGGCTGATGCCTGCCTTTTCCAGCGCATCGGCGAGGCTGCGATCAGGCACCTGACCGGCGCACATCACGATATCGTCCACTTCGATGATTGACGGGTTCTCGCGTGCTTCACCAAAGGACACGTGCAGCCCCCGTTCATCAATGCGCTCGTAATTCACGCCGCCCACGAATTCGACATCCTTCATCTTGAGGGCTGATCGGTGGATCCACCCGGTTGTCTTGCCCAAACGCTTGCCGTGCTTTTCGGCCTTGCGCTGCAACAGGGTGACCGCGCGCGCTGGTGCGTCGGGTTGTGGTCCTTCGGGGACGAGGCCGCCGCGATGTTCGGCAGGATCCGTGACGCCCCATTCGGCCATCCATTCGGGCAGGTTTTCCGTGGAGCTTTCGCCCTCATGTACGAGGAATTCGGACACATCAAAGCCGATGCCGCCCGCTCCGACCACCGCCACCCGTTTGCCGGGCGTGGCGCGTTTTTTCAGCACGTCGATATAGGAATGGACGTTGGAGCCGTCCTGACCGGGAATGGCTGGATCGCGCGGCAGAACGCCGGTGGCGATGATGACTTCGTCATAGGCGCGCAGCATTTCGACATCGGCTTCGGTGCTCAGCCGCGTTTCGATGCCCATCTCCGCCACCATGGTGCGATACCAGTCCACAAGGCCCCAGAACTCTTCCTTGCCCGGCACTTGCTTGGCCATATTCAACTGGCCGCCGATCTCGTCCGCGCGGTCAATGATCGTGACATTGTGTCCACGCTCGGCTGCCGTCATTGCCGCCGACAGTCCGGCGGGGCCTGCGCCGACCACTGCGATGGATTTCTTGGTTGCTGCGGATTCGATCACCAGTTCGGTCTCCGAACAGGCGCGCGGGTTCACAAGGCATGAACTCAGCTTGCCCGAGAACGTGTGATCAAGGCAGGCCTGGTTGCACGCGATGCAGGGCGCGATCTGGGCTGATTTACCCTCCATCGCCTTTTTCACGAAATGCGCATCCGCCAGCATGGGCCGCGCCATCGACACCATATCGGCGCAGCCCGTGGCCAGCACCTCTTCGGCCACTTCGGGCGTGTTGATGCGGTTCGAGGTGATGACGGGAATATTCACCTGCCCCATCAGCTTTTTGGTGACCCAGGCAAAGGCGGCGCGCGGCACGGAAGTCGCGATGGTCGGAATGCGCGCCTCGTGCCAGCCGATACCGGTGTTGATGATGGTGGCACCCGCTTTTTCGATTTCCTTGGCGAGTTGGGCAACCTCATCATAGGTCGAGCCATTGGGCACAAGGTCGATCATGCTAAGGCGGTAGATGATGATGAAATCGGTGCCCACAGCCTCGCGCGTGCGGCGCACAACCTCGATGGGCAGACGCATCCGGTTCTCATAAGACCCGCCCCACCGGTCTGTCCGCTTGTTGGTATGGGTCACGAGAAACTGGTTTATGAAATATCCTTCTGAGCCCATGATCTCGACCCCGTCATAGCCTGCTTGCCTGGCCCGCTCGGCGGTGGCGACGATATCACTGATCTGCTTTTCGATGCCGTCCTCGTCCAATTCGGCAGGGGGGAAGGGCGATATAGGGGATTTCACGGGCGAGGGCGCCACACAGGCCGGCCCATAGGCATAGCGACCCGCGTGGAGGATCTGCATGGCGATCTTGCCGCCCGCCTCATGTACGCGTTTGGTCACGACGGAATGGTTGTCGATATCGTCCTGGCTGACCATCATGGCCGCCCCCGGCAGGACGGACCCTTCGAGGTTCGGCCCGATCCCGCCGGTGACCATCAGCCCGACCTCACCCCGCGCCCGCTCGGCATAGAATTCAGCGACGCGGTTCCAGTCCTTTGTTTCCTCCAGCCCGGTATGCATCGACCCCATCAGCACGCGGTTCTTCAATGTGGTGAACCCCAGATCAAGCGGGGCAAGCATGTGGGGATAATTGGTCATGGTCACTTCCTAACAGAATGGGTTGAACACATTTGCTCTTGGTTTCGAGCATAGGGCAGGCGATGTCACGTGCAACGCGGCGTCATGGGAAAGGTGCAACATTGATCAAAGTGCGCGAGATGGCAGAGGGGGAGGCGGACGCCCTTGGGGCGATCATGTTCGAGGCGATCCATCACGGAACGCCCGAATATTCCGAGACGCAGCGCATGGCGTGGGCTCCGCACCCGCCGGCAGGACCAGAATGGGCGTCGCGTTTGGCGGCGCAGCACGTCTGGGTCGCAGCCCGACGGTCAGAGGCTTTGGGTTTCCTCACGCTGGATGAGGCCGGGTATATCGACCTCGCTTTTGTGCGATCCGATGCGCGGCGCCAAGGGGTTTTCGCAGCCTTGTGCCGCCAGGCCGAGGATGTTGCGCGTGCCGCTGGTGTGCCATCACTGCGCACCCATGCCAGCCTGACCGCCCAGCCTGCATTTGCGCGGCAGGGCTTTCATGTTACCCAACATGAAACTGTTGAACGGTCCGGCCAGTCCCTGCGCCGCGCCGAGATGGAAAAGGCCCTCACATGACCGCTGCCGACATTGCAAAGCTGCCCTACCGCAAGAATGTGGGCGTGATGGTGCTGAACGCGGATCGGCACGTCTGGGTCGGGCAGCGCCTTGACCGTCGCGCCAGTCAGGATGCGTGGCAAATGCCGCAAGGGGGCATCGACAAGGGCGAACAGCCGCGCGATGCCGCCCTGCGCGAGTTGGAAGAAGAGACCGGGATCACCCCGGACCTGATCGAGATCGTGGCCGAAACCGATGGCTGGATCAAATACGATTTGCCCACCGAATTGATCGCCAAGCTGTGGAAGGGCCGGTTTCGCGGCCAAAAGCAAAAGTGGTTCCTGATGCGCTATGCTGGGACGGATGCGCAGGTGAATATCGCCACGGATGAACCTGAGTTTTCGGCGTGGAAATGGCTGGCCCCCGAGGCGCTGCCCGATGCCATCGTACCGTTCAAGCGCGATGTCTACGTGCGGGTTCTGGAAGCATTTGAGGCCCATCTTTGATCCGGTTCGCATTTGCCGTCATCGTGGCGCTGGCCCCGCTGCCTGCATTCGCGCTGTCCTGTCTGCCACACGGCGTCAGCGACGCATATCTTGCTGCGGCGCAGTCGGAGGCAGGTTATGTGCCAGTGATCGGAACGCTGACCTTTGATAAGACGCTGCTGCCCAAGGTCGATTGGGAGGCGCAACAAGACGTGCCGCAAGAGACGTTGCTGCCCGCGCAGTTCAGCGGCGAGGCGCTCAGCGTGCGGGGTATTCGCACACCCCTCAACGCGGACGTGGTGTTGCAGGTCCAATGCGCTGGCCCCTGGTGTCCGTCGGCAGCGTCGGGGCCTATGCTTGGGTTCCTGCGCAATACGACACAGTCCTATGTGCTCAGCACCCATGCGTGCGGTGGGTTTCTGTTCACCAACCCGACCACGGAGCAGATCCAGGAACTGACGGACTGCATGGCCGGGCGCACCTGTACGCGTTGGCAGGACCGCTAAGGATCAAAGATCGGGATGTGTGGCCCAAGGGCGCGGTCGTAGCCATGGGCAATGCGCGGATCATCCGCAATCTCAATCCGTTGGCGGGTCGGTTCAAAGCCC
Source organism: uncultured Tateyamaria sp. (assembly GCF_947494755.1). Taxonomy (GTDB): domain Bacteria; phylum Pseudomonadota; class Alphaproteobacteria; order Rhodobacterales; family Rhodobacteraceae; genus Tateyamaria. The sequence goes on from NZ_CANLVZ010000017.1 coordinate 45,842, forward strand.
GAGCGGCGATAGAAGCCCAAGGCCTGCGGACTGTCGAGCGTGCAGGTATGCAAATGAAACCGCTTGGCCCCGCCCCCAAAGGCAAGCGCGATGGCGCGGTCCATCAGATATGCGCCTGCGCCGCAGCCGATCAGCGCCGAGGTCAGCCCGAAATAGGCCAGCTCACACTCCCCCTCAACGCGGAAATCCAGCTCAAGCAAGGCTTCGGTCTGCCCTGCCTTTTCCAACGCGTAAATATGCACGTCCGGATTCCGCAGGATGGTGTCCAATGCGGCGTCATCCAGCAGGCTGCGCCCGAACCACAGCCAATCCTGCCCCACGCGTTTGAACAGATCGCGATATTCGGGAACGCCAGGGTCTAGAGGGGAGAACGCGAGATCCTCAGGCAGCTTTGCGCCCCGGAGTTGCGGCGCGCGCATCTCCAGATCGGTGACGATCGTCGCGATCTTGCCGCGCGGGACATCGTGAAAACCGTCACTCAACATGACTTCATTGTTCCCAAAGTGCTCAAAACCCGACCGCGCAGCACATGCAAGGCTGGATCACTCAAGTCCAACCTTGGCAAACTGCTGGCGCATATCCACCTCGGGGCGCGGACCGATATGGCTGATGACCTCGGCCGCACACAGGTTGCCCATGCGCCCGCATGTTTCCAGATCACGGCCCGTGGACAGCCCATAGATGAAGCCCGCAGCAAACTGGTCGCCCGCCCCTGTCGCATCAACCGGAGTGACCTTTTCAACCGCAATATCGTGGCGCTGACCGTTCCCGATGATCGTGACCCCATCGCCCGACCGGGTGCAGACCATCAGATCGATCATGTCCGCCGTCTTGGCCATGGCAGCCTCAAGGTCGTCGGTTTCAAACAGGGATTTGATTTCATGTTCGTTGCCGATCACGTAGTCCAATTCGTTCTCGATCATATCGAGGAAGTCGGCGCGGTGGCGATCCACGCAGAACGGGTCGGAGATTGCGATGCCCGCCTTTCCGCCCGCAGCGCGGGTCAGGCGAGACGCTTGGCGGAACGCCTCTTTGCCGTGGTCCTTGTCAAACAGATAGCCCTCGAGGAACATCATCTCGGCACCCGAGGCGACCTCATCGGGCACATCCTCCGGCCCAAGTTCGGTCGAGATACCGAGATAGGTGTTCAGCGAGCGTTCCCCGTCTGGCGTTACAAAGATCATGCAGCGCGAGGTCGGCAGCTCGCCCCCCGGCACCGGCGCATTCACGAAATCGGTGCCGCTGTCCTGCATCGACTTGGCGTAGAACTTGCCAAGCGAGTCGTCATGGACCCGGCCAATGAATGCGGTGGGCAACCCCAATGCGCCGACGCCCGCGATGGTATTGGCCACAGCCCCGCCAGGCGTCTGCAGCCGGTCTTTCATCGCGCCATAAAGGACCTCACCCCGGTCCCGTTCGATCAGTTGCATGATCCCTTTTTCAATTCCCATCAGGTCCAGAAAGGAGTCGTCGGCATGCGAAATCACGTCAACAACGGCGTTGCCGATGCCGACCAGCTTGTACTTGGTCATTCAGTTTTATCCTCAAATGGGCAGAGATCGCGGATGATGCAGGTGGGACACTGCGGCTTGCGCGCCTTGCAGTGATAGCGCCCATGCAGGATCATCCAGTGATGGGCGTGAAGTTGAAAATCAGCCGGAATGTGGTCTTCGATGGCGCGCTCGACCGCCTCGACCGTCTTGCCCGGTGCGATGCCGGTGCGATTGCCAAGACGGAAGATATGGGTGTCGACGGCTTGAGCCGGATACTGCCACCACATGTTCAGCACCACGTTGGCTGTCTTGCGCCCGACTCCCGGCAATGATTGCAGGGCCGCGCGCGAATTGGGAACAACGCCGTCGTAGTCATCCACAAGGATTTGCGACAGCTTCATCACGTTCTTGGCCTTTTGGCGGAAAAGCCCGATGGTCTTGATATGCTCGGTCAGCCCGTCGATCCCGAGGTCGAGCATCTTTTGCGGCGTGTCCGCAATCGCAAACAGGGCCCGCGTCGCCTTGTTCACACCCGCATCCGTAGCTTGCGCTGACAGCGCAACAGCGACGACGAGCGTATAGACATTCACATGCTCCAGCTCCCCCTTGGGTTCGGGGTCTGCGTCCTGAAAACGCTCAAAGATCGCGCGGATCGTGTGGTAACCGAGTTGCTTGGCCATGGATGAGAGGTATGGGGGAAGTTGATGTGGTGAGCAAGGTGTGGGGTGTGATGCGGATGCGCCGGAGGGCTGGGCGGAGCCCATTTGGCCAACTTCCGTCTCGACCACCTCAAATACACATCCGTCCTGAGATTTGGACGTCAGTCAATCGTCATCAGCCCAGTTCTCTGTTCATCTGCCGGTTGCCAGCGCCTCGAATACCTCTCTCGTCAGACTTTCCGACGTGAACGGTTTCTTCACGATCGGCGCTTGTGGATATTCGGTCAGGATGCTTTCGACGTCACCATAACCCGTGGCCAGCACAAACGGGATTTTGAGAGCATCCAGCTTTTGTGCGACAGGCAGAGATGTCTGACGCCCCAAATTGATATCCAACACAGCCAAGGCGATGTCTTCGTTTGCGATGATTTCGAGCGCACCGTCGACCGAACTGGCAAGCTTGACAGTGTTCGCGCCGTGTTCGGTGATGATGTCTGAGGCGTCGAGTGCGATCACCATGTTGTCCTCAAGAACCAGAACGGTGCCCGACAGCTTTGTGGGGGTTCCGGCATCGATCGGCTGCTCCGCGCCCTCGATTTCGACCGGCTCACGCAGATCCTTTGACACGAAATTCGACGGGATCATGATGTCCGCTTCGAACCCTGCCAGCTTGAACCGGGTTTCGACCTTGCCGTTCAGCTCGAACGGTACGGTGCGCTCAATGATGGTCGAGCCGAAACCGCGGCGCGTGGGGGCCTGTACCGGCGGGCCGCCTTGCTCGCGCCATTTGATGATGAGCGCGCCGTCGTCGGGGATAATCAGATCAATGCTCACATGGCCCGAACGGTCGGCAAGGGCCCCGTATTTGGCTGAGTTCGTGACAAGCTCATGCACCACAAGGGCCATGGTCGAAAAGGCTTCGGGGGCCAGCATCGGTGCATCACCGGTGATCACCAACCGGTCCTTCTGACCGTTCAGAAACGCGTTTACCTCGACCTCAATCAGCTCTCGCAATGCGGATGGGGACCATTCCTGCCGCGTGAGTTGATCATGCGCGCGGGCCAGCGACTGAATCCGGCCATCAAGAACCTTCGTATAGGCTTCGATAGTGGTCGCTCCGGCTTTGCTTTGCGACACGAGGCCCTGGATGAGGTTCAGGATGTTGCGGACCCGGTGATTGAGTTCGGCGATCAGCAATTCTTGCTTTTCCGCCGCAGCCTGGCGATCGGCATTCGCCTCGTCTGTCAGCTTCAGCACAATCTCGATCAGGGAAATCCGCAGCGCCTCGGCTGCGCGCAGTTCGCTGTCGGACCACGCTTCCGAAGTGTTGCGCACCATTTCCGTCCATGCCTCGAAACTTTTGCGCGGTGTGAGGCGCACGCCATTCTGTCCGACCTCAACCGGTTTGTTGGGGTTGCCCGCCCATCGCACCGAACGGGCGATTTCGTGACGGAAGAAGACGATATAGTCCCGGGGGGTTCGCGAAATGGGCACCGCAATCAGGCCGGCAACGCGATCCGCTATGACGTCCGCGCCGGGGTAGATTTCGACAAGGCTGTTTGTGGCAAAGACCTTTCCGGTCGGAGCTGTGTTCAAAAACCGCGCGAGGGTTTTGAACTCCTCGGCTGTGGGGGCAGAGCCGCGCGCAGTGTAGCGCCCTTCGGAAAAAACGGCGACACCATCGCTTGCAACGATCTGGGACAATTCGTCGGCGACGATCTCGAAACTCTCGACCAGGTCACCCCCCGACGACAGGCGCGCCATCAGCCGGTCGTGCAGGGCGCGTGCGTTGCGTTCCTCGTCGCGTATCTCGGCCTCGACTTTTCGTTCGAGCTCGTAGGAGAACAGCTGCGCAAACAGCTCAATCGCGGTTCTGCGTTCGTAGTCCACGTAGCGGGCCGACCGGTGGTGGCAGGCAAAGAGCCCCCAAAGCTCGCCGTCTTTCAGGATCGACACCGACATTGAGGCCGCCACATGCATATTGCGCAGGTATTCGAGGTGGATCGGTGATACGGCGCGGGTGACCGACAGGGACAGGTCCAGCGGCTCACCATTCGGGTTCTTTTGAGGCACCAGAGGTGACACGTCCCCGTTCACGTCAGCAATCAGGCGCAGGGGGCTGCGTTTATACAGCGCGCGGGCCTGTTTGGGGATGTCACTTGCGGGATAGCGCAGGCCCAGAAACGGCTCCATTCCGCTGGCATGGCGTTCGGCGATCACCTCGCCCGACCCGTCGGGTGCAAATCGGTACACCATCACGCGGTCGAACCCCGACATGATCTGTAGTGCCATAGCCGCCTCTTGCGCGGCATCGAGAGCGTTGTCCTTCTTTTTCACACGGGCAATCAGGGGCTGCACCAGCGCCAGATCATCGCGGTCCTCCGGATCGCCTTTTGCTTCGAATTCGAAAATGTAGGATTGGCCGGAGGCATGGATGGACACATCAAACAGCTTTCCGTCACCCAGCACATCATACCCAAAGAGACGGCTGATTGCGGCACCGCCGCTGCTGCTGATCTGCAACTTCGTGCGCAAGTCGTGAACGGTTTGATGGGGCAGCAGATCCATCAGCCGCCGTCCAATTGCCCTGTCTGGTTCAATATCCAGAAGCGTCGCACAGTTCGCCGACAGATGGTTGATCATCAAATCCGCCGAGGTCGAGATGAGGCATCCATAAGCCTGAACGTTCCCAAGCAGGTGGATCGGCTCACGGTCGCAATTGGTGAGGTCGACCGAAGGTGAGGTTTCGGTACTGATGTCGTTTTGTTTCATGACGCAAGTTCCACGTCCGGGAGATGATCGGTGACCGGCTCATGTGCGGCGGTGTAGAACAAAGCAAACAGCATTTTGGTGTCCTCGACAATTGTTTGCGCACGCTCACTTTCTGTCGGGATGCTGGACAGCTGATCGCAGACATCGCGCCAGCGACCGGGCACGGATGCAAGCGAGAAATACGCAGTTGCCTGCTGCACTGTGGGATCGCTTGCGGTCAACCATCGGCTCCTGAGTATCTTGCTCCCCAGACGGGAGCCCTCAATCACATACTCCATCGCGAGTTGATCCGGGTTTTGCAGATCGGATACCACATGGATGCTTTCCGATGCGCCCAGCACCGCCAGGTCGTCGTCGATCCGGTGCAGCATCTCATTGAGGCTGCTCCACGCTGGGCTTTCGCACGGCGCGAGGTCGCGCATCACCATGAAGCAGCTTTGGTGGATGGACAGGAAGCGTACAAAGCCGTCGCAAGTCGCGATGTCAACGGACGACAAAAGCGCGTCAACGCGTTCATGGTCGGCGTGGGTCTCGTTCTTCAATAGTCGCCGAAAATCTGTACACATGGATGGCTGCCCCTCACCCTGCCGTTTATTTTGTTGATGCAGAGACCCGTGTTCTGCCTGCAATTTAGCGGCCTTGGGTGAATGATGCTCACGAGCTTGTCAATAAACTATGACATAGCAAAACGGACCGTGGAAGTTTCGATGTTGCATCAAGGGTTGGGTGGATTTGGACCTGCTGCACTAGAAATTGTTTGTTGATTGAGCACATCCGATCCTGAAACGGTGATTTCAAAAGTCGGTGCCAATCCTAGAAGCACACATAAGCCAGTGGCGGTTCTGCCCCCGAACTATCCGCAGGAAACGGGTCGCGTCTGGCCGTCGCACGCCCTACCTTCTCAGTATGCAACATACACCTGATACCGCCTATCACTACAACGTCATGCGCCGTGCCATTGATCTGATTGATTCTGCTGGCGATCCGCTCAGCCTTGAGACGCTGGCCGCCGAAATGGGGATGAGCCCGGCGCATTTTCAACGGGTCTTTTCACGTTGGGTCGGCGTATCTCCCAAGCGGTATCAACAGTATCTCACGCTTGGCCACGCCAAGGCGCTGCTGGCAGATCGCTTCACCACCCTTGAGGCCGCGCATGAGGCCGGGTTGAGCGGGTCGGGCCGCTTGCACGACCTGTTCTTGCGGTGGGAGGCGATGAGCCCGGGGGAGTTTGCCAAGGGCGGTGCTGGCCTCACGATCTATTGGGGATGGTTTGACAGTCCCTTCGGCCTGGCTCTTGTCATGGGCACAGACAAGGGAATCTGTGGCTTGGGTTTTGCCGCCGAAATGGGTGAGGACTGGGCGATGCAGGATCTTGTCACACGTTGGCCCAAGGCAGAATTCGCCGAAGATCCGATGCGATTGCGCCCCTGGGTGCTGGCAGCGTTCGGGGCGGAAGAGGCAGAGTTGAGCCACGCACCCTTGTACCTGATCGGCGCACCGTTTCAGATCAAGGTATGGGAGGCATTGCTGCGCATTCCATCGGGTCACGTCACCACCTATTCCGAAATCGCGGGCAGTATCGGCAATCCGCGGGCCGTGCGCGCGGTCGGCACAGCCGTTGGGCGCAATCCGGTCAGTTGGCTGATCCCGTGTCATCGCGCGCTACGCAAATCGGGTGGATTGGGTGGCTACCATTGGGGATTGCCGGTCAAGCGCGCTCTACTTGCCTATGAATCTGCGCGGATAGAAGCCTGATTTCGGCAAATTTCCGGTTTGAGATGCCGCTTATGTGAATTTTCCCCCTATTCTGTCGGAACTTTGCAAGACTATCTTGTGTTATTCCAAGGTGCCCTGCCCGAACGGGGCCCGTTCTTGAAGGCAGTAGGATATATCGATGACCAAACTTACACTCTCCATCGCCATGGGTGCCGTGATTGCACTGGGCGCGTGCACTGAACCGGACGGTAGCGGTGTGAATCCCAACCAGAAACGCAACACAGGGGCCGCTATCGGGGCCGCCTCCGGTGCCGTGATCGGTGCCATTGCCGGAGACACCGGCACAGCGGTTGCAGGTGCTGTGATCGGCGGCGCGGTCGGTGCCGGGATCGGGTACAACCTTGATCAGCAAGAAGCAGAGTTGCGCCGCGACCTGAACAACAATGTCACCATTACAAATACAGGTGATCGGCTGATCGTGTCGTTCCCGCAGGCCATTCTGTTTGACGTTAACAGCTTTACCGTGCGCCCAAGCCTTGGTGCGGACATGGCGGCGCTGGCAGACAGCTTGCAGCAATACCCCGACTCGACAATCCAGATCGTGGGTCACACAGATTCGGACGGCGAGGCCGCCTTTAACCAGCAACTCAGCGAACGCCGCGCCAATGCTGTGGCGGACGTCTTGTTGAACCAAGGTGTTCCCTTTAATCGCGTGCGTACCTTTGGGCGTGGCGAAAGTCAGCCGGTCGCGACAAACGCGACTGCTGCAGGCAAGGCCCAAAACCGTCGGGTCGAGATTGTGATCCTGCCCAACGCGTAAGCGCCCAAAAATTTCGGTAACTTACCGCTGAGGCCCGTGATGTGATCGCGGGCCTCTTGTTTTGCGCGGCCTCAGCGCGGATTGTGCATGTTGAAACAAGTAGGACGTAAAATATGAGTACGCCGACCCTTCTAGGCATTTCAGGCTCTTTGCGGGCCGGTGCAAACAATCGAAAACTCTTGCGTGAGGCGGCGCGTCTGTTCGGCGACTGCACATATGTCGAGGCTGATATTCTGATGCCGCTTTATGATGGCGACGACGAAGAGGCTGATGGTCTACCCGAAGCGGCAGAAACCCTCGCGGGCCAGATTGTCGAAGCGGATGCGGTGCTGATTTCGACGCCTGAGTACAACAAGGGGCCCTCCGGTGCGCTTAAAAATGCACTAGATTGGGTCAGCCGCATTCAAGGCAATCCGTGGGCCGACAAACCACTGGCGGTGATGTCGGCTGCTGCCGGTCGCGCGGGCGGAGAGCGCGCGCAGATGATCCTGCGCGGTTACATGGTCCCGTTCCATCCCCGTATTTTACAGGGCCCCGAGGTGCATCTGGCCGAGTGTCACAACCAGTTTGACGAGGATGGCACGCTGAAAGGTGACATCTATATCAAGACGCTGCGCGATCTGATGCAAAAGCTGCGCGCGGAGCTGCGCCGCTAGGTTCGAGTGCTCACCTCGATGAGATTGCCGTCAGGGTCGCGCACATAGAGCGAATGGATCGGGCCGGTGGCACCGGTGCGCGCGACGGGTCCTTCGACGATGTGGGTCTGCGTACTCTCGAAATGTGCTGCCCATACGGCTAAGGAAGTTTCGGTCAGGAAACACAAGTCGGCGCTTCCCGGCGTTGGTGTGTCGGCCTTGGGGACAAATTCGGCCCCAGCTTGATGCAGGTTTATCTTGTGCGGACCAAAGCGCAGCGCGTGCCGCGTGCTGCCATCTGCAACCTGGAAGGGCAGGTGCGTCATGCCCAACACATCCGCGTAGAACGCAATCGTCGTGTCGATGTCGCGCACCGTCAGCACCAGATGGTCGAGCGTGTGCAGTTTGGGTTGTTCCAATTTCCGGCATCCTCGCGCATGGTTTCGCGATGCAGGATGCCCAACCTACCGTGTATCGTCAAAGTGATGTTCTGGACCCGGCCCGCGCGCAGGCGATGCAGGTCGCCCTTGGCCGTGCGCCTGAGTTGCAGGCGGGTGATCCGCTGCCTCCGTTTTTCCACCAGCTCTATTTCTGGGCTCCGCAGCCGCCCGCCACACTGGGCCGTGACGGACACCCCAAGGTCGGCGGATTGATCCCGGATATGGGCCTGCCGCGCCGCATGTGGGCGGGCGGTCGGCTGCGTTTCGATGCGCCGCTGCTCGCCGGTGTGCCAGCGGAACGGAGGTCGGTCTGTGAGGCGGCTGTGCGCAAGAAGGGCCGGACCGGTCCGCTGGCCTTCGTGACCCTGCGCCACGAGATCTGGCAGGACGGCGCGCTGTGCCTGCGCGAGTGGCAGGACTTGGTTTATCGCACCGATGCTGGCCCTGCGCCGATCCCCCCGATCGCTGACACCGATGAGGATGAGGCGCGCGATGTGTCCTTTGATACGACAATGCTGTTTCGCTACTCCGCGCTTACCTTCAATGGGCACCGCATTCACTATGACCAGCCCTATGCCCGCGAGATCGAAGGCTATTCCGGTTTAGTCGTGCACGGGCCATTGCTGGCGCAACATCTGATGCTAATGGCCGAGGGGGCGTTTGGGCCTTTGATGCAGTTCTCGTTCCGCGCGACGGCCCCCTTGATGGATTTCGAGACGGCGACGCTCTGTCGGCGGGATCGCACGCTGTGGGTGCGTGGCCCGGACGGGCGGCAATGTATGGTGGCCGAGGCCTAAAGCGAGGCTGCGACCTCGAACCCAAACGGAATGGTGTCGCGACCGTCGAGGATCAGATCGGCGATCGTTTTGGCGACCTTCGGGGCCATGCCAAAGCCGATCTTGAACCCGCCGTTGGCGATGAAATGCCCAGGGCGCCCCGGCCAGGGGCCCAGCATCGGCGCGCGACTGCGACTGCGGGGGCGCAGACCGGCCCACCGCGCAAGCACAGGCGCGTCGCGCAGCGCGGGCACGGCATTGCGGGCGCGGCTCAAGATCGCGTCCAGTTGGGCGTCGGTGCCGGTTGCGGTGTCGTATTCCCGCTCGGTGGTGGAGCCGATGGCCGTCGTCCCGTCGCTGTGCGGAATGATGTGCAGCGTATCCGAAAAAAGCTGCGGTGCGTCCGGCATGGCGTGATCCAGCAGGATCGCTTGCCCTTTGATCCCGGTGCCGACCATGCGGCTGTGACTGGCGTTGAGGTCGTTGAGGCCCGCAACTCCTGTGGCATGGACGGTCAAGGCGGTATCGATCCCGTCTGGCTGCACCACGACCCCCTTCCCTGCCAGCGCAGCGACAAGAGCCAGACAGGCCTGACGCGGATGGATGCGCGCGCTGAGCGTGTCGTGGATTTCATATCCCGTCGGGCTGTGCGCGCCCCAGGCCGTGCCGGTGACGGGCCGCACGATCCACTGCGCGGCGTCCCCCCACAGCGTCGCAGCGGTCTCGGCGCGTTGATGGGCCAATGTGAGCGCCGCATCATCGGCAATCGGCTGCGTGCGCCCCAAGCGGCCATAGCCTGCGCTTGCGCCACCCACCTGTTCAACCGCGGCCCAGAAATGTTCGGCCAACAGCAGGCTTTCCAGCTGAAACTGCTTTTTGGGGTTCCAGTTCTCGGGCACGTGCGGGGCCAGTGCGCCGACGATGCCGCCGCTTGCTCTGGCGGCAGGTCCGTTTGGGTCGATGACCTGCACGTCCGCCCCGCGCTGCGTCAACTCCCAGGCGATCGACAGCCCGAAAATACCCGCGCCCCGCACTGTGATCTTGTCGATTGCCAAGGTGGTACCCTTTCGGCCAATGTCCGCATTGATGGGGGCGTCTTACAGGGGCAGCGGATGCAGGACCAGCGCGCAGAACTGGACTGGCGGGATGGGCGCGTGCCGGTGTCGCGCCGCTTTGATGATCCCTATTTCAGTCTCGACAATGGGCTGGCCGAAACGCGGCATGTGTTTCTGGACGGCAACGGCCTGCCGGACCGGTTTGTGGGCGGGTTCCATGTGGCCGAGTTGGGGTTCGGCACAGGCCTGAACTTTCTGACCACATGGGCGGCGTGGCGCGCTGCGGGCGTTGACGGTACGCTGCGTTTCACCAGCTTTGAGGCGTTTCCGATGGCCCCCAACGACATGCGTACGGCCTTGGCTGCGTTTCCGGAGGTTGCGGAATTGGCTGAGGCGATGTTGAGCGGCGTGCCAATGGAGGGGATAGAGTTGCGTGTCATCAAAGGGGATGCACGCGCCACTTTGCCTGCTTGGGACGGCAAGGCCGATGCGTGGTTTCTGGATGGGTTCTCACCGGCCAAGAATCCCGAATTGTGGGGCGAGGCGTTGATGCAGGCCGTCGCGGATCACACTGCCCCCGGTGGCACGGCGGCGACCTATACGGCGGCAGGGTTCGTGCGACGCGGGCTTGAGGCGGCGGGATTTGATGTCACCCGCGCGCCGGGCTTTGGACGCAAGCGCCATATGACGATTGCGACGTTGCGATGAGTGCGGGCAACAACACCCGCCTCGGGATCGCCTTGATGATCGCCGTGTCGGTGGTGTTTGCGGGCCAGGATGGCATCTCGCGCCACCTGGCCAGCGAGTACAACGTCTATATGGTCGTGATGATCCGGTACTGGTTTTTCGCCGCATTTGTCGTCACCATTGCCGCGCGCAAAGCAGGAGGCGTGGCGGCCGCTGCCCGAACCAAGCGGCCTGTGGTGCAGGGATTTCGTGGGCTGCTGCTGGCCGCCGAGATTTGCGTGATGGTCAGTGCGTTCACGATCCTCGGGCTGGTGGAAAGCCACGCGGTATTTGCCGCCTACCCGCTGTTGGTGGCGGCGCTTTCGGGCCCGGTGCTGGGCGAGCATGTGGGTTGGCGGCGCTGGGCGGCCATCGGGGTCGGCTTTGTCGGTGTGCTGTTCATCCTGAAACCCGGACTTGGCGTGTTCAATCCGGCGGCGGTCATCCCGCTGATCTCGGCTGTGATGTTCGCGATGTACGGCTTGCTGACGCGCTACGTCGCGCGCGATGACAGCACGGCGACCAGCTTTTTCTGGACAGGCACGACGGGCGCTGTGGCGATGACTTGCGTTGGGCTGTGGTTCTGGGAGCCGATGACAGGCACCGATTGGGCGTGGATGGGCGCGCTGTGCATGACCGGATCGCTTGGGCATTGGCTGCTGATCCGCTGCTATGAAGTGGCGGAGGCAAGTGCTGTCCAACCCTTCGCTTACTTCCAGATGGTGTTTGCCGCCGGGGTGGGGATTGTGCTGTTTGGCGAGGCGTTGCAGATCAACGTGCTGATCGGTGCGGCGATCATCGTGGCGGCGGGGTTGTTTACGCTATGGCGCGAACGGCAGCAGGGTTGATCCCGTAAGCTCTTCGCTGAACGGGATCGGCAGGGGGTCTTTGCCGAGCCGGGCGCGATAGATCGGCAGGCTTTCGGTCACCCGCATCACGTAGTTGCGGGTTTCCCGGAATGGGATGTGCTCAATCCAGTCGATGAAGTCGAAATCGTCGTCCAAGCGGCGGGGGTCGCCATAAAGACCCATCCAACGGATCGGACGGCTGGGGCCTGCGTTGTAAGCCGCCGACATCAAGATCACATTGCCGCCAAACCGAGGAACAAGCTGGCTGAGAAAGGTGGAGCCGAGTTCCGCGTTATAGACGGGATCGGCGGTCAGCCGGGCGGTGGAGTGTTCACCGCTGCGCCCAAGGCTGTTTGCCACTTCTTGGGCCGTTGCGGGCATCAGCTGCATCAGCCCGCGCGCGCCTGCACCCGATTGCACCTTGGGATCAAATTCGCTCTCGCGCCGGGCGATGGCGAGGTTCATTTCGGGGGCCATACTCAGGTCCGCTTCGGCCAATGGGTGCAGCGGATAATAGGGCGCGTGCAGTGTGATCCCGCGCCGCGCGACCCGTTTGCCGATCATGACCGCCAGATGGGGTTGATCGGCGTCGACGGCGGCTTGCCCTAGCTGGGCAGCCTGCGCCGGGTCGAGGGTTTCGGCCAGATGGGTCCAGAACCGTTCGGCCACATCCAACTCACCCGACGCTTGCAGGAGCAGGCCCGCCTGGAAGAGATCGCGTTTGGCCAGGTCAGAGGTGCGCCAGTCTGGCACGGCGGCGTTGCCAGCCAACAGGGGATCGATAGGCAAGCCACCTCGCTCGGCGGCGAGTAAGCCATAGAATGAGGTCTGAAACTGCGCCCCGTCCGCATAGGCGGCTTGGGCGGCATCAGAATTACCCATCGCCTCGTGTGCGCGCCCGATCCAGTATCCAGCCCGTCCACGCGAGATGGGGGAGGCGATGGCGGCCCGGTGGTTCTGGAAATGCCCAAGGGCCAATTCGGGATCAGCGAGTTTGCGCAGGGCAATATAGCCTGCGAGCCATTCCAGATCGGCATAGTTCGACCCCGACATCAGGAAGTGGTTGGCGGCCATCTGATAAGCGCGGCTGGCCTCTCCGTCGCGCATTTCATCGCGCACCATGGCGCGTCGACGGTTTGCCCATGCCTCGGGTCGGCCAAGCGTGTCGGCAGAGCGGGAGGTTTCGAGCAGCAGGTCTTTGGCCGAGTCCCATCGCCCTTTCCGGATACGCCACTCAAAGCGGTCATGAGACAGGCCAGCGTTGGCTTGTAGTGCTGCGGGCAGAGCATCAATCAGGGCGTTCACGGCGGTGCTGCCAGCTTGCAGTGCGAGGCGGGCGCGTCCGAGTGCGGCCTGATCATCCGGGATCAGGTCAAACATCCGGCGTGCGTCGTCGCGTTGACGATCCCAAAGCATGGCCGACGCGCGCGCCTGATGATGGGGGCGGATCACCTCGCCATAAAGCGACAGGTAAAGCGCATGGGTAGCTGCAGACATCGGCATGGTCCGCCATGCCAGGATCAGGGCAGCTTCGGCCTTGCCGCGTTGTCCTGCGGCAATCAAGGCCGCTGCATAGTCAAAGGTGGCAGAGGCGGTTTGCGGGATTGCCTCGGCGTAAAACTGCAGCAGGGCCGCATCTCCGGCTTTCGCCACGGCGTCCGCTGATTGTCGTCTCAGATAGGCCTCGCCCGGCCAGTCGGGTCGGCGGTCCAGAAAGGCGCGCACCTCGGCGTAGGTGCCACGACCCGCGCGCAGTCTATGCCATTCGATGACGTCAGCCGCGATCGGGCCATCGCGCGCGGCAAGTGCAGCGGCGGTGTCCCAATTGCCTGCGCGCATGGCATCCATGGCCCAGCCAAGCGGGCGGGGTCGGTCGGCCAAAGCGGTCACAGCCAGCAGAAAAAGCGCGACTACAGCGCAGGCACATCGGCTCATCACTTGCATTTCCCAACGCCTCATGGCTAGAGCCTTGCAGCATATGGCGGCACCGCAGGGTTTCAACTCACGATGCTGCCATATGCGCATTTCATTCCAGGCCATCTGCCTGCCACACGTAAAAAAGGAGCTTCGAGATGTTCAAAGGTTCTATGCCTGCCCTCGTAACGCCGTTTCGTAACGGCGCATTGGATCTGGAAACGCTCAAGAAGCTGGTCGAGTGGCATATCGGCGAAGGTACCAACGGGTTCGTACCGGTCGGGACCACAGGGGAAAGCCCCACACTCACGCACGAAGAGCACGAGACCGTCATCGACACGGTGGTCAAGGCTGCTGCGGGCCGCGTGCCGGTGATCGCCGGAGCCGGGTCGAACAACACGGTCGAGGCGATCCGCTTTGTTCAGTTCGCCGAAAAGGTCGGCGCCGCAGCGGCGCTGGTTGTGACCCCCTATTACAACAAGCCCACCCAACGCGGACTGATCGCGCATTTCAAGGCGCTGCACGATTGTGCCGATATTCCGATCATCATCTACAACATTCCAGGCCGGTCCATCATCGACATGACCCCGGCCACGATGGCCGAGCTTGCCAAACTGCCCCGTATCGTGGGTGTCAAGGATGCGACCGGTGATCTGGCCCGGGTCTGCGAGACCCGGATGGCCTGTGGCCCGGATTTCGTCCAGCTGTCAGGCGAAGATGCGACTGCCCACGGGTTCAACGCGCAAGGCGGTGTGGGCTGCATCTCAGTCACGGCGAATGTCGCGCCAAAGTTGTTGGCGCAGATGCAGGCGGCCTGTCTGGCGGGCGACTATTCGAAAGCTCTCGGCATTCAGGACAAGCTGATGCCGCTGCACAAGGCCATCTTTACCGAGCCGGGCCTTGTTGGTGCGAAATACGCGATGTCGCGGTTGGGTCTGTGTTCTGATGAGGTGCGCCTGCCCCTGACGGGTCTCGCGGATGAGACGAAGGCGCTGGTGGATGCAGGCCTGAAACATGCAGGTCTCATGTAAGTCGGCGGGTGGGCGGCGCGCCCACCCTGCGTCAGCGTTTGCCGTAATAGAGGCCGACGACATGCTCGGCCTCTGCAAAGAATAGCCAGCGCGAGACGAGTGCCCCTGCGACATGGCTGATGACGGCCAGCAGGGCCAGCATATGCGAGAATGAGGCGGCCAGCAGCGCAATGGGCAGGACGGCCATCAGCACGATCGAAATGATCCGCAGTTTTTGACTATGCTTGCGCCCAACGACATAGGCGAATTCCTTGAGCAGATAGTTCGTGCCCGTATGCGGGGGCTCGAACGCGCGCACGCTTCCGATGTTGCCCAGGCCCGTTGCTGTGGCCATCGATGTGCCTGACCCGGCCAATGCGCCGTCACCCTGCGCCCAAAGAAAGACTTGTACCACAGCCGCAATGGCCAAAAGCGCCATGGCCAAGGTGATTTGCCCGGCCAGCAGCGCGCCGCCTGCAAAAGCGTAGCTGAGGAACATGGCCGGTGTCGCGGTCGAGTTCCAGCGGGGGATCGTCTTGAGCTGGGTATAGATCATGGACGTGGTGAAGACGGTGAGCACCGAAAACACTGATCCGATCAGGCCAAGGATCGTCCAGCGTTCCCCGAAGAAAACAAGGCCCATGCCGTAGACGGCCATGACCAGCAGCGCGATCACCGCGCACCAGCCTTCGCGGCTGAGCCACGAAGAGCGCCATTGCGTGAACGCCTTGAGTGCGCGTTCGGGGTGGCCGAGGTGGAAGGTTGAGGACATGAGCCCGCCCACAGCGCACACATATGCGATGGCGAAAAAGGCGAAAGCTGTCCAACCCATAACACCGGGATAGCCCAAGCCAAGGAAGGTCAGCAGCCCAAAGCCGATGCCAGAAAAGACGGTAAAGAAAATGACGGAGGGTGCCGGGTGCATCAGAGTTTCTCCAGCGTCTTGTCGAGCCAGCCGAGAAAGCCCTTGGCCTCTTGCGCAACGGGTTCGAGATAGGGAGCGAGGATGTCGATATCACCCGCACTTTCGCTCAGCGTGTCCTTGGGCCGGGGGGGCAGGTATTTGTTGACGGGTTTCGTGCCCTGTTCGGGCATCAGGTCCATCCCGCCGCGTTCGGCCGTGAGCTTCGAGACATGGCTGTCGGGATCTGCGAAGTCGCCGAAATGCCGCGCGCCCGCCGGGCAGGTCCGAACGCAGGCGGGTTCGCGATCCACTTCGGGCAGGTTTTCGTTATAGATGCGGTCGACGCAGAGCGTGCATTTCTTCATCACCTTTTCGACTGCGTCCATTTCGCGCGCACCATAAGGGCATGCCCAGGCGCACAGCCCACAGCCGATGCAGTCGCTTTCGTTGACCAGCACGATACCGTCCTCGACCCGCTTGTAGCTGGCCCCGGTGGGACAGACGGTGACACAGGGTGCGTCCTCGCAATGCAGGCAGGATTTGGGGAAGTGGATCAGTTGCGCCTCGCCTTGCGTGGGCTGCACCTCATAGCTGTGAACGCGGTTCAGAAAGGTGCCGGACGGGTCCGATCCATACGCATCGGTATCGGACAGCGGCGCGCCGTAGTTTTCGGTGTTCCACCCTTTGCATGAGATGACGCATGCATGGCAGCCGACGCAGGTATCCAGATCAATGACCAGACCGAGTTTGCGGTTCGTGGATTGGGGAAGGGTGGTCATGCCAGCACCTCGCTTGTCGTAGGGACGGACTGGGGCGCTGCCCCAGTCCCTGCGGTATTTTTGCTCAAAAGAAACATCATGCCGCCTCTCTGATGCTGAGGTTCGTCTTGCCGATGCTTTCGGCCCTGGATGCGTCCCAATTGGCGATGAAATAGATGAAGGAGCCGAGAGCGAGCGTCACGAAAGCGGCGATCACGAGAAGCGTGCGTTTGATACCGGTCATTTGCCCACCTTCCAACTGAGGGTGTCCGGCCCTTGGCCTACGGGCGACTTGATCGGTTTCATTGCTGGTTGGGATTCTGCTGGTGCGTCTGCCTTTTCGATACGCACTTTGAGGTCGAACCATGCGGCTTGTCCGGTGATCGGATCGGAATTGGCCCATCGCAGCCCGTCACCTTTTGGTGGCAGCAATTCGTGGATCAGGTGGTTGAGCAGGAAGCCACGCGTCGCCTCGGGTGCATGTTCATCCAGCGCCCACGCCCCTTTGCGTTTGCCGATCGCGTTCCATGTCCAGACCGTGTTTTCGTTGAGGGCCGCCATTTCCAGAACCGGCACGGTGATTTCACCATGGGGTGAGGTGACCCTGGCCCAGTCCCCGTCGCTAAGGTCGTTTTCGCGCATGAGCTTCGTGGGCAGGTACAGCGGATTGTGCCCGTGCAACTGTCGCAGCCACGCGTTTTGCGACCCCCAAGAGTGGTACATCGCCATGGGGCGCTGCGTAAGCGCGGTGATCGGGAAGTCGTCTACCTTGTTCTCTGGCGCGGGGTCGTACCAGATCGGCAGCGGGTCCATCGTCGCCTTGATCCGTTCGCGCAGATGGTCGGGCGGTTGGCGATCCCCGTGCCCTTCGGCGGCAAGCTGGAACCGGCGCATCGGCTCGACATAGAGCGAGAACAGGTAGGGCTGCGGGCTGTCATAAAGGCCCATGCCCACGGCCCAGTCCTGATAGGCAGCGTTCCAGGGTTTGTAGTAGTTCGCGCCATCGGGAATGTGTTCGACGAAGAAGCCACCGTTTTCGATGTAGTTGTCGAGTTGGCTTTCGTTCACGCCGCCGCGCCCGGAGGTCAGCCCGTCTTCGCCCATGCGGAACCCTGCGAGGGGGCCGATGCCGGGCTTGCGTTCGTGGTTGACGATGTAGTCGGCGTAGTCGGCATATTTCTGGCTGCCATCCTCGTTCGTGAAGCCAGGCAGGTGCAGTTTTCCGCCCAGTTCGCAGAGCACGGATTGGAAGCCACGTACATCGCGGTCGGGTTCGATGACGGGCCACCGGATCGCATCAGCGGCGGCATCCGCCTCGCAGATCGGTCGATCGAGCAGCGAGATGCAGTCGTGGCGTTCGAGGTAGGTCGTGTCGGGCAGGATCAGGTCCGCATAGGCAACCATTTCCGAACTATACGCATCCGAATATATGATACGCGGGATGACGTACTCGCCGTCCTCGCCCTTGTCCGTCAGCATGTCGATCACGCCGCGCGTGTTCATTGACGAGTTCCACGACATGTTGGCCATGTACATGAACAGCGTGTCGATCTTGTAGGGGTCACCCGCGTGGGCGTTCGAGATAACCATGTGCATCAACCCGTGGCTCGACATCGGGTTTTCCCATGTGAACGCCTTGTCGATGCGCGCCGGACTGCCGTCTTCTTTCAGCGCCAGATCGTCGGGTCCGTGGACGAACCCGAGGTGAGGCCCATCCAGCGGGCTGTCTGCGGTCACTCTGCAATGTGGTTTCGGGTGCGCGGTCGCGGGCTTGGGATAGGGCGGTTTGAAGCGGAAGCCGCCGGGCACCTCGACGCTGCCGAGCAGGATTTGCAGCACGTGAAGGGCGCGGCAGGTCTGAAACCCGTTGGCATGCGCCGAAATCCCACGCATCGCGTGGAAGGACACCGGGCGGCCCTGCATGGTGAGGTGCGTTTCGCCGCGGAAATCGGTCCAGGCCTGGTTCAGCTCAAACGCTTCGTCGAAGGCGACGCGCGCGATTTCTGCAGCGAGCGCGCGGATGCGCCTGGCCGAGATGCCGACGCGTTCGGCGACGGATTCGGGGGCATATTCATCGCTCAGATACCGTTCGGCCATGTGCTGCATCACAGTGCGGTGGCTGATGCCGGCGTGACGATGCGTGGCGGTGAGGTCCGGTTTGACACCTTTTTGGTCGAAGGGGGTAAGCTTGCCGGTGGCGCGGTCGATCACCAGCTCTTTGCCATCCTCGTCGCGCAGCAGCAGCCCGAATTCCGGGGATTTTTCGTCACCATTCACGAGGCAAGGCGCGTTGGTGTATTGGGCGAGGTAGTTCACGTCGATCTTGCCTGCCTTCATCAGGCAATGGACCATCGACAGGATGAATAGCCCGTCCGTGCCGGGTGTGATTCCAACCCAATCGTCGGCGACCGCGTTATAACCGGTACGGATCGGGTTCACACCGATGACGCGGGCACCGCGCGCCTTGATCTTGCCGATGCCCATCTTGATCGGGTTGCTGTCGTGGTCTTCGGCGACGCCAAACAGCATGAACAGTTTGGTGTGATCCCAGTCAGGCTGACCGAATTCCCAGAACGCGCCGCCCATCGTATAGATGCCCGCTGCTGCCATGTTGACCGAACAGAAGCCGCCATGCGCTGCGTAGTTGGGCGTGCCGAAATTCTGCGCCCAGAACGATGTGAAGGATTGCGACTGGTCTCGACCCGTGAAGAAGGCGAGTTTGGACGGGTCGTCCTTGCGTAGGGGGGCCAGCCAGTCGGTGGCGATCCCCAAGGCTTCGTCCCACGAGATTTCCTCGAACTCGCCGGATCCGCGTGGGCCGACTCGTTTCAGCGGCGCGCGCAGACGGGACGGCGCGTTGACCTGCATGATGCCTGCCGAGCCCTTGGCGCAGAGGACGCCCTTGTTCACCGGGTGGTCGCGGTTGCCTTCGATATAGGCGACCTTGCCGTCCTTGAGGTGCACGTTGATCCCGCAGCGGCAGGCGCACATGTAGCAAGTGGTTTTGCGGACTTCGTCGGAGACTTTCGGCGACAGATCAAGCTTGGGCTGGTTCATGTGGTCTCCTGTCGGGCGGCGGATTGCAGGGCGGTGACGGCGATCATGTGCAGGACATCGTCGGCGGTGCAGCCCCGGCTGAGGTCGTTGGCGGGCTTGGCGAGCCCCTGAAGGATCGGGCCTATGGCGGTACAGCCGCCGATGCGTTGTGCGATCTTGTAGCCGATATTTCCTGCATCGAGGTTGGGAAATATCATCACGTTGGCATGGCCTGCGACGGACGACCCGGCGGCTTTGCTTCCCCCGACATCCGGGACAAAGGCCGCGTCGAATTGCAATTCCCCGTCGGCGTCGAGGTCGGGGTGCTGTTCTGCCAGAATCGTGGTGGCGTCCGTTACCTTGGTGACATTGGCGTGGCGCGCACTGCCCTTCGTGGAGAATGACAACAGTGCAACTTTCGGCGTTTCGGCCATGAGTGCCTGGCATGAGGCGGCGGATTGGACTGCGATGGCGGCAAGGTCATCGGCGTTGGGGTCGATCACAAGCCCGCTGTCGGAGAAGATCATCGCGCGCCTGCCGGATGGGTGGTTGTCCGGCAAGACCATAAGGAAAAAGCTGGATACCAAAGCGGCGTCCGACGCTTTGCCAATCACCTGAAGTGCTGCGCGCACGGTATCGGACGTCGTCGCAACGGCCCCACCGACCGTGCCGTCGGCATACCCCATGCGGACAAGCATGGCGGCAAAGACCAAGGGGTTTTCGGTGAGTGTTTCCGCCTTTTCAAGGGTGACGCCCTTGTGCTGGCGATGTTCAAAAAAGCCGTGCGCGATCTCGGCCTTGCGAGGATCGGCCACTGGATCGGCGACGCGCAGATGATCGGATGGCTGCCCGCCTGCCTCGTGCAGAGCTGCCGTCACAGCGTTCGTGTCACCCACAAGCGTGATTGTGCCCAGACCAGCGGTGACAGCGCGAATGGCAGCGGCCACGATCCGGGGATCGTGGCCTTCGCTCAGTACGATATGAGCGGGCTGGGCCGCCGCACGGCGCTGGAGGTCGTCCAGAACACTCATGCGGCCCAACCGGTTTTTGAATGATCCATCACGTGGATCAAACAACCTGCTCGCGCATGTCGTCTTTGCTGATCCCGGCGACTTCGACAGGTTTTTTCATCGCATCGCGGCGGAAGGGATCGCCAAGCTCTTGGTTGATCATTGCCTCGATCAGGGTGGTGATCCCGTTTTCCATCTGGTCCTTGATGGCTTGGGCCAGCGCTTCGGTCAATTCGTCCTGCGTGCGGGCCACGACGCCCTTTAGCCCACAGGCATTGGCGATCCCGGCATAGGAGACATCCTCGTCCAACTCGGTGCCCACAAAGTTGTCGTCGAACCAAAGGGTCGAGTTCCGCTTTTCCGCGCCCCACTGGTAGTTGCGGAAGACGATCTGTGTGATCGCGGGCCAGTCGCCGCGCCCGATGGCGGTGAGTTCGTTGACCGAGATGCCAAACGCGCCGTCACCCGCAAAGCCCACGACAGGCACATCGGGCTTGCCGATTTTCGCGCCCACGATGGACGGCAGGCCATAGCCGCAAGGGCCGAACAGGCCGGGGGCCAGATATTTGCGCGATTCATTGAACGACGGATAGGCGTTCCCGATGGCGCAGTTGTTGCCGATATCGGACGAGATGATCGCCTCGACCGGCAGCGCCTTCTGGATTGCGCGCCATGCCATGCGGGGGGCCATCCAGTCGGGTTTCGCGGCGCGGGCGCGCACGTTCCAGTCGGTGCCGGGATCGTCCTGTTCCTCGGTCATCGAGGTCAGTTCCTGCGCCCATGCGGACTTGGTGGTCGCGATGATGTCCTTGCGCTCTTGGCGGTTGGTGTCGCCTGCATCGTCGCTGAGTTGCGCGGTGATGCCTTTGGCGACCTTGGCCGCGTCACCCACGATGCCCACCGTGACCTTTTTGGTCAGGCCGATGCGGTCGGGGTTGAGATCGACCTGGATGATCTTGGCATCTGTGGGCCAGTAATCGATGCCATAGCCGGGCAGGGTGGAGAACGGGTTGAGCCGCGTGCCAAGGCACAGCACGACGTCCGCTTGGCTGATCAACTGCATGCCTGCCTTGGAGCCGTTGTAGCCCAAGGGACCTGCAAACAGCGGGTGGTTGCCGGGGAACGCGTCATTGTGCTGGTAGCCGACACATACGGGGGCGTCGAGACGCTCGGCCAACACGCGTGAGGCTTCGATGCCGCCCTTGGACAGAACCGCGCCGGCGCCGTTCAGGATGACGGGGAACTTCGCCTCGCTCAGCATTTTGGCCGCGTCCGCGACGGCAGTATCGCCGCCTTGAGGCAGTTCGAAGTCGACGATGACGGGCAGGTCGATGTCGATCACCTGCGTCCAGAAATCGCGAGGCACGTTGATCTGGGCCGGGGCCGAGGCGCGTTTGGCCTGCATGATCACGCGGTTCAGGGTTTCGGCGATGCGGGACGGGTCGCGCACCTCTTCCTGGTAGGCGACGCAATCGGCGAACAGGTTCATCTGCTCCATTTCCTGAAAACCGCCCTGACCGATGGTCTTGTTCGCGGCTTGCGGTGTGACCAGCAGAACGGGTGTGTGGTTCCAGTAGGCGGTTTTGACGGCGGTCACGAAATTGGTGATGCCGGGGCCGTTCTGCGCGATCATCATGCACATCTTGCCGGTGGCGCGGGTAAAGCCGTCGGCCATCATCCCGCCCGATGTTTCGTGGGCGCAGTCCCAGAACTTGATGCCCGCATCGGGGAAGATGTCCGAAATTGGCATCATGGCGGATCCGATGATCCCGAATGCGTTGTCAATTCCGTGCATTTGCAACGTTTTTACAAAGGCTTCTTCGGTGGTCATCTTCATGGCGGCGCTCTCCAACAAAAAATGGGGGCGTCGAATCGCCCCGGCTAGGTTGGCCTTAAGGTAAAGGCCTGTGCGTTCCGAAGTTAGGGCCAGTTGTGAAGCTGCCTTAAGTCCAGGTTATGCGCCGAGGGCACGTGCGATCAACGATACCCCGGTCGCGATTTTGTCGGCCTGGATTGAGGAATATCCGAGCCGGTAATAGTTGCGCGGCAGGTCATCGCCCGAGAAGAACGCGTGCCCTGGTTCGATCAGAACGCCGTCATCGCGCAGGCTGCGGGACAGATCGCGCGTATCGACGCCGTCTGGCGCGCGCATCCAGAAAGAGGAGCCTCCGAATGCGCCTATCCCGGCCACGTTCAGCCCGTGTTCGTCTATCGCCTGCTGCATCGCCGTGCGGCGCGTGTGCAAGGCGGCCCCCATCTTGCGAATTTGAGCATCGTAGTGGCCCATCGAAAGAAAGTACGCTGCCGTCCGTTGAATGTGCCCCGGTGGGTGGCGCAACACCGATGTGCGCAGCGCGCGCGCCTCGCGCACAAACGGTTCGGAGCCCACCAAATACCCAAGGCGCAGCCCCGGGAACAGGGATTTCGAGAAGCTGCCCACATAGATCACACGCCCATCCGTATCCATGGATTTGAGCGCGGGTGAGGGTGGTTCAAGGAACGACATCTCGAACTCGTAATCGTCTTCGACGATCAATGCCTCAAGCTCACGTGCCCGGTCCAAAAGCGCTTGTCGGCGTGCCATGGGCATGGTTGCTGTCGTTGGGCACTGGTGGCTTGGTGTGGTGAAAATGACATCGGCATCCGGGGTGATTGCGTCCGGTGGCAGACCGTCGCGGTCAACCCTTACTGGAGCCATATGGCAGCGCGATTGCGTCAGGATTTCGCGCAAAGCTGGGTAGCAGGGGTCTTCGAATGCGGCTGTGCGCCGTTGGGTCAGCAAGACCTGTGCGGCGAGCCACAAGGCGTTTTGCGCGCCGAGTGTGATCAGAATCTGGTCGGCATTTGCAGCAATCCCGCGGCGCGGCAGCGTATGGCGTTGGATGAACTCAATCAGTTGCGGATCGTCTTGGTCGAAATAGTCGGATGTCAGCGCCGAGAAATCACGTTGGCCGAGGGCTTGCAGCGCGCATTGCCGCCAGTTGGCGTGATCAAAGAGCTGCGGATCCGTCTGTCCGTAGATGAAAGGATATCGAAATCGCGCCCAGTCTTGGGGTTTATTGAGGGTCTGTCCGCCCGAAAACCGCTGGCCAATGGCGCGCGTCCAGTCGACGCTGTCACTGACCATTTGCTGCGGGCGGTAGACGGGAGGAACGGGTGCGTTGGCAGACACGTAGTACCCGGATCGCCCGCGCGCGGACAGGTAGTCAGAGGCCACCAATTCGGTATAGGCTAGTGTGACCGTGATCCGGCTTATGCCCAAATGTGTTGCGAGTTTTCGGGTCGATGGCAGCTTTTCCCCCGCTGCGAACCGTCCTGACAATATGCCATGCGCAATCATCTGCTGCACCTGACTTTGCAGGGTGCCCTGATGCGTGGGTGACAGGAAAAATGTTTCGACCGGGAGTGCCATGTGCCAAGTCTAAACTGGTCTTATGGATCGGTCAATCTGGCATTATTTATCGTTGAATACGCCTTGCCATATCAATAGCGTATTACAGCTAATCGACGAGATCAATAAAAATCGAGACGTTTTGTTTCATTATTAACCTGTGGTATACCCGTTCGCGTCATTCGTGGCTATCACAATCGGGGCATTTAGGAGAACACGCGCGCGATCTCTGCTCGCTTTGCAAGTCTTACCAACTTGTTAATGCGCCGGACGCCGAAACAGCGTCTTCTTAAGATATGAAGACGCAAATGTGAGCTTTCGAAATTCATGAGAAAGCGCCCTTCATGACCGAGCAATCGACCCGTCTGTCACTTCCCTTGATCCAGCCATCGCAGGCTCAAAAGCATGTCACGCATAACAGTGCGCTTGAAATTCTGGATGCTGTCGCGCAGTTGAACGTGCTGTCGCGCGACGCAAATACGCCCCCAACGCTGACGGACGAGGGTGCCATATTTGCGCTTGGCGCTGCGCCGCAGGCCGTGTGGGCCGGTCATCCTAATGAGATGGCAATCCGATCCAACGGTGGATGGCTGTTTGTCGAACCGCGCGAGGGCTGGGTGCTGTATGATCAGGCGGATGACGTTATTTGCGTGCGCAAAGGCACGGCGTGGGAGCCGGTGACGCCGAACCTCGACAATGTTGCGGGCGTTGGTATCAATGCGACCTCTGATGCAGTGAACCGTTTGGCAGTATCGGCCGAGGCCACTTTGCTGACCCATGACACAACCGGCAGTCATCAGTTGAAGGTCAACAAGGCCGCCGCCTCGGACGTCGCAAGCCTGCTGTTCCAATCCGGGTATTCAGGCCGTGCCGAAATGGGCACGATGGGCAATGATGATTTCGCGATCAAGGTCAGCCAGGATGGCGCGACCTTTGTCACTGCCCTGGCGTTTGATGGGGCCACCGGCCATGCGACAGGTGCCGCCGTACAGCAAAGCAGCGATGACGTGACACCGGGCCGCCTCATGCGTGCCGATTGGGGGTATGGGCCTGGGAATGTCGTAGGCACGGTGGGCCAAACGGCGGGATTACCGACTGGTGCTGTGATCGAGAGTGCGACTACGCCGCAGGGTGCCTATGTGCGTTTTGCCGATGGTACGCAGATTTGTTCAGCCGCCCTTAGCCTCGGTTTTGGCGGTGCCAACCGGATCGGGGCGGCTTGGCTTTTCCCCGTGCCTTTTGCGGGGGTGCCGGTCGTGACAGGCTCCATCGATGCTACCAGTATTCAGGCTGATGCAACGCCTGATCTGGATGCATTAGGTGCTTTTGTAAGTGCCAATACGGACGGCACACAGACCACACTCGCGCAGTATCGCGTCGCTGGATCGACCGACTTTCAAAGCGCTGACACTGCCCTTTGTCACGTGATGGCAATCGGGCGCTGGTTCTAAAGAGTACACCTGCCTACAGAGGCGTGGCTGGTGGCTTGCCAATCTCGCGTCAGCGCGAGGAGGGCACTCGAAGCCTTAATAATTCGCTTCTATTCAATGCGATAACGGTGAGCCAGTCACGGTTTTCGGTCCACAAGAACACCAAACTTGGCAAAAAAAGGGCCGTACTTACCGTTTCCTAAGACTTCTGCCGGATCATCCGCCTGGTCAATGACATGTAATTGTCAAAGACCAAAGGCCCGGACCCAATCGTCCGGGGGTGATTTGGAGGTCTAAGTGTTTCAACGTATTTTACAGCTATTTAAACGGTATGCGGACCAACATCTGACTCTGGAGGGAGAAGGTTTTGCATTGCTCGGACATGACGGCGAAGTGGCTGGATATGTTGACCTGATTTCCGTGGCAAATGGCCGGCTGGTGATCGAGGGGTGGACTGACGCCCGCGAGGTCGTCCTGTCACTTGCAGGGACTGAGCACCGCGTGGCACCCAGTTTGCCGCGTGTTGATGTGGCCGCCATGCGCGGAGCCGATCCAAAGAGGCCCTTTGGCTTTGTTATGGACGTCGCATGGCTGGACCAAGATGGCTCTCTCAGTCTGATGTTTCAGTGTGGACAGACATCGCCTCAGACCTTGCAGCGATTTTCCACCCAAGCCTTGAAGGATGCCCATCGCCAGATGATCCGCCCCTTTGTCCGAGATGCGGCGCGGGCGCTGCCGGATACGTGGCGGTGGTATCGCCACGGCGATCATGCAGCGCGGCAAGCGGTCAAACGCATCTTGGGTTTGCAAACGCGGATTGAACCGACAGTTGTCGATAGCGCACTTTTGCTTCCAGCGATCGAGGTGCCCTCTGACGATACATCCGTCACCATAATCATCCCGGTTTATAACGCGTTCGACCTCTTGGCTGAATTGCTGAACCGGGTCGCACAACATACCGATATTCCCCATCATATCGTATTGATCGACGACTGTTCGCCTGACCCGCGCGTGCGTCCCTTCTTGCGCGGTTGGGTCCAGGGGCAACCAAAAGGTCGGGTGAGCCTCATCGAGAATGTGGAAAACCGGGGGTTTGTCGGGTCGGTCAATGCGGGTTTCGACATCGCGGCGCAACGTGATGAGGATGTAATTTTGCTGAACTCGGACGCCATGGTGCCCGCAAATTGGGCAAGCCGGTTGATCGCCCCGATCCGCGCTCGAGCAGACATCGCGAGCGTGACCCCGATGTCAAATGACGCTGAGATTTTCACGGCTCCGAATATTTGCCAGCGGGTCGATATTATTGATGGCGCCGTGGACGTGATTGATGCGCGGGCGCGTTGCCTGAATGTTGGCGCCACGTGGCAGGATACACCCACCGGGGTCGGTTTCTGTATGGCGATGTCACGACGCTATCTGAACCTTGTCCCGCAATTTGATACAGTTTTTGGTCGCGGTTACGGGGAAGAGGTGGATTGGTGCCAGAAAGTGCGTGCCAAGGGTGGATATAATGTCGCCCATCCGGGCCTCTTTGTGCAGCACAAGGGGGCGGCGTCCTTTGGCAGTGCTGAAAAGCTTGAAATGATCAGGCAAAACAATCAAAAGATCGCAGTGCGCTACCCAAATTTTGATGCCGAGGTGCAGGATTTCATCCGACGTGATCCGCTGGCCACCGCGCGTCTGGCCTTGGGCATCGCCGGGGTTGAGGCGCAGACGACCCTGCCGGTTCCGATCTATCTGGCGCACAGCCTGGGCGGCGGTGCCGAGATTTATCTGCAATGCCGTCTTGAGCAGGACATCAACGATGTCGGCGGCGCTGTGGTCTTGCGGGTGGGCGGCACGGCGACGTGGGATGTGGAACTTGTGACGGCTCAAGGGAGCCATCGGGTTGGAACGCCCGACTTCAAAGACGTCGAGGCACTGCTGGAGCCATTGACCAACCGGCGCGTGATTTATTCCTGTGGTGTGGGGCATGCCGACCCTGTGGAATTGCCCGCGCGATTGTCGGATTTGGCGACCCATGACGCGAAACTGGAAATATTGATGAACGATTATTTCCCGATTTCACCTTCGTTCAATCTGTTGGACAAAGACGGGAAGTTCTCGGGCGTCCCGGATGAGAATAGTACAGATGATGCGCATACCACACGTTGCCCCGATGGCACGCTGATCACACTGGCGGATTGGCGCGCGGCGTGGCGACCCATCATGGCACGCGCAACCGAGGTGCGAGTCTTTTCCAAAAGTGGGCGCAGCTTGGTTGGATCGGCCTTTCCCGAAGCAACGGCTGCGCTGCGTATCATACCCCACACCCTACCGCATGACGTTCCCCGCTTGCAGCGCCCCAAGCGCGACGCAGGCGAAGTGATCGGTGTTCTGGGCAACATCGGTTTCATCAAAGGTGCCGCTGTTTTGGCGGATCTGAGCAAAACGATCGCATCACGACCCAAAGCGAAGCTGGTCGTCTTGGGGAACGTTGATCCGGATTACCCGCTGGCAATGGGGACGACGATCCATGGGGGGTACAAGGTTTCGGAGCTGCCTGAATTGGTAACCCGCTATGGCATCACCACTTGGTTGATCCCATCGATCTGCCCGGAGACGTTTTCTTTCACAACGCACGAAGCACTTGCAACCGGTTTGCCGGTTTGGACCTTTGACCTTGGCGCGCAGGCCGAAGCCGTCTCGGTCGCACTTGGTAATGGCGCACCGGGCGGACTGATCAAGTTACCAAAGGGTGGTATCAGCGCGGATACTGTCTTGGCACATATCCTGCCTGAATCCAACGTCAACGATTTAGTATTTCACTATGATAGCGGCGTAGAAAGACAAGCCCGATCAGCATGAAAACCAGGGATAGGCCAAATACATATGCGGGCGACGTATAGTCTGCCGCATAGTTGAAATAGAACCCGCTGCGCATCACGCCGATCACGTGGATCAAAGGGTTGAACCACACGTAGGAGGCGTAGGGTTCAGGGATTGAGTCAAATGTGAACAACACACCAGATATGATAAAGAGCGGTCTGGTAAATACGCTCCAGACCTGCTGCCAGATCGGGAAGATGGTGAACATAAAGCAGTTGAAACTCCCGACCCCGAGGGCAAGCGCTGCAACCATCGCAAATGCCAAAGCGATGACGGGCAGGTCTGGTGAAGTGCGCGTGTCAAAGACCAGGACCAGACCAAACAGAATGATGTAGGCGACCATCACTTGCGTCATCATGTTGACTGTAAATCGGGCAATCATGGCGTCCAGAAATGTGACGCTCGGGTAGGTCAGAAGGGCGCGGGAATAGGTCAGCGAGCCTGCGACCTTCAACGACACGTCCGTGAACATCAGAAATGGCACGACACCTGTTGCGTAGAAAATCGGGAAATTGACGCCGATCGAGGGGGCCTGAAAGCCCAAAGAAAAGATTGCTGTCAAAACGGCGATGGCTGCGACCGGTTCCAGAATGGCCCAGAGATACCCGCCCGGCGATCTGCCATAGGACGTAGTCATTTCACGCAGGATCAACGCCAGGATCGTGCGCGCGCTGGCAAAGCTGCGCCCTTTTGAGACAGCGCGTAGTTTGTGCGCGGCGGTTCCGCTGGCAGGTTCGAAGTGCTTGGTCATCTGTCCCTCTCTCGACGTCACGGCGTCGAATTTCCCCGGCTGGAGTCGCGCGTTCCACGAACGTTGGAATTTGTTAACCAATTTTCACTACCAAAGACTTAATCGAGAGGCAGATGGGACGCCGGGCATGACCAAAAATTTGTCGACGAACGCAGCGGTAAAGCACGACCAGGAGGTTGGCCGCCGATCCGCCCTACAATCAAAGACTCAGAGTCAGGCGGCGGGATCTCAGCCAGGTCCTTCGACCGAGGGTCCCAAACAAGGCCAACCAGCCGTGGCCCAGGTCAAGAATACGGACGCGTACGCCGCCTTGATTGCCGCGCGACCGGTGAAAGCGGTACCCCCGCAAACCCATGTCGCGTCAGGTGGGGGTGTGCCGGCACCAGCCGCGCCCAAACCAGCCGCAGGCACTCCGCCATCACCGCCCGCCAAGCCCGCAGTTGTGCCGGCGGCAGGGGCCCGCGTCGCCCCACCAGCCAAACCCGCGAAACGTCGCAAACGTCATTGGGCTGTGATCTTTAGTTTTTTCTTTTGTGTGGTCGGGCCGTCGGCGTCCGTTGGCTGGTATCTTTGGGAGCGTGCGGCCGACCAATACGCGTCGACCGTCGGATTTTCGGTGCGTACCGAAGAGGTCAGTTCCGCGATTGAACTTTTGGGCGGCATCACCGAACTGTCCGGGTCGTCGTCCTCGGACACCGATATTCTGTACGAATTCATTCAATCGCAGCGTCTGGTTGCGGATATCGACGTCGAAATCGATCTGCGGGGCATGTGGTCCAAGCCCACCCAAGACCCGGTTTTTGCTTACGAAGCCCCTGGCACGATTGAGGATTTGCAATCGCATTGGCAACGAATGGTGCGGGTTTCCTATGACAGCGGCACCGGATTGATCAACGTGCGGGCGTTGGCGTTCGATCCTGAGGATGCGCAGGCAATTTCGACCGCGATCTACCAAAAGAGCCAGCAGATGATCAACGCGCTGTCCGATATTGCACGCAGCGATTCGATCGAATTTGCGAGAGCTGAGCTTGATCGCTCTGTTGAGCAGTTGAAAATCGCTCGGGCCGCAGTGACGGCCTATCGGAACCGCACGCAGATTGTGGATCCGAGCCAGGCGGTGGGCACGCAGACGGCGCTGATCGGGAATCTGGAGCAACAACTTGCGACGGCCCTGATCGATCTGGATCTGTTGTTGCAAACCACGCGCGAAAAAGACCCCAGAACGGTTCAGGCGCGTCTTCGTGTGCAGGTCATCGAAGAACGGATTGCCGAAGAACGGCGCAAACTCGGGATCGGAGACGGTGCCGACAATCAGGCCGCCTTTGCCGATCTGGTTGGTGAGTTTGAGAGCCTGCATGTGGACCGCGAGTTTGCCGAAAACTCCTATACCGGCGCGCTGGCGGCGTTTGAGGCTGCACAGGCAGAGGCGCGCCGTCAGAGCAGATATCTCGCCGCACATGTGCTGCCGACCCGCGCCGAGCAGGCAAAATTCCCGCAACGGGATGTTCTGCTGGCCATATTCACCCTGTTCGCATTTCTGATCTGGGGCATCGCGGTGCTGGTGATCTATGCCCTGCGCGACCGGCGCTGAACGGTTGCGATATGATCCAGTTGGAAAACCTGACCAAGACCTTTGTCTTGGAGGGACAGCGCAAAACCGTGGCTGACAACTTGAATGTTGTCTTTCCCACGGGTCGGTCGGTCGCGCTTTTGGGGCGCAATGGGGCGGGTAAATCCACGCTTCTCAAGATTATTTCGGGCAATATGGACGCGACGTCAGGGCGGGTGCTGTCAACCGGAACCATATCGTGGCCCGTCGGCTTTGCCGGGGCCTTTCATGGTGATCTGAGCGGTGCGCAAAATACCCGTTTCATCGCGCGGATATACGGCGTTGACACGGATGACATGGTGGATTTCGTCGCCGATTTTGCGAAGCTGGGTTCGCAATTTCACCTGCCGGTGCGCAGCTATTCCGCGGGTATGCGGGCCCGTTTGGCGTTCGGGATCTCCATGGCTGTCGCGTTTGATACCTATCTTGTCGACGAAGTGACGGCCGTGGGTGATGCTGATTTTCGTCGCCGGTCAAGCGAGGTTTTCCAGGCCCGCATGGACAAGGCCAGCGCGATTGTCGTGACCCATTCCATGCCACTGGTGCGCCAGTTGTGTGATGCGGGGGCGGTGTTGGAAAACGGGCAACTCACCTATTATGATGATCTTGATCAGGCCATTGAACACCACGAACAAAATCTTGCCTGACCCTTAAGCCATTTGCTGATCCAGCACCGTGCCCAGCATCAACATCAGGTCGCGAAATGCGATGTTCTGCCGTTCGCCCTCCTCCGGCACGTCGGCGGTGCAACTGTCTGCTCTATATGGGTTTTCCATCCCGAACGCCGCAAAAAGCGCGTGATTGTCCGCCTCGACAGAGCGTAGGATTTTGTGCCGGTTCTCTGCGCTGAGAAAGTAGGACGGGCGGTCGGCCAAGACTTGATTGGCCAGCCAAAACACCTGCTTTTGTGCGTGTGGCGACAACCCCGTGGCTTTGCTCAGCCGCATCACTTCGATCACCGGACCCGGCAAGCTTTTGTTGATGGCTGTGCTCTGGGGCAGGGCATCAGGCTCAAGCCCCAAGACACCCAGCATCTGATCGACGGCGGGCCCTGTTTCGTATTGCAGCAACGTCATCTCGCCCCCGAATGCGTCGCGCCAAGTGCGAATGCAGGGCCAGAACGACAGGTCACCATCCAGCGTTTCCGGCTTGTCCACAAAGGATGTGATCAACCGATTGAACCCATTGTTGGGCTGCTTGGCCTTTTGATTGTACATCGACACGAACATCGTGTCGGGGCGGCGGACGGTGGCGACGATATGGGTGCTTTCCACATCCAGTCGATCCTTCAGCCGCTGCACGCTATCCGCGCTGCATGAAAAGAATTCTTCGGAGGAAATGAACACATTTGGCGTTTTCGCAGAGGCGACTGCCGCATTCAGCGCGTCCATTTCGCGGTCAAAGTCCGGGATGTCTTTTTGCACGGGATCGCGCATACCTTTCAAGGCAAAGGCCAGCCGATGCTGAGAGTGATGGAACCAGTTGCTGCGCGGATATGTGACACCCAATGCTGCAAGCGCCGCGCTGTTTTCATCAAAACAGCGCTGTAACGTCGTTGTCCCTGTCTTGTGTGCGCCGATGTGAATAAACAGTTTGGTCATAATGGCTTGGGCCGCTTCCTGAAAACCGTGCGCAGTCTCAGGTCGATGCGACGCTGCGCCCGAAAGCGCGCGTGAACCGGCCCGATGCTGCAACACAAAGATTGCTCTGTCTCTCGTCTATCAGAAAAAATCAAAGCCAATGTTAATGCCGTCCAAACTTGTGAGCCCTTCGAGGGTCAAACCGTTGAAACCTCCAAAATTGATGAAGAGATCACCGTTGCTGGTGCTGCTCATCCCTTCGAGTTCGGCATTTGACGGTGCACTGCCGCCAAACAGGTCAAGGTCAAGCATCAACTGATCGTTCTGCGTGTCAAAGTCGAGGATGACGTCCTGCCCTTCGGCGAAGATGAAAGTATCGGCACCGCCGCCTCCCAACAGACGGTCACCGCCGCCGCCGCCGTTCAGCGTGTCATTGCCAAAACCGCCAAACAGCTCATCCGCCCATGTCCCGCCGTCAAGGTGGTCATTGCCGCCACCGCCATAAAGCTGGTCTTGCCCCTCGCCGCCGAACAGAACGTCATGGTCGTCGCCGCCATTCAGACCATCATCGCCCTGGCCGCCATAGATCGTGTCATTACCGCCGTCACCGAACAGCAGGTCGGACCAGCCGTCGCCCATCAAAACGTCATGGCCAGTGCCGCCTTCGAGACGGTCACGCTCTTCACCGCCTTGCAGCAGGTCCGCGCCCGCGCCGCCAAAGAGGCGGTCCGCCCCGTCTTCTCCGATCAGCGTGTCGTTGCCGTTGCCGCCCTCAAGGACGTCGTTACTTTGGCCGCCGTTCAGCACGTCGTTGCCGTCATCGCCCCACAACTGATCCGCCCATGTGCCACCGTGCAGCTCATCGTCGCCCCCGCCGCCATACATCCGGTCGCGGCCGTCATCGCCATACATGGTGTCGTTGCCCAGGCCGCCCCAAAGCTGGTCGTCGCCGGTGCCTGCATCGATCAGATCGTCGCCATCTTCGCCATAGAGGAAATCGGACCACGACCCGGACATCAATGTGTCCTGACCTATGCCGCCATACAAAAAGTCCTGCCCGTCGTCGTCGACCAAAAGATCATTGCCTGCTTCGCCATGGAGATGGTCATTGCCGTGCTCGCCGTTGAGGGTGTCGTTGTCATTGCCCCCGTAGATTTCGTCATCGCCTTGGCCGCCGTTCAACAGGTCGGTGCCCTCGCCGCCTGACAACGTGTCAGCCCAGAAATCACCGTTGATCGTGTCGTTACCGCTTTCGCCCGAAATGGCGTCGCGGCCCTCACCGCCGTGCAGCAGATCATTGCCTTCGCCGCCAAAGATGATGTCTTCGCCTTCGCCGCCATAGACCGTGTCTTCGCCTTCGCCCGCTTCGACAGTATCGGCCCATGTCCCGGCCCAGATTTCGTCGTTCCCCAAGCCGCCGATCAGGCTGTCGCGCCCTTCATCGCCATAGATCAGGTCGTCGCCCGCGCCACCGTCAATGGTGTCAAAACCACCAAGCGCGTCAATGGTGTCGTTGCCCGCGTCGCCGATCAGGCTGTCCGTGCCGGGGGTACCGACAAGGTTCAGCGGCTCTGGCCCGCTTCCGAATTGCAGCAGGCCGTCGGTGCGCAGGGACTGGTCCGTGAATGTCGCGCCATCTGCGGTGAACAGTTCCAGAATATCGCCACCGATATTCAGCAGGGCACCGCTTGCGGTTGGGTTCACAATGATATCGTCGGCGCTGGTGACGTTGTAGTTGCGGACGTCCAGCACATCACTCGCCACGGTAAAATCGGCGATGATGTCCCAGGCACCGTCATTTGTCAGAATGTAGGTGTTAGCGTTCACGCCACCGCTGAGGGTGTCACTGCCCGCGCCGTCGATCAGGGTGTCATCGCCGCTGCCGCCTTCGATGCTGTCGTCGCCCGCGCCACCGTCAATCAGATCGCTGCCGCCAAGCCCCAACAGAATGTCGTCGCCCAGATTGCCGCTGATCACGTCATCGCTGCCGCCGCCATCGACAGTGTCGTTGCCCGCACCTGCGTCAATCGTGTCACTGCCGTTGCCGCCTTCGATGATGTCGTCGCCGTCGTTGCCCATCAGAGTGTCATGGCCACCCGCACCACGGATGAAGTCATCGTCATTGCTGCCGATCAATTCGTCGCCGCTGCTGGTGCCAAGTATTTCGGGCGGGCGAGTCTGGATCCAGAAACGACTGAGCTCCAGGCCGGACAGATCGCGAAAGGCGCTTTCGGAAATCGACTGTCCATTGTGGCTTTGGATCACGATGTCTTCGTCGCGATAGTTGACGTTGATACCGATGCTGGTGGAGGTGAGCGCCAGCTGGTCCATCGACCGCAAGAAGCCGAAGGCAGACAAGTCGATCTCGTCCTCATTGATGTTGAAGTCGTCGATATAGTCGATCTCGCCATCTGCGCTGAGCACAAAGGTGTCGCGGCCTGCGCCACCGGTCATGCGGTCAACACCTGTGCCATCCATCACGATGTCATCGCCGCCCGCACCGCTGAGGGTGTCATTGCCTTCTCCACCGTTCAGAATGTCGGCATTGGCGGTGCCTGTCAGGGATTGATTGCCTGCACCCGCGCTTTGGGTTGTGCCAATTGTGCCCGGATCAACTGTAAAGCGTGTGACGCCGGCCTCCGTGGCGCTGGCCACCAGCACTTCGATCTCACCACCGGTGTAAGTCGCTGTAATCGCGCTGACATTCTCAAGTGTGCTGATCAGGCTGTCAGCCACCGTGTGTTCGTGCAGCAAGCGCCCGTCGGGCAATAGACGCAGCAGGCTGATCCCGTCGTCGGCACCGCCCACAATGACAAAGACCTGATCGCCAACCGTCACCGTTTCCATTGCGGTGATGCCTTCAAAGCGGGTGTCCCGGTCGTCGACGACATGGTCGGTCACGCTTAAAAAGCCGCTGGCGGAGACGTGGATCACCGTCAAGGAATTGCTGCCGGACGCGCCGAGGATGGCAAAACTGTCGCCCGCCACGCTCACCGTTTCCATGACGGATGGGTCAGCAATCGGAAGATAACCGCTGGCCGCATCGATCTGATCCGCATCGCCCAGGTTGCCGCTGCTGCGCACTTCGAAGGAGGAAAGGCTGTTGGTGCCCCGCTCTGCGGCGAGCAGATAGGTG
Organism: uncultured Tateyamaria sp.; assembly: GCF_947494755.1. Taxonomy (GTDB): domain Bacteria; phylum Pseudomonadota; class Alphaproteobacteria; order Rhodobacterales; family Rhodobacteraceae; genus Tateyamaria. The sequence continues at coordinate 81,179 of NZ_CANLVZ010000017.1, forward strand.
TTGCCGCTGACAGTGACTTGCCCGAATGCGGTGGTGTCGGTGCCAATGACGTCTTCGCCAAACGGGCGGGTGGTGCGCGCACTGAAGTCGCCCGAGGCCGTGACGTCCCATATGGTCAGACCAGGCGACTCGGGATCGGCCGCATAATAGACCGGTGTGCCGTCAACGTCGATCACCTCAAGGCTGGACAAGGTAACAGGCGCAGACGCGGCCGCTGTGGTCTGGGCACCCAACTGGCCTGCTGCGTCGATGGCAAACCCGGACAGGCCGCTGTCGACCTGACCAAAATAGCCCATCACCGCTTCACCGTCGATATCCATGGCCATCAACCGGGGGCTCTCACCCGCTGCGCTGGCACCGATCCACGCCTGATCAACCGTTGTCAGGAACATGCCGAATTCAAGCACGCTGACCCCGCCACCCTGCGTGACGACATATACACGTGGCACGCCACCGACCCAATGCACCAACATATCTGTAATGTTGGACACGTACTCGTTCGGTCCAAAAGTACTGGTTAAGATATACTGTAGATGTGCCACGTGAATTGCCCTTTTCCCAAATCTCGGTTCAGTGACCGATATGGAAGGGCCAATAGGTACGGGCGTGGAGGAGCGGTGACGAGAATGCGGCGCTTGGTCTGACTTCGTTTAAAATTCCTTTCGTGATGAAAAGGAGGCGTTAACCAAAGCGGACTTTTGATTGGCGTATTGCTCGGAAATATCCGTGTACAGATATGATTTATAACAGAAATATAAGTGTTAACAAATTCCCAAGACCTTAACAAAAGATGAATGCCAAGGGCGGGTGTTTATGGTCTGCAGGCTTGGGCCGCGCAGCCCGTGCGCATCCGTGCCTTAATCATACGGTTCCGGCTGCGCGCTCTTTCAGCAAACCTTCGAGATAGGTGCCGTAGTCATTCTTGGCGAACATGGCGGCCCGTTTGCGAAGGCTGTCGGCGCTGATCCAGCCCTGCCCGAAGGCGATTTCATCAGGGCTGCCGGTCTGCATCCCCTGTCGCATCTGCAAGGTGCGTACAAAGTTACCCGCATCAAGCAGGCTGGCATGCGTACCCGTATCAAGCCAGGCATAGCCGCGGCCCATCCGCTTAACACTCAGGCTGCCGTCATGCAGGTAGCTTTCAAGCAGAGTGGTGATTTCCAACTCTCCCCGTGCCGAGGGGGTCACATCGCGCGCCCGTCTTGGGGCATCCGCATCCAGAAAATACAGACCCGTCACCGCATAGTTCGATGGTGGGACCTCCGGTTTCTCGATGATCTGACGGGCCATCCCCTGTTCATCAAAGGCGACCACACCATAGCGTTCAGGGTCCGCCACCCGGTAGCCGAACACGGTGCCTCCGTCGGTTTGCGCATCCGCATCCGCGAGCAGTTCCGGCAGACCATGTCCAAAGAAGATGTTGTCGCCCAGCACCATCGCCGATGGCGCGCCGTCCAGAAAGTCCTCGGCCAGAATATAGGCTTGCGCGAGGCCCTCGGGTTCCGGCTGCACAATATAGCTGAGGGTGATGCCCCATTGGCTGCCGTCGCCAAGACCGCGTTTGAATTGGTCCTGATCCTGTGGGGTGGTGATGACCACGATGTCGCGGATGCCTGCCAACATCAGGACGGACAGCGGGTAGTAGATCATCGGTTTGTCATAGACTGGCAAAAGCTGTTTCGAGATGGACACCGTCACCGGGTAAAGCCGTGTGCCCGATCCACCTGCCAGAATGATCCCTTTGCGCTGTGTCATGTCCCGAGGTCCTTCAAAATATGTGTGAGGCTTTGGCGCCAGTCTGGTCGCGCGATCCCGAACGTCTGTTTCAGCGTACTGCAGTCCATCCGCGAATTGAGCGGACGCGTGGCTGGGGTCGGATAGGCAGAGGAAGGGATATCGCCGACTGTACAGGACAGGCCCGCCGCATCAAAGATCGCGCGCGCGAAGTCGGCCCAACTGGTGTCGGGGTACCCTGCGAAGTGATAGATGCCTGTGTTGCCTGCATCCGCCCTCAGTGTCTGGGCGACCTCTATGCAGGCGGCTGCGATATCGCGCGCAGGCGTCGGCCCCCCAACCTGATCCGCCACGATTGACAGCGCGTCACGCTCGGCCCCAAGCCGCAGCATCGTTTTGACAAAGTTGGTCCCATGCGCGGACACGACCCAGGAGGTACGCAAGATCGCGTATCGCCCCCCGGCCTTGATCACACCCTCTTCACCGTCCCGCTTGGTGCGCCCATAGGCCCCTTGCGGCTCTGTCGGGTCGTCTGGCTGCCAGGGGCGCGATCCTGCGCCGGAAAAGACATAGTCGGTGGACAGGGTAACAAACGGGATATCCAGCGCAGCGCAGGCTTGGGCCATGGCGGCCGGAGCCTTGGCGTTGACCAGATGCGCGGTGGCTTCGTCTTCTTCGGCCTGATCGACGGCTGTATAGGCGGCGGCGTTGACAACAGCATCGGGCGCATGATCGGCAATGGCGCGTGCGCAAGCTGTCGGGTCACAAAGGTCCGCACGGTTTCGATCCAGCGCGGTGATCTGTACCCCATTCCCGCCGAGGGCGCGCAATTCCGTGGCCACCTGACCGCTATGTCCGAAAACGAGGATGTGCATGGCCATCCTATCCCGCACCCAATCGCTGTCCAACCCCGTCCCGCGATTGCAAGGCGCGCCACCAATCCTCATTGGCAAGGTACCAGTCTACCGTCAACGCAAGCCCCTCTTCGACAGTGACAGAGGGATGCCATCCCAGCTCATCCCGAATGCGGGTTGCATCAATCGCATAGCGCGCATCGTGGCCCGGACGGTCTGCAACAAAGGTGATCTGATCCGCATAGGACCCGCTCGCCTTGGGGCGTTTGTCATCCAGAATGGCGCAAAGCGCCTGCACCAGCTCCAGATTGGTCCGTTCGTTGTCACCCCCGATATTGTAGGACCGCCCGATCACGCCCTTGGCGAGGACAGTCAGCAGCGCGTCGGCGTGATCCTCGACGTAAAGCCAGTCGCGCACGTTCGATCCGTCCCCGTAGATCGGCAGGGGCTTGCCCGCCAATGCGTTCAGGATGATCACCGGTACCAGTTTTTCGGGAAAGTGAAAGGGGCCGTAATTGTTCGAACAATTGGTCAAGACGATGGGCAGGCCATAGGTCTCGCCCCACGCGCGTACCAGATGGTCCGAGGCGGCTTTGGACGCGGAATAGGGGCTGCGCGGGTCATAACCCGTGGTTTCGGTGAACTGGCCGGTGGGGCCAAGGCTGCCATAGACCTCATCGGTCGAGATATGGTGAAACCTAAACGCATTGAACCGGTCACGGCCCTGCCAATACCGCCGCGCCGCTTCCAGCAGGGTGTAGGTGCCGGTAACGTTGGTTTGCACAAAGGCACCGGGTCCATCGATAGATCGGTCCACATGGCTTTCGGCGGCAAGATGCATGACTGCATCGGGGCGGTGCGTGTCAAACACCCCCACCATCGCGTCCCAATCACAGATATCGGCATGTTCGAACGCGTAGGCGGGGTTCTCGGCGACGCTGGCCACATTGTCCAGACACGCAGCATAGGTCAGCGCATCGACGTTCACGACGCTGTGGCCGCGGGCCACTGCCAGCCGCACAACGGCTGATCCGATGAAACCTGCCCCACCGGTCACCAGCACTTTCATGTCCGGGCACCTGCTGGCAGCGCGGCATCATAGATGAATGGGGTGTCCAAAGTGTCAAACAGCGGGGCCGCTGCATCCTTTTCCGACAAGATGGGCTCACCGTCCAACGCCCAGTCAATAGCGAGGTGAGGGTCATCCCAACGGATCGCCCCTTCGGTTTGGGGCGCATAGACGTCTGAACACTTATAGATGACTTCCGTATTCGGGCTGCGTGTCACGAACCCATGCGCAAATCCGGCGGGCACCAGCAATTGCCGTCCGTTCTCGAAGCTCAACTCGATGCCAAACCACTGACCATAGGTGGGGGAGTCGGCGCGGATATCGACGGCCACGTCGAGCAACACGCCTTTCCCACAGCGCACCAGTTTGTCCTGCGCATGCGGCGGGGCCTGAAAGTGCAATCCGCGCAAGGTGCCGGTGGCCGCCGAGAGCGAATGATTGTCCTGTACGAAAACCGTATCAATCCCGTGCTTGGCCAGATTTTGCGCGCTGTAGCTTTCGGAAAAGAACCCGCGCGCATCGCCAAATCGGGCTGGCGTGATCACCATAAGGTCGGCCAGAGGTGTCGTTTCGATCTGCATCACTCTGTCCCTCTTCAAAGCCTTGGGCACTGCTTAGCAACTGCGCCAATCCCTGTCTATTCAACGTGAGGTATAGTCGGCGCGTCGGTGAGTACCAGCTTGGGATATCAGGCGAATTTTTGCTTGGCCTGTCAGGGTGATGAAAAAACGCGCACATTAAGGGCCGCTTAAGGGCGGGCCGCTATGCAGGGCCGGTGTCGGGCGTTTGCCGTGTTGGAAGTTGGGCCGGTCTGTATGGCGTGTTATCGTGTTCTTGAGGTCTAGCGCTGTGCCGACCCTCAACATCCTGATGGCCACCCGCAATGGGTCGCGCTTTATCGGCGCTCAACTCGACTCTCTGCTGGATCAGACCCATGCCGATTGGCAGCTTTGGGTCAGCGATGATGGATCGCAGGACGAGACCTGTGCGCGGGTCCGTGCCTTCGGGGCGGCGCATCCGGGTCGTTTGCGCAGGCTTCGGCCGGGGCCGGGACAGGGCAGTGCGGCCAATTTCCTGTCCCTTCTGGCTGATCCTGCGCTCGCCGGAACATGGGTGGCATTCTGCGATCAGGATGATGTCTGGATGGCGCACAAACTCACCCGTGCGGTGGCGCAGATTACGGCGGCAGACCGGCCGAGTATCTACGCCAGCCGCACCGTTCTGACCGACGCATGCCTGCGCACGCAGCGCCTCTCGGCGCGTCAGTCAAAGCCGTTGGAGTTTGGCAACGCCCTTGTCCAGAATGTGCTCGCAGGCAACACCATCGTCATGCCCCCCGCTGTGACGGATGTAATGCGCGGATCGCTGGATGCGGCGCGCCGCGCACAGGTGCCGTTTCATGACTGGTGGATGTACTTGATGGCCACCGGGGCCGGGATGGGCGTCATATATGACGACACTCCGGGTGCGTTTTACCGCCAGCATGCGGGGAACCTGATGGGGGATGCTGCCTTGCGACGGCTGGATCGCCTGCGCGCGGTTGCAGACGGGCGGTATGCGCAGTGGATGGCACGCAACACGGCCGCCCTTTGTGAGGTGCAAGATTTGCTCACGCCAGCGTCGGCAGCCCAGCTTTCGCAACTTACATCTTGGCGGTCAGCCCCCCGGTGGACGCGGGGCAGGCCGCAGACCCTCGGGCTTTATCGTCAAACGTTGGCTGGGAATGCCGCGCTCGCTTTCTTGGCGCGCTCCCAACGGATCTAGGGTCAGGACCCATTGATTTCCGCTTGGCTGCGTGATTCACGGTTCGAAAAACGAGCGGTGAACATGTCTGAT
>NZ_CANLVZ010000018.1 GCF_947494755.1 uncultured Tateyamaria sp.
GGGCTTAGAAGTTTCCCTTTGCGGCCTCCGCCAAGATCAGCTTGTCCAGCGTCAGATCCGATACGGCCTTTCTCAAACGCTCGTTCTCTTTCTGTAGACGCTTCAGTTCCTTCAATTGATCCGTGCCCATTCCACCGTATTTCTTCTTCCAGCGGCAGAACGTTAGTTCAGTCACACCAATCTGGCGGATCGCATCCAGACGCGGCATCCCTTGCCCCGTCAGAACCTCAACCTGCCGCAACTTCGTGACAATCTCTTCCGGCTTCGGTCGCTTGTTTGCCATGTGCTTCCTCCGTTTTCCTAAACATAGCGAAGGACCACTTCAGTGGGGGAGGATCAAATCAGGCTAAGAACGATGGCAAGGCCGGGGCGATCCGTCGGGCGCATCCCCTAGCTTTCCGGGTCGACGCGACCGCGCATCTGCTTGACCTCACCGCGTACTTTCTTGGCCTTGAGGCGGCGCTTTTTCGATCCAAGCGTCGGTTTGGTGGCGATGCGGCCTTTGGGGGCGACAAGGGCTTTCTTGATCAATTCCGCAAGCCTCTGGCGGGCAATGTCGCGATTTCGGGCCTGACTGCGGGTTTCGTCACATTGGATGATCAACGCGCCCTCGGTCGTCCACCGCCGGCCCGCCAGACGGCGCAACCGCGTCTTGACCGCGGGGGCGAGCGACGGCGAACGCGCCGCTTCAAAGCGCAATTCCACGGCCGTCGCGACCTTGTTGACGTTCTGCCCGCCGGGGCCGGACGCGCGCACAAAGCTTTCGCTCAACTCCCAATCCTGAATCTGAATATCATCCGTGATGTGCAACATACCCCTTGCTACCCATGGAACGACCTGCCCGACCAGTGCGTTTGTCCCCCGATACGCAAATAATTTTGGGAGAGAGACAATGCTGAATACGCAGAGCATCACACAACTGACCACTGACCGCGCCGATCTGTATGCGTTTCGGATCAGTGGCGAAGTGAACCGCGATGACATGGAACAAATGGCCGAAGTGATGAACGCTGCCTTTGACGCCCATGACGACAAAATCGACATGCTCATGATCTTTGACCCCTACAAAGGGTCCGAAACCGGCGCGAGCCTGAGCTGGGAAGCCGTCAAAAGCCGGTTCAAGGCCATCACGAATGTGAACCGCTACGCGGTGGTGGGCGCACCCGACAAGGCCAACAAGATGATCGATTTCATGGACCAGTTGATGCCGGTCAAGGCCGAGACATTTGCCAACGAACCCGACGCATGGCGCGCATTGCAGAGACAGACCTCTGCCGCCGCCTGAACGTACGAAAAAAGGGCCACCTTTGCGGGTGGCCCTTTTCGAAATGTTTCGGAGGTGTGCCGGTTAGATCTCACCGACCAACTTGGCGGCCTGCGCCGCGTGGGGTTGCCCTAGAGGGCGGCCTCCCAAGCTGTTCCGACACCTCGCTCCAATACCTTTCTTGACACTGGATCACCTCCTTTTCATTTGTTGAACTCACGACCAGCTTTGCACAGCCGGTGCGAAAGTCAACGGATTTGTGCGCGCGTTCCGATGCGTGCCGTGATCCAGCGAAACGGTGCCAATGCAATAAGCGCCAGCGTCAGTTTCACCGCCCAGTCCGCGATTGCCAGAGACACCCAAAGCGGTGCGACGGGGCCAAGGCCGAGGATCGGCAAAGCCTCACCCGCCCAAGACACATCGTTGCCAGGTTCGATGAAGGCCAGCGTGCCAGAAAACGCGACGCTGAAAAAGATGGCCGTGTCCACAGTGCTGCCAATCAGGGTCGAGACGAGCGGGGCCTTCCACCACACACCACGGCGCAGGGCTGCAAAGATGCCGACATCAAGCAGCTGAGCCGTCAGAAAGGCCAGCCCCGATGCCATAGCGATGCGGAACGTAACCAGCGGGCCGAACTCACCCACAACCTGTGTGCCGATCATTGAACACAGCACACCCACAACAAAGCCGACCAACACGACCGTGCGCGCCGGTCCGGCACCGTAGACGCGGTTCATGATGTCCGTCACCAGAAAGGCGAACGGATAGGTAAACGCCCCCCAGGTCAGCCAACTGCCGAAGAGGTATTGAACAAGGATGTTGGAGGCCACAACGATGATGGCCATGGCAAGAATGCCGGGAAGGTGCGCGCGTGTCATAATATGATGCCCGTTTTTGCAAGGTAGCGGCGACTTGGCCCGGCAGGATACCGGACGGGCGGGTCTTAGTCGCAGGTGGCCCCGCCCGCAAGGGTTTCCGTGAGGGCGTATTCCACCAGTTCAGTGCGCAGGATCGATAGAAAGTTGTCGTCCGACACCATGCTGAGGCACGTGGCCCCGCTGATGGATTGCCAGACTGTAACCCCTTCGAGATTGTCATGCTGCCCGGCATGGGTCGTCAGCAAGGTCCGGGGCGGGGCGGTCCAGTCCATAGGGTCAAGGGTGCGAATGCGGCTGCGAAACCCAAGCGGGGAAAAGGCCCGCTCCAGGATATAAAGCCGTCCGTCAGGGCCGATATCTGCGCCGACCGGCAGGAATGGGTTGCGCCGGGACAGGGTGGCAGGCACGTCCCAAGCCCCGTTGCGAAACCGATAGACCGGAAAGCCGCGCGCCTTGTGGCCCGATCGCTCGGGCAGGGTGTAGACGGTGCCGTTCGCCTCGGCCGCCAGTGCTTCGAATGATCCGTTGGGGTGATAGATGTGGAACGCAGGATTATCGGGCAAGGCTTTGCCCTGTTGATCCACGACTTCGCCGGGTCCCTCATAGCTGTAGAACAGGTCGCCACCTGAATAGGCCAAACCTTCGCTGTCGCGATCAGGCTGCGGCTGGCTCAATCTGGCGACCTCGTAGGTGCCGGCAGCCCGGTTCAAACTGACGGAAAAGGCGGCCCCGCGATCTGACAGCAAAACGGCAGTGGACCCATCGCGGGTTTCAATCGCCGATATCCCGCCAAATCCGGGCAGACCAGAGGTCAGCGGAACCGCACGCACAAAGGTCAGCGGGTCGGCCCATGCCGTCCCGCACACCCAAGTGGCCGTGATCAACGCGAGGCCAGAACGCCAGCACATTGCTGCGGCAAATCTCCGACCCGCAACTCGCGACGGGGTTGGGGGGCAGGGGCGTTTGGATCGCGCGGCTTGGCGGGGGGCGGGTTGAGGATGTTGTTGACCCATTCCTGCGCGTCTGCACAGCCGTCACCGGGGGGCGGAGCCGCCTGTTCGATACACCCGCGCGCGCCCTTGGGGCAGGAAAGGCGAATGTGGAAGTGATAGTGGTGCCCGTACCACGGCCGGATCTTGTTGAGCCACGCCCGGTCTCCCTTTTCATCCTTGCACATCTGCACCTTGGCCCCCGGAAAGACAAAGATGCGCGCGGTGCGCTTGTCTTGTGCGGCGGCCTTGATGACCTCGTGATGGGCGCGGGTCCAGTTCGAATTGACGAAGGCCCCGGCCGACCGGCGCGTCGAGATGGAACTGATGCTTTCGCGTTCCGCCACAGACAGGGTGAGATTGCGGGCAGGCAGCATCCAGATATCCGCGTCCAGACCAATCTGATGGCTGCGGTGCCCGGTCAGCATCGGCCCACCGCGCGGTTGGCTCATGTCGCCAACATAAATACCGTTCCAGCCGGGTTGCTGCGCAGCCTTTACGCTCAGCTTCTTGACCATGTCGACCAGTTCGGGATGGCCCCAGTTGCGATTGCGCGACAGGCGCATGGCCTGCCATGTGGGCCCGGTTTCAGCCAGCTGGATCGACCCCGCGGCACAACCCTTGGCATAACTGCCATAGGCGGCCGCCTCTTGGGCCGATGCCCGGCGCTTGGCCCCGAACGCGCCTTTGGCGACGCCCTGCAGCGTGGCCGGATCGACATCGGGCAGCGGCGTGCCGTCGATGTTGGTATCAGCCCCGCCCGCGCAGGCGCACAGTACCAGCGATGCAATCAGGGCAAGGGATCTGTTAAGCCTTCTCATGCGTGATCTCCCTCTGGTTTGACCCATATCAACATGATGATCCCGATCAGGAATAGCACAATCAAGGGGGAAACACCCAGCCTTTGATCACCGGTAATGTCACTGGTCACGGCGATCAGGAACGGAGCCATGAAGGCTGTTGCCTTGCCAGAAAGGGCGTAAAGGCCGAACGCTTCGGCCATGCGAGCCGGATTGCCCTGCCGGGTCAGCATGTTGCGGGACGAGGCCTGAAGCGCACCACCCGCTGCACCGATGATGGCCCCGCCAACGTAAAACATCGTATCGGGCAGGGTTGACCCAAGTGGCACGGCAAAGCCCATCACGGACGTCGGGGTGAGCGACACGATCAGGATCGCAACACCCATCAGCGCGATACAGCAGGTCAGAATGACGGGTTTGGGTCCGACCGCGCGATCCACACGGCCCCCCACCCAACAGAAAATCGCGCCCGACAATGCGGCTATGATCCCGAATACACCCACATCCACTGGGGCCCAACCCAGAACCCCGAAGGCATAGATGCCCCCGAACGTGTACATTCCGTTCAACGCGTCGCGGTAGAACATGGACGAGCCGAGATAGGCGAATAGCGACGGCGTCTGCGGCAACCGCTTCAACGTATCAATCAGGTCGGAGAGCCCGCTGCCAAATTTGTACTTGGTCGACACCGCATTGGGTACGTCGCGGATGTACAGAAAGAACGGGATCATGAAGACCGCGAACCAGACGGCCGCAAAAGGCCCAACGATCCGGGTGTCTGCGCGGCTTTCCGTATCCAGACCAAACAGGGGCGTCAGGCCCACCATGGTCTTGCCACTGTCGGTTGCCTGAAACAGGGCGATCATGATGACCAGCGCGACCACGCCGCCCAGATAGCCAAAGGCCCAGCCTGACCCGGAAATACGCCCCAACTCTTCTTTTGGACCAAAGGTTGGCAGAAAGGCATTGGTGAAAATCGTCGCGAACTCCATCCCGACGAGGCCAAGACCGAAAAAGAACAGGGCCCAGAGAACGGAAAATTCACCCGGTGCCGTCCACCACAAACCCGCAGCGCCAATTACGTAGGCTGCGGAAAAGAGCCAGATCCACGGCATTCGCTTGCCGGTACTGTCTGATATTGCGCCGAGGATGGGGGCGAGCAAGGCGATGATGATGCCCGTGACGGTCAACCCATACCCCCAATAGGCTTGGGCCTGCGCGTTGGCAGCACTTTCGGCCATGCCACCCTCGACCAGCGCACCTGTGGCGACCTGGGCAAAGTAGGGGCCGAAAATGAAGGTCAGTAAAAGGGTGTTGTAGGGTTGGCTGGCCCAATCAAAGAAATACCACCCCCAAATGCGCTTGCGCTGTGAAGTCTCTGCCATGTCCGCCCCTTGCCTTTTGTTGAGGCAGAGTAGAACCGGGTTGCACGTCCAAGCGCAAGGAAAGGTTTTCAGGCGGCGGCGCGTGTGGGGACGTCGAGGTCTTGCATCGGAGGCCACGGTCGTTGTGCTTCGGCACGCACCCACGCTGCGATCCAGTCGGGCATGGGGGGTGATACCGCATTTGTACCCATGGCCGCCAAGACCCGGTCCGGGGTGACAATGCCGTTCTTGTCCGTGACAGCGGCACGGTAAAGAACGTGGCTGGCGCATTCGCCATCCGATTTCCACATTGATTGTTCGATATAGGTGAACTTGTCGTCCCAGCACACCGCGCGGCTGCGGGTCTCGAACCGTTCAAAGGCGTGCAGACGGCGGCGATACCGCACAGACGACCCGGCCATGGTCAGACCCCATTTGCGGGCCTTCAAAACGGTTACAAGGCCGGTGCGAAAGGCCATGCCGAGGCGGCCCAGATCGTACAAGGTCAAGGCGCGCCCGTTGTTCAACTCCAGAAACCCATCCAGGTCCCACGGCCAGACCATATGGCGCGACACATGCAGATCGGTCAGCCCGATATCTGGCTGACGACGGGCGAGATAAACATCTTTGGCCAGGCGAATGAACGGAAACATGGGGGCGACCTCCTGCCTTCGTAAATGCGGCGGCGCAGCGAAACGTCAACCACCGTTGCCAAGTGACCTTGCGCCATTTCGCGAGGCACCCTAGGTCTGGGGAAACAAAAGGGACGTCCGCATGATTGCCATTTACCAAACGCTCGACCTGATTTTGGGCGTTGTCTACATGATCATGATCATCCACATCATCATGAGCTGGCTGATCAACTTTCAGGTACTGAACCTGCACCAACCCATCGTCGGGCAGATCTGGATGGGGCTGAACAAGCTGCTGGAGCCAATATACCGGCCAATCCGGCGCTACATGCCCGACACGCACCCGCTGGATTTGGCCCCGTTGGTGGCGTTTATCGCGGTGATTGCCCTGCGCTCGTTTATCCTGCCGGCGATCTTTCTCGGCTAAGTTTGACTTGTTCACATCCTGTTAAAATGTGAGTCTGTACCAAACGAGCAGACAACATAAAATTTGACAGGGTTTTGAGATATGGCCAGCGCTGCCACGCTGTTGCAGGACGTCTTTGGGTTCGATGGGTTCCGCCCCGGGCAGGAAGAGATCGTTGATGCAGTGACAGCGGGCGAAAACACGCTGGCGATCATGCCGACAGGCGGCGGGAAATCCCTGTGTTTCCAATTGCCTGCGCTGATGCGCGATGGGGTGACGGTCGTGATCTCTCCGCTGATTGCGCTGATGCGTGATCAGGTGCGCGCCTTGCAAGAGGCGGGGGTGAACGCGGGCGCGCTGACATCAGGCAATACTCCGGAAGAAACCGATGCGGTGTGGACGGCACTTGAGGCAGGCGAACTCAAACTGCTCTACATGGCTCCCGAGCGGCTGGGCAGTGGGTCGGCCATAGGCATGTTGCGCCGGATCGGCGTAAGCTTGATCGCCGTGGATGAGGCGCATTGCGTCAGCCAGTGGGGGCATGATTTCCGTCCAGACTATCTGCGGATCGGCGAATTGCGCCGGGCTTTGGATGTTCCACTGGCCGCGTTCACGGCGACAGCTGACGCGGAAACTCAGGCCGAAATTATCCAGAAACTGTTCGACGGCGAGCCGCCCCGCAGTTTCCTGCGCGGCTTTGACCGGCCCAATATCCACCTCGCCTTTGCCGCCAAGAACGGACCGCGCGCGCAGATCCTCAATTTTGCCGCGGCGCGCAAAGGGCAGTCGGGCATTGTCTATTGCGGCACCCGGGCCAAGACCGAAACGCTGGCGCGCGCCCTGAGCGAGGCGGGGCACGCCGCGATGCACTATCACGGGGGGATGGAGGCTGACGACCGACGCATCGCCGAACGCCGCTTTCAACAGGAAGACGGGCTGATCGTCGCCGCCACTGTCGCGTTCGGGATGGGCGTCGATAAACCCGACATCCGGTGGGTGGCCCACGCCGACCTGCCCAAGTCGATCGAGGCGTATTATCAGGAAATCGGGCGCGCGGGCCGCGATGGTGCGCCTGCGGAAACCCTCACCCTGTTCGGGCCCGAAGACATCAAACTGCGTCGTACCCAAATCGACGAAGGGCTGGCCCCGCCCGAACGGCGCATGGCAGATCACGCGCGGCTCAACGCGCTGCTTGGGCTCGCCGAGGCGCTGGAATGTCGGCGCAAAACGCTGCTCGGGTACTTTGGCGAGGCCGAGGTGACCTGCGGCACCTGCGATCTCTGCGACACGCCCGCAGACGTATTCGACGGAACCACTGCTGTGCGCAAGGCCTTGTCGGCCATGCTGCGGACCGAAGAATGGTTCGGGGCAGGCCACCTGATCGACATTCTGTTGGGGATCGAGACGGACAAGATCCGCCAACGCGGGCACACGTCCTTGCCGACCTATGGGGTGGGCAAGGAATACACCAAACCGCAATGGCAGGCGGTGTTCCGGCAGATGATGGGGCACGACCTGGTGCGCCCGGACCCCGAACGCTACGGTGCGCTGCGCATGACAGATGCGGCCCTGCCGATCCTGCGGGACGAGGCCAAAATTAACCTGCGCCGCGATACGATCAAATCTGCGGTACGCGGCCCTGCGGTCAAAGAGATGGTGTCGGACGAAGATGCACCATTGCTGAGTGCGCTCAAGGCCAAGCGGCGCGGGCTGGCCGAGGCCGCGCGCGTGCCCGCCTACGTTATTTTTCCTGACCGGACCCTGATCGAGATGGCAGAAAAGCGACCCAACAACCTGGATCAAATGGCCGGGATCAGTGGCGTGGGTGCCAAAAAGCTTGAGAAATTCGGCGACGCCTTTCTGGAAGTGATCAACGGCGAGGCGGCCACTTTGCATCCCACCCGGCGCAAATTGGCCGGGCATGCGGCGGGGACAATCTATGACCAACTGCTCGCGGTGCAAGCCCAACTGGCGCGCGGGCAGGATGGAACAGACAAACCGCTAAGCTGCTCGGCATCGCAACTGGCCAAGGTTGCGCAGTTGCGCACCGCCGACAATGCAGCGCTGGAAAACCTGCTTGGGGATCGCAAGGCCGAACGCTTTGGCCCAGCATTTCTGGACGTGCTGCGGGACGCGGGTTAGATCGATTTCAGACAGGTAAGGATAGGTTTATGTTGGTGGTGATTTCCCCGGCCAAACGGCTGGACTGGGCAAAGCGTGACGTCAAAACAAGCGAACCCGCGATGCAGGAGGATGCGCTGCGGTTGGTGCGCACCGCGCGCAATATGACCTTGGGCAAGCTCAAGGCCCTGATGGACTTAAGCGATGATCTGGCGCGATTGAACCGTGATAGGTTTGCCGCTTTCGAGGAGGCACCCGCCGCCGATCTGACCCGGCCTGCGATGCTTGCCTTTGCGGGGGACACCTATCAGGGGTTGGACGCGGCGAGCCTGTCGGCGGATGACACCGCCTATGCCCAAGACCACCTTCGGATATTGTCCGGCCTGTACGGATTGCTGCGTCCCTTGGATGCGATCCAACCTTATCGACTGGAAATGGGCAGCCGCCTCAAAACGCGGCGCGGCACCTCGCTTTATGACTACTGGCGGGACGAAATCGCGCAGGCGCTGAACGTCCAGGCGGACGCAGTTGGCACGGACATGGTGGTGAATTGTGCCAGCCAGGAATATTTCGGTGCCGTGCCGGAGGCCGCGCTGACCCCCCGTGTGATCACGCCGGTCTTTATGGAAGACAAAGGCGCAGGCCCCAAAATCGTCAGCTTTTTCGCAAAACGGGCGCGGGGTGCGATGGCGCGTCACATCGTGCAGAACCGGGTGCGCGATCTGGATGGATTGCGTGCTTTTGATGCTGATGGATACGTCTTTCAGCCTGATCAGTCGGATGACACAAGGCTGGTCTTTGTGCGCCCTTATCCGGCTTGACGCGCCGCTTCTTCTGCTTCGGGTAACGGCGGTATAACGCCATCCGGGCACATCTCGCGCAATTTGCCGTGGATCTCGGGTTTGCGCAGCGGTTTGGTCAGGTAGTGATCAATGCCCGAGGCGAGAATACCCTGATCATCTCCGTCCATCGCGTGTGCAGTCAGTGCCACGATTGGAACGTGACCGCCCGTCTTGCTTTCCAGTTCGCGGATTTTGACGGTTGCCTCTTTGCCGTCCATTTTGGGCATCGAGATGTCCATAAAGATGAGATCGGGCGCAAAGCTTTCGAAATATTCAACGGCCTCGATCCCATTGTTGGCGAACTTGAGGTCGATCTCGGCGTCCTTCACCATTTTACCAAAGACCAGTTGGTTGGTCTTGTTGTCCTCGGCAGCCAGCACACGCATCTTTCGCGGCGTGGCCGGATCGGGCGGCGCGACGGCAGTGTCGTCGATCACCGGGCCAACCGATTGCAGGCGCGCAAACAGATCGGCGCGCGGAACCGGCTTTTGCATGATCGCGTGCAGATGCGCGGCACCCGGATCGTTTGCCGCAAAGCTGGGGTTTGAGCTGAGCAGCAGGATCGGCACCGGATTGTCAGCGGCGCGGATGGCGTCCGCCAGCTCGAGCCCATCCATCTCGGGCATGTTATGATCGGTCAGTACGAGATCGACATTGTCGAGGTTTTTCAACGCCTGCATCCCGCTGGAACAGCAGATCACGCCCAGACCCATCTGTTCAAGCTGGCGGCGCAGAATGGTGCGGTTGGCCTCGATATCATCGACCACCAGCACGCGGCGCAGCCCATCGGGTACTGGTGGATGTTCGGGCAAGTCGCTTTCGCTGAGCGCGAGGGGCAGTTTGAACCCAAAGCACGATCCGACGCCATCCTCACTTGTGACCCACATGTCACCGTCCATCAGCTTGACCAGTCGTTGCGAGATCGCAAGGCCGAGCCCGGTGCCGTCAAACTGCCGATTACGCTCATTTTCGACCTGATTGAACTCGCCAAAGATGTGGTCAACCTTGTCCTCGGGTATGCCGATCCCGGTGTCTTCAATCACAATCGTAACGTCCGCCCGCCCGCTTTCGGGGTCCGGCACGCCTGTAACGCGCACCAGAACATGGCCATCGGCCGTGAATTTCACCGCATTGCCCATCAGGTTGGTCAGAACCTGCCGGATGCGCCCCGGATCGCCCACGTATGTCGTCGGCAGAAACAGATCGAAATCGACCAGCAGCGTCAGCCCCTTGTCCCTTGCCGAGGGCTGCAACAGCATAATCACCTCGTGGATAGAGCGTTCCAGATCGAAGGGTTCGGGGTGCAATTGCAGCTTTTGCGCTTCGATTTTCGAATAGTCGAGCACGTCGTTGATGATCACGAGCAGCGCCTCGCCGGAATTCTTGATCGTGTCGACATAAAGCTGCTGCTCTTCGCTCAGGCCCGTATCACCAAGCAATTCGGCCATACCGACGACCCCGTTCATGGGGGTGCGGATTTCGTGGCTCATATTGGCGAGGAACGCGGATTTTGCGCGGCTTGCCGCCTCTGCCTCTGCCCGCGCGTCCTTCAACTGCTTTTCGTAGCGGACGGATTCGGTGATGTTGAGGCCAAGCGAGACGATATCGCCCCCGTGCCCGCGCCGGTCGACGAGCTTGACGTATTGATCGTTCCAGAGGCGGACCGTGATGGGTTCCGGGCTTGGCGACATCCACCGGTCGGTCATCATCTGACGCCAATCATCAGGCGAGAGAGTGCCTGTGTCCACGACCCCCTCTTCAGTCAACACCTGCAGGATCGTGACATAGTTCACCCCCGGGCGGATCAATTCGTGCCCGTCAAAGATGGTCAGATACGCGCCGTTGGCTGCAATCATCTGATTGTCGGAATTGAAGAACGCAAACCCGTCCGTGATTGTCTGAACCGAGTGCCACAGCCGCCGTTCGGCGATTTCAACCTTTTGGTTGGCTTGCCCGAGCTCGGTTTTGACCCGCTCGTTTTCCGTCTTGACCGTTTCGACTTCGGCCCGGGTTTCGACGATCTCGCCCTGCAATGCAGCCGCATGCCGCCCAAGCTTGCGATTGGCGGCTGACAGTTCGACCTGCTTCAGTTCAAGCAGCCGCTCAGCCGCGAGCCGCCCGCGCCGTTCCTCCGCCAGCTTGTTTGCCAGACTCATGCATCTGCCCCATCGAAACTTCCGCGATTCGGTATCTCACGGGGATGGTGAAGATGCGCTTAACCGCATCACCTGAAACATTTGCATGCCCCGCCCCGCGCGTGGCAGGTTGATGCATATTGTATCCATTTTATCGGAGATCACGCATGCGCCGTGCCATCTTTGCCTCCGTCGGTTTTCTTAGCGTTTGTCTGATGGTTTCCGCCGCTACGGCCCAGCAAATCCTGCCGGAGAACCGGTATTTTCTGACGCAAGACATGGATTTCTTTGGCGCGGACCGCACCGCATTGTTTGACACCACTGTTGCGGCGTGTGAGCGGGCTTGCAGCGCGGATGACCAATGCGTCGCGTTCACCTTCAACACCCGGTCGAACGCCTGTTTCCCGAAATCGGCGATCACTGACCGGCAACCCTATCCCGGCGCGCAATCGGTAGTGCGGGTGCGCAGCGATGCGACGCAAAACGCGACGGCGGCGCGACGTGCCGCCGCATTGGGGGCGAGCCAGGATGATATTGAGGCCGCGCGTGCTCTGGCTGCGCGCATGGGTTTTCGATATGCGGTCAACGGGCAGTCGCTTGAGGCTTTGGTCGAAGCATCCCGAGCCGCATGGCAACGCGGTGAGCGTGCCGTGGCCCTGCGGTGGTCGGGCGCTGCTGTTGCCTTGAGCGATGCGCCCGATGTCTGGGCGCGCTACGCCTATATCGCGCAGCGCTTGGGCGAGAATGCCCCAAGCCGACAGCAAGGCGATGCCCTCCAGGAGGCTGTGCCCGCAGCCCTCAACGCCTATCTGCGTGCAACGAGCACTGGTGGACAAGCGACCGCGCTGCAGACCTATGCAGAGGCGCTTGAGCGCACTGGGCGCGGGCGGGATATGATCGGCGCTCTCCGGCTCGCGCAGGCTTTGCAACCGCGCGATGACATCGCGGCGGCCCTGACCGATGCCATTGGAAAGTACGGCTTCCGGATTGTTGAGACCCAAGTGGACAACAACAGCGCCGCACCGCGTATCTGTGCCACCTTCTCGGAGGATCTGGTGCAGGCAGGCCTGGATTATGAACCCTTCGTGCGCACCGAAACTCAAGGCTTGGTCGTCGATGCAGATGGGCGCACGCTCTGCATTGACGGGGTGCGTCATGGTGAGCGGTATCGCATCACGCTGCGCTCGGGGTTGCCCGCGGCGAGTGGCGAGACGCTGAGCAAGGACGTCACCCTCACGCAATACGTCCGCGACCGCGCGCCCGTCGTGCGCTTTCCGGGACGCAGCTATGTGCTGCCGCGCGGTGCCGGGGCCAGCATCCCGGTCGAAACCGTCAATCTGGACACCGTGTCACTGACCCTCGCGCGGGTCAGTGACCGCAATCTGGTGCAGGCGATGCGGCGCGATTTCTTTGGTCGTCCCATGACCCAATGGCAGGCGGATCAGTTCAACACAGAGATTGCCGAAGTCATCTGGGAGGGCTCCGGCGATGTGGAAAATACGCTGAATACAGAGATGCGCACATTGCTGCCTTTGGGCGACGTGCTGGCCGACCAACCGCCGGGCATTTATGTGCTGACCGCCGAGCGTCCGGGCAGTGACAGCTTTGACACGCTTCCCGCGTCGCAGTGGTTTGTGCTGTCGGACCTTGGGATCAGCACTTGGCAGGGGACGGAGGGGCTGACTGCCGCGGTGCGTGCGCTTGGGGACGCCAGCGCCGTTGAGGGGGCAAAGGTCAGCCTGATTTCGCAGGCCAACGCGATCCTGGGGACTGCGCGCACGGATGCCGATGGGTTCGTGCAGTTCGAGGCTGGCCTGACCCGTGGCAGAGGGGCGACAAAGCCTGCGCTGTTGCAGGTCGAAACGGGTGATGACTTCGTGTTCCTGCCGCTGAGCGATCCCGCCTTCGACCTTTCGGATCGCGGCGTCGAGGGCCGCCCGCCTGCACCCCCCGTCGACGTGTTCCTGACACCGGATCGGGGGGCATACCGGCCCGGTGCGACGATCTATGCAACGGCCCTGGCGCGTGACGCAAAGGTTGCCGCGATCGACGGCCTGCCCTTGACCGCCGTTCTGTTCCGTCCCGATGGGGCCGAATACGCGCGCGTCGTCAGCGCCCAAGGCCGGGCGGGTGGACATGTCATGGCCTTGCCCGTGGCCACAACCGCGCCCCGCGGCACATGGCGCATCGAGGTAATGGGGGATGC
Source organism: uncultured Tateyamaria sp. (assembly GCF_947494755.1). GTDB lineage: Bacteria > Pseudomonadota > Alphaproteobacteria > Rhodobacterales > Rhodobacteraceae > Tateyamaria. The sequence goes on from NZ_CANLVZ010000018.1 coordinate 13,638, forward strand.
GGATGCCCCGCCACTGGCCAGCCAGACCGTACTGGTCGAAGACTTCATCCCCGACCGGATCGAGGTCGATCTGGACCTGCCCGAAGGGGCCTTGCGCTTTGGGGCGCCTACGCGCATCGCCGTCGACGCCCGCTATCTGTTCGGCGCACCGGGCGCTGATTTGGTGGTCGAGGGCGATATGCGTGTGCAGCGGCGCAGTAGCGTCTCAGGCTGGCCGGGATACTCCTTTGGCCGCCATGATGCGCAGTTTTCGCCGCAGCGCGCTTTTTTCGACGGGGGCCGCACGGATGCAGCGGGACAGGCAGATGTCGCGCTCACATGGCCCGATGTCACGGCCGAGGGTGTCTTGCTTGAGGCGGTTACGACAGTGCGGGTGTCGGACAGCGGTGGCCGCCCGGTCGAACGGTCGCTGACCCGGCCTATCGCACCGACAGGCATGGTGATCGGGATCAAGCCGGGGTTCGAGGATGTCTTGCCCGAAAACGGCACCGCCCGGTTCGATCTGGTGGCACTTGGCGGTGCTGCGGTACGGGCGCAATGGACCGTCAACAAAGTCGAAACGCGCTATCAATGGTATCAACTGTTCGGCAACTGGAATTGGGAACCCACGACCCGGCGCACGCGGGTGGCCCAAGGCGAGATCACACTGGGCACCGAACCGCAAAGCATCGAGGTGCCAACCGAATGGGGCGACTACGAAGTGGTCGTCGAGACGGTTGAGGAGGCCTATGCGGCCAGCTCGGTCAGTTTCGCGGCGGGTTGGTATGGGGGCACGGACAGCAGCAGCACGCCGGATCGGCTGACCCTGTCGCTGGACGCACCCCGCTACCAGGTCGGGGACACAGCACAGCTGCGCGTGGTGCCGGGATTTGACGGGGTGGCCTTGGTGAGCGTCCTGTCAAACGGAGTGATTGCGCGCCAGGTGGTGCCAGTGGTTGCGGGTGAAAATGTGATCCCGCTGGACGTGACCCAGGAGTGGGGCACGGGCGCTTATGTCACCGCCTCAGCATTGCGCGGGTCGGGCGAAGGGTTCGGGCCGGGCCGCGTGTTAGGCCTCGCCCACGCGGCCATTGATCCCGGTGCAAAGGCGCTGAGCGTCTCCATCGAGGCCCCGTTGGCCGTCAACGGTCAGCCCGGCACCACAGATGTCGAAGTGCGCGTGGATGGGCTAGGTGAAACCACGGGATATGTGACGCTCGCAGCCGTCGATGTGGGCGTGCTGAACCTGACAGGGTTCGATGCCCCCGACCCGCACGCGCACTATTTCGGCCAGCGGCGTCTTGGCGTCGATCTGCGCGACATGTACGGGCGGCTGATCGACGGGCGCAGCGGCGCAATGGGCACCGTCCGCTCGGGTGGAGACGTAGGTGCGGCGATGCAACGCCAAGGGCCGCCGCCGACCGAGGCTGTGATGGCCACCTTTTCCGGCCCCGTTGAGGTTGGGCCAGACGGGGTCGCAGTGATCCCTGTGCCGCGCCCGAATTTCAACGGCACAATCCGCTTGATGGCGATGGCGTGGTCGGACACCGGTATCGGGCAGGCCAGCGCGGACATGGTGGCCCGCGATCCGGTTGTGATCTCCGCAGCTGTGCCGCGCTTTCTGGCACCGGGGGATCGCAGCCGGATGATGCTGGAGTTTGTGCACGCAACCGGGAATGCGGGGGCCATGACGCTTGCAGTCGATGCTGAAGGTGTCACGCTTGGTGACGCCCCCGATCAGATCGACCTGCGCGCGCAGGGCACAGTGCGCGTCGCTGTGCCGGTGACGGCGGATGCGGTTGGGAATCACGGCATTCGCGTCACTTTGACCGCACCGGACGGCACCGTGTTGCGCAAGGCGCTTACTCTGGGCGTGCGGTCCAATGACCCGGTTGTCGCCACCACCCGGCGGTTCAGCCTTGATGCAGGGGCCGCACTCACCTTTGACAACAACGTGCTGGCCGATTTGCGTGGAAACACGGCGCGGGCGACCCTTGCCGCAGGCCCATTGGCGCGTTTCGATATGCCGGGGTTGCTGCGCCAGCTTGACCGCTACCCTTATGGATGCACCGAGCAGGTGACATCGGCGGCGCTACCGCTGCTTTACCTGCCCCAGGTCGCCGGGGCGGCGGGGATCGACGACATCAAGTCCCGCGTCGATCAGGCGATTGCGCGGGTGCTGACCCGGCAGGCCAGCAATGGGGCCTTTGGGTTGTGGCAGGCGCAGGCCGGCGAGTTCTGGCTGGATGCCTACGTCACCGACTTCCTCACACGCGCGCAGGAGCAGGGCTACGACGTTCCCGCGCGTGCTGTGCGGCTGGCCTTGGACAACCTGCGCAACCGGATCAACTATGCGCCCGACTTTGACGCCGGGGGCGAGGATATCGCGTATGCGCTGATGGTTCTGGCGCGGTCAGGGGCCGCGTCGATTGGCGACTTGCGCTACTATGCGGACACCAAAGGCACGGCCTTTGCCACCCCGCTCGCACGGGCGCAACTGGGGGCGGCCCTGGCCAGCTATGGAGAGCAAACGCGGGCGGACCGGATGTTCGGCCTGGCCGGTGATATGGCGGTCAACGCGGGCCCCCAAGGTCAGCAATGGCGTGACGATTTTGGCACGCCATTGCGAGACGCGGCGGGTGTTCTGCACCTCGCCGCCGAAGTGGGCAGCACCGCCGTGAACCGGGCCACGCTCGCCAGCGCGGTCACCGCGCAATCGGGTCAATATTCGACCCAAGAGGCGGCGCAGGTGCTGATGGCGGCGCAGGCCCTGCGCAGCGGTGCGGGGCCTGCGGCCCTCACCGTGGATGATGTGCCTGTGGCCGGGCCGCTGGTGCAGTCGCGCAGCCGCGGAGATGCGGTGTCGATCATCCGCAACGTCTCTGGCGCGGCGCAGGACGTGACGCTGACCACATACGGCGTCCCCCTGAGCCCGCCCGAAGCGGGCGGATACGGATACCAGATCACGCGGGCGGCCTACACACTCGAAGGCACCCCGGTCGAAGGGCCATGGGCAGCGGGCGAGCGTCGGGTGATTGTATTGCGCGTCACGCCGTTCGAAGAGGTGGGCGCGCGGCTGATGGTGGACGATCCGCTGCCCGCTGGCATCGAAATCGACAATCCGACCCTCATCCGGTCGGGCGATGTGCGGGGGCTTGACTGGCTGAGCCAGGCTCCGGTCCAACACGTTGAATTCCGCGCCGACCGGTTTTTGGCGGCAGTGGATCAGCGGGGGGCCGACGCGTTTGAGCTGGCCTATATCGCGCGCGCGGTTAGCCCCGGCACGTTCCATCACCCTGCCGCGCTGGTCGAGGACATGTATCGCCCCGAATATCGCGCCATTACGGCCACCGGCGAAACGGTCGTGACCGAGTGAAACCGCATCGTCCCCTCATCGCGATAGCCTTGGCGATGCTGTCGGTCGCCTTCGCGCGCGAGCGGTGGGACATGTGGGTGGACGCGACCGTGATCCCACCGACGCTGAGCGAAACCTCGGTCGAAATGCGGGACCGCGATGGCATCCTCATGCGGGCCTTTCCGGTCGAGGATGGTCGCCTGCGGCTGGCCGTGACGCGTGGATCGGTGGATGCGGATTTCATCGACATGCTGATCGCCTACGAGGACAAGCGGTTTCGCGATCACAATGGCGTGGACGGGCGCGCCATGGCGCGGGCTTTGGGGCAGGCGATCTGGTCGCGCAAGATCGTCTCGGGGGGATCGACGCTGACCATGCAGGTGGCGCGCCTGCTGGAAAACACCGGCACGGGGTCTGTGCGGGGCAAGCTGCGCCAGATGCGGTTGGCCTGGGCGCTGGAACGGCGGCTGATCAAGGACGACATTCTGCACCTCTATCTGCAACACGCGCCCTATGGGGGGCGGATCGAAGGGGTGCGGAGCGCCAGTTTCACGTGGTTCGGCAAAGAGCCACGGCGTCTATCCCCAGCAGAGGCCGCCTTGCTGGTCGCTTTGCCCCAAGCCCCCGAAAGCCGCCGTCCGGACAAGTTTGCGGATGCCGCACGTGTAGCGCGCGACCGGGTTCTCGCGAGGGTAGGGGCGGCTGAGGTGCGGGCCGATGTGCCGCGCCAGATGCGCCCTGTCCCCCGGCTGGCCCCGCATATGGCAGATGCGCTGCGTCAAGCTGATCCAATGGCGCGGGGGCATGACACCCACCTCTCTGCCGGACTGCAGCGCAAGATGGAGCGGCTTGTGCGCACCCATGCCGCCGGGCTCGCGCCAGGGGTTTCTATTGCACTGATGGTTGCGGATCACCAAACGGATGAGGTTTTGGCCCGCATCGGCGCGCCCCACTACACGGATGCGCGCGGCGCACTGGGCTTTGTGGATATGACGCGGGCTGAACGCTCGCCGGGATCGACCCTCAAGCCGTTGATCTACGCGCTGGCCTTTGACCGGGGTCTTGCGCATCCGGCGACGGTGTTTGCGGATCGCCCCACGCGGTTTGGCCGCTATGCGCCGCAGAACTTTGACGGGCAATTTCGCGGCGACGTGACCGCGCGCCAAGCCTTGGAGATGTCGCTGAATATTCCACCCGTCGCGCTGACAGAGGCGTTGGGGCCGGAACGGTTGATGGCGACCCTGCGCGCCTTCGGGGCCGAACCGCGTCTGCCGTCAGGAACCGCCGGATTGGCGGTGGCCTTGGGCGGCGTCGGTCTGACGCTTGAGGATTTGATGCAGATCTACGCCGGGTTGGCGCAGTTGGGAGTGCGGGTCAGTTTTGACAACCAAGACAGTGCGCGTGCACGCATCCTTACCCCCCGCGCAGCTTGGCAAGTGGGGGATATCCTGCGCGGCATCGCCCCGCCGCGCGACGCGGTCGCCGGATTGGCCTACAAGACCGGGACGTCCTATGGGCACCGCGATGCATGGGCGTTTGGCTATGACGGGCGGCACGTCATCGGGGTCTGGATGGGACGGCCTGACGGCACGCCCGTCCCCGGTGCTTTCGGGGGCGATCATGCCGCCCCGATCCTGTTTGAAGCCTTCGGGCGGCTCAAGCCCAGCTACGACCCGGCCCCGCCACCACCGACGGACACGCTGATGCTCAGCACCGCAGATCTGCCCATGCCCTTGCAACGCTTTGGCACGGCGCAGGACGCTGCGAGTGGACCTGCGGTGGCTTTCCCACCAGATGGGGCGGTGCTGGCGCAAGCCGATGCGGTGATCAAAGTCGAAGGGGGCGCATTGCCGCTGACGGTCCTGTTGAACGGTGCGCCCATCGCCTCGAACCTGCGCCATCGGCAGATCGATATTGGCACCCTTGGCCTCGGGTTTTCGGACATTGCGGTGATTGATGCGGCGGGCCGTTCGGCGCGGGTGGCGGTGGAACGACGCCCCTAACGGCGGCCCTCGCGCAGCCACGCACCGGTGATCAGCCCCGCAGCCAGGATCAGCACCAGCCAAGGCGGCAGCAGCGACATCTGACGCACATCCTGCGTTTCATAGGCGTTGCGTGGCGTGATCCCGATCCATCCGCGCCCTGCGGCGGGGCGGCCTTCGCGCACCGTGCGGATGCGGGGTGTGCCTTCTTGCAGACGCAGCACGCCACCCCGGGTGGCCGCGACGCGTTCACCCAGAATGTCGGGGGTTGCAATGGTCGCTTCGAACTCTTTGGGCGCAGCAGGGCCAAGGCCGATCACCGTGCTTTGATCCCCGTTTTCGAGCCGGTAGAGGCCGATTTCAGGACCGTCAAAGCGGGTTTCGAACTGACCGGGTGTGGCTTCGTTCAGGTCAAGTTGCGTGGTGGTGCCGTCGGGGCCTGTGATGGTGACCGGTGGGGCGGTATCCTCGAGCGTGCGGCGCAGAATATGCATGGACTGGCCAGTGGCGATGGCGGTCAGGGCCTCTTCTTCCAACTCGGGCTCTTTCATCATCCAGTGGGCCAGACGGCGCAGCAATTCCAGTTGCGGTCCGCCGCCTTCGTATCCGCGATTCCAAAGCCACGCATGGTCCGACGCGAGCAGCGCGACACGGCCCTCACCCACCCGATCAAGCACGAGGAGGGGGCGATCCTCAACGCCTTCCATCACGGTGGTGCCGGACCGTGGATCAACGTCGATCTGACGCAACCAGCGCCCCCAATCCCCAGCACTTGGCAGCGCCGTGGTGACCGGATGACGTTCCCCGATCTCTGACACTTTGGGCAGATAGGCCTCTTCGATCACACGGGCCGAAGGCTGGGCCGGTAGCACCGCGCCCAGGGGCGAGCGATAAAGGCTATCGGCCCCCGCAAAATCCGGGCCAGCGGCGACCAGGACGGCCCCACCGTCACGGATATAGCGCGCCACGTTGTCGAGGTAGAGGGCAGGCAAGATCCCCCGCCGCTTGTAGCGATCAAAGATGATCAGGTCGAAATCGTCGATCTTTTCGAGGAACAATTCGCGGGTTGGAAAGGCAATCAGTGACAGTTCGCCTACCGGGACGCCATCCTGCTTTTCCGGGGGGCGCAGGATGGTGAAGTGGACCAGATCAACCGAGCTGTCGGACTTCAGCAGGTTGCGCCATGTGCGCCCGCCCGCATGGGGCTCGCCCGACACCAGCAGCACACGCAGGCGATCCCGGACCCCGTTCATCTGAATGAGGGCGGTGTTGTTGCGATCGGTCAGCTCGCCCTCGGCTTCAGGGACTGAAAACTGGATCACGTTGCGCCCGCCATGGGGCAGGGTCACGGGCAGGTCGATATCCTGCCCGATGGGCACATTGAAACGCTGTGCAGGTGCGCCATCAACCGAGATATCGAGCGGGGCCAGCCCCACATCGGTTGGCGCGGCACCGCTATCTTCGATCTGCAGGGTCAAGGTCACAGCCTCGCCAATGATCGCAAAGGCGGGGGCGTTCTTGACCAGCAGGCGGCGGTCCCAATCGGTGTCCTCGCCGCTCAGCAACAGGTGCAGCGGCGCGGGCAGATCAATCGGCAGATCGGGATCATGCACTTGCCCATCGCTGATCGCGATCAGGCCCGCAACCCGGGCGCGCGGTTCTTCGGCCAAGGCGTCCGACAGGGCGGTCATCAGGCGGGTGCCCGCGTCCTCATCCCCGTCCGGGACGGTGATCCGGCGCACCTCGGTGTTGTCGCGCGCGATCAATGCGGCCTCAAGAGTGTCCGCCGCGCTGGTGCTTTGGGCGGGACGGTCGCGCAGGCGTTGGCTGGCGCTTTGATCTTCGGCCAGGATCACGATGTCGGACAGCGGCGCGCGGTCTTCTTGTTGCAGGGCGGGACCCGACAATGCGGCCAGCACCACAAGGCCCGCCAAGCCGCGCAAGGCCCATCCCGACAGACCACGCATCAGCGCCAGCGCGACCCCTCCCATAACCAACACGGCCAGGACGGTCAAAACCGTCCATGGTAGCAGTGGATCAAACAAAACAGTTCCGGTCATTGGCCCAGCCTATCCAGCAGTGCAGGTACATGGACCTGATCGCTTTTGTAATTGCCCGTCAGCACGTGCATCACGAGGTTCACGCCAAAGCGGTAAGCCAGCTCGCGTTGCCGCTCACCGCTGAACCCTCGGCCTACGGGCAGCATCGCCTGACCCGAGGAGGTCACGGCCCAGGCTGCCGCCCAGTCATTGCCGCCGATCACCACAGGCGTGACCCCGTCATTGAGGTTGCGGAACGGCATGCCCTCGACCTGTTCGGCGCCGGGTGGCGCGGCCTCGACCCAGATATCCGCGCCCACGTGACGACCTGGAAAATCCTGCAACAGATAGAATGTGCGCGTTAGCACGTGGTCACGCGGCACAGGCTCAAGCGCGGGAATGTCCAGCGGAGCGGCGAGGTCCTGCAACTTGCGCCCGTTGCCGCTGGCGGTGCCAAAGCCCGCAATATCGCCGTCGCGCGTATCAAAAACGATCAAGCCGCCGGAGCGCAGATATTCATTCAGCTTGGTATAGGCTTCACGCGAGGGGCGGGGTTGGTCGGGCGTGATCGGCCAATAGAGAATGGGGAAGAACGCCAATTCGTCCGTTTCGAGGTTCACGCCAATCGGGGGGGCGGGCTCGATCGAGGTACGAAAGAACAGGGTATCAGACAGACCGCGCAGGCCCGCCTCGGCGATTTCATCCACTTGGCGGTCGCCCGTGATGACATGGGCCAGAACGACCTCGGCGGCAGCTGCAATCTGGGATCGGTCATCCTGTTGCGCGTGGGCATGAGAGGCTGGCAGGACGAGGATAAAGGCTAGCGCGATCCCGGATATACGCGTGGCGCGCACGCCGCCTGTGAGACGTCCCGACAAAGCGAGGGAGGCCACCACATCCAGCAGCAGCAGGCAGATCGCGGCCGCCAGCAGCAATCCGGCCAGCGGTTGTTCCGGGGCGATAGTCAGACCCGACACCGGAATACGGGCAGGCCATGTTGCAGGGTTTAGGGCCGCATCCGCCGTCAACACATTGCGCGCGAGGCTGCGATCTCCCGAAAGGTACACGCCGGGCAGCAAGTCAGGCCCGGTTGGGTCGCTCACCAGCGATGGGCCATCAACGCCCGGCATCGCGCCTGCGTCGCGCAGGCCACCAAATCCATCCATCACGATCTGCGGGGCCCATATGGTGCCCTCGAGGTCACCTGCCTCGGGGGCCGAATTGGTCGATGACACGGCCAGCCGTTCGAGCATTTCGACGAACAGACCGGACAAGGGCAGGGTCGACCACTCCGCGTTGGCCGTCACATGGAACAGCACGATCTGGCCTTGCCCAAGCCGCTTGCGGGTCACAAGCGGGGTGCCATCGCTCAGCTCTGCGATGACGCGTTCGGCCAGCGTCGGGTCGGGCTGCGCCATGACCTGAGCGGTGATGGCCACATCCTCGGGCACGTCCAACCCAAAGAAGGGAGAGCCTTCGCGGAAGGCCGCGAGGGTCTTGGGCGATCCCCAGCTCATCGCGCCACCGACGCTCCGGCCCCCGGCGCGCAGGCGCACGGGCATCAGTGAATCCTCATCAATGCGGCTGATGTCGCTTGCGGCGACGCGCGGCCCGGCAAAGCGCAGCAGCAGCCCGCCTTGATCCAGCCATTCGGTCAAATCCTCGGCCTCGCCTTCGGACAGGGTAGCCACATCGGCCAACACGATCACATCCGGGTTCGCGGGCAACACGTCGGACAATGCACCGCTCAGCAGATCGGCGGTCGGTTCCAGCGCGCGTTCAAGGTAATGCAGAGGAGAGAGCAATTCGAGGCCCTCGCGCCCTTCACGCCCCGCGATCAACGCGACCTCTCGGCGGCGCAGACTGTCATCGACCAGTGTGACTGACCCGGCAGAGCGCGCGCCCTGAACTTCGAACCGCGTGACGCGGGCGCGCAGTTCGGCGGGCAGCGACAGGGCAGTGGTTGCCGTCATCTCACCGCTTGCGAACGCGGCATTGGCGGTGGCGAGCGTCGTGGCATTGCCAGCCGGGTCGCGCCCTTGGGCCAGTACGGTAACGCCCCGTTCGGGGCCGGGCTGGGCGCGGATGGCTGTCAATTGAACCGCCCCGTCGACATACGCCGCAGGGGTCAGGGCCAGCACATCCAGCGCGGTTTGCGTGACACGCACGGCACCGCGGGCCTCAAGGGTCTCCAGCAAGGGCGCGCGATCCGGATAGTCGAGCGCATCACTAAACCACACCGTCTCAAATGACCCGTCGGGCAGCATCGCGCCGATCTGATCGGCGCTATGGGGTTGCCACGGGGCAGGGGCGAGACCGGGCAAGCGCGCCGAAATGGCATTGGCTGCCTGAAACACTGTCGGTGCCGGATCGGCCAGATGCAACAATGCAACCTCCCGACCCGCAGCACCCGCACGGCGCAAGGTATCATCGACCGCTTCGATCTGACGTGGCCACTGTACAGCCCCCGCCCAACTGCCATCCATCACGATCAACAGCGGCCCGTCGCCAGTTTCGGCGTTGGTATTGGGGTTCAAGACCGGGCCAGCCAATCCGATGATCATTGCGGCGACAGCCAACATGCGCAGCAGCAACAACCACCATGGCGTGCGATCCGACACCGCCTCGTCATCCTGAAGGCCAAGCAGCAGGGCCACGCCGGGAAACCGCTGGCGGATCGGCGCGGGTGGGATCGCGCGCAGGATCAGCCACAGGATCGGCAGGGCGATCAGTGCAATGAGCAACCATGGCGCTGCAAATCCGATGGGGCCAAAAACGGTCATGTGCGTGCCAGCCCTCCGTCCAATGCGCGCCACAACCACAGCAGCCCTGATTGGGCGGATGTGTCGGTGTGGTGCAGGCCGTACTGCCAGCCTGCGATGGCGCAGAGATGTTGCAATTCAGCCTTCCGCGCAGCAAGGCGGTCCAAATAGCGCTCTTTGAGTTCGGAAGCCTTCAGTGTTTCATGTTCCAACGTGCCACCGACACTCTCAAAAACGGTGCGTCCCCTGAAGGGAAAGGCCTCTTCTGCGGGATCGAGCGTGTGCAACAACACACCCCTTACACCCCGGTCGGCCGCTTTGGTAAGGGCAGTGTGCACGGCCTCGATATCGCCCATGAAGTCCGACACGAAAACGGCGCGGGCATGGGGGATCATGGCGCGATGTTCGGGCGGGGCGTAATCTTCGGTATCGTCCTGCGAGAACATCTCGGCCAGACGCAGGATCTGGGCGCTGCCCCGGCGCGGGGGCAATTGCGTTCCGGTGAGCCCTACACGTTCACCACCGCGAATAAGAAGAATTGCACAGGCCAGCCCAAGCACGCGGGCGCGGTCGGCCTTGGTCGTCAGATCGCTGGTCGAGGCAAAGCGCATCGATGCGCCCTGATCGACCCACAGCATCACCGACTGCGCAATCTGCCACTCGCGTTCGCGCACAAACTGCACATCCCCCATCGCACTGCGGCGGTGGTCGATCATCCGGCGACTGTCGCCGATCTGGGCCGGGCGGTATTGCCAGAAATCGTCGCCCATGCCCGCGCGACGGCGCCCATGGTCGCCCAACAGGACAGCCCCCGCCAGATGCTCGGCCCGCGCCAGAAGGGCAGGCAGACGGGCGGCTTGAGTCTCCGCCTTTTCGCGCAAGGCGAGAGGAGTGATCACGCAGCGGCCTTTTGACGGCTGAGGGTCGCGGCGGTCGTTTCGATCAGGTCGGCAAGGCTGTCGCCGCGTGCGCGGGCTGCGAAGTTCAGCGCCATCCGGTGGGACAGGACAGGGCGGGCCATGTCGATGACATCCTCGGCTGAGGGGGCAAGGCGTCCTTGCAGCAACGCGCGGGCGCGCACAGCCAGCATCAAGGCCTGCGCTGCACGCGGTCCGGGGCCCCAGGCGACGGTTTCGCGGACCAGATCGGAGGCGTCAGCCTCGTCTGGGCGGAAGGCGCGGACGAGATCAAGGATCATCTCAACCACGCTGTCTCCCACCGGCATCCGCCGCAGGAGAGTCTGGGCGGACAGCAACTCGTCGCCGGAAAAGACTGGCGTGGCTTGGGCGTCTTCGGTGCCCGTGGTGGCCAGCAGAATATCACGCTCGGTCGCCCGGTCGGGGTAGAGTACGTCGATCTGGACAAGGAAGCGATCAAGCTGCGCTTCGGGCAGGGGATAGGTGCCTTCCTGTTCAATAGGGTTCTGGGTCGCCAGCACGTGGAACGGGACGCCAAGGGGGCGGTCCTGTCCGGCGACAGTCACCGTCTTTTCCTGCATCGCCTGCAACAGGGCGGATTGGGTGCGGGGGCTCGCGCGGTTGATTTCGTCCGCCATCAGCAACTGGCAAAAGATCGGACCCGGTACAAAGCGGAACGCGCGGCTGCCATCCTCGGCGGTGTCCAGTACTTCGGAGCCCAGAATGTCGGCAGGCATCAGATCGGGGGTGAACTGGATGCGGCTGCCATCAAGGCCCATGACGGTCGACAGTGTCTCGACCAGGCGGGTCTTGCCCAGACCCGGCAGGCCGACCAGCAACCCGTGCCCCCCGCAGAGCAGCGCGGTCAGGGTCAATTCGACCACACGTTCCTGACCAATGAAGCGTTTGGTGATCGAGGCTTTGGCCTCAGCCAGTTTGCCCCCCAGTGCTTCGATTTCGGCCACAAGATCCTGCGCGTCGGTCATGACATCTCTTTCATTCGGGATATATGCTAGTTGATAACCTATTACCCTCAGAGGGAATGGCAAAAGATATGAGTGGACAAAAAAGCGTGACACCGGATGCCGAAGGGCTTTTGGCGTCGATCAATGCCACGAAAACGCGCGGATTGCCGCCCGTGCATCTCTGGAATCCGCCGTTTTGCGGGGATCTGGACATGCGTATCGCGCGGGACGGGACGTGGTTTTACGAAGGCACGCCCATCGGGCGGCCTGGTCTGGTCAAGCTGTTCTCCTCCATTCTGAAACGGGAAGAGGGCAAGTATTTCCTTGTCACCCCGGTCGAGAAGGTCGGGATCACGGTCGATGACGCCCCTTTTGTGGCGTTGGATTTCGAGTCCAAGGGGGAAGGCGCGGATCAAGTGCTGACCTTTACCACCCATGTGGACGATGTGGCTGTGGCCGGTCCTGACCACCCCATCCGCGTACACCGGGACGCCGAGACGGGCGAACCAGCCCCCTACATTCTGATCCGAAGCGATCTGGAGGCGCTGATCGATCGCAAGAGCTTTTACCGGCTTGTCGATCTGGGTGTACATCACGACGGCTGGTTCGGCGTTTGGTCCAGTGGCCAGTTCTTTCGGATCATACCGTCCGCCGAATTGCCCTGAGGCTGGCGCAGGACACCTGCGCCTTACACTGCACAACTGACTGTGCGCCGATGGATATGGTATCGTACTCGCAAATCGCCGAACCTATTGCCCTGTAAGGCGGAGGTGTCCTCCGCCCGTCCGATATCAGTGAGGGATCGTGTATGAGCGATGGAACAGCCGTCATCATCGGCGCAGGCAGCGGCTTGTCCGCCGCAGTTGCACGTCGGTTGAGTGGCGCAGGCTATGATCTGGTTCTGGGCGCGCGCAACACCGATAAATTGTCTGATCTGGTCAGTGAAACAAGGGCGCGTGCCGTTGCCATGGATGGGAGTGTGCCCGCCGACGTGGCCGCTTTGTTTGACAGCATCGACGGGCCAGTCCGTGTCGCGATCTACAACCCATCGGCCCGCCAACGCGGCCCCGTCGCCGATCTGGACCCCGAACAAGTCCGCCGCGCCATCGAGATTACCGCATTTGGGTCGTTCCTTCTGGGGCAGGCGGCGGCGCGCCGCATGCAGGATCAACCCGAAGAGGACGGGCGGCGGGGCACCATCCTGTTCACGGGCGCATCGGCCGGTACCAAAGGCTTTGCCCAATCCGCGCCCTTCGCCATGGGCAAGTTCGCGCAACGCGGTCTGGCGCAATCCATGGCGCGCGAGTTGCATCCCAAGGGCGTGCATGTGGCTTGGGTGAACATCGACGGCGGGATCGCAAATGTGGACCGGCCCGAGCGTGCCGACGATGGAACGGACAAGATGTTGAACCCGGACGCGATTGCCGAAGGGTATCTCCATCTGATCAACCAGCACCGGTCGACCTGGTCGGACGAACTGACGTTGCGCCCATGGGTCGAGACGTTTTGATGGTGCTGGTTCACGACCGCGGCTAGGGTGCCGCGATGCCACGTTTCGCAGCCAACCTGACACATCTGTGGGCCGAATTGCCCTATTTGGATCGCTTTGATGCAGCGGCGGAGGCTGGCTTTCTGGCGGTTGAGGTTTTGTTTCCTTATGATGTGCCCGCGCCCGACACGCAGGCCGCCTTGAACTGCAACGGGCTACAGATGGTTCTGCTGAACGCGCCGGGGCCGAACTACACCGGCGGCGCGCGCGGGTTCGCAGCCATTCCGGGCGGTGCCACGCGGTTCGATTACGATATGCGCCGCGCCGTGCGGTATGCGCAGGCCCTTGGCGCGGGCATCATCCACGTGATGAGCGGCGATGCGGAAGGTCCCGAGGCGAAGGACACCCTGATCGACAACCTCAAACGCGCGACAGCGACCCTGCCCGAAGGTCTCTGCCTGACGTTGGAGCCATTAAACCCAAAGGCACAGCGGGGCTATTTCATGAACAGCTTTGACCTGGCGGCGGAGGTTATCGAGGATGTGGGCGCACCCAATCTGGGCCTGCAATATGACAGCTACCATGCTTATGAAATCACCGGCGACCCCGTGGGTACCTTTGAGGCGATGGCCCCGCTGATCCGCCACATCCAGATTGGCGACGGGCCGGGGCGGACCCCTCCCGGCACGGGTCAGATTGATTTCCCGGCCCTGTTTCAGGCGATTGACGCGTCTGACTATGCGGGCTGGGTCAGTGCCGAATACACGCCCAACGGCCACACGGAAACCGGGCTCGGCTGGATGCGCTGAGCATGTGCGTTAACGCACTTTTCACAGATGCACCCCATCAGTACGTTGCCCTTGATCCGCAACATAGGATAGGTCCGATGATCCCTGCCCGCTATGCCCACATTGCCTTTGGTTTTCTGCTGAGCGGGATGATGTCGTTTCTGGTCTCGGGTATTTCGACGTTTTTGACACTTGGTCCGATCAGCGGCTTCTTTGGCGCTTGGACCGGAGCGTGGTTGCCCAGTTGGGCGGCTGCCTTTCCCATCGTGCTGGTGGTCGCCCCGATTGCACGCCGCATTGTCGGCGCACTGACGATCAAAGAGTGATGGGCCGGGTGCCTAGTGCGCCTCGGCCCAGTTCTGGCCCTGCCCTGCGTCCACGATCAGCTTTACGTCCAGATGCACCACCGGATCGGCGGCGCTTTCCATGACGTCCTTGGCAACCCCGATCAAATCGTCGACCGCACCATCCTCGACCTCGAACAGCAGTTCGTCGTGAACCTGCAACAGCATGGCGGCGGGCAGGTCCTTGATCGCGTCGGGCATGCGGATCATCGCGCGCCGGATCACGTCCGCCGCGGTTCCCTGAATGGGTGCGTTGATGGCCGCACGCGCGGCAAAGCCGGCGCGGGGGCCTTTGGACGCGATTTCAGGCGTGTGGATGCGTCGCCCGAACAGGGTCTGCACATAGCCGTGTTCCTTTGCGAACGCCTTAGTGTCGTCCATATAGGTGCGGATACCCGGGAAGCGTTCGAAATAGCGGTCGATAAAGCCCTGCGCTTCGGCCCGTGGGATGCGTAGATTGCGGGCCAACCCAAAGCCCGAAATGCCATAGATCACCCCGAAGTTGATCGCCTTGGCCTGACGTCGCACCTCGGGCGTCATTTCGTCCAGCGGCACATCGAACATCTCGGATGCGGTGAGGGCGTGAATGTCGATGCCGTCCGCAAAGGCCTGCTTGAGTTCGGGAATGTCCGCGATATGGGCAAGGATGCGCAATTCGATCTGTGAATAGTCCAGCGCCACAAGCGTCTTGCCCGGTTCGGAAACGAAAGCCTCGCGGATACGCCGCCCTTCCTCGGTGCGGATCGGGATGTTTTGCAGGTTTGGATCGGTCGAGGCGAGGCGACCTGTTGAGGCCCCTGCGATAGAATAGGACGTATGCACCCGGCCCGTATCGGCGTTGATGTGATCCTGCAGCGCATCGGTGTAGGTCGATTTCAGTTTCGACAACTGCCGCCAATCCAGCACGCGCCCCGGCAATTCATGCTCGGTCGCCAGATCTTCGAGCACATCCGCGCCGGTGGCATAGGCCCCGGTCTTGCCCTTTTTGCCGCCCTCAATCCCCATTTCGTCAAACAGGATCTCGCCAAGTTGCTTGGGTGAGCCGACATTGAACTTGCGGCCCACCATTTCATAGATTTCATCTTCAAGCCCCGCCATCTTCTGCGCGAAGGCATTGGACATACGGCTGAGCGTGTCGCGATCCACCTTGATGCCGGAGCGTTCCATCGCGGCCAGCACGGGCACCATGGGCCGCTCGAGCGTTTCGTAGACTTTGGTCACTTGCGCGCGGTGAAGCTGGGGCTTGAAATGCTGCCACAGTCGCAGGGTGATATCGGCATCCTCGGCGGCGTATTTCACCGCGTCCTCAAGGGGCACCTGATCGAACGTCTTGGCCGATTTGCCAGACCCGAGCAGGGGTTTGATCGGGATGGGCGTGTGGTTCAGATAGCGTTCGGACAGGGTGTCCATGCCGTGATTGTGCAGCCCGCCATGCATTGCGTAACTCATCAACATGGTGTCGTCGATAGGGGCGACCGTGATGCCGATCTGCGCAAAGATCTTGGCATCGTATTTCATGTTCTGTCCGATTTTGAGGATGCTGTCGTCCTCCAGTACGGGCGTGAGCATCGTGAGCGCTTCATCCAGCGGCATCTGCCCTTCGGCCAGCTCATCCGAGCCGAACAGATCATCACCCCCCTGCTTGTGGGCGAGCGGGATATAGCAGGCGTGGCCGGGGTTCACGGCCAGCGATATGCCCACCAGCCTGGCGGTCATTTCATTTAGGCCGGTGGTTTCCGTGTCGATCGCCACATATCCACGCTCGTAGATCAGGTCGATCCATGTTTGCAGGGTTTGCGCGTCCTGCACATGCTCGTAGATGGCGTCGTCGAAACCGGGGGCCTCGGGCGCATCCGGTGCGGCGGGGGCAGGCTCCTTGATCTCGGGCATCTCGACCTTGAGCTGCTCGGCGATGCGCTTGGTAAGGGTGCGGAATTCCATCTCGGCCAGAAAGGGCATGAGGTGATCGGGGATCGGGTCACGCACCTCGAGATCGTCTAGGGTAAAGTCCAGTTCCATATCCGCGTCGAGCTGCACGAGGCGGCGGGACAGCCGGATCTGGTCGGCATGTTCGATCAGGGTCTCGCGGCGCTTGGGTTGCTTGATTTCGCTGGCCCGGTCGAGCAAGCCGTCCAGATCGCCATATTCGTTGATCAGCAGGGCCGCCGTCTTGATCCCTATGCCGGGCGCGCCGGGCACGTTGTCCACGCTATCCCCGGCCAGCGCCTGCACGTCCACGACACGGTCGGGATACACGCCGAACTTCTCGAACACGCCGTCGCGGTCGATGCGCTTGTTCTTCATCGCATCAAGCATCTCGACCCCGTCGCCGACAAGCTGCATCAGGTCCTTATCCGAACTGATGATGGTGCAGCGCCCCCCGGCGGCACGCGCCTGGACGGCGAGGGTGGCGATGATGTCGTCGGCCTCGAACCCTTCCTTTTCCTTGCAGGCGATGTTGAAGGCTTCGGTGGCCTGGCGGGTCAGCGGGATCTGGGGGCGCAGGTCCTCGGGCATCGCCTCGCGATTGGCCTTGTACTGATCGTACATGTCATTGCGGAACGTGTGGCTGCCCTTGTCAAAGATGACGGCCACATGGGTTGGCGCATCGGGGCCAGTGTTACCCTCGACGTAGCGGTGCAGCATGTTGCAAAAGCCCGACACCGCCCCGATGGGCAAGCCGTCGGATTTGCGGGTGAGCGGGGGCAGGGCGTGGTAGGCGCGAAAGATAAAGGCCGAGCCGTCGATCAGATGCAGGTGACATCCCTTGCCGAACTGAAGTGCCATTGCGCCGCTCCCTCTTACTGCTGCGCCCCTCTTTTGGCACGGGGCAGGGCAAGGGGCCAGCCGTGATCCAATGGCGCGCCTGCTGGCGCACGATATTTTTGATTTTGAGGGTCGCTGTGGGCTTGCTCAGCTATCTGCGGGGCCACTGGCGAGGACGTATTTGCAGTCGCAATAGGGGCATTCCACCCAGCCTGTGTCCTCGGGGATCTGCAACCAGACGCGGGGATGGCCCAAGGCACCTTCGCCTCCGTCACAGGCGATGCGGGTGCTGTCGACCGTCTTGGTTTCCGGGGCGTCGATGGGCATGGGGGCGGTCCTTGGCTGTGGCGCGGTGCAGGCGCGTTTATGGGCCAAGGGGGGCAGGCAGACAAGTCCCTAGTCGTCAGCATCCACAGGCCGATCCACGCGAGCCTGATAACAATTGTTGCGTGCCGAGCGGACGTGGATATAGGCGACATCGGGGTTGGCAAAGATCTGATCAAGACGAGCCGATATTTGGGACGTCGGGGTAACCGCGCCGGTGCCATAGACGATGCGATCCGCGTCGGAATAGCCCTTGATCAGGTAATCCGGCGAAGTGGTGAGGATCGGCGGCAGCTCAGCACCACCACCGCCGCGCGTGCAGGGTTCGGCGCACAGGAATATGGGGCCAACCTCGGCGTAGGGGTGCGTGCCCGCAAACGGTTTATGCGCCAATACCAGCATCGGCGCGCCCGCGGGAATATCACAAAGACAATGGCGGCAGGGATTGCCGTCCCCGTCACTGACCGCGCGTTCTGGTGGATTACCAAAGGCATCGGGGCCCCCTGCCCGGTAAGCGGCGACAATGTCAGAAGGTAGTGCAGTGAACACGGGCATCTCAGGTCCTTTCAAGATCAACGGGTCTATCGTGGGCACCGACGACCCGCTGCACGACCCGAAAGATGCGGCTTCCTATCTGTGTCGACCAAAAAATCGCGGAGGGTCGTGGCATGCAGCAAATCGGGAAACCCGTGCAGCCCAAGTCACTCCGGTGCAGCAAACCGTTGTTGCAACGAAAAGGCGTCCTTGGATGCGCCGTTCTGGCGCAAGTTCTGCAGCCTCTCCCAACCCTCGTTCAGCGAAACGCGGGTGCCGCGGACAACCCACCACATCACCATCGTCGCCCCGTCCGAGCGATCCACCCAATCGCGCAAGGTCCGCATCCCCTCGACATGCAATGGCTCGCGATAGGTGAAGCGGTGCATCGCCTTCACGTCCCGCCATCCGGCCATGGTGATGATGTGCAAATTCTCGTGAGTATCGCGGGTGTCCTGCGCCAAAATTCCGTCCATCTCGAGGTATTGTCCATCCGGTGCCCGCGCCCCGTGGGCGTGCCAGAACAGGTCACCATCCGCCTTGGCCTGAGCGAAAACCAGCGGCAACTGGCGGAAAAAGTACTGGGCGTTGGAGTGGCCTGCGTTGAAGGGCCCCACGGGGCGCACCACATTCATGTGAACCAGCGTGTATTTCTGCGCGTCGGCCAACTGTTGCTCGCCCCCAACCTTCTTTCCAAGCCTGATATAGCACGGTAGAAAGCCCGAGACGCTGCAAATAAAGGTTCATTGGCAAATGGCACCCTCAAAACCGGTTGTTCTGTGTATTCTTGATGGGTGGGGCCTGCGCAAAGAGACGCATGGCAATGCACCGGCGCTGGCCGAAACGCCAACCTTCAGACGGATCATGAAAACCTGCCCAACCGCGACCCTTACCACCCACGGGCCTGATGTGGGCCTGCCCAACGGGCAAATGGGCAATTCCGAAGTCGGCCATACCAATATCGGCGCCGGCCGGGTGGTGGCGATGGACCTCGGCCAGATCGATCTGGCTATCGAAGACGGCAGCTTTTTCCACAATGACCCCCTCAACGACTGGATCGCTGCGATCAAAGAGCAGGGCGGGCGCGCCCATCTGCTTGGGGTGGTATCTGACGGCGGGGTGCACGGGCATATCTCGCATATGGTCGCTGCGGCCAAGGCCTGCACCGATGCGGGCGTTGATGTGCTGATCCACGCGATCACGGATGGGCGCGATGTTGCCCCGAAGTCGGCGGAAACATACCTGTCGGATTTGAATGCTGAGCTGCCTGCGGGTGCGCGGGTTGTGACCGTTACGGGTCGCTATTTCGCAATGGATCGCGACAACCGGTGGGACCGCGTCGAAAGCGCCTTTGCCGCGATTGTCGCCGCTAAGGGGCGTGTGGCCAAAAGCCCTTTTGCCGCGGTCGAGGCCGCTTATGGCAACGACACCACGGACGAGTTCATCCCGGCCACGGTCATGGACGGATATAAGGGGGCCAAGGACGGGGACGGGCTGTTTTGCCTGAACTTCCGGGCTGACCGCGCGCGCGAGATCATGGCCGCCCTTGGCGATCCGTCCTTTGAGGCGTTTGAGCTGGAAGGTCGCCCCGATTGGGCCGGGTTGATCGGGATGGCGGACTATTCCCAGGCCCATCAGGCGTACATGGGCACCGTCTATCCCAAGCCCGAAATCGTGAACACGCTCGGGGCGTGGGTGGCCAAGGCGGGCCTGCGCCAGTTCCGCCTTGCCGAGACCGAAAAATACCCGCACGTGACCTTCTTTCTGAACGGGGGGCAGGAAACGCCCGAAGAAGGCGAAGACCGTGCAATGCCCAAATCGCCATCTGTGGCGACTTATGACCAGCAACCCGAAATGTCGTCGGTTGAGGTCACGGATCGCTTCATCGAAGCGATCGAGGCGGGCTATGACCTGATCGTGGTGAATTACGCGAACCCGGACATGGTGGGCCATACCGGCGATTTGAAGGCCGCGATTGCGGCGTGCGAAGCGGTGGATCGGGGCCTTGCCCGCGTGCTGCCCGTGCTTGAAGCGGCGGGTGGCGCGATGATCCTGACCGCGGATCACGGCAATTGCGAAACCATGATTGATCCCGACACTGGCGCGCCGCACACGGCCCACACGACAAACCTTGTCCCCGTTGCACTGATCGGGGCCGAAGGTGAACTGAACGAAGGGCGGCTTGCCGATCTGGCCCCCACCTTGCTTGAGTTGATGGGGCTGGAAAAACCGGTTGAGATGACGGGGCACAGCCTGATTGCATGAGGTATCTTGCGGCCCTTATTGCTTGCCTGATGGCTGTGTCTGCTGCCGCCCAAGAGGACGCGGGCGCGCTGGCACGTGAGGCGGGGGCGCAGCTTGAAAGTGCGTCGATCCAGTTGACGGAGGCGGACAGCGCGCGGGACCGGGTGCGTGCGCTGACCCAAACCGTGCAAGCCTATGAGGCGGGATTGTCGGCCATGCGGGCTGGTTTGCGCCGTGCGGCAATCCGTGAGGCGCAGCTCAGCGGGCAATTGGCCGCGCGCGATGCGGAAATCGTGCAATTGCTGGCCGTTCTGCAGCGGCTGACCCCTGGTGACTCTCCGACCGCGTTCCTGCATCCGGGTGGCCCCAACGGAACGGCGCGTGCGGGCATGTTGCTTGCTGAACTAACCCCGGCGCTGAACCAGAGGGCCAAAACCCTGCGCCGGGACCTTTCGGACGTTACGGACCTGCGCCTTTTGCAAACGCAGGCCGCCGCGCAACTGCAAACGGGCCTGAGCGAAGTGCAGACCGCACGCGCCGCGCTGAATCAGGCGATGGCAGAGCGCACCGACCTGCCCCAACGTTTTACCTCGGATCCTGTGCGCACCGCGATCCTGATCGCCTCTGCTGAAACGCTGGACGCGTTTTCGAGTGGGCTGGCCAGTATCGCGACGGATGATGCAGGCTGGACCCCGCCCAGCATCGACGATCAGATCGGCAACCTGCCCGCCCCTGCACGCGGCCTGATCCTGCGTCGCGCGGGTGAACCGGACGCCGCCGGGATCACGCGCCCCGGCATTTTGCTGGCCACCCGCCCGGGCGCGCTTGTCGCATCGCCAACCGCCGCGACGATCCGTTATGTGGGCCCATTGCTCGACTTCGGGAACGTCACGATTCTGGAGCCACGCCCGGGCACATTGTTTGTCCTGGCGGGTATGGGCGTTACCTATGGGGAAACCGGTCAGATCATCGCCGCAGACACGCCATTGGGCCTGATGGGAGGGCTGCCGGGGCAAGGTTCCGCAGACGTGCCATCAACTGGTGGTGATGGGGGTAGCGCTGCGGCGTCGGAAACGCTCTATATAGAGGTAAGACAGGACAATGTGCCAATGGACCCGCTTGAATGGTTCAGCACCGACAAGGATGGATAGAACAGAATGAAGAAATTCGTCATGGCCGCCGTGGGCGGTACACTGGCTGGCGTCATCGCCACCACGCAGGTGGCAGGGCCGTTGCTGGCGCAGGAAAGTGCGGCCAACAGCAGCGTCTATGAACAGCTCGACCTGTTTGGCGACATCTTTGAGCGGATTCGCAGCCAGTATGTCGAAGACGTCGAACCGAGCGAGCTAATCGAGGCGGCCATTGACGGCATGTTGACCTCGCTTGATCCGCACTCCAGCTATCTGTCCCCCGATGACGCAGCGGCTATGCAGGTGCAGACCCGCGGCGAATTTGGTGGCCTCGGGATCGAGGTCACGCAGGAAGAGGGCTTTATCAAGGTCGTCTCGCCCATCGACGGCACTCCCGCCGCCGAAGCGGGGATTGAGGCGGGTGACTTCATCACCCATGTGGACGGCGACAGCATGTTGGGCCTGACACTCGACTCAGCGGTCGAGCGGATGCGCGGCCCGGTCGGCTCGGAAATCATCATCACCGTGGTGCGCGAAGGCGAGACTGAACCCTTCGATGTGTCCATCATCCGCGATACGATCGAATTGCAGGCTGTCCGCAGCCGCACCGAAGGCGATACGGTCGTTATGCGTGTGACCACGTTTAACGATAAGACGACCCCCAATCTGATCTCCAAATTGCAGGAAGAGGTCGAAGCCTTGGGTGGCATGGATGCGGTCAACGGATTTGTCATCGACCTGCGCAACAACCCCGGCGGTCTGCTGACCCAGGCGATCCGGGTGTCGGATGCCTTCTTGGAAGAGGGTGAGATCGTATCGACCCGCGGCCGTGACCCGGCGGACGGGGATCGGTTCAACGCCACCCCGGGCGATCTGGCAGAAGGCAAACCCATCGTCGTGCTGATCAATGGCGGTTCTGCCTCGGCTTCCGAGATTGTCGCTGGTGCCTTGCAGGATCACCGCCGCGCCATCGTCGTTGGCACCAAGAGTTTTGGCAAGGGGTCCGTGCAGACGGTGATGCCGTTGCGCGGCGAAGGTGCGATGCGCCTGACCACCGCGCGCTATTACACGCCCTCGGGCCGGTCGATCCAGTCGCTTGGCGTCAGCCCCGACATCGTGGTCGAACAGCCGCGGCGCGCCCCTGAAACCGAGGAAGAGGACGAACCGGCAAGCGCGGTTGGTCAGCGTTCCGAGGCAGATCTGCGCGGCTCGCTCAACAATGACTCGCTGAGCGAGGATGAAATCCGCCAGATCGAAGAGGACCGCGCAAAGGCCGAAGCGGCTGCCGAACTGCGAGAAGAGGACTACCAGCTGGCCTATGCCATCGACATCCTCAAGGGGCTGAACGCGCTTGGCCCCGAAGACTGAGTTTTAACGGGGTGGGCGATATCGCCCACCCTACATCACAGCGCGACTTCGAAAGGGGTCAGCTTGGTCCAGTCGAACTCCACCCCGATCCCTGGTACATCGGGCGCGACCGCCAGATGATCCTCGATCACGAGAGGGCGGGTCGTATAGCGATCAATCGGAAAGCTGTGCACTTCGAGCCAGCCGCCATGGGGTTGAGATGACACCAGCGAGACGTGCAATTCCTGCATTCCGTGACTGCACACTGGCACATCGTGCACTTGCGCCATCTCGGCCACCTGCAACCACCCCGTGATTCCTAGGCAGTTGGATGCGTCCGGTTGGATGAAATCCACATACGGCAGGGCGCGCGCAAATTCGTGCATCGTGTGCAGGTTTTCGCCCTGCGCCACAGGCATGCCCGAAGCCTCCCGGATTGCGGCGTAGTCCTCGAAGGCGTCCGGAAGGATCGGCTCCTCGAACCAGGTGATGTCGTAGGGCGCAATCGCTTTGGCCATCGAAATCGCCTGATCCGTGGTCATGGAATAGTTTGCATCGACCATGAACGTGGCCTCTGGCCCGATCAGATCCCGCACGGCCTTGATCCGGGCCACATCCTCGGTTTGTGTCGGTTGGCCGATCTTAATTTTGACCGCGTTGTGGCCACGATCCAGATAGCCCTGAATGCTGTCGAGCAGCTTGGGCAGATCAAAGCCCAGGTCGATGCCGCCCGCATAGGCCTTGCACCGATCCGAAGCGCCGCCCGCCGCCTTGACGAGCGACTGCCCTACACCTTTCAGGCGCGCATCCCACAGCGCGATGTCCACCGCCGAGATCGCAAAGCTAAGGATGCCGCCCCGGCCCACATAGTGCATGTGCCAGTCCATCGCTTCCGTTAGCGCCTCGACGTTTTCGGCATCCTGACCGATCAGAAACGGGGCCAGATCGTGGGCGATCATGGCCGCCGTCGCGTGCCCGCCCCGCCCGCCATTGTAGGTATAGCCGGTGCCCGTCCGCCCATCCGCCAGCGTGACCGTGGCCGTCACCAGATGAAAGTGGAAATGGTCGCCATGCTTGGCATCCACCAACACCTCATCCAGAGGCACCTCGAAGAGGCGCGCGGTAACGGACGTGATCGCGCTCATGTATTCAGATGCGCCGTTTCCGGCACAGGGGTCAGCACTTTGCCCGTCTTGATGTGCTCGAGCAGGTTGTCGACGACGAGATCACCCATCGCAGCCCGCGTCTCATGCGTGGCCGACCCGACATGAGGCAGGAGGATGACGTTGGTCATGGATTTCAGCGCATCCGGGATCTTTGGCTCCGCCTCGAACACATCGAGGGCCGCATAGCCGAGCTTGCCCGTCTCCAACGCGCTGACCATAGCCGCTTCATCCACCACAGACCCGCGCGAGACATTGATCAGCAGCCCATTAGGCCCCAATGCCGCCATCACATCCGCATTGACGATCTTGTCCGTCGACGGACCACCGGGTGTGATGCAGATCAGCACCTCCACCGCTTCGGCCATGCCAAGAAGCGTGTCGTGATAGGTGTAGTCCACGTCTCTCTTGGTCCGGGTGTGATAGTGGATCTCGGGATTGAAGGGCGCGAGCTTGTCCGCAATCGCCTGCCCGATCCGCCCCAGTCCGAGGATACCGACGCGCCGGTTGTCCGCGCTGCGCGACAGAGGCGCGTTGCCGTTTGCCTCCCAATTGCCCGAACGCGCATGCGCTTCGTCGGCTAGAAAATTGCGGTAGCTTGTAAGCATCAGCATCACCGCGGTTGTCGCGACCTCCGCATTCAACACGTCGGGGGTGTGGGTGACCAAAATGCCGCGCTCGACCGCGGCATCGGTGTCTACCGCGTCATAGCCGACACCATAGCCACTGATCATTTTGAGATTGGGACAGGCGGTCATCACATCGGCGGGCACGCCATCATGGCCGTTGGTGGCGATATGGGTGATCGCCTCGCCAGGATAGTCCCCATCGCTCAGTTTGTGGATGGTGAAATGCGGGGTCAGGCGATCGCGCATCGCGTCGGTGATGCCCCCGATTTGCAGCAGGTCATGCATCTTCTTTCACTTCCTGACGCTGGCGGCCCAGCCCTTCGATTTCGAGTTCCATCACGTCGCCGACCTTGAGGTAGGTGGGCGGCTTCATCCCCATGCCGACACCCGGAGGGGTGCCTGTGGTGATGATGTCACCGGGGTGCAGCGTCATCAGCCCGCTCAGGTGTTCGATGATCTCGGCGACGGTAAAGATCATGGTCGACGTATTGCCGGTCTGCATCCGCTTGCCGTTCACATCCAGCGACATGGCAAGGTTCTGCGGGTCGGGGATTTCGTCGCGCGTCACAAGATACGGACCCGTAGGGCCAAAGGTGTCGCAGGATTTGCCCTTGGTCCATTGTCCGGTCAGTTGGGTCTGGAAATGCCGTTCGGACACGTCATTCACCACGCAGTAGCCTGCCACATGGTCCAGCGCGTTTCCCTTGCTGACGTACTTAGCGGTAGTGCCGATCACGACGCCCAACTCGACTTCCCAATCGGTATGGGTCGAGCCGCGCGGCATGACCACATCGTCATGCGCGCCGACGATGGCCGAGTTCGCCTTGAAGAACAGGATGGGGTGTTCGGGGATCGCCGCACCGGTTTCGGCGGCATGGTCTGAGTAGTTGAGGCCGATGCACAGGAATTTGCCAAAGCTGCCGACGCAGGGCCCGAGGCGGATGTTGCCTTTGACCTCGGGCAGGGTGGCCGGATCAAGCGTGCGCAACCGATCGAGCGTCGCGTCGTCCAGCGTTGCGCCCGTAACATCGTCAATCTCACCCGAAAGGTCGCGCAGCGTGTCGCCGTCGATCATCCCCGGTTGTTCGCTACCTACGGCACCGTATCTTACTAGCTTCATCTTCTGGTCCTTAGTGATTGTCGCGCGGCATGTGCTTGCGCGAAATGTCTTGGTAGGCGTCCGCCCCGCGCAGGGTCATCCCTTCGTCAAAGCGGCCCACGCGGTCCCGGAAAATCTCTTGCCACGGGCTTTGGTTTTCGGGACTGGCATAGCCGCCAGCCTCTTGCAGCGCGACTGAGCGGCGGGTGAGTTCCTCCGCTTCGATCAGCATGTCAGCGGTGCATTTCTTCAGATCGATCCGCACTCGGTCGCCGGTCTGCAGTAGGGCCAGCCCGCCCCCATCTGCCGCTTCAGGCGAGGCATTCAGGATCGAGGGAGAACCGGATGTGCCCGACTGGCGCCCGTCGCCCACACAAGGCAGCGCGGCGATCCCTTTTTTCAGCAGATAGGAGGGCGCGCGCATGTTCACGACCTCGGCCCCGCCGGGATAGCCCTTGGGGCCCGCACCGCGCATGAACAGGATGCAGTTTTCGTCGATGTTCTCGGCGGGATCGTCGATGCGATGGTGGAAATCTTCGGGTCCGTCGAACACCACCGCGCGGCCCTCAAAGGCCTCGGGATCGTCCGGATTGGAAAGATAGCGCGCGCGGAAATCCGGCGAGATGACAGATGTTTTCATGATCGCGCTGTCGAACAGGTTGCCCTTGAGGTTAATGAACCCGGCATGCTCCTTGAGCGGATCGGACACGCTGCGGATCACCTTCGTATCCTCACTACGCACGTGCCCGCAATTCTCGCGCATGGTCTTGCCGTTGGCGGTGATTACATCCGGATGGGGCAGCAGGTCAGCCGCGATCAACTCGCCAATGACCGCAGGCACACCGCCCGCGTGCTGGTAATCCTCGCCCAGATATTCGCCTGCGGGCTGCATGTTCACGATGAGCGGGACCTCATGCCCGACCGATTGCCAGTCGTCATTGTTCAGAGGCACATTCAGATGCCGCGCGATCCCGTTGAGGTGGATAGGCGCATTGGTCGACCCGCCGATGGCGGAGTTGATCACGATGGTGTTCTCGAAGGCCTCGCGGGTCATGATGTCGGAAGGGCGCAGGTCCTCCCACACCATCTCGACCGCGCGTTTGCCGGTTTCGTAGCTGATCTGCCCGCGCTCGCGGTAGGGCGCGGGAATGGCGGCGGCACCGGGCAGTTGCATGCCCAACGCCTCGGCCAGCGAGTTCATCGTGGTCGCGGTGCCCATCGTGTTGCAATACCCGACCGAGGGGGCCGAGGAGGCGACGAGTTCCATGAAACCTTCCTCGTCGATCTCGCCCTTGGCCATCATCTCGCGCGCTTGCCAGACGATGGAGCCCGACCCGGTGCGCTTGCCCCGGAACCAGCCGTTGAGCATCGGACCGACGGACAGGGCGATGGCCGGGATGTTGACCGTGGCGGCTGCCATCAGCAGGGCAGGTGTGGTCTTGTCACAGCCAATGTTCAATACGACCCCGTCTAGTGGGTAGCCAAAAAGGGTCTCGACCAGCGACAGATACGCGAGGTTGCGATCCAGCATCGCCGTGGGCCGCTTGCCGGTTTCCTGAATGGGATGCACGGGCACCTCGATGCAGGTCCCACCCGCTGAGATGATCCCGTCACGCACCCGCTTGGAAAGCTCGATGTGGTGGCGGTTGCAGGGCGAGAGATCACTGCCGGTCTGCGCGATTCCGATAATCGGTTTGCCCGACTGCAATTCCTCGCGCGTCAGGCCGTAGTTCAGGTAGCGTTCCAGATACAGCGCGGTCATCTCCGGGTTGTCCGGGTTCATGAACCACTTGCGCGACCGCAGGTCTTCTATTCCAATTTTACGGGTCATTGTCCTGACCAGCCTCCGTCGATGATATGGGGATGTCCGGTGGTAAAGCCGCTTTCGTCGCTCGCAAGGTAGACGACAAGGGCGGCGATTTCGTTTGCTGTGGCCACGCGGCCCATGGGCTGGCGCGACACGAATTGTTCCAGCGCCGCCTCGTAGCTGCCGACCTCTTCACCGAGGGCTTTGACGCGGTCATGCCAGCTTGGGCTTTCGACAGTGCCGGGGCAGATGCAGTTGCAGCGCACGCCGGTCTTCACGTAGTCGACAGCCACGGATTTGGTCATGCCGATGACTGCGGCCTTGGTCGTGCCGTAGATAAAGCGGTTGGGCGCGCCGATCACGGACGAGCAGGCCGACGACATGTTGATGATTGAGCCAGTGCCGCGTTTCACCATGCCCGGCAAGGCCGCGCGCATCGTGCGGAACATGGAGCGGACGTTGAGATCAAAGGCAAAATCCCATTCGTCATCTGTCGCTGCCTCGACCGAGCCGTGATGTACGAAGCCTGCGCAGTTGAACAACACATCGGGTTGCGCGTGTTCGATTCCGGCGCGGATGCTCGTGTCGTCCATCGCATCGAGCACATAGGTTTCGACGCCTGCCGGCATGTCGCTCAGCAATTCGGCGTTGATGTCCGTGGCAAAGACCTGCGCGCCCTCGGCGGCCATCGCCATCACGCTCGCCCGGCCTATCCCTTGGCCCGCCGCTGTCACAAGCGCGCGCTTTCCGTCCAAACGGCCCATGTGATCCCCCCATCCTGATCAGGTGTTGCGCTGGCCCGTGGCCTGCGTTTTGGTGTCAGCGTAGGACATGGCGGAACTGTTGACCAGCCGTCACGACAAAATGGGAGGATGCGCGATGGCGTTCGAAAAAGTGGCCCTGCTCGGGACCGGGTTGATGGGCTTTCCGATGGCGCGCAACCTTGCGCGGGCGGGGGTGCCGGTGACGGTGTGGAATCGCACGCGCGCCAAGGCGGACCCGCTGGCCGAGGTCGGCGCGCAGGTGGCCGATACCATCCCTCAGGCCGTCGCGGACGCCGATGTCATCATCACGATGATGAGCGACGGGCCAACTGTCTTGTCCGTCGTCAATGACGTTGCCGAAGGGCTGACACGGGGGGCGCTCTGGATCGACATGTCCTCTACCAAACCCGGTGAGGCGCGCGCGCAGGCCGATGCGCTGGCGAAGGTCGGTGTGACCCATCTGGATGCGCCGGTGTCCGGTGGCACAAAGGGGGCCGAGGGCGCGTCGCTCGCCATCATGGTCGGCGGGGGGGCGGATGAATTTGCCCGCGCCACGCCAATCCTCGAAGTGATGGGACGCCCCGTGCATGTGGGCCCGTCCGGCACCGGGCAACTCTCCAAACTGTGCAATCAGACCATCGTGGCTGTGACCATCGGGGCAGTGGCCGAGGCGATGTTGCTGGCTGAGGAAGGTGGCGCGGACCCGGCGGCGTTGCGCGCGGCGCTGAAAGGCGGGTTCGCCGACAGCACCATCCTGCAACAGCATGGCGAACGCATGACAACCGGAAATTTCGAACCTGGCGGACTCTCGAAATTCCAGCTCAAGGATCTGGATAACGTTCTGGCCGAAGCCGAATCGGTCGACCTGTCCCTGCCCATGACCCAAGGGGTGCGCGATCGCTTCGCTCATTTCGTTGAGGATATGGATGGGGCGGACAAGGACCATTCTGGCCTTTATCTTGAGTTGCGTGCGCGCAACGGGATGGTCGCATGAAACGGGTTCTCATCCTTGGCGGCGGCGGCATGGTCGGGCAGAAGCTGGCACATCGGCTGGAAGATGACGACGACATCGCGCTGACCTTGCACGACATCGCTTTCCCCGAAGGTGGTGCGGGGACTGACCGGCGCATCGGCGACCTTTCGGTGGCTGCCGAAGGCGCTGCACTGGCGGCGGAGCGGTTCGACACGATCTACTTCCTCGCCTCCATCGTGTCGGGGCAAGCGGAAACCGATTTCGATCTGGGCTGGCAGACGAACCTTTGGCCAATGTGGCATTTCCTTGAGGCCTTGCGCGCGCAGCACCGTGCCAGCGGTGGGGACTACGTGCCGCGCCTCATCTTCACCTCGTCCATTGCGGTGTTCGGTGGGCCGTACCCCGAAAAGATCACGGACGAGTTTCTGCAATCTCCCCAAACCAGCTATGGCGCGCAAAAGGCGGCTTGCGAGTTGCTGGTGCAGGACTTTTCCCGCAAGGGGTTCATCGACGGGATGTCGCTGCGCCTGCCTACGATCTGCGTGCGGCCGGGTAAGGCGAACCTTGCCGCCTCGTCGTTCTTTTCCGGGATCATCCGCGAGCCGCTGAATGGCCAAGAGGCGGTATTGCCGGTCCCTGATACGGTACGGCACTGGCACGCCTCGCCCCGGTCTGCCGCCGGGTTCCTGGCCCATGCGGCCAGACTGGATACGGACCGGCTGGACGGGCGGCGCGCACTGAACCTGCCAGGGATCAGTTGTACCGTGGCCGAGCAAATCGAGGCGCTGCGGGACGTCGCGGGGAACAATGTGGTTGCGCTGATCAAATCCAAGCCGGACCCGGCCATCGCGAAGATCGTGCAAGGCTGGCCGCGCGATTTCCAACCCGACCGGGCGACGTCCCTGGGCTTCAAGGCCGAAGGGTCGTTCCGCGAAATCGTGGATGTCTATATCGAAGAGGATTTGCAGCGATGACGAGGAGCGTTATTGCGGTGGGGTTCATCACCGCGACAAGTGGGATCGCACTGGCCCATTCCGGGGTCAAGAATGCCGCCGTCATGCAGCGCATGATGGGGATGAGCGGGATCAGCGAGAACATGAAGGTCATCGGCGATATGGCCAAGGGGCAGATCCCGTTTGATGGTGATGCCGCGCGCGCCGCAGCACTTGCGATTGCCGGATACGCCGCGCAGACGCCGAAGTTGTTCACCGCTTTCGAGATGGACCCAAAGTCCGAGGCCAAGCCGGAGATTTGGGACAATTTCAGCGATTTTATGGCCAAGTCGATGCACATGGAAACGGTCGCCACCGACCTCTCTGCATCCATCCAAGAGCCCCAAGACCTCGGCCCGGCTGTCGCGGCTTTGGGCGAGACCTGCCGGGCGTGTCACAAGGCCTACCGCGAATAGGTATCGCGGTTCAGGCCGGTTCACGCTCCACGTCCGCCATCAGATGACGCGCAAGATGGTCATGGATTTTATGGCGGGTCAGTGCCTCGTCCCCGGCCATGGCCGCATCCAGAATCTGCTGATGCTGCCGGATGTTTTCCGAAATGAAGTCAAATGCGCGGTCCTCGATCATCAACTGCTGGCGGAACCGGCAATAGACTTGATGATGCGTATCGCGCAGCGCATCAGACCCGCAAGCCGAGATCAGCGTTTCGTGGAATTGCCGTTCGGCATCAAACCAGAGATCGATGAAGGGGGCGGTATCCTGCGCGCTTTGCAGGCGCATTTCGAGGTGGCTGAGTTGGTGATGCGCGGCTGTCAGGCGGGCTTCCCACGCGACGCCGCCGCGGCGGATCGACATGGCGGTGCCTTCGGCCTCAAGCAAGACACGTAGATGGGTCAATTCGTGGATCAGGGCGCGCGATTGCTCGGGGACCCGGAACCCC
The DNA here is from genome assembly GCF_947494755.1 of uncultured Tateyamaria sp. GTDB lineage: Bacteria > Pseudomonadota > Alphaproteobacteria > Rhodobacterales > Rhodobacteraceae > Tateyamaria. Next base: position 44,931 of record NZ_CANLVZ010000018.1, read on the forward strand.
CGCTGTTCCCGAAATTCGACCAGACCAATGGTGGACAGTCGGAACAGGACCTCGCGAATGGTGCTGGCAGAGCACCCGAACTCAATGCGCAGATGCTCGGCGCGGACTTTTTGCCCATGCTCGAATCCGTTGGTCATCAAGCGATGACGCAGAGCGTTGTAGATGTCGGTGTCATAGGACATTGGGCAGGCCACTTGATGCGGAAAGTGGCTCAACCTTAGGACACGAAATTCCGAAATTCCATCAAAATCTCGAAATTTAGGCGAATTTCATTTTTTTGTTGTCGTGTGGAACATCTGCGCATAGCCTTCCTCTACAGCGCGCCAATCGTAGCACAAGACCTCGACCGCGCGCGTGCCAACATGTCTGGGAGGAAAACATGACATTCTTAAAGAAGGCGGCATCCGTCGCCGCCGCTGCAACACTTGCGGCATCCGGTGCGATGGCGGACGGCCACGCCACGAAACTTCGGGTTCAAACGCACTACGCCCCTGAATCCAACTCGGGTCAGCTGATCCAGACCTTTATGGACAACATCGCGACCATGTCCGACGGGTCGCTGGAATTGGAAATGTTCTGGTCGTCATCGGTCGTTAAATCAGTCGAAGGGTTCGACGCCGCGGCAAGCGGTATTCTGGATTGCGAGATGCACGGCGGCGGTTATCAGACCGGCAAGAACCCCGCATTCCAGTTCGTCGGCGACATCATGGGCGGCTACGCGACACCCTACCAGCAGCTGTCGTGGTTGTATTATGGTGGTGGCCTTGATGCGGCCCAAGAGCTCTACAACAAGTACGACATGGAGCTGATCGGCTGGTGGGTCTATGGTCAGGAAAGCTTTGCCTCGACACGTCCCATCGGTGGTCTCGAAGACCTTAAGGATTGGAAGTTCCGTTCGCCCCCCGGCATGGAAACGGTGATCTTCGAAAAGCTCGGCGCCTCGCCCATCGTCATGGACTTCACCGAGATCTTCACCGCTCTGGAGACGGGTATCATCGACGGCGCGGATGCGTCGGGCCTTGCCAACAACGTGGGTCTGGGTCTGTACGATATCGCCAAACATGCCAACTATCCTGGCTTCCACTCGATGCCGTCGGACCACCTGACCTGCAACAAAGCCGTGTTTGATGGCCTTTCGGAGTCGCATCAGCGTATCCTTCGTGTCGGTATGGAAAGCCTGGCCTTGCGCACTGCTTTGCAGACAGAGGTCGCCAACACCGAAGCGCTTGCGCAGCTCAAGGAGCAGGGTGTGACAATCCACACGTGGTCCGATGAGGATCTGAAAGTGTTCCGCGAAGCGGCCCAGTCGGCATGGACCGAATACGCGACGACGCCCGAGGCGGTTGCCTTGGTGGAAAGCCACAGCGCTTACCTGCGTCAACTCGGGTTGCTGGACTAAATCAATCAGTATCGAGGGCGGCGTGACCGCCCTTGATCGCCCGACTGTGCCAGCACCACCGCGGCGCGGTCACTTCAAGCCAGAACATGGGGGATTTCATGATGGAGTTGCGCTCAGGCTCTATGGTCGAGTGGCTTGTACCATTGGCGTTCATTTTATGCGCTGGATGGGTCACATGGCACGCACCTGCCTTCATCCTGGATTTCAATCCTCCTGCTGATGCATCGCAGTTTGATAAACTGTCCGCACTGTTCAAACGCAACGACGTCACCGCTGAGATGAGCGGGCTATTTGGTGGTTTTGCAGATATTATCGACTGGCTCGCGCTCATCGGAATACCGCTCACCGCCTATCTAGGAATGCGCACCGTGCGTCGCGCCGGTATGGAATTTGAAAGCTGGAGACCTGCCGACCGCCTGGCTGTTTTTATTGGCCGCGTCACCATGATGCTGATTGTGCTTTTGACGGGCGTCATGCTGTACGAAGTGCTGCTGCGCTACGTTTTCGAGGCCCCGACACTTTGGGCCAATGAAATGTCACTGTGGCTTGCCGGCTTCGTGTTCCTGTGTTCGGGCCTCTACGCGATGCAGCAACGCAGCCACATCCGCATCGTCCTGCTTTACGACGCCGTGCCGAGATGGGTGCAGCGCGTGTTCGACACGATCTCGACCACGCTGATCGTGCTGTTTGCATTTTTCCTTGTCTATGGCGGCTACGGTGAGGCCTTCGCCAAATTCTACCGATGGGAAACATTCGGCACGGCCTTCGACCCACCCATTCCCGCCACTATGAAGCCGATGGTGTTGTTCATCGTCTCGCTCGTGGCGCTGCAGGCCGTCGTCAACCTGATCTCGGACTGGAACAAGGAAGAGGTCCACTATGGTGGCGAAGACCTCGACGAAGAAGAAATCGAGCGCATCAAGGCGCAAGTGGCAGGGAAGTAATCCATGGACGTCGGAACCATCTCACTTGTCCTGATGCTGGGGCTGATCCTCCTACTGGCCATCGGGATGCCGCTTGGCTTTGCCTCGGCCTTCATGGCCGTGGTCGTGCTGGTCATGAAGTTCGAACCGGCCTTACTGCTGAACCCGACCCTGTGGGGTGACGGAATTCTGACTGGGCGGCCGGGCACGGGCCCGCTCAATATCCTGCCCCAACGCATATACGGGGATGTCCTAACCAGTTACGTCCTCATATCCATTCCGTTATTCATCTTCATGGCCGCCCTGCTCGAACGCTCGGGCATCGCCAAGGAGATGTACACGTCGCTCAATGTCTGGCTGAACCGCACCCGTGGCGGGATCGCCATCGTGACGTCGATCATGGCTGTGATCATGGCCGCGATGTCGGGGATCATCGGCGGCGAAGTCGTTCTGCTGGGCCTGATCGCGCTGCCGCAGATGCTGCGACTCGGCTACAATCAGAACCTCGCCATCGGGGTGATCTGTGCATCCGGCTCGCTTGGCACCATGATCCCGCCGTCCATCGTTCTGATCATCTACGGGCTGATCACGGAAACCTCGATCAAGGCGCTGTTCACAGCCGCCTTCATTCCGGGGTTCATGCTGGCCTCGTTCATCATCATCTACATCATCATCCGCACGACGCTGAAACCCGAGGACGCGCCCCTGCCCGAAGAGCGGATCGCCAAACGGCTCGGAGAGCTTGATGCGATCACGGACAAGACGCAGTCCGAACAGGCTGAGCACAGCGCATTGATGGCCGAAAAGGCAGACCTCGAATCCCAACCGAGAGGCCGCGAGAAATGGGCGCTGTTCGGTGCCTTCATGAACGTCGTTGTGGCCGGGTTCACCGCTGCCCTGTTCGTGCGGGCAGCATTCTTTGAATATTCGGGGTCCAACGCTGCCAATACGGGCGATGCAGCGTTCTGGGGCACGGCGGAGTATATCGGCATTTTTGCGGGCATGTTCGCGGTCTGCATGGTGCTGGCCTTCTTTGCCTTCGGACGCGGGCGCACCGCGACCGGCTGGGCCATGGGCAAGGGCCTCGTGCCGCCCATGGTGGTCATCGGCGTCGTGCTGGGGTCGATCTATGGCGGGATCACGGGCATCACCGAAGCTGCTGGCATGGGCGCCATGGCGGTCTTCGTGATCGCGTTGCTGCGCGGCGAAGCGTCGGTGGAACTGGTATGGGATTCGCTGATGCGGACCCTCAAGTCGACAGGCACCATTGTGTGGGTAACCATCGGGGCGACTGCCCTTGCCGGAGCTTATACCATCGCGGGCGGTCCTACTTACGTGGCGGACTTCATTGTCGGGTCAGAGTTGCCCACGATGCTGGTCATCGCGCTGATGATGCTGATCCTGCTGTTCATGGGCGCCTTCATGGACTGGGTCGGTATCGTGTTGCTGATCATCCCCGTCTTTTTGCCCATCGTCCAGAAACTGCCCATTGACGAGATCGGGATGTTCGGTGAGTTGGACCCGCGCCACGTGGCGATCTGGTTCGGGGTGGTGTTCTGCATGAACATGCAGGTCAGCTTCCTGTCTCCACCCTTCGGGCCAGCGGCCTTTTACCTCAAGTCCGTAGCCCCGCCGCACATCAGCCTGACGGATATCTTCAAAGGATTCCTGCCCTTCATCGGCATCCAGTTGCTCGCATTGTCGGTGCTGCTGATCTATCCGCCGATCATCTCGATCCTGTTATAAAGCGCGGGCAATGGAGTTTATCCGCCTTGATCCCACTGACACGGTTGTCACCGCAACCCGCGCCTTGCAGGTCGGGGTCACAATTGAGGGTGCAGAGACCCGCGCGCTGATCCCATCGGGGCACAAGATCGCGACGGTCGATATGGCCAAGGGCGTGCCCGTGTGCAAATACGCGCAGGTGATCGGTTATGCGGCGCAGGACATCGCCGCGGGCGACCATGTCCACACCCACAACGTCGAATTTCGCGCGACCGACGTTGAGTACGAATTCGGCAGCAACCTGCGCCCGGTAGCTGAGGCGACGGGCGACACGTTCATGGGCTATCGGCGCGAGAATGGATCGGTTGGCACGCGCAACTACATCGCCATCGTCACATCGGTGAACTGTTCTGCAACGGCGGCGCGCATGATCGCCGCCCATTTCACACGCGACATCATGGCCGACTATCCCAACGTGGACGGCGTCGTCGCTTTTGTGCATGGCACGGGCTGTGGCATGGCCGATTCCGGGGACGGGTTCGAGGCGTTGCAGCGCGTCATGTGGGGCTATGCCCGCCATCCCAACCACGCAGGGGTGCTGATGGTCGGCTTGGGCTGCGAGATGAACCAGATCGACTGGCTGCTTGACGCCTGGGGGCTCAAACAGGGGCCGCTGTTTCAGACGATGAACATCCAGTCGGTTGCCGGATTGCGCAAGACGGTTGAAAAGGGGATCGAGAAGGTCGCCGCCATGCTGCCGCTTGCTGATCAGGCGGTGCGGACACAGTGCCCGGCATCGGAGTTGAAAGTGGCCTTGCAATGCGGCGGGTCGGACGCGTGGTCGGGCATCACCGCAAATCCCGCGTTGGGCTACGCCACCGACCTGTTGGTCGCTCAAGGTGGCACTGGAGTCTTGGCCGAAACACCCGAGATTTACGGGGCGGAGCATCTGCTGACGGCAAGGGCAGCGGATCGCGAGACGGGCGAGCGTCTGCTCGGGCTGATCCACTGGTGGGAGGATTACACCAAGCGCAACAACGGCTCGATGGACAACAATCCAAGTCCGGGGAACAAGGCGGGCGGGCTGACCACGATCCTCGAAAAATCGCTTGGGGCGGCCGCCAAGGGGGGCACGACGCCGCTGACCGGGGTCTACAAATACGCGGAAGTCGTGCGGGCGCGTGGCTTCACATTCATGGACAGCCCCGGCTATGACCCGGCCAGCGTGACCGGCCAGATCGCGGGCGGTTGCAACCTCGTGTGCTTCACCACGGGGCGCGGCTCGGCCTTTGGGTCCAAGCCCGCGCCGACGATCAAAGTGGCGACGAACACCGACATGTACACCCGCATGACCGAAGACATGGACGTGAACGCGGGCGCGATGCTGAGCGATGGGGTGTCGCTCGAAGAGAAAGGGCGCGAGATCTACGAGATGTTCCTGCGCGTCGCATCCGGAGAGCAGACCAAATCCGAAGCGCAAGGCCTGGGCGACTACGAATTTGTCCCATGGCAGATCGGAGCGGTGATGTGATGGAATGCCTGAGTGCTGCGCAGAAAGACCACTTCGAAGCCCGCGGTTACCTGCTGCTGGAGAACCGCATCCCACCCGAGTGGCTGACCAAAATCCGCGATGAAATCACCCGGTTCGAGGCGGAGGCCGCCACCATGACGGCCAGCAATGATCGCCTTGACCTTGAAGACAGCCACACGGCTGAAAACCCGCGCCTGCGGAGGATCAAGCTGCCCCACACCATTTCGGATGTGATGCGCGAGTTGATGTATTCCGACCATGTGCTTGCGCCCGCGCGTGACCTGATCGGACCGAATCTGCGGCTGCACACCACCAAGCTGAACATGAAATCCGCAGGCTATGGCGCGGCGGTCGAATGGCATCAGGACTATGCGTTCTATCCCCATACCAATGACGACATCCTAGCGATCGGAATTTGCATCGATGACATGGCACCCGAGAACGGGCCGCTCATGGTCTATCCCGGCTCGCACAAGGGGCCGGTGTATGACCACCATGTCGATGGGGTCTTTGCGGGCGCGATGCTGCCCGACGAGAACGGCCTGAACCCTGAGGACGCAGTGCAACTGACCGGGCCCGCCGGGTCGGTCAGCATCCATCACGGGCGGATCGTGCATGGCTCCGCACTTAACACGTCGGACCGATCCAGGCGCATTTTGTTCTATGAAATGATGGCGGCGGACGCCTTTCCGATCATGGGCAGCATGACAAAATGGGACGGGATCGCGGACTACGATTCGCGGATGTTGTGCGGCGAGCCGACGCTGACCCCGCGCCTGAAAGACATCCCGATCCGTATCCCGCAACCGCAGCCGGATGTGCCGATCTCGATCTATGAAATCCAGAAGGGGCTGAAGACACGCGCCTTCGACACCATTCCCGCACAGGAGGAAACGACATGAGCAAACCCACAATCGGTTTCATCGGCCTGGGCCTGATGGGCGGTGCAATGGTTGGGCGGCTGCAGGATCAGGGTTATGACCTGACGGTGATTGCGAACCGGACCCGGACTTATGTGGATCGCGCGGTTGAGCGTGGCGCAAAAGAGGCGATGACCGCCAAAGATGTCGCCGCCGCCAGCGATATCGTCATGCTGTGCATGGACACGTCGGACAATGTCGAGGCACGGATGCGCGGCGATGATGGCGTGATTGCGGGACTGAAACCGGGTGCAGTTGTGATTGATTTCGGCACGTCACTGCCCGGCTCTACGCGCGCTTTGGGGGAGGAGGTCGCCGCTACCGGTGGCCATTTCCTCGACGCTCCCTTGGGCCGCACGCCGTCCCACGCGGTCGATGGATTGCTCAACATCATGTGCGCGGGCGATGCGGATGCGTTTGCCAAGGTGCGCCCGGTTCTGGACGATCTGGGCGAAAACGTCTTTCACCTCGGCGCGCTTGGGTCTGGGCACACAATCAAGCTGATCAACAATTTCTTCGGCATGACTGTGGCCAACGCCATGGCCGAAGCCTTTGCGATGGCGGACGTGGCCGGAGTGCCGCGCAAGGACCTTTACGACGTGATGGCCGCCGGGCCGCTCAAGTCCGGCATGATGGATTTCGTCAAAGGCTACGGCGTGGATGGCGACCCGAACCAGTTGGCCTTTGCGATCAAGAACGCGGCCAAGGATGTCGGATACTATGCGCAGATGGCATCGGATGCAGGGGTGGAGTCGGTCATGTCCAGATGCGCCCTTGGCGCGTTGCAGGATGCGCGCGACAATGGGCGGGCTGACGATATGGTGTCGCAGATGGTCGACTATTACGCGGACCGCTTCAAAGGGTAGATCATGGCCATCGCGGCGCAAGCCCAACAGGATCGCGCCGCGCTCGGGATCGTCATGACCCTCGGGGCCTATGTGTTCTTTGCGGTCATCGACACATCCGTGAAATGGCTGGTGCTGGCAGGGCTGCCCGCGTTTCAACTGGCGTTCATGCGCTACGCGCCGCATTTCATCATCTCGACGCTGATGGTGCTGCGGCAGGGGGCAAACCTGTCGAGCTTTCAGACCGCCCATCCGGGCCTGGTGTTGCTGCGGGCGGTGCTGCTGGCCTCGGCTACGTTGTTCAACTTCATCGCGCTCAACTACCTCAGCCTCACCATCACCGGTTCAATCATGTTTTCGACGCCGATCATCGTCTGCGCGCTGTCCTGGCCGCTATTGGGCGAGCGGGTAGGACCGTGGCGCTGGTTCGCGATCATCCTCGGGTTCATGGGCGTGCTCGTGGTGATCCGCCCCTTTGATGCGGCGTTCAACTGGGTGGCCCTGCTGTCGGTCTATAACGCCTTCGCGCTGGCGTTCTATTCGATCATCACACGCAAGATTTCGGGCGTGGTGGCGGCAGAGACGATGCAGTTCTACATGGGCGCGACGGGCGCGATCCTGCTGGCTCCGTTCGCGTGGTGGGTCTGGGTGCCACCTGCCACATCGCTGCAATGGGGGTTGATGATCGGCCTGGGCATCTGGGGCTGGGCCGGGCACGAGATTTTTTCGCGCGCGCATGCCTTTGCGCCAGCCAACACGCTGATGCCCTACACCTACAGCTTCCTTCTTTATCTGGCGCTGACCAGCTACATTGTGTTCAATGACATTCCGGACAGGTGGACGGTACTGGGTGCGGGGATCATTGTGGTCTCTGGCCTGATCATCTGGCGGCGCACAGCGAAAAGGGGCACCCTATGAGAATCGCAGCGATTGGCGAGGCGATGATCGAATTGAGCCTTGCCGGAGATACCGCAGGGGTCGGAGTCGCGGGTGATACGCTCAACACCGCGATCTATCTGAAACGGACCGCACCGGATGTACAGGTCGACTATATCACCCGTCTTGGCACTGACGCATTTTCAGATCGGATTGCGGATTTCATTGCGGCCCAAGGGGTCGGTACGAAATACATCACGCGTGATCCGGAGGGGACGCCCGGGCTTTATGCCATAACGACGGATGATGCGGGCGAGCGGTCGTTCACCTATTGGCGCGACAGTGCGGCGGCGCGGCTGACATTCATGACCGACATTGGCCCTGATTTTAATGCATTGGCACGCTATGACGTGATCTACCTCTCCGGGATCACCCTTGCGATCCTGCCCGCCGCAACGCGCACTGGTTTGATGCGCTGGCTTCAGGCTTTTCGCAATTCGGGCGGGCGGGTTTGCTATGACAGCAACTACCGCCCCAACCTATGGCTTGATCGGGACTCGGCCCAACTGGCCAATGACGCGATGTGGGCGCTGACCGATATCGCGTTGCCGTCGATCGATGATGAGCAGATGCTAACGGGCGAAACACCCGAACAGATCGCACGCCGCTTTCTGAATATGGGGCGCACGGGTGCTTTGAAACGAGGACCATCGGGGCCGCTCTGTCTCAAGACCGGACAAAGCTACACCTTTCCCGAGGCTGAAACAGTCGTGGATACGACCGCCGCCGGCGACAGTTTCAATGGCGGCTATCTGGGTGCCTTGCTGAGTGGGTCGACACAGGCACCCGCCTTGCGCAAAGGGCACGATCTGGCGATCAAGGTGATCGGCTGCAAAGGGGCGATCATCCCCGCCTAGGATGCGCCGATCAGGGCGCGCAACGCGCCTTTAGCATCACTGGCGCGGCAGGCCAGCGCAATCTGGTCGGCCATCGGATCATCAAGCGTGCGCCCCGCTGCGACCTCTGCCTGAACAAAACCGATCCACGCGGCCACCGCCGCTTCAAGTGCAGGACTGTCGGATGTCCGCGCGGCCAAGCTCGCCAGAATGCGGATGGGCAGTTTCTGGCTGCCATCCATCGCGATCTGGCGCAGGCGGTGATGCAGGCTCGGGTTGTCAAAGCGCGCAATCAGGTCGTCCGAATATTGTGCGGCCTGCAGCTGTACCTCTGCCGGTAGAGTCTGTGCCGCTTCGGCCATAAGGGCCTGCGTCGTGGCACGCAGGTCCGGGTCGGCGACCGCTTCGTGAACATAGGTGTGTCCACGCAAGGTGCCCGCATAGGCGAGGTAAGAGTGCGCGCCGTTCAGCATCCGCAACTTGCGCATCTCATACGGGGCCACGTCATCGACCCATTGCACCCCCGGCCAATCGGGGCGTGCGGCGGCAAAGTGATCCTCAACCACCCATTCGCTGAAGGCTTCGGTCGGCACGGCCATGAGATCAGACGCCTCGGCCCGGGTGGTGTCGGTTGTTGCAGGGGTGATCCGGTCCACCATGCTGGCGGGAAAGGTGACGTTGATCGTGATGTCGATTCCTGCGGCACTGGCAAAGTCGTGGACGGCGCGGGCGAGCTTTGATCCATTTTCGGGCAGGTTATCGCAAGACAGGACGGTCACAGGATCGCGACGCTGCGCAAGACCACGCACCAATGCGCCGACAGGGGTGAGCGGCCCACCGGCCAGATCAGCGGACACGGCGGGGTGGCTCAGGTCCAGTCGACCGTCCGGTGTCAGGTGATAGCCCTTTTCGCTGACGGTCAGAGTGATCACCTGAACATCGCCGTCCGCCACCGCATCTATCACCGCTTGGGGACCCTCTGGCGCGACCAGCATGTGATCCAGCACCGTGATGCGCTTGATCGCCGTCCCATGCGCGTCCTTGATCAGCAACGCATAGTCATACCCTTGGTCCGCCAGACCGTCGCGCACATCGGCTGAGCGAAAGCTGACGCCGGTGATCCGCCAGCCCGGCGTGTCCTGGGTATAGGCGGCCTGATGGGCACGAAAGAAATTGCCAACGCCGAAATGTAGAATACGCGGCATGATCAGCCCAACCGATAGGTGTCACGGGCGAGGTCGGTCGCCAGAAGTTGTGCGATTTCGGCAGCGGTGCCCGCGCTGAAATACCCCCGCTCGACCTGCGCCGCCAAGTGTAGCGCCACCCCGCGCCGCCACAGATCGTGACGGGCCGGGATCGACAAAAAGGCGCGGGTGTCGTCATTGAACCCCGCGAGGTTCCAGTAGCCTGCCGTTTCCACCACCGCATCGAAATACCGTGCGATCCCGTTGGCGCTGTCGTGGAACCACCACGGCGGGCCGATGCGCAGGCACGGCCAATGACCTGCCATGGGTGCCAATTCGCGCGCGTATGTCGTCTCATCCAGCGTGAACAGGATCAGGGTCAGGCCACTGTCATTGCCCACCCGGTTGAGCAGCGGCTCAAGCCCACGCACCCAATCGACAGCGATCGGAATATCCGCGCCCATGTCGCGGCCAAACCGATCCAGAACGGCGGTGTTGGTGTTGCGCCGACTGCCTGCGTGCACCTGCATGACCAATCCATCCTCGACCGACATCTGCGCCATTTCGATCAACATGTGCCCGTAGAACGGTTTGGCTTGCGCAGTGTCCCCCTGCAAGAGCTGTGCGTAGATCCGCGCGGGATCGTCCAGCCACACCGTTTGAGGTTGCTCGATGGCATGATCCGTCGCCGTCGCCCCCATCGCTTTGAAGGCCCCGCGACGTTGGCGCAGCGCCTCAAGAAATCCCTGAAAGCTGCCAGTGTCCGTACCTGTCATGTCACCCAAAGCCGCCACAGCATCGCGCCAGCCCGGCATGGTCGGGTCGAGCACTGCATCGGGGCGAAAGGTTGGCAGAATACGGCCCTGCCACGTGCTGTTGCGGACGGTTTCGTGGTGGCTCAGATCGTCAAGGGCGGCGTCGGTTGTCGCCAGCGCCTCAATGCCAAAGCGATCAAACAAGGCTCGGGGGCGGTTGCTGGGATCGTTGAGCCAGGTGGAGATATGATCGTAGAGCGTGTCGGCGGTATCGGGGCCCAAATCCAAGTCGCAGCCAAGCGTCTCACGCAGCACATACTCGATCCAAAGCCGACTTGGGGTCCCCTGAAACAGATGCCAGTGCGCCGCAAACAGCCGAAAGATCGCGCGCGGATCACGCTGATCGGCAGGCACACCCACGCCCAGGTCAGCCATGGAGGTCCCTTGCGAATAAAGCATCCGAAACACGTAGTGATCCGGGATGACCAGCAGCGCGGCGGGGTCCTCGAACGGGGCATCATTGGCGAACCATGCCGGGTCACAATGGCCGTGGGGCGATACAATGGGTGCATCCCGCACCTCATCATAGATCCGTTGCGCAAGCCCTGATAGGTGCAGCACCATCTGCCAGTCTCCCCTTTTTGCGCAGCCTAGCACGAATGCCCCTTGGCGCATGTGCTAAATGCCGCCAATCTGGGCTGCGGAGGACGTCGATGAAGGTTTTGCTGATCGGGATGGGGATGGTCGCGCAGACGCACGTATTGGCGTTGCGGGACAACACTGAGGGGCTGACGCTGGCCGGGGTTTTGGGGCGAGATATTGGCCGTACGCAGGCGTTTTGTGCGCAGGCCGAGGGCACGCTCGGGTACACCGTGTCGGCCTATGGCTCGACCGAGGACGCGTTGCAGGACGCACCCGATATGGCGATCCTGATCACGCCGCCAAATGTCCGGGCGGGCTATGCCAATGCCCTCAGCACGGCAGGTGTCCCCACATTGATGGAAAAGCCGGTCGAACGCACGCTGGAGGCCGCCAAAGAAATTGTGGCGATCTACGCGCGGGCGGAAGTGCCGTTGGGTTTATGCTTCCAATTGAGGACGCGGGCTGCGGTTCAAACTCTGAAATCGAAAATCATCAGCGGTACGCTTGGCGAGATTATCCACGTCGATATGCGTGTGCCGTGGTGGCGTGACCAGACCTATTATGATGCGCCGGGGCGGGGCACCTATGCGCGAGACGGAGGTGGCGTGATGATCAATCAGGCCATCCATACCCTTGACCTCGGGTTGTGGCTGGCGGGGCCTGTCACCCATCTTCAGGCGCATATGCAAACCAGCCCGCTGCACCGGATGGAAGGAGAGGATATCGCCACGGCCCTTCTCACATTCGCCTCAGGCGCGTCGGGTGTGTTGAGCGCGGCCACAACGGCTTTTCCCGGCACAGCCGAGACGATCACACTGACCACAACCAAAGCGCAAGTCACCCTACAGGGCGATCATCTGCGCATTCATTGGCACGACGGACGCGAGGACGCGACAGCGCCCGACACGGGGGCCACAGGCGGGGGCGCGGACCCGATGGCGTTTACCCATGGCTGGCATCAGGCACTGATCGAGGATTTCGCAGATGCGGTGCGCCGCAATCGCGCGCCTCTCGCCCCGCCGTCAGAGGCGCTGCATGTCCATGCCGTTATCGACGCTATGGAACGGGCCAGCCGCAGCCACGCGCGGGTCGAGGTGATCCGATGACACTCGCCTTTGTCGCGCTAGGACTGGATCACCGCCACATCTATGGCATGACGGAAAACATGGCGCGGATCGGGGGCAAGTGTCTTGGGTATTGGACGCAAGGCGATCCCCAACCGCTTGCCGGATACGTCGAACGTTTCCCGGATTTGCACCGGTTCGACACGCTTGAGGCCGCACTGGGCGCGGGGGCTGATCTGGCGCTGATTTCAGCCATTCCGGCGGACCGCGCCGCACTTTCTATACGCGCGATGCAAACCGGTCATGATGTCATGACCGACAAGCCGGGATGTACGACGCTCAGCCAGCTTGACCAGATCAAAGCGGCGGTAGCTGAGACCGGGCGCATCTGGTCGATCAATTTCTCCGAACGGTTCGAGGTGCCCTGCGTCACGCTTGCGGATCAACTGGTGCAGGATGGGGCGATTGGAGAGGTGGTTCACACCACTGGGCTTGGGCCGCACAGGCTCAACCGCCCCACCCGCCCCGATTGGTTCTTTGATCGCGAGAGATACGGTGGCGTGTTGGTGGATATCGGGTCGCATCAGATCGACCAATTTCTGTACTTCACCCGGTCAGAAACCGCCCAGATTACTATGGCGCATGCCGCAAACCACGCCAATCCAGCGGATGCGGGTCTGCAGGACTTTGGAGAGATTGCGCTGCGCTCAGCCACTGCCTCGGGCTATATCCGGGTGGATTGGTACACGCCGGATGCGCTGCCGAATTGGGGTGACGGGCGGCTGACTCTGTTGGGGACCAAAGGTTATATCGAATTGCGCAAATACGTGGATGTCGGTGGGCGGGCCGGGACGGACAGCCTCGTGCTTGTGACCGACAACAGGTGCGAGGTGATTGATGCACGTGATGCCGGTTTGCCCTATTTCGAACGGCTGGCGCACGATATTGCCCACCGGACCGAGACCGCGATGACGCAGACCCATTGCTTTACCGTGATGGAGCTTGCGCTGCATGCGCAAGCCTTGGCCGAGGCGGGTGCGGCATGATCCGCGTTGCGATCTTGGGCGGCGGGATTGGGGCCCAGCATCTTGAGGCCTACCAAGCGCTACCGGGGTTCAACGTCACCCATCTGGTGGATCAGGATCCAGACCGGCGCGCCGCCTTGTGCGATGATAGCATCGTGGCCCTTGCGGATGTGGATCAGGCGATCTCTGCTGATGTGGACCTGATTGATATCTGCCTGCCGCCGCACTTGCATGTGCCCGTCGCGCTCAGTGCGCTTGCCGCCGGAAAACACGTGATATGCGAGAAACCCCTTGCGACATCGATGGCGCATATCGATGCCCTGCGTGACGCGATGGAGCGGTCCGAGCGGCATATCTTCCCAGTGTTCCAATACCGCTTTGGGCCAGCGTTCGATCAGCTGCGCGCCTTGAAGGATGCAGGGCTGACGGGGGCACCGCGTGCGGCGTCCCTTGAGACGCATTGGAACCGGGGAACGGATTATTACGACGTGCCGTGGCGCGGCACATGGGCGGGCGAGCAGGGGGGCGCGGTGCTGGGTCATGCGATCCATGCGCATGATTTACTCTCTCATTTCATGGCACAGATCACTCGCGTAACAGCCCGGCTGAATACGATTGTAAATCCGATTGAGACCGAAGACTCCGCGGCGCTCATATTCGAGTTGGACGGTGGTGCGCTGGCGACAAGCTCGGTCACACTGGGGCATGCGCAGGACGAAACACGGCTGCGGTTCGTCTACGAACATTTGACCGCAACCTCGGATACGAACCCGTATGCGCCGGGACAGGGGGCATGGACGTTCACCGCACGCGATCTGTCAAAGCAGGCGCAGATCGATGCCGTCGTTTCGGCGACCCCAACGGGGCCCGCAGGGTTCGCCGGCTTTCTGAGTGAGGTTCAAAAATCGCTGAGCGATCAACCCAACACCTCCGTGCGTTTTGAGGACGGGTCTGCCTCGATCGCCTTGGTTACAGCGATCTACGCGTCGCATCGCAGCGGCGCTCCTGTGACCCTGCCGCTCGATCCCGATCACCCTTTGCACACAGGATGGCAGCCATGATCGAGTGTTGGCGCTGGTTTGGTCCGGACGACCCCACGCAACTGTCCGATCTGCCTCAGGTTGGGGCAACCGGGGTTGTCACCGCGCTGCACAGCTTTGTCCCCGGGGTGCCGTGGCCCGCAGATGCCATCGCGGCGCGCAAGGCAATAATAGAACGCGCTGGCCTGACGTGGGAGGTGGTTGAAAGCCTGCCGGTGTCGGAGGCCATCAAGACCCAAGGCTCCGACATGGCCGACCATCTGAGCCACTACAAATCCAGCATGCGCGCACTGGCCGATCACGGCGTGCGCACGATCTGTTACAACTTCATGCCAATCCTCGATTGGACCCGCACCCAGACCCGCGCGCCGCAACCCCATGGGGGCACTGCGATGTTGTTCGATCTGGCCGTTTTTGCGGCGTTTGACTTGCATATCCTCAAACGGGATGGAGCCGTGGATGACTACAACGTCGCGGTGCAAGAGGCTGCCAAGTCCGCGTTCAAAACCATGGATGACGCCACCAAGGCCAAGCTGACCCACACGGTCATCGCCGGTTTGCCGGGCGCAAATGACGGCTGGACGCTGGAGGATGTGCGCGCGCGCTTGGCAAGCTATGCCGGAATATCAGCGGCCCGACTGCGTCAGAACCTGATCGACTTTCTGGGTGAGGTGGCACCATTGGCCGAGACCCTTGGGCTGCGGTTATGCTGCCACCCTGATGATCCGCCATTTGCCCTTTTGGGATTGCCTCGGGTCATGTCCTCGACCAATGACTACGAGGTCGCGCTTAATGCGGTGGACACGGTCGCGAATGGCGCGACGCTGTGCACGGGCTCGCTTGGTGTAGCTCGTCAGTTCGACGTGGTGGATTTCGTGACCCGCCTGGGCCCCCGCATCCACTTCGCACACTTGCGCAACACCAAACGGTTGCCCTCGCCCGACCCGGATCGCCCCGGCTTTTTCGAAGCGGCCCACCTTGAAGGTGACACCGATATGGTCGCTGCGTTGGGCGCGTTGATGAAGGAGGAGGCGCGTCGAGGAGCGGAAGGGCGTGACGATCATGCGATCCCGATGCGCCCTGATCACGGTCAGGAACTCCTCGACGATCGGGGCCGCGACAGCCTGCCCGGCTATCCGTTGATCGGTCGGATGCGTGGTCTGGCCGAATTGCGAGGGGTCATGGCCGCCCTCAAGGGGGATATCGCATGATCCGCATTGGAGTGGCAGGGATCGGACTGATCGGCAAACAGCATATCGCGGCGATTGAACGTACGCCGGGCGTGACCTTGTCGGCAGTATTTGATCCGGGCGTGGAGGACAGCCCCTGGCCCGAAGCCGACACGCTTGGCGATCTGGCGTCGATGTCGGATGGGGTTGTTCTTGCCGTGCCAAACGCGCTGCACGCGACGCTGGCTAAAACGCTGATCGATGCGCATTGCCCCATGCTTATCGAAAAGCCGTTGACAAGCACGGCTGCCGAAGGAGCGGAACTTGTTGCGGCGGCGGGTGAGGTTCCGATCCTTGTGGGGCATCATCGCCGGCACAACCCGCTGATCGCCAAAGCCAAAGAGATTATCGCATCAGGGCAACTTGGGACGCTCACGACCCTGCATGGGCAATGCTGGCTCCCAAAACCGGATCACTATTTTGCCGCAGAATGGCGGCAGGGCGCGGGCGCGGGGCCACTCTTTATCAATCTGATCCATGATGTCGATGTCCTGATGCACCTGTGCGGGCCTATCACCGCGGTTCAGGCCTTTGAAAGCAATGGGGTGCGTGGCAAGAACGCCGAAGAGGTCAGCGTGGCGATTGTCAAATTCGCATCCGGTATGTTGGGCACGTTGAACCTGTCGGATGTCGCCCTTGGTCCATGGAGTTGGGAACTGACGGCGGGCGAAAATCCGGCCTATCCCAAGACGGACCAGTCCAGCTATGTGATCGGCGGCACGCATGGGTCGCTCGCGCTGCCCAACCTGACCGTGTGGGCCCAAGAGGGCGGGCCCGACTGGTGGGCCCCTATCACGCAGACCCGCGTGCCATTGCCCCTGGCCGATGCATTGTCGGCCCAGATTTCCCATTTTGCCGACGTGATCACGGGTCGGGCGCAACCGCTTGTGAGTGCGGCGGACGGATTGCGCGCGGTGCAGGCCATTGAGGCGATCAAAACGGCCGCGCAGACGGGAAAAGTGGTCGAGCTGGGGTGAGATCTGCAGCGTTGTGCATCACGAGTTGGTGAGCAATAGCCGCGCGGTTTTGCGCACGTATCTGACATCCCATGGCATGCTTTTTGACATCAAGGCGGCGTTGAACCACAGCAACAGCGTCTTGCGCCTATGGCAGCGCACAAATGCCTCCAAGCCAACTTCTGCCACGGCTGTCGTCGCCGGAATTCAGAGGTGCTTTCTGTCCCTCGCTATGCAATTCTGACGCCAACTCGAAATTCAGGACCTATTGATGACAAAAGAAATTGTGGCGCAGCTGTCCAAGCTGGCCGATCGAACACCTGCCTATGCCATCGTGGGCGAAGTCGATCTGGTGGTGGTGCGTTTTGACGATGATATCTCGGTTTTTTACGGACGTTGCCTGCACCGGGGCGCGCTTATGGCGGATGGGTTTGTGCGGGGCAACAATCTGATCTGCGGTTTGCATGATTGGGACTATCGGCTCGACAGCGGTGTTAGCGAATATGCCAATGACGAGGCGCTGCCCAAATTCAAATCATGGCTCGACGGCGACGACATTTGCGTCGATGCGGATGAGATCAAGCAATGGGGTTTCGAAAACCCGCAACCCTACAGCCGCGACGCCTATCTTGGTCTCTATGCCGATCCGTCCAAAGGCGCAGAGGAAGAACCCTATACCGGGCTGATCCAGCAATACGCGCGCGATGGCCTGTCCAAAACCGGGCATCACGGCGTAGTGGATGCGATGGGCGTGTCGCGCCTTGAACTGCCCGACTGGGACGACATCCAGTTGCTGACCGCACAACTCCACAAGCCACCCTTGCTGGACGGAGATGCGGTAGGCACCGAGGTGGTCATCGGGCCCAATGCCAAGAAACCGCTCCACCTCGATATTCCGCTGTTCGTGTCGGACATGTCATATGGTGCGCTGTCCGAACCGGCCAAGATCGCGCTGGCGCGTGGCGCACAGATCGCGGGCACCGGCATTTGTTCGGGCGAAGGCGGGATGCTGCCCGAAGAACAGGACGCCAATTCCAAGTATTTCTACGAACTCGCCTCGGCCCGGTTCGGGTTCAGTTGGGAGAAGGTCGCCAAAGTGCAGGCATTCCATTTCAAAGGGGGGCAGGCGGCCAAGACCGGAACGGGCGGGCATTTGCCTGGCCACAAGGTCAACGCCAAAATCGCCGAGGTGCGCGGGCTGGAAGAGGGCGAAGCGGCCATTTCACCGGCCCGCTTTCCGGACTGGACCGACCCCGCGCAGATCAAGGACTTTGCTGACGAGGTGCGCGACCGCACCGGCGGTATTCCCATCGGCTACAAGCTGAGCGCGCAGCATATCGAAAAGGACATCGATGCGGCGCTGACCGTGGGTGTGGATTACATCATTCTGGATGGACGCGGCGGTGGGACTGGCGCGTCCCCTACGATCTTCCGCGACAATATCTCTGTGCCGACGATCCCGGCCTTGGCCCGCGCCCGCGCGCATCTTGACCGGCTTGAGCGGCATGACGTGAGCCTTGTGATCACCGGCGGTTTGCGCAAACCGGCTGACTTCATCAAGGCGCTGGCCTTGGGTGCCGACGCCATTGCGCTGTCCAACTCGGCAATGCAAGCCATTGGGTGTCTGGCAATGCGCGCCTGCCACACCAACAACTGCCCTGTCGGGATTGCGAGCCAAAAACCGCATCTGGTCAGCCGCCTGATTGTCGAAAAATCGGCCCGCCAACTGGCCAATTTCTTTGAGGCGAGCACCGAGCTGATGCAGGTGATGGCGCGTGCCTGCGGGCATGACCACCTCAATAAATTCAACATCGACGACCTGACCACATGGAAAAAGGACATGTCCGATATCTCGGGCGTGCCCTTTGGAGGAGTAGCATGACAGAGACACTGGATTGGATCAGCGTAGGCCACACGGGCGACCTGCCCGAAGGCCGGGTAAAGACGGTGACGGCGCGCACGACGTCGATTTGTCTATCGCACTTTGACGGGCAGTGGGCCGCGATGAACAACCATTGCCCGCACCAGCGCGGACCCTTGGGCGAAGGCTCGATCGAGCGGGGCGAGGGCGGCAAATGCTGGATCCGGTGTCCGTGGCATGGCTGGGACTTCGACCCGCTCACCGGTGCCCCTCCCGGCGGGCATGAGGATACAGGGCAGACGATCTATCCTGTCAAGATTGAGGGCGACGAGATCTTTGTCGGTCTTGAGCCTGAGCCACCCCACGAACGCACCGTGTCAGACCAGATGGCCGAAAGCATGGTCAACTGGGGGATCAAACACGTCTTCGGTATGGTCGGTCACTCGAACCTCGGACTGGCCGATGCGATCCGTCTGCGCGTCGAAGCGGGCGAGATGAAATATGTGGGCATCCGCCATGAAGGGGCGGCCGCCTTTGCCGCCTCGGCTTATGGCAAGCTGACGGGTCACCCGGCCGCCTGCCTGACCATTGCAGGCCCCGGTGCGACCAACCTGCTGACAGGGTTGTGGGATGCCAAGGTGGACCGCGCGCCGGTGCTGGCCCTGACCGGGCAAGTGCAGACCCAAGTCTTTGGACCCGGCGCGTTTCAGGACATTGATCTGGCCTCTGCCTTTGATGCAGTGACGAAGTTCAGCCAGACGGTGCTGAGCACCTCGAACCATTCCGAACTGGTGTCGCTGGCGATGAAGAATGCGCTGGTGCAGCAGGATGTGGCGCATCTGATCTTTCCGGATGATATGCAGACCAATGCGTCGGACGCGCCGGCCTCGACGCCGGACGGGCGCATGGGCCGCACGGTTGTGAAACCATCTGACGAAGACGTGGCGGATGCGGTCAAGATGCTGAACGAGGCCAAGCGTCCGATCCTCGTCATCGGCTTTGGCGCGTGGGATCAGATGGATGCGATCACGGCGCTGGCCGAAAAACTCGGCGCGCCAGTCCTGACCACGTTCAAGGGCAAGGGGCTGATCGCGGACAGCCATCCGCTTGCGGCGGGTGTTCTGGGACGTTCCGGGACCCCGATTGCTAGCTGGTTCATGAACGAGGCAGACTTGATCCTGACACTCGGCACCTCGTTTTCGAACCACACGGGGATCGAGAAATCCAAACCGATTATCCAAGTTGATTACGAACGGATGCAACTGGGCAAATTCCACCCCGTCGACCTGCCGATCTGGAGTGAAATTGGTGCATTCTGTGAGGCCATCGCGCCTGTGCTTGAGCGCCCTGCCGATGCACCCGATCAGGTCAGCGAGTTGGCGGAGCGGTGGGATATCTGGCGGCGCGAGAAACACTCGCGCATGGCCGAAGAGACTGAAAAAGGGATCCACGCCTTCGCGATCTTTGATGCGTTGTCACGGGTGGCCCCGGCGGATGCGATCATCGCCGTGGACGTGGGCAACAACACCTATTCCTTTGGGCGCTACTTTGAAACGAAAGGCCAGCGGGTGCTGATGTCTGGCTATCTCGGGTCCATTGGGTTCGGCTTTCCAGCGGCCATGGGCGCATGGGCGGCCACGCAGGATTTCGAGTGGCTGAAGGGCCGCAAGGTCATCTCGATCTCCGGCGACGGTGGCTTTGGCCAATACCCGATGGAACTGACCACGGCTGTGAAATACGGCATGGATATCACCCATGTGCTTCTGCACAACGGTCAGCTTGGCAAGATCACCAAGGAACAGAAATCGGGCGAGTGGCCCGTCTGGGAAACCGATCTGCACAATCCATCCTTTGCGGCGTTTGCCAAGATTTGCGGTGCGCATGGGGAAAAGGTGGTGTCGTCCGACGCCATTGAAGCGGCCTTGCAAAAGGCGCTGGATGTGGACGGGCCCGCGCTGGTTGAGATCATGACGGACGCCGATCTGGTCTGAGGAGTGGGGCGGAGGACACCTCCGCCTTACGCCTTACCCGGTGCGCCCGTCGAACTTGCGCACGGTGATCCCCTCGGCCTCAAGCGTGCGGCGGACGGAGGCTGCGATATCGACGGCTTCAGGGGTGTCGCCATGGCAGCAGATACTGTCGATAGGGGTTTCGATACGGGTGCCGTCTTCGGTGATGATGGCTTGGGCCTTCACCATCTCGACCATGCGCTTGCCCGCCAGATCCGCGTCATGAATGACTGCGCCGGGCTTGCGCCGGTCCACCAGCGTGGCGTCCGCGTTGTAGGCGCGGTCGGCAAAGATTTCGCATGCAAACCGCGCGCCCAAGGATCGGGCGGCCCGTTCCTGCGCCGTTGCAGCCAACACCATGATGATCGCATCTGGGTGCGCGGATAGCGCCGCCTCGTAACAGCCCCGCGCCATGTCCTCGTCTTCTGACGTCATGTTCCCAAGCGCGCCGTGCAGTTTGATATGGCGCACCTCGGCCCCCAAGGCGCGCGCCATGCCCAAGGTCGCACCAACCTGACAGCGGATCGAATTCTGCAACGAGGCCAATGGCATATCAATCCGTCGCCGCCCGAACCCCTGAATGTCGGCAAAGCCCGGATGTGACCCGATCCCCACGCCCTGTTCCAGCGCGATACGCATCGTTTTGGCCATCACGTCGGGATCACCCGCATGGGCCCCGCAGGCGATGTTGGCGGATGTCACCGTGCGCAGCAGGGCCGGATCATCGCCCATGGTCCACGGGCCAAAGCTTTCTCCCATATCGGCGTTCAGATCGACATACATGGCTTATCCTTTGTCCAGATCAGAGTGGGTCGCGGAAACGGCACCGCTGACCAGTTGATAGCTGAGCAGATCCTGCATTGTCGCAGGATCACGCACCAGTGGCGTCACGCTTGCACGCAGCTTGGCCCAATCGGCATTGGCGCGGGCCTGTACCTGCGCACCGGCCTCAAGGTCCATGAGCTCGAACCGCAATTCGGCACCTGCCGGGGCCTGCGCGACCCGTGGGAGATCGCAAGGCAGCACGGTGCCGATCCGGGGATAACCGCCTGTCGTCTGGCTTTCGGCCATCAACACGAACGGAGTGCCGTCGCCTGTGATCTGAATGTCGCCGGGCACGATGACTTCGCTGACGATGCTGAGGGCGCGGGGATTGGCAAAGCCCGGCCCGTCGCTATCCATTCGAATGCCCTGGCGGTTGGCGCGTGGATCGCGGCGAAATGTTGTCGCTTCGAACCGTGCGCGAATATCGCCATCAAAATCCATGGTCTGCATGGAAGGGACGATGCGCACAACGCCCCCTGACAGTCGGGGCAGCACGTCCAGAGTCATGCCGACATCACGCCCCTTGTCGTGACCAACCGGCAGCGTTTGGCCTGCCGTGATCAACGCGCCAAGCCCGCAAGACTGATGCGTGGCGCGCGACCCGAGCGTTGGTTCCGTTTCAAGCCCACCACCCACATGCAGATAGCCATAGGTGCCCGACCGGGTCGGCCCTATGATCAGTCGCGCCCCCTTCGGCAAGGCGTGGCTGGCATTCCACGCCACTGTTTCGCCGTCAATCTGCGCACTCATCTGGGCTCCGGTCAGGGCGATGCGCATGTCTGCGCCCGCTTCGAAAGTGCCACCTGTGCCGACCATCTCCAGCGCAGCGTGATCCACGCTTTGCCCGAGCAACGCGGCTCCTTCGTGCAAGGCCAGAACATCGGCCGCGCCGCCACGGGTCAATCCCATGGACAGAAAGCCGGGGCGGCCCAAATCCTGCACCGCCACGCCCGGCCCGACCTGATACACGATCAACCCCCTCATGCGATCACCATGCGTTCGGCACCGTCGATCCCGTGAGCTTCGAGCCGTTCGAGTTCAGCGACGGAGACCTCGGTAAATTGCACCTCGTCTCCGGGCGCGAGGGGGAAGGGCACGTCCGCGTCGGGGCGGAAGCAGGCAAAAGACGACTGGCCCACATGCCGCCACCCGGTCGGGGTATCCTTGGCGAACAAACAGATTTGGCGCACCGCCGCGACCAAAGCACCGGCAGGCACGTTGGGGGTGAGGCCAACCTGACGCGGAATGTCCCACGCTGCATTCAAGGTGCCCAGATAGGGCTGGCCGGGCGCAAACCCCAAGGTCAGAACACGCAATCGGGTCTGTGTCAGATCGGCAAGTGCCTGCGTTGCGCTCAGACCCGCAGCCTCTGCCGCTTCGTCAAATTGCGGGGCACGCGCGCCGCCAAATACCGCCGGAATGGTCCATAGGGCGCGGCCCTCGGGCAGGGGTGTGGCCGACCAATCGCGGCTGGCGAGGATGTCTGCCAACCGGTCTTGGATCATCAAAAAGGAATGCTTGGACAGATCAATTCGAAAAAATGCGGACACCAGGGTACTGCTGCTTTCGTCCACTTCTGGCCATGCCAGCGCATCTACTGCCCCGCGAAACGCGATCGCTGCGCGGTTGGCTTCGTCCGTGGCACGCGCGCCGAATGTGATCAGAACCCCGGTCAAACCGACAGAGCGTATCAAAGGGGAAAAGGGAGGTGCTTCCATGCCTGACAGCCTATCGTTTCTGCCGGATGGCGCAATCGGTGTTCATACAGGCTCGCGCATCCAGCCATCATCAAATGTCAGTTGGCTGACACCGCCAAGGCGCAGCATGCGGTCGAGTTCGACCTCCAGTTTCTGCTGACGACCCTTGCCCCACCGCACCCCACGCTCTGGCCAAAGGGCGCGGACCCGCAAGGTGTCATCCGCTCGAAATGCCTTCATATCTATCCGCCCGACCAGCTTGTCGCCCTCCATCAGCGGAAACACGTAATAGCCATATGTACGCTTGGGTTCCGGTACAAAAATCTCGATCCGGTAGGTGAACCCGAACAGGCGTTCAGCCCGCTTGCGATCGCGCAAGGCCGGGTCAAAGGGGCTGAGAACACGCAGGCGGGGTGTGGGATCAAGGGTCAGACTAGGGTCGTCCGGAAGGTTGGGCCACGCAAAGGCGGGCCGCACGGTGCCATCCCCGCCAGTGACATTGATCTGAATGATCCGCCCGGCGGCGAGCGCCTCGCCGCACCAGACCTTCGCCTCCGCCGGAGAGATGTGATCCCAGAACGCCGCCAACTCACCATGGGTGGCAAAGCCCAATCGATCCAGCGCCTCACGACAGCACCAATCGATGGTCTCTGCCTCATCCGGGGCATTGCCGATGGTTGTCTGGTCAAAGACACGTTCGGTCAGGTCATAGTATTTCTGAAACCCTTCGCGCCGCACCACCTGCAACGCGCCGCTGCGCCACAGATATTCCAGTGCGGTCTTGGAAGGATGCCAATCCCACCATCCACCCGAGCCGCGCTTTTCGCCCTCACCCACGTCTCCTGAACAGCATGGCCCGTGATCACGGATACGGTCGAGGACAGGTTGGAACTTTGCCTCAAACCCTTCCCGCCGCCATTCCGACCACCGTTCGCGCAGACGGGCTGCATCCCGCGATCGGCGCATGTGCCAGTAGGGATAGAACCGCACAGGGATCACGGCCGCATCATGGGTCCAGTGTTCGAACAGGGCCCGGTCATGTTCATAAAGGCGTTTCAAAGCCTTTGGCCGATAGCGCGGCTTGCGCGAAAACAGGATCATGTCGTGGGCACGCGCAACGGTGTTGATGCTGTCGAGCTGCACAAACCCCAGACGGTCGATCAAGGTGAGCAATTCGGGTCCGTGTGCTATCCCCTGAGGGGTCTCTGACAAGGCGTGACGGTCGAGAAACACACGACGTGCCTGCGCGTTTGTCAGTGTAAACGCGCTCACGACGCCGTGGACTGGCGCATATTGCGGCGCAACGTATCGCCATAAGAAATCTTTGGGGTCAGCGTCGTATGCTTGGGGCTGTGATCGCCGTTCGGGTCATTATGCGCGAGGATGATGTCCGCCGCCGCACGTCCGATCTCGAGCCGACACGCGTCTGTCGTCGCCAACTGGCGTGGCAGCCCTTGCAGCAATTCGACCCCGTTAAACCCGGCAAGCCCGATCTGACCCGGGATATCAATGCCCTCATCCAGCAGGTACAACAGCCCGCCCGCACCGATCATATCGTTGGAATAATAGAGAAAATCGAGGTCCGGGTTCGCATCCAGCATGGCCGCCGTCATTTCGCGCCCCTTTGCGAGCGCAGAGCCGCCTTCGTAAAAGTCGCGCGCCTCAATCTCGATACCCGCTTTGGCGAGCCCTTCTGTCAGCCCCTCGAACCGTTTGCGGGCGCGGTGGTCGCGCGGCATCGATGTGCCCATAAAACCGATCCGGGAATATCCCTGTTTGAGGATTGCACGCGCCATATCAAGGCCCGCCTGCCGGTGTGAAATGCCCACCATATTGTCGACCGGGATACCGTCGGTGTCCATGATCTCGACCACCGGAATGCCCGAGTTTTTCAGCATCGCCTGCGCCGCATCCGAATGTTCGAGCCCCGCAATGATGACCCCTGAGGGGCGCCATGACAGCATCTCATAAAGCACCCGCTCTTCCTTGTCGCGCATGTAGTCGGTGACGCCGAAAACAGGCTGAAGCGGTGAATTTTCAAGCACTTGGTTGATGCCGGTCAGGACCTCCGGAAACACCATGTTGCTGAGGGAAGGTATGATGACCGCGACCAGGTTGACGTGTTGCGAGGCAAGCGATCCTGCGATCTGATTGGGCACGTATCCAAGGGTTTTTGCCGCTTCCAGCACCTTGGCGCGGGTGGTTTCGGACACATCGCCACGATTGCGCAACACCCGACTTACGGTCATTTCCGACACGCCAGAGGCGGCAGACACATCCCGCAATGTCAGCGGGCGTTGGGCGCGATCAGTCAAGCTCAGTCCTCACACAGGTCATAGACCCGAGTTACCGCCAAATGCGCAGGGATTTCAAGCATTCCCGGAGATCGCGTAGCGCTCAACAGGGTGACAAGGCGTGGCCAAGGCGGTAATCCCAAGGTCAGACGGCCCCGTGGCTCAACTGGATAGAGCAGCCCCCTCCTAAGGGGCAGGTTGCAGGTTCGAATCCTGCCGGGGTCGCCAAAAACGCCTGAAAAATATGGCTTATTTGCAAAGGGTTCTGCAGAAGCGTGCAGAAACGCCCGTTTTGATTTCCGCCGAATTCTCCGAAAACGACCGAAATCTCGTACAAAACCTGTACAAAATTCGCACGCTTGTGCGGCTTTTGAGGTGTTCTCATGAGCTGGCGGGTGGCGAATGCGTGCGCGGAGCGGAAGTTCGGGAGTGCGACGCGCAAGCAGATCATCATGTTTCTGGCGGACAAGGCGTCGGACGATGGGTCCGGCATCTGGTGTTCGAAAGGGACGATCCAGCGGCACACCGAGTTGGGCGATACAACGGTCAAACGGACGATCCGCGACTTCCTGAAAGAAGGCATCCTGGTCGAGACTGGCGCGCGCGCGTGCAAGAACGGATTCACGGTCGTCTACCGGATCGATCTAGCTCGGATCGAGGCGCTAGAACTGACCGCAGAACCCGATAACGAGACGGGGGCCACAGTGGACCCCGTCCAGATTGGACCCGGAACGGGGGCCACAGTGGCCGGGGTACCGGGGCCACCACGGCCCCCAAACCCTCGTAAAACCATCCATAAACCACCTACGCGCAGGCGCGAGGCGGCGGAGGATGAAGAAGCCGAGAAGATTTTGGCTGCGTATCCCTCCGACCGTCTGCGCGGGAAGGCCGAGTGTCTGGATAGGATCAGGGAGGCTTTGGACGCCGGTACGGAGGCCGAAGGCTTGTTGGAAGCTGTGAAGGTCTACGCCACTGAGTGCGCGGGCTTCACCCGGTCCAAGGTCTGTTTCTCGGACAACTGGTTCAAGTCGGGACGCTGGCGGGCCTATGTCGAGGAAATTGTCAAAGGCCGAGAAGCGACGAAGGCCAAGGAAGCCGAAATGCTGGCAGGCTTGGCAAATTGGGTGACGGACCGCCATCCGCTTTGCCGACACATCACGCCCAGCCAGATCGATGCACTGATGGCCGCAGAGCTGGTCACGCAGGCGCAAATTCAGGCGGCAGGCCTCAGATCATGACCGCAACCGATCCCACCGAAGAGCAAACAGCAAGGCGACCCATGTCATACGCTGGCGCTACTGACACGGGACCTTGCGAGGGGCGGCAAGCCTCCCCTTCGAACCCCACCGGCGCGGGCAAAGCCCCCGCCAAAGAGCCGCTGACCGAGACCTTCGTCTTCCGTTGCACCGCGTCCGAGAAGGCCCAGTTGCGCGCCAAGGCCGAGGCCGCTGGCCTGCCTGCCTCGACCCTTCTGCGCGAGGCGCTTGGCCTCACTGAAGCGCGACGCCGCAAGCGCATTCCCCGTGTCGATCCGGCGCTCGTGCTGGCGGTCGGGCGCATCGGCGGCAACCTCAACCAGATCGCCCGCTGGCTGAATCACGCCATGAAGGTCGGGCGCACCGACCTCGACATGCTCACCGTCGCACGCCGCCTCGTGGTGATCGAACGTCAGCTCGCCGCGCTCCTCGATGAGACCCGGCGGTGCTGATCAAGTTCTTCCCCAACGGCAAAGGCGCGGGCGCGGGGCCGGTCGGCTACCTCGTGGCCGAACGCGTGCTCGCCTACGACAGCAACCGCGACCTGATCCACGACGCTGACGGCCAACCCGTGAGTGTCACCCGCGACCCGATGCCCGAGGTCCTGCGCGGCAACCCCGAGCGCACGGAGGCCCTGATCGACGCCAGCCGCCACCAATGGACCTACCGCGCGGGCGTCATCAGCTTTGCGGATAGTGACGACCCAACAGAAGACCAGCAGGCCGAGGTCATGGATGGGTTCGAGCGGCTGGCCTTCGCGGGGCTGGACCCTGAGCAATATGAGGTGCTCTGGGTCCGCCATCGCCACGAAGACCGGGTCGAGCTTCATTTCTGCACCCCGCGCCTGGAGCTGACGACGGGCAAGAGCCTTAACATCGCGCCACCGGGCTATCCGGACGCCTACGATAGCCTGCGCGACGTGATGAACCAGCGCCACGGCTGGGCCGATCCGATGGACGTGGAGCGCGCGCAGGAGGTCCGTGGCACCGTCGAGGCTCCAACCCGCGCACAAGGCCGGGACGAGTTGCATGCCTGGATACAGGACCAGAGCGACATGGGCCTGATTACCGACCGGGCAACCATGATCGACGCGCTGACAGACGCAGGATTTGACCTGCCGCGCACGGGCAAGGCCTACATCACCGCCCGCGACCCTGACACCGGCGAGCGCTGGCGGCTGAAAGGAGAGATTTTCCATGAAGACTGGCAAGCCGACTCGGCTGAGCGTGAAACTAAATGCGGAACTCGACACGATCCGGGCCGAACACGTCGCCTCGATCTCGTCCCAGCTGAAGAGCTTCAGGATCGATTTGAAGAACATTGTGGGCGCCGCGCAGCATACCATCGCGAGCGATACGCGCCGCTTCCAGACCGAGACGGCGAGCATATTCGAGACGCGGCTGCGATCGATCCGCCTTTGGCTGACGATCTCGCCCTGGCTGATCGCGGCGATGGTGCTGACGGAGATCGCCTTGATGATGGCCGCGAGCTTTTTCTGGACGGTGCATCTGACACGCTCGGAACTGACGGAACTGGGCCTGACACGGATCGAGCGGCCCGAGGGGACCTGGCTGATCCTGGACCCGTCGAAGACGCGGCTCAGGACCTGCACGATGGGCGGGCAAAACGTGACCTGCATTCGGATCGAGGAGGATTAGATGACCCAACTGACAGCCTTGGAACGCGACTTGCTCGCCTGCGTCGAGCGGTTGGTGACGGCCTCAGAGGCCTCCGCGCAGGATTTGACCGCATTGGAGACACGCTCGACCGGCAGGATCGAGAAGGAACTGGCTGGTTTGAAAGACTGCGTGACCTTGCTCATTCGTTCACAGGCCGCATCCATGAAGGCCTTGAGCGGATTGCTGAACGACGAGGCGAGCTACAAGACGCTGAACGAGAGCTTGCAGCAGAGCTTGACCTTAGCGAGGGCCGCCGCCGAGAGGTTGAAGGACAGCTAGACAGCCAGGAGGCGCATGCGGAAAGGGGGTTGAGGCATTGACTTCCACTAGCGGGTCAGAATGCGTTCGGATCGAGGTAAGATCATGTTTTTTGCTCTGGTATCACTAATTTGTTGCTTACTGAGACCGGTTGACTGATGTTGTTGTCCTGTAAGCGGGCTGCACGTGAAGCGCGAAAGTATTTGTCAAACAGGGAAACGAGGTCCGCTCTTTATAGTCAAACACCTGTGCCATCATTGGATGTGGGCAATGTAGAAACATGCAACTGATTTTTCATCTGTACGTCTAGGTATGATCGCACTTAACTAAAATAATATGGAAGATAGCATGAATAATGTGCAGGTAGAAAACTTTAGCGCCTTTGACAAAAGGATAAATATCTACGATCAAGAATGTGATGAATTTGTGGTTCAGGATGACTTCTTAGCCAGCTTTCAAATCAAAACTTATCAAATTTGCAAAGACGATTTTACTGGCTATTCTAAGTTTCAAATCGATGGGGTTAACGCGGAATCCGGCAACCAGCTTGGAACGCTTTCTTATTCATCTATCAAGAACTTAGAGAAGGTAAAGTTTTAACTGGTCAATACTGGAGCCGGAAACGGTTGGAGCTAGGTTGAAATTTTAAATTTGAATATCGCTCCTTCTTGATCAAACGCTCCGTTGTCAGCAACATACATATGCCCACCGTAGAATTGAATACTACTCGATCCAGCTCCTAACGCCAAGCTAGCGCCTGGGATGTCCGAATGGCTAATTCGGGCTATTTCCTGACCAAAAAATTTGTCTTTAGGGTCACTCTCAACCACGATAATATGCTGGAAATTGTAAGGTTTGCCGCCTCTATAATTAAACAATAACTTTGAGCCAAAAAACACTGGCTCATCACCCCACCTCATTTTGAATTCGTCGAAATTCTCTGCCGGGAATAATCGCGCCAAAGCTTCACCGCATGTGGGGCTATCCTTGCGAGCATCTATTAACACAACTTGATTTGAACCAGTTTGAATGCTCGTCGATAGGATTGAACCATTTGAAATCGCGGGATAATTGCTTGAGGGATCAGGGAAAAAACAGATTAGCTTTATTACGCCAGCCTCAAGGTTCGTAATATCATAAACACGTGTCCCGTCAGGTTCATCAATGGACAAGAAATCACCAGACTCTGAAGCACTGAAGTCATGGGGGTTGGTAGCCAAAGAAGCAAAGCTCTTTAGATAATTTTCTCCGTCCTGAATGGTTGGAAGGATATCCACCTTTGAACCCATTGAACCGTACTTAATTAGCCCTACAAAATTCCCAATCTTTTTCGGGCTCCGATACCCCGGAAAGAAATTCTGCGAATGTGCTTGTTGGGTTTGCTGGGTTCGGGGCAGGGTAGCCACATGGGCGAGACTTTCACCTGCATATACTCGGGTTCTAAATCCATACGGGTTCCCTCCTGATTTCCGATACAAATGTTCTTGTGCAAATATTTGTCCATTTACCAATTCAACTTGATACCCTAGCTGTCGGGCTTGCTTATCGTGGTTTGGGTCAGGAAAGGTATCGGCTTCCCCATCAAGTTCCTGAAAACTTAACCCATCATCTTTAGAAACAAGTAACATTCCACGAGATTCGTTGTTCGCGCTCCCTAAGCCTATGTTAGGAGCTCCGACTATCAATAGATTTTCATCCAAAGCTATTGATGGGCCAAATCTAAACTCTGCGAAACTCTTTGGATTGCGGATAGTTTTGACTAGTTCAAATTTCATCGAGGTTCCTGTGGGCAAGGCTGGCTTCTGTCGATTTTGGGCAACGAGAGATTTATTGTTAGATGAAGTGAGTTGCGAAGCAAATGACCCATAAGTTTCGGGGTGCATTTCGCATCAAACCTGTATTGCTTCGAGGAACGCATGCTATATTGCAGGCCGGATTTTATCATAGAATCAATAGCATAGTTGCTCGCTCGTTGTGAGGTAGATTGATCAAAATCGTCACTTTACTACAGCTCGGCATCCCTTTCTAGGCAGCTGTGAGCGGTTCAATATCAGACACGTCGATCTCTTTGGCAGCAAGCGCCATGTCATAGTTCGTCTGCAAGTTCACCCAGTAAGCCGGTGTGGTGTTGAACACACGAGCAAGCCTTAGCGCAGTGTCAGGCGTGATCCCGGTCGTGCCCTTGATCAACCGCTCGATCCGCGTCCGAGGCACACCCAGACGCCGCGCAAATGCGATTGCCCCCATCTCCAGGGGGTCGAGGTAAAGCTCTTTCAGGACTTCACCGGGGTGCATCGGGTCTTCAAGCAAGCTCATCAGCGTATCCTCTCAATGGTAGTCCACAATCTCGACATCGGCGGGACCGTTCGGCGTCCAGACAAAGCAGATGCGCCATTGCCCGTTGATCCGCACCGAGTGTTGCCCGGCCCGATCCCCTTTCAGTTCTTCCAGGTGGTTGCCGGGCGGGAACCGCAAATCCTCGACAACAACCGCAGCATCCAGCGCCGAGAGCATCGCCCGCGTGCGCTTCACCAAGTCACTAGGGAAGCCTTTGCCATACTTGCCCTTCACGGCATTGGCAGCGTGTTTGCCCTTGGTGCTTTGGATCATGCAGAGTGTGTATCATAACTAGATACATGTGTCAACTTGTGATACGCCATTGCGGTGCCTCAACCAACCGAAACGCGCACTCATTCAGCGTAGATACCCATCTCAAGGAAGTTTTGCTTTGACTGAAGCCAAGCTTCGATTCGTTCGGCCGTATTGGCGGTGTCTTTAACGTTTCTCAGGCCGCACTCCCACACGATGGCAACTCTCCAACCCATCTCAGCCAACTGGTTCTGATTTTTGCTGTCCCTCGCAACATTTGCGTCGAACTTCTGCCTCCAGAACTCGGTGCGTGTCTTTGGCGACGTCGCGAAGCGGCAGTTGTTATGGCGATGCCAAAAACACCCATGAACAAAAACTACAGCATTGAACTTTGGAAACACGATGTCCGGTTTCCCGGGCAGGCGGGCTGTGTGCAACCGAAAGCGAAGTCCTTTGGCATGAAGAGCCCTGCGCAAGGCCGTTTCAGGCTTGGTGTCCTTTCCACGAATTCCGCGCATCATCCGCGAGCGGGTTTGTTTGTCTACGATGTCTGCCATACCCTTGCTTGCCATACCGAGCAAAACCTGGAAAGAGGGAGCCAAGGAGCCACGATTTGCCAAAGCCCGTAGAAATCATCGATCTGTTCTCAGGGCCAGGCGGCCTCGGCGAGGGTTTTTCGTCTTGCCTTAACCCGGATGGCTCAGTTGCTTACAAGATTTCGGTATCAATCGAAAAAGACAGCGCCGCTCATCGAACACTCAGATTGCGTGCCTTTTTGCGTCAATTCGGTGCGTTGCCGCCGGAATACTATCAGTGGATTGCAGGGAAGACCGAGGAGCCAAATTGGAGCGATCTGTACCCCCACAAATGGGCTGCGGCCGATCGTGAGGCTGTTTGCGCGGAGCTAGGACAAACCGAGACTGCTCGGCTCCTGTCAGATCGAATTTCTGAAGCGAAGCAACGATCCGGAGATCGAACACTGTTGATAGGTGGTCCACCTTGTCAGGCCTATTCCTTGGCCGGGAGATCAAGGAACGCGGGAAATCGAACTTACAAACCCAAAGACGACGACAGACACTTCCTCTACCGCGAATATTGTCGTGTTTTGAATGAGTTAAACCCAGCTGTCTTTGTGATGGAGAACGTGAAGGGTATGTTGTCGTCTTCCGTCGAAGGGATCGCAATCTTCGAACAAGTTATGTCCGACCTTGAGAACGCAGGAAACGGCTACCACCTGATTTCGCTTTCTGTACCTCATGAAAAAGCCGAACGCCCTGCACCGAAAGATTTCGTCATTCGCGCCGAAGATTACGGTGTTCCGCAGGCAAGGCATCGAGTGATCATTGTCGGGATCAGGTCGGATGTCCCCTTCAAGCACGTCCCCGTGCTTTCGCGCAGAAACAAGGCAGCTTGTGTAAGAGATATCCTGGTAGGCCTACCGACGTTGCGCAGTGGTTTGAGCCGGAGCGATGACCAATTCGCATGGTACGATGCGGTCGTTGATGGGATCGAGACCCTGCGGACTCTCGCCGCAAATTACCCCGGTCAGAACCACTCGCGATTTCTTGCAGAAGTCGATCGTGTCGAGGAAAAGCTTCTTGCGATCTCCCATTCAGGACGAAAAAAATCGTCGCGCGGGAAACCCTCGAACAAGCTTCCTGCAGAACTGGCGGAATACATGAATGATCCTGAGCTCGTTGGCGTTTCAGGCCACGAGACACGCGGGCACATGCCGTCAGACCTTGCACGGTACCTCTACGCAGCCTGTTTTGCCAAAGCCGAAGGCACCAGTCCTCGCGCACATCAATTTCCTGATGTCCTTGCTCCAAATCACCGGAACTGGAAGACCGGAAAGTTCAACGACCGATTTCGTGTCCAGGTCGGCAACGGCCCGGCGACAACAGTCACGAGCCACATCTCTAAAGATGGCCACTACTTCATTCATCCTGATCCAACACAGTGTCGCAGTTTGACTGTGCGTGAGGCAGCGCGCCTGCAGACCTTCCCGGACAATTATCATTTCATGGGCAATCGCACCGAACAGTTTGTCCAGGTTGGAAACGCCGTACCGCCTTTTCTTGCGTGGCAGATTGCGAAGGTACTGTTGCCGACCTTTGATCGTCTCTAACAGAAGCCAGTGTTCCTTCGTCAGAGGCTGTCCGCCGGACCTCGGCTCACATGATTTCCAACCGGTAAGTCGACGTTGAACGGTAAGCGGTGCGCCGCCCCCACACTTACGGCATAGCGCCTGATCTGCGATTCAGAGGCTTCTTTGATTTGTGGGGA
>NZ_CANLVZ010000019.1 GCF_947494755.1 uncultured Tateyamaria sp.
ACTCCAGCCTCGCTGGCCTGACGCCATACGAATATGCTAACCGGTCAGAAGAGGACCAAAACCTGAACAGTGCTAACCTATAAACACGGACTCTCAGGGGAGCAGGTCAGGGGGCGTTCTGGCGGCAAATAAGTCTTTTGACACGCTGTGTCGGCCTCTCGGGCCCCACTTTCGTATCGCACATAGCCTATCCCGCTGGCCGCACCCAAAACTTTACCCATTTGCACGATGACAGCGTGGCCCGAAACACGACACGTCAGGTTGGCCCCGTCACGGATCGACCTGTAGGCCCCCGCGTCGTTCAGATTTTGCAACGCCGGGCCCTTGCGTCATTGGCGCAGTCACGTGTCTGTTTGGGTTCCGCGAAACCCGGTCGCAACCACGAATTTCTCTGAACTGTCGGACCGTGATGCCGGGGGTTTGACGTTTGCCACCTTGTCAAAACGCTGTTTCAGCAGTTTCTGCAAGCTGCCCTCGGCCCCGCCTGCGAGCACTTTGGCGACGAATGTGCCGCCATCTTCCAGCACGTCGAAGGCAAAATAGGCTGCCGCCTCGCACAGCGAAATAATCCGTAGGTGGTCGGTCTGTTTGTGCCCGGATGACGCAGCCGCCATGTCCGACATGACCACATCCGCCTTGCCACCGAGCCATTCCTTGACCTTGAGGTCGGCGTCATCTTCCATGAAATCAAGCTGGTGCAATTCGCAACCCGCGATGGGTTCCATTTCCTGCAAATCCACACCCAGAATGGTGCCGACCGCCTTGCCCGAGCGTTCGTTTAGCGCATTGACCCGCTTGACCGCCACCTGGCACCACCCGCCCGGCGCCGCGCCAAGGTCCACCACCCGTGCGCCGGGCACGAGAAAGCGGAACTTGTCGTCGAGCTCGAGGATCTTGTAGGCCGCGCGCCCGCGATAGCCCTCGGCCTGGGCGCGTTTCACATAAGGGTCGTTCAACTGGCGTTGCAGCCAGCGGGTCGAGGACAGCTTGCGCCCGCGCGCGCTCTTGACCTTGACCTTCAGCTCGCGCTGACCACGCCCGGAAGTGTTCTTGCCTGTCGGGGTCTTGCCCACGATGTGCCGCCTTTCGCATGTCAGGCACCCGCCCTACACCGGCGCGCGCACCGCTTCAAGTCAGACCGATTGTTCCTCAAGCACGCCGTCCACGCTCATCTGCGCATAAAGCAGCCCCTCGCGCAGGCCGCGATCTGCGACCGACAGCCGGTCCGTGGGCCAGCAGCGCATAAGCGCTTGCAGGATCGCCGCCCCCGACATGATCAACGCATGCCGGTCCGAGCCGATGCGGGGGTCAGCCCTTCGCCCGCCCGGCCCCATGCTGAGGTAGGAGCGGATCACCGCATCAATCTGCGGCGAGGTCATGCGCAACCCATCGACCTTTGTGCGGTCATAGCGTTTGAGCCCCAAATGGGACGCTGCAACGGTGGTCACGGTGCCGGAGGTACCGATGATCTGAAAGCCTTCTGTCAGTTCGGTGTCGTGATAGGGTGTGAAATCGGCGAGGTTCTCTTCGAAATACCAGCTCATCAGCGCAAAGCGGGCCGCGTCGTCCTCAACGTCGTTGAACTGTTCGCGCAAGGTGGCGACGCCGAGCGGCACGCTGATCCAATCCACGACGCGCGCCTCTGGAATGTCCGTCACCGCCTGCACGAACCCGGAATGCAGCCGCATGATCGCCTGTGGACGGTCGGGGCCCGGCACGTGGGACAGGTCAATCCAGACCAGTTCGGTCGAGCCCCCCCCGATATCCACCACCAACAGGTTCTCGGTCTTGGGGCTGACCAGCGGCGCGCAGGAGATCACGGCCAGCCGCGCCTCTTCCTCGGTTTCGATGATATCAAGGCGCAGGCCGGTTTCGCGGTGGACACGGTTGATGAATTCGCGGGCATTGGCTGCGCGTCGGCACGCTTCGGTCGCGACCAGCCGCATCCGCTTCACGTTGTGGCGTTTCAGCTTTTGCTGGCAGATCCGCAGGGCCTGCACCGTGCGCGTCATCGAGCCGCGCGACAGCATTCCCGAACGTTCAAGCCCCAGCCCCAACTGCACCGATTTCGAGAAACTGTCGACAACATGAAACCCCGCGCCTCGCGGCTCGGCGATCAACATACGACAACTGTTCGTGCCCAGATCCAGCGCGGCATAAAGCTCGGGCGATCCTGGGGCACGCGGCACGGGCTGGGACAGATGCGACCTGTCCCGCTTTTGTTGCGCGCCCGCACCATGGGGACGCTTTGGCGCCATCTTGATGCGCCTTTCATATCGAGTTGCCTTGACGATATGGGCTGCACGCAATCCGCGCAAGTGGGTTGCGATGTATTATGACATAGAGTGCGGATTTGGCTGATATTCTTTATGAACCCTTTGACGTTGAACGGGCTGGGCAATCGGCGTTACCCATGCCCCGCCGGTGTCCCTGCCCGGCCCCGCGTCGCAACCGTCTTCGCACTTGTCGAAAACAGCCCGCGTGGATGGGTGCACGGCTAGTATGGAGGGGCAACCGACCGAGGAGGAATCACATGCCTGACGTCACCATCGTTTACTGGCGCGATATCCCGGCCCAAGTGATTGTGGGCAAGGGCCGCCGTGGCTCGAAACGGCAATTGCCCGAACGGTTTGAGCAAGCCATTGACCGCGCCGCGATGAAGGTGAACGCCAAGGATGCGGACGCCTATCTGGCGGAATGGCGCAAGGCGGACCCCTACCCGATGGACGGCGAGCCCGATGCGGTCGCTGACGCCGAAGCCACCCGTCTGGATGCCGAATATGACACCGCGCGCATCAAGGCGCTGATCGACAACGAAGGCTGGGCCTGACCCACCCGCTCACTGCGAAAGGTGCCGCTATGGCGTTGCTGAATTTCAAGAAAGACGACGGCCCGGTGCCCGGCAGCCTGTCCCCCGAGGTCGAGGCGTTTCTGGACGGCTATTCCATCGAGGTGATGCCGCGCACGGCTGAAAAGGTCGAGGATTTCCGCGCCCTGCTGCCCGCTGGCACCCGCGTCTATATCGCCCATATCGAAGGCACGCCGATCGAGGATATGGTCGCCACCGCCAAGCGCCTGAACGCCGAGGGTTTTCCGGTGATGCCCCATTTCCCCGCCCGTATCATCAAGGACACCGCCACCCTCAAGGACTGGATCGCGCGCTATCAGGGTGAGGCGAATGTGGATCAGGCGCTGTTGCTGGCCGGTGGTGTCGATCAGCCCCATGGCGACTTTCACAGCTCCATGCAGTTGATGGAAACCGGGGCCTTTGAAGCGGCGGGTTTCAAGCACCTGCACGTTGCAGGCCATCCCGAGGGCAACCGCGATATCGATCCCACTGGCGGCACGGCCATGGTGGACGAGGCGCTGCGCTGGAAACAGGATTTCGCCAATCGCACCGACGCCAAGATGGCGATTGCCACCCAGTTCGCGTTTGAGGCGGCACCCATCATCGCTTGGGCTGACAGCCTCAAGGCGGCCGGGATCGACCTGCCCATCCATATCGGCATCGCTGGCCCGGCCAAGTTGCAGACCATGATCAAGTTCGCCATCGCCTGCGGTGTCGGCCCGTCCCTCAAAGTGCTGCAAAAGCGGGCCAAGGACGTGACCAAGCTCTTGCTGCCCTTCTCTCCTGCCGAAGTGATTTCGGATCTGGCCACCCATAAGGCCGCCAACCCGGATTTCAACATTACTCAGGTCCACTTCTTCCCCCTTGGCGGGATCAAGACCAACGCCCACTGGGCCATCGAAAACGGGGGCCGCGCCGCGGTCCCGGCCAACGCCTAAAAGGACTGCCCATTCATGGTACGCACCATCGTCGAATCCAAATCCAAGACGGCCGTGATCGGCTTTGACCAGCCCTTTGCCGTGATCGGAGAGCGGATCAATCCCACCGGACGCAAGGTTCTGAACGAAGAGCTCGAGCGCGGCGATTTCTCCCGTGTCGAAGCCGATGCAGTTGCCCAGGTCGCCGCCGGTGCCACGATCCTCGACATCAACTCAGGTGCCGTGTTCTCGAACAAGATGGCCGAAGATCCCCGCTATGCGGACAACAACTTCGTCGAGCCGACCCTGATGAAAGAACTTGTGGAGCGCGTGCAGGCCGTCACCGATTGCCCGCTCTGCATCGACAGCTCCGTGCCCGGTGCGCTTGAAAACGGGTTGGCCGCTGCGGAGGGCCGTCCGCTCCTGAATTCCGTCACCGGCGAGGAAGAACGGCTGGAGTTGGTCCTGCCGCTGGTCAAGAAATACAACGTCCCCGTTGTCGCCATCTCCAATGACGATACCGGCATTTCCGAAGACCCCGATGTGCGCTTTGCGGTCGCCAAGAAGATTGTGGAACGCGCTGCCGATTTCGGCATTCCAGCCCATGACATCGTGGTGGACCCGCTGGTGATGCCCATCGGCGCGATGGGCACGGCGGGCTTGCAAGTCTTTACCCTGGTGCGCCGTCTGCGCGAGGAATTGGGGGTCAACACGACCTGCGGGGCCTCGAACATCTCCTTCGGCCTGCCAAACAGGCACGGCATCAACAACGCCTTCCTGCCGATGGCCATGGGCGCGGGCATGACCTCTGCGATCATGAACCCCGTCGCCCTGCCCGTAGGTCCGACCAAGATTGCCGAAAAACGGGCCGAGATCGAAGCGGCCGGGATCATCCTGCCTGACGGCATGGACGATGAAACGCTGGTGCAGATGTTCGGTCTTGGCTCGACCAGACCGCGTGCGGGCAAGGAGATGGAAGCCATCCGCGCCGCCAATTTCCTGACCAACAATGACGAGGGCGGAGGCGAGTGGATCAAGTTCAACCGCATG
Source organism: uncultured Tateyamaria sp. (assembly GCF_947494755.1). Lineage (GTDB taxonomy): Bacteria > Pseudomonadota > Alphaproteobacteria > Rhodobacterales > Rhodobacteraceae > Tateyamaria. The sequence goes on from NZ_CANLVZ010000019.1 coordinate 4,816, forward strand.
CCTCCCAAGGCCGGTCAGGAAGGACGCGGACGGGCCGGTCGCAGCGGCGGACGCCGCCGCGGCTAAGTCACGGTTAGCTAAAATTTTTGGAACCCGCGTTTGGATCGAGCGCGGGTTTTTTTGTGCGCTTTACGTGGTCTTAACATAGCGTCCGCTACACCGACGACGACATGGTTGTTTGGCGAAAGGTCGGTCTGTTGAAACCCTATTTTGTGTGGGCGCGGGTGCCCTATGTCTGACTCGCTGGTGTTACCTGCCCGGCTGGATGTGGCGGGTGTGGGGGATGTTCATGCGCGTTTGCACGCTGTTCCTGCGGGCGCTGAACTCCGCGTCGACGCATCCAAAGTGACCCTGATGGGGGCGCTTGGCGCGCAACTGTTGCTCAGCGCCGGAAAAACGGCACGCAATGCGGGTGGAACTCTTGATCTGATCGATGTGTCCGAGCGTGCCGTGGAGCAATTGGCTGACATGGGGCTGACCCCGGAAATTCTGATGGAAGGTGCAACATGAACCTTGAAGTCCTGGCTGTGGATGACAGCCGCACGATGCGCGACATGATCCGCCTGGCGCTTGAGCCCGCAGGGTTTCGGGTTCACACGGCCGATGATGGCGTGCACGGCACCGAAGTGTTGGCCAATATCGCGCCCGATGTGATCATCACAGACATCAATATGCCGCGCATGGACGGATTTGGATTCATCGACGCGGTGCGGGATCAGACGGGGCACCGCACAACCCCCATCCTGGTCCTTACGACCGAAGCGGCCCCCGAATTGAAGATGCGCGCACGCGCGGCAGGGGCAACAGGCTGGATCGTGAAACCCTTTGATCCCTCCAAACTGGTCAAAGCCCTGCAAATGGTTGCTGGATAGGATCGTCACATGACCACGCCCGATCCCATGGCAGAAATTCGGGCCTCTTTCTTTGTCGAATGCGACGAATTGCTTGAGGCGATGCAGGACGGTCTGCAAGCCTTGGAAGACGGCACCGATGACGCTGAAACGATTCATGTGGTCTTTCGCGCGGTTCACTCGATCAAGGGCGGGGCCGGCGCGTTTGGGCTTGAGGCATTGGTGCGGTTTTCCCACCACTACGAGTCTGTGCTTGACCGGGTGCGCAGTGGTGAGCTCGCTGTCGATATCGATTTGCTCAAGCATTTCTTCCGCGCGGCAGATCACCTGTCAGACCTTGTCCGCGCAAACCGGGACGGCACCGAAATTCCATCCAGTGCGGGCGATGCCATTTTGGCGGAGATGGATGCGCATATCGGCGCGGGTGTGCCCCCGGATGAAGTCGAGCCGGAGATTGAGTTTCAGCCTCTGGGCTTGGCCCTCGATCTTGATCTGGACCTGCCAGCTCTGGACGATCTTCCGCCCGCACCGCAGTTCAAAATCTGCTTTGCCCCCGATGCAGAGATGTTTGAAACTGGGAATGATGTCTTTCCGATCCTGCGCTCGTTGGCGGCTTTGGGGACGTGTGATATTCAGTGCGATACGGCGCGGGTGCCTGCGCTGTCTGACATTGTGCCGGAGACCTCCTATCTGTCGTGGACGATCTTGCTGACAAGCGAGGTGGACGAGGCCGAAGTGGCCTCTGTCTTCGAATTCGTCGAAGGGCTGTGCAAGCTGAGCATTGAACGGCTCGCCGGTTCAGACACAACAGATAACCCCACACCGCCACCTGTTTCGGATCAGGTTTCCGAGCCGCTTCCTGAGCCCGAAACCGACAGTGCTGAACCGGAACAGGCCCCACAGCGCGCCACGCCTGCGGCAGCAAGATCAGTGGTGCGCGTGGATTTGGATCGGATCGAACGGCTCGTCAATCTGGTTGGTGAGTTGGTGATCAATCAGGCGATGCTGGCTCAAAGCCTGCAAGGCGCCGGGTTGTCCCCGCACTCGGACGCCATGAATGGGCTCGAGGAGTTTCAGCGTCTCACACGCGACATTCAGGACAGCGTGATGATGATCCGCGCGCAGCCGGTCAAACCACTGTTTCAACGGATGTCCCGGATCGTGCGCGAGGCGTCCGCCGCTGTGAACAAGGATGTGCGCCTGATCACGGACGGTGACGCGACCGAGGTCGACAAGACGGTGATCGAACGGCTTGCCGATCCGCTAACCCATATGATCCGCAACGCCGTTGATCACGGGCTGGAGCCGACGCATGAACGCGTCGCCAACGGTAAGGACGCGCAAGGGCGTGTGACACTCAGCGCCGCGCATCGCTCCGGCCGGGTGATCATCGAGGTCAGCGATGATGGGGGCGGTATCAACCGGCCCCGTGTCCTTCAAATAGCAATGGATAAAGGTCTGATACCGACCGACGCGACCCTGTCCGACAGCGAGATCGACAACCTTTTGTTCCTGCCTGGATTTTCGACGGCCGACACGGTGTCCGATCTCTCCGGACGAGGCGTTGGGATGGACGTCGTGCGCACTGCGATCCAATCGCTTGGCGGACGCATTTCAATAACCTCGACCCCCGGTCTGGGCACCAATTTTTCGATCTCGCTGCCCCTCACATTGGCCGTGTTGGACGGGATGGTCATCGAAGTGGCGGACGAAACGCTGGTCTTGCCGCTGAACGTGGTCGCGGAGACCGTGACACTGTCAGCGGAAACCCTCGACGCGATCCAGCCCGGGCTGGACGTGGTGCGGGTGCGGGATGGTTTGGTGCCGCTGTTCGATCTTGGCTACCTGCTTGGCTACCGCGCGCGCAAAGACAGTTATGTCGACGGCGTCGCGCTGCTGATCACCCATGATGATGGTTCTCTGGGCGCGCTTGTGGTGGACGAGATTCAGGATCAGCGCCAGGTGGTGATCAAAGGGTTGGACGATACACTGTATCGCGCGCCGGGCATCGCCGCGGCGACCATTCTTGGCGATGGACAGATCGCGCTGATCGTCGACCCGTCCGACATTATCGCCCGCGCCGGCGAGCCCCCGCACGCAAAATCTCAAAAGATAAGAATGGAGTCATAAGATGGAAGATTTGCAAACATCCCACCCCGTAGAACTCCTCACGTTTGAGTTGGGAGAACACGAATACGCCCTAGATATTATGTGTGTGCGCGAGATCCGGGGTTGGGCCAAGGCAACCCCCCTGCCCCACGCGCCCAGTTTCATGCGTGGTGTCATCAATCTGCGCGGTGCCGTCTTGCCCGTTATGGACCTGGGGGAACGGCTCGGGCTGCCAACCCGCCCGCATTGTGATCGCAACGTGATCATTGTGGTCAGTTTTGAGGAGACGATGACCGGGCTCTTGGTCGATGCGGTCTCCGACATCATTGCGCTGCCGCCAGATGCCTTGCAGCCGCCACCTGATGCGGCAAATTACGGCGCACAAACGGTCGTGAAGGCGCTGACCCTGATCGAAGATCGCATGATCCGCGTGCTCGACCTGAACAATATCGTCGTCCTTTCGCAAGGCGAGGCCGCTTGATGACGAGTGAGGTCGGGTACGCGCGACTGAGCGAGGCGACCTTTGATGCGATCGCCGCTCTGACCTACCGCGAAAGCGGGCTGAAGCTCGTGCCCGAAAAGATACTGATGGTGCAATCGAGACTGCGCCATCGGCTGCGCGCGTTGAATATTGGCGATTTTGACCATTACTGCGATCTCGTGAAATCAAGGCGCGGCGCGGACGAACGACGGTTCATGATTTCGGCGCTGACGACCAACGTGTCCCATTTCTTTCGGGAACCGCATCATTTTGACCTCTTGGCAAAACAGCTGGCGTCAAAGCTGAGGAATAGCCCCGATAGCGATCAGCGGATCCGCATTTGGTCAGCAGGATGTTCGAATGGCCAGGAACCCTATTCGATCGCAATGCACTTGCTTTGTGTCGAGCCGCGCCTTGCAGACATGGATTTCAAGATATTGGCAACGGACATCGACCCCAATGTCATCGGGTTTGCGCGCCGGGGACAATACAGCGCCCGACAATCTGCCGAAATTCCCGATGAGGTCCGAGGGCGTTTTCTGGCACCGCACAAGAAGGGTTCGGCGGCGATCCATATTCCCGACGAAGTAAAGGCCCGCGTGGTATTTCACGAACTCAATCTGTTGACCCAATGGCCGATGAAACATGCCTTCGACGCGATTTTCTGTCGAAATGTCGTCATCTATTTCGATATCGAAACACAGTGCCGCCTGTGGCCCCGATTTGAGCGTGCGCTGAAACCCGATGGTCAATTCTTCTTGGGTCATTCCGAGCGCATTACCGATGCCGCCACATATGGGTTCAAATCAATAGGTCCCACCGCCTACGCCAAGACCGGTACCGGCATATGAATCTTAGATTGGAAGAATAGTCATGGCCCTTCGAGATCAAATTCGCATCATGGTGGTGGATGATATGTCCACCAGTCGTGGCATCATCACGCAAAGCCTTGATGGCATGGGCATTCGCCACATCTCGACAGCCGAGGACGGTGCGGATGCCTTGCGCACCTTCGCAGCCTACCCGGTGCACTTGATCATTTCCGATTACAACATGCCAAATATGGATGGTTTGAAGCTGCTGCATCATTTGCGCAGTGGTCCGAGGACCAAAGGTGTGGGATTTATTTTGATCACCGGGCGGGCCGAGCAGCAGATCATTGATTACGGTCAGAAACTGGGGATGAACAACTATCTGAAAAAACCATTCCAGCCGGCCGACTTGCGCAAGTGTATTGAGACCGTTGTGGGTCCGCTTTGATGTCTGCGCGATCCGCCGATCATGGGCGCGACAGCACCACCCTGACGAACATGGCGGCCCACCTGAATGTATTGGCCGCGAACGTTGCTGAAATCGAAAATGTCCTCGTTGCGGCGGTACAAAATACCTCGCTCGAAACGCCAGACATCGTCCATTTGCAAAAATTTGATGCGATTGGTCAGTCGCTCAGGGATTTGTCACGGCTTGCAACGGCTTTGGCCGCAACGGGACCCGGCCGCGAGACAGCGCTGAGCGCCGTGATTTTGGAAAGTACGCGCCTGCTGATTGATACGCCCGCGGCCACATCTCAGCCCAATTCCGGTGCTGTCGATCTGTTTTGAGATTGATCGACATCTCACCGCACCTGGCACACTGGCTCCACCCGAGTGTTGGGCTAAAATAGCTCCAATCCAGAGGGTGGCGGATGCGGGGGCTTAACCTCGACTTCATGCATCCGGGTGTTGGTCAGTTTTTGCATCACCCGCCCGGTGGTCGGCCAAAAGCGCAGGCTGCGCGCTTGCGTGCCCCCCAGGGACTGCGTCACCAACGGGATCCGCTCTTGCGACAGATAGGAGACAGAAAATTCAGCATTTTCGGCACCGATGTCAGACAGACCCGATATCATCCGGGCACCGCCAAAGACTTTGGCTTTCAACCGATCACGCCGCGCCCCAAGCTTGATCAGATCGTTGATCAAAACCTCCATTGCGTTTATCCCCGACAGCGTGCGCGCAGTGCTGCCACCGGTCCCATTGGCCAGCAATATATGGTTCATCCCTCCAACCCTGACCGCGGTGTCCCACAAGCAGCACGCCACGCATGACCCGAGCAGCGTGGCGATCACAAGGTGATCAGTGACCCCGGTCGCATGCTCACCTTGGGCGATATATATGCGATGTTCCGAGGTCATAAGGTCGCCTGACCCGCGCGTTTGCCCTGCATCCGCGACAGGATTTCGGCACCGATGGTGTCGATATCGGCCTCGGCCTCTGATGCGTCCAGCGCGAGCGCGGCCCCGGGCATGCCGTAGATGACGCAGCTGTTTTGGGATTGGCCCATTGTGCGCGCGCCATTGCGACGCAGCGCCAACATGCCCTTGGCGCCATCACTGCCGAGCCCGGTCAACAGCAGAGCGCCCACCTGAGGCGCCCATGTCGTTGAGGATGCGAAAAGAACGTCGATAGATGGGCAAAATCTATGCGCGTTGTCCCGCGCAATTTCCTGGATGTGCCAGGCGTTGCTGTGCCATGTGACACATGTCTGAACGTCAAAGGACGGCGCGATGCGGATGTCGCCCGGTGCCAGCTGCATGCGACTGCGTGTGAAATCAACGCGGTGCGGTCCAAGCCGGTCAAGCCGTCGCACGAAACTCTCGAGAAAGCTTTGCGGCATATGCTGAGCGATCACGATGGGGGGGATGTCATCGGGCAGCCGCGCAAGCAGCCGCTCGATCGCGGTGACCCCGCCGGTCGATGCACCGATCAACAGGATCTTGTTATGATATGCGCTCTGATCTGCGTCATGTCCGTTTTGGGCATGACCGTGCGCGGCTGCAAAAACGCTGTCACACAGAGCCGCCATAGACTCTGGTGTCGGCAGCGTCGGTTTTGGCACGCAAGCCACAGCCCCTATCGCCAATGCGCGCCTGACCAATGCACTGTCGGGACTGACGGCTGAGGCCAACATAACCACCGGCATGGGCCGCAGTCTCATCAGGTGTGCCAGAAATTCGATACCGTTCATGCCCGGCATCTCGATGTCCAGGGTCAGCACATCCGGGTTTGTCGCCTTGATGACGGCGCGCGCCTCGGTCGCTGAGCCAGCAACACCGACAAGGTCCAACCGTGGATCCTTGGACAGAACGCTGCGCAACCAGCGTTGCATCGTGACTGAATCGTCCACGACGACCACGCGCACAGGTGCCTGATCAGAACCCCGCAGCCCCATCAGACAAAGCGCAAGCGCACGGCATATGCCGTGCACGACTGCATCTGTTTGCTTGCCCGATTACGTGGCCACACCATCAACTTTGCCTGCGAAAGCCCTGTTTCCCCAAGGCACTCTATCGCTGCAAGTGTGAAGGCTACCTTAATCGCAGGGGCCAACCGCGCATAGGGGAGCGGTTGACCCTGATTGTCAGGCCCCGACGGCTTTCATAAACCGATCCTTGATCACGACCGGGTCCATGGTGATCACCGGCAGTTTGATGTTGCCGCTGTCGCATTTCACCACAATCACCGTCATCTTCTTGCTGTCGATCGCCGCCTGCAGCACCTCACCTGTGTCCACATCCTGACACGTCACCACATTCTCGCACCCACAGGCCGCCGCGACCGCTTCGAGCTTGGTCTTTTTGCCCGCATAGGTCGGCTGATCCCCCGTCGAGCCGTAAGAGCCATTGTCGATGATCATCAGGATGTAATTGTCGGCCACGTTGTTGGCGATGGTCGGCAAGGTCCCCAGATTGGTCAGAACCGAACCATCCCCGTCAATGGAAATCACCGTCTTATCCTGGGCCAGCGCCAGCCCCAGACCGATGGAGGACGACAGGCCCATCGTTCCGAGCATGTAGAAATTCGTGGGTTGATCGTCGATCATGTGCAGCTCCTGGCTGGGCAGACCGATATTGCACACGACCAGATGGTCACGCAGGATGGGCGCGATTTCGCGCAGGATTTCAGAACGGATCATTGGTCGCCATAGCCTCCCCAAAAGTTGGCATCCGTCAGGATCGCCACGGGTTTGTTGCACATGAAGGTGTATTTCAGGATCATATCCAGCTCGTCCACATCGGACTGTTTGTGGAAGTGATAGGTGGGGATGTTCATCTGGGCCAGAAGCGCCTTGGTGTGCACGGCCATTTCGACCTGACAGGCGACGGGTTCGCGCAGCTCGCCGCGGTAGGAAATCAGCATGGGAAGCGGCATCCGGTAGTACTGGATCAGCGTGGCCAGGGTGTTGATGGTGACCCCGATGGCGGTGTTCTGCATGATGATGGCCGGGCGTTTGCCGCCCATCCAGGCACCGGCACACAGGCCCATGCCCTCGTCTTCCTTGTTGGAGGGGATATGGAAAATCTCGTCCCGCGCCTCGATCTCGTCAATGACCCCGGCCAGTTGCTTGCACGGCACGGTCGTCACAAACGAGACGCCATTGGCTACCAGATCGTCCGTGATCTTCTTGTCTATGTTCATGATTTTTCGAAACCTTCCTTGGATTTGAGATGCGACATCTTTACTGCGATGCGCGTTGTACATGGACGGCGCAACCGGCTTGGCGCACCACGCGAGAGGCGGTCGAGCCGAGGAAACAATCGGACAGCCCCGGTTTGTGAGAGCCGATCAAGATGCCGTCGATGTCGTTGGCATTTGCATAATCGATCATGGTCCGGGCCGAGTGCCCCTTGACCATGCAGGGTGTGACGCCCGCTTGATCCGCCAGCTTTTCGGCAAGGTCGGTGCGCACCTTTTCAAACCCGGTCGCCACTGTTGCTTCGTCCAGATAGGCGCTGACAGAGCCTTGCGGGGCCTCGTGAACGTGCAAGGCGATGATCTCGGCCCCACTGCCGCGCAGGGCGTTCTCAATCTCGAGCGTGTGGATCGACACGCCATGATCCAGCGCCATTGGAACGAGGATTTTAGTGTACATGACCTGTCTCCAATTCCGTCGCTGTTTGTGTCATGCCCACGGATCCAGAACGATCTTGGGCGCAGCAACGGTGCCTGCCCGCAGGTCGGCAAAGGCTTGCGGCGCTGCGTCAAGGCTGCGCTGTTCGATCCAGTCGAGCGGGCCGAGCGCGCCATCAAAGATCGCGCTGCAGGTATCGCGGAAATCCCGCGGCGTGTAGGTATACGTGCCGATGAACGTGATTTCCTGCAAGGTCATGCGGCGAATATCGAGACCGCCCATGTCCTCGCCCAGACCGATATGCACGATGACGCCGCCCGGGGCGCAGCGCGCAGAGGCTAGCGACCGCGTCGCTGCATAACCCACCGCATCGATGACCATGGCATATGTACCGTCGCTTTGTGCAACGGCGCGCTGGTCGCACTGGTCTGTCAGGAAGGCGCGGCGCACCTCGTTGGGTTCGGCGATCGTAACATCCTCGATGCCTTGCGCCCTCAGCGCAAGCGCAGCGGCCAACCCGATGGCCCCGCCCCCGATCACCAGCGCATTTGCACCAAGCGCATGGTCCAGCGTTTCGAGCCCCAGTCGCACCGAATGCCAACTGACGGCAAGCGGTTCGGCCAGCGCCGCCTTTTCCAGCGGCACATGATCGGGCACCACGACAAGGTTGTCATCCGCCATCGCCACATATTGCGCAAAGGCCCCTTCGCGCGGCGGCATGGAGATGATCAGACGCTCCGGGCACAAGTTTGAGCGCTCCGCGCGGCAAGCCGGGCAAGTGCCGCAACTGACCAGCGGATTGATCGTGACGCGGGTGCCGTCCCGGTGCCCGCCCTCAATGATACCCGCCGCTTCGTGGCCAAGGATCAGCGGCGCGGGGCGGCGCGCGTCATGGCCCAGATAGGCATGCATGTCCGACCCGCAAATCCCCGAGGCCGTGATGCGGACCAAGGACTGCCCGGGCCCGACTTCGGGGTTTGGCACGTCGCGGACGTGCAGCGTTTCGACCCCTTCATAGACCAATGCTCTCATTTCGCCGTGAACCCTCCGTCAACCATCAGCGTCTGACCGGTAACATAGCCAGACGCATCCGAGCACAAGAACAGCATTGGGCCGTCTATATCTTCAAGCCGCCCGTTGCGTCCCATGCAGGTTTGGGCTGCATTGCGCTTGGCCCGTTCTGGATCCGAAAACACCGCTTGGGTCAATTCGGTTGGGAAAAAGCCAGGGCCGATGGCGTTGGCGGTGATCCCGTGGGGTGACCATGCTTCGGCCATGGCGCGGGTCAACTGAGCGATACCGGCCTTGGTCGTGCCATAGGCAATCCCGCCCGGAAAGGCGCGGGTTGTCTGCAGCGAGGCAAAATTCACGATGCGCCCCCACCCCTTGGCTTTCATCGCGGGCACGAGGGCCTGGGTCAGGAAAAACGGGGCCGAGATGTTGAGAGCCAGCGTTTGGTCCCACCCCTCGGATGTCACCTCATCCGCAGTCTGGCGTGTATTGATGCCCGCCGCATGCACGATGATGTCAGGGCTGCCGAAGGGTGCAGCGATGGCTGATACGACCTCGGTCACCGCATCGCGCAAGGCAACATCCGCCACAACCGCCGCTGCGTTTGCGCCAATCTCGGCCGTCAACGCGTCCAGATCATCCGTCCGCCGGGCCACGCCTACAACTTGCGCCCCGGCTGCGGCCAAGGCCACTGCCGCACGTCGCCCGAGGCCGGAGCTGGCCCCGGTGACACAGGCTACACGGCCCGTCAGGTCAAAGAGATCACGTGGGTCAGCCATCAGCGGACAGGTCGAAATTCTCACCGGGGAAATATTTGGCCAACCGCACATCAGCGGCACGCGCATGCCCTTCCATCCCCTCGAGCCGCGAGATGCGCGCGGTGGCTTCTGCCACGGGTTTTGACCCTTCGCGCGTGGCGCGCTGCCATGTGACGATCTTCATGTACTTGTGCACGGACAGCCCACCGGTATAGCCCGCCGCCCCCGAGGTCGGCAGCACGTGGTTGGTGCCCGACGCCTTGTCGCCATAGGACACGGTCGTTTCCTCGCCCAGGAACAGCGAGCCATAGCAAGTCAGCCGGTCCAGCCACCACTCCAGATCATCGGCCTGCACGGTGAGGTGTTCGGGGGCGTATTCGTCCGAGCAGGCGGCCATCTCTTCGCGGTCCGCACAGACGATCACCTCCGCATAGTCGCGCCATGCGGCAAAGGCGTTTTCGCGGTTCAAGTCCGGCAGATCGTCGATCAGTCCCGGCACCAGCCCCATGACCGTTTCGGCCAGCGCCTGATCATCCGTGACCAGCCAGACGGGCGAGTTGTAGCCGTGTTCGGCCTGCGAGACCAAATCCGTCGCCACGATCAGCGGATCGGCAGTCTTGTCCGCCAGAACAAGACTGTCGGTAGGTCCGGCAATCATGTCGATGCCGACGCGACCGAACAGGATACGCTTGGCTTCGGCCACGAACTGGTTGCCAGGCCCCACCAGAATATTCGCCTTGGGCAGTCCGAACAGACCAAAGGTCATCGCCGCAACACCCTGTACACCGCCCATCGCGAGGATCTTGTCCGCCCCGCAGATATGGGCTGCATAGACGATGGCCGGGGCCACACCGACGCCCGGGCGCGGGGGCGAACATGCTGCGATATGCTTGCAACCCGCCACCTTGGCCGTCGTCACGGTCATGATGGCCGACGCGATATGGCTGTAGCGCCCACCGGGCACGTAGCACCCTGCCGCATCCACCGGGATCGCCTTTTGACCAGCCATCAGGCCCGGCACGACCTCTACCTCGAAATTGGCGACAGTGCTTTTCTGGGCTTCGGCAAAGGTGCGCACATTCTGGTGGGCAAACTGGATATCGGCCTTGAGCTTGTCTGACACCTGCGCGCAGGCGGCCTCGATCTCGGCGGCACTCAGCACCACATTGCCCTCATAGCGATCAAACTTCGCCGCATAATCGAGTGCTGCGGCATCACCGCCCTTTTCGATATCCGAAAGAATGCCGGTGACAATCTCGCTCACGTCGGACGCGCCGGATTGGGCGGTGAGGGTTGCTTTCTTGAGGTATTGGCGTGCCATAAATGATCAAATCCCTAAACTGTACGGGGGCATAGGCCGAACCGGCCCCATGCGTTGACCTTAGGTACGCGCGCGGGCGTGCTGCGCGCAAGCGGCATGCGGCGTGGAAAGATCGGCTTTGAAAACAATCGATCCGATTTTTGTGTTTTTGAAATGTGCGTGCGGCATTGGCGTACTTTTCGTCAACACTGCGCACGTCGGAAATATCAACGTGGCCTGCGAAGCGTCGCGATGCCTATGAACCGTTCCAGCGACAGGGGGTGGCGACGCGGTTCGAACAAGGGTCGAACCCGAGCCATCGTGCTCAAGTCGCCGGAGGCAATAGCGCAATCAGAAAGTGGCGGACAGACAGGGATTCGAACCCTGGAGACGGTCTCCCGCCTACACACTTTCCAGGCGTGCGCCTTCGACCACTCGGCCACCTGTCCGTTGACGCGTCTCTATCCAATTGTCGTGGTCAAATGCAAGCCGCAAGATGAAAGAAAACCTCGGCGTGATCTCAGCTGTCCAGATGCAGATAGATGCGACGGTTCATCCGGCCCTTCTTTTCGATCTTGCCGATGCGCAGCGCGCCGATTTCGCCGGTGCGTGCCACATGGGTGCCGCCGCAAGGTTGCAGGTCGATCACGTCGTCGCCGTCCCCGATCCGCACAAGACGGATGCGCCCTGCATTGCGCGGGGGCTGCACAGACAGGGTTTTGACCATGCCGGGGTTGGCGTCGAGATCGGCTCCGGTGATCCAGTCTTCGCTGACCCGCAGATCGGCGGCGACATATCCGTTCAACATCTCTTCGAGTGCGTCGCGGTCTTCGGGGGCGTGTTCCATATCGAAATCGAGCCGCCCGCGCGTCGCCCCGATCGAGCCGCCCGTCACCCCAAAGGGCACAGCGACCGACAACAAATGCAGCGCGCTGTGCACCCGCATGTGCCCAAAGCGGCGATCCCAGTCGAGCACCTGTTCGACCTCCGCCCCAATCGGCGGCAGGGCACGTGGTTCGGAGGGCACCAATATGATCGCCTCGCCGTCGCCCTTGATGGTTGTGGCGATGCCCATGTCAGCCCCATCCCACCGCAGCGCACCGCTGTCGCCGGGTTGGCCGCCGCCCGTGGGGTAAAAGATGCTTTGATCCAGCACGATCCCGCCCTCAGTGGTGTGGGCCGTCACAGTGGCAGACGCCTCGCGCAGATAGGCGTCCTGTCGAAACAGCATATCGGTCATCGCCCGTCTCCGTCCGTGTCCATGTCGCCGTCGGTGGGCGTCATGATCTCGGGCTCTGCCGCCGGTTCGGCGCCTTGCGAGCCGCGTGCATCGCGGGGGTGCAGCGTTTCGGGATTGCGCAGCCAGACGTCGCGTTGCGCGAAGGGGATTTCGATATCCTCTTCGATAAAGCGCGCGGCGATCTGGTGGTTGATCTCGTTCTTGACGGCCAGCATCCAGTTCACATCGCGCAGGATCATGCGGATTTCAAAGTCGAGACTGTCCGCCCCGAAACCCATGAAAAGGGCCTGCGGGGCCGGGTTGGCCAGCGCCATGGGATGAGCATCGGCGATTTCCTTGAGGATGCGTTCCACGCGGCGGGTATCGGTGCCATAGGCGACGCCGACCGGCACGATGACCCGCCCGATCGTGTTGCCCCGCGTGTAGTTCGTGACCGTCCCCGAAATGAGATCGGCGTTGGGCACGATGACGTCCGTGCGATCAAACGTCTCGATCCGGGTTGAGCGGACAGAGATCGAGCGGACGTAGCCCATCTGTCCCCCCACCTCGATCCAGTCCCCTTCGGCGATGGGCCGTTCGATCAGCAGGATGATCCCGGACACGAAGTTCGACACCACCGTTTGCAGACCAAAGCCAATGCCGACGGACAAGGCACCAGCCACAATCGCAAGGCTCGACAAATCAATGCCCGCAGCGGTGATCGAGATGAGGGCCGCCAGAAAGATACCCACATAGCCAAGGCCCGAAATGATGGCCGTCTGCCCGCCGGGGTCGATTTTCGTCTTGGGCAGCACCGAGGTGCGCATGGCCCCCTGCACCGCGCGTGTCAGCAGATACCCCAAGGCAAAGACGATGATCAGCGTGAAAAAGCTGCCCGGTGAGATCGTCATGTCCCCCACCGTCAGGCCGCCACGGATCCGTGTCCACACTTCGGTCAAATCCGTGACCCGCGCGCCCCAGATCAGCGCCAGCAGCGGCAGAGCCATCAGCACCAGCACAAAGCTCGCCAAGGTGGGGATCAGGCTGTCGCGCGCGCCTTCGCCCGGTCGTACCGCCGCATAGACGTCGCGCAAGACGCCCTGCAACAACGCAACCGTCCCGATCAGCGCCAACGTCAGGATCGTGGGAAAGGTCAGGAATTGCGCCGCTGTGCCGTACCCGAACGCGGCCAGGATCGGTGCCAGAATGCCAACGGCAATGACGCCCTGGCCGAGCACCCCAAGGAAACGGGCGGAGAACTGGCGTTCGCCGGAAACCTCGTCAAGCGGCTCTCTGAGCGGGCGGCGCAGGAGCCAGCCCACCCGTGCCAGCAACAGCCCCGCGACAAGGATCAGCGGGAATTTGAGGACCGCGTTGACGGCCATGTCGTAGCGGTCAAAGTCGCCAAACACATCCACGAGGATGAACAGGCCGAACACACCGCCCAGGATGCAGGTGTAGACACCCCCCTCGACCCGCCGCTCAGGTGGCAGGTGCAAGGGCGTGGGCACCGCATCGCTGCGTGGAAAAATGCGGCTGGCCAGCCAGAACGAATAGAACAACGTCAGCCCAATCGGCTCGAGCGTGTCGAGCAGCAATTGCCCGCGCGGGCCAAACAGCTGCGTGGCCCCAATGGCGCGCACAATTGCAAACAGGCCCAACATCGGCAGGATGATCTGCCCAAGGGAGACCACAAAACCCGCAACCCCCGCGCCCGAACGGTGATCGCCGCGCTGGATGCGCACGGCCAACAGCTCGGACCAATGACGCGACCGCGCCAGCAGTACGAGGCCGATGACCAGAAAGATGATGACAAGCGGCAGGTTGTCCTGCGCATTCGATCGGCGCGACGGATTTTTCCACGCTTGCCCAACCCCGGTGGTGACGGCCACCACGCTTTCGCCCAGATGGCGGGCCGCATCACCCCAGTTCGCAGGATTGACCGGCCACGGGCCCATGTCCAAAAGCTCTTCGGTCTGGCGTTGGCGCAGGATGTCGTCAATTTCGGTGATGATCCCGTTGGCCCGGCTAAACGCCTCCTCGGCGGTGCGGCGCGGCGTACTCAGTCGTTCAAGTTGCGCGTTGAGCTCTGCGCGACGGGCGGCGATTTCGGTGGCCTCCTCGGCCCCTTCCTCGGGTGCGGGGCCAAGCGAGGCGATCTGTTCGCGCAGCGTTTGCAGGCGGCTGTCATTGGCGTTGAGCTGGGTTTGGAACTGCTGGCGCCACATCGCGACTTCGGAGCGCAACTCGATCAGTGCCGCGTCCGACGCCTCGGCTGCTTCGACCGCCGCCTCGGCACGTGGGGCCACGTCGCGCCATGCCTCGTAGTCCGGTGTGTCCGATTGGGCGAGCGCCAGAACAGCCCAAAGGCCAAACACCAGCGCCGCGCACAAGCGCACCATAAAGCGTCGCAACATCAAGCGTCCTCGAACACGCCGGGGATGGATGAGGGCCCCTGATCGAGCCATTCCGGCACAGGCAGCCCCTTCTCGCGCAGGAAATCGGGGTTGAACAGCTTGGACTGATAGCGCGTGCCAAAGTCGCACAGGATCGTCACGATGGTATGTCCGGGGCCCAGATCGCGGGCCAGCCGGATCGCCCCCGCCACGTTGACCCCCGAGGACGCACCCAGACACAGCCCCTCGTGCTGCAACAGATCGAACACGATGGGCAGAGCCTCGGCGTCGGACACATTGTAGTTGAAGTCGGGCTTCAGCCCTTCGAGGTTCTTGGTAATGCGGACCTGTCCAATGCCTTCGGCAATCGAACCGCCCTCTGTGACGATCTCGCCGGTGGTGAAATAGCTATAGAGCCCTGCCCCGTCCGGATCCGCCAGACCGATCTTGACGCCCTTAGGTTGCAGCACTTCGGCGACGCCAGCCAAGGTTCCCCCTGACCCTACCGCGCAGATGAAGCCATCAACCTTGCCGTCGGTCTGTTCCCAGATTTCGGGACCGGTGGTTTCGATATGGGCGCGACGGTTTGCGGTGTTGTCGAACTGGTTGGCCCAGATAGCTCCATTTGGTTCGGTTTCGGCAAGTTTTTCCGCCAAACGACCCGAGTATTTGATAAAATTATTGATATTTCGATAGGGTGCGGCGGGCACCTGGATCAATTCTGCCCCCGCCAGGCGCAGCATATCCTTCTTTTCCTGGCTCTGGGTTTCGGGAATCACGATCACCGTCTTGAAGCCCATTGAGGCCCCGACAAGCGCCAGACCGATACCTGTATTGCCTGCCGTCCCCTCGACAATCGTGCCGCCCGGGCGCAACGCGCCCGAGGCCACCGCATCCTGAATGATCGACAGGGCCGCACGGTCCTTGACCGACTGGCCGGGGTTCATGAACTCGGCCTTGCCGAGAATGGTGCAGCCCGTCGCGTCGCTGGCGCGGCGCAGCTTGATCAGGGGGGTGTTTCCAACGGCCGCAGCCAGATCCGGAGCATAGCGCATGACAGCGTTCCTTTTTCAGTTGGTTCAGGTGTAGCGAGGGCGTCAGGCGACCTCAAGCAAAACGGGGTCAGGCGTGTCCGGCGCGCAGCTGATCGCGATGATGCGCGAGCCAGTATATCAGCATGGTCAGGGGGACATTGCCGATCTGCCCCGTCTCGGCCATGCGCAGCAGCGCATCGTAAGACACCAGATGCGAGCGGATGTTTTCGTCCTCGTCTTCTGCACCGCCAACGCCGGCGATCTCGTCTGGCAAATCGCAGGTACCGACAAATGTGTGAAAGAAATCCGTGGCGGACCCGGGTGAGGCATAGCCCGCACCAACGGTTTCCATCTGATCCAGCACCAGCCCCGCCTCCTCTGCCGCTTCGCGGCGCGCGGCCTCTTCGGGCTGTTCACCGGGATCGACCATACCCGCGATCGGCTCAAGCTGCCAACAGGCCGGATCATGGCGCCCGATGGGCCCAAGGCGGACCTGCTCGACCAGCAGCACACGGTCGCGCACCGGATCATAGGGCAGCACCAGCGCCGCATCAGAGGCCACAAAGACCGCGCGCGTCAGCACGGGCGACATCGCCCCGTCAAATGTCTCGTGGCGCATCTTGATCTCGTCCAGCGCGAAAAAGTCGGAATAGGCGCGCGTGCGTTCGAGAACCTCAACCTTGCCGCGCAAGGTGTCGGGGCTGTGGCGACCCGATTGCGCCAACACCCGACTCCACGCTCGGGCGCGGATGCGCGGAAAACGGCGGGCGATCTCCCTGGCGCTGATCTGGCCAAAGTTGCTCATGACTTCTTCGGCGGCGGCAACGCTTATCTCGGCCCAGTCCCTTTGCCAGCCCACGATGTCCCACAGCCCGTCCGAGGCTATATGGTGCAGCGGCACATAGACATCTGCCGCCACGCCGGACTGCAAGGTGAGGCGTTGCAGGTCATAGGCAAAGCCGGCCTCGTAGTAGTCGAGCCGCGCAATATCGTCCGCCGTCAGCCCGCGCACCAGAACGCCCGTTGCGTTGCTGTCGGGGTCGACCGCCAGCAAGGGGAACGGGCCGTCAGACGCCGCCATAATCCGATGCCCGGGCAAGACGTCCGGCGTGATATCAAGGTCACCAACCGCCCGCCCCATCACGCATTCCAGCAGCGGCACATGGCGCAAGGTGCCGTAAAAGAATATGGATTTCATAAGGTTATCGCCAGTGTCGCGAGGCGTATTCAGTGGCGATCCCGGTCAGCACACCGCCCACCAGCAGCGTGGTCCAGATGGGGACGGTTGTCATCAGCAAGGCCCATTCCGCCCCGATTTCAAAGATGGACACCAACGCCTCGAACGCGCCGTCATAGCGGTTGCGCATGGCAATGCGGACCATTTCGTTGCAGGACTGGATGAACAGTGCCCAGAACACCATCACGACCGGGCCCGTCAGGCCGACGTTTATCGCCGACACCATGCCGCGCCCCGCGCGCCGTCCAATCACGATCCACCCGACAAAGAGTCCGACGATCACGTTGACATAGACGAAGATGCCAAAGTTTTTGTCCTCTTCGAACAGCGGGGGGATCATGCCCGATACGATGAACGCCAGGATCGCCAATCCCAAAGCGGCCACCAATTTGGCTGCGCTAGGCATGACAGTGAACTTTCATCTTTATCCGGGCCGCTTAATTGTGATCTGAGTCACATCGCAGTTGGCACTTTCAAAGGTCGCCGCGCAAGAGGTCAGATAAAAATTCCACATCCGGCGAAACCGGTCATCAAAGCCCATCTCGGCGATCTGATCCCACTTGTCGTTGAATGTCTCGTGCCAGCGGCGCAGCGAAATGTTGTAGCTTTGGCCGAACTCGACCGAGCGCTCGACACCCAGGCCCGCGCGCGCAATCTGTTCGCGCAGCACTGTGGGGCTGGGCAGCATGCCACCGGGAAAGATATATTTCTGGATGAAATCCACGCCGCGTTTGTACACTTTCCAGCGCCGGTCCTGAACGGTGATGATCTGCAGCGTTGCGTTCTTGCCCGGCTTCAGCCGTTCCTTGACCGTCTCGAAATAGACGGGCCAGTATTTTTCGCCCACGGCCTCGAACATCTCGATAGAGGCGATCCCGTCATAGGTTCCGGTCTCATCCCGGTAATCCTGTAACTTGAAATCGACCAGATCGGAAAGCCCTGCGTTGTCAATGCGTTCTTGGGCGTACTTGAACTGCTCTTCGCTGATCGTCAGCCCCGTCACCTTGAGCCCGCGCTCGCGTGCGGCGTATTCGGCAAACCCGCCCCATCCGCAGCCGATCTCAAGGATATGATCACCGGGCTGCGCGCCCATCTGATCGACCATGCTGGCATATTTGGCGATCTGCGCGGCCTCGTGGCTTTCCTGCCCCGTCTTGAACAAGGCGCTGGAATAGGTCATCGTGTCGTCCAGCCACAGCCCGTAAAAGTCGTTGCCCAGATCATAGTGATAGCTGATGTTCTTGCGCGCCTGATCGCGGTGATTGCGCTGCAACCAGAACCGGAATTTCTCGAACCGACGCACCAGACCCATGCCTGGAAAGCCGTCATAGATGTTCTCGTTATCCGCGTGGACAAGGTCCATGAAGGCTTGCAGATCGGGGGTCGTCCACCACTCGTCCAGATAGGCATCGCAGAACCCAAGGTCACCTTCGCGGATCAGACGGGCGAACAGATCGTCGTTGTGGATGTGGACTTCGGCCACCGGGCCGGGTTTTACCCCTTCGGCCCGGAACTGACGCCCATCAGGCAGCACAAAGTCGATTCGTCCGGTGTTTATCCCCTGCGACATCGCAAAAACGCGCGCGAAATAGCGCGGCAGACCGCTTTGGCCTTCGGTGGTTGTCAGGATCATGCAACTTCCCCGTTCGCATTTTGTGTCACGCTAGCTTGACAGTTGAGAGGGCGCAACCATGCGCACATGTTTGTCATCAGAATTTCCGGTTCTCATAGGCACTTAGCGCGCGTTTACGCCCCTCGTCCGCCGGTACGATCGGATCGGGATAGTCGTCATCAGGCGTCATTGCCCAATGCCGCGGGATGGCCTCAAAGAACTTGAGCGCGTCATCATGCTTGTTGCTGCGCCCTTCGGCGATCCAGCGGCTGACATAATCGCGGTTCTTGTCGAATTTATCCAGCTGCGTGACCGGATTGAACACCCGGAAATAGGGCGTCGCATCCGGGCCGGAACCTGCAGACCATTGCCAGCCCATCGCATTGCTGGCCGGGTCCCAGTCGATCAGGCAGTCGTCAAACCACGCCTGCCCGATCCGCCAGTGGGTCAGCAGGTGCTTGGTCAGGTAACTCGCCACAATCATACGGCCCCGATTGTGCATCCGGCCGGTCACGTACATCTCTCGCATGGCCGCATCCACGAACCGGATGCCGGTGCGCCCCTTTTTCCAAGCCCAGACTTCGGATGCCCGCGCATCCTCGTTCCAGGGGAAAGCGTCCCAATCCTCTTTCCAATTCTGATCGAGGATGCGCGGCGTATGGTGCATCAAGTGGTAGGCAAACTCGCGCCACACCAACTCCTTCAGAAAGACCTCGGCACCGTCCTTGCCCTCCTCACGGGCGCGCATCCCCGCATGCCAGCACTGGTGCGCGCTGATTTCCCCAAGGGCGAGGTTTTCGGACAGGTTAGAGGTGCGATCCTGCCCCGGAATGTCGCGCCCCTCCACGTAACCCGCGACTTTGGACGCGATAAAGGCGCCAAGGCACGACTGTGCCGCCTGTTCGCCCAGTTGCACGAACGGGCGCACCACATCCGCGCCACGGTTCATCTCCGCGCCCAAATCCCAGTCTTCAATCACTTCGCTATCTGGCCATGCGTCAGGTGCGGGGATGCCGCCCGGTGTCGACAAAGGCGCGTCGACGTCCCGCCCTTTCACCGCGTTCCAGAACGGCGTGTAGACTTTGTAAAAGCCGCCCGTTTTCGTCTCGGTTGTCCAGGGTTCGAACATCAAATGGCCGCCGAAGCTGCGCGCGTCGATGTCCTGATCCTTGAGGGTCGATTTCACATCCGTATCGCGGCTGATGGCACAGGGATCATATTGGCGCGTCCAATAGACGGCCCCTGCCCCCGTCTCCTTGATCAGCGCCTGCAACACGTCCAGCGCATGGCCCGAGCGATAGATCAACCTGCTGCCCTTGTCGCGCAACGACCCGTCCAGATGCGCAGCACCAAGGCCCCACCGCCATTTCGGAGCCGCGCCCAGATCATCCACGCTTTTGTCGCGGATTGCGACTGGGATGACGGGCCGTCCCGTCTCGCAGGCCGCACGCAGCGCCGGATGATCGCTCAGCCGGAAATCCCTGCGAAACCATAAAATAATCGGTGTGCTGCTCAACGCCCCGTTTCCCTTTTGTTAAGAGAGGTTACGTAGCGCCCTTGCATATGGATCAAGTCGGGCAAGGTTGACCTTGGGTCAAAGAACGGCGTCCAGCGCCTCGAGCAGCTGTGTGATCTCGGGATCGGACGTGTAATGCGTGAAACTCAGCCGCAAGACGCCGACGTCCGGATCGACCCCCATCGCACTCAGCGCGCGCACCGCGTAGAAATCGCCGCCCCCTGCCATGATCCCATGTTTGGCCAGCTCGACCGCCACGGCCACGGGATCACGCCCCAGATCAAGCGCCAGCGTCGGTGCCCGTATGGCAGCATCCACGGGCCCGATTACGCGCAGATCATTGCGAGCCTTGACTGCCTCCAGCACGCGGGCCAAAGCCCCCTCTTCCCGGGCGCGCATCAGATCATGCACCGCCGCCCCGCGCGCCGTCGCATCAGCCTCCCCCCCGAAGTGATGGGCATAAAGCGCATCCACATAATCCGCCATGCCCGCGCAGGCCGCGACTTGCGCATGGTCCGGGCCTGCCGGGGTGAAGCGTTTGTAGAGGCTGCCCCCGTTGAAATAGTGCCCCTGATTGGGCAGCAACTCCGCCAAGGCGCGGCGGATCACCATCAGCCCTTGATGCGGCCCGTAAGTCTTGTAGGCCGAGAACAGATAGATGTCGGGCCCAAGCGTGCCCACATCCGGGAACCCATGCGGCGCATAGCTGACCCCGTCCACGCAGACAAAGGCACCCGCAGCATGGGCCAGCGCGGTGATCTCTGTCACCGGATTGATCTCGCCCACGACGTTGGAACAATGCGGAAAACAGACAAGGCGCACGGTCTCATCGAGCAGCGCCTCGAGCGCGTCGGTGTCCAGATGTCCGGTGCCCGGGTCCACTTGCCACTCGCGCACCTCGATCCCCCGATCGGCCAGCCGACGCCATGGCCCGGTATTGGCCTCGTGATCCTGATTGGTAACGATGATCGCCTCGCCCGGCTGCATCATCTGCGCGAAGGCCTGCGCCAGCACATAGGTGTTCTGGGTGGTCGAGGGTCCAAAGCTCAGCTCGTCCGCATCGACGCCGAGGATGGCGGCCATGCGCGTGCGCGCCTCGTCCATCTCCTCTCCGCCAAGGCGGGAGGCGTCGTAATCGCTGTAGGGCTGCACCTTGCGCTGCGTGTAAAAGCGGGTGAGCCGGTCAATGACCTGCCCGCAGGCATAACTGCCGCCCGCATTTTCAAAGAACGCCTGGCCTTGCAGCGACGGTTCGGAAAACGCAGGAAACTGCGCGCGGACGAAATCAGGATCGAGGGTCATATGTGAGGGCCTCTGCGTTTGGGTGCGCGCAGGATCGCGACATATGACCGAAGGATCAAGGGCTCGGTGGCCTGGCTTGTGCCGCGCCGCGCTCAGCAGCCGCGCTGCCGGGCCAGCGTTTGCACGTTCGCCTTGAGGTCAGGATCGGCATTGGGGTTTGCAATCAGCCGGTTGGCATAGCCACACCACGCCCCCGGATTGTCCGGCTCGAACAGGGGAACGGGTTCGGGTTCCGGCTCAGGCTCGGCCGGCAGTTCGACCCCCGCGACACAGGCCGTCAGACCAAGACACAAGAACGCCAAGCAAAAGAACCGCATATCATCCCCCAAAGTAAGTGCGGACATGTTCGCAAGGCCACGGGGAAATGCAAGGGAAAGTTGGGTTGTGGGATGGTGAGGGGTAACTTGCTCGATGCAGCGACGGTCTGCTCTCCGCCCAGTCCGTGGAAAAACAACGTGTTGCTGGTACAATAAGTGGGTCTTGGCTCGCGGCGCGAGCGCCTTTGTTGTCAGGCTTCGCGCATTTGCTGCGGTGCAGGAAAGACTTTGCCAGTTTGCGGAGGTTTTGGGCGGTGGCTGCGAGGGTGAACTCGTCTTGAACGCCGCATGGCCCTCGCAATCGCAGCCTTCCCAAACCAAGAATGCGTTTGAGGTGGGCAAAGAGCCTCTCGCCTTTCTTCCGGAGCTTCGTCGAGATATCAAACTGGCGGGTCTTGGTGATATCGCTTGCGACCTGACTGGCGTCTTCCGTTTCTTCGCGGCTGATCTTGCGGGCCTCAGCGTTTGGGCTGCACCTCGCTGGCCGTGCCGAATGCAGCCTCATCCAGCGTGTCGAGATACTCGCGAACGGCACGTGGCGCATCTGCCGGGTTGATGTCAGAGGCGTTCCACTCTTCCTTCGGTGTCGAGTTCTGTTTGTTCGCATCAGCCTCGATCAGGCTGGCATCGATGGCCATGCGCTGGCCAGACCTTCTTCAATGCAACGTGCCACGGTCATCTCGAACAGATGGCGCAGCAACTCACTCTCGCGGAATCTGCCATGCCGGTTCTTTGAAAAGTTAGAATGGTCGGGAACGCGGTCGCTGAGATCGAGACGGCAGAACCAGCGGTACGCGAGGTTCAGATGCACCTCCTCGCAGAGCCGCCGTTCGGACCGGATGCCGAAGCAATATCCTACGAGCAGCATGCGGACCAGCAGCTCAGGATCAACCGATGGACGACCTGTGTGGCTGTAGAACTCCTTAAGATGCGTCCGAATACTGCTCAGATCTACGAACCGATCAATCGACCGCAGCAGATGATCTTGAGGTACGTGGCCCTCCAGCGAAAACTCATAGAACAGTGCCGCCTGCGCTTCCTGTCTCGGTCCCATCATCACCAATCCCTCCCTGCAGGGAGAATTGAATCAGCGACTTACCCGGCAATCAAGGACGAGTTCTTCAACGAAATACGCCCAAACGAGTCGATGCTACGGGTTGCACGAGTGTCTGGTTCTGGGAGCAGGCGAATTCATTTTTAGTGCCACCACCATCATTGCAGGCAGCCGTCAATGAGTGGGGTGGTTAGGTGTCAACCTTCCCATCCAGTATCTATTGGAAGGTGGTGCCCGCGGCGGTGTAGTTCTTGCAAACTACAGTTCGCCACCGGCTTGGCGTTCCTGCCATTTGAGAAAAAAGTTAGCGCCGATACTCGACAATGGAGCAGGCGGAAGACGTGATGGCAAGTCGGCAGCGAGTGCGCGGCTGAGACTGTCGGAGGACCTTCCCATTGCCAGATCCACTGCGAGGCCACCAGCCAGTGTGCCTTTGGCCGTGCCCAATCCGTTCTGACAGCAGGCGGAATATAGCCCCTCATCCAACTCGCTGATGACCTGCACATTGTTTCGGCTTACGCACAACCTACCGCCCCAGCGAAAGTCCATTCCGACATCGGACAGATTTGGAAATCGGGCCGCAAATGCACGGTCGTGATCGCGGGCGACGTCGTTGATGCGTTTGTCACTGACCTCCATCGATGGATCGAAGGTAAACCGGTTGCGGATGATGATCCTGTCCCCGCCAATACCCGAAATGCGCCGGACGGTCGTGCCCATCGGGTCCGCAGGGGTAAGGCCCCATGCCGCGTGCCCTCCCAAACTTGAGCGTTCTTGCTCGCTGAGAGCGCGGGTCATTGAGGCGTAGGTAAAGACGTGCATCAGTCGACGCGGCAGGTATCCAAAGCTGTTCAGATGTCCGTTGACCGCAAGAATAACCCGTGGTGCGATAACCCGACCCTTGGGAGTGGTGGCGACCCAATCCGTTTGGCGCTCAAGGCTGGTGACTGGGCTCATCTCATGGATGGAAACGTGATTGGATCTTAGCCCCGATGCAATCCCGCGCATGAACATGGCGGGCTGGATCATGGCGCAGCCGGGCGTAAACAGCCCGCTTTGATAGTAGTCGCTGCCAGTGATGTCACGCATTTGGGCCACGTCCAGCATCTCGTGGGGTTCGCCCAATGCGGTCAGATGTTTGGCGAAGCTCACGTTGTGCGCGTGGCCCTTCGCCGTCGCCGCACCGTTGATCTTGCCCGAGACACTAAAGGCCTCATCGCTTAATCCGTATTCCTGCGCCATCTCGCGGGCATGGGCGATGCCCAGTCGGTTGTCCTGCGTTTGCGCCTTATCTGACTCAAGCGCGCCAGCGTAATCGGCAGAGGTCAGATCGTGCGGCAGATCGATCATAAACCCCGAGTTGCGCCCTGCTGGTCCGTCCCCCACCCGCACTGCGTCCAGCACCACGATCCGGTCGCCTGGGGCCTGCTTTGACAAACGGTGCGCGGCGGCAAGCCCTGCGAACCCCGCGCCGATAATGAGCCAGTCGGCGGTGATGTTCTCCTCTAGCGGTGTTGCAGGGTCCGCATCTGGCAAAAGCCGGTTCCACGCCGCCGGGCCGGGGTCCTTGGGAAGTCGGGCGACCTTCACTCTAGTGGTCCTGATTGAGCGCATCGACGGCGGGAATTTCTCGTTCGCGGCGCGCTATGTAATCCAGAAGGGCCTCGTTTACACCCGCATCAAGCGTGGGCTCTTCATATTCGTTGAGCATCGCGCGGGCCTTCGTCAAGGCGCGTTCAGTGATCTCGACACTGCCTTCGGCTTGCCATTGCTCGATTGAATTGTTGTCAAACATTTCAGGCATGAAGAACGCGTTCTGGAAATTCTCCAGTGTGTGCGGATGTCCGAGATAATGGCCGCCGGGGCCGACGTCAGGCACAGCGGCCATCGCGGCGTCGAAATCTGTCCAATTGATTCCTTCGGCCATGCGGTAGCCCATTTCGCATATCTCTGCGTCGACGATGAATTTGGCGGTGGAACAGTGCATCCCCGCTTCGTTCCATCCGGCAGAGTGCCACATGTAATTGGCCCCCGCCATCAGCACGGCGTTCATTGTCATGGCACTTTCATAGCCCGCTTGGGCATCAAACGTCTTGGCCCCGCCAAGGGTGTTGGATGTGCGCCACGGCACACCATAAAACCGCGCCATCTGCCCGATCATAAAGTTCATCAGGCTGATTTCTGGCGTGCCCGCCATCGGCGCACCTGATTTCATGCTGACGGTAGACAGATAATGCCCGTAAATCGCGGGCGCACCTTTGCGCACGACTTGCGTGTAGGCCAGCGCACTCAACGCTTCGGCATTCAACTGCGCCACTGTTGCGGGCACGCTGGCGGGCGTGTTTGCCCCACCCAGCACAAAAGGGCTGCACAGCACAGGTTGGTTGCGTTTACTGAACGCTCGCAGCGCGCCAAGCATCGTTTCGTCCCATACGAGTGGCGAGTTGCCATTGCAGTTGCCGGTCACGACAGGGTGGGTGTCGATGTAGTCATCCCCAAACAGAATGGCGCACATCTCGATCACATCCTCGGCGTTTTTGGGGCTGGTGGTCATGCCCATAAACGTCTTGTCGGAATGTTTCATCGAGCTGTAGGTGATGCGCAGATGCCGCTGGCTGATCGGGTGATCATAGGGTTCGACAATGTGGTGAGCGGATGAATGGATCGCAGGCAGCATGTGGGACAGCTTGTGAAAGTTCGCCAGATCCTCCAGCGTCGGGTTGCGGCGCACGTCGTCCAGATCGCGCAGGAACGGCGCGCCGGTCATGGGAATGAACATCCCGTGATCCCGCCCGAACGGCAGGTTATTGGCCGGATTGCGCGCGTGATAGGTAAAGGTCTCCGGGATGGTCTCGATCAGCTCGCGCACCAGATGGCGGTCGAGATAGACCATCTCGCCCACGACCCTTGCGCCAGCACGTTTCCAGTCGGCCAGCGCGATATCATCACGGAACTGCACGCCGACATTTTCCAGAATATCCATGCTTGCCGCGTCGATCTTTTCGATCTGGTCGGGCGTCATGGGTTCGGTCAGCGGCAGTTTGCGCTTGAGCGCAGGCAGCATCGTCACATTGCGGGTCAGACGCTGCGCCTTGCGTGCCCCCCGACCCCTGCGAACGGTGCCGACTGCATCAACGCTCATGCGAGGTTGTCTCCGTCTGCGGGATCGGTCAGATCGATCCAGATGGTTTTGAGTTCGGTGTATTGATCATGGGCATGGATGCCGTTGTCGCGCCCGCCAAAGCCGGATTGTTTGTAGCCGCCAAATGGGGTGGCGATGTTGCCCTCGCCGTAACAGTTGACCGTGACCGTGCCCGCCTTGATGTCGCGCGCCGCTCGAATGGCGCTTCGTCCGCCTGCGGAAAAGACTGATGCGGCCAGCCCGTAGGCCGTGTCGTTGGCGACCTGCACGGCCTCGTCATTGCTGGCCACTTCGATCACGCTGAGTACGGGGCCGAAGATTTCATCGCGGGCACGTGCGTCATCTGCTTTGACCTCGACAAAGACAGGGGCCACGAACGGGCCATCCTCTTTGAGATCCAGAAAGCTGCGCACCTTTGCGCAGTGTTCAGCGTCAATCAGTGCTCCGATGTGGGTTGCAGGGTCCAATGGGTCGCCGACTTTCCAGTCTCGAAGCCGGGCTTCGATCTTTTCCATCAGAGCAGGTTTAACAGATGTGTGGACAATCAAACGCGACGTAGCCGAGCAGTTTTGCCCCGCATTCCAGAATGCGGCATGGACCACATGCTCGGCCACATGATCCAGGTTTTCCGCATCATCAAACACCACGGCAGGGTTCTTCCCACCACATTCCAACACGACCTTCTTAAGATTGCTGTCCGCCGCATAGCGCAGGAACCGTCGCCCCGTTTCAGTCGACCCCGTAAACGTCACCAGATCGATGTCCATGTGCCGCCCCAATGGTTCGCCTACAGTTGGGCCATCGCCCGGGAGGACTTGCAGCACGCCGCGCGGCACACCTGCTTCATGCGCCAATTCGGCGAGGCGCAAGGCCGTCAGGCTGGTTTGCTCTGCTGGTTTCACGATGACAGAACAGCCCGCCGCGAGTGCAGGCCCGATCTTCCATGCCAACATCATCAGCGGGAAATTCCATGGCAGAATGGCCGCAACCACGCCGATGGGTTCACGCAGGATCACAGCCAATGCCCCGTCCCCCGTCGGGGCCGTCTGGTCGTAAATCTTGTCAATCGCCTCAGCATGCCATTTGATGCAGTGGATGGTTTCGGGCAGATCAATCGTTTCGCAATCAAGGATCGGCTTGCCGCTCTCGACGCTTTCCATGACGGCCAGTTCGCGCCGGTTGCGGGTGATCAATTTACACAGACGGATCAGCACATCCTTGCGCGCGTCAGGGTCCATTTTGGACCAATGGCCCTGATCGAAGGCCTCGCGCGCTTTGAGTACAGCGAGGTCAACATCCTTGGCGTCCGCTGTCGAAATCTGTGTGATTTCTTCTCCCGTCGCGGGGTTGGTTGTCGCCATCATTGGACCACTGCCGCGTCGGTATTTGCCATCAACAAACGGGCTACGGGGCAAATCAAGCGTGCCTGCAATGGCTGCGTATTCGGCTTTGGTCAGCAGATCGGTCATATCGGTGCCCCTGTGATATTTGAAATGGCAGTGTTCATGGTGCGGATCACCTCGGCCAATTCGCGTTTGTCGTCTTTGTTTAATGGTTGCAGCGGCTTGCGCGGTGGACCCGCATCAATGCCGCGCAGCGTCAGCCCGTATTTGATGCACTGGACAAACTTGCCGCCCTGCTCCAGCACCCGCATCAGTGGCAACATGGCCGACATAATCGCGCGGCCCTTGGTGAAATCACCCTCAACCGCACAGGCCTGATACAGCGCGATATGCGCTTCGGGCGCAAAATTCGAGCCCGCACAAACCCAGGACCGCGCACCCCATGCAAAAAACTCCAACGCCTGATCATCCATGCCACACGACAAGGCGATATGCGGATAATCGCGGGCGAGCATATGCAGACGGTTCACATCGCCAGAACTTTCCTTAATCGCGCAGAAGTTGGGCGAACGGCCCAAACGATCTAAGCAGTCTTCGTCCATGTTTACCGACATCCGGCCCGGGTAGTTATACAGCATCACCGGCAGGTTCGCGGCGCGATCAACCGCCAGCGCATGCAGCGCAATTTCGCGGCCCGTCGGATAGGCATAGGGCGGCGTGGCCACCAAAAGCGCATCGGCCCCTGCGGCCTTGGCGGCGGACGCAAACATCACGCTGTCCTCGGTTCGGATCGCGCCCGTGCCGACAATCATTGGAACACGCCCGTCAATCAACGCGGCGCAGCGGGTCATCATATCCAGCCGTTCTTCGGCTGTCTGGGCGTAGTATTCACCTGTTGATCCGGCGACGATGATGCCGTGCACACCGGCGGCCACGAGATGGTCCACCGTGTCTGTCAGCGCTGTCTCGTTCAACGTGAAATCATCGTGATACGGCGTCACGAGCGGCGTGTAGATGCCTTCAAAGTGCATTGGTGCGGTCCTTAAATGAGATGACGTCGACCGGCAGCGGGTCGGGGCGTACAAAGCGTTCCATCCGGTCACGGCTGAGGTCCCAGTGCTGCAGTGTGAAATCGATCGCCAACGCTCCCTCGCGGGCCTCGATCGCGCCGATCATCGCGTCGTGTTGTTCGACTGCTTTTAGGACGAGCATCGCCTCAGACGCGGCCGCAGGGCGATAGAATGTCTGGCTCATTCGCGTATGGTCAATCTGCAGTCGCGCGAGTGAGGCGACCAGATACGTGTTGTGTGCCATTTCACCGATCGTTGCGTGGAACTGATGGTTGGCAAGCGCTGCTGCCGCTGCATCGGACGATTTTGCGGCCGTGGAAAACGCCAGTTGCGCCGTTTTCAATGCATCGATCTGACGGCCGGTCCGGTTCTCGCACGCGAGCCGCGCAACATTGGCGTAGATCATGGGGGCGGTTTGAAAAAAAGTCCGCAAAACCGCAATGTCCATCGAAGCGACCTTTGCACCGCGGTTCTCGCTCATCACGACAAAGCCTTCGCCTTGCAGCCTTTGAAGAACCTCGCGCAGTGGTGTTCGCGACATCTCGTATTGTTGTGACAGCTTCGCTTCATCCAAATCCAGTCCGGGTTCAAGCTCCGTCGACAGGATGCGACAACGCAGGTCCTCCAGACAGTCTGATTTTGAGAAGCGACTCATCATGTCTCCGTAGTATTTGTATACATCGTGTATACATCAAACATAATTGGTCAAGTGATCTGAATTTCAGTGCTTTCCTGTGTGAAAGTTGACTGAGTTGAACAGACACGGTGTGACGAATCCCAACTTTGAATCCACTCATGTGCTGGGGCTTTAACTTAGTGAAGCTTACGACAGGTCTCATGAAAGCACCCTGATCGGGGTCATGATCGTAGAGCGGATAGGCCAAGAATGTGAGCCTTTCGCAGTTCGATCCGGTTATTTGAAAAGCGGTCGTTGGCGCAGCCGCAGCGAATTGGCGCTTCGTCCCGCAAACCAGACTTCCTCAATCGGCCTACCCCGCCCGCCCTCGAAAACAACTACTCTGCCACGAGAGGAAGGTCGTGAGAGGCTCGAACTCCCGACCCAGAGTGGCCGCGAAGCGGGCGCGCGTCGGTCGGGCCAACCTGAGTCCACAACGACAGAGAAGCGCGAAGCCGTGGCTGAATGGTGGGTCGTGAGAGGCCCGAACTCCCGACCCAGAGTGGCCGCGAAGCGGGCGCGCGTCGGTCGGGCCAACCTGAGACCACAACGACAGAGAAGCGCGAAGCCGTGGCTGAATGGTGGGTCGTGAGAGGCTCGAACTCCCGACATCTTCGGTGTAAACGAAGCGCTCTACCAACTGAGCTAACGACCCGACGCCGCTTCCTCTAGCGCAACCGGCCCCGCGACTGCAAGCGGTCAGCTCCGCTTTTTTCAACACAGGTCAGACTTTCATGATCTGCGCCACATGCCGCGTTCGGACTCAGGTGTCCGTCAGCTTGCTCTGAACGCCGCCCGACAGGTGATAGACCACCCCCTGCCCGCCCGGCAGATCGGCAAATTCTGCGGCCTCCAAACCCAATGCGTGACAGCGCAGCATGCGTGACGTGATGCCGTGGGTGACGATCACGCTCGGGCCGGTGCATTGCGCCAGAAACGCGCCCGTGCGGGCGTAAAGCGCTGCAAGCCCCTCGCCGCCGGGCGCATGGTCGTACCATCCCAGATCATTGCCATCCTCAAAGAGGTAGGGCATCTGCGCGACGATCTCGGCCCGTGGGCGGCCTGTCCAGGTGCCCATGGTAATCTCGGACAGCCGCGGATCCTTGATCATGTCGCCGGCGCGCGTGCCATAGGCGATCTGCGCAGTCGAGACGGCCCGCCCCTGCGGACTTGCATAGAGCGTCCACCCCTCAATCCCAAAGCGCGACAAGATGTTGGCTTGCGCACTGGCTTGCGCGCGACCTTGCGCGGTCAGCGGGCTGTCCTGCGCGCCCTGCATGCGGCCCGCACGGTTCCATTCGGTTTCGCCGTGGCGCAGGATCAACAGGTCAGGATGGGTCATGCGTGTAGGGCTAATCACATAGTGTGGCGGCCACAAGGGCCAACACATCGTCGCAGACTGCGCGCACTGCAGGTGCGTGGCGCGTGCGCGGGTGGGTCAGACACCATAAGGGGCGTGCGCGCGCGGCAAAGCCCGGATCGGGGTCCGTCGCGAGGCAGGTCGGAAGCCAGCCCCGCCCCAACCCCGCCGCAATGGCCGTCGTCACCGCCCCCTGATCCGACACGCGCAGACCAATCGGGCCCTCCATCTCGGACGTCCAGCGGGCTTGTGGCAGATGGGCCATCTCGGGCACATAGCCGATCCAATCTCCCTCGCCCGCAACCACAAAGCGGACATCGCCCAGTTTGCGTACAACCACATCACCCTGCACCTCAGGGCGGGCCAGACGCAGGGCGATGTCCGCCTCGCCGTGCAGCAGGTTGAGGCTGTCATGCGCCCCGATCAAGGACAGCGTCACGTCAGGCAATCGCGGGCGAACCCGCTGCCAGCTTGGCACCACGGCGGCCTCGATCACCCACGGCACCGCTGTCAGACGGACGGCACCGCGCGGCGCAGCGCGTCCTGACACCGCTGCCTGAGCCATCACTGCATGATCGGCCATGACGTTGACATGAGCGCACAGCACGGCCCCTTCCGGGGTCACACCTGCCTCTGGCCCGCGCCACAGGATTTGACCCATCTGGCGTTCAAGTCGCCGCACTGCGCGGGCGATGGTCGTTTCGTGCATCCCGAGCGCTTGGCCTGCGCCCGCAAAACTGCCTGCGCGCGCGACGGCCTGAAAGACACGTAATCCGTCCCAATCCACATCCTGCATTTTCGCAAGTCCTCCTTGCGTATCGGGCCATATAGCCCGCCGATGCGCAAGGTTAGGATGCGCCCACAGTCAAGATTGGAGCACCCATGCCTTACCTCATCCTGTTTGAAGATGCCGAGGGATATGACCATATCCGCGGTGAAAAGATGCCTGACCATCTGGCGTTCTTGCAGCAGAACGCGGCCGTGATCACGGCGGCTGGACCGTTGTTTGAGGGGGATCAAGGGGCTGGCGGGGCCTGGATTGTGACGACCGATACAGCCGCCGCTGCCGAGGCCCTGGTGCATGCAGACCCGTTCTGGCCGACAGGCTTGCGCAAATCCGTGCGTATCCTGCGGTGGAAGCAGGTTTTTGCGGATGGATCTGTCGCGGGGTAATGGCGGATGCAGGCTTGCACGTTTGTCGACGCATCGGCGTGACACTTGGTAGCCGTTGGATCGACCAGCACACGCCCAAACAAGGGCAACACTATGATATTCAAAGGAAAATGGTGGGTGATAAGGGATTTGAACCCCTGACATCTTCGATGTGAACGAAGCGCTCTACCACTGAGCTAATCACCCTGAAGTCCGCGCGTTTTAGCCGCCCACGCAAAGGCA
Organism: uncultured Tateyamaria sp.; assembly: GCF_947494755.1. Lineage (GTDB taxonomy): Bacteria > Pseudomonadota > Alphaproteobacteria > Rhodobacterales > Rhodobacteraceae > Tateyamaria. The sequence continues at coordinate 36,886 of NZ_CANLVZ010000019.1, forward strand.
TGCAAGAGCGCGCGGATGAAATTCTATTCCGCGGCGGCGGGGGTCGTGTCGGCCCCTTCGATATCCTTGGGATCAGGGTTCGCCGTTTCGGATGGCAGGTCCTTGGGCTGGCGAATCTTTGCGTGCATCACCTTGCCTTCGGGCAGCTTTTTCTCGCGATTGATCTTGATCTTGCCCATCGGTTCGAGGTTCAACTCGCGCCCACTTTGCAATGCAGATCCAAGAACGGCCAACGCTGCCTCTATGATGGGTTTGACGTCTTTTTTCTTCATCCCGGTCTTGGCCACGACCGCGTCTACCAGTTCGGGTTTGCGCATCTTGGGGCCGGACACCACCGGCACTGCCGCCGCCACGACCACGGGTGCGCTGGCAGGTGCGGCCTTGGCCGCTGCGCTTTTCGTCGCCGCCGTCATCGAAGACGTTTTGGTAGATTTTGTTGTGCTGGTCTTGGTTGATTTGGCTGTGGTTTTGCGAGTCGTCGCCATGGGTGCCTCATTTGGGTTTTATTATTGTTGCTCAAGTCCGCTCATACCGCCAAATCGTGTGGAATTCCATAAAAACAGAACAAAATAGATCATTTGATTGAGATTGGTTCGTTTAAGGCAACAAACGTGATGAAACGGACCGGGCACACCCCACGCGGGAAAGGGACACCGGTGCGTGAAACGCATTACAGCAGACCCAAACGAAAAAAAGGCGCGCAAGCATAGACTTACGCGCCCTTCCTCATGTTTTTCTCAGACGTTAGTGCGCCGTTGCAATCGGTGGATCGTTGTGCGCCGCTGCCGCAGCCGCAGCGGCGGCTTCCTCGGCGGCTTCATCCCATTCGATCGCCTCGGGCGTGGCGGTCAGTGCGCGCTTCAAAACTTCACGCACATGGGTCACCGGCACAATCTCGAGACCCTCTTTGACGTTGTCAGGAATCTCGGCCAGGTCCTTCTCGTTCTCTTCGGGGATGAGAACGGTCTTGATCCCACCGCGCAAGGCGGCCAGCAGCTTCTCCTTGAGACCGCCGATGGGCATTGCGTTGCCGCGCAGCGACACCTCGCCAGTCATCGCGATATCACGACGCACGGGGATGCCCGTCAGCACCGACACGATTGAGGTCACCATCGCGAGCCCCGCGCTCGGCCCGTCTTTGGGCGTCGCACCATCGGGCACGTGGACGTGAATGTCTGTCCGGTCAAATTGAGGCGGCTTCACCCCAATCTCGGGACTGATCGAGCGCACGTAACTTGAGGCTGCGTCGATGGACTCTTTCATGACGTCACCAAGTTTTCCGGTGGTCTTCATACGACCTTTGCCCGGCAGCTTGAGCGCCTCGATGTGGAGCAGATCGCCGCCCACCGAAGTCCATGCCAAGCCGGTCACAACACCGACCTGATCCGCCTGTTCTGCAAGGCCATAGCGATGCTTGCGTACCCCGAGGAAATCGCTGAGATTTTCAGAGGTTACAACAACTTCCTCAACCTCTTTCTTCACGATCTTGGTCAGCGATTTGCGCGCCACCTTGGCGATCTCACGCTCAAGATTCCGCACCCCCGCCTCGCGCGTGTAGTAGCGGATGATGTCCGACAACCCGTCATCCGTCAGCTCGAACTCGGACTTTCTCAGCCCGTGGTTCTTGACCTGTTTGGCGATCAGGTGCTGCTTGGCAATCTCGGCTTTCTCATCCTCGGTGTAGCCAGCCAGCGGAATGATCTCCATCCGGTCGAGCAGAGGCCCGGGCATGTTGTAGCTGTTGGATGTTGTCAGGAACATCACGTTCGAAAGGTCATATTCGACCTCAAGATAGTGATCGACAAATGTGCCGTTCTGTTCCGGGTCCAACACTTCCAGCATGGCCGAGGCCGGATCACCGCGGAAATCCTGGCCCATCTTATCGATTTCATCGAGCAGGATCAGAGGGTTGGTCGTTTTGGCCTTTTTCAATGCCTGAATGATCTTGCCGGGCATCGAGCCAATATAAGTCCGGCGGTGCCCGCGAATTTCGGATTCATCGCGCACCCCACCAAGCGAGATGCGGATAAATTCGCGCCCTGTCGCCTTGGCGACCGATTTGCCAAGTGAGGTTTTACCAACGCCGGGAGGGCCGACCAAGCACATGATCGGGCCTTTCATCTTTTTGGAGCGTTGCTGCACGGCGAGGTATTCGACGATGCGTTCCTTCACCTTTTCAAGACCATAGTGGTCATTGTCCAAGATCCGCTCGGCGCGGCCCAAATCCTTTTTCACGCGGGATTTGACGCCCCACGGGATCGACAGCATCCAGTCGAGATAGTTGCGCACGACCGTCGCTTCGGCCGACATGGGCGACATGTTCTTGAGCTTTTTCAGCTCGGCATCCGCCTTCTCGCGGGCCTCTTTGCTCAGCTTGGTCTCGGCGATTTTCGCTTCGAGCTCAGCAACTTCGTTCTTGCCGTCCTCGCCATCGCCCAACTCGTGCTGGATCGCCTTCATCTGTTCGTTGAGGTAATATTCGCGCTGCGTCCGCTCCATCTGGGATTTGACGCGGGTCTTGATCTTTTTCTCGACCTGCAGCACCGACAATTCGCCCTGCATCAGGCCATAGACCTTTTCAAGCCGCTCACTCACCGCAAGCGTTTCAAGAAGGTCCTGTTTCTGGTCGACTTCGATGCCGAGATGCCCGGCCACAAGGTCGGCCAGCTTGGCAGGTTCTGTTGTTTCACCGACAGCGGCCAGCGCCTCTTCGGGGATGTTTTTCTTGACCTTGGAATAGCGCTCGAACTCTTCGGCGACCGAGCGCAACAGCGCCTCGGTTGTGGCCATGTCACCGGGCATCTCTGTCAGATACTCGGCACGGGCCTCGAAAAAATTATCGTTTTCAAGGTATTCGGTGATGCGCACCCGCGCCTGGCCTTCGACCAGCACCTTGACGGTGCCATCGGGCAGTTTCAGCAGTTGCAGCACATTGGCCAGCACACCGGCCTTGTAGATACCATCGGCTTCCGGGTCGTCGATGGACGGGTCCACCTGGCTCGACAGCAGGATTTGTTTGTCGTCGGCCATCACCTCTTCGAGCGCGCGAACAGATTTGTCACGCCCCACAAACAGCGGCACGATCATGTGTGGAAAAACCACGATGTCGCGCAATGGCAGCACGGGGTAAGAGGCGTTCAGGGGCTCTTGCATGCGTTGTTCCTTATCTGGGCAAGACAGCGGGGTCCCGATTGCGGCAACCGCGTGCTGTCTCCTTCATGGGTCAGGACTGCTCGATGTGTGTGCGCGGCCCTGTGGTTTCAAGCCCCATCCTGACCTGAGCGCGGCATGGGCGCAATGGGACGGATGCAACTGTCCACACTTTTTTGGCACATTCTGTCGTTGTTAGGCTGATGGAACGCACAATATGTCGGCTGTGCCCGGACAAGGGGCAGCCGCGTGCATCTGCGGCCCAAGGATCAGGCGGGATGCTTGCGCTGTGGCGCTCAAAGGTCGCGCGTTCTCACACCAGGGTCAGGACCGCCAACAGCGAAACTATGAACCAAGAAACTGAAATAACCGCAAGCTGCATGACGATCCCTCCCCAGGGCGTGTGAACGCACTGACCCTATCGTGAAAAGGATGAACAAACGATGGAGGTATTCCTGACCTTCGCTCAAAGCGGGTCGATATCGCCCTCAGCCCGCCCCGCGTGGAAGTCGGCCTGCCATGCCGCGAACGTCCCTGCGGCAATTGCGGCGCGCATCCCGGCCATAAGGTCCTGATAATAATGTAGGTTGTGCCAGGTCAGCAGCATGGACGAGATGATCTCCTGGCTGCGGAACACGTGATGCAGATAGGCGCGGGAATAGCCGCGACAGGCCGGGCAGCCGCAGTTTTCGTCTAGAGGGCGCGGATCGTCCATGTGCCGCGCGTTCTTGATGTTAAGCACGCCGTGGCGGGTAAAGACCTGCCCCGTGCGCCCGGACCGCGACGGCAGCACGCAGTCCATCATGTCGATGCCGCGCGCGACGGCACCCACGATATCGTCAGGCTTGCCCACGCCCATAAGGTATCGCGGCTTGTCAGCCGGAAGCTGTTCAGGCGCGTAGTCAAGGCAGCCAAACATCGCCTCCTGTCCCTCGCCGACGGCCAGACCGCCGACGGCGTAGCCCTCAAACCCGATATCGATCAAGGCGTCGGCGCTTTGGCCGCGCAAGTCTTCCTCAAGCCCGCCTTGCTGAATGCCGAACAGTGCGTGACCGGGGCGGTCCCCAAAGGCGGCGCGTGACCGAGCCGCCCACCGCATCGACAATTCCATGCTGCTCGCAATCCGGTCCCGGTCCGCAGGCAGCGCCGGGCATTCATCGAAACACATCACGATGTCGGACCCCAAAAGCCGTTGGATCTCCATCGACCGCTCAGGCGTCAGCGCATGTTTGGACCCGTCTATGTGGGATTTGAAGGTCACGCCCTCTTCGGTCAGCTTGCGCAAGCCCGCTAGCGACATCACCTGAAACCCGCCACTATCCGTCAAGATCGGGCGGTCCCAGTTCATAAAGCTGTGCAAACCGCCGAGGCGGTCGATCCGCTCCGCAGTGGGGCGCAGCATCAGGTGATACGTGTTGCCGAGCAGAATGTCGGCCCCCGTCTCGCGCACCGATCCGGGCAGCATCGCCTTGACAGTGGCCGCAGTGCCCACGGGCATGAAAGCAGGCGTGCGAATATCCCCGCGCGGGGTCGAGATGGTGCCGGTGCGGGCGCGCCCATCTGTGGCCGCCAGATCAAAGGAAAATGTGCTCATGGGCTGCCTCATGCCGCCCCTTGCGACAAAAGCCAAGCCCCAAGGCGGAACGGCCCGATACAGCTTGGCGTTGTGAGCGCGAGTTAGTCTTGATAAACAGGGCCTTCACCACAGCCGAAAGGGCATCGCGCATGGAGACTTTGAATTTCGGCTGGGAAGAATGGATTGAACTGCCCGACCTCGGATTGCCGGCCCTCAAGGCCAAGATCGACACGGGCGCGCGCACCTCGGCGCTGCATGCCCATGACATCGAAGTGTTCGGCCCCTCCAAGGCGCCCAAGGTCCGCTTCAACGTCTATCCGGTGGCGGGCAAGGATCACGTGTCAATCACCTGTTCCGCCCCGATCCTGGATCGCCGCGAGGTGACCTCGTCCAATGGCGAGGCGGAATTGCGCTATGTCATCGAAACGAAACTCTCCGTCGCCGGGCAAAGCTGGCCGATCGAGATCACGCTGACGGACCGGTCCTCGATGACCAGCCGGATGTTGCTGGGTCGCCAGGCCTTGCAGGATCACATCACCATCACCGCCTCTGAAAAGCGGCTGCAACCCGAGCTGAACTACGACGTCTATCACTCGGCCACGATGCGCAAGGTCGCGCCGTCGCGCAGTTTGCGCATCGCGGTGCTGAGCCGCGAGGACAACTATTCCACGCGCCGTCTGGTCGAAGTGGGCGAGGCGCGCGGTCACACTGTCGAGGTCATCGACACCACCCGCTGTTACATGGCGATCAATGCGATGGCCCCCGAAGTGCATTATGACGGCAAACGCCTGCCCCGCTATGACGCGGTGATCCCGCGCATCGGGGCTTCGGTGACGGCCTATGGCACCGCCGTCATCCGCCAATTTGAAACCACCGGCACCTATTGTGTGAACGGCTCGGCGGGCATCACGGCCAGCCGGGACAAGCTGCATGCGCACCAAATTCTGGCCGGGAAAAAGATCGGGATGCCCACGACCGCCTTTGCCGCCTCACCCCGCGACACGGCCAATATTCTGGGGCTGGTCGGGTCAGCGCCGGTGATCGTGAAACTGCTGGAGTCCACCCAAGGCAAAGGGGTCGTGCTGGCCGAAACGAAAAAAGCCGCCGAGTCGGTGATCGATGCCTTCCGGGGGCTGCGCGCGAACTTCCTCGTGCAGGATTTCGTCAAGGAGGCGGCCGGCGAGGACATCCGCTGCCTCGTGGTTGACGGCAAGGTGGTTGGTTCAATGAAACGGACCGGGGCGGAGGGCGATTTCCGCTCCAACCTGCACCGGGGCGGATCGGCCACATCCGTGCGCATCAGCAAGGAAGAGCGTGACACAGCCGTGCGCGCCGCGCGCGCCTTTGGGTTGGGCAAATCCGGGGTGGACCTGCTGCGATCAGAGACGGGGCCTAAGGTGCTTGAGGTCAATTCGAGCCCCGGTTTCGAGGGCATTGAAAAGGCCACGGGCAAGGATATCGTCGGGAAAATCTACGACATGATCGAAATGCGGGTGAAACCGCAACCTGCGCGCCGCCGCAAATAGGGCTGCCGCGCGCGCACCACAGTTTTTCAGCAATCATATGGACGACGCCCAAATCCGGTTGCACCGTGCCCGCTACGCTTCATTCTGAGGCAACACCACAGCGCGGAGCGTCCCATGGGCCAGACAGAACTTATGTATGATATTCCCTCATATCTGGTCTCGGGCGGGTTGTTCCTGCTGATGATCGCCGCGATGTGGCTGGGCATCGTCACCGGCAAACGCCTGCAACGCAACGAAAACGACGAAAGCAAAAGCCAGGCCAACGCGGTGCAGGGCTCCTTGCTGGGTCTTTTGGCGCTGCTTCTGGGCTTCACGTTCTCGCTGTCGCTCGGGCGCTATGACGAGCGGGCCAGCCAAGTGGTGAACGAAGCCAACGCCATCGGCACCGCGTGGCTGCGCACGGACCTTGTGGCCGAACCGGCCCAAAGCGAGGTGAAGGACCTGTTTCGACTTTACGCGCAGTTGCGCCTGACGGCCTCGACCGTGCCCTCGATCGAGGCCGACACCCGTGACCGGCTGATCGCGCAGGCCGAAGGCATGTTCGACCAGATTTGGGAGATCGCCGCCGAAGAGACGCAGCGCGCGCCCTCACCCGTTACGATGGGGTTCGCCGCCAGCCTCAACGATATGATTGACGCACTGGCCACACGGGATGCCGCCATCGACCGGCACGTGCCCGAACTGGTGCTGTTTCTGCTCTTCGGCACCTTCATCCTGCTTGGGGCTGTGATCGGATTCGCCTCGGCCATCTCGAATGTGCGTCCCGGCGTGCCCGTCTATGCGATGATGACACTGATCGTGATCCTCGTGTTCCTGATCATTGATCTGGACCGGCCGCGGCGCGGGCTCATCGAAGTCGACCAGACCAAACTGATCACAACCGTGCAGCAGATTCGCGAGTGATGGGCCCCCCGCCCTTTACCGCTGCGCCGCCTATCCCTATATAAACACTCAGGAACCAAAGCGGGGATGACATGAACCAGCCCAATGAACAGCTTGAGGGGACGCCACTGATTGCGCCCTCATCTACCGACCACCCCTTGCACGAGGCGGTCGTCGAGGCGTGCCGTTCGGTCTATGACCCTGAAATCCCTGTGAATATCTTTGAGCTTGGGTTGATCTACACGATCAATATCAATGCCGAGAACGAAGTGAATATCACCATGTCCCTGACCGCGCCCGGCTGCCCCGTGGCTGGTGAGATGCCCGGTTGGGTTGCCGATGCGGTCGAACCGATCCCCGGTGTCAAACAGGTGGACGTGGCCCTTGTCTGGGAACCGCCCTGGGGGATGGAGATGATGTCGGACGAAGCGCGCCTCGAACTGGGCTTTATGTAGCGAGTGTTGCTTCGAACTATCGAGATGTAAAAAGGGGTCGCCGGTATCATGCCGGCGGCCCTTTTGCATGTGTCATAACCGGCGCAGCACCCACATCAGCGCGCGACGGCGGCGCTGACGACGTTTGCAATTCTGCATCCGCTCTTGCATTTCTGCAAACGCGCGTTGCTCCTGCCGATAGATTGTATCGACTTGCCCTTGAAAGTAGTCATGTTGCATGGTTTGCGCTCCTTGGCATGACCCTGATATGGCAGCTCGAGCCGCCTGTTGTCAGACCCCAAAAACGCACATACACTTTCAGATATGCAAATCACCGATTGGACAGATTTCGGGCTGTTTACAGCCGTGGCCCGCAACGGCTCGCTCGCGGGGGCAGCGCGTGAAACCGGCCTCAGCCAGGCTACGCTGTCGCGACGCATGACCGCGCTGGAACAACGCACCCGGCGACGCCTGTTCGTACACGGTGCCAGCGGCTACACCCCCACAGCCGAGGGGCGCGCCCTGCTTGAGCGGGCCAAGAAGATGGAGGCGGCGGCCCGCGACATCGCCCATTGGTCCGCCGAACAGTCAGGGGCCCCGCGCGTGCGGGTGTCGGCAGGCACATGGACGTCCGAATATCTCGCGCGCACCCTGCCCGACTATTGGACACCGGACGCCAAATGGACGCCGGAGTTTGTCAGCTGCAACCGCGATATGGACATCGAACGGCGCGAGGTCGACATCGGCGTGCGCAACCGGCGGCCCACCCATCCGTGGCTGGCCGGACGGCGCACGGGTACCGTCACGCACGCAGCCTACGCGACCAGCGACGCGGTGATCGGCTGGATCGGGCCAAGCGATGACACCGCCACCCTGCCCTCCGAGGCGTGGACCGTGACCCATCACGGCGACAACATGGTGGCCGTCTCAAACGAGCCGCAGATCCGTATGGCCTTGGCGCGCGGCGGTGCGGGTCGGGTCGTTCTGCCCACCTTTGCGGGAGACGCGGTGCCCGACCTCGTCCGCGTGTCCGGCCTGATCGATGCGCTGACATCCGAGGAATGGCTGGTCTGCCATCAGGACACCCGCCACGACCCGGCCATCCGCGCCGCGCTCGACGCGCTCGCCCGCGCGCTCGTCCGGCGTGCCCCCTTGCAGGACAACGCGCAAAGCCCTACCTTAACAGTCGGATAATCGAGGTTTTTCCCATGTTTTCGATCCCCGGCAAGCAAGCCGTCAGCATCACCGACCGCGCCGCCGCGCAAATCGCCAAATTGATGGCGAAAGAGGGCCATTCCGGCCTGCGCATCGGCGTCAAAAAGGGCGGCTGCGCAGGCATGGAATACACGATGGAATATGTCGATCAGGCCGACCCCAATGATGAGGCGGTCGAGCAGGACGGCGCGCGGGTCTTGATCGCACCCATGGCGCAGATGTTCCTGTTCGGAACTGAAATCGACTACGAAACCTCGCTTCTCGAGTCCGGGTTCAAATTCAACAACCCCAATGTGGCGGATGCCTGTGGTTGTGGGGAATCGATCAATTTCAAGGACTTGGATACGCTGGCCGCCGAACAAAGCGCATCCTGACATGGCCGTCTCGGACGAAGAGATCGCCCACGCGCTTGATCTTTTCGCCGACCTCGGATCGCTCAGCACCCGGAAAATGTTTGGCGGTTTGGGCATGTATCATGCCGGCAACATCTTCGCCGTGTTGATGTCAGATGGGCGCTTGTTGCTCAAAGGTCAGGGCGAGATGCAGGCCCGTCTCGACGAGATGGGCCTGAAACGCTGGACCTATCAACGCGAGGGCAAGGCCCCGGCGTCCATGCCGTACTGGGAACTCCCCGACAGCGCGCTCGACGATGCAGAGGAAGCGGTCATGCTGGCCCGCGCCGCAATCGCTCATCTCTAAGCTCAAGTAACAGGTGCGTTAACCAAGATACTCTTATGCTTTTGCTTGCAAATGCACGTAAGTTTCGCGAAACCGCGCGCTTAAGTGATCCCCCGCTTTGATCACCTCATCACTGCCGGGCGGGGCCACGTTCGTGTCGTAGGTCGGATTGAAAAACAGCGGGATTGAAATCCTCTCCTGTGTGCCACCGACCACCCGGTGCGGCGTCGCCTTGACCACCCCATCGGTCCAGAACTCGATCATCTCGCCAAAATTGATGATGAATTCGCCCGGCGGCGCACTAAGCGGGATCCACCCCCCGCCACGCTTGCGCACCTCAAGCCCCGGCGAGCCATCCGTGGCCAATAGCGTCAGGCAACCATAATCCGTATGCGTTGCGATCCCGAAATCCCTGGCCCCGGCCCAATCGGGACGTGCGGGATAGTAATTCCCACGCAGCAGCGCCATGGGAGCCATGAACGCTTCATCAAAATAGGTGGCATCCGCCCCAATCGCCTGAGCCAATCCGCGCAACACATTCATCGCCACCTTCAATGCATCACTGTAATAGGCCGAAATCACGGCGTAAAATGCAGGATCATCCGGCCACACATTGGGGGCATAAAACGTCTCACCCCCAAGCGGATGCCCTTCTGGCAAGGCAAATCCGACATCAAAGAACTGCTTGTAATCCGGGTTCGCATTCGGGTCGACCTGCTCCGATCCAGCGGCACCCCACCCCCGGTTCGATCCGGTGCGGGCCATATCCACCGCTCGTTTCTCGGCCTCCGGCAGATGAAAAAACGCAGCATAGGTCGCGATGGCCTCAGCCACCCGCGCAGGTGTCAGCGCGGTGTTGTAGACGGTGGCAAAGCCCACGCCCGTTGCCGCCAAGCGCAACGCCTCAAGCGCGTCCGGCGCACCGGCCGCAAGTGCGGCTGCATCAATCCGTGGGATCATATCACCTTCCCTCACCCTTTCGCACAGCCCTAGCGCAGCGTCGCGCCCAATGCTAGGACCAAGGCGATCCTAACGAAAAGGCGACAGGCACATGCGGCGCAAACTGGCAGCAGGCAACTGGAAAATGAACGGCGATGCAGCGCTCTTGGCTGAGCTCGGCACTTTGGCCGAACATCAAAACGCAAACGGCCCGCAAATCATCATCTGCCCGCCCGCGCCCCTGCTCAGCCGCGCCCATGAGATCACCAAAGACAGCCCCGTCGACATCGGCGGCCAAGATTGCCACGCGGCCACCTCAGGCGCGCATACCGGCGATGTGGCCGCCTCGATGATCGCTGACACAGGGGCCACATCCGTCATCGTCGGTCACTCCGAACGGCGCGGGGATCACGGCGAAACGAACGCCGAGATACGTGCCAAGGCGCAAGCCGCCTGGGCCGCCAACCTCACCGCCATCATCTGCATCGGCGAATCCGAAGCGGAGCGGACAGGCCCCGACACACTCGACGTTATCGCCGCACAGCTGGACGCATCGGTGCCAGACGGGGCCACAGGGGAAAACACGGTCATCGCCTATGAACCCATCTGGGCCATCGGGACGGGCCGCGTGCCCACGCTCGATCAGATCATCGAAACCCACGACATGATCCGCACCAAACTGACAGACCGCTTCGGCAAGACGGGCAACGCTTTCCGCATCCTCTACGGCGGATCGGTCAAGCCTACCAACGCAGCCGAAATCTTCACCGCCGAAAACGTGGACGGTGCACTGGTTGGCGGCGCATCCCTCAAGGCCGCAGACTTCCAACCCATCATCGACGCGTTGGACGCCTCCTGATCTTCCTTTCGCCCCAAATACCTCGGGGGGAAGCCGACAGGCTGGGGGGCAGAGCCCCCGACCCGCCCGCCGCAGGCGAAACCCGTGATGATATCTAGCGCACGATAATCTCCGGGCCCATCATCAGCGTCGGCAGCCAGATTGAAATCGCCGGGATGTAGGTGACCATAATCAGGAACACGAACAGCACTGCGAGAAATGGCAACGCGGCCTTCACCACACGCATCATCGGCATGCCCGCCACGCCAGATGTCACGAACAGGTTCAGACCCACCGGCGGCGTGATCATCCCGATCTCCATGTTGACGACCATGATGATGCCCAGATGTATGGGGTCGATCCCCAACTCAATCGCGATGGGAAAGACCAAGGGGGCCACGATCACCAACAGACCCGACGGCTCCATAAACTGACCGCCAATCAGAAGGATCACGTTCACGATGATCAGGAAGACGACGGGGCCGAAGCCAGCATCCAGCATCGCGCCCGCAATCTGCTGAGGGATCTGTTCATCCGTCAAAACATGTTTCAGGATCAAAGCATTGGCGATGATGAACATCAAGGTGATGGTCAGCTTGCCCGCCTCAAAAAACGCGTGCTTGGTGTCGCGGTGCACGAAAGCCAGCGGCATGCGGATCAGGTCGGACCCGATGGCGACAGGATTCAGATCAAGGCCGCGTGCGACCCGTTCGATCACGGCCAGGACGGCGGCCACGCCAAAGCCAACCAACACAGACAGGGTCAGATCCATGGCCCCACCCGAGGCCAACCAGATCACGATGCCGACCCCCAAACCACCCATCAACGTGATGCCGGTAAAGTTGCCCGCGCGTGGCGGCACTTTGGCGAACGGGCCCATGTCGCGATAAATGTAGCTGGCGATCAGGAAGGAATAGACAGCCGCGACCGCCGCCGCTTCGGTCGGAGTGAAGATGCCCCCATAGATGCCGCCCAGAATGATGACGATCAGGAACAAACCGCCCGAGGCGGCAGCGGCCGAGGCCCCAACCTCGCCCCAGCCCAGCCATTCGCCTTTGGGCAGGTTCTTGATCTTGGCCATCGCGTAGATGGTGATCATCAGCATGGACCCCGCCATGAGGCCCGGGATCACACCCGCCAGGAACATCCGCCCCACCGACACGTCCGTGGCCGAGGCATAGACCACCATCACGATGGACGGCGGGATCAGGATGCCGAGCGTGCCCGCATTGGCGATCACACCGGCAGCGAAATCCTTGGTATATCCCACCTGCGTCATGCCCGCGATCACGATGGACCCGATGGCGACAACCGTCGCCGGGCTCGACCCTGACAGGGCCGCAAACATCATACAGGCAAAGACGCCCGCAATCGCGAGGCCACCCGGAAAGTGGCCGACCACAGCGATGGAAAAGCGGATGATGCGCTGCGCCACACCGCCCGTCGACATGAAGGTCGAGGCAAGGATGAAGAACGGGATCGCCAGCAGCGTGTAATGCCCCGCCATCGCCTGAAACAAGGTCTGCGCGATGGAGGCAAGCGAGGTGTCACTCAGCACCAGCAGGAACAGGATCGAAGACATGCCAAGCGATACGGCGATCGGCACGCCGATCAGCATCAGGCCGATGACGAGGCCAAAAAGAACTGCAACTTCCATGCCTTAATTGCCTTCGTTCATGTGTTTGACGGCCTCGACATCTTCCTCAGCCTCGTGGCTGACGATCAGGCTTTGCGCGGTGCCATTGGCCAGCCGCACCGTGGCCTGCACAAAGCGAAACAGCAGCAGCGCCATGCCGAAAGGCAGGATCGCATAGGGGATGAAGCGGGGAATTTTCTCGTATGCTTCGCCTTCGTTCATGATCGGCTCAATCCAGCGCAACCATTCAGGCAGCGGAATGTCGATCACCTCATACCACCCGCGAAAGGAAGAGCGTTTCATCTCTTCAAACCCGGTGGGAAACCACTTGCCCGTGGTCTGCGGCAGATTGGCAAAGTTGGCCCAATAGTCCCACGCGCCTTTCAGCAGCAAGAACGCATAGGCCAGACACACGGTCGCGGCAGCCAGCGCAATGATGCGGCGCACGGGTGGTGAAAACAGGTTGATCACCGCGTCCACTCCAAGGTGCGCCGTGACCTTTACCGCATAGGACACCCCGAACAGCACCAGCCATGCAAAGAGGAAGGTGACCGCTTCAAGCCCCCAGATCAGGCCGGTGTTATAACCATAGCGCAGAACCACATTCGCAAATGTAATCAATGTCATACCAGCCAGAAGTAACGCGATCATCGTCTCTTCGATTTCATTGACGAAGCGGCCCAGAGGCGTGGTCGGGGGTGCGGGATGTGCCATGTGTCGGCCTTCCTGATGGTCGAGAAAAGCGGGACAGCCGCACGCTGCGCGCGGTGTCCGAAAAGAGGCGCGCGCAAGATTGCGCACGCCTCAGTCTTGGCGATGCGAGGTCAGAGACCGGCGTTGATAGACTGTGCCGCGTCGATGTTTTCCTGACCAACGTCGTCCTTGAACTGCTCCCAAACGGGCTTCATCACCGCCACCCACTCTTCGCGTTGCTCGGGTGTCAGCTCGCGCACAACACCGCCTGCGTTGATGATCGCCGCCTTGGCCTCTTCGTTCACCTTGGTGGATTCGGAGTTGCGGGCCGCGGTGACCTCTTCGACGATGGTGGCCAGTTGCGTGCGGGTGTCATCGGGCAGCGAGTCCCAGAAGTCGGTTGAGGTCACGACCAGATAGTCGATGATGCCGTGGTTCGTTTCGGTCACACCGTCCTGCACTTCAAAGAACTTCTGGCCCCAGATGTTGGACCAGGTGTTTTCCTGACCGTCCACAACGCCGGTTTGCAGCGCACCGTAGACCTCAGAAAACGCCATGGGCTGTGGCGAGCCGCCGATGGCCGCCATTTGCGCCTTGAGCACGTCCGAGTTTTGCACCCGGAATTTGAGGCCATTGGCGTCCGTCGGCGAGTTCAGCGCGACATTGGCCGACATCTGCTTCATCCCGTTGTGCCAGAACGCGAGGCCCAGCAACCCGCGACGCGTCATCGATTCCTTCATCGCCTGACCCGTTTCGGAGTTCTGGAAGGCGTCGACCGCTTCGATGTTCTTGAACATGAATGGCAGGTCGAAAATGCGGAACTGCTTGGTGAACTGTTCGAACTTGGACAGCGACGGAGCCGCCAGTTGCACATCGCCTTGCAGCAGCGCCTCCAACACCTGATCATCGTTGTACAGCGAGGATTGCGGGAACACCTCCATACACGCCTTGCCGTTCATCTCGTCGTTGACGCGGGTTTGCAGCAGCGAGGCGGCGATGCCTTTGGGATGCTTGTCCGTGTTGGTGACGTGGCTGAATTTGATGACGATTTCACCGCTGTCACAGGCAGCGGCAACGGCACCCGCACTGACAGTCAGGGCAAGGGCAGCAGCAGTCAGAAATTTCATGTAGGTCTCCTCCCAGAGAATAGTCTTTCTTGGTTCCGTTCCCGCGGGAACGCACCGCCTCATATGATCAGAATGTGGGGGGCGGCGCGCATTAACTTTTTGTTTGGATACTCCAATACCCTTATAGTATTTAATATCTGATACTTAACCGCCTCTTCTAGTCTTCTCCACTGACCGCGCGGAGGACGGCTGTGCGGAAAATCGGACATTTTCACACAAAAGTGAGCGACTTTCCGCACAGTGTTAGCGCCGGTAGTCCTCGGCCCGAATCCCGTAGCGTTTCAGCTTGTCATAGAAGGTCTTGCGCGGCAGCTTGAGCGCCTCTGCCGCAGCACTTGCATGCCCGTTCTGCCGCCCCAATGCCGCGATCAGCAAGGCTCGTTCGACCCGTGCCAACTGTTCGGCAAGCCCCTGATCGGCGACCTTGCCGACCTCTTCGGGCATCCCCAGAACAAAGCGCATCGCCGCACTCATCAAGGATCGCGCGTTGCCTGGCCAATCCTGCGCCATCAAGGACGCCATATGATCCGGTCCAATCTCGGGCGCTGATAATCCAGCCTGTTCAGCAGCTTGCGCGACGTAGTGACGAAACAGCACCGGTATGTCCTCGGGCCGTTCGGACAGTGAGGGCACGCGCACCGGCATCACTTCGATCCGGTAGTAAAGATCCGCATTGAGCAACCCCGCCTCAACCGCCGTAGCCAAATCGCTGGTGCTGCCCGCGATCAACCGGGCGCGCGTGCCACCCTCGATGGCTTCGAGCAGGGCCAGTTGGCTGGCGGCCGGCAAGCGTGTGATTTCATCCAGAAACAGACTACCCTCCGCCGCGACTTCCATGGCTTTGGCCAAAACGCGCGGCGCGAGGTCGGCAGCCGCCCGTTTCACGAACGGCGCTTTGGACCGCAATGAGGACAGGTGAATCACCTCGGCCACCTTGGAAATCCCGGTCCCCGGCGCGCCGGTCACCAGCACTTCGGTCTCCAGTGGCGCGACGAGGCGCACGCGGGCGCGCAACCCGTCAGCTTGCGCGGACTCTCCAAACAACATGCGCGCCGCCGGATCACCGCTTTCCACCAAAGTGCGCAGGCGACGGTTTTCCAACACCAAAGCGCGGGATTTCAGGGCGCGTTCAAGAACGGAGAGCAAGTCACTCGGCGCACAAGGTTTTTCTAGGAACCCGAACGCGCCTTCGCGCATCGCCTTGACGGCCATCGGAATGTCGCCCTCGCCCGTCAACAAGATCACCGGCAGGTCCGCATCGACCTTGCGTGTGTGCGCGAGCAGGTGAAACCCGTCCCGCCCCGGCATCCGGATGTCTGACACGATCACCCCGTCGAAATCACGGGTGATATGGTCCTTGGCGACCACAAAAGACCCGGCCGTCAGAGGGCTCAGGTCCGCTAATTCCAGCGTCTGGGCCAATGCATCCCGCACGGCCGCATCGTCATCCACGACCAGAACCCGTACCGTCATTCCGCAGCCTCGACATGGGCCACCCAGGGTCGCAAATCCACCGTGAATTCAGCACCTTGCGGGCCGTTCTTTCCAGAAATACCGCCGCCGAAGCTTTGCACGATCCCGTAGGAAATCGACAACCCCAGCCCCATCCCTTCGGAGGCGCCTACCTCTTTGGTGGAATAGAACGGATCAAACACCCGATCGGGCACCGCAATGCCGGGGCCGGTGTCGCAGATCCGCACCTGCGGCCCCTGCACGACAATCCGCAACACGCGCGTCTCGCGCCCAACCATCGCGTCCATCGCATTCGAGATCAGGTTGACGAAGACCTGCCCAAGCCGAACCTCACCGCCCGATACCCAAATCGGCGATGTTGGCGGGTCATAATCCAGCATCACATCCAGTTGCCGCATCCGTGGTTTGGTCAATTCCACCGCGCTTTCCAGCACGTGAGCCAGATCGACCCGCACCGCAGGTTCATTTTCCTGCCGTGCAAAGGCCCGCAAGTTCTTGATGATCCGCCCCATGCGTCGTGCCATGTCCGAGATGCGCTTTAGGTTGTCACTCGCCCGTGCGGGCTTGTCGCGCTCAAGGAAGGCCACGGCGTTGTCCGCATAGGTCTGGATCGCCATCAGCGGCTGGTTCAGCTCGTGGCTGAGCCCCGCGCTCATCTGCCCAAGCGCGCTGAGTTTACCGGCCTGCGCCAGATCGACTTGCGCGCGGGCCAGGGCGGCTTGCGCCTCCTCCCTTTCGATCGCTTCGCGGCGCAATTGGGCGTTGCTGTCAGACAAGGCAGCGGTGCGGCTGGCCACGCGGGCCTCAAGCTGGGCGTTGGCCTCGGCCAAGGTGCGCCGCCGCTCGGTCGCGAGAAACAGCAGCGCCCCGAACGCCAGACACAAGGCTGCCACTGCCGCCGCCTGCAAGGTCGCAAGTCGGCGTGCGGGGGTCACGTCCACCAATGCCTCGCCCGTCATCCCGATCACCGGCAGCGGGCGCACCAGATGCAGCGCGTTTTGCGGCAGATAGGGCCCCCACCCCATCTCCCACACCTCGTGCCGGCCGATCCGGTAGCTGTCAAAAGGCAGGGCGCTGCCATCAGCGGGGACCAGGCCCGGCCCGTCTGCGGGGCGTTGCCAGAAAACGATTTCGGAGCGGTTGGTGATAAACACCCGGTCCGCCGCATCCGTGAAAAAGACCGCCGGGTTCGATCCGACCCAATCCCATTCGATCCCGGCAAGGTCTGCCGTCACCACGACCGCGCCTTTGACCTGCGAGCGGGCGTCAAACACCGGTGCCGCATAGGCAAAAACACGGGCACCTGACGCACTTTGCCCGTTGCCCCACCCAAGCGCCCCTTGGGTTGCGCGCCGCACCAAGGGGGCGATATCGACCCCGGTGGGTTCGATCCGCGCGCTGGCCAGAACGTGCCCCGCAGCGTCTGTCAGCCGGATATCTTCAGCCGCAGTTTTGTCCGCAATTTCAAGAAACAACGCTTCGGCCGCGCGCACGTCTTCGCCCGCCAACACGGTGCCGATTTGCGGGTGATCCGCCACCAGCACTGCCAGCTCGCGATAGCGTTGCAGTTGCCCGGTCAGCCGGTCGCTGGCCAGCGCGAGGTCGGACGCCCCCTGTCGCGACAACTGGTCAAGCGCCTGGAAATAGCCGTAGCGCCACACCCCTGCCGCCGCCGCCGCGACCAGCGCCACAAACCCGACGATCACCGCGATCCGTCTGCCAAAGCCAACCTTCATGGCGCGCACTCTATCCCTGCGGATCAGGGCTTGCCAAGGCGCAGCCCGCCTGAGACATCATGGCTCATGTTGATCCAGTCGCCGCACGATCCCGCCTTTATCCAGGACCCCTACCCGGTCTATGACACCGTCCGCGCGGCAGGTCCGGTCATGTTTTGGCAGGATTACGGGATGCTGGCCGCCTTTGATCACGCCACGGTCCACGCACTGCTGCGCGACCGCCGTTTGGGCCGCGCGGTGCCGGGGCGCACCGAGGCACCGGCCCATTTGGGCGCGTTTGACGCGGTCGAACGGCACTCCCTGCTCGAGCTCGAGGCCCCCGCTCACACCCGCCTGCGCCGTCTCGTGCTGCATGCGTTCACCTCGCGCCGCATCGCGGGGCTTGCGGGTGACATCACGGACATCTGCGCCGATGTGCTGGCGCACCTGCCGGATGGCTCCTTCGATCTGATCCCTGCCTATTGCCAGCACGTGCCCGTGCGCGTCATCGCGCGTTTGCTTGGCGTGCCCGAGGCGATGGGCCCGGACCTGCTGCGCTGGTCGGCGGCAATGGTGGCGATGTATCAGGCCGGACGGACGCGCGAGATTGAGGATGCGGCCAACACCGCGGCGGGCGAATTTGCCACCTTCCTGCGCGGCTATATCGAAGAGCGGCGCAGTGACCCGCGCGATGATCTGATCACCGAGTTGATTGCCGCAGAAGAGGATGGTGCCCGTCTCTCCCCCGACGAGATGATCGGCACTTGCGTGCTGTTGCTGAATGCTGGCCACGAGGCGACGGTGCATTCCCTTGGCAATGCGGTGAAGTGCCTGATCGAGACCGGCAGCACCGGCGCGTTGACCCCCGACAGGATCGAGGGCACGGTCGAGGAGCTGCTGCGTTTTGACCCGCCGCTGCATATGTTCACACGCTACGCCTATGAGCGGATCGAGGTCGGCGGGCACGTTCTGGAACCGGGCGATGAAATCGCGCTGATGCTGGGGGCGGCGGGGCGTGATCCAGATGTGTTCAATGATCCGCACCGCTTTGACCCGGATCGCCCCAAGCCCGCGCATCTCGCCTTCGGCGGCGGCGTGCATTTTTGCGTCGGCGCGCCGCTTGCCCGGCTTGAAATGCAGATCGCCCTGCCCGCCTTGTTCGCCCTTGCGCCAAATTTGCAAGTTGCCGAGCCACCGAAATTCGCGGACGCCTATCATTTCCACAAACTTGATCGGCTGATGGTGCGCGCCTGAGCGTTTAGGTCTCAAGCGGCAGCATGGTGGTCGACTTGATCTCCTCCATCGACAAAAGCGCCGTCACGTTGTGGACCCGCACCTCCGATATGAGCGCCTGATAGAACGCATCATAGGCGCGCGCATTGCGCACCCGCACCTTGAGGATGTAGTCAATGTCGCCCGCAAGCCTGTGCGCCTCCTGCACTTCGGCGCGGTCGCGCAAGGCTTTGAGAAAGCACGCCTGCCAATCTGCCTCGTGCTCTGACGTGCGGATCAACACAAAGAAACACGCCTCGAACCCAAGCGCCTCTGCATCCAGAAACACAGTCTGCTGGCCAATCACGCCTGCCTCTTTCAGCTTGCGGATTCGGTTCCACACCGGCGTCTTTGAGGACCCAACAGCCTTGGCGATATCGTCCAGCGACTGGCTCGCGTCGCGCTGCAACTCGGCCAGAATTTTGCGATCCACCTCATCAATGCGAACAGACATTCCGATCCCCTTTGAAAACCGTGACAGGCGTTCTGCAACTGCATGAATGCAGAACATATGTCCTTATCTAGCCGCGATACTGGCAACAGACCAGAACAATATCCTATATTGTGCGCAAGAAATCAGCCACCCGAGGGCCACGCCATGAACCATTTTCCCATCTTCCTGAACACCTCCGGGCGCCGGATCGTCCTGTCGGGCGGCGGGGATGCGGCCATGGCCAAGCTGCGCCTGCTGATGAAGACGACGGCCAACATTACGGTGTTTGCGCTCAAAGCCGCACCTGAAATCGAGGGCTGGGCCGAGGCGGGCAAGCTGACCTTGATCGCCCGCGCGATGGAGCCGGGTGATGCGATGTGCGCCGCCCTCTTCTATGCTGCCGACGAGGACGCAACCGAGGACAAGCGCACTGCCGCCATCGCCCATGCGGACGGCGCGCTGGTCAATATCGTGGACAATCTCGCCGACAGCCAGTTTATCACGCCCGCCATCGTGGACCGTGACCCGGTCACCATCGCCATCGGAACCGAGGGGGCCGCGCCCGTGCTGGCCCGCGCGATCAAGGCCGACCTCGAGGAACGCCTGCCCACCGGCCTCGGCACGCTCGCGGCCATCGGCAAGGCCTTCCGCAAGGCCGCCGACGCTCTGCCCTTTGGCCGCGCACGCCGCGATTTCTGGCGCGACTACTATTTCAACGCCGGCCCCAAGGCCATTGCAAACGGGGTCGAGGCCGTCCAACCCGCGCTTGACGACCTGCTCGCCGATCACCTGCTGAAAGACACCCGCAAGGGTCACGTCGCTTTTGTCGGCGCAGGCCCGGGCGACCCGGAATTGCTGACGCTGAAGGCGCGCAAAGCGCTCGATGAGGCTGACGTGGTGATCTATGACCGCCTGATTTCCTCTGAAATCCTCGAACTTGCGCGGCGCGAGGCGACCATGATCGATGTGGGCAAAGAGGCGTTTGGCCCCTCCACCCCGCAAGAGACGATCAACGATCTGATCGTGGAACACGGGGCAAAAGGCGCGCAGGTGGTGCGGCTGAAATCCGGCGATGCCACCGTCTTTGGCCGGTTGGACGAGGAAATCGACGCTGTGACCGACGCAGGTCTTGAGTGGCATATCGTGCCTGGCATCACTTCGGCCTCCGCTGCCGTCGCCTCCATCGGGCAATCGCTGACCAAACGCGGGCGCAACACATCCGTGCGCTTCCTGACGGGCCACGACATGACGGGTTTTGCCGATCACGACTGGAAGGCGCTCGCCAATCCCGGTGAAGTCGCCGCCGTCTATATGGGCAAGAAATCCGCCCGCTTCATACAGGGCCGCCTGCTGATGCATGGCATCGCGCCCGACACGCCCGTGACCGTCATCGAGAACGCATCCCGCGCCGATCAGCGGGTGCTGTCCACCACCGTGGCCGAGATGGAGCCGACGATTTCTGAGGCGCAGATGAACGGCCCCGCCCTCACCTTTATCGGCCTCGCGCCACGTGCCGCGCAGGCCGCCCTTCCCCACGTCCCAACTGTTCAATCCACGCCGCTGACCGCGCAGGAGGCCCGCTGATGCCCAAAATCTTCACACCCAAAGTCGTGACCGCCAATCACCTGCTCGCAGGCGACGTGATCTATCAGACCGCGACCGGCTGGACCCGGAATCTGAACGAAGCCGAAGTCTTGCAGGACGAGGCCGACGCCGACCTGCGCCTGATCGAGGCCAGCCAGCAGGTCGACACGGTTGTCGGTACCTACCTCGCCGATGTGGCGCTGTCGGACGGCGTGCCCATCCCGACCCATTTCCGCGAAACCTTCCGTGCCACCGGCCCCTCCAACTACGCCCATGGCAAACAAGTGGAGCTTGTCTGATGTACAGCTATTCCGAGTTCGACAGCGCCTTTCTGGCCGAACGCAACGCCCAGTTCCGCGCCCAGGTCGAACGCCGCATTTCCGGCGCACTGACCGAGGATGAGTTCAAGCCGCTGCGCCTGATGAACGGGCTTTACCTGCAACTGCACGCCTACATGCTGCGCGTCGCGATCCCCTATGGCACGCTGAATTCCGCGAAAATGCGCAAGCTGGCCGAGATCGGGGACCGGTGGGACAAGGGCTATGGCCACTTCACCACCCGCCAGAACATCCAGTACAACTGGCCTGCACTCAAGGACGTGCCCGACATGCTGGATGCGCTCGCCGAGGTGGGGATGCACGCCATCCAGACCTCCGGCAACACGATCCGCAACGTGACGGCAGACCATTTTGCGGGCGCTGCGGCGGATGAGATCGCCGATCCGCGCCCCGTGGCCGAATTGCTGCGCCAGTGGTCCACTGATCACCCGGAATTCCAGTTCATGCCGCGCAAATTCAAGATCGCGATCACAGGCTCCCCCAACGACCGCGCCGTGACCAAAGCCCATGATATCGGGCTGCGCATGGTCGCACGCGACGGCGCACGCGGGTTCGAGGTGATCGTCGGTGGCGGTCTTGGACGAACACCGATGATTGGCAAGGTTATCAATGACTTCCTGCCCGAAGCTGATCTGCTGCCTTACCTTGAGGCCATCGTGTCTGTCTGGAACCAGATCGGGCGGCGTGACAACAAATACAAGGCGCGCATCAAGATCACCGTGCACGAACACGGCATCGACGAAATCCGTCGCTTGGTAGAGAAACGCTTCGTGCAGACCCGCGCGACATTCTCGGGCGTGGACCAGCAGATGCTGCGCGAGATCGAAGGGCATTTCGCACCCCCGACCTTCAAAACGGCGTCCGAAGCGACGTTTAAGGCCGCCTATCACACCGATCCCGTGTTCCGGTCCTGGGCCGACACGAACCTGACCGCGCACAAGGCGAACGGGTACAAGATCGTTTCCATCTCATTGAAAAAGCACGGGGAAACGCCGGGCGACGCCACGGGTGACCAGATGCGCCTGATGGCCGATCTGGCGGAAACATACGGCCATGATGAACTCCGCATCAGCCACGAACAGAACGTGATCCTGCCCCATGTGCATGTCTCGGACCTGCCCGCGCTGCACGCGGCCCTCAAGGACGCGGGCCTCGCGACCGCCAATATCGGGCTGATCAGCGACATCATCGCCTGCCCCGGCATGGATTACTGCGCGCTGGCCACCGCCCGCTCCATCCCCATCGCACAAGAGATCGCGACCCGCTTTGACGACCTCAAGCGCGAGCATGATATCGGGCAACTCAAGATCAAGATTTCAGGCTGCATCAACGCTTGCGGGCACCACCATGTGGGCCATATCGGGATCCTTGGCCTCGACCGCGCAGGCGTGGAAAACTACCAGATCACGCTTGGCGGCGATCACACCGAAACGGCGGCCGTGGGCGACCGGGTCGGCCCCGGTTTCTCGGCAGACGAGATCGTGCCAGCCGTCGAGCGGATCGTGGACACCTATCTCGATCTGCGCAGCGAAGGGGAACCCTTCCTCGACACCTACAAGCGGACCGGCATGGGTCCGTTCAAGGCCGCGCTCTATCCCGAAACGAAGGTCGCGGCAGAGTAGATCCCATGCTTCATTTCGCCAAGAAAACCGCCCCCGGAGGGCCGACCAACCCGGATCGCGACGTGATGGTCAGCGCGCTCAACGCGCAACTGACCCATCATGGGGCGACGGATGTGTTGCGCGCCGCCTTTGAGGCGGTTCCCGACATCGCGCTTGTCTCCAGCTTCGGGGCGGAATCGGTCGTGCTGCTGCATCTCGCGGCGATGGTGAAACCGGATGTGCCGGTGATCTTCATCGATACCGAAATGCTGTTTGCCGAAACGCTGACCTACCAGCTTGATGTGGCCGAACGGTTGCGGCTGCGTAATGTCCGCCTGATCCGCGCGCAGGACATCCCGGCCCATGACCCTGACGGAACGCTGCACCAGCGCGACCCCGACGCCTGCTGTGCGTTGCGCAGAACGCGCCCCCTGCAAAGCGCGCTGGCTGGACATCACGGTTGGATCACTGGCCGCAAACGCTATCAGTCGGGCCACCGCGCCAACCTCGAGTTCTTCGAAGTCGAACCGGGGAGCCAACGGATCAAGGTGAACCCGCTGGGCCGGTGGGCACCACAGGACGTGGCCGAGTACATGGACGAAAACCGCCTGCCCCGGCATCCGCTCGTGGCCCAAGGCTATCCCAGTATCGGCTGCGC
Source organism: uncultured Tateyamaria sp. (assembly GCF_947494755.1). Classification (GTDB taxonomy): domain Bacteria; phylum Pseudomonadota; class Alphaproteobacteria; order Rhodobacterales; family Rhodobacteraceae; genus Tateyamaria. Next base: position 60,654 of record NZ_CANLVZ010000019.1, read on the forward strand.
GCCCTGCACCTCACCCGTGGCAGAGGGCGAAGACGCCCGCGCGGGCCGCTGGCGCGATTCAAGCAAAGATGAATGTGGCATCCATTTTGCAAACGGCAGAATGGTGCGAACAGGAGAGCAGACATGACAATTCTCGTGACAGATCAGGGGTTTGGCCCCGACACCTGGGATCGCGGCTATACGCCGCTTGGCGAGGCGGCCAATGATGCGGTCGCTTTGGATGTGCCATCCGATGCCGATCCCGACACCATCCCGCTGAGTGCGGACATCATCCGCGTGGATTTCCCCAGCTTTGCCGACGGGCGCGGCTTTACCATTGCGCGGATGCTGCGACTGCGCGGCTATCAGGGACGATTGCGCGCGCAAGGCCACGTGATTGCCGATCAATACGCAATGGCGCGCCGCTCGGGCTTTGACGAGGTCGAGATCAGCCAGGCCCTCGCCGCCCGCCAGCCTGAAGATCAGTGGCAGGCCCGCGCCGACTGGCAGGCGCATGACTACCAGGCCCGGCTGCGCGGCACATCGAACCACTGAACCGCTCCCGATAGATCCAGATCAAGGCGGCGCGCGGCGTTTCGCCTTATCGCCGCTTCAAATAACCCTTCCTAAACAGAGAGGCGCAGGTGTAATCCTGCGTTGACACATAAATGACCGAGCAAAGCCCCGTGAACCAATCCACCGCCGTCAAGGCCACTCCAACCCTGCCCGATGCGCAAACCGTGACCTCCGTCCAGCATTGGACGGACCGCCTGTTTTCCTTCCGCGTGACGCGACCTGCCAGCTTGCGTTTCCGGTCGGGCGAGTTCGTGATGATCGGGCTGATGGGCGAGCCGCACCCCGAGACGGGCAAGCAAAAGCCGCTGCTGCGCGCCTATTCCATCGCCTCGCCCGCATGGGATGACGAATTGGAGTTCTACTCGATCAAGGTGCAGGACGGCCCGCTGACATCGCGGCTGCAACACATCCAGCCCGGCGATCAGATCATCCTGCGCCCCAAACCCGTGGGCACGCTGGTGCATGACGCGCTGCTGCCCGGCAAGCGGCTGTGGTTCTTTGCGACCGGCACGGGCTTTGCGCCCTTTGCCTCGCTGCTGCGCGAACCCGAGACGTACCAGAATTTCGACGAGGTTGTCGTGACGCACACCTGTCGCGACGTGGCGGAGCTGGAATACGGGCGCACGCTGATCGCCGATTTGCAGGCCGACGAGATGATGCAGGAATTGATCGGGGTCGAAAACCTCGCGAAGATCCGCTATTACCCCACCACCACGCGCGAGCAGAGCCCCAAGATGGGCCGCATCACGGACCTGCTCGAAGATGGCAGCGTGTTCAAAGACCTCGGCATCGGCGGCATCAACGTAGAGACGGATCGCGCGATGATCTGCGGCTCACTGGGGCTGAACACCGACCTCAAGCGCATCCTCGAAGGGTTTGGGTTGGAGGAAGGGGCGAATTCCGACCCCAAGCACTTCGTGGTCGAGAAAGCCTTTGTGGGCTAATCGCCAAAGCCGACAATAGCATGCAAAAAGGCGCGCCTCGGGATCGGGGCGCGCCTTTTTCTATGGATGTAAAAAAAACGCGCCCCGGTGGTGGCCGGGACGCGGTTGTTGCTTTCGGTACTTCCGATCTAGAGATCAGAGACCCATCGCCTCACGCAACTGATCCAGCAGACCGCGCAGCACTTCTGGGTTGTCACGCGCTTGCTCGATTCCGGCCTTGAGCGTGGTCTTCTGGATGGCGTTCAACTGCTCAGAGTTGTCGATCATCTCGGCAACCCGGTCAAAGTCGAACCCGTCCACGGTCAGCGCCTCGGGCGTGTCCGCCGTGACGGGCGCATCGGCCGTTGCATCCGTCGCGGTGTCGGCGACATCAGCCGTGGCGTCGGTTGCCGCATCGTCGGTAGCTTCAACCGCGTCTTCGGTTGATTCTGCCGCGTCGGTAGCGGTGTCAGCTACGGCGTCGCCTGCATCTGTAGCCGCATCGTCTGTGGCTTCGACCGCGTCACCTGCCGCATCCGCTGTGGCCTCGGCTGCATCCTCGGTCGCCTCAACTGCGTCAGCTGCGGTGTCAGCCACGGCGTCGCCTGCATCCGCTGCCGCATCGGCGGTTGCATCAACCGCGTCGCCAGCGGCATCCGCTGTGGCGTCGGCGGTCTCTTCGGTCGCGTCCACCGCGCCAGCCGCCGTGTCTGCGGCAGCGTCGCCCGCATCCTCGGCAGTACCCGTGATCGCATCCACTGCATCACCCGCCGCGTCGACGGTTGCGTCGACCGCATCTTCGCCGGTCTCGAGCAGGGATTGTGCGGTGTCTGAGGCCGCGTCGACCGCCTCACCTACCGTTTCGGTCACAGCTTCAGCTGCGTCAGAAACCGCATCAGCTGCTGTGTCAGCAGTATCGCTGGCCGCATCAGCCACATCGCCCGCCACGTCTTGCGTCGCATCCACAGCCGACTCAACGGCCTCGCCTACGTTTTCAACAGCTTCGTCAGCATTCACAGCGTCAGCGGCTTCGCTCACCGCTTCGCTTGGCGTTTGACCGGAATAAAGCAGATACGCCCCACCCGCGATCACGACCGCCACTATAATCCAAATCAGATTTTTCATAACCCAGTCCTTCTCTTCAGTCGCCTCGACCGCGCGGCGCGCGGCGTTCTGACGTTGAGGTGTCAAATGCGTGGCGCAAGGGAAAGGTTCAAGGGGAAAATCGCCCATTTCGGCGCAACTTGGCCGATTCTTAGGGTTGAAGCGGCCCCGCCCAACGGCTACCTTTTGGCCTCAGTTTCCTGCAATGATCAAAGGACGACCACCATCGCTCGCAGACCCCACAACGCGCCGCCCCAACGAGACACCGGCCCACGCGTCAACGACAAGATCCGCGCCACAGAAATCCGCCTGATTGGCGCAGACGGAGAAAACGTCGGAGTTGTCAGCCCAGATCGCGCCATGGACCTCGCCGACGAGGCAGGCCTCGATCTGGTAGAAATTTCACCAAATGCCAGCCCCCCGGTCTGCAAGATCATGGATTTTGGCAAATTCAAGTACGAGACCCAGAAGCGCGAGGCCGAGGCCCGTAAAAAGCAGAAGATCATCGAGATCAAAGAGGTCAAGTTCCGCCCCAACACCGACACCAATGACTATGACGTCAAGATGCGTAACGTGTTCAAGTTCCTTGAAAACGGCGACAAGGTGAAGGTGACATTGCGGTTCCGCGGTCGCGAGATGGCCCACCAGAACCTCGGACGCGAGCTGCTTGAGCGAGTGGCCGAAGACACCAAAGATCATGGCCGGATCGAGAACTTTCCCAAGATGGAAGGCCGCCAGATGGTCATGTTGATCGGCCCCCTGCCCGCCAAGGGCTAAGCCGTTCTCATATAACAAAAAAGAGCGCCCGTTGCGGCGCTCTTTTTCGTTTGTGGCTGGTGATTTTGCGTCAGCGCAGCAAAGGCGTGATGTTGCGCACCACCGCGCGCCGGTTGGCCCGCTCGGCTGTCAGCGTCGGCACCTTCAGCGCGGACTCGCCATAGCCTTGCGTGATCAGGTTTTCCGGCGGCACGTTGAAATATTCAGTCAGCGCCAAGGCCACGGTTTCCGCACGCCGGTCTGATAGCGCAAGGTTGTAAGCATCTTGGCCCACCGCGTCCGTGTGCCCTTCGATCAGGAACACCGCTTCGGGTTGCGTTCGGATCACATCCACGATGGCACTTCCGAGAGACACGAGATCTTCAGCCTGGTTTGGCTGAATCGCCGCCGATCCGCTGGCAAAGGTTACCGCATTCAGCTCAATCGTCGGGGCCAACTCACGCACCGAACGTAGGTTGCGCACCTGCGCCAGCGAGAAAGATCGCCCCGGATCGGCCAGCAACTGCCCCTGCAGCGCAGCGCGCAATGCCACCTCGTCAGTGATATTCACATCCCTCTGCGTCGGTGCAGCCGTGTCGAGAAAGGCAAAATCCACCGGCGCTGCCTGCGTTGTGTCGTCGATCAGGACCACTTCGGTGCCGTCCGGGCGCACTACGATCCGCTGGATCACCCGTCCATCCGCCGCAGCGATCGTCACAACACGGTTGCCGTCAGGTTGCGTCACGGTCGTGCGGGTCGAACCGTCACTGAACGTTTCGGTGCGCACATCGGCACCGGGGCGACGCAGCAACTCGTTGTCGCTTTTCAGAACGCGCAACCCGTCATCGCCGCGCACCACGACACGATCACCGGAGTTTGAGACGACCTCGTCCCCGTTGTTGAGCAGTTGGCCCACCGCCACAGCCCCAAGGCCCACGAGCAGAGCCTTTTCAAATTTGCTCAGCCCGTCATCCTGGTCATCATCCTCGGCCCGCGCCGCGACCTTGGGTTCGGAGGTGAACTCCTCATCACTCGACCGGGTCGTCGCTGCCGTGACCTCTTCGGTCTCCACCTCTGCGATGGATGCGCTGCTCGCGGCAGCGGCCGCGACTTCGGTGTCGGCCTCGGCCAGCCGTTCAGCCTGACGTGCAGCGCGGCGCTCAGCTTGGCGCTCCGCCTTGCGAGCGGCCTGGCGCTCAGCCTTACGCAGTGCCTTTTGCTCTGCCTTGGTCAGGCCAGAGGCGGTCGCGTCGTCTTCTACAGGGGCCGTGACCGTCTTGGCAGTCGTGTCCTCCTCGATCGTGGTCACCGACTCCTCTGTGGCATCAGCCTCGGCTTCTGCGGCCAATTCGGCCTCGATTTCAGCCGCTTCGGCCTCAGCCGCCGCTTGCGCCGCCAATTCCGCCTGCTCCGCCGCTTCGGCCTCAGCCGCTGCCTGCGCCGCCAACTCGGCCTGCTCCGCCGCTTCGGCCTCAGCCGCCGCTTGCGCCGCCAATTCCGCCTGCTCCGCCGCTTCGGCCTCAGCCGCTGCCTGCGC
>NZ_CANLVZ010000020.1 GCF_947494755.1 uncultured Tateyamaria sp.
GAATTGCGGGTACGCATCCGTCAGAAGCTCACTTTCAAACCGATATAGCCGATGGTCTCGCTTGCCTCGAAGGCGGGCAAGGCACCTGGCGGATTGTCTTCGGGTCGGCTCAACGCCTGTGCGACCTGCACGGTGAGGGTTGCACGGTTGCGGATCGTGATGTCAGCCCCAACGCTCGCGCCAATCAGAAAATCCTGAGACCAGCTGCGCAGCTCGGAGGGCTCAACATAGCCGAAATCGAACCCGGCATTCATGCGCACCGCAATGGTCGGGTTCTCGAACGCGTCCCATTCCAGCGTGTTGCGCAGATAGAGCCCGGTATCCCCATAGATGCTGTCATCGTGAAACCCGCGCACATTGGACCAGCTGCCGATGCTCACCTGCTCCGTTCCCGGCAGGACATCGCCGGAATGCTGCGCCGAGAAAACACCCTTGTAGACCAGACCGCCTGGCCCCACCGCGCGCTGATAGTCCAGGCGGGCCTGAACCAGACGGAAAGTCGGATCAACAATGCTGGCATCCAGTACACCTGCCCCAAACGCATCCAGCCCGAACCTGCCGCCCACGGCCCACCCGAAGTATCCGGCAGGCAGATTGCGGTCGCCTCGCAATCCAAGGCTCAGCACGCTCAACCGGCGGCGCTGGCTTTCAATCTCGAACCCGTCAATGAAACTGCGTGAGCTGGACAGTTTGAGGTCTGCATAAGCCGCCAGCTTGGACACCTGACCACGCGCCAGCACCCGCTCGGCTGACAGCTGCACACTGTTGCCGCGCCCCTCGACCTCGAAGCTCTGATTGATGCCCTCCAGCGTGAACAGATACTGGCTGTAGCTGAGATCGAGACCAAAGCGCCAATAGCCAAACGGCGCTGTCCAATTGAGCGCCACCGCGTCAGAGAAGCGATCATCGCGCTGCTCAAACGGGGTCGTGACAAGGCTGAAGCGCAACTGGTCGTTGATGCCCAACGCATTGTCATACCCAAAATCAAGCGTCGCCTTTTCCTGACCCGTGCTGTCAAAGCCAAGAGTGTTGAGCGAGAATGACAGGTGCCAGGGACGCGTATCCTCAACCGCCACCTGGACAAGCGAGCCGCCAGCGGCAGCCCCGGGGATAAGTTGAAAACGCCCTCTGGCGGATTTAGGTGCGTTGATGGCCTCAAGGCCCTGCTCAAGATCGCGCAGGTTCAGCAGGCTCCCGCCGGGGCTGGGAAAGGCCGTGCTCAGACGTGCATCGGCAGGGCTGCCGTCGCCATAGACATAGCGTTCAACACGGCCAGGGACGATCGTGATGGCCAACGACCCATCCGCCACGTCCTGCTCGGGCACATAGGCGCGGGTCGTGATGTATCCCAAATCCTGATAATGCTGATTGATCCGATTGAGCGCAGCCCCGATATCCGCGGCGGTCGCACAGGTCCCCACAAGGGCCTGATATCCGGGCGGTGGCGTCTCAAACGGTTCAAACCCGCTCAACTCGACCGTTTCGATTTGAAAGCAGGGGCCACCGGCAGCGGGCGCAAACGGATCAGGTCCGGGTGGCGCCTGTTGCGGTGATACATCCGTGGGCCGCTGCTCGGCCGCGCGCTGATCGAGCCTCTCGCTTTGTTCGGCTTGCTGACGTTGAATTTCCTGCACGGCGTCCGCTGGCACATTTTGCGCCTGCGCACCCACGGCACTGCACGTCACAGCAAGGATCAGGGCGAGCGGTCTCATGGCGCGGTTTGTGCCTCGTAATGGGCCATGGCCGCACTGAACCCGCGCAACGAGACCGGAAACTCAACCGCTTTTTCCCGCCCTGTCCAAACGCGGACTTTCGCATCAAGTCCCTGGCGAAAGGCGGCAAAGACCGGACCGGCCAGCCGGAACCCGGCATAGCAGGCCCGTTGGTCGCAAATCTCGAACAGCACCTTGAAGGGTCTGCGTTCATCGACCTGAATTTCTATTCCGGGCACAAGATAGACGCCGAGAGGCACGGTGATGACCGCAAAGTCATCAGCCGCTGCGTCCGGTGTTATCGTCAGCAGAAACACATCCGCAGCCCCCGGTGCCGCTTGGGCGGCCTGCAAAAGCTGACAGGTTTTCGGGGCGTCGCCGGTCGAACAGACCACCCGCCAATCGGAAAACTGCTGCTCGTCAACAGAGGCGCTGACCGGAGTTGCCTGCGCCCAACCGCTGCCCGCACTCCCGCAGACCAGTGCCAGGGACAGGCACCACACCAAACCCTTTGAACGTGTCATTACTCTGGCTGCGCGATCTCAACTGCTGCCCAATCGCGCGCAAACCCTTGCGCTTGAGACAGGTCAGCTTCGTCCATTTGCTGCGTGAGAGCGTCGCGCAAAACGCGGGCCTCTTGCATGCCACGTGACGCGGCCAGATTTGCGTACCCATGGGCGCGCACCAAATCACGCGCCACACCGACACCGCCAGCATAGGCCTTGGCCACTTCGAGCAACCCCATCGGGTTGCCTGCCGCCGCCGTGGTCGAGAACTGTTCGAACGCCGCAACGGGGTCTTGCTCAAGACCGTCGCCCGCCTGATAGGCCAGCCCAAGATAGTTGATCGCGGCGACATGCCTGGCCTTGGCGGCTTCTTTCCAATAGCTCACCGCGCGGGGTTTTTCCTCGGTCACACCTCGGCCTTGGGCATACATCAGACCACAATTGAACTGACCATTCGGATCGCCCTGATCCGCTGCCGCACAAACAAGTTCGGCTGCGCGTTCGTAATCCTGCAATACAGTTTCGCCATTCAGGTACATCAGTCCAAGACGATTTTGCGCCAATGCGCTGTCTTTGGACACAGCCGCCGCATAAAGCTCGGTTGCGCGCCCCAAGTCCTTTTCGGTGCCCAGGCCCATTTCGAAAAGACGCCCAATATAGAATGCGCCATCCGCATCGCCTGCCGCATATGCCGCCTGAAACTCAGTCACGGCGCCAGCGACATCACCCGCTTCGAGTGTATCGATACCCTTTGCAACATCCGCCGCAGCAACACCCTGAAAACACAGATAAATACCTGCAGCCAAAACACCCCTGATAACGCGCACACTCACCTCCCGAATAAGCAATTCGCGAATACCGAGAACATTAACAACTGTAAATATATGTATCCGCAATTCAGGGTTGTGCTGTAAATGTGTGACACATCCACCGCCCTGGTGCGACATGGTGTGTCAGCTTTTGTTTTCAACTTGAGTCCGAAGCGGAAACGGCGACACACACATGACAGCGCCCTTTCGCCGCGATTACGTAGCAAAGGTGGTTCTGGCACACCAAGTTATCCCTGGCCAAACGCCTGGATGATCGCGTTGGGACTGGCTGGCAAGAATTGGAACCACGAAAGCGACGTTTCGAGAGACAAATCAGAACTATGTGTCCAAAAACACAAAACTATCTGTCATCTCACACCAAAACCCAGTATTTGGGAAACGCGCCTTACGCGCGTCTCCCTTTCTTTTTCCTGTTCCGCCAGAACGGCGGCACATCTCCGGCCATCATGCAGCCGTAAGGATCAATGTAGTCGACCACATCGGCCAACCCAAAGCTGTCTATCTGCCGCACAACCGACGCCGCGTTCTTGTAGGACGAGGGCAGTTCCGAGGCGTCAACACCTCCCGCGGGAAAGCGGATGTCGAGCCCTTTGGTTTCCGCTTCAAGCGCCTGCTCGGCGGTCATCTCACCCATCCGGCGCTTGTGTTCGGAGCGCGAAAAATTCCGCCCTGCGCCGTGCGGCGCGAACCCCAAGGCATGATCGGCGTCCCGGCCGCGCACAACCAAGACCGGTTCGGACATGTTCAGCGGGATCAAGGTAAGGCCGGTGGCATCACTTGCATAATCGCCCCAGGCCGGTGTGGCCCCTTTCCCGTGATAGAACAGATCATCCCGCTTGAAGACGAAGTTGTGCTCGTTCCAGAACCGCTCGCCCGGCGCGGCACCTGACGCTTCAACCGTCGCCTGATGAATGGCGTTGTGGTTGGCTTTGGTCCACTTGCGGATCAGTTGAAGCGCGGCCCAATACTCTTGCCCGTCCTCCGTATCCGCCGGGATCCAGGCATTCTGCTTGAGCGTGTCCGGCGAAAGCGTCTTGCGATACTTTTCAGCCACTTCCATCCCCAGCTTGTACAAGACCGCGCCCGGCCCGCGCGAGCCGTGGTGGGTCACGATGGCAGTGCGCCCGCTGGCCCGGGACGTGCCCACGAACAAAAAGTGGTTGCCGTCACCTTGGGTGCCCAAATGCTCCACGGCCATGCGCAGAATTTTGGGGTTGTTCAGAAACCGGTTGGCCCGAAACGCATCCATCAGGCTTTGCGACATGGTAAAGCGCTTGCCGTTCTGCCGACCGCCGGGGCCGAAATGTGTGACCTTCTCGGCGGCATCCAGCACCGTCTTGGGCGCAATTTCCCCCAAGTCGCTCATCATGACAGAGCAACAGATATCAGCCGAATGCATGCCGGGGTGGATCGCGTTTCTGGCCGCAACAACACCACCCACCGGGATCGTGCCCATTGGGCCCGCAGGGCAGGCATCCGGCATCACCGCCGCCGCCACGACCGTTGGGGTTCGGATCACAGCCGTCATCGTCTTGCGCACATCGGCAAGGTTGGTAATCTCGTCAGCATCGTCCGAGGCTTCAATGTTGAAGTGAAACGGCACATCGCCCGCCCGTTGCAACGCAAGCGTTGGTGGGGGTGGCGGTGGTTTCATCGCCTCCAGTTTCGCCTTGATCTGATCCTCTCCGTAGCCTGCGGTCGCAGCGGCTTGGGCGATTTCAAGCAACCGGCCAAAGTCCTTGCCGGGGACATGGCCCCAGTTCTTGAGCGTTTCGCCAGTGATTTCCATATGTTCCATCGTCATCTTCTTTACGTCTTTTGGACGGACACATTCCCCGTCCGTTTCTTGTGATAATAGGCCATCAGCCAACCGAACGGACTTCACTTCGTCATCTCCATCCATATCGGCGTAACGGTAAGCCGCTGCATGGGTCGTGTCCGAAACAGGAAGCAACCGGCCCTTGATCGGTGCAAACACGGATTTGTTTGCCATTGTCTTCATCCTTCACTTGGTTCGTGAAGACGTTTTGGCCGATATGGCGGAGATCTCACAGAAAAACTGATAATCAGGTAAATCATTGATTTTAATGCCTTAAATCGAATAGTCACCTTTGCATACTCAACTTTACGATCTTGCAATATACACTTTTATCCACTTAGATAGACGAATGAAAAAGAACGTCGTCATAGGCTTCCTTGGCACGAATCTCGACGCGGGCAAGAAGCGGCGGTGGCGCCCCTCTGTTAAGATTACGGAACATGCCGATTTTCCCATCGCGCGGCTCGAACTGATCCATTCGCGTCGGTGGAACGGGCTGGCCGCCAAGATCAAAGCCGATGTCGAAGCCATCAGCCCCGACACCGAAGTCCTGCTGCACCGCATCGAAATCGCAGACCCCTGGGATTTCGAAGAGATGTACGGCGCGCTTTATGACTTTGCGCGCGATTACGGCTTTGATGATGAGCGTGAAGAATACCACGTGCATCTCACCACCGGCACGCATGTCGCCCAGATCTGCTGGTTCCTGCTGACCGAGGCGCGGCACATCCCCGCCAAACTGCTGCAGGCCAGCCCCCCGCGCGGGGACGAACCTCATGCCGGGTCCCTTCAGGTCGTCGATCTGGACCTGTCGAAATTCAACGCTCTGCAACAGCGCTTCGATCTGGTCACGCAGGAATATAACACCCTGCTCAAGGGCGGCATCGACACGCGCAATGCCACCTTCAACGCGATGATTGACCGGATGGAGGTGGTCACCTCGAACTCCGATGCGCCCTTGCTGCTGAGCGGACCAACAGGGACCGGCAAATCCGATCTCGCGACCCGGCTCTATGAACTCAAGCTGCAACGCCGCCGCATCAAGGGGCGCCTTGTGCATGTGAACTGTTCGACCCTGCGGGGGGAACGCGCGCTTTCGACCCTGTTCGGGCATCGCAGGCAGGCGGTTGCGGGGGCTGGTGCGGACCGACACGGCCTGTTGCGCGAAGCGGACGGTGGCGTCTTGTTCCTCGATGAAATCGACGAATTGGGTCTGGATGAGCAGGCCATGATCCTGCACGCGATTGAAACGGGCAAATACTTCCCCCTTGGATCGGATTTCGAGGTCACAAGCCGGTTTCACCTGATCGCCGGCGCTGGCCGTGATCTGGCCGCCTTGGTCGCCGAGGGCCGGTTCCGCGCCGATCTCTTTGCGCGCCTCAATCTGTGGACATTCAATCTGCCCGCCTTGCGCGACAGACCCGAGGACATCGCGCCCAACATCGCATTCGAACGGGCGCGCGTCGAAAAACTGCTTGGCAGCCGGGTGACATTCAACGCCGATGCACAGGCCGCATATGAAAGGTTTGCGACCGATCCCGGCACCTTGTGGCCCGGCAACTTTCGCGATCTCGGCGCATCGGTACAGCGGATGTGCACGCTCGCCCCGCGCGGGCGGATCACGCTGCCCATGGTCGAAACCGAAATCGCAACGATCAAAGGGACGTGGGCCGCAGCCGATCGGGACCCCGATATGCAGCTTATCGCGAAATACCTTGGCGCGGAGGCCGCCCAGATTGACGAATTTGACCGCGTGCAATTGGCCGCCGTCATTCGGATCTGTCAGACAAGCGCCAGCCTCAGCGCGGCGGGGCGACGGCTGTTTGCGGCGTCGCGCGCGGCCAAGACCAGCCGCAACGATGCGGACCGGCTGCGCAAATACCTTGACCGCTTCGGGCTGGATTGGGCGACCTGCACAAATTGACGGCACCACTGCGTCAATCAGGATCGCCACAACATCGACAGCGCCGTCACACCCGCGCCACACTTCCATTCCAAAGTGACACGGCCTAAGACACGCAACAGGTGCCGCACCCCGCCGCAGCCCATCCTTTCTGAGAACCGCATATGATCAAACGCCTGTTTCAGAGATTTGTGGGCCAACCAGACATGCCGGACGTGGCCCCCGACAGCCCCTTTATCGCCGTGGGCGATATCCACGGGCGCGCAGACCTGCTGGCCCGGTTTCTGGACACGACACCGCCCCATCCGATTGTCTGCGTGGGGGATTACGTGGACCGCGGCGATAGCAGCGCCGAAGTGCTGCGGATGCTGCGCGCCCGCCCCGACATCACCTGCCTGTCGGGCAACCACGAAGTGATGCTGCTGGCCTTCCTCAAGAACCCCACCGGTGAAGGGCCGCGCTGGCTGCACAACGGGGGCTTGCAGACATTGGCAAGCTTCGGGATCGCAAGTGTCAGCCAAATCAGCGGGGCAGAGGCGCTGATGCGCGCGCGCGACCAGCTTTACGAGGCGATGGGGCCAGACCTGATCGCGTGGATCAACGGGCTGCCCGCCTATTGGCAGTCGGGCAATGTCGCGGTGGTCCATGCCGGGGCGGACCCGGTGCGCAAATTGGCGGATCAGCAGATCGACACCCTGCACTGGGGCCACCCGAACTTCATGAAAACGCCCCGCGTCGACGGCATCTGGGTCGTGCACGGCCACACCATCGTCGACGCCCCAAGCGCAACGCAGGGCCGTATCGCCATCGACACCGGGGCCTATGCCACCGGGCGGCTCACCACCGCTCTGGTTGCGCCGGGTAGGACCACGTTCACCGAGATCACCTGAGGCAGGCCGCCTCCGCCCCCTCAAATTAATTCAAAATCTCTATGTCGCGTTTACCATCTGTTAAGCGTGAAAATGCTTAAAGTTTCGTAACCGGAGTGTGGGTGGGATCACATGACGGAGCCTGCTTATGGCGCATCTTGATCTGCTGTCTGATCCACATGCCTCTACCCGTATCCTTGGCGCGCGGCGCCTCTATCGGCGGATCGGCAAACGCGCCCTCGATCTGAGCCTCGCCGTGATCCTGCTGCCTGCCCTCCTGCCCATTGTCGCGGTCCTAGTCCTGCTGGTCCGTCGCGATGGCAGCGCGGGGTTGTTCGCGCATACGCGTGTGGGCCGTCATGGCCAGACCTTTGCCTGCTGGAAAATCCGGACCATGCTGCCCGACGCCGAGGCGCGACTCGAACATCACCTGAACACCGACCCGGTCGCGCGCGCCGAATGGCACCGCACCCAAAAGCTGGAAAACGATCCGCGCATCACCCGTTTGGGTCACCTCCTGCGGCGCACCAGTCTGGATGAACTCCCCCAAATCTGGAACGTCCTGCGCGGCGACATGAGCTTTGTCGGCCCCCGCCCCGTCACCATCCCTGAACTTGAACGCTACGGGCCGCACAGCCATGTCTACCTGTCCCTGAAACCGGGGATCACCGGACTGTGGCAGGTCACGGCGCGCGCGAATGGGTGCTATACGCAACGGCTGCAACTCGACCAGACCTACGAACAGCGGATCAGTTTGTTGCAGGATTTGGGGCTGATCGCACGCACCGCTTTGGTGGTGGTGCGCCCCACAGGGCGTTAGCAGCTCAGCAACATACACAATCTATGCGCATATTTGACGCGCATAAACCTGCGCCCTATGCTATGCTCTGCTAAGAGAGGAACGCATATGCCATCCACCGTTCGCAAACCCACCAATCTCTCGCTTGATGCGTCCCTTCTGCAAGAGGCGCGCAGCCTCGACATCAATCTGTCCCGCGCCGCCGAGGACGGGGTTGCCCAAGCCGTCGCACAGGCCCGGACCGCACTTTGGAAACAGGAAAACGCAGCCGCCCTCAGCAGCTCGAACGATTGGGCCGCACGCAACGGATTACCGCTCGCCAAATACCGGAATTTCTAGTGGCACGCTTTGACGTGTTTGCCAGCGACAGCGGGCTGTTGCTGGACGTTCAGTCTGATCTGCTCGACGTGTTGACCACCCGTGTGGTGGTGCCGCTCATACCGCTTGATCAGGCCCCGACGCCCGCCCGCAGGCTCAATCCGATCTTCGACCTTGATGAAACGCAACTGCTGATGGCGACCCAGTTCATCGCAACGGTGCCCACCTCCATTCTTGGTGACAGGCACAGCAGCCTCAGCGCGGCGCAGGACGAAATCACAGCCGCCCTCGACATGCTGTTCACCGGGTTCTAGGCCGCCAGCGCCGCCTGCAATCTGACCCGTACGACAATCCCGGCCAGTCGTTGTGCACTCTGGTCCCATCGATACTGCGCGGCCATCGCCTTGCCAATCACCTGCATCGCGGTCCGCTCGGCCGGAGCCATCCGGGCAAAGCAGCGCAGGGCGCGGGCCATGTCAACAACGTCCAGCGGATCAAACCATAGCGGCGCATTGCCCAGCACTTCGGGCATCGCACCACTCTGGGCACATAAAACCGGCACACCCAACTGCATCGCCTCAAGCGGGGGAATCCCGAACCCTTCGTGCAGGGACGGAAATACAAAACCCGCCGCCCCTTCATAAAGCACGCGCAAATGACTGTCCGGCACCCGACCAAGGGCGCGCGCGCCCTGCCCCGCCTCCGCATGGGTCACACCCGGCACATCACCCCCGACCAAGACCAGCGGAGGCACTTCCGGGCCAGCAAGTTCATGGGCGGCAATCAGCGCGCCAAGGTTCTTGTTGGGACTTTGATTGCCCACACTCAGCAGGTAGCGCCCCCGTGTCAGCTCATAGGTGGCCAGCACGTCGGGGGCATGGGGCCAGCGCAAGACATGCTCGGCACTGTTGGACACGATGGTAAAGCGATCAGCAGGCACGCCCAGATGGTGGGACAAAACACCTGCAGAATGCTGGCTCACCGTCAGCAAAGCAGCGGCGCGCTGTGCAAGGGCCGGGCGCAGCAACCGATGCGCCACGCGATAGCGGCGACCAAAGGCCCGCGGGATTTCAAACAGGTTGGCATCATGCAGGCACAGGACATGGGCACGGTGGCGAAGCGGCCCGCTATTGCCCAGGCTGACCAGCACACCGTCCCTGCTGGCCTGGTACAAGGCCCCCTGCTCCCACATGTGCCCCTTGCCGCCACGCACCACGCGGACCCCAAGCGTGGACCACCCCTGCGCGGGAATGGCGCGCGGCACCAACACCTCGACCGGGCCAAGCCGCGCCTGCATGGATGGCGACGCCTCAAGGGTGGCGTCCAAGGCCCCCATCATTTCGCGCGCATAGCGCTGCACACCGGACACCGGTTGGGTCAGAAAACGGCCATTGATGTAAACAGTCATGCGACCTCCGACAGGGCCACGGGGGCCTGATACAGGACGGTGGTCCGAGCCCCCAAGTTGTCCAAAGCCCACGCGCTCAGATCCGTGGCGCGCGCACCCTGCCGCAACGCTGCCAGCCGCTCTGGGGATGCAAGGACCTCGCACAGGGTGCGCACGGCACCATCCATATCGTCCGGTGCCGCAATCACGCCATTGCGCCCATCCACAACGACCTCATCAAGGCCCGGCAGGTGCTGCACGACGGGCGGACAGCCCGCCGCGATGGACTGTACCACGACACGCGGCAGCCCCTCTCGTTCAGAGGTCAGAATGGACACATCCGCCAGCGCAAACAGCGCCTCGGGATCAGGGCGGTGACCGCAAAACACCACACGATCCCCCAAGCCCAACGCGGCCACCTCTGCGCGCACCCGCGCCTCTTCCGGGCCGCGCCCGGCCAGCAACAGTTTCAGATCTGGCAAGCGGCTCGCCACCTTGGCAAAGGCGCGCAAAAACGGGACATGGCGCTTGCGTGGCTCAAACGCGGCCATCATCAGTGCCACAGGCGGACGGGCAGCACCGGGGGGCACCCCCAACACAGCAGGCCAATCCTCAGGCAGCGGCGCGTCGCGAAACCGCGCCAGATCCATGCCCGAGTGGACACAATGCACCTGCCCGGCAATTCCCGCCTCGACATAGGCGCGGCCGACAGCCTCAGACACGGCGATGAACACATCGGTGCGGCGGGCCACCATCCGCTCTGCGGCTATATACAGCGCGCGCTTGGGATCACCGACACCCTCAAAGGGAATGATGTGGATGCCATGCGCGACAACCGCATCCGGCACCGCATCCGCCGCCAACCGGCCCAGAACACCGGCTTTGCTTTGGTGGGTATGGATCACGTCAGGGCGCAGATCACGGTAAAGCGCGCGCAGGCGGGCCACCGCGCGGGCATCCTGCACGGGACGGATGGGATGCACCATCTCGGGGACCGCAATGCGGGTCACACCACGGGGCAAATGATCATGCCAAAACGGGTCACACACATTGCCGTGGATCAGGCTGACACGATGACCTGCCGCGACCTGCCAGCGACAGGTGGCAAGTGTGTTTTCTTCGGATCCCGCACGCAAAAGGCGGGTAAGAACATGCGCGATGTGCATCAAATCTCCTTGGCCGCATCATCACCCCCATCACTGTTAAGCCCGCATTAACCATCGCGTGCGATCCTTACCAAATTCCTAATACGTGCAGAAAAAGACGGTTTTTCTCATGTGTTGACAGATGGTTAATCAGGTGGGAGCGCGCATGGGTCGCATCATCTACATTCACGTGCCCAAATGCGGCGGGTCCAGCTTTGGGGCGGCCCTGCGGTTGCGCTATTTCGCGTCGCAATCCACGATCAGCCTGGATCAGGGAGATACGACCCTGATGGGCGAGGCGCGGATCCTCAGCGACTATGCGGCGCGGCAGCGCGCGCTACACGCGCTTGTGGCCAGTGGCAAACGGATGATCGCGGGGCATGTCCAATATGATCCCGATTTCCACGACGGCCCCGCCGCTCGGTATCGCTTTGTGACCTTGCTGCGCGAGCCGGCCCTGCGGTTCGTCTCGCATTACCACTACTTGCAACGCAAACACCCCGACCCCGCCCGCGCCACCACCCTGCGCGGATTTCTGGTCAGCCCCGAGGCGCAGCGGATCGCCTCGCAATACCTGTTCTATTTTGCTGGACAGTGGCAACGACCGGGCGAGGACACCGGGCCGCTGATCCAACAGGCAATCCGCAATCTGGGGCGCTTTGACATCGTGGGCGACCTTGGGGCACCGGACGCCTTTGCCCGTGATCTGCGACGACTGACGCACACACCGCTGATCCGCTGGCACCGCAATGCTGCCCCCGTCCCCGTGACGGTGCCACCCGAGTTGCGCCCACAGATCGAGGCCCTTTGCGCGCCCGACATCGCCATCTATCAAAGCCAGTTTCTCGCGCAGGCCGCCTGAGCGATGCGGCACGCGCTTTCCCCTCTTGCGCTGGTGTTCTTATGCTGGGGGCTCACGGGCATTGGCGCGGGGTGGACGCTGGCGCAACTGGACCAGCTCGATCTGGTGCAGGCATTCATCATCCGCGAAGGGCTGCACCTGTCTGCCTTTGGTTGGGCCGGACTGTCATGGACGTTGCTCGGGCTGGTCATCTATCTGGTCGGGGACCTCTGCGCACGAATGATCCGGCACCCATTGCGGGCGCAGCCCACTGCCTTTGACCTCAGACGCATGGCGATCCTGACTGGGCTGGCCAATCTGGTCCTGCTAAGTGTGACTGCGCTGTGGATTTTTGGGGCGGCGGCCAATGCGGGCGGGCTGGTCGAGCTGGCAATGGCGGCCTATGCCGACAGCCTCACCACTCGCGACATCCTGCTCCAGAACAAACTCTTCACCGGCATGCGGCTGTTCTATGCGGCACTGCCCGCCACCGCCTGCCTTGCCGCAGCGCTTCTGGCCACAAACGCCCTGCCGCGCCAGGCCCGTCTGATGATGTGGAGCGTGCTGGCCGTGAACACCGCCGCCCTGTTCGTCCTGCCCATCGTGATGAGCCAGCGACTGCTTTTGCTGCAACTGGTGCTCAGCAGCTACATCGTTGCCTGCATCGTCAAACAACGGGTGATTGCGCTGCATTGGGTGGGGTTTGGCATCCTGCTGTTTCTGGCGCTTTGGACCGCGCGCGAGGCGATCACGAATCCGATCATCCAACGCCCCGCGCTCGATATCGCCACGCAAAAGCTGGCCTTCTATCTGGTGAACGACATGTTCAACGGCTTTGCACCCCTGTCGATCCCGATCCCGCACACATATGGCGGCGTTACGCTTGAGGGGCTGATGTTCATGACCTTCAGCGATGGCTATTTCCAAACCCTGCTTGCCAGCAAGATGCGAACGCTGGACGGGGTTCTGGGGGGCGGCGAGTTCCCATTTTTCACAGCAGGTTATGTGGATTATGGCCCCATAGGTGGGGCGATTTTCATCGCGATCTGCGCCTTTGTCTTTCGCCAGATTTTCATGCAGGCACATACATCACTTGGCTGGGCCGTGGTCTATGCACAGATCGGAGCGGCGCTGCTCTTTTCCAGCCATTCGCTCTATTTCACCCATCAGAACTTCTATTTTTCCATGGCGCTGATGGGCGGAATCATCTTCCTGTCCAGAAAACGACCAAGCGCAGAAGTAGCGCGCCCCGCCCCCCGCATCACCTTTCGCAGTCGGCGGCGCAGGCGGGCGCCCTCGTCACAGGTCCGCGCATGATCCCGGTCCGCCTACCGGGGCTGCAGGTCCTGCGCGCGTTCGCCGCCCTCATGGTCCTGATCGGACATGTGATGGCCGAGGCCGAACACTACTTTGGCCTGCCCCTGCCCGGCGACGCGGTGCCATGGACGCGTGGAGTCGACATCTTCTTCGTGATTTCGGGGTTCGTGATCACGCTGTCCGCCGGTCGGTTGATGGGCCAGCCCGGCACCTTCCTGTGGCGCAGACTGGTGCGGGTGGTGCCGCTCTACTTCCTGTTCACGACGCTGATGGTGGCGGTGCTGATCGTACTGCCCGGCGGGGCGAAGGACACCTCATTGGACCCCGCCCAGATCCTCA
This sequence comes from uncultured Tateyamaria sp., assembly GCF_947494755.1. GTDB lineage: Bacteria > Pseudomonadota > Alphaproteobacteria > Rhodobacterales > Rhodobacteraceae > Tateyamaria. Next base: position 13,786 of record NZ_CANLVZ010000020.1, read on the forward strand.
GCTCCTACAGCTTTATCCCCTACGAACGCAGTGACGGGCGGATTGCACCTGTGCTGTCCCTCGGCTGGACGCTGAATTACGAAATCTTCTTCTACGCGCTCGCCGCCCTCTGCCTTAGCCTGCCCCGCCCGTTTCTGGCACTGACGGCGCTGATGTGCAGCATCACGACCCTGGGCGCTTTCATCCCGTGGACCAGCGCGCCCCTGGTTTTCTGGAGCGATCCGATCATTCTTGAGTTCCTCATGGGCATCGGCCTTGCGCGGCTCTGGCAACGCGGCTGGCAGTGGCCGCACTGGGGCGGAGCGGTGACGCTCATGGCCATTGGGGCAGGCTTGCTGATCGCGCTTGATCCGACCCCCCTGCCCCGGTTCATCGCCGCAGGCGTGCCTGCCGCACTGATTGTCGCCAGTGGCACGCTGTTGTGCCCGCAACGCCACCTGCCCGGCCAGATATGGGGGGATGCGTCCTATGCGCTGTATCTGTCGCACCGCTTTGCCTTGCGGGCCGCAACGCTCCTTCTGTTGCCGCTGCTGCCCGCATCGCTCTTCGGGGCCGCGATCTATGTGATCAGCGTGTGCGCACTCGCGCTCGCTGTCGGGCTGCTGACGCATGTGTGGATCGAACGGCCCATGATGCGCACCCTGACGCCCCGTCCCAAGGCCCTGCCCGCATGACAACGCGTCTTTGGTCCTTCGCATTGCAATGGGCGCGGGTCGGCATCGCCGCTGCGGTGTTTCTCGTCGCCACCCGGTTCCTGACTCTGGCCGAGATCGGGCTTTTCGCCACCGCCATCGCACCCGTGCGACTGACCCAAGGACTGCACAAGGCAGGCATCGGCGAAGCAGTCATCATCCAAGGCAAATCCCAACGTCGCCGCGACGCGCTCTTTGCGATGGCCGTCATGTCGGGGTTGCTGCTGTCAGTACTGTTGGCCAGCGTCGGGTTCGCCTTGCAAACACACCTCTTGACCGCTCTGGCAGCCATACCAGCGCTCAACGGCTTCGCCGCTGTCTCCGAAGGGCTCCTGCGCCGCCGCCTTGCCCTGCGCGCGCTGGCGCTGCGCACGATAGCAGTGCAAACAATTGCTGCCACCATCACGCTCTGGTTGCTGATCTGCGGCGCCGGTGCATGGGCGCTGGCCAGCTTCGCGCTGCTCAACGCGGGGCTGTCTTGCGGCCTTTCGATCTGGTTGGCAGGATACCGACCCAAATCCTTACCCAACTCGCGATATCAGAGCCTACTAAGGCCACTCGTCATCCAAATCACCATCCGCGACCTGCTGACAAACGCACAATTCCCACTCGCGCAACTCGCGATCGGCCTGAGCCTGGGAATGACGGCGGCAGGGGCTTTCCAAATCGCCACACGTATGCTCAACCTGATCGAGGCGCTCACCCTCTCCCCCCTGCGCTTCATCGCCCTGCCCCAACTGCGTAGGGCAACCGATCTGCGCTGCACGCTGCGCCAACACTTACGTCTGAATGCAACGCTGGCAGCATGGATCTGGGGGGGCACGGTGGCAGCCGCCCCCAACATCCTCGCGCTGGTGGTGGGCACCGAACACGCCAGCGCAGTCAGCCCCATCCTGCGCGCCCTCGCACTCACCGGCCTCCTCGCTGCGCTCTGGATGCCAATGCTACAAGCCCTGACTGCAACCGGACACACGCGACTTGTGCTTAAGTACGCAACCGTCGGATCGACCCTCGCCGTCACGCTGGTCACACCGACACTTCTGCTCAATCCAACGCTCAGCGCGGCCAGCCTCAGCGTGGCGGCCCTGATCACCAGCCTTTGGTTTCTGCCCAACTGCCTGCGACCGCTACAGCTGACGTGCCGCAATCTCTCCCCCATCGCCGCGCCCCTCATCGCAGGGGGCCTCATGGCAGGTGGACTGCTGCTGATACCTGTGCTCAACCTCGCCACACAGGTCCTGCTTGGGACAGTCTTCTACGCAGCGGTGCTGTACGCCGGACGCAAAAAGGTCAATAAAACTGACACAACAGCACAAACAGCGCCCCGGAGACCCAGGAACGCTGTCTGACCATCCACAAGACCACCCCCTCAGAACGGGGTCACAGATCCGCCCGAATAGACCTCAATAGACCCTGATACAGGCTCAAAAACCCGGATAGAGACGGTTCCACCATTCGCCTCAATCGCGAAATTATCGGTGCCACCGGCCGCATCCGCCACACACCGCTCAAGCCACATCTGCGACGCGTTCGAACACTGATACGCCACCGAAGACCCATCCACATCCCGCGCCACAACCTGCGTGCCGGCCAGCCACCACTGCGCATCCTGAATTGAATGCAGTTCGGAGCCATTGCGCGACAACCCAAACCGACCGTTCAGCCCAATCGCACGTACCGCATCATGAACGGTAAACGCATTGACCGACGTCGCACCCAACGCGCCATTGCGCCACCCCGAGCAGTCCTGCAACAGCACATGCATGCCCTCAGCGCCATCGTCATGAAACGACCAGCCATCCTTGGCAGCAAAGCTCGCATCACAACGGAAAAAGGCGCACAACCCATCAACCCGGCGCACCCGTACCGCATCCAAGGGGGCCCCCAGATTGTAAGGTGCCGAATACCGAAAGGTGCAATCGACGCCGACGATATTACGCGTCGACAGCTTGTCGAAATGCAAAGTGCCGGTGATCCCACCCTCAAGGTCGAATCCCTCAATATAGAAATCATCGACATGCTGCATGAAGCGCGCGCCATGAAAGCCACGCATCAGCGCGATATCAGCCGGGCCCGGCGCACCGTCGACATTCACATGGACCGTGGACCCATCAAGCGCCCAACGCCCCGGTGCCGCAGCACAGGCAGCAACATCCGGCACCTGGTCAAGCTCGGAATACAAGCCCTCAGGCGTCAGCACATCGGTGCGAAACACGCGCTTGACCGCACTGGCCGACGCAGAATATGTGCCACCCGCATCATTCCAGTTCACGTCAAACGGGCCGGTGCGATACTGCACACGACCACCCCACGCGATCAGCGCAACCGGTTGATCCGGCTCGTCATTGCCGTTGCGGGTGAACTCGCTTTCCTTGTACTGACCCGCCTTCACCAACACACGATACGGCGCACCAGTGGCATTGCCAGCAACAAAAGCAGCATAAATCGTGCGCTTGGCATCGGAAAAGTCACCGTCCTGCGCGCCCAAGCCGGTGTTGGCATCACTCCCGCCCGTATCGACATGAAAGGCTGGTGCCGTCCAGATCGCCGGATCAACAAGCGCACGCGGGTCCAGATCCGTCTCGAATCGGCCACCCACCTCGGCAATCCCAAAACCAAATCGACCTTGATCCCAGTCAAACCCCGCAGGAAAGGCAACCTCCCGCCGCGCGCTGTACTGGGCGTGCAAACCGACCGCGACACCCAGCATCAAAGCAGCCCCTTGATGCCCGTCGCCGTTGTGCCGGTCGCCGCCACCTGCGCCACCCGAATGGGATAGATCATGCCCGGGGTCAGGCCCGGCAACGTGATCGTGTCACCGCTTTTCAACGTCACAGCCAGATCGCCAGCACCCGCAACCATGACGGCACGGGTGACAGATTGCAGGTCAACACCGTCCGCAGGTGTCACTTCGAACCCACCCTCGACAGGGCTGTTGAGGCCGGGTTGAAACGCGCGGAATGTATCGGAAATGGGCATCGCAGCCTCCTTGGAAAAAGACAGGCGGAAGATGCTAAAAACCGGTTAATCAAGCCCTAAGCCAGCGTGCGGTGGGGCAGGCACCGCAATTATATCCGCGGATTTAAGGTTTCTTGCGCTGATACTTCATGATCAGCTTGGCCATCTCGACCAGCATGTCATCCAGATCATCCGCATCCACGCGGGCCTTGCTGATAGCAATATCAAACCCGCCCGTGACCGGCACTGTAGCCATCGGAATGCCCCGCACATCATAGCGTTGGCGGATCGGTTTGTCATAATCCGGCACCTTCAGCCGCTCGCCCTTTTTGATCTTGGGCAGGATCGTGCGATAGGCGCGCTTGGGGGTGTCCTCGATATCCACCTGTCGCAAAATCTCGTCCCGGAATGCCAGACAGCCCTGCCCCAACGACACATCCGCCTGGCTCACGCCAATACGCTCAGCGATCTCGGTCTGCGTCATCTCGGTCATGCTTTCGGCCAGCAAACCAATCGAGATCAGCTCCTCAAACCCGTTGAGATCACGGCGCATCGTGTTCTCGTGAAACCGCTCTTCAAGGTCGGCCAGCGCCTGATCCCCCGCCTCGGTCGACACGACCGCGCGCACGGTACGGCCCAGCTTTCGGCAGGCTTCAAGACGGCGTCGCCCCGATTGAATGACAAAGCGGGCATCGGTCTCAAGCGGTGTATCTTCGTTGGGCGTCCATCCGACTTCAGCGGGGCGAACGCGAATGGGCTGCGTTTGTCCGCGGCGCTCGATATTGGCGACCAGCTTGTCAAAGTCTTCGTCCGCCACCCAGTTGGTCATACGGTCGCTGCCCAGATCATCAACGATCTGATCGGGATCAAGATCAAGGGCCATGGTCCCGGCCAGCACGGCCTCAACCAGCGATCCACGGGTCGATTCAATGCGCTGTTGCAGCATATTCATCGCCGATCCGGCCCACATGCCCCCCATCGCGCCCTTTCGAGGCGCGTCCGCCACAGCGCTCACATCCTCGTCGGGCAACGCACCGCTCAGTTTCCGTTTCTTTGCCATCAGTCCCAACGCTCCTCCATAAAGGCCTGCGCAAAATCACGAGGCGGCAGGGTGGGCCAAATCCGTTGCACCAAGGCGTCATTCACCGCATTGGCATTGTCCATAAAAGCCCGCGCAGACACACGGCGCGTCTTTGGGGGCAGGTATTCATAGATACTCTTGTACTCTTCGGCCGCATTCGCAATCGCGTCAGAGCGTGAATACCACACCTGCATCACCTCCCGCGGTGCCTTGCGATACAGGTCCACAATCTGATCCACGTCCTGATTGTTCTGCTCCTGTACGATGGTCGGCAGCACCATATGGGCCCCGGCCCCAATCTCCAGATCCGCCTCAAACCCCATGATAAACTCAAGGTATTCACCGATGTTGGACACGTAGGTCGCCAGCGTCGCCAGATCAAAACCCTTCATGGTCTGGGGGATCACCACATTGTCCGCTGCGATCAGCCCATTGAGCTGCATCAGCGTCAACGAAGGCTGCTGATCGATCACGATCACGTCCACCGTTTCATTCAACGCCTGCTCGTAGCGGGCCACATCAAAGGCACCGCTGCCATCGCGCAAATCCTCAGGGCGCGTGCGTGGCCCGTTGCCCGCATCCCACGTCGCAATCGCGTCCTTGAGCACGCGATACACCGGCACGCGACTGGATTGCGACAGGAAGAACAGGCTGATATCCCCATTCTGGATATTCGCACCACCCGGTATCAGCCGGATGCCCGGCCATGGCGTGGTATGCCAGATCGCGTCCAGGTCCTCCGCCGTGCGCGGTGTGACCGCATCCGCGCCGGGGTTATCCACCCCCATGAAATCCGCCAATGTCGCCGTCTCAGGGTCGAACAGGGGCAGCCCCTCATCGGCGAAATAAAGCGAGACGGTTGCCTGCGGATCGGCATCGATGACACCCACACGCAGCCCATAGAACAAGTTGATATACTGTGCAAAATGCGCCGCACTCAGTGACTTGCCCGTGCCACCCTTCTGCGCCCCAAAGGTCACAACCTTTACAGGCTCGCCGGGTTTGCGCCAATGCACATGATCGCGTTTGGCGCCCGGATTTGACCCTATCAAGGCTCGGATCAACATGATCTCGGAGGGCGAGAATGTTCGCTCGCGCCCGATCCGCTCACCTTCCGGGAATTGTGGTTCGTCATTGGTCAGGCGGGTCAGATAAGTCGTATCGACGGCCAGCAATTGTGCCACTTCGGTCATCGAAAACCGGCGTGCAACCCGGGTGCGCAAGGTAAGGTCCCGCTGCAGCTTTGTGTTCACGGCTCCCATGACGCGGGTCATGTTCCGTATAAATTGCTCGAACTGCCCGTACGCCATGTTAATTATATCCACGGATATATGTGGGTGTGACGGACAGGGCAGGGGGCCCAATCCGCACCGGCAACTTCTCGCAAGGCGGGGCAGGGCGCAAGGTCTTTTGCGCCAGCGCCCACCGCCGCAGGTAGCCTTCAAGCAGTTTGATCTGTGCGCGTTGAGGGGTTATGGCTGCGGATTTCAGAGTTTGATCAAGCTGTTTTGGGCTCGGAACCTTGCGCCAATGGGGTTGCCAACCCTCCCTGAGAGCCGTGCAAAACGCATCGAGTTCTGTCAGCGACAACCCTTTTTCGAAGATATGATCCACGGCCGTCGTTATCGCACCTGCATCCTTGATTAGGTTGAGCGCCGTGAAAGTGCCCTCTAAAGCGGGGCGTATATCCGCGGACATAACCTCCGCAGTGCTGGCCGTGTCTCGAACGCATCGCTCCGTCGATGCAACGAGTATCTCAGATGGCGCGTACCTCAAAGCGGGGTAGGGGGTTCCTTTGGTGCAGCCAGCCCACTCAGAGATCAATTTCGCATGAACAGACAGCCCGCAGGGTTCATGATTTATATGTATCTGTTTTTTTGAGTCCCTAAGGCGTTCACTCTTGTGAACACTGCATTCACCTTTGTGATCGACTTTTTCGACTGATGATGCGGCCACTTTGCCCGACAGCGACGCGCGCCAGGCCTTCCAGAACACCACACAATAGCGCAGGCGATAATTGTATCCATTGGCGGTGGTCTGTGTCTCGGTCGAGATCAGTTCCGCCTCTCGCAAGGCGGTCACGTAGCCCGAAATCGCCGCCTTGGACCGGCCTAACCGTTCGCCCAGTTGCCCCAGTGAAGGCCAGCAAAACCCATCCATATTTGCCATGCGGCACAGTTCGACCAGCAGCCGGAAGGCGCCGGGGGTCAGCTCCAGTTCCAGCACTTCAACCGGCAGGGCGACAAAGCCCTTGCGCCGGTCAAATTCAATTGTTTCCGACATATTTTCCTCGTTCCCGCACAGCAAAAGCTTGCGGGTTCTGCACGACGAGGCTATTCTGAATCTGCGAACAGAATGGGCCTCTTTGGTTTCATTTCACAGGGTTGGACGGTTGCCGCCGTCTGGCCCTGTTTCGTTTAGCCTTGCCTGTTTATGGATCATGCCTCCTGCCTGTGGCGGCTGCGACAGCAGATGCGCCGAGGATCCCAACGGGGATGACCCATCGTTTATGGTAGTGTATATGCATCGCCAGCCTCTGCTGCGGTCTAGTGCCGCTTACTCTTGGTATTGAGGGCAATATAGCGTTAAATACAAGGACTAAGGCAAGTAATTCTTTTGATTACGCGGGCCACATAAACTAAATGAAGCAAGCTGTTGTTTTAAGACGATAAATTAGGCTAAGTGCTGAACCGTCCTCACGGGCACAGTCGCCCCCTTCTTTGCTAAGTGGACCATGCTCATATCGATGCGGCCCGAATCTGAAACGGTTTCGGGGCTCGTTTGGCGTTAACATATCGGTAACCATGACGATGCTAGGGTTCCCTCGCACGCTTGGGTCGAGCCTGTGCGGCACCAACCCAATCGCAGGGCATCAGCAGCAAAAACCATGCAATACAGCAGACATATCTCGGCCGGTAGCATATCGCCCGCCCGATCGCAGAGCGATGGCGATGTCATCGATCTTGGCGGTCTGGCGTCGACCATTTGGCGCGGCAAATGGGTGATCTGTGCGGCGACCGCAATCGCGATCCTGCTTGGCGGTTACTACGCCTATGTGCTGGCCACGCCGATCTTTCGCTCCACGGCGGTGGTGATCCTCGAGACCAATCAGGAACAGATCATCGATCTGCAAAGCGTGGTGGGCGGCTTGTCCGGCGACACATCCGAGGTCAATTCCGAGGTCGAAGTGCTGCGCGCACGCGGCCTCATGGGCGAGGTCGTGGACCGGCTGGACCTGACCCAAGACCCTGAGTTCAATCGCGCCTTGCGCCCTGTCACGCTGTGGGCGCGCACCAAGGGGCTGGTCAAATCGGGCCTGGGTCTGGGTGGCCCCACATTTGAGCTGACCCCGCAGGAACAGACGCAACAGACCCGCGATGCGGTAATTTCGACCCTGTTGCACGCGGTTACGGTGCGAAATGTCCCGTTGAGCCTGGTGTTTCAGGTCACGGTCGAGACCGAAAATCCGCGCAAATCGGCGCGGATCGCGGACACGATTGTAGAGCTTTATATCCTCAACCAGGTCGAGGTGAAGTTCGAGACGACCCGGCAGGCGACGCTTTGGCTGGGCACGCGGGTGTCTGAGTTGCAGGCCCGGCTTGAGAGTGCGGAGGCTGATGTGTCGACCTTTCGCGGATCGACCGAGTTGGTGTCGGTGGGCGGGATGCAGGCCCTTGAGCGTCAGATCAAGGATGTGCGCGACCGCATCAGCACCGCATCCGCGAGCGGCACTGATCGGCAGGTGCAGAGCTTGCGCGCCGCGGAGCGCGATTTGAAACAGGCGCTGGATCGTCAAAGCGAAGACCTGATCACCTTGCAGCAACTGACCCGCGAGGCCGAGGCGACGCGGGTGCTTTATGAGTATTTTCTGACCCGCTTTAACGAGACCTCGGCCCAACAGGGTATTCAACAGGCCGACAGTCGCATCTTGTCGGATGCGGTTGTGCCGCTGTTTGCCTCAGAGCCCCGCAAACCGCTGATCCTGGCGATGTCCGGCGTGTTGGGGCTGATGCTGGGCACAGGCTTTGTCGTGTTGCGTGAGATGGGTCACAACGGGTTCCGCACGGCGCAGGATCTTGAGGCCTTTGCCGGTTATGCGGTGTTGGGGCAGGTGCCGGTCATGCCGGTTACCGGGCGGCGCGATGTGCTGCGCTATCTGTCGGACAAGCCGACCTCGGCGGCGGTCGAGGCGATCCGCAATCTGCGCACGTCGATCATGTTGTCCAATGTGGATACGCCACCGCAAGTGATCCTGTTCACCTCGTCCGTGCCGGGTGAGGGCAAGACCACCAATGCGCTTGCCCTTGCGCAAAACCTGTTGGGGCTGGGCAAACGTGTGCTGCTGATTGAGGGCGACATTCGGCGGCGCACCCTGCACGCGTATTTCACGGCCCTGCCGGATTACGGGATCGTGTCGGTGCTGAACGGGCAAAAGTCACTGGCAGAGGCAGTGTTTCAGAGTGAGCATTTCGGCGCGGACATATTGGCCGGAGAGGCCACGACAACCAGCGCGGCGGACCTGTTTGCCTCGGAAAGCTTCCGCACCCTGATGACCGAAGCGCGCGGCGCCTATGACGCCATCATCATCGACACGCCCCCGGTTCTGGTGGTCCCGGATGCCCGCATCATCGCCGAACAGGTCGATGCCATCATCTTTTCCGTGCAATGGGACAAGACCAACGAAACCCAGGTCGAAGAGGCGCTGCGCGTCTTTCATACGTCCGGGCAGCGCGTCACTGGGCTGGTGCTTAGTCAGATCAATCCCAAGGGCATGAAGCGCTACGGGTATGAGCTGCCCCAAACCGCGCCTTACTACCAAAGCTGAGATCGACAGGCGCCGGGTCGCGCAAGCCTGAAACCGGATTTGTCAATCACGCGACGCCTGATATGAAGCATCACCAACAAGGAGAGTTTCATGCAGGAATGGTGGCGCGACGCGGTTGTCTATCAGGTCTATCCCCGCTCATATCAGGACGACAACGGCGATGGGGTCGGCGATCTGACCGGCATCACTCGCCGTTTGCCGCATATTGCTGAGCTGGGGGCAGACTGCATCTGGCTCTCGCCCGTATTTCAGTCGCCGCAGGACGACATGGGCTATGATGTGTCGGACTATCTGGCCATCGACGCGCTGTTTGGCGATCTGGATGATTTCGACCGGTTGATAGCCACTGCGCATGATCTGGGGCTGAAGGTGATCGTGGATCAGGTGCTGTCCCACACCTCCGACAAGCATGAGTGGTTTGCCCAGTCCCGTACCAGTCGCGACAATGACAAGGCGGACTGGTACGTGTGGGCGGACCCCGAGCCCGATGGCTCCCCGCCGACCAACTGGCACAGCCATTTTGGTGGGCCTGCGTGGGAGTTCGATCCGCAGCGCGGGCAGTATTATCTGCACAACTTCCTCGCCTCGCAGCCCGACCTGAATTTTCACAACCCGGATGTGATCGACGCGATCCTTGAGACCTGCAAATTCTGGCTGGACCGGGGGTTGGATGGCTTTCGCCTCGATACGGTGAACTACTATTTCCACGATCAAAAGCTGCGTTCGAACCCGCCTGCGCAGTCCAAGCCGCAGGTGATGGCGACCGATCTTTATGGGATGCAGGACAATATCTATAACAAGACGCGACCCGAAAACCTGGCGTTTCTTGAGAAATTGCGTGCGCTGACCGACCAATATGACGAGATCATGATGGTGGGCGAAGTGGGCGAGATGGGCCGCCGGTCCATCGAGATCATGGGCGAATATACCGCCGGAACGGACCGCCTGCACATGGCCTACAGCTTTGCGATGCTGGGGCCTGATTTCTCGGCAGAGCACTTTCGCAACTGCATCGAGGGCTTTCAGCAGGGCGCGCCAGATGGGCACCCCTATTGGTCGTTCAGCAACCACGATGTGGCCCGTCAGGTCAGCCGGTGGGCGGACTATGCCGTGTCGGATGATGCGATGGCGCGTCTGACGTGCGCGATGTTGATGTCGTTTGAGGGCACAATCGGTATCTATCAGGGTGAGGAATTGGGTCAGTTAGAGACTGAAATGGTTTTCGAGGAGTTGACCGACCCGCCTGCGATCCGGTTCTGGCCTGCGGTCAAGGGCCGCGATGGCTGCCGCACGCCGATGGTGTGGGAAAAGGACGCGCCCCATGGCGGGTTTTCTGAGGTGAAGCCGTGGTTGCCGGTGAAGGCGCCGCAGCTTGCCAACGCGGTGGATCAGCAGGGCGCGGACAGCGTTCTGGCGTTCTACAAAGAGGCAATTGCGTTTCGCAAAGCCACGCCCGCACTTCGCACTGGGGCGACGACATTCCACAACCTGCCCGAGCCGCTGTTTGCGTTCACGCGCGGGGCAGGGGAGGGGGCCGTGACCTGCGTGTTCAACCTGTCAAAGACGCCACAGACGGTGGTCTTGGGCGGGGCCGCCACGCTGACGGGGGTGTATGCCGCGACGCTGGATGGCACGGCCCTTGCGCTGCCCGGCAATGGGTTTGCGTACCTGTCTCACAGTGACACGCTGACCTTGAGCGCGGATTAACTGAGGCTCTTGGCGTTCCAGATGCCGTCCATATATTCCTGAATGGTGCGGTCTGACGAGAAATAGCCCGACCCTGCGATATTGCGCAGGGCGGTGCGGGTCCAGCCGTCGGTGTCCGCGAATGCTGCGTCGACCTGTGCCTGACAGTTCATGTAGCTCGCGAAATCGGAGGTCACAAAGAACGGGTCGTCATCCCATGTGCGCGCCACAAGCCCGTGGTAGCGGTCGGGGTTGGCGCGGTTGAACCGGCCCTCGACCACCATTTGCAGGATGTCCTGCAAGGGCTGACTGGCAAGGATCGCCTGCCGCGCATGGTCGCGGTTCTGCCCGCGTGCGCGCACCTCGTCTGCGGTCATGCCGAACAGGAAAAAGTTGTCGGCGCCCACGTGTTCGCGGATTTCCACATTGGCCCCGTCCAGCGTGCCGATGGTCAGTGCGCCGTTCATGGTGAATTTCATGTTGCCGGTGCCCGACGCCTCCTTGCCGGCGGTCGAGATCTGTTCGGAGAGGTCCGCCGCCGGGATCATCCGCTGCGCCATGGACACGTTGTAATTGGCCGGATAGACCACCTTGAGCAGATCGCCCGTGACGGGATCAGTATTGATCGTGGTCGCTACATCGTTGATAAGATGCACGATTTCCTTGGCGATGACATAGCCGGGCGCGGCCTTGCCCCCAAAAATCTTGACGCGCGGTGTCCAGTTGGCTGTTGGATTGGCCCGGATCATCTGCCAGCGCGCGATGGTTTCAAAGAGGTTCATCAACTGGCGTTTGTATTCGTGGATGCGCTTGACCTGTACGTCGAACATGGCGTCGGGGTTCAGCGTCAGCCCCATATGGTCCTGCACCCAAGCGGCAAAGGCGACCTTGTTCGCGCGCTTGGCCCCGTGCAAGGCGTCGCGCAGCGCGCTGTCATCTTCGTGGTCGGACAGCGCGCTGAGCCGGTCCAGATCGCCCTCCCATCCGGCCCCGATTGTGTCGGTGAGGATGGTGGATAGCGTCGGGTTTGACAGCCGCAGCCAGCGCCGGGGCGTGACCCCGTTGGTGCGATTGAGGATGCGCCCGGGATAGAGCCGGGCGAGGTCGGCGAACACCGTTTCCTGCATCAATTCGGTGTGCAGCGCCGAGACGCCGTTCACATGCCCCGACATCACAAAGGCCAGCGTGCCCATATGGACCTGATCGTGATGCACGATGCGCAGATCGTCGGCGCAGTTGGTCGCGGCCTGATGTTCGCGGTCGATCCGTTCGATGATCTGCATGTGGCGCGGCAGCACCCGGCCCATCAGCCATGTTGACCACGATTCCAGCGCCTCGGGCAGCAGGGTATGGTTGGTGTAGTTGAGGCAGCCCACGGCGAGCGGTTTAGCGACGTCCCAGTCAAGCCCGTGCTCGTCCACCAGTAGCCGCACCAACTCGGCCCCCGCGAGCGCGGGGTGCGTATCGTTCATCTGGATCGCGACCTTGTGGGGCAGTTGGGTGAGGTCGTCATATTCCGAAAGGAACCGGCGCAGGATGTCTTGGAGAGCGGCAGAAGTGAGGAAGTATTCCTGTTTCAGCCGCAATTCCTTGCCGCCATTTGTGGTGTCATCGGGGTAAAGGACGCGCGACAGGGTGCGCGCCAGCGCCTCGGGCGCGGCGGCGGCGGTGTGATCGCCCGCGTTGAACCGTTCGAGGTCAAAAAGGTCGGTGGGATGCGCGCCCCAAAGCCGCAGCGTGTTGGCCCATTTCCCCTCCCAGCCCACCACCGGCATGTCATAGGCGCGCGCATAGACGGTTTCCGCAGGCGTCCAGATGGCAGTGCCCTGATCCATCCGGACGGTGCCTTTGAAGGGGATGGTATAGCGCGCTTCGGGCCGCTCGAACTCCCACGGGTGGGGCTGGTTCAGCCAGTCCTCGGGACGCTCAACCTGTTGTCCGGCCTCGAATTTCTGGCTGAAGAGGCCGTGTTCATAGCGGATGCCATAGCCGTAGGCGGGGCAGGCGAGGGTGGACATGCTTTCGAGAAAACAGGCGGCAAGCCGTCCCAGACCGCCGTTGCCGAGGGCCGCGTCGGGTTCATCCTCGATCAGGTCATCGAGCGCGATATCCTCATCCGCAAGCACGTCGTGCAACGTGTCGCGCAGGCCCAGATTGACCATCGCGTCCTCAAGCATCCGCCCCATGAGGAATTCGAGCGAGAGGTAATAGACCCGTTTGCCCTGCGCCTGATAGGTCTTGCGGGTGGCGGCAAACCACGGCTCGACGATCAGGTCGCGCACCGCGTAGCTGACGGCCATGCGCCAATCGTAGGTGCTGGCATGGGCCGCGTCCTTGCCAAGCGTGTAGGTCAGGTGTTGCGCGATGCGCGCGCGCAGGCCCTCGGCGGACATATCTGTCATCACATTCATCGCGCATCTCTGCCTTTGTCAGGTCAGCCAGACCCGCCCCAGAGGCGGCATGGCGAACATATCGTTTTCCAGGTCCACCGCACCGCCCGAAAGGGCGTCGTGAAAGTCGCTCACCCCGTTGTCGCGCAGCCAGTGTCCGGGCACGTGTTGCCACGTTTGGCTGAAATTAAAAAGGCAAAGAAGCGTGTTGGCGGGCGCGATGCGTTGAAATGCAAAGAGGGCGGGGTTGCCAGTATCGCGGATCCGGCAGGCATGGGCGCCGTGCAACTGTGGCGTGGCCTTGCGCCTCGCATAGATGTGGCGCGTGCCCCTCAGCACCTGACCTTCGGGGCTGTCGGGGTCGGATTGGGCGCGTTTCAAGCGGTCCCAATCCATCCGGGGGCGGTGAATCCAGCGCGAATCGTGGCTGTGTTCGGGGACGTGCAGATAGCCGTAGTCATTCGTCAGCGCGATTTCGTCGCCCATATAGATCAGTGGCACGCCGCCATAGGACGCGATCAGGGCGTTGCCGAGCAGGATGCGCTGCACCGCAGTTTCGATCTGATCGGGGTCTGCGTTGGCCTGCGCCAGTTCCAGCCCTGCGAGCGAGGCGAAGGTGCCCGAAATCCGTTTGTCCCCGGTGGCCGGATTTTCCTGAAACAGCGCACCGCGGGCAAAGCTGCCCTCGAACGTGCCTTCGTAGAAATCCGACAGGTAGGTGCGGTGGGCCGCCCCGGAAAAGCCGAGCGCGCCTGCGTCTTCGTCCGTGATCGCCCACCCGATATCGTCGTGGCAGCGGATATAGGTCGCATAGGTCGCGTTGGTCAGGTTTTCGGGGAAGTGGGTGCGCAGCACATGGGTCATCAGCCCGGTGTCGCGTGTCGCCAGCGCGCTCCAGAATTGCACCATGAGGTTGTTGTGATAGGCCAGATTGCCCTCGCGCCCGTCATGTTCGCCGCGCCCGAAATAGGTGAGCATTTCGGCGGGGCCGACGATGGCTTCCTCGAGATGCAGGACGCTGGCCGCACAGATGCGCGTGACGGCCCGCAGCGCGCGCAGGATCATGTGGACTTCGGGTTCGGACTGGCAGCGCGTGCCCATCCGTTTCCACATGAACGCAACAGCATCGAGCCGCAGCACATCGACGCCCTTGTTGGCCAGAAACAGCATGATCCGCGCGATTTCGACAAAGACGCGTGGGTTGGCCCAGTTCAGATCCCACTGGTGTTCGTTGAAGGTGGTCCAGACCCATTTGCCGATGTCCGGGTAATGCGTGAAACTGCCGGGTGCGTTGTCGGGGAAGATCTCGATCAGGGTCTGTTCATAGGCTTTGGGCAGGGTGTCATCGTCAAAGAACAGGTACATGTCGCGGTGCGCGGCGTCCCCTGCGCGCGCCTTTTTGGCCCAGGCATGTTCCTTGGCGGTGTGGTTCAGCACCATGTCGATGCACAGCGACATGCCCCGTTTGCGCAAGGCCTTGGACAGGGTTTGCAGATCGCCCATGGTGCCGTAGGCCGGATTGATCCGCCGGTAATCCATCACCGAATAGCCCCCGTCGCTGTCGCCGGGACGCGGCTTGAGGCAGGGCATCAGGTGAACGTAAGTCACCCCAAGGCTTTCGAGATAGTCGAGTTTGTCATGCACCCCCGCAAGGTTGCCTGCGAAGCGGTCAATGTAGAACACGTAGCCGAGCATGTCGGGCCGCTGGAACCAGTCTGGTTCGAGATCGCGTTGCAGATCGAGGGTTTTGAGGTCGGCGGGCCGCGCCTTCCACGCGGCACGCATATCCGCCAGCAGTGTGTCGCGCAGGCTCGGGTAGTCGGGGTGATCCCCGTACAGCTGCGCCAGCATCGGCCAGAGGTCGGGCGCGCTGCGCGCCAGGCGCAAATCAAAAATTTCCCGTGTGTCGGTCATGGCGTCAGGTGATGACGTCCGGGGCGTCCCGCCCGGTCATGGCGACAAGGTCCGAGACCTCGAGGGCGGCGGCGCGGATGTCGCTGAGCGCGTCCTGGGGGGGCAGGTCCAGCTTGGTCGGGTCGGTCTCAAGCTGTTCGAGGTAGACCCGGATGGTGGAGCCTGCGGTGCCGGTGCCCGAGAGCCGGAAGATGGCGCGGGCGTCGTTGTCAATGATCAGCCGGAGGCCTTGGTTGGTGGAGCGGGAGCCATCGACCGGATCGTCATAGGCAAACTCGTCCGCCATTTCGACGGTCAGCCCCTTGATCGTAGTGCCGGGCAGGTCTGCGAGTTTGTCGCGCAGCGCGTTAATCATTGCGTTTGCTTTGTCGCTGTCCACGTCCTCGTAGTCGAGCCGGGAGTAGTAGTAGCGCCCGTGCGTTTGCCACAGCTCCTCCATCAGGGCGGCCACGGATTGCCCGGTGTCGGCGAGGATATTAAGCCACAGCAGCACCGCCCAAAGCCCATCCTTTTCGCGTACATGGTCCGATCCGGTGCCCGCGCTTTCCTCGCCACACAACGTTGCCTTGCCCGCATCGAGCAGGTTGCCAAAGAACTTCCAGCCCGTTGGCGTCTCATAGCAGTCGATGCCGAGACTGGCCGCGACCCGATCCGCCGCGCGCGAGGTCGGCATGGAGCGCGCGACGCCCGCCAGGCCGTCCTTGTAGCCCGGTGCCAGATGCGCCTTGGCCACCAGCAGCGCGAGGCTGTCGGAGGGCGTGACATAGGCGTGCCGCCCGACAATCATGTTGCGGTCCCCATCCCCGTCCGAGGCCGCACCGAAGTCGGGCGCATTGTCGGCATACATGATGTCCATCAATTCCTTGGCCCAGATCGGGTTGGGGTCGGGATGCCCGCCGCCGAAATCAGGCGAGGGGGTGCCGTTGATGACGGTGCCTTTGGGTGCGCCCAGGATGTCCTCGAGAATGGCGTGGGCGTAGGGGCCTGTGACCGCGTGCATGGCGTCGAACCGCATGGTGAAGCCACGCGCGAACAGGGCCTTGATCTTGTCGAAGTCGAACAGCTTTTCCATTGCCGTGACATAGGCGGCAATGGGGTCGATCACCTCGACTGACATACTGTTGAGATCATATGTCCCTTGGTCAGCGATGTTGACGTCTTGCGCGGCGCAGATGCGGTAACATTCGATATTCTGGGTCCGCTCATAGATTTTGTCGGTCACGCTTTCTGTGGCGGGACCGCCATTGGGGCCGTTGTATTTCAGCCCGAAATCCGC
Organism: uncultured Tateyamaria sp.; assembly: GCF_947494755.1. Taxonomy (GTDB): domain Bacteria; phylum Pseudomonadota; class Alphaproteobacteria; order Rhodobacterales; family Rhodobacteraceae; genus Tateyamaria. The sequence continues at coordinate 30,608 of NZ_CANLVZ010000020.1, forward strand.
GTCCGGCCCGCCGGGATTGTGGCTGGCGGACAGGATCAGCCCCCCATCGGCCCCGCGCGTGCGGATTAGGTTCGAGGCGGCGGGGGTGGACAGGATACCGCCTTGGCCAACGATGCAATGGGCGGCCTCGTTCGCGGCGGCCATGCGCAGGATCACCTGGATGGCGCGGTCGTTGAAGTATCGCCCGTCGCCCCCGATCACGAGAGTCTTGCCCGCCACGCCGCCGATGCCGTCGAACGTCGCCTGCACGTAATTTTCCAGAAAATGCGGTCGCATAAAGATCGCGGTTTTCTTGCGCAAGCCGCTGGTGCCGGGCTTTTGGCCGTCGATTGGATGGGTTCTGACTGTTTGCATTGGCATGGTCGGTTGCTCCCTTTTTCTTCGTGCCCTTTTGGGCGGCCCCTTAGGTTTGTTGTTCGTGCGAGAAGACGACGACCGCGTTGGCCGCCACCTTCATTCCTGGTGTGACGGCGATGGCGTCGTCCTGGCTGGTATCGAAACGCCGCACCCACGCATCGCCGTCCGGCAATTCGGGTGGATGGATCGTGACCGCATCACCGCTGTTGAGCACGATCAGCAACACGCCCTCCCGCCGCACATATTCGGGTGTGCCCGAGGCCATGCGCATTTCGGCGACGATCACCTTGAGGTCCGGGTTGTCCCAGTCGCCTTGTTCCATCGGTTCGCCGTCGGGGCGGCGCCAGAACAGGTCGGGTTCGCCGTCGGTCAGCCGCTGGCGGGAATGCAGGAACCGGTGCTGGCGCAAAAGCGGGTGCATCCGCCGGAATGCGATGGCCTGCTGGCAGAAGGTAAAGAAGGGATCGCCCTTTTCCGGCCAGTTGACCCAGCCCACCTCATTGTCCTGACAATAGGCATTGTTGTTGCCGTTCTGGCTGTTGCTGACCTCGTCTCCCGCCAGCATCATCGGGGTGCCTTGAGACAGCATTAGAGTCGCGATCATGTTGCGCTTGCGCCGTGTACGCGCCGCGACGATGTCAGGGTCGTTTGTCGGCCCCTCATGGCCCATGTTGTCGCTGTGATTGTCGGAATGGCCGTCGCGGTTTTCCTCGCCGTTGTTGAGGTTGTGTTTCTGGTTGTAGCTGACCGTGTCGTGCAGGGTGAAGCCGTCATGGGCGGTCAGGAAGTTCAGCGACGAGGTGGCGTGCCGTCCGTCATGGTCGAAGAATTGCGCCGAGCCCGACAGCCGTGCGGCCACCGCCGCGACCTTGCCGGGATCGCCCCGCCAAAAGGCGCGCACGTCGTCGCGGTACTGGTCGTTCCATTCGGCAAAGGGGGCGGGATAGGCCCCAAGCTGATAGCCGCCGGGGCCGATGTCCCAAGGCTCTGCGATGAGTTTCACGCGGTTGAGCACGGGGTCCTGCCCGATGGCGCGGAAGAAGGGGCCGTTGCGGTCAAACCCCTCGCGGGTGCGCCCAAGGGCCGAGCAGAGATCAAAGCGGAACCCGTCCACGTGCATGACCTCGACCCAATAGCGCAAGCTGTCCATGACCAGCCGGATCACCGCCGGGTTTTCGAAGTCGAGCGTGTTGCCGCAGCCCGCATCGTCGATATAGAACCGCTTGTTGTCGGCCAGCCGGTAGTAGCTGGCATTGTCCAGCCCGCGAAACATCAGCGTCGGCCCGAGTTCGGAGCCTTCGGCGGTGTGGTTGTAGACAACGTCAAGGATCACCTCGATCCCGGCAGTGTGAAAGCGCGCCACCATCTGCTGAAATTCCGCGATGTCGGTCCCGCGCATGTATCGCGGGTCGGGGGCAAAGAACCCGTAGGTCATGTAGCCCCAATAATTTGTAAGCCCTCGGTCCAGCAGGAATTTCTCATTGAGAAAGGCCTGGACGGGCAGTAGTTCGATGGAGGTGATGCCAAGGTTGCTGAGGTGTTCCAGCATGGGAGGCGAGGCCATGGCGAGGTAGGTGCCCGGGTTCGCCACATCGCTGCGCCCGGCGGTCAGCCCTTTGACATGGGCCTCGTAAATCACCGTATCCTCATAGCTGTGGTGCGGACGCGGGGTTTTGCCCCAGTCAAAGCTGGGGTCCACCACAATCGAGCGCGGCATGTAGGGTGCGCTGTCGGTCTTGGAAAAGCTGCGGTCCTTGGTCTTGTGTCCCGGCACATAGCCGAACAGCGCGTCATTCCAGATCGGGTGGCCGGTGAGCTGCTTGGCATAGGGGTCGATCAGCAGTTTGAACGGGTTGAAGCGGTGCCCTTCTTCAGGCGCATAGGGGCCATCCATCCGGTAGCCGTACTGCTGGCCCGGGCGCATGCCGGTGAAATAGCCGTGCCAGATGTGGCCCTCACGCTCGGGCAGGATGATCTCTTGGGTGGCGGTGCCGGTTTCGTCGAACAGGCAGAGGATCACTTTGGTTGCGTGTTTGGAATAGACGGCGAAATTCACACCTTCGCCGTCGAAGCTGGCCCCGAGAGGCGCCGGAAGGCCGGGCCGAATTCCGAAATTGGTCACTGTGCGCTGCCTGCCTCGACAAGGGTTGCGTAGATGTCGCGATAGGCGGCGGCGGAGGTTTCCCAGTCGACCTTCTGTTTCATCGCATTGCGCTGCATCTGTTTCCAGAGTTTGGGCTGGGCATAAAGGTCATGCAGCCGCGTGAAGCCATTAGACAGCGCCGGGGCGGTGACGGGGAAGAACTGGATGCCGGTCGCGACCCCAGCTGACAGTGCGGCGGGTGAGGCATTGATGACCGTATCGGCCAGGCCCCCCGTCAGCGCGACCAGTGGCAGCGCGCCATAGCGCAGCCCGTAAAGCTGGGTCAGCCCGCAGGGTTCGAACCGCGACGGCACGAGGATCGCGTCGCCCCCGGCCACCATCTGATGCGAGAGTGGCTCGTCATAGCCGATCTTGACGGCGATATTTTTGTGGGTTGCGGCGGCCTCGAGCAGGGCGACTTCGAGCCGTGGATCGCCCGAGCCGAGCAGGGCGAGTTGCCCACCTTGGTCAAGCAGCGCGGGCAGGGCGTCGATCAGCAGGTCGATGCCCTTTTGTTCGGTCAGTCGTGAGATCAGGACGCAGAGCGGGCCGTCGGACGGGGCGAGGCCAAAAGTCTTTTGCAGCGCCTTTTTGTTGGCGGCTTTGCCAGCGGGGGATTTGAAGGGTTTGATGTTCGGATCGGTCTGGGGGTCCCAGGCGGCGGTGTCGATCCCGTTGACGATGCCGGTGAGGTCCGCCTTGCGTCGCGCCAGCACCCCGTCGAGCCCCATGCCAAACTCGGGCGTCAGCAATTCCTCGGCATAAGTGCGCGAGACGGTGTTGATCTTGGCCGCGCCCATCAGCCCGGCCTTGAGCGCGGAAATCTGGCCCCAGAATTCGAAGTGATCGACATCGAAGCGGGCGGGGTCAAGCCGCAGATCGCCGAGTTTCTCGCCGCCGCAATTGCCGTGAAAGGCGATGTTGTGGATGGTGAAGACGAAGGGTGTCTGCACCTCCGCATTGTGCAGGTATTCTGGTGTCAGACCCGCCTGCCAGTCGTGCCCGTGCAGGATGTCCGGCGACCAGTCGAGCATGCCGCCCGCGATCTCGGCGGCGACGAAAGACAGCGCCGCGAAGCGTTCGGGGTTGTCGGGCCAGTCCTGACCGGTAGCGTCGATGTAAATGCCGCCATCACGGTCGAACAGGTGGGGCGCGTCCAGCACCAGCAGGTCGAGGCCCGCCACCTTGCAGGCCAACAGCGTTGCCTTGCCGCCGAACAGATCCTTGAACGTCGCGACCTTTTTCGTCTGCCCGAGCTTGCCCATGATCGCGCGATAGCCCGGCAGCAGCGTGCGCATCTCGCAGCCCTGATCGGCCGCCGCGAGGGGCAGTGCCCCCGCCACGTCCGCCAGTCCGCCCGTCTTGATCAGGGGCGCGCATTCGGACGTGATGGACAGCACCTTGATCATGTGGCGGCGGCGCGCGCGTCGAGCATATCTTGGGTGATGAGGGTCGTGCCGCGATCCGTCACCCGGAACCACTTGGCGTCCTCGGTCGGATCCTCGCCGACCACCAGCCCCTCCGGGATGACGACGCCGCCGTCAATCACCACCTGCCGCAAACGGGCCGAGCGGTGCACGACCACATCCGGCAGGACAACCGCGTGATCGAGTACAGCGTAGGAATTGGTGTGGACATTGGTGAATAGGACCGAATTGCGCACCTCGGTGCCCGAAACGATACAGCCGCCCGACACCATGGACGAAATCGCGATGCCGCGCCGGTCCCGTTCGTCATGGATGAATTTGGCGGGCGGCACGCTGGCGTTGTAGGTCCAGATCGGCCAGTCGCGATCCCAGAGGTCCAGTTCGGGCGTGAAGTTGGTCAAATCGATATGGGCCTGCCAGAACGCATCGACGGTGCCGACGTCCTTCCAATAGGCCGGCGCCCCTTCGGCGCGCACGCAACTGTCATCGAACCTGTGCGCCATCGCCTTGCCGTTGGCCACGATGTCGGGGATCAGGTCGTTGCCGAAATCGTTCGAAGACTCCGGGTTTTCCGCATCCTTGAGCAGCCATTCGCGCAGGAATTTCCAGTCGAACACGTAGATCCCCATGGAGGCGAGCGCCTTTTCGGGGTCCTCGGGCGTGCCGGGCGGGTCGGCTGGTTTTTCGAGGAAGCTGGTGATTTGCCCCTCTTTGTTGGTGGCCATGACGCCAAAGGCGGTCGCCTCCATCCGCGGCACGGTCAGGCAGCCAACCGTCACATCAGCGGCGGATTCCACGTGCTGGCGCAGCATGATTTCGTAGTCCATCTTGTAGATGTGATCGCCCGCCAGGATCACCACGTAATCCACGCCGTAGCTGTCCACGATGTCGATGTTCTGGGTGACCGCATCGGCGGTGCCTTTGTACCAGCTTTCGGTGCCGCCGCGCTGCGAGGCAGGCAGGACGTCGATGAATTCGTTGCGCTCGGCCCCGAGGAAATTCCAGCCCCGTTGCACGTGCCGGATCAGACTGTGAGCCTTGTATTGCGTCGCAATCGCCATCTTGCGAATGCCTGAGTTCATCGCGTTCGACAGCGCAAAGTCGATGATCCGCGCCTTGCCCCCAAAGGGCACAGCCGGTTTCACCCGGCGGTCGGTCAATTCCTTGAGGCGACTTCCACGACCCCCGGCCAGCACAAAAACCATGGAGCGTTGTGTAAGGCGTTTCGTCTTCATATGAATATCTCCTCCCAAAGAATATCAGTCCCGCGTGTGGCGCAGCGCGATCACAGAGAGCGGCGGCAAGGTCAGCGTGATCGACTGATCCTGCCCGTCGCGGGGATCGCCTGCCGTGGTGACGCCGCCGAGATTGCCTCGATTGCCGCCGCCGTAGGCGCTTGCGTCGGTGTTGAGCACTTCGGCCCAATGCCCCGACGCCGGGACGCCGATTTGGAACCCAACGCGCTCGACGGGCGTAAAGTTGCACACGACCACAACGGGCGCGTCCCCGTCTGCGCCAAAGCGGGCGAAAGCGATGGTCGATTGCGCGGGATCATTGCCAAGCCAGCCGAAGCCGCGCGCTTCGCAGTCATAAGCAAAGAGGGCAGGGGTGGCGCGGTAAAGCGCGTTGAGGTCCTGCACCAGTTTTTGCACCCCTTTGTGGGCGGTGTGTTCGGCGGCGGCCCAGTCAAGCTCGCCGTCATGGCTCCATTCAGCCGGTTGGGCGAATTCGCAGCCCATGAACAGCAGCTTTTTGCCCGGGAACATCCACATATAGGCATAGTAAGCACGCAGGTTCGCGAACTTTTCCCAATCGTTGCCCGGCATCTTGGACAGCATCGACCCTTTGCCGTGCACCACTTCGTCATGGCTGATCGGCAGGATGAAATTTTCGGAAAACGCCCAGTCGATGGGGAAGGTCATCAGGTGATGATCGTATTGGCGATAAACGGGATCTTTTTCCATGTAGCGCAGGGTGTCGTTCATCCACCCCATGTTCCATTTGTACCCGAACCCGAGGCCGCCCGAATGCACAGGCTGGGACACGCCGGGAAAGGATGTGCTTTCCTCGGCCACGGTCATGACGCCCGCGTCGGCACCGTAGACGGCCACGTTCATTTCCTTGAGGAAGTCGATGGCCTCGTAATTCTCGCGGCCCCCATCCCTGTTGGGCACCCACTGCCCATCCTCGCGCGAATAGTCGCGGTAGAGCATTGAGGCCACCGCATCCACGCGCAAACCATCCAGATGATATTCCTCCATCCAGTAGAGCGCGTTGGCGACGAGGTAGTTTTTCACCTCGACCCGCCCGTAATTGTAGATCAGCGTGTTCCAATCCTGATGAAAGCCCTCGCGCGGGTCTGCATGTTCGTAAAGGGCGGTGCCGTCGAATTTCGCCAGCCCATGATCGTCGGTGGGGAAATGCCCCGGCACCCAGTCGAGCAGCACGCCGATCTCGCTGGCGTGCGCGGCCTCGATCAGGTCGCGGAATTCATGCGGCGGGCCAAAGCGGATCGTGGGGGCGTAGATGCCCACGGGCTGATAGCCCCAGGAGCCGTCAAAGGGAAATTCCGACACCGGCATGAGTTCGATATGGGTAAAGCCCATATGTTTGACATAGCCGATCAGGTCGCGCGCGAGTTCCTTGTAGCTGAGCGGGCGGCCCCCGTCGTCATAGCGCCGCCGCCACGATCCCAAGTGCACCTCGTAAATCGAAATTGGCTGGCCGCGATCCGACCGCGCGGCGCGCGATTTCATCCATGCCGCATCTTTCCAGCCATAGCCTGCGATGTCGCGTACGATGGACGCCTTTTCCGGCGGGTGCTGCGAGCCAAAGCCGACCGGGTCGGCCTTGAAGGCGGTGCCCGCCGCGCCGGTGATTTCGTATTTGTAGAGCGCGTCGTCGCCGACACCCGGCAGGAACGTCTCCCACACGCCGGTGCTGCCGGCGGGGCGCAACGGGTGCTGCCGCCCGTCCCAGGCGTTGAAATCGCCTACCACGCTGACCTTGCGCGCGTTCGGGGCCCATACGGCGAAGTGGGTGCCCTGCACGCCCTGATGGGACATGACGTGCGCGCCCAGAACGCGCCAGAGTTCCTTGTGGGTGCCTTCGCCGACGAGATATTTGTCGAAATCCGTCAGCACGGGGTCACAGGCAAAAGGGTCCGCAGCCGTATGGCTGGCACCGTCTGCATACTGCGCGGTGAGCGTGTAGGATTTGCCGGGCACGGGGGCGGCGAACACGTCGCCGTCCAGACGTTGCAACGCGGTCTCCTTGTCCCCGACATGGGCGGTGACTGACACGGCACCGGGTTTCAGCGCGACGATCCAGCGCCGGTTCTTGCTTTTGTGGGGGCCCAGTACGTCGAACGGGGCGGGGTGGTCGCCTTTGTTCAAGGTTGCGATGTCATCTGCTGTCAAGAATGTGGGGCGCGGTGCCTGGTCGGTGTGAGATTGTGCGGCCATATGTGCGGCATACCTTTTCGCTGACGGGTTCGCGCTGTGCCGGGGACCGGCCAGGATCGTGGGTGCCTGTGATACAGACAAGGGCAAACACCCCCGCATGGCTTCAGGTTCCAACCTCAGACGGGGGTTTGCCGGGCATTGGGCGTCCAGACTAAGCGTTTTGGCGTCGTTGTGAAAGTGGGCTTTGATTTGGCGGGATATTTGCGCCGATGCGGGCGGTCTTAGCCTTTGGCCCCGGCGCCGCGCGCATAGACGTCTTCGTAGCGGATGATGTCGTCCTCACCCAGATAGGACCCAGTCTGCACTTCGATCAGGACCATGGGCATCTTGCCGGGATTTTCCATCCGGTGCACCGCCCCGAGCGGGATATAGACGGATTGGTTTTCGCTGATCAGCTTGACCTCGTCGTCGATGGTGACCTTGGCGGTGCCTTCGACGACGATCCAGTGTTCGGCGCGGTGATGGTGGCTTTGCAGGCTGAGTGCGGCGCCGGGATGCACGACGATCCGTTTGACCTGAAAGCGGTTGCCGATCACGAGGCTTTCGAACCAGCCCCATGGCCGGTGATCCTTGGGGAACTGTTCGGCCTGCACCGCCCCTTGCGCCTTGAGCGATTGGACCGCCAACTTGACGTCCTGCCCGCGTGCGGCGTCGGCGATCAGGACAGCGTCGTTCATCGCCACCGCCACGATGTTCTTGAGGCCGATGCCGACGAGGGCCATCTCGTCGCTTTCCGAACGCAACAGGGCGTTGTCGCAGTCGATGGCTGTCGCCGTCCCGTGGGTGGCTACACCCCTGTCGTCGCGCGGACTTTCGCGCCAGACCGCGTCCCATCCACCAAGGTCGGACCATGCGTGGCTATAGGGCACGACCGACAGATTGTCGGCACGCTCCATCACTGCGTAGTCGATCGAGATATTGTCGGCCTGCGCCCATGGGGCGGGCGCGAGGCGCAGGAACCCAAGATCGGGTTCGGCCGCCTCAAGCGAGGCTGATACCGGGTCCATCAGAGTCGGGGCGTGGGCCTTGAATGCCTCGATGATGGCGGCGGCGCGGAACATGAAAATGCCCGCGTTCCACATGTGTTTGCCCGAGGCGAGAAGTGTTGCCGCCGTCGTCGCATCCGGCTTTTCCACAAAGCGCTTCAGGGGGGCCGGGCCGCCTTGGGGTGCCTCGGCAAGTTCGAGATATCCGTACCCGGTTTCGGGATGGGTTGGCGTGATCCCGAAGGTCACGAGCTGCCCTTGTTCGGCGACGTCCTGCGCGATGTGCGCAGCGTCGAGAAACTGGGCGGTGTCGGGGATCAGATGGTCGGAGGGGCAAACCAGCATGATCGCGTCCGCATCACGTGCATGCAGGTAAAGTGCTGAGACCAGAACCGCGGGCGCGGTGTTGCGCCCTTCGGGTTCAAGCAGAATGGCACCGGGGTCGATGCCAATGGCGGCCAGTTGTTCGGTCACAATGAACCGGAAGTCCGAAGCGGTCACGATCAACGGGTTCTGGAACGACTGGAGGCGATTGGCGGAGGCCTGAAACAGTGTCTCTTCGCCAAGCAGGGGCACGAATTGTTTGGGATAGCTTTTGCGCGACAAGGGCCACAGGCGCGACCCGGCGCCGCCACACAGAAGAACGGGTGTTATGGACATCTCTGAATCGCTTTCCCGTATTTGGTGTGCTGCACTCGGTGCAGTATTGACCCATGACGGCTATGATTGCGAGGGGGGAGGGGCCGATCTTGGACGCGGTTGTTGTGGAATGAACACGGCAGCAGCAGGGGCCACGGTGTTGCAGGGCGATCAGCGTGTTCCGCCCCGGAATACCCGGTCTACACGGCGCACAAGATCCTGAAAGGTGACGGCCTGCCCGCTGTCCTGCACGTAGGTTTTAGCGTCTTCGGCGCGTTGGCGGCGGTGTTGGACTAGCTGCGCAAACTGTTCGGTGATCCCGTCGCGGCCCGACACGACCTTGCGCAGACAATCGACGTTTACGCGGATGATCGACACGTCCGTGCTGGCCAGATATTGCATGGCAGCCGGTTCGTTTGTCAGCATTGCGGCGAGACCGAAATACTGGCCCGGGTGCAATTCGTCGACATAATGCCGCCGCCCTGCATTCGATGACACGCTGACCTCGACCACGCCGGTCGAGATGATCTGGATACGGTCCGCCTGTTCGCCTTCCTTGAGGATCACGCTGCCCGCCTCATAGAACGCTCGCTCGCTCATCGAGGCAATTTCGCCCAGGTCTTCTTCGGTGAGGAAGGCGGCAAAATCCAATGATTTGAGGGCCATCAGGACGTTCGGCGGCTCCATTGGGTTGTGGGTGGCACGGGCATAGCGGACCTCTTGCATGTCGACGGCGACTTGCAGTCCGGCGTCTTTCAGGGCGTTGTGGATTTCGCGAAACAGCTCTTCGCGCCCGGCGAACATAGCCTGGTAGTTGGGGAAATGCACCCACACCATGTAGGAGTAGGGCGATTGCGTCGCATCCGTCAGGCGGATCGTGGGCAAGGCCCCCGGCACCGACCGCTTACAGCGCAACGCCGCCTCGAGCAGCAGAACCTTGATCGCGCGCGGGTCGTAATCGGCCGAGATGCGGATCATGTACCATGGCGAATATTTGTGGTTGCGGTCGTGCAGGTTGCGGATGCGCGTCTTGGCCAGCACGCTGTTGGGTACCACAAGCGTGGCATTGTCCCATTGCCGCAGCCGGGTGGTGCGCCAGTTGATGTCGATCACGCGGCCCTCGGTGCCATCCTCGAGCATGATCCAGTCTTCGAGTTTGAAGGGGCTTTCGAGGCTTAGCGTCAGCCCTGCGAAAAAGTCACCAAGGGTTTGTTGCGTCGCAAAGGCAAGGATCGCAGCCAATACGCCGGTCGACAGGTAAAGCTCGGTCGGGCGATAGCCATTCATCGTCAAAAAGACCGCAAGCCCGCCGATCACGCAGAGCCCGTAGAGGATAAGTCGCAAAAGCTGGGGCAGGTGCCCGTCACTGACGTCATCTGCGTGGGCGACGCTGATCCAGACTTCGGCGATGCGCCCGAGCCCGACGAAGATGGTCACATAGAGCGCCAATTGCGTGATTGTGACCGTCAGGTTCGCAAGCTCTGCAAATTGCAGCAGGTCAAACAGCCGGGCCAGAAACCGCCCGACCCCAAAGATCGTCAGCGGAATGATCACGAAGTTTGCGGCCGTATCGATCCACATGTAGCGCGACAGCACCCGCCTGCCCAAAGTCGTGCGCCGGAAGATGAACCAGACCAGCGCCAAAATGACCGACCCACCCGCCAGCATCAGGCCGTCCCTTACGGGCGCATCCATCGCGATTTCGGTGCTGAACATGGCTGGTTTCTTCTACTTGGGGCGTTGTGTTGAGCGACCATAGTGCGAGGTCTTACCGAAAGGTAAATGACCTTCACGTGTCTGAGCGGGACATTTTCCTAAAGTCTTTTCAAAACAGGAGGATAAAGTCGCCCAGCACGGTTGTGATTTGAGCCGCTGTTACGCTGCTGAAATAGAGAAAAATGAGACAAATTTTTTCATAAATCTTTCATAAGTCATCACCGCGCCGCGCCCATGCCCAAATTCGAGGTCAAAGGAGGGCCTACCAAAAAGCCGCCGGGACGAGTGGTTTGGGTACGACGAAGGCAACGAGCAATGGCAACAATCAACGGTGACGGGTCAGACAACACCCTAACCGGCACGGCAGATGCTGATGACATCACAGGCGGCGCGGGCAATGACACGATCAATGCCGGCGGCGGGAATGATGTCGTTGATGGCGGCTCTTCTACCCTTACCAATACCGACCTGTTTCTGGACTGGACCGATCAGGGCGTCGATGGCGACAGTATTGCCACCGGCTTTACCCAGGATACGGGTGGCATCAACGTCGCCGTCAGCTTCAACAATGGGGGTGTCGGGACGACGGCTACCGTCGAACAGAACGCCCATTACGTCGATACGGGCGAGCCCTTTGATCCAAACTCGGGCCTTGGCCTGCGTGGCAATGGCAACGGAACGGCGTGGACGACCGAGCTCGACTTTTCGGCGGTCGGCGGGTCCGGCCTGGCTGACACGGTCGAGAATGTATCATTTCGTTTGCAGGATGTTGATCGTGGAGGCTGGCAGGATGTTCTGACCATCAACGCCTTTGATGCGGATGGAAATCCGGTTTCTGTCATCCTGACCCCGGCGGGTGATGACACCGTCAGCGGCAATACGGTCACAGCCGGTCCGACCTCGACCGGTGCGACTGATCCGCAAGGCTCCGTTCTGGTTAGCATCCCGGGCCCGGTGGCCCGGATCGAGATTGTCTATGCCAATGCCGGGACTGGCGGGCAGCTTTTGTATGTCAGCGATGTGCATTTTGATGCTGTGCCCACCGATGATGATACCATTTTTGGCGAGGCCGGGAATGACACGCTGTCGGGTGGGTTCGGCAACGACGTCCTTGATGGTGGCGACAACAATGATGTGATTGATGGCGGGTCGGGCAATGACACGCTGATCGGTGGTGCCGGGGCCGACGTGTTGACCGGTGGCACGGGGAATGATGACCTTTCCGGGGACGCCGGGCGCGACACGCTGGACGGGGGCGAAGGCAACGACGTTTTGTCCGGTGGCGCGGGCGCGGATGTGTTGAGCGGTGGCACCGGCAATGACAACATTTCAGGCGGCAGTGGCTTTGACCAGCTAACAGGCGGAGAAGGGGCCGACACCCTTGATGGCGGTGCGGGCAACGACACGATCTTTGCAAATGGCGGCGATGTTGTCATCGGTGGCGAGACCGGCACTGACACAAACGATGTGCTGATTGTTGATGACGTCGCCTTTGTCACCTTTGACCCGACCGACGGCGAAAACGGTACGATCACCTTCAACGATGGCACAACGGCCACCTTTACCGGGATTGAGACGCTGACCGTCAATGGCGGCCCGGATGGGATCGTTGCAGGCACCGGTGGGGCGGACCTGATTGACGGTGCCTTTGTCGATGAAAACCTTGAGCAGGTGGACGCCGATGACGGCACACTGGGCACCATCGGTGATCAGGATAACATCCGGGCGGGTCTGGGCAATGACACGGTCTATGCCGGAGAAGGCGATGATACTGTCCTTGGCGGCCCGGCCACGCTGACCTCGGCGGCCGAGAACCTGAGTTGGGTAGCAGAAGGCGGCGCAACGGATGTGTCGGGTGGGTTCACCCAAGACACCGGCATTGCCAATATTACCGTCGAGATCACCGATAACGGTGCGCTGAACCAGGCGGATATCGACACTTCGGGCCAGTTCGTGAACACGGACGAGCCCTTTGCCACCAACTCGGCCCTTGTTCTTGGGGGCAATGGTGGTCCGGATGTCGCCACCGTTTCATTCTCCTCTGATGTGCCGCTTGAGACCGTCAGTTTCCGCATCAACGATCTGGACAGCGACACGTGGCAAGACATCGTCACCGTCAATGCCTTTGATGCACAGGGCAATCCGGTTGCGGTCACGCTGACGGCGGCGGGCAATGAAACGATTGCGGGGCAGACGGCTACGGGCGGGGCCGGGAACGACAGTCAGGCGGATGCAAACGGGTCCGTCCTTGTCGAGATTGCGGGCCCTGCCGCCAGTTTTGAGATTGTATACGAAAACGGATCGACCGAGGGGCAGGTCGCCTACATCACGGATGTCCACTTTACCGCCTTTGAGATCGACGACGACACGATCCATGGCGATCAGGGCGATGACAGCCTTGATGGGGCTGCGGGCGATGATGTGATCTTTGGCGATCAGCTTGCCATTGATCCGGCCGATTTTGCATCCGGTGGTGTTGGCGCGATTACCAATGTCACCTTTGACAACCAGTCTCCTTTTGCGGTTGAGCTGGCGCAGATCGACACGAGCGGCGCGATTTCTCCGGTTCTGACCATACCGGCAGGGTCGGATTTCAGTGCGATATCGCGTACGGATACCAATTGGGTCCTTCTCGATCCCGAGACGGGTGACATCCTCCAGCTTTATCAGGCACCGGCGGATGGCGACACGCTGATCTTTTCCAGCGCGGGTCAGGATACGCTGGCCGGCGGGGCGGGTGATGACACGCTGTCAGGCGATTTTGGCAATGATTCCATCGAGGGCGGCGACGGTGCGGATTCGATCCGTGGCGGATCGGGCGACGACACGATCACGGGCGGGGCCGGAGCGGACACGCTGGCCGGAGACGCAGGCGATGATGTCATTATCGCCGCTGACGATGCCACCGGGGGTGCAGCGGGTTCGGCTGATCCGAGCCTTGGCGATGTGATCACGGGCGGCACCGGCGACGATGTGATCTTTGCCAATGGTTCGGATACGGTCGATGGCGGCGAGGATCTGGATGGCAGTGACATTGATACGCTCAATGTTCGAGATGTCGCCTCGATCCAGTATCAGGACGCGGGCGGGTCCGACGTTGCCTTTGTTACCGAACAGGGGATTGTTACCTTCAATGACGGCTCGACGCTTGCCTTTTCCAACATCGAAAATGTCGTTGATCTGGACCTGGATGGCTATGTCGAAGGCACGACAGGCGATGACCTCATCGACGCGAGCTATGCCGGTGACCCCGAGGATGACCGTGTCGACAACAACGATGCGATCCTTGCGGGCGAGGCGTCTCAGGACGATATCATCCTGGCGGGGGACGGCGACGATACCATTGCGGGTGGGGCCGGAAACGACGAAATCTATGGTGACACGGCAGCCCTGCCATCCAACCCCGATGGGTCGGGCGGGTCGAGCACGGACCCATGGCTATACGAATATTACGACCTCGATCCGACGGGTGCCCCGTCAAACCTGGCCGATGCCGGGTTCACCGCAAACGGAGGGCGCGACAATACCGCGACACCGACCACCACCGGCGTTGCCAGTTCGATCACCCCGACTGATTACGACACGGGCGATGACTTTGCGCTGAAGTTCACCAGCACCCTGACTGTGACCACGGGTGGCACCTACACGTTCTCGACCGCGTCGGATGACGGGTCCAAGGTGTTCATCAACGGCGTCGAAGTTGTCGACAATGATGGGCTGCACGCCACGGTGAGCGCGTTTGGCACCATCACCTTGCCCCCCGGCGAGCATCTGATCGAAATCATCTATTTCGAGAATGATGGGGGCAACACGCTCAGCGGGACGATTTCTGGCCCCGACACGGGCAATGCCCCGGTTGATCTGGCCTCGTACCCGCCGCTGATGCGCCCCGGCCTAAACGATGGGGTTGGCAACGACGTCATTGATGGGGGCGCGGGCGACGATGTCATCTTTGGTGAAGGTGGCAATGATGCGATCACCGGGGGCACCGGTGCCGACACCATCGAAGGGGGCACGGGCCAGGACACGATTGACGGCGGCGAAGGTGCGGATGTCATCAACGCAGGCGATGATGCTGATGTGATCCGCGCGGGATCGGGCGATGTCATTGATGGCGGCGAAGGGGGCGACGACAACGACACGCTGATCCTTGGCGACTTTGGCGCGACGGTCGTCTTTGATCCGGGCAATTCCGAAAATGGCACCGTTACCTTCAGCGATAACACCACTGCCACCTTTACCAATATCGAAAATGTGGTGCCCTGTTTCACGCCGGGCAGTCGGGCGATGACCCCTGACGGCCCCGTCGCGGTCGAGGATCTGCGGGTCGGCGATCTGGTCGATACCCGCGACAATGGCCCGCAGGAAATCCGCTGGATTGGTCGCAAATTCGTCACCGCCGGGATGCTGGAGCGTGCACCGTATTTGCAGCCCATCCTGATCCAAAAGGACAGCATGGCCCCGGCCATCCCTGACCGCGACATGCACGTGTCCCCTCAGCACCGGATGCTGGTTGCAAACAGTGCGACGCAGTTATGGCTGGGCGAGGACGAGGTTTTGGTCAAGGCCAAGGATATGACCCATAAGCCGGGCATTGATGTGGATACGGAAGGCGAAGGAGTAACCTATATCCACATCATGTTCGATCAGCATGAGATCGTGTTGGTTGACAATGCCTGGACCGAAAGTTTCCAGCCCGGCGATATGCTGTCATCCGATGCCGCAGATGAGGTGTTCAAAGAATTGCTGGAGCTGTTTCCCGAACTTGCCCATACCGGCGGCCGCCAAAGCTACTGTGCCGCGCGGCTGTCCGCCAAACGGCACGAGGCGCTTTTGATTGCCTGAATCGCCGGTCGGGGCAGGGTGCGCGTGGTTTGGCCTATCGGTCAGTGTTGCGCAGCTTTTGCGTGGCGTCGGCATTCACAGACCCATCATCCCGCAATACGACACCGTACAGGGCGCGGGCAGCGTCACGCGTCACAAGCCCCTGCCGCACGTCCCGTGCCACCAGCACCGGATCGCGCTTGAACGGGTCGCCATAGCCTGCCCCTCCGGGCGCGCGCCAGTACAAGAGATCACCCGCCGGGATTGTCTGTTCGCCCTTGCACTTCAGCACAGGGCCAGAGCGGAGTTGGATATGTCCCGCCGCACCCTGCAATCCGCCATCGCGGCCATTGGCGGGGAACTTGACCCGCTCGACGCCCGCCAACAGCAGGATATCCGCGTTCTCGCTGCTTTCCATTTCGATGATCTGGCCAAGTCCGCCCCGGAACGTGCCGGCCCCCCCGCTGTCGGGAATCAACTCGCGCCGCAGATAGCGGATCGGGGCGGTGCTTTCGGCGATTTCAGTCTGGGTGCCGAACACGCCGCTTGGGAAGGCGGTGGCCGAAAGCCCGTCCTTGGTGGGCCGCGCGCCGGTGCCTCCGGAATGAGTGAACTCGGTGGCAAAAGCGGTCGCCGCATTGCCCTCGCGGGCGGCAGAGGGGACACTGCGGATCGGTAGATCCCAAAGGCACGTGGCCCCTTCGGCGGGGGCCAGCCCCGGCACCGCCTCATGCAGCGCCCCGAACACCAGATCGGCCACCATTTGACCGGTGGCATGGCGCATGGCCACGGGGGCTGGGGGTTGGGCGTTCAGGATGCAGTCCTTGGGCGCGACAAAGACGAAGGGCGCAAGCGAAGCCGCGTTGTTTGGCACTTCGGGTCCGATCAGGCACCGCATGGCAAAGACACCATAGGCGGCGGTGTAGTTGATCGGGCAGTTGATCCCCAATGCCGAATGCCCGGAGGTCCCTGACAGATCGATGGTGATGCTGTCATCGAAAATCGTCATCGCAGCACAAAGTTTTATCTCGAAATCGTAGCCGTCGATGTCGAGCGCGCTGTGATATGTGCCGCAGGGCAAGGCGCGAATGGCCGCCTCGGTCGCCGTTTTCGAGCTATGCAGGATGTGCGCGCCCAACGCATCCAGATTGGGCATGCCAAATTCCTGCATCATCTCGACCACACGGTCGGCGGCCACGTCGCAGCACGCGATCAGCGCGTAAATGTCTCCCTCGTTCGAGATCGGAGAGCGCGAGTTGGCCTTGATGAAATCAACCACCAGTCGGTTGACGTCGCCGCAATCCACCAGTTTGCAGACCGGAATGAACAGCCCTTCGTCAAAGACGTCCGTGCCGTCCGGGCCCATGCCCCGTCCCCCAAGATCATAGACATGAGAGGTGCAGGCGGTGAAGGCGACCAGCGCGCCGCCGAAGAAAATGGGCGCAACCAAGGCGATGTCGTTCAGATGCCCGGCCCCGATCCACGGATCGTTGGTGCAATAGACATCGCCCGGGCGCATTGCGGTCACATCCAGATGAGGCAGCATCAGTTTGACGGTTTCCGCCATCGTGTTGATATGGCCCGGCGTGCCGGTCACGGCTTGCGCCAACATATCGCCGCTTGGGTCAAAAATGCCTGCCGAGATGTCGCCGCATTCCCGCACAATGGGGCTGAAGGCGGTGCGGATCAGGACCTGTCCCTGTTCCTCGACCGCGGCCAGCAACCGATCCCACATCACTTGCATGTCGAGGGTTGAGCGTGCCTGCCCATCGCGGCCTGCCTCGACCTCATTGCGTTGCATTACGATGTTAAGGGCGGCGTCGATTTCGATGTCAAACAGGGGCGAGACATAGGTGGTTGTCTGCGGCTCGGTGATCAGGGCGGGGCCGCTGAGCGATTGACCTGCCGACAGGGCAGCACGCTGATAGACGGGCACATCGACGGCCTGTGCGTTCGGTCCGATCTTGAGTTGCCGGGTGGTGGTCGGCTTGGCCTGTACGCTTTCGCCGGGTGTCGCACCCACCGGCGTCGGGCGCGGCGGATCGTTTGAGGCGGTCACGGACCAGTTGATGAATTCCACCTCCATTCCCGGCACGATGCGGCTGAACTGGCGTTGATACTCTACCTCGAATGCAGCGATCAGCGCCCTTAGGACCTCGTTGTCGACCGGCCCTTGTGGAATGTCGATCTCGATTTCCTGACCCTGACCGGCATAGCGCGCAAATGCGACGCGCCTCACATGGACATCGCGCCCTTGCGCGCCCGCCTTGACGATTTGGGTCGCGTGCTCGGACATCTCGTTGAGCAGCGCGTTCACCTCAGCCATCGGAAACGCCGAGGATTGGGCCGGAAAGGTGCGCACCGTTTCAAAGGACACCGGCGCAAAGAGGAAGCCGATGGCTGAGCCGACACTGGGATTGGGCGGCACGATGATCGTGCGCACGCCTGTCCGCTCGGCGATGCGCGTGGCATGCAGGGGGCCGTTGCCGCCAAAGGCCACCATGGTGCAGCCGGTCAGGTCCTTGCCTTGCTCGACCGCGTGCATGCGCGCTGCATTGGCCATCGCCTCGTCCACGGTCCGGGAAATGGCGTCAGCGGCCTCGGTCACGGACAAGTCCAGTGCTTGGCCGATCCCGCCCGCAATTGCGCTGTCTGACAGGTCGGGTTGCAGGTTCAGACGCCCCTCGGCAAAGGCGGCAGGATCAATATAGCCAATGGACACATCCGCATCCGTCACCGTCGCATCCTGACCGCCCTTGCCATAGCAGGCCGGGCCCGGATCGGAGGACGCGCTTTTGGGGCCGACGCGCAAACGGCCCATTCCGTCGATGCGCGCGATGGATCCGCCGCCGGCTCCGATTTCGATCATTTCGATGACGGGGATGCGAACCGGAATGCCGCTACCCTTGATAAATCGCTCGGTCCGGTCGATTTCAAACGCGCGGGAGGACTTGGGCACCTGATCCTCGATCAGGGTGATCTTGGCCGTGGTGCCGCCCATATCGAAGGAGACAACCTTGTCGATCTCGCGTTCCTGCGCGATCTTTGCGGCCATGATCGCACCCCCACTGGGGCCGGATTCCACAAGGCGAATGGGGAAGTCGATGGCCGTGTTCAGGTCCGTCATCCCGCCGCCCGAGGTCATGATGAACAGCGGGCAATCAAACCCCGCCGCCTCGAGGCGGGTTCTGAGTTCGGACAGATATCCGGCCATCAAGGGTTTGATGTAGGCGTTGCACACGGTCGTACAAAGCCGGTCAAACTCGCGGATTTCCGGGGACACTTCGCAAGATAAAGTCACCGACAGTTCGGGTGCGATGCGTGCTGCGACATCCCGGATTGCGAATTCGTGGGCGCGGTTCGTGTAGCTGTGCAACAGGCAGACGGCCAGACTGTCGGCACCGGTATCGCGCGCCTCAAGAATCTGCGCCTCAACAGCTGCGAGGTCGAGCGGGCGCAACACCGTGCCCGAAATACCGACCCGTTCGGGCACGGTGAACACCATATCGCGGGGCACGATCAGATCCTGTTTTTCGATATTGATGTCATACTGGTCAAAGCGGCGCTCATACCCGATTTCGAGAATGTCGCGGAACCCCTCGGTCGTGATCACGGCGACCGATGCCCCGCGCCGCTCGATCAGCGCATTGGTGGCCAGTGTGGTGCCGTGAATGATCGATCCGAATTCGGCCGGGGCCAGCCCTGCTTCATCAAGCGCGTAGCGGATGCCTTGCAGCACCCCCCGGACCGGATCGTCATGGGACGTGAGCGTTTTGGCCGTGTCGATCCTGCCGCCATGTTCGATGGCGATGTCCGTAAAGGTGCCGCCGATATCGACAGCCAGACGGGGGGCGGAATACGTGTTGTTCATGTGTTGATCCGGTGCGAGATGCGAATGTGGCTGGGCTGATGCCTTCGGGCATCCAGGGCGCGGGGCCACAGTCCAATTGCTGGAAAACGGAGTGTCGCGTGGCTGGTCGCCTTGAGGTCGGACGGTGCAGGAAAATCAGGTTTGGGATTTGTCCGGTATCGTCAATGCCGCTGCCAGTCGCAGGTCACTTGCGTGTTGTGCCGTACCTTCAACAGCAGACCAGATTGGACTTGTCCAACCGTCTGATGCAACAGGGTGCGCTGTGGTTTTCCATTGAGCCAATGCAATCGATGTCGATACCAAAGCAGAGCATCGACCCGTGAAGCTGTCAAACGAAATCGGCGATGGCGCTATTTGCCGGTGCCGCCTGCGGTGTGCAGTCGGTTTGCGCGGTGTCAGCCAATGCCTGCGTTGCGATCACCAACTCCGCGTGAGCGGGCAGGATATGGGTGTCGAGCGCGCGGTCGACATCCGCAAAAGCGCGCGGGGCGCAAAAGGGCAAGATCAGGACCAGACGCATCAAAGGCTTTCAAGGAACTCCAATAGGCCGCCCATCCAGCCGGTGGGTCGCATGTTTGGGCGTGTGGCAGGCAATCCAGCCGGTTTCGTAGAACACCTGTTTGCCGCGCAGAAGCTGTGGGGCGCTCACATCCCGTCGTGCAGGCACACCGAGGTTGGCAGAATAAAGGGACACGAGCTCAGGCCCCATATCCCCGATCTCTACATTGTCCTTGTCTGGGGTATTGTCGTTGGGGGCGGTGCGGCACTTGGTCTGAGCCTGCGCACAATCACCGAACCCTGCGGGGGGCAGCGTGGTCGAGATACCGACATCACCCGCAAAGGCGCTGGCGGACTGTTCCCAGATCGAGGGCTGCCCTGCCTTCAAGCCAAAGCGGCCCAACTTGGGCACACTATACTCCGACGACATCACGATCGGGGCGCGGCCCGCGATGCCGTCACCATCTGCATCATCGGGGTCGACGCCCGCCAGAATATCCGCTGCCGGGATCGCATCAAGCAAGCCCAGGCCGATCATCTGTGGCGCAACGCGTGGGCTGAGCATCATTTCGGGGTGCAGATCGCCATAACCAAGGTTGGTCAGTGTGTAGTACGGACGGCGCAGTGTCGCTGTTTCACCACCTGACAATGCGATTGTCTCTTCCGTGTATGTGATCTCGATTTTGGCCTCGGTCGGGATGCCCCCACCGAAGCGTCCTGAATTTGCCCGCCATGGTTTGGCCGGGGCTGGTTCGTGGTATAGTCGACGATGTCCTGGGGCGCGACACCGCCGCGGATCGAAATACGGATCAACATGGATGTCGCAGAATCGTCTGGACCATCGGGCGGATGCCCGCGCCCGTCCTTGAAATGGCAACGCTGGCAGCACCGCGCATTGAACAGCCGGCCAAGTCCGTCAGAGGCCAACGTGGACGAGAGCGCAGACACCCACAGCTTTTTGAAAAGGCCGTTACCGACTTTGAAATCCAGCTGGTTTTCGAAGCTGATATTGGCGGAGGGAGATGAGAACGCATCGGAGCTGTCAATGACCCGTACGGTCGCGGAACCGGTTGAATTGCCTTCTAATTGCTCGGCTTTGTTGAAGTTTGTCGTTGGGGTGATGATCTTGAGGATCCGTTCAGCCTCGGCGTCGGTCCACGGGATCACGGGCAGGTGCAGATCTGCCAATTCAGCGGATGCGACCACTGGAATTGAAAGGCTTATGGCAACGAGCGCCAGCTTAGCGGTTGTGATCTGCTTGATAACTTATAAATATACTCAGGAATATGCGTCGGCGAATGATTCATGCCTGCCTCATACAGAAGGACCTGTGACGTGGTGCCTCTACGTTTGAATGTATCTGGTAAATCCCGGCCCGCCACCCCACTTGCGCCGCAGGCTTTCGACTATCTTAATCAGCTGCGTTTCAAGGCGATGGAATGTCGGGCCAAACCGCGGGCCGACCTGTTCGAAGCCTGCGCGTTGTTGCAAGTCACGCGCTCTGACAGCAAAGAGGCGCACGCCGAGGCATTGATGCGCTGTCTGGCCGAGGCTTTGGGGAAATCCCCTCGTCTGCACGCGCCCGGCACGCTCGAGATCAGCTTTGACGAAGCGTGGCTGGTGGAATTGGGCAAGGCCCATGCGCGCGGCGACAGGGCCAGCATGGATTTTCTGTTGGGCTCTCGCGTGCTGCCACAGCACCGCCGGTTGGTTCACTATCTTATTGGTCATATTGCGGACTATACGCCCCTTGCCTGACGGCCCGCTCGATGGACCGGGTCTGATCGACAAGGGCGTTCACCTTGCCCTCCCGGTCATCGACGATGGCATAGCCAAAGCGTTAGACCTCGGTTTGCTGATAAGGGACACGTGCGGCAAGCCACGCATCCTTGGCGGTTTTTGACGCTTCGGCAGATGGGTTTTCAGCCAGATCGTTAACCGCTGCCAGAAGTGTCTGACCCGCTGTCAGGCTGTCGGCGTATTTGGCCAATGCAATATCGGCGTAATTGTCCAGAACCGCAGCCGTGTCCGCAAAAGCGGGGGCGGCTGCCAAAAGCACTGAGCCCAGTGCAATCGTAAATATTAAAGTCAGGGGTGGCTGTCCCTTGTTGATCTGTTCAGTGGGCTTAGTGAAGGCGCACCACGTTGGGTGCGGCGGCGGGTGATTGCGAATTGCGTTTGGCGTGAAAGGTGCGCGCGATGCTGCCGACTTCGCCGGCAAGGATCGCGATATGTTCGGCCCCGGTCAGCACTGTGGCGATCAGGGCGGCATCATTCAGATGCCCGTCAGAGGCGGTGCGGATCAGGTGCACAAAGACGCACTCGTCCGAGCCCACGCAATTGCAGCCAAGCGCGTGACGGACGAGGGGGTGGTTTGCCGTCCCGACGATCTTGATCACCAGGGTTTCGAACATGTACCACGCGCGGTCCGCTTCCGTATCGGGGAGGAGGTTGTGATAGGCGTGGCGGGCTTGGGCCTGACCATGCGGCCCATCGCACCAAAGGCGCAGGTTCAGGTCGGTTTCCCAAGCGTCCATATTCGTCAGGGCGGCGATGGCGGAACCGCTGCGAGCGTGATGCGGAGGTGTCATTTTGTGAGGATCAACTTTCCAGCGTGTGTGATGCGCAGGTAATAGACCTGCGCGTCCAGAACGATCGAGGCTTGCACGCCATCCTTGATCAATGCACGCGCGTCATAGGTGTCGATCGTTTGATGGGTCGGGGCGGTGTTGGTGTCGGGAATTTGGCTCATGGCGTTCATGAGGTCCGCTCCAGATGATGAGCATGTGTTCAAGGCACTGGTCCGCGGGCACCGCCCCCATCATCGCCTCTTGCAACACCTCGTCGCGCCAGTCTCTTTCGCCGCGTTTGGGTGTGGTGGTGCCGTTACGTCTTTGGGTCTTGGCCATGTCTCAGCTCCTGTCAGATCGGGGCGTCCGGGCTCTCCAGTATCGGGTGGCTGAGACTCACTGTAGATATGTTGACTGTTTTAGTCAGGTACGTCAATCCAGAGTATTACAGTCAGAAAAGAAAAAGGCGCGGGTTTCCGCCGCGCCTTTCGCCTGATGGTGTTATGTGGATTATTCCCAGCCCACGTCGTTAAAGATCTTCTGTGCGACGGGCACGTTTTTTGCCACTTTGCTCAGATCTACGGCGTCTGGACGGAACAGCCCAAGGCTCGCCACGGAGGGGCTGAGGCCCACGCCGGGCACGGCAGGGTATTCATCGTTACCGGCCGAGAAATACTGCTGCGCCTGATCGCTTGCCAGATACTCCATGAACTTGATCGCGTTATCCTTGTTCGGCGCATTGGCTGCAACTCCGCCACCCGACAGGTTCATATGCGCCCCTTCACCGTTTTGGGCAGGAAAGATCCAACCGATATCGGCGCGTGCATCCTCAGGCAGACCATCAACCTCTTTGCGCACGGCACGGGCGAAATAATAGGTGTTCGAGACCGAGATATCGCATTCACCCGACACAAGGCCACGCAGTTGATCGGTGTCACCGCCCTGAGGCGCGCGGGCAAAGTTGCTAACGACACCCTGCGCCCACGTCTTGGCGGCCTCTTCGCCGTGGTTTTCGATCACGGCAGCCAGAAGCGTTTGGGAATACACATTCGAGGACGAGCGGTGGCACACCTGACCCGCATAGGCGGGGTCGGCCAGATCAACATAGGTCTGGGGCGGGTTGGTCACATCGTTCTTGTCGTAGAAAATAATCCGTGCGCGCTGCGAAAAACCGAACCACTGGTTGTCGGCATCTTGCAGGCTGGCCGGGATACGCCCCTCGAGCACGTCGCTGTCTATGGATTGCAGAACGCCCGCATCCTTGGCACGCTCCAGCCGCGATGTATCGACGGTCAGCAGGATGTCGGCGGGGGAGTTCGCACCCTCGGCCTTCATCCGCTCGATCAGTTCGTCGGCCTTGCCTTCGATACGATTGATGGTGATTCCAGTCGCTTCGGTGAAGTCGGAATACAGCCGTTCGTCTGTATCGTAGTGGCGCGAAGAATAGAGGTTCAACGCGCCTTCAGCCACAGCGCTGGTGGCTGTGATTGTCAGTGTGACCAGCGTTACGAATGTCGTTTTGGTTGTCATGGAAGCTCTCCCAGTTCCCGGAGTATTAACCTTACAGAAATAGTCAATTACAGGGTTTGGCGGGCGATGCAATACTTTCTGATTAAAATAGTCAGGAATATTTTGCGCGAAGTTGCTACGATGTATGCTCTTGGCAGCGGGCCTGTAGCTTGGCTGTCATGTAGACCGAGGACTAGGACATCACTCCCGTACCGTAAAGGGGTGTATCCCTTTGACATACGGTAGGCCAAAGCCTATCTATAGTGCATGAAACAGACCAATGTACGCCAATTCTTCCAGCAGTTCCCAACAGATGAGGCTTGCCTAGAGCATCTCTTCAACGTGCGCTTCGGTCAGGGCCATACCTGCCCTAAATGTGAGCGTGAGGCGAAATGGTATCGTTTGACCAATGAGCAGGCTTTTTCCTGCCAGTGGTGCGGCCATCACATTCACCCGATGGTCGGAAGCATCTTTGAAAAGAGCCGCACACCTTTGCAGCTTTGGTTCTATGCAATCTTTCTGTTCACCACGTCTAAGCATGGCGTGAGCGGCAAGGAATTGGAACGCCAGCTTGGCGTGACGTACAAGACCGCATGGCGCATGGCAAAGCTGATCCGTGAGCACATGGCAGATGTTGACGGTGAAGCCCCTCTGGGCGGCACTGGTAAGGTCGTAGAAGTCGATGAAACCTTTGTTGGCGGCAAGACAACTGGCATGGACTGGCGCAAGCGTAAGACCGTTGTGATGGGCATGATGGAGCGCGACGGTGACGTGATGCTGAAAGTGGTGGCAGACCAGACACGCGGCTCTCTGATGCCTCATATCCACGACAACATTGTGGATGGCACAGAGGTGCACACCGATGAATTGCGCACCTACAACAAGGCCATTCCGGTTGATCGTTTCACCCACAAGACTGTGAACCATTCCGAAGGTGAATATGTTGGGCCAAACGGTGAAACCACCAACTCAATCGAGAACTTCTTTGGGCACCTCAAGCGCTCATTGAAGGGCACACACAACAACGTGTCACCTAAATATCTTGAGGCCTATGTCAAAGAGTTTGAGTACCGATTCAATCGTCGGACGACGCCTGAGGTGATGCTGGGCGAGTTGCTTTCCCGCTTCCCTGAGTTGGGCGCTTAATCAGCGCGTCCAGCTTGTCGAGGTCGCCTTCGGGATCGGCTTCATGTTCCTTGATGAATTCTTCAAGCCCTTGTTTTCTTGCATCTTTAAGAGTCGCCATCGAACAAATCTCCTTGATCGTATGAGTCTTCTAAAACCTCAATCACCTCGGTTATCACATATATTTCTGATATCATTTCATTATCAAAACCATAACGCATTTCAACAGAAACCATGCACCGTAACGCATCGCCCGGCCTCACATCCTGCCTGCGACCTTGGAATTCCGCCAAAAAATCATTGTGCTCAATGCGCGCTGAAATCGGGCGCTTACCCAAACGAAAATCCCACTTCGACGCTCCAAGATAGTCAGGCTTTTTAACAGCCAAGATCATCTGGGCAGGAGGCATAGTAATCGTTTCTTTCGTCGCCATATCCGCCAGTTGGTCCGGATCAAGACGCACATTGATATCTATCTCAAGACGTTGATCACCCGCCTCCAGGAACGCCCTGTCGCTAGGCGATAAAATATCTTTTGCGGTCTGAATGCGTTGGGCCGCGTCTACTAGGGCAGAAGGGTCAGGTGGCGAGTAATCCGGCAGGCGGCGAACGTCTGTTTCGCTGGCAAGTTTTTGCAAGTCTTTCCGAAGGTCAGGCAAGCTGCGCGGGGTCGTGTCGTCGTCAATCCAAGACATGACCATGTACTTGGCGCGCACAAGATATTTGCCGACCGCCGGTTTCCAGTCCAAATCTTTTAATGCCTGATCATCTGTCGAAGTCAGGGCGTTTCTCAGCCAAATTTTTAGAGAGCCAACTTCGACATCTTCTAACATCATTACAGGTGAGATGTTGTTGTCCACAGATCGCACTAGCACCTTATCAATAGCTTGAAAGGCCTCAATAAGATCTGTTGCGGCGCTGAACACACGAGTAGGCGAGCCTTCACCTTTCTTGAAATCAATAATGATTGCAAAATCCGCGTCCTGAGGCGGCTCAGGTTTTTGATCTGTCATCTTAATATTTGCCATAGTGCACTCTCTTGGACTGTCGCACTATGCCCAGCAAAAGTGAATCGACAATAAACGTATGCTGAGGGGATACACCCCACCGTAAATACCATAATTCCAATTATAAGCGGTCTACATGTAACCGGGGTGCGCGCTACCCGCGACTGCGACTCTTGTTAGAAAATAATGTGTTATCTGACGAGAGGCATCGACATGGGAGCTGTTTACAGCCAACTAAGCTTACAAGAACGCCGCAGGATCGAAGATTGGTGGCTGGCAAAGGTCCCTGTTGGCGAGATGCCACGCGTTCTCAAGCGCCATAAATCGACGATCTTCCGTGAGATCAAACGCAACTTCTGGGCCGATGATGCTGTCCCAAAGAAGTACGCTGGTTACTTCGGGATGGCCGCGCACCAGCGCACGCTGCAACGCCGATCGGTGCAGCGCAAGCTGATCCGTCACCCAGAGCTTTGCAAGGCGGTGATCGCGCGGATCAACAAGGCTGGACGCCTGAGCAGATCGGCAACCGAATGATCCATGAAGGTGCTGCGCTGCGCGTCTGCCAGGAGACGATCTACCG
>NZ_CANLVZ010000021.1 GCF_947494755.1 uncultured Tateyamaria sp.
TTCTCTTCATCGTCTGTCTCCTCAGTTGGAGAACAGGCTAACTCTAAATGCCGGACTTTTCAGGGGAGCAGGTCATTACGCCAAGACACTGATGGCGACCAAACAAGTGCCAAACCTTCAACTGCGCTGGTCTATAGACACAGACGCTCAAGGGAGCAGCTCAACCGCAGGGGCCTGATTCCAGGAGGCTGGGTCAATTTGTACATAATAAATTGAAGTCAGGCCCCCAACCAGTATGGAGCCCCTATTCCTCGCGGAATGCCTGATTCAACTGTTCTGTCAGAGGTTTGGTGAGGTAACTCACCACGGTGCGGTCATCTGTTTTGATGAATGCCTCGATCGGCATGCCAGGCACCAGCGCGACATCACCAAGCCGGGCGATCTGGGCGGAGTCGAGCGCAAGGGTCACCTGATAATAACTTGCGCCGGTGACCTCATCGACCGACGTATTGGCGGCCACGTTGCTGACCTGCCCATAGAGTTCGGGCGTTGTGCGCTGATTGAAGGCGGGAAAGCGCAAAGTGGCCTCTTGACCAACGAACACCTGATCGATGGAGACCGGCGCGATGCGGGCTCGGAAGGTGAGGCCGAGATCAGAGGGGATGATCTGCAGGATTGTGCCGCCGGGTGGGACCACGCCACCGATGGTCGTCACCTGCATTTCGTGGATACGGCCCGAATTGGGTGCGATGATGCGAATACGGTCCAGCTGTTTCTGGGTCGACGTGATCTGCTGGCGCAGCTCTTGAATCGAGGTTTTGACATCGCGCAATTCGGTCACGACCTCTTCCTTTGAGCGACGTTCGCCCTGCAACATCTCAAGCTCGGTGTCGCGGATCGAGTTCTGGATACGCGCCAGTTCAGACCGGTGTTCAGCCACTTGGCCCAGCAAGTCGGCCTTGTTGCGTTGCAAAGCCAGCAGTTGCCCGGCCCGCGCAAGGCCCTTGTCCATCAGCGTCTGGACCACGCTCAGTTCGTCCTCAACCAGTGCGAGTTGCTGGTCCTTGGCCTCGATCAGTGCACGCACTCCGGCGATCTGGTTTTCAAATTGCCGCACCTTTTCGCGCAACTGCTCCTTGCGCCCTATCTCCAGCATCAACCGGGCGTCAAAGACCTGTTCCTGCCCGATGCGATGCACGTCAAAGTCTATGCCATCGATCATCGGATCCGGCGTTTCGAAACTGATCCGCTGCGCCCCGGCCTGTTCCGCAATCAGGCGGTCGCGCTGCGCGATCCCTTCGGACAAACGGGTCTTGTAGATCTCGATATTGGCGCGCAGCAACGTGTCATCGAGCGTCAGCAGCACGTCACCCTGTTGCACGGTGTCTCCATCTGCCACGTAAATCGTGTCGATCAGACCGCCATCCAGATGTTGCACCGATTTCGGCTTGCCCACGACTTCGACTTGCCCGCTGCCGATGACGGCGCCGCTGATCTCGGTCGTGCCTGCCCAAAATCCTGCGACCCCCAGCAGTCCTGCGAAAGCGGCCAACCCGAACAGGGCTGTGGCCCGCCCGCTGGTGCGCAAGGTGAATGGGGCTTGAAGTTCGGGCATGTGGCTCAGCTTTCCTGTTTCGGGGCGTCGCCCGGTGTCCGTCGGCGGGTCGCCGTTTGCAGGATTTTGTCCTTTTCCCCGAATTCCGCAACCCGACCCGCATGCAGCACCAGCACTTTGTTGACCGCGTGGATGGCACTTGGACGGTGCGCCATCACGATCACGGTCGATCCGGCCTCGCGCAGCGTCACGATGGCTTGGGACAGCGCATCATCCCCGCTCGCATCAAGGTTCGAGTTCGGCTCGTCCAGTACCACATAGCGCGGCATGCCAAAGATGGCCCGCGCCAACCCGATACGCTGCAATTGACCACCCGATAGCGGTGGGTTTTCGTACGATAACCGGGTTGCATACCCGTCCGGCAATTGCAGCACCATGTCGTGCACGCCTGCGATCTTGGCCGCCTCGATCACCGCGCCATCGTCGGCTTGCGGATCGAAACGAGCGATATTGTCTCGAATAGTGCCCGCCAGCAGTTCGAGGTTCTGGGGCAAATAGCCGATATGTTTGCCAAGGGCCGTTTCAGCCCACTGATCCAGCGTGGCCCCGTCGAGCCGCACCGTGCCAACATCAGGTGCCCACGCGCCCACAAGGATGCGCGCCAAGGTGGATTTGCCCGAGGCGCTTGGCCCGATCACCCCAACCGCATCACCGGGCGCGAGGTAGAAGGACACCTCGTCCAGAATGGGGGGCCGCTCGCCACGCTCGGCCATGGGCGCGAATTTCGTGACACCCGACACATGCAAATGCCCCTCGGGCGGGGGCAGATCGACGGTCGGTCGCTTTGCCGCCTGTCCGTCAAACAGCGCCTTTAGCCGCTTGTGCGCCTCGCGCATCCGCACGATCGAGCGCCACTGCCCGATAACCGCATCGACCGGCGCAAGTGCCCGGCCTGCAATGATCGACGCCGCGACGATCATCCCCGCGGAAATCTCCTGTTGCAGCGCCAGATAACCGCCAAGCCCCAGAAGGGCCGATTGCAAGAGCAGGCGGAAGGATTTGGAAAAGGCCGCGTAGCCTTCGGCCCGGTCACTGCCCGTTTGGCCAACCGCAAGGCCTTCGCGGTGCATATCGCTCCAGCGGCCCGTGATGCGCCCAGCCATGCCAAGGGGCACGATGGCCTCGGCGTTGCGACGGCTTTGGTCGACAAAATGGCTTTCAGCCCCGTCCATGCGCATGGCCTGCGCGTGGTAATCTTTGGTGGTGAGCTGGTTGAGCAGGGCAACAACAGTGACCACCCCCACCCCTGCAATGGCCAGCATCCCCAGCCAAGGGTGGATCAAAAACACGACGCCAAGGTAAAACGGGATCCAAGGCGTGTCGAACAGCCCCAGCATCGCGGGGCTTGGCAGGAACCCCCGCACCACGGCCAGATCATTCAGCGGACGACTGGTCTCACCACCGGGCAACAGGGCCGAACGGACCCAGAGGTCATGCGTGTCCTGCCCCACCTCCTGATCAAGCCGGAGGGCCGCCCGCGACAAGGCCCGCGTGCGCAGGAAGTCGTAAAGCCCGAGGAACATGAACAGCACGACCACGATCAGGAACAGGCCCTGCAACGTGGCCACAGACCCGCTCGACAACACCCGGTCATAGACCTGCAACATGAACATCGGTCCTGTCAGCATCAGAATGTTCACGCAAGCGCTGAACAGCGCCACGGTCACCATCGTGCCGCGCAAGCGCCGCCAGGCGTTGCGATAGGGGGTGTCGAGATGTGGGTTCAGCCGTTGATCGCTCATGATGTGCTAGTAGAACGAGAACTGGTCATCATCCAGTGCTGCCAGTTGTGTGCCCGCAAGAAACAATTGATCCCCGTCGCCAAAGTCAAACAGGACCCCGCCGCCGGTTTCACGCGCCGAGCCAAGCAGATCGTCAAAGCTCTCGATCCCCTCGACCCGCAACGCGATCTCGTCCCCTTCGATAAAGGACCGGCGCGTAGCGCGCGAGACCTCGAAGTCGTAGATCGTGTCGCGTCCATCGCCGGTTCCAAACTCGAACCGGTCCGACCCGCGCCCGCCGAACAGCGCATCACGCCCTGCCCCGCCCCGGATCACGTCATCGCCCGACCCGCCAAAGATCGTGTCGCGGTCCTGGCCGCCGTCGATAGTGTCCGCGCCGCTGCCCCCAAAAAGAACATCACGCCCGCTCCCGCCCGAGACAAAGTCATCGCCCCGACCGCCGAACAGCAGGTCGCCACCGCTGCCGCCTGACAGCAGGTCATCGCCGCGCCCGCCAAACAGCAGGTCCGTGCCCTGCCCACCATCCTGAGCATCGTCAAAGTCATTGCTGACCTCGATGCTCACGGTGGCCGTATCGGTGTTTGTCCCGTCACTGACCGTGTAGGTGAACTGGTCGGTGCCCTCGAAATCAAAGCCCGCCAGATAGCTGACAACCCCGTTTTCGAGACCCACTGTACCGGGTCCGGTATACGCCACGTCAATGACCGTCAGCGCGTCGCCGTCCCCATCCGTGTCATTGGCCAGCAAGGCCGCTGCATCAATGCGCAGCGTGTCCTGAACCGCAGTGGTGAAGCTGTCGTCATTGGCCACAGGGCCGACATTCGCACCGGGCGCAAAGGTCAGATCAAAGCTGTCTTCAACACTGAATGTCCCGTCGGTGGCTTGCACCGCGATGGACAAGGTGCCCGCCGCATCCGCAGGGGCTGTACCTGTCAGGCCCGCCTGGCTCACCTGCAACCAGGCAGGCAGGTCCGATCCGTCAGCCAGCCGTACCGCAAATGTCAGGTCGTCCCCGTCCGGGTCTTCGAAGCCGCTCAGATCAATGCTCACCTCGAACGGTGTGCCCGTCACAAGCGGTGCGCCTGCATCGTCCGTGTCGATATCGGCCAGCGGTGTCGTGATCACAGGGGCGTCGTTGCTGCCCAGCACCACGAGATCGAAGTCATCCGAAATCTCGATCTGACCGTCGCTGATCAACAGGCGCAGACCGTAAGTGCCCGCAAAATCTGCCGGGGCCTGTCCGGTCAGCGTTAGCGTGTCCGCATCAAAGCTGATCCAATCCGGCAACGCGCTGCCATCGGCATTGACCAAGGCAAAGCTGAGCGTGTCCCCATCGACATCCGCATAGATATTCTGCTGAAGCGTGACGCTGAACGGCGTGTCCTCTTGCACCGTGCGATCCGACAGCGGCGCTTGCAGGATCGGTGCGTCGTTGACCGGATCAATCACCAGTTCAAAGTCGCGGGTCGTACTGAGAGCACCGTCCGTGGCCACAAGTTGCAAGGCCAGCGTGCCAAAGAAGTCGGCAGGCGGTTGGCCGGTGAGACGTCGCTCGGTTGCGTCAAATTGCAGCCAGTTCGGCAGGGCGGTGCCGCTGGCGCGCGTCACTGACAGGATCAGCGCATCGCCATCTGGATCCGTCGCCACATCCGCGCCAAAAGCCACATCAAGGGCCGTGTCCTCGATGCCTTGCAACGCCGAAATTGGCGCAATCTGGGGTGCGCGGTTTGCAGCTGTCAGGTTGAGGACAATGGCGGCCGTGTCGCTCAGCGCGCCGTCACTGACCGTGTAGGTCAGGGTCACTTCGCCCTCAAGGGCTCGGTCGCGCGAGATCACGATGTCGCCTGCGTCGTCCAAGGCCGCCTGCACGCCCTGTGCGCCGGTGACATTGATGATCGACAGCGTGTCGCCCTCGACGTCCATATCATTGGCCAGCAAATCCGCAGCCCTGAGCGTGAACACAAGGTCCATACCCGCATCATGGGAATCATCACCTGCCTCGGGCGCATCGTTGACCGCCACGAGGGTCAACGTCACGGGGCGCACGACCGTCACAGTCCCGTCAAAGGCGCTGAGTTCGAGGGCAATCTCGCCATTGAAATCAGCGGGCGGGGTGCCCGTCAGGCGCAAGGTGTCGGGATCAAAGGCGATCCAGTCCGGCCGCGCAGCCCCTGCGGGCCCTTGCACGTCGATGCTCAGCGCGTCGCCGTCCACATCCGCAAACAGTGCCGCATCAAGCACCAGATCAAGGACCGTGTCCTCGACCCCCTCCAGCATGGTCGCAGCGATGGTGGGCGCGTCGTTCACGGGTGCAATCGTGAGCGTGACGGTCTGCACCGTTTCGACCTTGCCATCAAAGGCCGCCACATCCAGCAGCACGTCGCCGTTGAAGTTCGCAGGCGGGGTGCCCGACAGGGTCAGCGTAAGCAGATCAAAATCGAGCCATGCAGGCAATGCCGCTCCATTCACGCCGCGCACATCAACCGACACTGCATCCCCGTCCACATCCGTGAACAGGCTTGGGTCAAGTGTGGCGGCAAAGGCGGTGTCTTCGGTGCCCGTCAGCGCAATCGGCGCAATGTCTGGCGCATCGTTCACGGCGGCGAAGGTGATCGTGACTTCGGCCCGCGCCTCGACCCCGTCCCCATCGACGATGGTGTATTCAAAGCTGGTCGGGCCGTTGCGGTTTGCATCCGGCGTGATCAGCAGGCGACCCTGACCATCATTGACGACGCTGATCCCGTTTTCGTTCGACACGCCCGTCAGCGTCAGCCCAGTAAAGTCTGGATCGTCGTCATTGGCCAGCAGGTCACCGATCAGCAGCGACAGCGGCGTGTCCTCGACCCCGTCAAACGCATCATCGCGCGCAATCGGATCGTCTGGCACCGGGATCATATCGATCACGATGGTACCGGTCACAGGCTGATCCCCTGCATCAATAATCCGGTATTGCAGGACCGTTTCGCCAAAATCGTTCAGGTCCGGCGTGAACAGATAGTTGCCGTTCTCAAGCTGTTCGAGCGGCACTTCGGCAAATGGGCCGAAGGGTCCAGGGGCGAACGTCTGGAATATGGACAGCACGCTCAGCGTGTCGCCGTCAGGATCAATGTCGTTGGCCACAAGCAGCGCAGGGTCGATTTCGAGTGGGGTGTCCTCGTTGGTGCTAAGGTTGTCAGTGATCGCGAAGGGCAGATCGTTTTCCGGGTTGAGCGTGATCAAGGCGTAACCGGTGGATTGGGCTCCGCGTGAATCCTCGACCACATATTCAAAGCCCGCGTCACCAAAGTAGTCGGCGCGCGGCGTGAAAGTGACCACCCCGCCGTTAAGGGTGGCAGTGCCGTTGTCCACAGAGGCAATCGAGACGACGCTGAAACTGTCACCCTCGACATCCACATCATTGGCCAGAAGATCGGCCATGGTGATGCTGAGCGCCGTATCTTCTGTGCCGAGGATCGCCGCATCGGGGTTCAGGATCGGGGCGTCATTAACCGCGGCGATGTTGACGACAATCGACCCGCGATCCGTCAGACGCCCATCCGAGATGGTGTAGTCAAGCGTGACCGGTCCATTGAGGTTCTCGCGCGAAATGAATTGCAATTCACCTCCCGGCAGGAGGAAAATTTCGCCCTCTTGTGCGGTCGCAAAGGCCGACACAAAGCTGAACGCGTCCCCATCCGGGTCGAAGTCATTTGCCAGAAGGTCCGCAATCGAGATGGTCAACGGCGTGTCTTCGAGCGCATCGAAGGTGTCGGTGGCTGCAACAGGGGCTACATTGGTCGAGATCACATTGAGCGTGACCGTACCCGTCGCGCTTTCGCCCGTCCCGTCATTGATCAGGTAAGTAAAGCTGGCCGGTCCGGCATAGTTCGGATCGGGGGTAAAGCGCACCTCGCCGCCGTCCAGCACAACCGTGCCGTTGATCGCATCATCCACCGACACGAGCGTCAGCGCATCACCGTCCACATCCGTGTCATTGGCGAGCAGGTCCGCAACACTCAAGACCAGCGTTTCATCCTCGAACGCGTCGAACATGTCCGTGACCGCTTCGGGCGGATCGTTCACGGCGGCGATTTCAAAGGTCACGCGACCTTGGCCGGTGCCCTGCTGGTCGTCCGTGATCGTATAGACCAGCGTATCGATGCCGTTATAGCCCGCATACGGCGTATAGGTCAGCATGACCCCGTCATTGCCATCCAGCACCGTGCTGAGCGGTTCGGCAAAACTCTCAACACCGTCGGTGACCGTCACGATCAGATCAAGAACGCCAGTGGCGTCCAGAGGCACGTCGCCGCTCAGATCACCCGTCGCCGTATTGATGCTCAGCCACGCAGGCAGGTCCGACCCGTCCGCAAGGGTCGCCGCATAAACGCCTCCTGAAAGGACGGGCAAGCCCGTCGGAACCGCCAGTGTCAGGCTTGCCAGCGCGATACTGAGCGTGCCGTTCTGGGGTTGCGCGATGTCGATCACCCGGATCGGGTCGCCATCATCATCCACGTCATTAGCCAGCAGATCAACCAACGCAAAGGTCTGGGCCACATCCTCGGTCGCCGCGATGATATCATCGCCCGCGTCGGGTGTTTCGGGCTGGTCAAAGACGTTGACCACGATGATCGCGTCCTCTGCCGATACGCCGCCCTTTTCGTCCGCCGCACTGTAGCGCAGGGCGATCTGACCGGTGAAATCTTCTGGTGTGCCAAGCAGGAACCGGTCATCAAACAAGTTGGTCAGCACACCGTCCAGCGTCGCAAAGGTCACCACGTCATCAATCGGCAGTTCGGTCACAATCGCAAAGTCGCGCGGGCCTCCGGTGGCATCAATGCGCACCCCGGGTGTGCCGACGAAGACAGGTGGCGGTGTGCCTTCAAAGCTGAGCGCAGCTGCATCAAAGCTCAGCCACTCAACCAGATCGGCCCCCGTTTCCATCTCAGCTGTGAGGGTCTGCCCCCCGCCCACCGGCACGGCATAAAGCCCTTGGGCTGCAAAGAACGGATCATTGGCAAAAAGCGCGTTGAGCGATGCAAGGTCCGGTGCCTGCGGATCAATCACCACCTCGATGGCGAACCCGTCTCGGCCAAAGTTGACCTGCGTTTCGGTCTCGGCCTCTTCAAGCGCATCAAAGCGCAGTTGCAGGCGCACGAGGTCGGTATCATCTGCGCCAACCGGGTCGGTTTGCGTCAGCGTCAGGGTCTCGGGATCAAATTCAAGCCAGGACGGCAGGCGGCGGCCCGCAGCAGTCTGAACGCTGAAGGTCCCTGCCGAGATATCGAACAGCGCCAGTTCCGGCGTCAGCGAGACGCCAGCGGCAAGATCTGCATCCGTCGGCACGTCCAGGGACCAGCTGTGGCTTGTATTGCCGTCGGTATAGGTGCCCGTGACGGTGAACGCCTCGGTCAGGCCATCGGTCCGGGTGCCGGACAGGATCAGGGTGTCCGGATCCACAGTCAGCCCGTCAGGCAGGTCGGTGCCATCATCGAGCGTGACCGTCAGCACCGCGGTGTCAGTCAAGGCGTCCATGTCAAAGCCAAAGTCTGCCGCAAAGGCGTCGCGCTGGCTGAAGTCTTCGGTGAGCGCGCCCAGAACATCGAGGCTTTCAAAGAAAATCACGTCGCCTTCGGGGTCCAGATCGTTGCCGAAGACTTCGCCGGGTATGACGGTGATGACCGTGTCCTCGTCGCCTTGGGCGACGTCATCGCGCAAAACAGGTGCGCGGTTAGAGGGCAGGATCGTGATCGACACATAGCCCTCATCAAAGCCGCCATTGCCGTCTGCAACCTGATAGAGGAAACCCGCCTCGCCGTTGTAGTCGCTGCGCGGAGTGAACTGGATCAAGCCATCAACGGTAAATGCAACCCGGCCATTTTCGGCAAAGCGATCAAGGCCCGAAATGAACAGCACCTCGTCAAGCGGGTCGGTATCGTCGGTGTCATTGGCCAGCAAGTCCGCCGGATCAATCAGCAATACCTGATCTTCAAGCGTGACAAAGCCTCCATCGTCGCGCGCATCCGGCGCGTCGTTAAGCGGGATCACCGTCAACTCGACCGGGATGGTCGCCACGGCTCCACGGGCGTCCGTCAGCTCATAGGTGAAGCCAGCCGTGCCAAGTGCATCGGGTGTGAACAGGATCGTGCCGGTTGCCGCATTGTATTCAAGCGTGCCGCCGAACGCGTCGCTCACATCGGTGATGGAGAATGCGTCCCCTTCGATGTCAAGGTCGTTGCGCATCAGGTCGTCAACCGACAGCTCTGCGGTCCGCTCAAGCCGGATCGTTTCGCCATCCAGCCCACTGCGGGGTGCGTCGTTAACGGCAGCGAAGAACAGCGAGACTTCGGCGGTCGATGTCAGCCCATCTTCGTCCGACAGGGTATAGATCAGACCCGCGGGCCCGAAATGGTCGTCATCGGGCTTGATCTCGATCACGTCGCCATTGATCCAGCCAATGGCGTTGGTCAGGCTGAAATTGAACGGGAAATCATTAGGTAAGGCCGGTGATGGGTCAATTTCCTGTCCGTCGAGGTCCAACAGCGGTGTCATGTCGTCAAGGGTCAGCGCATCCCCCTCGATGTCCATATCATTGGCCAGCAGGTCCGAAATCCGGATGCGCAGGATCGTGTCTTCAACCCCGGCAAACACGCCGTCATTCACCCCTTCGGGTGCGTCATTGACCGGGGCCACGTTGACCTCGACGCGCGCCGTGCTTTCGCGTCCGAACTGGTCTCGCAGGGTGTAGTCAAAGAACGCATCGCCAAAGAAATCCGCATCGCCGACAAAGCCGATTTGCCCATCTGGCAGGATTTCGACCACGCCATTTACCGCATTCTGCACCGAGATCAGCGCAATCCCGTCCGTACCCCCGCTCACGTCGTTCTGGATCAGGAAGGCCGGGTCGATCACCTCCTGTTCGTCCTCAATCGCGAGACGATAGACATCGTCAGCCGCATTGAACCGGCCCAGACGTTGCAATGCGTCGATCTGGTCACGATCCCAAACGGTGCCGTCGGCAAAGACTACCTCTTCGATACCCGTCTCTGTGCCGAGGAAGTGATCTCGCACCCTGAGTGTGTCGATCAGGAAGCCTTCGTCGCGTTCCAGTTCCAGCAGCAGGTCGTCGCCCTCGCGGATGACCGACAGGTCCTTGGGCAGGATGTCATCCATCAGCACAACGCGGTCGATATCGCCCGCATCACCGGCCTCGATCACGAGGTCCGTGCCGCTGTCATAACCAAAGACATATCCGTCCGAACCAGCGGCCCCTGCCATCCGGTCATCGCCCCAGTTCCCGTTGATCAGATCATCGCCTGCGCCACCGGTGATTGTGTCATTGTTGACGGACCCGGTGACCGCTTCGATGTTGCTGAGCGTGTCACCAAGGGCTTCGCCTGCGGTGCCCAGACCTGTGCTCAGATCAACTGCGATCCCTTCATCGGCGGTACTGTAATCAGCGGTGTCAAAGCCGTCGCGCCCGTCCATGATATCGGCCCCGCGTCCACCGCGCAGGATGTTGTCATCGTCGTTGCCGGAAATCGTGTCATCGTGGAACGAGCCCTGGACGATCTCGATGCTGTCAAACACATCACCCGTGGCGTCCCCGCCCCCGGCACTGCCATCGGCCATGTCGACCTGCACACCGTCCACCGACAGGGTGTAGTCCGCCGTGTCGATGCCAGCACCACCGCGCAGCACATCCGCGCCGCGCCCGCCCGACAGGATGTCATCGCCCGCGCCGCCATCCAGCGTGTCCGCACCGCGCCCGCCTGACAGTATGTTGCCGGCATCATCGCCGGTCAGCGCGTCGTCAAAGTCGGATCCGGCGAGGTCTTCAATCGAGGTCAGCGTATCGCCCGCCGCGTCGCCGCCACTGGCTGTGTTGTTAGCCAGCGAGACCGTCACCGCAGCCTCGGAGGACCGATAATCCGCAGCATCGCGGCCCACGCCACCGTCCAGATCGTCGCCACCTGCGCCACCGACCAGAACGTCATCGCCCGCGCCACCGCGCACGGTGTCCGCTCCGTCACGCCCCTCAAGCAGGTCGCGTCCGCCGCGGCCTTCAAGCAGGTTGTCGGCGCTGTCCCCGCCAAGGGTATCGTTCCACTCGGACCCAATCAGGGCCTCAAGATTGGTGTAGATGTCGCCCTGCGCATGGCCTCCTTGGCCCACACGGGTAGACAGGTCTGCGCGCACGCCCACATCGGAAGCCTCGAATGTGAGGGTGTCGATGCCTTCTCCGCCGTCAATGCTGTCGCCATCATCGCCGCCTGCAATCAGATCATCGCCCGCGCCAGCCAGGATCGTATCCGCACCGGTGCCTGCGTCGATCAGATCGGCACCGTCATTGGCCTCGATCCGATCGTCACCGGCGAGTCCTATGATCGTCTCGCCCAGATCATTGCCGATCAGCAGATCATCCTGCGGTGTGCCAGTCAGCGTCAGGTCGTAGCTGTCCGTGACCACGGCGGTGATCAGGGCAGTGTCCTCGAACCCCGCCGCATCGGTGATCCGGTAGGTCAGCGCAATCGGCCCGCTGAACCCTTCGGGCACGCGCAGGACGATAAAGTCGCCTTCGACCGTGGCCGTGCCGACGCTGGCGCTGTCCACCCCGACAAAGCTCACTGCTTCCTCGTCCACATCAAAATCGTTGGCCATGATCTCGGCGATCCGCACTACAAGGGGTACGTTCAGCTGCGTGCTGGCGACCGTATCGGTCACTGCCGTGGGTTGATCATTCTGGGGAATGATCTCGATATTTACAAAGCCCTCCGTGCTGCCATCCGCACCATCCGACACCGTATAGAAGAAGCCGGACACATCGGTGACATTGAGAT
Source organism: uncultured Tateyamaria sp. (assembly GCF_947494755.1). GTDB lineage: Bacteria > Pseudomonadota > Alphaproteobacteria > Rhodobacterales > Rhodobacteraceae > Tateyamaria. The sequence goes on from NZ_CANLVZ010000021.1 coordinate 12,117, forward strand.
CTGGTGTAAAGACGAAATCGCCCGCCGCGTTGCGCTCAATCGTGCCTTCAAGCCTATCAGCCGGGAAGTCAAAGCGGCCCGGCAGACGGAAGCCGGTGATTTCAAGCGTGTCCCGATCGATGTCGGAGTCGTTGGACAGAAGCACCTCTTGAGGGATGATGGTGACCACGTCCTCGAACACAGACACGCTGTCGTTGACGACCACAGGCGGGGCGTCCCCCACATTGTCAAAGAACAGGGTAACCGTTGCATCGGCCACGGCCCCTTCGGGGTCAGAGACGATATAGTTGAAGGTGGTCAGCCCCCAGAAATCCGCATCCGGAGTGAAAATCACCGTGCCATAGTCGGTGATCGTGACCACCCCGTCCGCAGCATCCGACACATTGTCAAAGGTCAGCGCGAGCCCTTCGACATCGGCATCGTTCTGCATCAGCGCACTGATCGGAATTTCAAGCGGCACGTCTTCCGTGCCCCGCAGCAATGTGCTGAAGGCAGTGTCGCGCACATCATCGTTGCCGGTGATTGGCCGGTCGTTCACAGGCTCCATGTTGATGGTCACGCGGCCAATCGCATTAGCCCCCTGCCCGTCATCCACCACATAGCCAAAAAAGGCGGTGCCGTCGAAATCAGCCCAGGGCGTGAACAGGATGGTGTCATTGTCGAGCCGCTCAGCGGTGCCGCCAAAGGCATCGCCAAAGAAGCTGGAGGCACGCAGTTGTACGAGGCTCAGCGTGTCGCCATCAGGGTCAAAGTCATTGGCCAACAGATCGGTGATGTTGACGATGAAGGGTGTGTCTTCCAGCAGCGAATAGACATCCTCGCCCGGGATCGGCGCGTCGTTCACAGGGGTGACTTCAATCTCGACGCGCGCCGTGTCAGTCAACCCGTCGGGGTCGGCGATCACGTAGTCAAAATAGGCCTCACCAAAGAAGAAGGGGCGCGGTGTAACCACGATGAACCCGTCATCTGTCAGTTCCGCAGTGACGTTCTCGTTGCTGATCACAGAGGTAATCGCGAAGGTATCACCGTCGACATCGCGGTCATTGCCAAGCAGGACCGAGGTTGCAATCAGGAAAGCGTTGTCCTCGTCCGTGACAAACCCGACATCATTGCGCGCGTCCGGTGCGTCATTGACCCCTTGCACGACGATGCTGACCCGCGCCTCCGCGCTGCCACCTTCCGGCGTGTTGGCAAGGTAGGTAAAGCTCCCGGTCCCGACAAAGTTCTGATCCGGCGTGAATGTGACTTCGCCAACACTGCTCAGGCTGACAGAGCCATTTTCGGCGTTAAATACCTGAGCAATCAACAACCGGTCGCCGTCGATATCATTGGACAACAAGCGCTCGGCTTCGATGGTAAGGAACCCGTCTTCGTCCATGACAAAGCCGGTATCGTCGCGCGCCTCTGCAATGGGGCGTACCCGCAGATCAACCGTGGTGGTGGTCAGCCCGTTGCGCCCATCTGACAGGGTGTAGGTCAGTTGCGTGGGGCCAAAGAATTCCGTGGCAGGGGTAAAGACCACGTCGCCGTTCTGATCCAGTTCAGCCATGCCGTTGGGGCCGCCATCGACTGCAATGATCGACAGATCATCCCCATCCGCATCAAAGTCATTGCGCAGCAGGGTGGAGGCCGCAATCGTCACCGCCTCGCCTTCGGTCACGGTGAAATACCCATCGGCCACAGCCACAGGTGCGTTGTTGGCTAGCAGTTCTTCCAACGTGGCGATGGTCCATGTGACCCCATCGGAGAAAGCGAATTGCTCGATGCCGGCACGGTTGCCTGCAAGCGCATCCACGATTGTCAGACTGTCCTCGGGGGCCGAGGTAAAGCTCAGCTTGATCGTGTCACTGCCTTTGAACAGGCGGGTGACCGACACTTCACTTGAGACGAAGTCGGGGAATTCGACCCGGTCAAGGAAAAGGCCCTCGCCGCCCAATTCGCGGATTTCGTCATGTCCGTTGCCCCGCGCCATGATGTAGGTGTCGGCCCCAACGCCCCCAAGCATGACGTCCGCCCCGGCACTGCCGTGGAAGACGTCATCACCATCAAAGCCGTGCACGGATTCCGAGCGTGCGGTTTCCGCAAAGCCCAATGCCTGCGCGCGCATTTCGGTGCGATCCCATTCGGTGCCATCGGCAAAGATGATCCGGTCAACCCCGTCCACACCCGTGGCCAGTGCCCCTTCCAGGATGATGCGGTCGCGCCCATCCACAAAGACCAGCGCCAGATCGAGGCTGTCCGCCCCGGCGCGCAGCGCAAAGGCGAGATCATCAGGGGTCAGCCCATCGAGGCGCAACACGTCGCCTGTGTCGTTCCCGTCATCGCTAATCCGGTCGTCGCCATCACCTTTGGCAAAGATATAGTTGTCGTCCCCCGCGCCCCCGGCCAGAAGGTCAGTGCCCGTACCGCCCGCAAGTACGTCTGCGGCAACGGTGCCCACAATTACGTCAGCCTCGTCGCTGGATTGCGCCTGCACCAGCGCCTCTTCGATCTGGGACAGATCAAATGTGGTGCCATCATCGCTGAGCGTGATGCTGGTGATTGCGGTCGCGCCGTCCACAAGCCCGTCGACAATGGTGATCTCGTCACCCAAATCCGTCAGGCGGATGATCAGGTCCGGCCCATCAATCCCGCGCCGGGTAAAGGTGACGTCCTCGGCGGCATATCCTGCGATCTGGAGGCTGTTGGCGACCCCCAGGCGATCGTCGATAATATCCGCGCCACCCCCGCGGGTGTAGAGATACAGATCAGCGCCATCGCCCCCGATCAGGCGGTCATCGCCGCCAAGCCCATCCAGCGTATCGGCCCCGGATGTGCCGGTGATGCGGTCATTGCCTGGTGTTGCCGTATTCGACGCTGCGAGGTCTGCAAATTCCGTCCGGGTCCAGACGGTCCCATCGTCGAAGGCGATGCTCTCGATCCCGCGCCCTGTGAAGGTTGTGATGGACGAGCGTGCAGTGATCCGTCCGCCATCGCCCGCACCGGGGCTCGAGTCTGCGATGATGATTTCAAGATCGGACTCAAAGCCGCCCTTGAGCGTCACTTCGCCTGGGTCGACACCACGCAGTTCAAGCCGGTCATCTCGGCTGCCGGTGGTGGAGTTTTCCAGGATGCGGTCCGCGCCATCTCCACGTGACCAGATATAGACGTCGTCACCGCCAAGTCCGCTCAGGATGTCATCGCCCGCCCCGCCTTCGATGGTGTCAGCGCCAGCGCTGCCGGTCAGCTTGTCATCAAATGGGCTCGCAAGAGTCGCGAGGATCTGGGTGCGCAATGCGCCCAGATCAAGCACTGCGTCGTCCCCGATCTGAAGCGCTTCGATCCCGCCACCGGGTGTGAGGCCATTGTATGGGGTGTCTGCTTCGACGAACATGCCCTGGATCAGGACGGAGCCGCCATCAGCGGCACCGGGTGCGCTTTCAGCGATGCGCAGCATCAGCCCTTCGCTGATCAGTTCATAACTGACATTGGCCGCGTCCACCCCGACAAGTGTCAGCTGATCAAGGTCGCTCGCGTTGCCAATCCCGCTTTCGAGGATGATGTCGTCACCATCCCCATGCGTCCAGAAATAGCTGTCGTCGCCAGCGCCGCCCTCCAGCACATCATCGCCAGCGCTCGCCGCGAGCTGGTCGTCAAAGTCGGTGCCGACCGTCAGATCATTGCCCGCGGTGATCGAGGCGTCGATGACGCTCTGCAAGACATCCCCAATCGCCAGCTCTGAGCCATCCTGAAACACGATCCGGTCGATCAGATTGTTCTGATCCGCGTCGCTGCGATAGGCATCAGACATACGCAGGCTGCCGGCCTCGATCCCCGCATCGACATTTGCATCAATCACCACCAGCAGATCGTCTGCATCCCGTACAAAGCGCACGTCGGCTGTATTGAAGTCGGGCAATTGCAGCACGTCATTGCCACTATTGAAACGGCTGCCGCTGTCGTCGATGACGTCATTGCCGTCACCATTGTTGTAGATATAGGTGTCGTTGTAGCCATCGGTGATGACCACATCGTCCCCACGACCCAGTTCATAAGTGCCAGGACCCTTGGCATCTTCGATGATGTCGTTGCCATCCGAGGACGGATCGGGCGACAGGATGCCTTCGATGGTCGCTGCATCCCAGATCGTGCCATCGTCAAAGGTGATCTCGCCCAGTCGCGCCCTTTCAAGCGTTGGGCTTTCGACATCAAAGATATTCTCGATGGTGTAACCGTTGACGAAGCGGATGAAGGAGCCGTCCCCGGCACCGGGCGCGCTTTCATCAATGCGGATCAGCAGGTCAGGTCCTTGCACCACGAGGGAGAATGCATCCGGAGCAATCCCACTGAGTTCAAGTCGGTTTTCCACGTCGAATGGATCGGCCTCGGCCGTGATCAGATCATTCCCGTCGCCGCGTGCATAGACGAAGGTGGTGTTTTCGAACGGTGAGACAAGCACGTCATCGCCGCCCAGACCTTCCATTGTGACCCCGCCGGGGTTGAAGCTGTCGGCGCGCAGTACATCGTCGCCTTCGGTTGCTTGCACGACCGGGATCAATGCAATCAGATCGCTGCTGGTCAGAACTGTCCCATCATCAAGCGTAACGGTTGTGCCCGTCAGCTCGGCTTCAGGTGCCAGCCAGATCTGCCCGCCATCGCTTGGATCTGCGACCCGCTCTGCGATGTTGAGGACAAGGCGATCACTGCGCCGCTCGACGCTCAGTTCGGATTCGAGCACACCCACAAGGGTGATGTCCGCATCGGCGGCACCGCCACCGGGACCAAACGGATCGTCAGGGCCAATGGGTAAATCAGGGCCCCCGCCACCGTTGTCGTCAGTCGTCGGCACAGGCGCATAACGGCCCGCCTGCACGCCCCGCTCAAAGGTGAACGCGCCATCGTAGGTGCGTGGGTCGGCGAGCTCCGCCGCTTCAGCTTGTGCAATCAGCTGATCAAGACTGAGGATGAGCCCATCGGAGAATTCGACCTCGCGGAAGGAGGTCCCTCCGAACGGGCTTGTCGCGGCCACGATGCGGAGGCTGTCGGTAGACACGCCCCAATCGATCATCAGATCGTTGCCATCATCAAAGACGGATGCCGGTGGCAGAAACCACAGCGAAACCTCGGTCGAGGCGACATCAAGCAGCTTGATCCGGTTGCCCGAACCGCCAAAGTCACTCCCCCCAAAGAAGAAATCGCTATAAGATGTAAAGCTGTCGTGTCCATCACCGCGCGCGTATTCAAAAGTCACATCACCCGTGTAACCTTCTGAATTCTCGACAAAATATGATTGATCTCCAGCCGCCGCATCCACCGTAGCCTCATAAGGCGAGACATTGATGACTTCGACCTGGCCGGCCGGGCCGGGGTAAATTTCGGTCTGGGCTGCAATCTGCGAAAGCGACCAATAGGTGCCATCTGCAAAATCAATGGAGCGCAGGCCCGAGGTCCCCTCCTGCACCACAATCCGGTCGGTGGTGCCGATGATCTCGATGATCAGGTCTTCGGGATCATACTGCCCTTGGGTTGCGATGGGCGACTGGATCAGACGCACATCGCTTGGGTTGATGTCGGTAAACTCGATGCCGACGCGCACCGCATAGGTGTCGCCAAGGCTGACAAAGTCCACACCATCGCCACGCGAATACACGATTGTGTCGGTGCGGCTGGAGCGATAGCCGGGTTCGATCACATCGTCGCCAAGGCCGCCCTCGAACGTCTCGGACAGGTCATTGCTGCCCACAAGCGTGTCGTTGCCATCCGTGGCAACGCCATCGTTGGCACCGCCATTGGTCACAACGGCACGTGCCTCAAGTTGCGAGAAGCTCCAGCGGACACCGCCCGCGAACAGCACCTCATCAATGGCACCGGCGCCGACGCGCCCATCGCCGCGCAACTCAATCCGGTCATCCGTGCCCTCAAAGGTCAGGATGTAACCGCGCTCGGCATAGACATCGCGGGTCACGGTGACTTCGCTTTCGAGGTAGCCACGAATGTCCAGCGTGCCCTTGCCCGAGCTGTCGGAGGGGCGAATGATGTCGTGTCCGTCGCCGCGGTTGAAGATCAGCGTGTCATCACGGAAATCACCTTGGAAGACATCATTCCCAAGCCCGCCTTCAACCGTTTCAAAAAGGCCGGTCATCTCGATCAGGTCATCACCGTCACTGACTTGTGCCGCGATCAGCATCTCCCCGATGGTGTCGATGGTGACAGTGCCGTCATCAAAGATCAGCTCTTTGATCGAGCGCCAGATGGTCCGGGTCGTTACCCCGCCGCTGAAGGTGCTGGACGATGACGTACTGAAGAACGCGTTATCAATGACAATGCTGTCTTCGGTGCCCGCAAAGCGGACAATCAGGTCCTCTTTGTCCGCTGAAAGTTGGGCATATTCGGCTTCATCAATCGTGTAGCCGTTGAGGCGCAGGCTGTTGCCTTCGCGCGTGTCAGGCAGGTCATTGATCCGGTCAAATCCGTCGCCACGGGTATAATTGTAGACGTCATAACCGTCGCCGCCTTCGAGGATTTCAGCCACTGGGCTGGCCTCGATCACATCATCGCCATCAGTGCCCTGAACAATGCGCGGCACGGAGTCCACTACGCTGTTTTCCAGCGCGTTATCGATCTCGTTACGGCCCCATTCGGTCCCATCTGCAAATCGGATCGTCGTGACACGGGCTGAGAAGGTGGACAACGCATTCTCGAGCGTGACCTGATCGCCATTGCCAAGCAGGACGATGATGTCGCTGGTAAAGTTGTCATCGGTGGTGATGATGCGCACTTCACCTGGCAGGTGATCGGGCAACACGAGCGTGTTGACGTCAAGGCGGCTGCCCGCCTCGTTGATCACGTCGCGCCCGTCGCCACGGCGGAAGATATAGGTGTCATCGCCCCCATCGCCGCGCAGCAGATCGTCGCCTGCGCCGCCTTCAAAGGTCTCATTCTCGTCCGTGCCCGACATTACGTCGTCAAACGGTGTACCCTTGCCGATGGCCTGCGTGATCAGCTCTGCTCGGCTGATGGTGCTGCCATCACCGAAAACGACAGTTTCGACACCGTTCAGATCGCCGTCAAAGCGCAGCGTGATCTCGTCACGTCCGCCTTCAAAGCTGAGCACCAGCTCGCTGCGGGCGGCGGGATCAAAGGCGTAGGTATCTGCACTTGCCACAGGCAGGCTGACAGTCATCTCGCTGGCCAGATAGCCGCGGATTTCGACCACATCAGTGCCGCTGATATCCGTGATCACATCACGTCCATCGCCGCGCTCAAAGATAAAGCGGTCATCGCCCGCGCCGCCGCGCAGGTCGTCATCGCCCTGCCCACCCTGAATCACATCATCGAGCGCGGTCCCAAAGACCACATCAGCCCGTTCGGTTTGCTGGGTCTCGATCAATGCAGCCAAGACATCGGCGCGCTGCCAATTGACCCCATCCGCAAAGCGCAATGTCGGCAGGGTCGCGCTGACGCGGCCCCCAACCAGAATGATCTGGTCTCCGGTTTCGGGGAAGCCGATGGTCAGATCATCGCCAGTCAGCGAGGTGATGCGCACCTCGGCTTGCTGAGATGTCAGATCGTCAAAGACGATCTCGGCACTTGTGAGCGTCTCGGGCGGTGTGATCCGGTCCACCCCGTCCCCCGCACTGAAGCTGATCGACGTGTCGTCTGCCATCTTCACCGCGTCGAAGCCGGCCCCCGGGATCAACGCGAAATCGACGTCAAAGCTGGTGGCGTCCAGCACATCCATTCCGCCATTGGTCTGGTTTTGCAGGATTTCGTTGCGCACCGCATCAAGCGAGAGCTCGGTGCCATCCTCGAACACGAAATTCTCAACCCAGTCGGCAGCATCAGAAGATGCGCCCTTGAGGATCACAAGGGTCTCACCGGTCGCATCAAGCGTGACCAGCAGGTCTTCCTCAATCTGGTCAAAGGACACATCACCCCGTCCAACGCCGGTGCCAAAGGCGATCTGATCGATGCCGCCCGTGTCACGTGCACTGTCGGCCCCGTCGCCAAAGCCAAAGCGGTAGGTGTCATCGCCGGTACCGCCGGCTAGGGCATCCGACCCGGCACCGCCAGCGAGCACATCTGCACGACCGTCAAAACCGGTTAACTGATCATCCCCGTCGGTGCCGCTCAACAGCAAGTCGCGGACCTGTTCACCGGTCAGCGTGGTGCCGTCAGCAAAATTGAATTCTTCAATCGTGGACGTGGTCAACCCATCCGCGATGGTCAGCACGTCGCGCCCATTGCCCAAGTCGACCAGTAAGTCGTCACCGTCCCGGCGCAGGATCAATTGCGCGGACGTAATTGCCTCGCCAAAGACGATACGGTCGATGACGCCAGAGGCATCTGCAACCTCTTCGATCCGGTCCAGATCATAGTCGAGCCCAAAGGCATAGCTATCACCTTCGGTACCGCCACGCAGGGTATCATCGCCTTGGCGGCCATCCAGCGTGTTGGGTTGATCCGGCACCCCTTCGATCAGGTTGTCGCCGCGGTTACCACCTTCGATCTGCAACAGCTCTTCGACGTCAGAAATGGTCAGATCGGGCTCATTGCGGAAGGTAAACCGCTCTACTCCGCTGACAGTGCCCGCGAACTGGTCGCGAATGCGCAAGCTGTCGGGTCGGTCTGCGATGGTGATGACCAAGTCATTGCCATCCTTGGTGAATTCGACATTGCCGCGATTGATGTCGCCACCGAATGCAACGGTATCGTCGACGATTTGGGGCACGAAACGGCGGTCGTCCCACGAGGGCTGTTCGCGCACATCCACAATCACATCCGCGCCATAGCCTGCGTCGAACTTATAGGTGTCGCCCCCGTCCCGGCCAATCAGCAGGTCGTCGCCCGCACCGCCATCGATCGTCTCGGCAAAATTCGAGCCGCGCAGCGTGTCCGCGCCACTTGTGCCGATGATGTCGATGTCTTCAGGGTTGAGGTCCGTGAAGGTAATGGCACGATCATCAAAGATGAGCTCTTCGACGGCGAACGCCTGAACAAAGGCCCGCACGTATTGGTTTTCGAGCACAAGCCGGTTGCCGGTTGTGTTGTCGGTGATGATCAGGTCAAGATCGGTGCGCCCAAAGGTGACATCCGCGCTGTTGAGTCCACGCAACTCGACCCGGTCCGCGCCGCCACTATCAAAAATCGTATCAGAACCGGTGTCGCGCGCCCAGACGTAGACGTCATTGCCGCCCTGCCCTTCAAGACGGTCATCGCCCGCACCGCCATCAATGCTGTCAGCAACCGAGAAGCCATAGACCGTGTCATCGCCATCGGTGGCCGCAATGTCCACATAGTGCTGGAGCAATTTGTCCCAAGACCAGATCGTGCCGTCACCAAAGGCAATATTTTCGATCCGGTTGATATAGCCCACGAACAGCGCGCTGGAGAGGAAGTCGGTCATGATAACCGCATCCCCGGTGCCGCTGACACGAAGGGTCAGGGTGTCGCCCGCGCCGTCACGTTCAAAGTCGAAATCACTCCAACGCAGATCATCACGGAACTGAAGCGTGTCAGTCGGTTTTTCGCCAATCACCGACAGGCTGTAATCGGCATCCAGAACGACATCTTCGCCGTAGCCACGGCCAAAGATGTACGTGTCCGCCCCACCTTCACCGCTCAGGAAATCGTCGCCCGCGCCGCCATCCAGCGTGTTGTCGTTGAGCATGCCATAGATGACGTCGTCGCCGTCGGTTTTGGCGTTGGCCAGCACCCGCTCCATAATCTGCTCAAAGTCGAGCGAGGCGCCATCATCAAAGACAAACCGTTCAATCATGAAGGGCGAGACGAAATCGAAATCGAGGCTCTCGTCAAACTCACCCAAAGCCCCGTTCAGGGGGTCCCGTATACCACTGAACTGTCCTTCGATATAAAGGCTGTCGCCGGTTTCGTTTCCTTGATCATCGAGGATGAAAATCTGCAGATCGTCGGATCGCCCGTCGCGCTGCAAACGGGTCTGCTGTTCCGTGATCCCCTCGCGGAAGAACAGGAAATCGAGCCCGCCCTTGAGCGGCCCGATCCCAAATTGGGAAATCGAGGTCTCAAAATCGATCCGGTCGCTGATGACGTCCTGACCGTCGCCGATCCCGAAAAAGTAATAGTCCCCGCCCAAGCCACCACGCAGGACATCGTTGCCAAGTCCGCCTTGCAGCACATCACCCGAACCCGAGCCGATGATCACGTCATTGGCATCCGTGGGCCTGCTGACCTCCAATGCCATCTGGAACCGATCCCAGAGTGTGCCATCCGCAAACGAGATGTGATCGACCCCGGAATCCTGCCGCTTGTTATCGAGGATGGGGTTCAGCTCACCGAGGAACTGATCCTTGATCCGGATTTCGTCGGTCCGCCCCTCGATCGTGAGAACCATGTCCTGCCCGTCGCGCACAGCCGTGACCTGATCGGGCAGCACCGCAGTAAAGCGCAAGCCATCGCGCTCGCCGGTGTCATAGTCGATGATGATGTCATTGCCGCTGTCGCCACCGACGAAATACACATCCTCGCCCCGACCCCCGCGATAGGTCTGATCGCCTGCAGTCATGTAGATGTAGTCGACACCCGAAGTGCCTGCGACCTCGGTCGCCGTCTCGTCATGATCCACCAGCCGGGACTGATCGGTCGAAAGTGCAAACATCACGCTGCGCAGATCAAGCGGTGTCGAGACTGTCTCGTAAACCGGGATAACATTCTGCAAGATGAAGTTCTGATCGATGGCGACAGTGGCCCCACCGGTATTGCCCGAGCCGTTCGGGCGATAATCGGGATAGATCTGGACGAGGATTTCGTTCCAGTCCATGAGGTAGTCGCGTGCCGCATCATAGGTGTCGGGCATCGCCTCGAAGATCGCCTCGAACAGCGGAATGAGTTCCTGATCCGTCGTGGGCGCAAAGGAGTCGTTTCCAGAGATATATTCAATGCCTTGGGCGAACTCGGACAGCCCGCCTTGCAAAGCGATCCGCGCTGCAAAGGCGCGGCTGGCGGTGATGTATTGATCCATCACGATGTCGAGCAGTTCGATCATCGCGTTAATGCCTGACACATAACCATCGGGACCAGCAACGCCGGTGTCACGCTCCGGGCTGATGGTGTAGGAAATTACACCTGTGTCGGCGGCAATGCTGGCTGACAGCATCTCTGGGCGGAAATCAAAGCCCGACATGGAGGTGGCCAGATTAAACTGGCCCGGCGTCAGCAATTCGACGCGGAACTGGCTGTCATCGGTCGAACCGACCTCGTCCAGCGTGTCGAAATCAATTTCGAAGTTGCGCAGGTTAAAGTCCTGCGCCGTTCCGATCTTGGCCTGCAATTCCAGCGCGCGATCAAGGTTGCGCGCCCAGACATAGAAACTGCCATCGGCGTCGGTGACTTCGACGGTGTAATCCACCACAAGCCCATCGATGAAGTTGACCCCAATCGCTTCGACTTCGACCGCCGCCAAGGCGTTGAACCCGATTTCTTCGATCCGCCATTCCTGACCGGCGGGCGGTGCCATGGCCGCGATATCGGCCACGGTCGGGTTTGTGATCACAGCGCCATCGGCATCGGTGACAGGCGCGCCGCTGGCCAGCGACCACGTGCCATCCTCGGACTGCGCGCCGTAGTCGCGCACAACCACGCGCCCCTCAATGACCTCGGCCAGATAGGGTGCGGCTTCGCGCGTCTGCAGCGGCTCGCCCCGGTCGGAGGGTGAGAACATCTGCTCAAGCTGCCAGACCTGCCCTGCGGGGGCCGTGTGAGCCATCACGTCCTGCAACGTGGGACGCGCAATTTCGATCCCGTCCACATCCGTAACTGGCGCACCACTTTCCAGTGTCCAGTACCCGCCCGTGGCATCCTCGACATAGATGGCCCGGTCTTGCAGCGTGGTCTGCCCGTTGGTCTCGTCCAACAGCACAGGTGCCAGTTCGCGGGTGAGATTCTGCACAAAGGACCATTGGCCCAACAAATCCGCCGAGGCAGCGCGCAATTCGGCCAGATCAGGTGTGGTCATCGCCGCTGCCGCAGTGCGTGCAATATCAGCGAGGGCGAAATCATTGGACATCGCCACGTCCAGGTTGATCACGTTCCCAAAGCCACGGGCGTAAAGCACGCTATCATCCGACAGCCACGCTGCCTGCCCAACTTCGCCGTTGAACTGGGTGACCACGTCGTCCAGTTCGAACACGGCATCATAGACTTTGGAGGTCCGCCCATCCTCGAACGCGAATTCGCCCACGCGGTGCAATTCGGTGCCCTGCGGTGTCTCGGTGCCTTCGGGCAAATCGGTGCCGCCCGCATCAATGGAGGCGATGCCAAGCTCGGACAGGGTCTTGAGCTCGCCCCCGTCCGTGACGCCGTTCTGATTGCGGTCCTGCCAAATGCGCAACTCGGCAAAGATGGCATCATCAATTGTGATCACGCCGTCTTCGTTGCCATCATATGCGGCGAGTTCGGCGAAGCCCGACGCGCCTACGCCGCCGAACATCTCGGATATGTCGTCGATCAGCCCGTTGCCGTTTTCGTCCAGCACGAGGAAGCCGTCGTCACCATCAAGCCAGCCAGTCCGCTCCGCAAAGAAGTCGCCGTCAAAGTCGAAGAAGACGTTGGCGCGCTGCATCGCAATGGTTTCAATCCCGTCACCGTCAAGATCCAAAATCAGCGGATCAACCCCGTCAACCCACTCCCACGCCTTGCCCCAAAGCGACGCCGCCCCCGCATAGGTCAGCACAGCCTCGATCAGCGGCAGCGCGCGGTTTATCCCACCCGGAAAACCCGGAAACCACGAGTAGATGTCGAGGAACGGATTGGAATTCTTGAACAACATCCCCATGTCGCCCGCCGCATCCGGGTTGAAGCCGGACCCTGCAAACACGAGGCCAAAGAGGCTCGTTGTTCCTTCCACTTCGCCTTCTTCAAGGTTGCGGAAGCCCGCGCTCCAGATTGTCGCAGCAGATTCAAAGTCGACAAAGCGCATTCCGCCGCGCAGATTAGGCCCGTCATCCCCCCATGTCGCAAAGTCCTCGGACCCAAAGAAGTTCCGGAAGGCGTTGACCACATACATGTTGCCATCGCTGAACTGCATGTAGTTGATAAACGGAAGAAAATAGTCAAAATAGAGCGGGCTGGTCATGGTCGCGAAACTGGTCACACCGCCCGCAGAATCGAGGATGCCCCCCTGCCCCAACCCAAGCGGCAGGTTGTTGGTGCCGCCCACCAGCGGCACACCCCAGAATTTCAGAACGTCATTGGGGCTGGGGTCCCACATGGTGGTCTGGTTGTACCACCAGATGTTGTCCGAATTTTCGGACCCTTCGAGGTCAGTGCCATCCGGGCTTTGGCCGTCGATGGTGTCGCCGTAGATGTCACCGCGGTACGATGTATTGAAGATCCAGTCACGGCCATTGCCGCCAATGGTGACAGCGCGTTCGCCGAAGATTGTTACGACCCAGTCATCACCGGCGCCACCATCAAGGACAAGACGCTCTTCTTTCTCGGCGATTGGACTGTTGTCACCCTCATAAAGGGCATCCCCTTTTTCGTAGTAAATCGGCTTGAACCCAACGAGGATGTCATCACCACCGTTGCCCCGCGCTTCGCCCCAGCCTTCGTGCACGACAAGGTTGCCCTCGTCATCGCCTTCAACGATGGTATCGAAGCCATCAAAGGTCCATTCGCCCTTTTCATTGAGCAAGTTGTTGTCTTCGAGGAACTCACGTGCGAAGGCCAGCGGCTTGCCCTCTGCAAAGAGCGGGCCTTCGAGACCAAAAAGACCGTCTTTGCCAACGACAAGGTCGGTCGCTTTCTCTTTCGTATATTCAAAGACGTCTGACACAAAGTTGACCGCGGCATTTGCGAGGCCAGCTGCCGTGCTCGCGGCGGATGCCAAAAGAGGCGCAAGGGCCTCAGCTGCCGCGTTACCCGCTTCGGGGAATAGGGCGTAAAATGCATTCGCCATCGCGCGGCCAGCAACATCCCCCGCAATGCTTGCCGCAATCGCTGCCGGCAATGTCAGCAGGCCGAAGCTCGCAACACCAGCCAAGGCGGCGGCGACCGCACCGGACAGGCCACTTACGACGCCGGCGACGATCTCGGCAAGAAGCTCCTTGTTTTCGTTGACCGGTTGCGTCTCATCATAGGTCGGCGCAGCTTGCGCAGTTGAGGCACTTGCACCCAGGGCAACAAGCGTTCCAACGGTAATGCCCAGACCGAAAACCCCAAGTTTCCCGGCTTCATCAATGTTATTTGTGATCAGCTCCAGAACGCGTTTGGGTATCTTATCAAAACTTGATATCTTCGCCCCGCCGACTTTCTCGTTCAGCGCGTCCCGCGCATAATCAAGTGATTTAACGACGTTATCGCCCTCGATTCCACCACCGGCACCTTCGATAAGTTTGATGTTGTTTTCGGCCACATAGGCTTCTGAGAACTTGGTCGAAGCTGCTTTGCTAACGGGGCCCGTTTTCTTGTAATCGGTAAAATCATCCAATGAGTTTTTTGAGAATATACCGCCGTTATCGATATTCGTGCCTTCAAATTCGAATTTTCCGGATGTTCCGATCTTGGGTTTGAGCGCCAAAGCCTCGCGACCAGCGGGAGAGTCTAGAATATTTTCAAGATTCAGATGCTTTTTGAAATCTGTTTCCAGTTGCGATGTGGATGGCTGACCTTTGTAGTCTTTTAGAAGTTTAGGGTCGCGACGCGATGTATACGCAACGAAACCATTTGTTTTGGCGCCACTTGGATCACTCGATTCGCGCAGAAAGTTCAATACGGCTGCAAAAGCCTCTGTCTGAGTGACAGCACCATTCGCGGGCAGATTTTTGATTTGCCCGAGTGTTTGATTAAGTGCGTTATTCAGCCAAGGGTGTGACCCCGAGTGCAGCAGCTTATTGAGTTGCACCGAGCCGGTCTGTGTTGAAGGTCGTCCATCGAAATTGTATTCTCCGGAGACCGACCAACCCGGCATCCAATCCTGAATGTCCGGACCAAAACGTCGCGCGACTTCCCGTGGCAGAATGTCGTGACCCTGAATACCCTGCGTGCTCACCGTCAAACAACCTTCATTTTAAACATCTTAGGCACAACTAACTTCGCGTCCGCCATGGCTGAGCGCAATTCATCCGAAACGATCCAATTGTATCCAAGAATCTTCTTTTCGACCCAAAGATGCTTGCCTTCAAACTCAGTCTTTCTAAGCGCAAACTCACTGATACCGCTCGTTGGTCCCGTGAGCTGATAATGCTCTGACAGCTTAGATTTATACCAGATTTCTGGATCGCTCTGATCCGGATCAAAACTATCAAGAAACGACTGCACCGCTATGAGGTAGTAAATTCCTGAGTAGGGCTCACCATTCGGCTTGAGCAATTGAACAGGGTTAAACTTGTGGATGCCAGGCTCAAAGCGCTCAATGATCTCTTTGAACTCCGCGCTTACTGCGCGAAGTTGGCCCAACAACTCAGCAACGGACCCGATAGTTTTGTAAACGCGTGTAGTTTTGAATTCCGTCGGCCATTCATGGTCCAGTATTTCGCCTTCATCCGTGCTGAATTTCCTCGCCACATATGCATGATAGCTATTGAAACGGCCATTAAATTTTTGACGGTCCTCATCGGTAAGGACAGTGTTGAAATATGTCTCATTTCGCTCGGTCCAATCGACAAAATCACCGTCGAGAAAGAAGCGGCCAAACGAGGATACTGGGCTATCTAGAAACCAGACCATTGGGGTATCTCCATTATCTAAACTGAGGAAGGGGACACGTTACCGAACGCGATCAAATCAATTGAAGGCACAAGGTTACATTCCCAATTCATTCCCCCAACGGCTGAGCCAGCATTATCCAAGTCAACAACTAGCCATGGTACACTTGTGCTCAAATCAAGCTTGCTACGATCAAAAATATTCATCAAACCATTTCCCACTCAAATTCTCTGCAAATCCGGCCTTGCTGTCTAGAAGCAGGAAGGGAGCGACTGATTTCTCGGTCGCTTTCGGATCGGCATTGACGAGCCCCACAGTTGACCAAGGTCGGCTTTCGAACAACGCCAAGCTAAATTCAAGCAAAAGCCCCATCAGATCTTCTGCTGTTACGATAGGAAGTGGCATATATTCCCGGCTAATCTCGAATATATTCTCATGGAGAGGCGTTTCAGATGAAAGTACTTTTGATACCCGCTCATTGAATTCACGCAATTGCCCGGCTCGTACATCACCGCCCATCTCTTTTTCTACGAGCGCCTTTGCATAGATATGGCCATGATCTCTCATGACTCCAAATTTGATGAGCGTCGATTCATGAGAATAGGTGAAATAGGTATAGCTTATGCGGTCTTCGAATGCGTACCGATCGAGTGCTAATTCTGACCCGCGTTCCGTGTTACGGATGGTCTTTGTGTCTTTGTCATATTCGATCATGCCAAACCGCTTTAGCTGAAAAAAAAATTGAGGGGGGTTTGTCAGATGTCAGTTCGGCAGCGGCGCGCTACGCCCACCCATCTTCTCCAACGACTCCTTATCCGCCAAACGGGCGATCATGGGATGCAGACGCAGATCGCCTTCCTTCACCACCTGTTTGAAGTTCGCAATCACCCGCGCCGTCGTCTTTTGATCTGGCGCGATCACATCCAGCAGCCAGTTGTTGTCCCCAGAAATCCAGTCTTCGGCCTTCAGCCGGATCGGAAATACGCCCGCCTTGATCTGTTCGCGGATTTTTGCGTCGACCTCATCCGAAACGCTCGCCCAAATGGCAAGTCCGGCGATGTCCGAGGCAACTTCGGTCGTCTCAGACGGGTATGCGATGGCCACACGGTCCCGAATCAATGGCTCTAGAACCAGATGCTGAAGGTCGGCAATGGACTGGTGACGGTAACGCGGCAGCGCCATCATTGACATGACGACTTTGCCAAATCCTTCCCGCACCTGTGCGCGCAAAGTGGTTAGTTTCTTGACCAACTCGGGGTCGACCTGGTCCGCAGACCCGTTGGGATTCGGGGTCGAGGCCGCATCAGATTTGGTCATATTCATAACTCATTAACGTTTCCATGAGCGAAGTTTTGCCGATAAACTTAAGGTAGAACAAGGGGGCATTCCCGTAAGGGATGTTTTTTCTTGAACTACGGCCCTTGTACTCGGTCGCAAGGCGTAACTGGGACAGCCAAGATCGTTCCGCATCGCGCTCATCGAAACTGCCCACTTTAGCGACGGTCAGGTTTCTTCGTCGGATTGCCGGCACCCAAATGCCAAGGGGTTTCTCAAGCCAGTGCTGAGTGTTTCCGGCGTGAATTTTTTTTGGAAGGTTTGGACCGCTGCACCATGCTAACGGCTGCCTTGAGCCACTCATCGATACCTTGAAGCCATGATGGCGCGGACTTTTCTAATAGTCTTGCGAGCAGCTTTGGCTGCTGCAATCGGCATGACGACCGCATCCCCGGGACGATCTGCGCAGAGGTTTATGGCGTTTCCGGAGGGGCCCTGCTCTCGCGGATCATGGGTCGTTTTAATCTATCGCCAGGCATGCCAGAGGCTTCGTCACCACTTTGTTGCGCGCGGTACAGTGTTGTTTTTGACAGGGCCAGACGGGCGATCTGCGACGCTGGACAGGGTTGATCGTCTCCGAGTTGGCAACATCCGCCGGTTGCAATGACCATTTGACCAAAAACCGACGACCACGGCGATGTTGCATTTGGGTGGGGCATGCACTCCTTACGGATCAGCTATACGACACATTTCAGCATGGATAGGTTACGGCGGTTGCGCCCTCCCGCAACAAACCTAGACAGCGCCTTGCTGCGAAAACAGTGAGGCGCGGCTTGTCTCAGGCACTCCGTACAGCGTCCGCTAAAGTGACTGTTCCAACGCAAGGCTCAACTTGTCGACCAGCTCACCGATCTGATCGTCCGAGATGATGAAAGGCGGGGCGAGCAGGATGTGATCGCCATGCCGCCCGTCGCGCGTGCCGGGCATCGGATAGCAGATCAGCCCGTTCTCGAAGGCGGCGGATTTGATCTTGCCCGCAAGCCCGTGGTCGGGATCAAAGGGTGTCTTGGTCTCGCGATCCGTCACCAATTCGATCCCCTGAAACAGTCCCCGCCCCCGGATATCGCCAACATGAGGGTGTTGGCCGAACGCGTCGCGCAAGGCCGCCGACAACTTGTCGCCTTGCGCTGCAGACCGTGCGGAAAGGTCCTGATCAAGCAATTTGCGCACAACCGCCAGCCCGGCCGCCGCAGCCACGGGATGCCCTAGATAAGTGTGGCCGTGCTGGAAAAATCCGCTGCCCTCTTTGATCGCATCATAGATCGTGTCGGTGCACAGCATTGCGCCGATGGGCTGGTATCCAGCCCCCAACCCCTTGGCGATACACAGGATATCCGGCGCAATCCTGTCCGCCTCGCAAGCAAACAGATGCCCGGTCCGCCCCATCCCGCACATCACCTCGTCAAGGATCAGAAGCACGCCGTATTTGTCGCAGATCTCACGGATGCGTTTGAAATAGCCCGCCACACCCGGCACGGCACCAAGGGTCGCGCCCACAACGGGTTCCGCCATAAAGCCCATGACCGTTTCGGGCCCGAGGCGCAGGATTTCATCCTCCAACTCTTGCGCCGCCCGCTCGCCGTATTCCGCCGCACTCTCGTCGTCAGCGCGCAGCACGTATTCATAGCAAGGCGCGATATGGCTGACCTCGATCAGCAGCGGCGCGAACTGACGCTTGCGCAACGCATTGCCGCCTGCTGCCAGCGCGCCGAGTGTGTTGCCATGATAGCTCTGTTTGCGCGCGATCAGGTGGCGTCGATCCGGCTGTCCAATCTCGACAAAATACTGGCGGGCGAGCTTGATCGCCGACTCGGCGGCTTCGGACCCGCCAGAGACAAAATAGACGCGATCGAGCTGGCCCGGCGCGTGTTCGATCAACAGATCCGCCAGCGTCTCAGCCGGTTCGGACGTCAGGAACCCGGTATGGGCAAAGGCGAGGTCGGCCACCTGCTTTTGCACCGCCGCAATCACGTCCGCATCCCCGTGCCCGAGGCACGAGACCGCCGCGCCGCCCGACCCATCGAGGTATTCCTTACCCGTGCTGTCATAGAGGTAACAGCCCTTACCCCGCACAGCGACGGGTGGGGCTTTGCGGCAATGGCGGGGAAAGACGTGGGACATCAGGGTTCTCCATCTTTGACTGGCGAGAGCAAGCTGTTCATGGCCGCATCCGCGCGCCGCTTGGGTCAAAGGCGGGGCCGACCAGCATACGCCCGGGGGCTTTGACGCCCGCGATATCGACCTCGATGGCGGCCCCATCCCGCGCGTTGCTCACATGGGCGAGCGCGATGGGGGCACCGACGCGAAAGCCGTAGGCAGCGGATGTGGTCTGACCGATGATTTTGCCATCAAGGTAGATCGGTTCGTGGCCAATCGGGTTTGCAGCGTCATCATTCAGCAGGATCGTGACCATCGACAACGCGCCTGTTTCGGTTTGCTTGGCCAACGCCTCCGCCCCGATGAACCCGCGCGATTTGCGCGCCATGCCCGCCATCCCTACGGCCACGGGGCTGGTGTCGCAGTCAAGCTCGTGACCCATGGCCGCGAACGCCTTTTCGATGCGCATGGAGGTCTGCGCGAACAGGCCCGCAGGGGTCGCGCCTGCCTTCGTGAACGCGGTGTAGATGGCGGTGGCATTCTCGGCCTTGCAAGTGATTTCCCACCCCGCCTCGCCAACATAGGACATGCGGACCGCGCGTACATGCTTGCCGGCGATATGGGCGAGGCCGACGTCGAAATAGCCCAGATCGTTTAGCTCTGGTGCGCCGGTTTCGGACACGATCCGCGCCGCATCCGGCCCCATCAACCCCAACACAGCGTAGTCTTCGGTGCTGTCGGCCAAGGTAGCGTCAAAGCCTTCGCTGTGCCGGCGCAACCAAGCCAGATCGCGTTTGATCGCGTTGGTGCCAACGAACAGGCGATAGTGAACGTCCGCGATCCGATGTGCGGTGAGGTCGCTTTCATAGGTGCCCCGCGCGTTCAACATCGCAGTATAGATTGCGCGGCCCGCGGGCAGATCCATGTCGCGCATGCAGACGTGTTGCAGGAATGCGCAGGCGTCCGGGCCGGTCACCTCGATCTTGCCGAAAGGCGAGGCATCAAAGATCGCGGCCGCCTCATGGGCGGCCTTCACCTCGGCGCGCACGTTCTCGAACCAATCGGGCCGCTCGAATGTCAGCATCGGCTCAGCCGTCTTGCCGAAATACAAGGGTCGCTCCCAGCCAAAGACCTGACCCATATGCGCCCCCGCCGCGCGGTACTCGGCATCGAGCGGCAGCAGGCGCAGGTCGCGCGCTGTCTTCAATTGCCGCCCCGGATAGGCGATCTCGTAGTGGGTGCCGAGGATTTCGGGCGCGCGCGCCATCAGGTGGTCGACACTGTTGAACACCGGCGCAAAGCGTTTCGCATCCGCCTCGCCCAGATCATAGGCCGTGTGGCCATGGACGATGCAATGGGCAAGGTTCATGCCCGCCCCGCCCCCCGACGCCATGCCCACTGAGTTCATCCCACAACCCAAAAACAACCCCCGCGTCTCAGCCGTCTCACCCAGCATGAACATGCCATCGGGCGTGAAACTTTCCGGGCCGTTGAGCAGCGTCTTGACCTCTGCCGTTTCGAGGGCAGGCAGGCGGTTGAGCGCGTTCAGCATCATCGGCTCGAAATGGTCCCAATCTTCTGGCAGCAGGCCGAACTCGAAACTCCCGTCCAGCACGCCGGGGGCAATCGGTTTGCCCATCGGCTCGAAACATCCCACCAGCAACCCGCCGCTGTCATCGCGGATGTAAAGGTGATTGTCGTGATCGCTGAGGGTGGGCATGTTGCCGGTGATCCCGTCGATGGGCTTGGTCAGCAGATAGAAATGCTCGCAGGCAAGCGCAGGCACATCCGCCCCCGCAGTCGCGCCGACCTCCCGCGACCAGAGGCCCGCGCACAGCGCGACGGCATCGCATTTTACGGTCCCTTGCGTCGTCTCGACCCCGGTGATCCGCCCAGCTTGGGTGAGGATGCCGGTGACGCCCGTACCCTCGAAAATCCGGGCCCCGCGCGATTTCGCACTTTTGACAAGTGCCGCACAGACATCCGACGGGGACACGCGCCCATCTTCGGGCGACCACACCGCGCCGATTACATCATCCGCGTTCATCAGCGGCCAGCGTTCCTTGGCCTCGCCCGCGCTGATCCACGTCGCGTCGATGCCGAAAGCATGGGCCAGCGCCTCTTGGCGACGCACATGCACCGCACGGTTTGGCGTGGTCGCGATGGACAGTGACCCTTTTTGTATCCAACCGACATTCTGCCCCGTCTCGGCCTCGAGCCGCGCATAGAGGTCGACGGAATACTGAATCATCCGCGTCAGATTGCGGGAGTGACGCAAGGCGCGCACCTGTGCTGCCGAATGCCAGGTCGTGCCCGATGTCAGCTTGTTCCGGTCCAGCAGAATCGCGTCCGTCACGCCCATTTCGGCAAGGTGATAGAGCGTCGAGCACCCCATGATCCCGCCACCGATGACAACAACCGAAGCGTGGGCAGGCAAGACAGAATCGGCCATTGGAATGTCCCGGCAAAGTGAAAAAGAAAAAGCTTTGACCCGAGCTTGGCACGCGAGAGGCCGTTTAGACAGCCTGTTTCAATGGACGTGATCAAACAGAGAGCGACCCATAGCGCGCAAGCCCCTGCGGCGCACATATGCGGGTCTGAGGTGCCGAAAAATGAGACTGCCCGCCGAGATTCACGTTGACCCGTTGCAAAAAAACCGCGTCTCATGGCGTAGACACAATAACTTTATCAGGGAGAAATACATGTTTGTACGAAACATTCTGGCAGGCGCGGCGGTCGCTGCGACCATGGGTCTGGGGGGTGCGGCCAGCGCGCAGCAGACCTTTATCACCATCGGCACAGGCGGCGTGACGGGCGTCTACTATCCCACGGGCGGCGCGATTTGCCGGCTGGTCAACAAGGACCGCAAAGAGCACGGCGTGCGCTGTTCGGTCGAATCCACAGGCGGGTCCGTGTATAACACCCGCACCATCCGCGAAGGCGAGTTGGACTTTGGCGTCGTCCAGTCCGACGTGCAATCGGCAGCCATGGAAGGCGTGCGCGCCTTTGACGGCGATGAGCCTTATGGCGATCTGCGCGCGGTCTTCTCAGTTCACTCCGAACCGATGCACGTGATGGTGCGCGCCGATGCGGGCATCGACAGCGTCGCCGACATGAAGGGCAAACGCGTCAATATCGGCAACCCCGGATCCGGCACGCGCGTGCTGGCGGATGTGCTGATGGAAGCGGCGGGTGTGACGCCTGCCGACTTCGCACTGGCGGCGGAACTGAAATCCTCCGAGCAGGCTTCGGCGCTGTGCGACGGCAAGATCGACGCGGCCATCTGGGCGGCGGGCCTGCCAAATGGTGCCACGATGGAAGCGACCTCGACCTGCGACATCAAACTGCTCGACTTGACGACATCCGGCACGGACAAGGTGCTTGAATCGAACCCGGCCTACGCTGCAGCTACCATTCCAGCCGGTCTTTATCCCGGCAATGATGCAGATGTTGCATCCTGGGGGCCCAAGGCGACGTTCGTGGCAGACGCCAACACGTCCGAAGAGGTGGTTTATGTCCTCGTCAAAGCGATCTTTGAGAACTTCGAGGACTTCAAGAAACTGCACCCCGCCTTCGGCACCCTGACCGAAGAGGGCATGATCAAGGACGGCCTGTCCGCACCCCTGCATGCCGGTGCGGTGAAATACTACACCGAGCGTGGATGGATGTAAGTCCACACCGATCATTTGACCATTGCTCCGGCCTGTCTGCGATGGGCCGGGGCACCAAAATAAAAACCCGGGGGATGGCATGACGGATGCGGCAACCAACAAGGGCGACACCGCTCTGGACGATATCCTCGCGGATGCAGACACAGGCGGGCGCGCGCCCACAGGGGGCATCGATCGCGCCGCCCTTTGGTATCTGCCGCTGGTCTGGGCCATCTACCAACTCTGGATCGCTTCCCCCCTGCCCTTCATGCTGGGCATCGGCGTGTGGAACGACACCCAGACGCGTGCGATCCACCTCGGCTTTGCCGTATTGCTGGCCTTTCTCGCCTTTCCGGGGCTAAAATCCAGCCCGCGCACCTACATCCCCAAAATCACGTGGGTCGTTGCCATTATTGCGGCCATCGCCGCCTCCTACCTCTGGTGGGATTATCGCGGCGTCGCCCAACGCACCGGCAACCCCAGTACCACCGACATCGTGATCGCAGGCATCGGTATCGTGCTGTTGCTCGAAGCCGCGCGCCGCTCGCTCGGCTTCCCGCTCATGGGGGTGGCGCTGTTTTTCCTCGCCTATGTGTTCTTTGGATCATGGTCCGGCCTGCCCGAAGTGGTGCAGTGGAAAGGGGCCTCGTTCAACAAGGCGATGAGCCATATGTGGCTGACAACCGAAGGGGTGTTCGGCGTCGCCCTCGGGGTCTCGTCGGGGTTCGTGTTCCTGTTCGTGCTGTTCGGCTCCTTGCTCAATCAGGCAGGCGCGGGCAACTATTTCCTGAAACTCGCCTTCGCAGCCCTTGGCCATCTGCGCGGTGGACCGGCCAAGGCCGCCGTCATCGCGTCCGCCGCGACAGGCCTCATTTCCGGGTCGTCCATCGCCAATGTGGTAACCACCGGCACCTTCACCATCCCGCTGATGAAAAAGGTCGGTTTTCCGGCCACCAAGGCGGGCGCGGTCGAGGTGTCGTCATCGATCAACGGTGTTTTGACCCCACCTGTCATGGGGGCGGTTGCCTTCCTCATGACCGAATATGTCGGCATTTCCTATGTCGAAGTGGTCAAGACGGCCATCGTGCCAGCAGCAATTTCCTATGTCGCGCTGGTCTATATCGTACACCTCGAAGCGCTCAAGATGGGCATGACCGGCACCAGCCGCATGCACCCGGTCAAGTTCATGCTCGGTGCGATCTTCATCATCGCGATCTCGATCGTGATCGCAGGCGGCACTCTGTTCGCTACGGGTCTGATCGTTGACATGCTTGGGTCGATCTTTGGGGCCGCTTCGCTCTATGTGATCCTCGCCATCATGCTGGTCGCCTACATTGCCGCCGTGCGCTTTGCAGCCCAAGGACCGGACCTCGACATGAGCCTTGAGTCAATGGAGAGCCTGCCGCCAACCAAGGAGATCTTCAAAACCGGCATCCACTATCTGATGCCGATCCTGCTACTGATGTACCTGCTGATGATCGAACGCAAATCGCCAGGGCTGTCGGCCTTCTGGTCCACGATCTTCATGCTGTTCATCCTGCTGACGCAAAACCCGCTCAAGGCGTTTTTCCGCAATCAGGGCAACGTCATGGGGCAGGTCCGTGCGGGACTGTCCGACATCGCCGAAGGCATGATCGCAGGCGCGCGCAATATGATCGGGCTGGCCGCAGCCATGGGCGTGGCGGGCATCATCGTGGGCGCCGTGACGCTGACCGGGATCGGGCAGGTGATGGCCGAGTTCGTCGAATTCCTGTCGGGCGGCAACCTGCTGGCGATGCTGTTCTTTGTCGCCGTCATCTCGATCATCCTCGGCATGGGCCTGCCGACGACCGCCAACTACATCGTCGTCTCGTCGCTGATGGCAGGGGTTGTCGTCGAATTGGGCGCCCAGAACGGCCTGATCGTGCCGCTGGTCGCGGTGCACATGTTCGTCTTCTATTTCGGGATCATGGCGGATGTGACGCCACCCGTCGGGCTGGCCAGTTTCGCGGCGGCGGCGATTTCCAAGGGCGATCCGCTCAAGACCGGGTTTCAGGCGTTCTTCTACTCCATCCGCACGGCCCTTTTGCCCTTCCTGTTTATCTTCAACACTGACCTGTTGTTGATTGACGTCGGGCCGGTGCAGGCGGTGTTCGTCTTTGTCGTGGCGCTGATCGCCATGCTGCTCTTTGCGGCCGGCACCATGAACTACTTCATGGTCAAATCGCGAGTGTGGGAGAGTGCCGCACTTCTGCTCGCGGCCTTCATCCTGTTCCAGCCGGGCTATTTCCTGAACCAGTTGCAGGATGAGTTCGAAACCCGGCCCGGGTCCGATCTGTTCATCATGGCTGAAAACGCAGAGGCGGACGCCTCGCTGCGGGTGCGCCTGTCGGGCGAAAACCTGAACGGCGAGATGGTCGATGCACGTTACTTGCTGCCTGTGGGTACACCGGGGGCAGATGGTCAAACCCGCCTGCTGGACGGGGCCGGCATCGAATTCCGGGATGAGGATGGGCGCATCTTTGTGGACAACCTGAACTTTGGCGGACCGGCAGAGCAATTGGGCATCGACTTTGACTGGGAAGTGGTCGAGCTGGAGGTGGAGGCCGACCGCCCCCCCAAAGAGCTGTTCTATATCCCCGCACTGCTGATCTTGCTGGTCGTGTGGCTGCTGCAGATGCGCCGCAAACGGGTGCAGGACCGCACCGAAGAGGTGATGGCATGACCGATCATATCCTCTGCTCCGTCGATCTGACCCATATGGACAATGCCCGCCACCTGCTGGTCGAGGCGGACAAGCTGGCCACGTTCTACGAGGCGACGCTGAGTGTCGTGACCGTCCTGCCAGATTACAACTCGTCCTGGGTCGGCAGCTTTTTCAAGGACGGCACGTTGAAAGAGGCCGCCGCCGCTGCGGACAAAGCGTTGCATGCCTTGGTGCGGGAGACACTGCCCGAACGCCCGAAGGTGCAGCACATCGTCAGGATCGGCGTGGTCTATGAACAGGTACTCGAGGCGATAAGCGACAGTGAGGCTGATCTCGTGATCGTTGGCGCACACAAGCCCGATATGGTTGACAAGGTGCTGGGACCGAACGCGGCGCGGATTGCCCGGCTTGCCCCGATCTCGACGCTTGTGATGCGGCTGTAGAGACCTAAAGGAAATCGTCCCGGCGCGGGGTAAAGCAATCGACCAGCGTGCCCGGCGCGAGGCAGACGCAGCCATGGGTTATCTCGGACGGAACAACGAAACTGTCCCCCGGCCCCACCTCCAGTTCCCGATCCCCAAGCGTGAAACGGAAGCGCCCGCTTTCGACATAGGTGGATTGCACGTGGGGGTGGTTGTGCAACGCACCCTCCGCCCCCTCTTTGGCAAAGCGAAAGGCGACGACCATCAGATCGGGGTGGTCAGATAGCACCTGACGGGAAACGTTCTCGCCCGTGGGAACGACGGGAAAATCGGTCATAAAGAGGCCCTTTCAGAGCGGTCAGGAAAACAGCGTGCCGCCATTGATGTCGATATTGGCACCCGTCACAAAGGCAGAATCGGCGCACGCCAGAAACAGAATCAGGTTCGCGGTATCCTCGGTTGTGCCCTGACGTTTCAGCGGTGCTGCCGCCTCGTATCCGCGCCGACCCGCATCGGGCGTGTGAATGTTGTGGAAATCGGTGTCAATCATGCCCGGACACAGCGCGTTGACGCGGATCTTTGGCCCCACCTCCTTGGCAAGCGCGCGGGTCATGGTCATCACGGCCCCTTTCGAGGTGGCATATGCCACCGCACCCGGCCCTCCGCCGTCCCGCGCCGCCTGACTGGCCAGATTGACGATGGCCCCGTCGTCCATGTGGGCAAGGCAGGCCTTGGTCATCAGAAACAGGCTGGTGAGGTTCAGATCCATTACCGTGGTCCAGTGCGACAACGGCATCTCGGCAATGGTTTTGCGCGCGACAAGGCCACCTGCATTGTTGATCAGTACGTTGATTCCGCCAAACTCGGCCACGGTTTTGGCAACCAGCGCGTCGACATCCGCGGGCTTGGTCAGGTCACCCTTGAGGGCGAAGGCGCGGCCACCGGCCTTGGTGATATCGGCCACCGCAGCGTCAGCACCCGCGCTGCTGGAAAAGTAGTTGATCGCCACATTGGCCCCTTCACCGGCCAGCTTCAAAGCCGCCGCAAGGCCGATATCGCGTCCTCCGCCTGTGACAATCGCGGTTTGACCTGCAAGTTTCATGTGGCACCCGTTTCTGCTGAACCTCTACTGGTATACTAGTCTTTTAACTGGTAGACCAGTCCCATCCGTTACCGAAGACAGACTGGTTTTGTTCCGACCGGAGTTTCGATAGGACGGTGCCGATCAAGCGCACGATGGAGACGACACAATGGGGCATGCAACACAACTTGGCGAGCGGCGCACGAGTGTCGATGATATCTTTGACCATCTGCATCAAGAGATCCTGAGCCTGCGGTTGCGTCCCGGCGACAAGATTTCAGAGGCGGACATTGCCGCGCAGTTCGGAGTGTCACGCCAGCCGGTGCGCGACGCCTTCAGCCGGTTGGTGACCCTTGATCTACTATTGATCCGCCCGCAGCGCGCCACCGAAGTGAAACGGTTTTCATCGCGCGAAATCGCCAAATCCCGTTTTGTGCGAGCCGCCATCGAACGCGACGTGCTGCGCCGCGCCGCCGCGGAATGCGACGCCGTGGGGGCCGCCGAACTTGATGCCGAACTTGCCGCGCAGGACCGCGCCATTCGCGGCAGTGACGTGGATACGTTCGGTGCGCTCGACTACGCCTTTCACAAGACGCTGTGCAAAATCGCCAAGGTCGATTTCGCCTTTGACGTGATCATGGTCGAAAAATCGAAGGTGGATCGGTTGTG
This sequence comes from uncultured Tateyamaria sp., assembly GCF_947494755.1. Classification (GTDB taxonomy): domain Bacteria; phylum Pseudomonadota; class Alphaproteobacteria; order Rhodobacterales; family Rhodobacteraceae; genus Tateyamaria. Next base: position 39,720 of record NZ_CANLVZ010000021.1, read on the forward strand.
CATCCTGAGCCTGTCGAAAGGGGATCGGATGCCCGAGCTTGTGGCCGATCATCGTGAGATAGCGGAGGCCGTCAAGAACCATGACGCCGAGCGCGCCATTGCCTGCGGCATGCGCCACCTGTCCCGGCTGGACGATACGATCAAACAAATCTCGATCACCAACGCCAACTATTTTGAAACCGAAACAGCGCCCATCCGCTCGTGATGCCATCGCCACCCGAAAGGACCGCAAATGACCCATCCCAGACCAAATGTCGGCGGCCCTATCGGCGAGATGCAATTCAGCGACACAAACGGCGCGACCGTCATGGTCGGGCGGCCCAAAGACCGCTGGACCATGCTGTTTGTCTATCGTGGGCGGCATTGCCCCCGTTGCAAACGGTTCCTCAGCAAGCTGAACGATGCGTTGCCCGCCTGGACGGCCAAGATGGACGTCGTTGTCGTCTCCGCCGATACGATGGAAAAGGCCCGGGCCGACAAGGTCGAGTTTGGCTGGGATTTCGATCTGTGCTGGGGATTGAGCGAGACGCAGATGCGCGCGCTCGGTCTTTATGTCTCGGACCCGCTGTCAGAGGCAGAGACCGATGCGCGCTTTGCTGAGCCGGGGGCCTTCGGGATCACACCCGAGGGCATATTGATGCTCGTCGACCTCTCCAACGGCCCTGCCGCGCGCCCCGATTTGCCGGAGCTGCTGGACGGCATGACCTTCAACATCGACAACAACCGCCCCGTCCGTGGCACCGCCTAGGTCGGGGGCCTTTGCGCATTCACAGTTGACAAATCTGGTATACTAGTCTTCCTTGAATTTGAATAAATGGGACACCCTCTGCGAGGGACGCGTGCCAAAGACACCCAGAACAGGGTGCGGCGCAGTCCGGTGGGGTCGCCAGCGTTCAAAACAATAGGGAGGACACCATGTTCAACAAAATCACCAAATCACTGGTCGGGGCCGTCGCGCTGACCGTCATCAGCGGCGTCGCAAGTGCCGACAACTGGCGCGGCTGGAACATTCACGTCGAAGGCTATCCCAACACCATTGCAATGGATCGCTTTGCCGAATTGCTGTCCGAAAAGACCGACGGCGAAATCACCTTGCAGATGTTCCACGGCGGCACGCTTGGCAGTCAGCCTGATGCGGTCGAACAGGTTCGCCTCGGTGGGCTTGAGGTCGGCAACTTCAATCTTGGCCCGATTGGCCCTATCGCGGCATCGGCCAACGTGGTCTCGCTGCCCTTCGTATTTAAGGACGTGCCGCACATGTTCCGCGTGCTCGACAGCGAAGGCGGACAGGCCATCGCCGAAGGCATGGCCGAAAAGGGGCTGCTGCCGCTGGCCTGGTACGACGCGGGCGCGCGGTCATTCTACAACGGGGGAAAGCCGATCAATACGCCCGCAGACGTGGTGGGCATGAAGGTGCGCGTGATGAACAATGACCTGTTCACCGGCATGATCGCGGAACTGGGCGGCAACCCGTCGCCCATGGCCTTTGCCGAGGTCTATCAGGCCCTCAAGACAGGCGTCGTGGACGGGGCTGAAAACAACTGGCCGTCCTACGAATCCACCGGCCACTACGAGGTTGCGGGATACTATTCCCTGTCTCAACACCTGATCATCCCCGAGTGCATCTGCATCAACACCGACGTCTACAACGCGCTCTCGCCCGAGATGCAGGCCGCCGTGACCGAGGCAGCAAAGGAATCCGCGCTCATGCAGCGCGACTTGTGGGCAGAACGTGAGGCTGTCAGCCGCACAGCGGTCGAAGATGCAGGCGTTGTCGTGAACGAAATCGCAGACAAGGCCCCGTTTCAGGAGGCGATGGCCCCCGTCTATGAGGCGTATTTCGAAACCAACCCCGATCTGCGTCCGCTGGTCGAGTTGATCCAAGCCACCGAATAAGGCGATCTGCCCTAAACCAAAGGCGCCCGGGTTCCGCACATCAGGATCCGGGCACTTTGTGTGCCGGAAAGCGAGCTATGACTAACAGCCCCGATATTCCCCCCGCACTGCGCCGCATGGACGCGACCCTTGATGGGATTGCGCTGCTGTGCCGTGTGCTCACGGGGATCGCGCTGGTCGTTTTGACGGTTATTTTCGGCTGGCTCGTCTTTGGGCGCTACGTGCTCAATGCGACGCCCACATGGGTCGAACAAGTGGCCTTGCTGCTGGTGATGCTGATCGCCTTTCTGGGGGCAGCGGTGGGCGTGCACGAGAATACACATCTCTCTGTCTCAGTGCTCCGCACGGCGGTGCCTGCACGGGTGCGCACCGTATTACTGGTGATCAGCGACCTGCTCATGGCAGGCTTTGGCGCGCTGATGCTGTGGTTCGGCGCACAACTGACCGTATTCAAATGGGGCTCTCTGATCCCGCTGATCCAATGGCCCGAGGGGCTGCGTTCGCTGCCTTTGACCATCGGCGGCGGGCTGATCCTTTTATTTTCCGCCGGCCATCTCATCCGCCTTTATCTCTGCGTAGATGAACGCCGCGACAGTATAGAATAGGCGCGCTGTATGGGGATCATGGTTCTGTTGGGCGCGTTCGCCTTTTGCGTGGTGATCGGCACGCCCGTCGCTTTCGCGCTTGGAATTTCGGCCATCGCCGCCTTCTGGTACGAAGGGCTACCCCTGATGATCGGCTTTCAGCGGATCGTGAGCGGGATCAACGTCTTTGCGCTCATGGCGATCCCGTTCTTTATCTTTGCGGGCGAGTTGATGTTTCACGGCGGCATCGCGATGCGGCTGGTCCGGTTCGCCTCGGCTGCGGTGGGGGCTGTGCGCGGGGGCCTCGGCATCGTGAACGTGTTTTCGTCCATGCTGTTCGGGGGCATCTCGGGCTCGGCGATCGCGGACATCTCTGCGCTCGGGTCGATCCTTGTGCCGGTGATGAAGGAAAAAGGGTACGACGCGGACTACGCGGTGAACGTGACCGTTACGTCCTCGATTGCGGGGATCATCATCCCGCCCAGCCACAACATGATTATCTTCGCCATCGCCGCAGGGGGCGGCATCTCGATCTCCAAACTGTTCTTGGCAGGCGTCGTGCCGGGTATACTCATGTGCCTGTGCCTTGCGCTGGCGGCCTATCTGGTTGCGGTGAAACGCGGCTATCAGGCAGAGCCTTTCCCGGGGTGGACCGCCCTGCTGCTGGCATTCTTTGGCGCGATCCCGGGGCTGCTGACGGCGGTGATCATCGTGGGCGGCGTGCTGTCGGGCGTGTTCACCGTCACGGAGTCCGGTGCCTTCGGGGCGATCTATGCCTTTGTCGTGACGCTGGTGGTCTACCGCTCGATCACCATCGCCAAGTTCCGTCTTGCCGTGACCCAGGCGGTGAAAACCACAGCGATGGTGATGATCCTGATCGCCTGTGCGGGCGCGTTCGCCTACATGCTCACCTTCTATCGGGTACCCGCCAGAACAGTCGATCTGCTGACCGGGCTGACGGACAATCCAATCCTGGTCCTGTTGCTGATCAATCTGGTGCTGCTGATCCTCGGCATGATCATGGATATGGCGGCGCTGATCCTGATCTGCACACCGATCTTTCTGCCGGTCGCCCACAGTCTCGGCATCGATCCCCTGCAATTCGGGATGATCCTGCTGGTCAATCTCGGTCTTGGGCTGTGCACGCCCCCTGTCGGGTCGTGCCTGTTTGTCGGCTGCGCGGTGGGCAAGCTGCCGATGGAAAAGGCGGTGCGCACAATCTGGCCGTTCTACATCGCGATCCTGATCGCGCTGATGCTGATTACATTCGTGCCTGCGATTTCCCTGACGCTGCCGCGCCTCGTTGGGGGCTAACCCGCGCTTGAGGCGTCAACCGGGTGGCACGGCGGTCAACTATGTCTATGATCGAACGCAACTCGCACGCCCAGCCCAAGGAAGTCACCTTGTGACCAACACGCTCTACGACGCCCTGTTTGCGCAACATGCGCAGAACGACGCTCCGTTCCTGACGCTCGATGACGGAGGCACGCTCAGCTACGCCGCGTTTATCGCACGGGTCGCACAGATTGCGCACACGCTGGTTGATGCGGGTGTCCACCCCGGAGATCGCATCGTTGTTCAGGCCCCGAAACTGGCCGACACCATTGCGCTTTACGGGGCGGCGGTGCAGGCGGGCGCTGTCTATTTGCCGCTGAACACCGCCTATACCGAAAGCGAGTTGCGATACTTTGTCGACGACGCAACGCCAAAGCTGGTGATCTGTGATGCAAAGGATCAGGCAGCGTTTGAGGGCCTGTGCGCGCAGACAACCCAAGTCCTGTCCCTTGCGGCAGACGGCAGCGGGTCACTGTCGCGCAACGCCGATGAGAAACCGCAGCAGTTTGAGACGGTTGCAAGGGGCGAGAATGATCTGGCCGCGTTGCTTTACACCTCCGGCACCACTGGCCGCTCCAAAGGCGCGATGCTGTCGCACAAAAACCTGCTATCGAATGCGCAAAGCCTGACGGATCTATGGCAGATCACCAAGACGGATCGGCTGATCCACGCGCTGCCGATCTTTCACACCCACGGGCTGTTTGTCGCGATGAACACGGCCCTGCTGGCGGGCGGGCAGGTGCGGTTTATGGCCAGCTTTGATGCAGGCACCATGATCGATGAACTACCCAAATCAACACTGCTGATGGGGGTGCCCACCTTCTACACCCGCCTGCTGAACGAGGCCCAACTGACCCCGGCTCTGGTCGCCAACATGCGACTGTTTGTGTCAGGGTCTGCCCCGCTCCTGGCCGAAACCCACACGGCCTTCGAGGCCCGGACAGGCCACCGCATCCTCGAACGCTACGGGATGACCGAAACCAACATGATCACCTCGAACCCATATTACGGGGAGCGGGTGGCAGGTACCGTCGGCTACGCCCTGCCCGGCACCGAGGTCGAGATCACCAACAACGGTGTGCCGGTGGCACCCGGTGAGATCGGCATGATCGAAGTGCGCGGCGACAACGTATTTCAGGGCTATTGGAACATGCCCGAAAAAACCGCCGAAGAGTTGCGCGATACCGGGTTTTTCATCACCGGCGACCTGGGCACCAAAACCGAGGATGGTCGGATCACCATTGTCGGCAGGCAAAAGGACCTGATCATCTCGGGCGGATACAACATCTATCCCAAAGAGATCGAGGACGTCATCAACGATGTTCCGGGCGTGGTGGAAAGTGCCGTGTTCGGCGTGCCCCATCCCGATTTCGGCGAAAGCGTTTTGGCGGCGGTTGTGCTGGACGATCGCGCGCTGACAGCTGCGGGGATCGCAGCATCGGTCGAACCGCATCTGGCCCGGTTCAAACATCCACGCCGCTATGTCATCCTGAACGCCTTGCCGCGTAACACGATGGGCAAAGTGCAAAAGAACGTGCTGCGGGCCAACTATTCCGACTGACCCGGCACCAGCCTAGTCGTTGCCAAACAGGTCGCGGGTAAAGACCTTGTCCGACACATCCGCCAATTCCGCACTGTCACGGTTGGTCAATACGAGGTCCGAGGCCGCCTTGAACGCCGCAATATCACGCATTACGGTCGAGCCAAAGAACTGGTCATCCTCCAATGCGGGTTCATAGACGATCACCTCAATGCCCTTTGCCTTCAGCCGCTTCATGATCCCCTGGATCGAGCTTTGGCGGAAGTTGTCGGACCCCGCCTTCATCACCAGACGGTAGACGCCGACGACCTTTGGCGCTTTGGCAATGATGCTGTCGGCGATGAAATCCTTGCGGGTCCGGTTGGCGGCTACAATCGCGTTGATCAGGTTCTGCGGCACGTCCGAATAATTGGCGAGCAACTGTTTGCTGTCTTTGGGCAGGCAGTAGCCGCCATAACCGAACGAGGGGTTGTTGTAGTGGTTGCCAATCCGCGGATCGAGGCAGACGCCGTCAATGATCTGACGGCTGTCCATGCCCAAAGCCAGTGCATAGCTGTCGAGTTCGTTAAAATACGCGACGCGCATGGCAAGGTAAGTGTTGGCAAACAGCTTGATCGCTTCGGCCTCTGAGGCCCCTGTGAACAGTTTGGGCACATCGGAATCAAGCGCCCCCTGCTCAAGCAAATCGGCAAAGCGGCGGGCGCGCGCGCTTTGCTCGCCGATCACGATCCGTGAGGGGTGAAGGTTGTCAAACAGCGCCCGCCCCTCGCGCAGGAATTCCGGGCTGAAGATCAGCTGATCGGTCTCAAGCTCGGCGCTAAGCGTGGTGGTGTAGCCGACAGGGATGGTAGACTTGATCACGATGGTGGCCGACCTGTTCACAGCAATGACGGACCGCACGACCGCTTCGACGTTCGAGGTGTCAAAGAAGTTCGTATCGGGGTCGTAATTCGTTGGGGCCGCAACGATCACAAAATCGGCATCCTTGTAAGCAACCTGCGGATCGGTCGTCGCGCTTAGGTTCAGCTCTTTTTCGCGCAGGTAGTGCTGCAAATCGCTGTCCACGATGGGGCAGCGGCGGTGGTTGACGTCTTCGACCCGGCTGGCATCAATGTCGATCGCCACGACCTCGTTGTGCTGGGCCAGCAGGACCGCGTTCGAGAGGCCTACATATCCGATGCCCGCAACAGCAATTTTTGTGGATGACATAAATGATCGCCTTTTGACCAACAGGGTTAGCGGACTGATATCGACTGCGCTGCGGCGTCACAAACACAAAGCTGCCCCCAGGGTCATTGATGGCGCGACCCCGCCTCATGCCCGAAACGCAACAAACCCTCCGTGAGGAGGGTTTGAGCAGTTTTTCAAGGTTTCTGCGCCGGACGGATCAGCCTTTGCCTTTCCACGGCACCAGCAGCTTTTCAGCATAGCGCATCAACATGTCGATCCCGAAGCCGATGATGCCGATCAGGATGATCCCCATGATCACGATATCGGTGTTCTGGAACTTGGAGGCGACCATGATCATCATGCCCGCGCCCTGTTCGGCGGCCACGAGTTCGGCAGCCACAACCGTGCCCCAACAGACCCCCATCGCCACCCGCGCACCGGTAAAGATTTCCGGCAGCGAGTTCGGCACGATCACATGACGCATGATCTGCGCCTTGGACGCCCCGAGCGAATAGGCGGCGTGGACCTTGGAGATTTTGACCCCACTGACACCCGACCGGGCCGCAATGGCCATGATCCACAAGGCGGCAAGGAACAGCAGGATGATCTTGCCCGTCTCGCCAATGCCCGCCCAGATGATCACCAGCGGGATCAGGGCCAGAGGCGGCACGGGGCGCATGAATTCCACGATGGGGTCAAACCAGCCCCGGAACCAATTGGAAAGCCCCATCGCATAGCCAAGCGGAATGCCCACCAGCGCGCCAAAGAAGAATCCAACGACGACGCGGAAAAGAGAATATCCCAGATGCTCCCACAGGGTAGAGCCACGGAAGCCTTGGCTTGCAATCTCGCCCACGCGTTTGACCACAGCCTCGGGCGAGGGCAGCCAGATCGGCTCCATCTGCCAGCCTTTGTTGGGTTGAATGTTTGGGGTGCCCTTGTCGGTCAAGGTGACAGTGGCCCAGCCCACATCGACGGACCCGCCGGGTTGGACTTTCTCGCCATTGATCTCGATGATCTCGGCCCCGTCGCCGCGCCCGATCTCGTCATTGCGATCCACGCGCAACAGGCCCGAGCGCCACATGCCAATGGCCACCGAGTCGTCCTTGGCCCAGCCATCACCCGGAGCCACGTCTGGCGCATCCGTTGGCACATCGATGGGATGGACCAGAACGGTCACCGTGGCGCTGTCGCGCTCATTTCCGGCCTGAGCCGTGTATTCGAACGTCCCTGTGCCCTCGTAAGGGCCGGGTGCGTGCAAGAACCTCGGCAACAGGGACGAGCCGGTAAACATGCCCCACAACAGGAAAATGGTCAGGATCGAGATAACAGAGGCGGCCCGGTTCGGCGTCACCGCACTTTCATCGCCAAAAGTCACCGTCTTGAGCGAGCCATAGTCGTTGCGAGCAGCCCCGGCGGCAATGGCGCGGACAGCAAAAAAGGCGATCACAAATATCGCGACGTAAATCAGAAAGGGGATCATGTCGCTGCCTCCGTACGGCCCATAATTTCTTCTTCCATGTCCCAGATCATGCCGAGGATTTCCTCACGGCGGACAGCGAATTCTGGGTGCTTCTTGACCTCGCGCAGATCGGCATCGACGCCCATCTCGGCAAAGGGCAGCCGATATTCCTTGTGGATGCGGCCCGGACGGGGGGCCATGACCAGCAGACGCTCCCCGAGCAGCAATGCCTCTTCGACTGAGTGGGTGATCAGGATGATCGTCTTGCCAGTCTCTTTCCACAGCTTCAGCACAAGGCTTTGCATCTTTTCGCGGGTCAGCGCGTCAAGCGCGCCAAGCGGTTCATCCATCAGGATGACATCCGGGTCATTGGCAAGGCAGCGGGCCAAGGCCACACGCTGTTGCATCCCGCCGGACAATTCATAAACGGCCTTTTCCTTGAAGTCCTGAAGGCCGACCACATCGAGCAGGTGATTGACGATCTCGGCCTTGTCGCGCTTGGGCATCCCCTTCATGGAGGGGCCAAAGCCGACGTTTTCACGCACCGACATCCACTCGAACAGCGCACCTTGCTGGAACACCATGCCGCGTTCGGCGTCGGGTCCGTTGATCTCGTGTCCGTTGAGGATCATTCTGCCATCCGTGGGTGCAAGAAAGCCCGCCACGATGTTGAGCAGGGTTGTCTTGCCGCAGCCCGACGGGCCAAGCACGCTCAGCAATTCGCCCGCCTTGAGGTCGAGCGAGACGTTTTGCAATGCCTGCACTGCGCCGCCGCCGGGCAGATCGAAGCGCATCGATAGATTTTGGATCGAAAGTCCGGACATGGGTTCCCACCTGTCGCTTGGCCGAGGCTGGAGCGGCGGAGGGAACCTCCGACTTACGTGCCAGCCTTTGGCGAGGGGCGGGTGGCTTGCCCGCCTGAGGTCTTGTCGTAGAAAGTCGGCCCGCGCGAACCGTGATCCGCGCGGGCCGGTTGTGCCTTACTTGGCGGCTGCGAGAGGTGCGGTGTTGATTGTACCCTCGTAGCTGTCGAGTGCGCCATCGATCGAACCCGATGCCACGAAAACGTCCGCGACACCTTTCATGAAGGACGCCGCCGTGCCACCGAGCCATGCGTCGCTCAGTTGGTCGTCAATGCTTGGGAACTTGAATGTCGCCAGCGTCTCGGCTGTCGCATCTTCGTCCATGCCAGCGTCCTTGGCGATCACTGGCAACATCTTGGCGTGGTTGGATTCATCTGCCCACATCGCGTTGGCTTCGGCTGTGACGGCGAGGAACTGGCTTAGCAGCTCGCCTTCTTCGGCGATGAAGTTCGCAGGCGCAGTGGTGGCATCAAACACCAGAATGCCCAACTCTTCTTTTTCGGCACCGGTCAGCAGGATGTTGCCGGACTCTTTCATGCGACGCAGCGCACCACCCCAGCCACAGGCCATGTCGACCGAACCCTGTGCCAGCGCAGCCGCGCCTTCGGCCGGGGCCATGTCCACGACGTCAAGGCTGGCGACGTCCACACCAAAGTGGTTCATCTGGCTCAGGAAGCCGTAGTGGGCCGCAGTACCCAGTGGAACAGCAACTTTCTTGCCAGCCAGTTCAGCGGCGGACTCTTTGTCGATTTCGAGGCTGGAGGCCACGACGCAGTTGTCGTTTTCCGAGTAGGACACAGCCACATCAACGATCTGGATGTCCTGACCGGCAGAGGCGGCGACAACGAAAGGTGGCACGCCCTGAGACACAGAGATCTGAACGTCGCCCGACGCCATGGCCGCGGACATTGCGGTGCCTGTGTCAAAGCTCACCCAGTTGATCTTGGTGCCGCCCATGGCCTCTTCGTACATGCCGGTTTCTTTGGCGAACTGGAATGGCATCGGCCACTCGAGGAAATAGGCAACGGTGATTTCGCCGCCATGGCCATCAGCGACAGCGCCTTGTGCGCCCGCCAGCATTGCGGTGGCTGCAACGGCACCCATCAGCTTGGTCTTAAAAGTCATCATAGAACTCCCGTGTTTCACGTCACCGCTTGAGCGACGTGTTTTGATTAGATCGGACGGTGATCCGCCTCTGGTCGCACGCGACATATCGCGGCGCTGGCGTGATCCGAGCCGATAATTTACGCAGGATCAACGTTTAATCGGGGGTATGGTCACAAAAACATCATGCTAAATCGAACCTGTGTGTTTCCTGAATTGCCGCCATCACCCTGAAAACAAGGCCATTTGGCCACGGGCGCACGGTTTTGGACGTCAATAGCCCGCCTATCTGGCTTTACTTACGGGCTCAAACTGGCCCTACTGTTGTGACCAGATTCTCAGCGATTGTGCGTCTCAGCGGGCGAGGTGCGCCTTTATTTTATTGGCCACCCCCCATCATCGAAAGGTTTGAACGCCATGGACGGAACATTCACCGAAAACGATATCAGCCGCGTTGTCGAAGCTGACCGCGCCCATGTTTGGCACCATTTGGCCCAGCACCAGCCCTTTTTCACGGGCGCTGATCCGAAAATCATCGTCGAGGGCAAGGGCCTGAAGGTGTGGGACCAGAAGGGGATCGAGCATATCGACGCCGTTTCGGGCGGCGTCTGGACGGTGAACGTCGGCTATGGCCGCGAATCTATGGGCGATGCGGTGCGTGATGCCATCGTAAAGATGAACTTTTTCGGCGGCACTGTTGGCTCGATCCCCGGCGCGCTGTTCGCTGAGAAGCTGCTGACCAAGATGCCCGGTCTTGATCGCATTTACTACGCCAACTCCGGTTCGGAAGCGAACGAGAAAGCCTTCAAGATGGTCCGCCAGATCGCGCATAAGCGCTATGACGGCAAAAAACACAAGATCCTCTACCGCGACCGTGACTATCACGGCACGACCATCGCCTGCCTGAGCGCGGGCGGTCAGGACGAGCGCAATGCGCAATACGGCCCCTTCACCCCCGGTTTCGTGCGCGTGCCCCATTGCCTTGAGTATCGTAAGCACGAGCAGGACGGCGCGCCTGATGAGAACTACGGCGAATGGGCGGCCAACCAGATCGAAGAGGTCATTCTGCGCGAAGGCCCCGACACGGTGGGCGCGCTGTGCCTCGAACCTGTCACAGCAGGCGGTGGCGTGATCGTGCCGCCCGAGGGCTACTGGCCCCGCGTTGCCGAAATCTGCAAAAAATACGACATCCTGCTGCACATCGACGAGGTTGTGTGCGGTGTGGGCCGGACCGGCACGTGGTTCGGCTATCAGCACTATGGCATCCAACCCGACATGGTCACGATGGCCAAAGGCGTCGCCTCGGGCTATGCCGCGATCTCGTGCCTTGCGACCACGAACGAGGTCTTTGACATGTTCAAGGACGACACCTCGGATCACCTGAACTACTTCCGCGATATCTCGACATTCGGGGGCTGCACGGCGGGTCCGGCGGCGGCGCTCGAAAACATGCGCATCATCGAGGACGAGGACCTGCTCGCCAACACCACGGCGATGGGGGACTACATGCTCGAGCAGTTGCGCGCGCTGCAGGACAAGCACGCAGTGATCGGTGATGTGCGCGGCAAGGGGTTGTTCCTTGGGGCCGAGCTCGTCGCCGATCGTGACAGCCGCGATCCTGCGGACGAGAAGAAGGTGCAGGCGGTTGTGGGCCATTGCATGAAGCAGGCGGTCATTATCGGGGCCACGAACCGGTCGCTGCCGGGCAAGAACAACACGCTGTGTTTCTCGCCCGCGTTGATCGCCACCAAGGACGATATCAATCATATCGTCAGTGCAGTGGATGCGGCCCTCACGGATGTGTTCGGCTGATGTCGAGTGTGTGTGGCGGGCGACACGCCCGCCTTACGCGCCTAGGGTCAGGACTCATAGGCAGTAAATGACGAGTGCGGCGAGGGCGATTGCTGACAGGAAGACCTTTGGGCATCTATCGTAACGGGTTGCCACACG
>NZ_CANLVZ010000022.1 GCF_947494755.1 uncultured Tateyamaria sp.
ATCGCGCCGATCGCGATGGAGCAGGGCCTGCGCTTTGCGATCCGCGAAGGCGGCCGCACTGTTGGTGCCGGCGTGGTATCCAAGATTACCGAGTAAACGGTTGCGAGGCGGAGGACACCTCCGCCTTACGCGCCCAAACGTAAGGCGGATCTCGATCCGCCCTGCACCGAAAAAACAGACGCGACGAGGGGTGTCGATGAGCGACGCTCCTCCTCTCCGTTAAGAGCCCCGAGTAAGGGAACGCACATCATGGCCGTTCAAAGCCAAAACATCCGCATTCGCCTCAAGGCGTTTGACTATCGTGTGCTGGATGCCTCCACACAAGAGATCGTCAACACCGCCAAACGCACAGGCGCGTCCGTCCGTGGGCCCATCCCACTGCCGAACAAGATCGAAAAATTCACCGTTCTGCGTGGCCCCCACGTCGACAAGAAATCCCGTGACCAGTTCGAGATCCGCACGCACAAGCGTCTGCTCGACATCGTTGATCCGACCCCCCAGACCGTGGACGCGCTGATGAAGCTCGACCTCGCCGCTGGTGTGGATGTCGAGATCAAACTGCAATCGTAAAGGAGGGTACATCCATGTTGCGCTCTGGAATTCTCGCAAAGAAAGTCGGCATGACCCGGCTGTTCATGGAAGACGGCAAGCAGGTTCCTGTTACCGTTCTTCAACTGGACGGTCTGCAGGTCGTTGGCCAACGGACATCGGACAAGGACGGCTACACCGCTGTAACGCTTGGGGCGGGTTCGCCCAAGGTCAAGCGCGTCAGCCAAGCCATGCGCGGCCACTTCGCCGCACAGAAAGTGGAACCCAAGCGCAAGTTGGTCGAGTTCCGCGTGACCGAAGACAACCTGATCAATGTGGGCGAGGAAATTATCGCCGACCACTACTTTGAGGGGCAGTTCGTCGACGTGACCGGCACCTCTATCGGTAAGGGTTTTGCCGGTGCCATGAAACGCCACAACTTCGGCGGTCTCCGGGCCAGCCACGGTGTGTCGATTTCGCACCGCTCGCATGGCTCGACCGGTCAGTGTCAGGATCCCGGCAAAGTCTTCAAAGGCAAGAAGATGGCGGGCCACATGGGTGCCGCCAAGGTGACCACGCAAAACCTTCAGGTTGTGCGCACCGATGCCGACCGTGGTCTGATCATGATCAAGGGTGCCGTCCCCGGATCGAAAGGGGGCTGGGTCACCGTCAAGGATGCGGTCAAAAAGCCGTTCCCCGAAAACGCGATCCTGCCCGCCGCTCTGAAATCTGCCCGCGAAGAAGCCGCCAAAGCCGCTGAAGAAGCTGCTGCAGCCGCCGCCGCAGAGGCCGAAGCCGAAGCAAAACGTCTTGCCGAAGAGCAGGCCGCTGCCGAAGCCGAAGCGCTTAAAGCCGCCGAAGCCGACATCGCTGCTGACAAGGCCGACGATGCGGGCGACGCGCCCGAGAACAAGGAAGGTGACGCATGAAACTCGATGTCATCAAACTAGACGGCGGCAAGGCCGGTTCTGTCGATCTGGACGAGGCCCTGTTTGGCCTCGAGCCACGCGCAGACATCCTGCACCGCGTCGTCCGCTGGCAGCGTAACAACGCCCAGGCCGGCACGCACAAGGTCAAGACGCGGTCCGAAGTGAAATACTCGACCAAGAAGATCTATCGCCAAAAAGGCACCGGCGGCGCACGCCACGGTGCCCGCTCGGCCCCGATCTTCCGCGGTGGTGGTGTCTACAAGGGTCCGGTTGTGCGCAGCCACGGTCATGACCTGCCCAAGAAGTTCCGCAAGCTCGGTCTGCGTCACGCGCTGTCCGCCAAAATGGCGGCGGGTGAGTTGGTCATCATCGAGGATGCGGCCACCACGGGTAAAACTGCCGCTCTGGCCAAGCAGGTCAAGGATCTGGGCTGGAAACGCGCGCTGGTCATTGACGGCGCATCCGTGAACGAGGATTTCCTCGCCGCATCGCGCAACATCGAAGGTCTGGACATCCTGCCGACGATGGGCGCCAACGTATACGATATCCTGAAACGTGACACGCTCGTGATCACCAAAGCAGGGATCGAAGCACTGGAGGCTCGCCTGAAATGAGTGCCAAGGCAGAACATTACGACGTGATCCGCAAGCCGGTCATCACCGAAAAGGCCACTATGGCGTCCGAAAACGGCGCGATCGTGTTCGAAGTGGCGATGGACAGCAACAAGCCGATGATCAAAGAGGCCGTCGAGGCCCTGTTTGGGGTCAAGGTTAAGGCCGTGAACACGACCATCACCAAAGGCAAAGTCAAACGCTTCCGCGGCGCGTTGGGCAAGCGCAAGGACGTCAAGAAGGCGTATGTGACGCTTGAAGAAGGCAACACGATTGACGTGAGTACCGGGCTTTGATTGGTGGTGGGCAAATTGCCCACCTTACGGTAAGAAGGAGAGGCCTCGCTTTTTCGGCGGGCCTCTTTTTTAATGACCACTAATCTGTTTGCTAAGACGTTTGAAACAGGTCGCTTCGATCCCAAGAGTAGAACTTGTGATTGTACAGTAGCCGTAATCGGTAAGACCATCGTTTGACTCAAGTCCAATTCCGGACTCAATTACGTCAATACCGTTCAACGTTTGGACGATTTTTTCGCTTTGTTCATCATACGTGTCGATTTGGACGGCTTCGTTTCCGTTTTGCCATTTGTATGCTGACACAAAATGACCAGTGCCCCCATAAAAGTCCTGTCGGCAGCCTGACTTGCTCACAAGAGTGAAGTTGCGTCCGTCGGGAGCAATATGGTAGCTACACGTCCCGAACGAATGCCAGTTCGCAGCACTGGCGGGGTTACAGATTATGAGCGCGACTATCAAATTTCGAAGTCTCATTTTTGATCTACGTCTATACGCTTTTCATCTTATATTTTTCATCAAGCGCATTATTCGTACAGAGGTCAACGGTTTGTTCGCAGAACCATCAGGCGGTTTTGTTACGCAGTGGACAGATTGCTAAGAAAGATATGGGTCGATGGCCCTTATTGGAGGGTTGACGGTGTGGGGGTGCTGCCTTACCAGACCCCATCGACACCGCCCCGGATTCGTCCGGGGCTTTGTCTTTGGCTGTAAGGCGGATGCATCATCCGCCCGCCGCCACCTCACTTCGGGCACCTACGGGGGCCTATAACCATCGTGGCCCACATGGCCGCGCACAGCAAAACGGAAGACAGCAATCATGGCACTCAAGTCGTATAAGCCGACGACGCCGGGCCAGCGTGGGCTGGTACTGATCGACCGTTCGGAGCTTTGGAAAGGCCGCCCGGTCAAGTCTCTCACTGAGGGTTTGACCAAGAATGGCGGACGGAACAACACCGGACGGATCACGATGCGCCGCAAAGGCGGGGGCGCGAAACGCCTCTATCGGATCGTCGATTTTCGTCGCAACAAAATGGATGTCTCGGCTACGGTCGAACGCATCGAATATGATCCCAACCGGACCGCGTTCATCGCGCTGGTGAAATACGATGATGGCGAGCAGGCCTATATCCTTGCCCCTCAGCGTCTGGCGGTCGGTGACAAGATCATCTCCTCCCAAAAGGCGGATATCAAACCCGGTAACGCAATGCCGTTCCAGGGGATGCCCATTGGGACAATCATTCACAACATCGAGCTGAAGCCCGGCAAGGGTGGTCAGATCGCGCGCGCCGCTGGCACCTATGCCCAGTTCGTGGGCCGCGACGGGGGCTATGCCCAGATCCGTCTGTCCTCGGGCGAGCTGCGTCTGGTCCGTCAGGAATGCATGGCCACCGTTGGTGCCGTGTCCAACCCAGACAACAGCAACCAGAACTACGGTAAAGCGGGCCGCATGCGTCACAAGGGCATCCGCCCGTCTGTGCGTGGTGTCGTCATGAACCCGATCGACCACCCCCACGGTGGTGGTGAAGGGCGCACATCGGGTGGTCGCCACCCAGTGTCCCCATGGGGCAAGCCCACCAAGGGTGCCCGCACCCGCAACAAGAACAAAGCGTCGCAAAAGCTGATCATCCGCTCGCGTCACGCCAAGAAAAAGGGGCGCTGATAGATGTCTCGTTCTGTTTGGAAAGGTCCGTTCGTCGACAGCTATGTGCTGAAGAAGGCGGAAGCGTCGCGCGAGAGCGGGCGCAACGAAGTGATCAAGATCTGGTCGCGCCGCTCCACCATTCTGCCCCAGTTCGTGGGTCTGACCTTTGGGGTGTATAACGGCCACAAGCATATTCCCGTGAACGTGTCCGAAGAGATGATCGGCCAGAAGTTCGGTGAATATTCGCCCACGCGGACCTATTACGGTCACGCCGCTGACAAGAAGGCGAAACGCAAATGAGCAAGGACAAGAACCCACGCCGCGTGGCGGACAACGAAGCAATGGCCAAGACCCGTATGCTGCGCACGTCCCCGCAAAAGCTGAACCTCGTGGCTCAGCTGATCCGTGGCAAGAAGGTGGACAAGGCCCTGACCGACCTCACCTTCTCGAAAAAGCGCATCGCGCAGGACGTCAAGAAGTGCCTGCAATCCGCGATCGCCAATGCTGAAAACAACCACAACCTGGATGTCGACGAGCTGATCGTCGCCGAAGCCTGGGTTGGCAAGAACCTGACCATGAAACGTGGGCGTCCCCGGGCGCGCGGCCGTTTCGGCAAGATCATGAAGCCGTTCGCCGAAATCACGATCAAAGTGCGTCAAGTCGAGGAGCAAGCCTGATGGGTAACAAAGTCAATCCGATTGGCATGCGCCTGCAGGTGAACCGCACCTGGGACAGCCGCTGGTATGCCGACACCAAGGATTACGGTGATCTTCTGCTCGAAGATCTGAAAATCCGTGATTTCATCAAGACCGAGTGCAAGCAGGCCGGTGTGGCCCGTGTGATCATCGAACGGCCTCACAAGAAGTGCCGTGTCACGATCCACACAGCCCGCCCCGGTGTCATCATCGGCAAGAAAGGTGCGGACATCGAAGGTCTGCGCAAGAAGCTGGCGAACCTGACCGACTCTGAGTTGCACCTCAACATCGTTGAAGTCCGCAAGCCCGAGCTGGATGCCGCCCTTGTGGGTGAAAGCATCGCCCAACAGCTTGAGCGTCGGGTGTCCTTCCGCCGCGCCATGAAGCGCGCGGTGCAGAACGCCATGCGCATGGGTGCCCTGGGCATCCGCGTGAACGTCGCGGGCCGCCTTGGCGGCGCCGAAATCGCGCGGACCGAGTGGTATCGCGAGGGTCGCGTGCCTTTGCACACCCTGCGTGCCGACATCGATTACGCACACGTCGAGGCGTCGACCGCCTATGGTATCATCGGGATCAAGACCTGGATCTTCAAAGGTGAAATCATGGAGCACGACCCCCAGGCGCGTGACCGTAAAGCACAGGAACTCCAGGACGGCCCAGCACCTCGCGGTGCAGGCGGTCGTCGTTGATCGGAGGGCATTTAGATGCTTCAACCAAAGCGTACCAAATTCCGCAAACAGTTTAAGGGCTCGATCAAGGGTCTGGCAAAGGGCGGGTCCGACCTGAACTTTGGCACCTATGGTCTCAAGGCGCTTGAGCCTGAGCGGGTCACCGCCCGTCAGATCGAAGCGGCGCGTCGTGCCATGACCCGTCACATGAAACGTCAGGGCCGGGTGTGGATCCGGATTTTCCCGGACGTGCCCGTGACGGCCAAGCCCATCGAAGTGCGTATGGGTAAAGGTAAGGGCTCGGTCGACCGTTGGGCGGCCAAGGTCAAACCCGGTCGCGTGATGTTCGAAATCGATGGCGTGAACGACGACATCGCCCGCGAGGCCCTGCGCCTTGCGGCGATGAAGTTGCCGATCAAAACCCGCGTTGTGGTCCGCGAGGACTGGTAATTGGTGGGCCGATTGCCTACCCTACGAATGTGGTTGATAGCCCCTGGTGTGAAAGCGCCTGGGGTTATTTTGTTCTTTAGACAAACATATTGCGCAACAGGGTCTAGATACCTTTATAAGAGGTAATTCTTTCAACGCGGTTGTTTGCGATGCCACAACTTAAGAAATCTGCAGTCAAGGGTGGTACGGTCGTGCGTGACGCTCGTTCAGGTAGGTTCGTATCTGTGCAAAGCTCTGGAAAGACGTCGAGATCCGGTCCGAAATCGATGACGGCAGCCAAGCTAGTGACAGCCAAACGCCGGGACGCCTTGAAGAGGTTGGCCGATCGCTAGGCGCCACTATAAGCTAACTTTGGCCGATGCTTTTCTGGCTCATGACGAGGCTTTAAGGTATGGTGGTCGACCCGGCGTTTCGAGTTTACATCTCATTCAGTCAGCTTTGGGCCGTCCCTACTCCGGTTATCACCCGAAGATTGCAGCCAAGGCTGCTGCTACATTGCATAGTTGCGTCAGCAACCATGGATTTGTCGATGGCAACAAGCGGACAGCATGGATATTGACGGAACTACTCATTGAGCGCAGCGGCTACTCTCTGAACATTCCGGACGACGAGCCAATTGATGATCTGGTTGTCGCTGTCGCAGCGGGCGAGGTTGACTTCTCGGACTTGGAGGACTGGTTTCAGGCGAGGTTGGTACGCTCTCGATACTGACCCGAATAATTTGGCGATCGGACAAGTATTGCGATTTGCTGATAGACACGCCGCGGCACACGACTTGGTACGAGCCAGATTTTCGACTCAAGTGGTCTTTGGTCTAGGTAGGTTCCAATCGGGCCAAATCTATCTGCAGTGGGCACCGCTGAACCCGACCCGCAGCGTTAAGGACTGCCAGCAACGAGAGAAAGAAGGGCAGTGACAACTTAGGTTTTCAAGTATGAGCTATGAATTAACATCGACTATATAGGCATGACGTGCGCCGTCACTCCCACCCATAATTGAACGACACCGACACCCGCTCATCCTCGGCCATGTTCATCGGCACCTCGTGGCGCAGCCAGCTTTCCCACAGCAGCACATCGCCCACCGCCGGTTTGGCATAGTGGAACTGGCGCAACTCCTCGGGCGCATCCTTTGTGCGCCCCGGCGCGGCCATCATCATCGGCAGCCGCGGGTCCTCGAGTTTCAGCGCGCTGGTCCCCTCGGGCATCGCCACATAGGTCGTGCCCGAAATCACCGAATGAGGGTGGATGTGGCCGGTGTGGATGCCGCCTTCGGGCAGGATGTTGATCCAGATCGAGTCCAGCACCAGTGTTTTGTCCCCCAGATCGAAGGCCAACTCGCGGGCAAAGGCGGCGACATGCGCGTCCAGCGCCTTGACCAGATCGCCAAAGATCGGGAACCGCCACGGCAGGTCGGTCAGCGACGCATAAGAGGTGTAGCCGGGATAGCCCTGCGCCTCGCACCAGTCGTGCCCCGCCTCGTCATCTTCGGCAATGCCATAGCAGTTGCGCTCCAGCTCGGTCGGATCGACCTTGGGCGCGAACTCGGACAGGGCGGCATGATAGAGGCGGGTGGCGAAGAGGGATGTGATTTTCATGCGGTCTCCTTAGCGCAGCGCGCACCGCCGGGCCAGAGTGCGCAGTCGATCGGAATGGAGTAAAAACCCATGCCGAGCCCCTGCGGTGCGCGGGGCGCACGTGGTAGGCGGGATGGACGTTTTCAATATATATGGTAGGTGCCTCCGCCGCGCCCGACGGACCAGCGCACAGCCTTATGTTTCTTTACAAAACAGGGGTTGCTATGCGTCCGCACCCCTCATATACGGCCCCTCTATCATCCACTCCACGGGAATCAGGGTGACGCCGTTTTGGTGGCCCGCTCGTGATGTTGAAAGGAACAGGCGCATGAACGCCCAAGAACTTCGGGACAAGACCCCGGACCAGCTTCGTGATGAACTGGCAAACCTGAAAAAAGAAGCCTTCAACCTGCGTTTCCAGCAGGCCACGGGTCAGCTTGAGAACTCCGCGCGTCTGCGTGGTGCCCGTCGTGATGCCGCACGCGTCAAGACGATCCTCAACGAACTTGCCGCCAAAGCGGCCGAATAAGGAGAGCATGACATGCCAAAGCGTATCCTGTCTGGCGTCGTGACCTCCGACGCAAACGCCCAAACCGTGACCGTGTCTGTCGAGCGTCGCTTTACGCACCCGGTTCTGAAAAAGACCATTCGTAAGTCCAAGAAATACCGGGCGCACGACGAACAGAACGCGTTCAAGGTCGGCGACACCGTTCGTATCATCGAATGTGCGCCCAAGTCGAAAACGAAACGTTGGGAAGTGCTTGAGGCGTAAGTCGGCACTTTGCTGCATTAATCGAAACCCTGGGGATCAGGCACGCATCGCCCCCCAAAGGTCGGGAGAAACCAAATGATCCAGATGCAAACCAACCTGGATGTTGCTGACAACAGCGGCGCGCGCCGTGTTCAGTGCATCAAGGTCCTGGGTGGTTCCAAGCGTAAATACGCTTCGGTCGGCGACGTTATCGTCGTGTCCGTCAAGGAAGCCATCCCACGTGGTCGCGTAAAGAAAGGGGACGTCCGCAAGGCCGTCGTCGTGCGCACCGCCAAGGAAGTCCGCCGCGACGATGGCACCGCCATCCGTTTTGACCGCAACGCGGCCGTGATCCTGAACAACAACAACGAACCTGTTGGCACCCGGATCTTTGGCCCCGTAGTGCGCGAGTTGCGCGGCAAGAACTTCATGAAAATCATCTCGCTGGCTCCGGAGGTGCTCTGATGGCTGCGAAACTCAAAAAAGGCGACAAGGTCGTCATGCTCACGGGCAAGGACAAGGGCAAAGAGGGCACGATTTCCTCGATCAACCCCAAAGCGAACAAGGCCGTCGTTGATGGGCTGAACATCGCGATCCGCGCCACCCGTCAAACCCAGGAAAGCCAAGGCGGCCGCATCCCCAAAGCGATGCCCGTTGATCTTTCCAACCTCGCGCTGCTGGATGCCAATGGCAAAGCCACACGCGTCGGTTTCAAAATGGACGGCAACAAGAAAGTGCGCTTTGCCAAGACAACAGGGGATGTGATCTGATGCTCGACACTGCAACCTACACCCCCCGCCTCAAGGCCGTTTACAAGGACACGATCCGCGCGGCCATGAAAGAAGAGTTCGGCTACAAGAACGACATGCAGATCCCGCGTCTGGACAAGATCGTCCTGAACATTGGCTGCGGTGCCGAGGCCGTGCGCGACAGCAAGAAAGCCAAAT
This sequence comes from uncultured Tateyamaria sp., assembly GCF_947494755.1. GTDB lineage: Bacteria > Pseudomonadota > Alphaproteobacteria > Rhodobacterales > Rhodobacteraceae > Tateyamaria. The sequence goes on from NZ_CANLVZ010000022.1 coordinate 9,094, forward strand.
CCGCTCAGGAAGACCTGACCGCGATCGCAGGCCAGAAGGCGCTGACCACCGTTGCCAAGAAATCCATCGCGGGTTTCCGGGTGCGTGAGGACATGCCCCTTGGTGCCAAGGTGACCTTGCGCGGCGACCGGATGTATGAATTCCTGGACCGTCTGATCACCATTGCGATGCCCCGTATCCGTGACTTCCGCGGCATTTCGGGCAAATCCTTTGACGGGCGTGGCAACTACGCCATGGGCCTCAAGGAACACCTCGTCTTTCCCGAGATCGACTTTGACAAGATCGACGAAAACTGGGGGATGGACATCGTGATCGCGACCACGTCCCAGACTGATGCGGAAGCAAAAGCCTTGCTCAAGCATTTCAACATGCCCTTCAACTCGTAAGCGCGAAGAGGAAAAAGATATGGCTAAAAAATCCATGATCGCGCGCGAAGTGAAGCGCGAAAAGCTGGTGAAAAAGTACGCGGCCAAGCGTGCCGAGCTCAAAGCAATCATCAGCGACGAAACCAAACCGATGGAAGAGCGTTTCCGCGCCTCGCTGAAGCTGGCAAAACTGCCCCGCAACAGCAGCGCCGTGCGTCTTCACAATCGTTGCCAACTGACCGGTCGTCCGCATGCGTATTACCGCAAGCTGAAAATCAGCCGGATCGCGCTGCGGGAACTCGGCTCTGCCGGGCAAATCCCCGGCATGGTCAAGTCAAGCTGGTAAGGGAGAGAGAGTTATGACCGATCCTATCGCAGATATGCTCACCCGCATCCGCAACAGCCAGATGCGCGGCAAGTCCGTGGTGACGACGCCTGCGTCAAAACTGCGCGTGCGCGTGCTCGAAGTGCTGGCGGACGAAGGTTACATTCGTGGCTTTGAAGAAACCAAAGGCGAGGATGGCCACCCCGCCATCGAGATCAGCCTGAAGTACTACGAAGGCGAACCTGTCATTCGCGAACTGAAGCGGGTCTCCAAACCCGGTCGTCGCGTTTACATGGGCGTCAATGACATCCCGTCGGTCCGTCAGGGCCTGGGCGTGTCGATTGTCTCCACCTCCAAAGGTGTGATGTCGGATGCAAACGCACGCAGCCAGAATGTTGGCGGCGAAGTGCTTTGCACGATCTTCTAAGGAGAAGCAGATGTCTCGTATTGGTAAAAAACCGGTCGATCTGCCCTCGGGTGTGACCGCATCCGTCTCTGGTCAGATGATCGAAGTCAAAGGCCCCAAAGGCACGCGTTCGTTCAAGGCGACGGACGATGTGACCCTTGCGGTCGAAGACGGCACCGTTTCCATCACGCCACGCGGCAAGTCCAAGCGCGCGCGCCAGCAGTGGGGCATGAGCCGCACAATGGTCGCGAACCTGGTCACCGGTGTCACGGACGGTTTCAAGAAAGAGCTGGAAATCCAGGGCGTCGGCTACCGGGCTCAGATGCAGGGCAACACCCTGAAACTGAACCTTGGCCTGTCGCACGATGTGGATTACACGCCGCCCGCCGGTGTCACCGTCACAGCCCCCAAGCAGACCGAAATCGTCGTCGAAGGTATCGACGAGCAGTTGGTCGGCCAAGTGGCTGCAAACATCCGCGAGTGGCGCAAGCCCGAGCCCTACAAGGGCAAAGGCATCCGCTATAAAGGCGAATTTATCTTCCGTAAGGAAGGCAAGAAGAAGTAAGGACCAGACAGATGGCAAATAGCAAACGGACCCTGTTCCTCAAGCGCCGCCTGCGCGTCCGGAACAAACTTCGCCGCGTGAATGCAGGGCGTCCGCGCCTGAGCGTGCACCGCAGCAACAAGAACATCAGCGTGCAGCTGATCGACGACGTCAACGGCGTGACACTCGCCTCGGCCTCGACCCTCGAAAAGGGTCTGGGCGTTGTGGGCAAGAACAACGTCGAGGCCGCCACCAAAGTGGGCGAGGCAATCGCGGAGCGCGCCAAGAAGGCGGGCGTGTCCGAAGCGTATTTCGACCGCGGCGGCTTCCTCTTTCACGGCAAGGTCAAGGCAGTTGCCGATGCCGCGCGTGAAGGTGGTTTGAAAATCTAAAGACTTGCGGGTCGCGTTCGCGCGGCCCCGATGATCCGGGGGCATCTGCCCACTTGGATCGACGTTAACTGGCGCAAGCCACCCTGAACAAAGGATGCCTCCATGGCAGAACGTGACAACAATCGCCGGGGCAACCGTCGCGACCGCGACGAAACCCCAGAATTCGCCGATCGCCTGGTCGCGATCAACCGCGTCTCCAAGACCGTCAAGGGTGGTAAGCGCTTCGGCTTTGCCGCGCTCGTCGTCGTTGGCGATCAAAAGGGCCGCGTCGGCTTTGGCAAAGGCAAGGCGAAAGAGGTCCCCGAGGCCATTCGCAAAGCCACAGAGCAAGCCAAGCGCCAGATGATCCGCGTGCAACTGCGCGAAGGCCGCACGCTGCACCACGACATGGAAGGGCGCCACGGTGCCGGTAAAGTCGTGATGCGCACCGCCCCTGAGGGAACCGGGATCATCGCCGGTGGTCCAATGCGGGCCGTGTTCGAAATGCTGGGCGTCAAGGACGTTGTGTCCAAGTCGATCGGCTCGCAAAACCCTTACAACATGATCCGTGCCACCATGGACGGCCTGCGCAAAGAGCAGTCGCCCCGTGGTGTCGCCCAACGCCGTGGCAAGAAAGTCGCTGACATTCTGCCGAAGCGTGACGAAGCACCTGCCGCCGAAGCGGCCACCGAGGAGGCCTGAGACCCATGGCAAAAACCATCGTCGTCAAACAGATCGGCTCCCCCATCCGTCGCCCCGCCAAACAGCGCGCGACACTAGTGGGCCTGGGCCTGAACAAAATGCACAAAACCCGCGAACTCGAAGACACCCCTTCGGTGCGCGGCATGGTGCGTTCGATCTCGCACATGGTTGAGATCATCGAAGAAAAAGGCTGAGACGGGCCGGGGCGGAGGACACCTCCGCCTTACAACTTCACGCCAAAGACGCCGCGCACCTCAATGCGCGGCGTTTTTCGTATAGCGCCGGATAAAGATCGGGGCAGGGGCGCTGCGTGCCCGCCCGAGCAGGATCGCCGCCACGATCCCGCCGTTCAAAACAAACAGATACAGCGGATAGGCCAGCAGCACCCAGTAGACCTGTCCAACTGCGATCATGGCCAGTCCCGCCGCCACCCAGGATGTCAGCCACATGCTCAGCGTCTCACTTTGTGGCGCGCGGTAGGCTTTCAGGATCGTCACCGACCCGCCCATCAGCGAAATGGTGATCGTGATCGCCAGCGCATAGACGGCCGTGTCCGTCAGCGCCCAGATCACGAGCCCGGTTGCCGCCGCCCAGAGCACCCCCGCATCGGCCTTTGTTACGAAATTGCCCGTCCCGTAGCGCACCGAGAGCAGGAAGATCGTAATCGTCCCGCCGACCTGAATGGTCGCAAACCAGAGCGATGCCTGCGCGCCCTCGTAAGCTTGCGAGGCCAACGCAATACTGCCCAGCACCGACCAGATCAGCCAAGACGTGCGTTGGGGCTGTGTCCGCCCGGCGAGTGTGTCGCGGGCGTAAGGTAGGTAGGCAAAGATGCTGAGGAGCGCCGAGGCGATACCAATAAGACGCAGGACGGGCGCGTCTTGAAACAGGGCTTCAAGCAAATTCAGTCTCCGGGGCGATGCGATCCGCCTGTGAGCGGATGGGAAAAGGGGGTGCCGAAGAATATCGCTCGGCGTTGGATCTATGGGTTTGAAACTACGGCGAAGCACCGCCTTGCGCGAGTCTGGTTTTCCATACCGTAGACGGGTTTCGGTTTCCAACCCGCGCCTCTAGTCTCGGGCTATGTCCGAGCTGATCTATTACTATTCCGCCCATTCCGCCTTTGCCTATCTTGGCTCTGCGCGGGTGATGCAGATCTGCGCCGCCCATGGGCTGACCCTGGTGCATCGCCCCATTCCGCTGTCCCCGGTGGTCGAGGCGCAAGGCAGTCTGCCGTTCCGGGATCGCACCCAAGCCCATGTCGATTACTTCTTTGGTCGAGAGATCGAGCGGTGGGCCGAGGTGCGCGACGTGCCGGTCATGTCCGCGCGCCCGACCTATCACGATGCGGACTACACGCTAGCCAGTGCGATGATCCTCGCCCTCGGGGATCGGGGGGATGCTGTCGATGCCTTTGCTCATGCGGTGCTGCGCGCCCATTGGCTGAATGATGCGGATTTGTCAGATGCGGCGACACTCAGCGCGCTTGCGAGCGCCTTGGGGCATGACACGGATGATCTGATCGCCGCCGCGCGCCACCCCGACATGGCGGCGCGATATGCCCAAAACGCGGACGACGCGCGCGTTGCGGGTGTTATGGGGTCACCGACATATGTGCTGAAGGGCGAGATGTTTTACGGGCAGGATCGGCTTGAGATGCTCGAACGCGCGATCACGCGCCCTTTTGCGCCGTCCCGCTGGTCGAACCCGCCGGTGCACGATCCAAAGACCTGATCGACATCGTTAGCGTGCGGCGCATGGCGCTGTCCATCCGCTCTACCTGCGGCGCGCGTTTGCGGCCCAGGACCATCGCCAGCATGATCGCCGCTGACAGGGCCATGACGTAAAGCGGATAGGCCAGCAGCAACCAATCGAGTTGCCCAACCGACACGGCCGCCAATGCAGATGCCACAAAGAACGCGGCCCATGTCGCCATGGTTTCGGAGCCCGGATCGGCGTAGGCTTTCTTCATCGTGAGCACGCCGCCCATGGCCGACATGCTGATCGTCACCATCATCGCGTAGGCCGCCGTTTCCATTTCGGCCCACAGCCAGATACCGATGGCCGTGGCGGTCAGCACCTGACTGTCCTCGGTGTCAAAGCCGCGCCGTTCGCCCCGCCAAAAGGTCAAGCCGCAGATGAGAACCGTGCCGGCGGTCTGCATCGCGGCAAACCCCAACGAGGCCTGCGCCCCCTCATAGGTCTGGGACAGCAGCGAGACCGCGCTGAGCAGGGCCCAGATCAGCCAGGACGACCGTTCGGGGCGTGTGCGTCCGGCAAGGATGTCGCGGATATAGGGCCAGAACGCATAGACACTCAGCACCGCAGCGGCGAGGCCGGCTCGCTGCAAAACAGCACTGTTTGCGAGGGCGTCTTGGAACACGGCGGTGGTCTCCGGGGGCCTGTGGGTCTGCTTGATGCGCCGATTGAGGGCGTCGTTGAAATTTGCTTACATCCGAAAGGGCGGTTGGGGAAGCACGCAAATGACTATTCGCGTAGGGGTAGTTGGAAAATATAGGGGTTGGACTCGATAGCGAGCGCATATCTGGGCCACAGGTTCGGAGTGATGGGGACGTTGACGCGGACGTAGACCATCTGGCGAGATCACCCCGAAACGCGCCCTTGATCCGGTATCGCACCGCGTCTATACGCCTGTCGGTGGACATCACGTCCACAAGAATCAAAACCAAGAAACGCCGCGTTCACCCATTCCGCTTCGGGGGTGGTTCCGGCTTAGGAGAAGCGACATGAAACTGCACGAACTCAGCGACAATCCAGGCGCCACCAAACCCCGCAAACGCGTGGGCCGTGGTCCCGGCTCCGGCACCGGTAAGATGGGTGGCCGTGGTATCAAAGGTCAGAAATCCCGCTCGGGTGTAGCCATCAACGGTTACGAAGGCGGCCAGATGCCTTTGTACCAACGTCTGCCCAAGCGTGGCTTTAACAAGCCCAACCGCAAGGCGTTCGCTGTAATCAACCTCGGCCTGATCCAGAAATTCATCGATGCGGGCAAGCTCGACGCGAAATCCGCCATCACCGAAGATGCGCTGATCGCCTCTGGCCTCGTGCGTCGCAAACTGGACGGCATCCGCGTTCTGGCCAAGGGCGAGATCACAAGCAAAGTTGATCTGAGTGTGACCGGTGCGTCCAAATCCGCAGTGGAAGCTGTGGAAAAAGCCGGCGGCACACTGTCCGTCGCTGCGGCAGCCGCTGAGTAAGCCGATAAACACGCCTTGTGAGCCGCGCATCTGCGGCTTACATAGGGCTTAGTTTTCCTCACGCCGCCCGCTGGAAAACCGGCAGGGCGGCGGTTTGCCAAAGGACACCACCCCAATGGTATCAGCCGTCGAGAATATGGCCGCCAACACGAGCTGGAGCGCTCTGGGCAAGGCCACGGACCTGCGCAACCGCATCCTGTTCACACTCGGTCTGCTGATCGTCTATCGTCTGGGCACCTTCATCCCCGTTCCGGGTATCGATGGCGCGGCCCTGCGTGAGTTCATGGAGCAGGCGGGTCAGGGCATCGGCGGCATGGTGTCCATGTTCACCGGCGGTGCGCTTGGTCGGATGGGCATTTTCGCCCTCGGGATCATGCCCTATATCTCCGCCTCGATCATCGTACAGCTTCTGACCTCAATGGTCCCCAAGCTCGAACAGCTGAAGAAAGAGGGCGAGCAGGGGCGCAAGAAGATCAACCAATATACCCGTTACGGCACCGTGGCGCTGGCGACGTTGCAGGCTTACGGCCTTGCCGTTTCGCTGGAATCCGGTGATCTTGTCACCGACCCGGGCATGTTCTTCCGCATGTCCTGCCTGATCACGCTTGTGGGCGGTACGATGTTCCTGATGTGGCTGGGTGAGCAAATCACAGCACGCGGCATCGGCAATGGTATTTCGCTGATCATCTTCGTCGGCATCATTGCCGAAGTGCCCGCCGCCATCGCGCAGTTCTTTGCCTCTGGCCGGTCGGGCGCGATCAGCCCTGCGGTCATCATTGGCGTCCTGGTGATGGTCATCGCGACCATCATGTTTGTGGTGTTCATGGAGCGCGCGTTGCGCAAGATCCATATCCAGTATCCTCGCCGTCAGGTGGGCATGAAGGTTTATGATGGCGGGTCCTCGCACCTGCCGGTCAAGGTGAACCCGGCGGGCGTGATCCCGGCGATCTTCGCCTCATCGCTGCTGTTGCTGCCGGTCACGATCTCGACCTTCTCGGGCAACTCCACCAGTCCGATCATGTCATGGCTGCTGGCGAACTTCGGCCCCGGCCAGCCGCTCTACCTGCTGTTCTTTGTCGCGATGATCGTGTTCTTTGCCTATTTCTACACGTTCAATGTCAGCTTCAAACCCGATGATGTGGCCGACAATCTCAAGAACCAGAACGGCTTTGTGCCCGGTATTCGCCCCGGCAAGAAGACGTCCGAATATCTGGAATATGTGGTCAATCGTGTTCTGGTGCTCGGCTCGGCCTATCTGGCCGCCGTCTGTATCCTGCCCGAAATCCTGCGCGGTCAGTTTGCCATTCCGTTCTACTTCGGCGGCACGTCGGTCCTGATTGTCGTGTCGGTCACAATGGACACGATCCAACAGGTTCAAAGCCACCTTCTGGCCCACCAGTACGAAGGCCTGATCGAGAAATCGCAACTGCGCGGCAAAGGCTCAAAAGGGCGCCGTAAACGGAGCCCGGTGCGCCGCTAAGCGATCCGGTCTGGGGGAAGACAATGAACTTAATCCTGTTGGGCCCACCCGGTGCGGGCAAAGGCACGCAAGCGCGGTTTCTTGTTGAAGAACGCGGCATGGTGCAACTGTCGACCGGTGACATGCTGCGCGCGGCCAAGGACTCGGGCACCGAAATGGGCCAGATCGTTGCGGACGTCATGGCGCGTGGGGCACTGGTGACGGACGAGATCGTGATTGGCCTGATCCGCGAGCAGCTTGAAACGGTTGAGGCAAGCGGGTTCATCTTTGACGGCTTCCCACGCACCTTGGCCCAAGCCGACGCCCTGAACGATCTGCTGGCCGAAAAGGGTCAGGCCCTTGATGCAGTCATCGAGATGGAAGTGGATGACGAAGCACTCGTGGCGCGCATCACCGCGCGCGCGACCTGCGGAGCGTGCGGTGAGGTCTATAACGACAACACCAAGCCGATCCCGGCGGATGGCAAATGCACCAATTGCGGGGCTGAAAACCAGTTCAAACGGCGGGCCGACGACAACGAAGAGTCGCTGCGCACCCGGCTGATGGAATACTACAAGAAGACCTCGCCGCTGATCGGCTACTACTATGCCAAGGGCCAGCTCTCCAAGATCGATGGGCTGGGGAGTATGGATGGGGTGAAGGCAGCAATTGCTGGAGTGCTCGACAATACGTGAGTCAGTTGATTGTTGATCGGTTGGCCGCGTGTCTGGAGCGAATGGCAGATGTTGCGATTGAGCACGACCGTGGCCAAGCTCTGACGTTTCCGGCACTTGCTTCTGGCGGGTTTACCATCTCGTTGCGTCGGGACGATGATGCCGCTGAATTTACGATTACGACAGACCATTGGCATGGGCATTATTCTGATCCGATTGATGCAGTATTGATGTTCGTGCAGTCGCTGACGCCGTTGGTGCGCGAGAAAACAGTCTTTCGAGGAAAAGTCTTGGCCTACTGCATGGCTGCAGAAGGAAGTTGATGGCGAGTTCCTGTCGGGCGAAATGCTGGGTATGATCATTGTTCCATTCTGGCGTGCGAAGCGGACCAGTTATCGACAGAACGATGTTCTGAGTGACGCTCAGGCGCAGGAAATCGAAGAGGAAGTTCTAAGAAGTGTGTCAGAGGCTTGACGCCTCCCGGATCAAAGCCTAAGTCACCCCATCTCTAACGAGAATCAAAGGCCGGAACGCGTCCGGCCAGATCACCTGATCAGCGGCAAGCCCGGGGGCAAAATCCTTGGGCTTTATGTTGTGAAAAAAGGGCCCGGGATTACGGGCTCGCAACGAAAAGGAAGCCTTACGTGGCACGTATTGCAGGGGTCAACATCCCCACCGCCAAGCGCGTTCCGATTGCACTGACCTACATCACAGGCATCGGCAACGCATCTGCCCAGAAAATCTGCGAAGCTGTCGGCATCGACGCCAGCCGCCGTGTGAACGAACTGAGCGACGCTGAAATCCTCAAAGTGCGCGAGCATATCGACGAGAACTTCACCGTTGAAGGTGATCTGCGTCGTGAAACCCAGATGAACATCAAACGCCTGATGGACCTTGGCTGCTACCGCGGTCTGCGTCACCGTCGTAACCTGCCCGTGCGCGGTCAGCGCACTCACACAAATGCTCGCACCCGCAAAGGCCCCGCAAAGGCCATTGCCGGCAAGAAGAAATAAGGAGACGCACCAATGGCACGTGATACACGCCGTGTGACCAAGAAAAAGGTCTCCAAAAACATCGCCGCAGGTGTGGCGCATGTGAACTCGTCGTTCAACAACACCAAGATCCTGATTTCGGATGTGCAGGGCAACGCGATCGCATGGTCGTCTGCGGGCACCATGGGCTTCAAGGGCTCGCGGAAATCGACACCTTACGCGGCCCAGATGGCCGCTGAGGATGCGGGCAAGAAAGCTCAGGATCATGGCGTCAAAACGCTCGAAGTCGAAGTGCAGGGCCCCGGTTCGGGTCGTGAATCGGCACTGCGCGCGTTGGCTGCTGTCGGCTTCAATATCACCTCGATCCGTGATGTGACACCGATGGCCCACAATGGCTGCCGTCCGCCCAAGCGCCGCCGCGTCTAAGCGACAACTGATTTCTACCGGGGCCGCGTGTTTTGCGTGCGGCCCCAACACGTTTTTTTGAAACCTCGGGAGCCTGCTCCTTTTGGACATGAGGAACAGGCAGGAATGGAGGGACGTATGATCCATAAAAATTGGGCCGAACTGATCAAGCCGCAGCAGCTTGAGGTGAAGCCAGGCAACGAGCCTGCGCGTCAGGCCACCGTTATCGCCGAACCGCTTGAGCGCGGTTTTGGTCTGACGATGGGCAACGCGCTGCGCCGCGTACTGATGTCGAGCCTTCAGGGCGCGGCCATCAGCTCGGTGCAGATCGACAACGTATTGCACGAGTTTTCGTCCGTGGCCGGTGTGCGTGAAGACGTCACCGACATCATCCTGAACCTCAAGCAGGTCAGCCTGCGTATGGAAGTCGAAGGGCCCAAGCGCCTGTCGATCTCCGCCAAAGGTCCTGGCGTTGTCACGGCGGGTGACATTTCGGAATCCGCGGGCATCGAAATCCTGAACCGCGATCTGGTCATCTGTCACCTCGACGATGGCGCGGACGTATTCATGGAACTGACGGTCAACACCGGCAAGGGTTACGTTTCGGCTGACAAGAACAAGCCCGAGGATGCGCCCATCGGTCTGATCCCGATCGACGCGATCTATTCGCCTGTCAAAAAGGTCAGCTATGACGTCCAACCCACCCGTGAGGGCCAGGTGCTGGACTACGACAAGCTGACCATGAAGGTCGAAACCGACGGCTCGATCACGCCGGATGATGCCGTTGCCTTTGCCGCGCGCATCCTACAGGACCAGTTGGGTATCTTCGTCAACTTTGACGAGCCTGAATCCGCGTCCCGCCAGGACGATGATGATGGCCTCGAGTTCAATCCGCTGCTTCTCAAGAAAGTGGACGAGTTGGAATTGTCGGTCCGTTCGGCCAACTGCCTCAAGAACGACAACATCGTTTATATCGGTGATCTGATCCAGAAAACCGAAGCCGAAATGCTGCGCACGCCCAACTTTGGCCGCAAGTCCTTGAACGAGATCAAGGAAGTGCTGTCGGGCATGGGGCTGCACCTCGGCATGGACGTCGAGGACTGGCCGCCGGACAATATCGAAGATCTGGCGAAAAAGTTCGAAGACAACTTTTAAGAACCAGTAGGGCGGGGGACACCCCCGCCTTACAACCAGTAAGGCGCACGTGTCGTGCGCCCGGGCATCAGCCCCAAGGAGAGCCTGAGACACGCATCAAAGGCCGGACAAAGCAAAACCGCCCGTAGAGGGCACTGATAAGGAATGAAATTATGCGTCACGCACGTGGTTACCGCCGCCTGAACCGAACTCATGAACACCGCAAGGCGTTGTTCTCGAACATGGCCGGCTCGCTCATCGAACATGAGCAGATCAAGACAACCCTGCCGAAAGCCAAAGAATTGCGCCCGATCATCGAAAAGCTGATCACGCTGGCCAAACGCGGCGATCTGCACGCGCGCCGTCAGGCCGCCTCCAAGCTGAAAGAAGATCAATACGTCGCCAAACTGTTTGACGTGCTTGGACCCCGCTACGCCGAACGTCAGGGCGGCTATGTGCGCGTTCTCAAGGCCGGTTTCCGTTACGGTGACATGGCGCCCATGGCGATCATCGAATTCGTGGACCGCGACCGCGACGCAAAAGGGGCTGCCGACAAGGCCCGCGTCGCTGCCGAGGATGCAGCCGAAGAATAAGGGCTGTCCTCACAGACAAACTCAAAGAAAACGCCGCCCCAATACGGGCGGCGTTTTGCATTCAATCTCAGGCCGCTTTCAACTCGTCCTTCACGATCTTTTCGATCTCGTCCACCGGGTGGTTGGTCAGCGTCTTGGGAATTTCGGCGATGATGTTGTCTGTCACTTCCTGATGCAGATCATTGCGCAGCACACCCAATACCTGCGGAGCGGCCACGATCACCAGCCGCTCGAATGCGCCCTTATGCGCCTCGGCATAGAGCATGTCCGACAAGTCCGTGGCGAACCGATCCTTGGCCAGTTCGTGCCAGTCGGTATCATCAAACGCGGATTTGTGGCCCGGCCCGCCATCGTTCATACGTCCGGGGCGGTTGGCCGATTGCTCGATATCGGGCGGATTGTCTTGTTCTTCGACCCCGTCGACCTCGAAATGCGGATCCTCGCCGTCCGTCAGATTGCGCATGAACAACGCCTTTTCACTGTCAGTCACCACGACCCACGTGCCTTTGATCAGTTTCGACATCTCGAATCCTCCTTAGGTTTCCGTTTCCAGACCAACGCGTGCGGCGCCACCCCCGTTCCATCGCGATTGTTGCAAATCGGTGGCGCAACGCGCATATCCATCTGGGGCAGGAGGGTTGCGATGAGACGGCTGATACTGACAGTTTTGCTCTGTGTGGCGGGCTGGGGCGCATACGCGCAGGACTCGACCCGCGTGCCAAACTCTCGGTCTGAAATCACGCTCAGCTTTGCGCCTTTGGTGCGCGAAACCGCCCCGGCGGTCGTCAATATCTACGTCAAGTTCGAGACACAGGCGCAACGCTCCCCGTTCATGGACGATCCGTTTTTTGAGCGTCTGTTCGAAGGGTTTGGCCAGACGCAGCCGCGCGTTCAGAACTCGCTTGGGTCGGGTGTGATCCTGTCCGCCGATGGGATTGTGGTGTCCAACTATCACGTGGTCGGGCAAGCGACAGAAATCCGCGTGGTCCTCAATGACGGGCGCGAATACGAGGCGCGTGTGCTGTTGGGGGACCGCGACAGTGATCTGGCAATTCTCAAGATCGAAGGGGTCGAGGACCTACCGTTTTTATCCCTCCGCGAGAGTGAGACCGTCGAGGTGGGCGAGCTGGCATTGGCCATCGGTAACCCATTTGGCGTTGGTCAGACGGTGTCATCGGGCATCGTGTCGGGTCTTGCGCGGTCGGGCGGACTTGGGGCCGGTTATTTCATCCAGACGGATGCGCCCATCAACCCAGGCAATTCCGGTGGGGCGTTGATCGACATGGGCGGGCAGTTGTTGGGCGTGAACACGCGGATCCTCAGCCGCTCGGGCGGATCGAACGGGATTGGTTTTGCGATCCCCTCCGACCTTGTGGCGGCGTTTATGAAACAGGCCCGCGACGGCAATGACCGGTTCTTGCGTCCATGGGCAGGTGCGACGGGGCAGGCCGTTGACGCCGATCTGGCAGAGATGTTGGGCCGTGATCGCCCCGGCGGTATCATCCTGGCGGGGTTGCACCCGGCCAGCCCGCTCGCCCGCGCCGGGTTCGAGGTGGGTGATGTGGTGCTGGCAGTGGATGGTGCGCCTGTCAACTCGCCGAGCGAGATGCTGTTTCGCATGAGCGTGGCCTCGAACAAGGACAGTGCCACCATGACCCGCCTGAGGGGTGGTGAGAGTACGGATGTGGCCGTCGCGCTGATCCAACCCCCCGAGGATCCGCCGCGCGATGAAATCACATTGGACGAGGATGCGGCATTGCCAGGTCTCAGCGTGGCGCGGATCAATCCGGCGGTGATCGCCGAGATAAACCTGCCTCTTGGCGCAGAAGGCGTTGTGGTGACAGACGTGGGCGTGCTTGGCGGTCGGGTCGGTCTGCGGGTAGGTGACATTTTGCAGCGCATTGACCGGCGCGACATTATCGAACCTGTTGACGCGGCCGCCGCGTTGCGCGTTGCCCGTCGCGGCACGACGGTGCGGGCCTTGCGGGGCACGTCGCGCGTGCAGTTGCGGTTCTAGGTGGCGGACCTGTTCGCCCCTGACCCCGCGCCGGACGCGGGGCATCGTCCCCTTGCGGATCGGTTGCGCCCGCAGACATTGGCCGAGGTCATCGGCCAGCCTCAGGTGCTGGGTCCGGACGCGCCGCTGACGGTGATGTTGGCATCAGGCGCGCTGTCGTCGCTGATCTTTTGGGGACCACCGGGGGTGGGCAAGACGACCATTGCCCGCCTGCTGGCGCATGAGACCGAACTACATTTCGTCCAGATCAGCGCGATTTTCACAGGCGTGCCGGACCTCAAGAAAGTGTTCGAAGCCGCCCGCATCCGCCGTCAGAACGGGCGCGGCACCTTGTTGTTCGTTGACGAAATCCACCGCTTCAACAAGGCGCAGCAGGATGGGTTTCTGCCCCATATGGAGGACGGAACGATCCTGCTGGTTGGGGCAACAACTGAAAACCCCAGCTTTGAGTTGAACGCTGCTGTGCTCAGCCGGGCGCAGGTTTTGGTGCTGGAACGGCTCGGGACGGATGATCTGGAACGGCTTGCCCAACGGGCCGAGGCTGATCTGGGCAAGCCGCTGCCGCTTGATCCGCAGGCGCGCACCAATCTGCTGGATATGGCCGACGGCGATGGGCGCGCTTTGCTGAACCTGATCGAACAGATCGCGGCGTGGGACGTGGATGCCCCGCTCGACCCTGCCACCCTCGCAACCCGTCTGATGCGCCGCGCGGCGCAATACGATAAGTCGGGGGATGCCCATTACAATCTGATTTCGGCTTTGCACAAATCGGTGCGCGGGTCGGACCCGGATGCATCGCTTTATTGGTTTGCGCGGATGCTCGAAGGGGGCGAAGACCCGCTCTATCTGGCCCGTCGCATCACGCGCATGGCGGTCGAGGATATCGGGTTAGCTGATCCCCAAGCGCAGGCCGTCTGCCTGCAAAGTTGGGAAACCTACGAACGTCTGGGCAGCCCCGAGGGGGAATTGGCGCTGGCGCAAGCCCTTGTCTACCTCGCCCTCGCGCCCAAATCCAACGCGGTCTACAACGCCTACAAAGGCGCGCGCCGAGCCGCCAAGCAGACCGGATCGCACCTGCCCCCCAAGCATATCCTGAACGCGCCGACCGCGCTGATGAAGGATCAGGGGTATGGCGAGAACTATGCCTATGACCATGATGCCGAGGATGGGTTTTCGGGCGCAAACTACTTTCCCGACGGCATGGGCCGCCCTGACCTTTATCAACCCGTCGAGCGTGGCTTTGAGCGTGACCTGAAAAAGCGGCTCGACTACTTTGCGCGGCTTCGGATCAAGCGGCAAACTTGACTCTTCGCGCCCAAGCGACGACAGACCGCACATGATTTCAACCCTCTCTCTTGTGGCCCTTGGCGGGGCGATTGGCGCGTCGTTGCGCTGGCTTGCGGGCGTGGCGATGCTGCGCGCGCTTGGTCCGTCCGACTTTCCGCTGGCGATCATCACCGTCAACGTGATCGGGTCGTTCCTGATGGGAGTCTTTGTGGTTGCGGCCGCGCAGCGCGGGCTGACACATCTTAGCCCCTTCGTGATGACGGGTCTGCTTGGCGGGTTCACCACATTTTCTGCTTTCAGCCTCGAGACGATGACCCTGATTGAACGGGGTCAGATGGGCCAGGCGGCCCTTTATATCGCAATTTCTGTGGGCGCGTCGGTAGGCGCGTTGGCACTGGGCCTGATCCTGGCCCGAGGAGTATTCGCATGAGCGGCGTTCAAACCGTGACAGTCGAAGAAGGCGAGGGCGATCAACGCTTTGACCGCTGGATGAAACGCCGCTTTCCCCAAGTGAGCCAGGGCATGATCGAAAAGATGTGCCGCAAGGGCGAGGTCCGCGTCGAAGGCGGGCGCGTGAAATCGAATACCCGTGTAGAGGAGGGCCAGCAAGTGCGCATTCCACCGCTGCCGGATCGCCCTGCGCCTGTGGTGACGCGCACCACCGTATCGGACGCGGATGCCAAGATGATCCAGTCCTGCGTGATCTACCGCGACGACGACATCATCGCGATCAACAAGCCGGCCGGCCTGCCGACCCAAGGCGGATCGGGGCAAACGCGGCATGTGGACGGGCTGGCCGAGGCGTTGAAGTTCGGGCTGGAGGAAAAGCCGCGCCTTGTGCATCGGCTCGACAAGGATACCTCCGGCGTATTGCTGCTGGCGCGCACGCGGGCCGCTGCCAAGGGGCTGACCGAGGCGATGCGCCATCGCGAAACCCGCAAGATCTACTGGGCTTTGGTCGCCGGTGTGCCGACCCCCTATCTGGGCGAGATCAAGTATGGCCTCGTCAAGGCATCGGGGCGTGGCGCGGGCGGCGAGGGCGAGAAGATGTACGCGGTGCATCCCCGCGATGTCGAAACCACCAAAGGGGCCAAACGTGCGCACACGCTTTATGCGACGCTCTATCGTGTTGCCAGCCGCGCCTCGTGGGTCGCGATGGAGCCGGTGACGGGCCGCACGCACCAATTGCGCGCCCATATGGCCGAGATCGGACACCCGATCATTGGCGACGGCAAATACGGTGGGTCGGGGCAGGAAAACCTTGGTGATGGCTGGGGCGCGCAACTGGGCGGGATCATCAGCAAGAAGTTGCATCTGCACGCGCGCATGATGCGCTTTGAACAACCCAGCACCCGCAAGGTCATCACAGTGACCGCCCCGCTGCCAGACCACATGGCACACAGTTGGGACACGTTCGGGTGGACCGATGATCTGGCCGCCGAAGACCCGTTCGAGGACCTTTGATGCGGCTCGTCATTTTTGATGTGGATGGGACGTTGGTGGACAGTCAGGCCGACATCATCGCGTCGATGCGCGCGGCGTTCGGTGATCAGAATCTGACGCCGCCGGTGCGCGCGGATATTCTGGGGATCGTGGGCCTGTCCTTGGATGTGGCGATGCACAAGCTCGCGCCTGAGGCTGATAACGCTCGTTTGGTGCGGGCCTACAAGGACAGCTATGCAGACCTGCGGCGGGCCAACGGGGCGGCGTCCTCACCGCTATATCCCGGTGCGCGCGCTGTGCTCGACGCGCTGGCGGCGCGCGATGATGTGCTGCTTGGGGTGGCGACGGGCAAATCCAAACGCGGCCTTGATGGGCTGATCGAGGCGCATGGACTGCAAGGCCTATTTGCAACGCAGCAGGTCGCGGACTTTCACCCCTCCAAACCGCACCCGTCGATGATCCATGCCGCGCTGAGCGAGACGGGAACGGATGCCACACATGCGGTGATGATTGGCGATACCAGTTACGATCTCGACATGGCGGCCGCAGCAGGCGTGCGTGGCATTGGGGTGGCCTGGGGGTATCATCTGCGTGGCCAACTTGGCGCGGCCCACACCGTCATTGACCGGTTCGAAGACCTGCACGGCGTTCTCGACACTCTTTGGAGCGACATCCCATGAGCGAATGGAAACAAAAACGGTTCTGGACGGATGCAGCAGCGGTTGAGACTGAACAAGGCTGGACCGTTCACCTTGATGGACGCGCGGTCAAGACGCCCGCCAAGGCGGGGCTGATCCTGCCGACCCAAAGCATGGCTGAAGCAATCGCCGCCGAATGGGACGCGCAAGAGGACGAGATCAACCCGCTGAACATGCCCTACACCCGCAGTGCGAACGCGGCCATCGACAAGGTGGCTATCCAGCATCGCGAAGTGGCGGACATGCTGGCCGCATACGGGGATGCGGATTTGCTATGCTACCGCGCCGATGCCCCTGCCGGTTTGGTCGCGCGGCAGGCAGAGACATGGGATCCCTATCTGGATTGGGCGGCTGAGAAGTTTGGCGCGCGGCTGCATCTGCGCACGGGGGTCATGCACGAATCACAAGACGAAGATGCGCTAAAGCGGCTGTCTGATCGGGTCCATGCGCTGTCGCATTTCCAGCTTGCGGGCTTTCACGATCTTGTCAGCCTGTCGGGGTCCCTGGTGTTGGGACTTGCCGCTGCCCAAGATCTGCACCCGGTGCCTACGGTTTGGGCAGCTTCTCGGGTGGACGAAATATGGCAGCAAGAGCAATGGGGCGAGGATGAGGAGGCCCAAGAGGTCGCCGAAATCAAGAAACAGTCGTTTTTGCACGCAAAATCGTTCTTTGATGTCGCCTGAGTGCTGTGAGCGCAATCATCGACCGGGTGCCTAAATCCTGCGCGGTTTCGCATCGGTTTTGGTGAAGCGACCCTTGACGTTTTGCGATGAATCCGGCCAAAGTGCCGCCCACTGGCAGGGGACAAACCCCTCCGGGGCTCCTTCGGCGTGGGTGAACACTCACCTCGCGCCGGTCGAACCGCCAAAATATGGCGGAAAATCAGGAAGAGGTAACTAATGAAAAAATCCGTATTCTTTGGCGCGCTGACCGTCGCCGGCGTTGCTGCCGGTGTAGCGGCTGCTGGCACCCTTGATGATGTGAAAGCACGCGGCAAACTGAACTGCGGCGTGACCACCGGCCTGGTCGGCTTTGCCGCACCAGACGCCAACGGTGAATGGAATGGTTTTGACGTCGCCGTCTGCCGCGCCGTTGCTGCGGCTGTGCTGGGTGACGCGTCTGCTGTCGAATTCGTGCCTACAACCGGCAAAACGCGTTTCACCGCGTTGGCCTCGGGCGAAATCGACATGCTGGCCCGTAACACCACATGGACATTCTCGCGCGATGTGGACCTCAAGTTCACTTTCGTGGGCGTCAACTACTATGACGGCCAAGGCTTCATGGTTCCAAAAGAGCTGGGCGTTTCGTCGGCCAAGGATCTCGACGGGGCAACCGTCTGCATCCAGACCGGCACAACAACCGAGTTGAACCTGGCGGACTTCTTCCGCTCCAACAACATCAACTATGAGCCGGTTCCAATCGAAACCAACGCCGAAGCACAGCAACAGTACCTTGCCGGTGCCTGCGACGTCTACACCACAGACGCCTCCGGTCTGGCCGCGACACGTGCGACTTTCGAAGCACCAGGCGATCACGTCCTGCTGCCCGAAATCATCTCCAAAGAGCCACTCGGCCCGCTTGTTCGCCACGGCGACAACGAATGGGGTGACGTGGTCCGCTGGACACTGAACGCACTGATCACAGCCGAAGAGCTGGGTGTCACATCGGCCAACATCGCCGACATGGCATCCGCAGCCGGTGGCAACCCTGAAATCAACCGTCTGCTGGGCACCGAAGGTACCCTGGGCGAGATGCTGGGTCTGTCCGCTGATTGGGCCAAGAACGCGATCGCGGTCTCGGGCAACTACGGCGAGATCTTCGAGAAGAACATCGGTGAATCCACTCCGATCGGTCTGGCCCGTGGCCTGAACGCTCAGTGGACCGATGGTGGCCTGATCTACTCGCCGCCCTTCCGCTAAATCAACCAGCCAGGGGGCGCAGGGTCAAACCTGCGCCCCTTGCGCATCAGGGCACAAGATCGCTGAAAACAGCGGCAGCCATGCCCGAAGTGCAGACAACAACTGAACACCGGCCCCGCGCCTATGTGCGACAAAAATCAAGGCCGGAACCACGGGGACCACCACGATGTCAACCATCACCGACCCTCCACAGGGATCGTTCCGCCTGTCGATGTTGCTTAACGACACACGGTACAGAGGCTACACCTTCCAATTCATCGCGCTTGTTTTGCTGATCGGGGCCATGGGCTATCTGATGAGCAACCTGTTCTCGAACCTGGCGGCGCAGGGCCTCAACATTTCCTATCAGTTCCTCGATGAACCGGCCGGGTACGGTATTGCGCAGACGATGGTGGAGTATACCAGCCAGTCGTCGCACCTTCAGGCGGCTTGGGTTGGCATTCTGAACACGCTGCTGGTTGCCTTTCTGGCCTGTGTCACAGCCACAATTCTCGGCGTGACGGCTGGCGTGCTGCGTCTGTCGAAAAACTGGCTCGTGGCCAAGCTGATGTCGGCCTATGTCGAAGCGTTCCGCAATGTGCCCGTGCTGATCTGGATCCTCGTGATCAACACCATCGTGATCACCATGCCGTCCCCGCGGGCCTATCGGGGCGAAACACCGGACACCGAGATGCTGTTCGGGCTGATCGCCTATACCAACCGCGGCGTCTATATTCCGGCCCCCACATTCGGGCCCGGGTCAATGGTCGTGGTTCTGGTGTTCCTCGCATCGATCCTCGGTATCTTCATGTACCGCCGCTATGCGATCAAACAGCTTTACGATCATGGGCGCGACCTGCCCACGTTCCTGCCATCACTGGCGCTGTTCTTTATCCCGACACTGCTGGCCTATTTCATCATGGGCCGTCCCATCGGAGTCGATGTGCCAGCGCTGCAAGGCTTCAACTTTCAGGGAGGGACCCAGATCGGACGCCCCCTGATCGCGCTTTGGCTGGCCTTGTCGATCTATACAGGGGCCTTCATCGCCGAAAACGTGCGCGCCGGTATTCAGGCGGTCAGCAAGGGACAAACCGAGGCGGCGGCGTCGCTCGGGCTACGCCCCAACCGGGTGATGAACCTGGTCGTGCTGCCACAGGCGCTGCGGGTCATCATCCCGCCACTGATTTCGCAATTCCTCAATATCACCAAGAACTCGTCGCTGGCGATTGCGGTGGGATACGAGGATATCACCGCGACACTGGGCGGCATCACCCTGAACCAGACAGGGCGCGCGATTGAATGTATCCTGCTGCTCATGCTGTTCTATCTGACGATCAGCTTGCTGATTTCGGCGGTGATGAACGTCTACAACAACTCCGTCAGCCTGAAGGAGCGTTGAGATGTCTGATACACACGCACACTCCGTCGCATACGTGCGCGAAACGCAACTGCCTCAGCAACCGCCCCCTTCGACGGCGGCAGGACCGGTTAAATGGACGAAGGACAACCTGTTCTCGAACATCCCCTACACGATCCTGACGCTCGCGGCGATCTACTGCATCTACCTGATCTTGTCGGGCTTTTTGCCCTGGGCGCTGAACGGTGTCTGGAACACAAGCAACATCCGTGAATGCCGCGAAGTCCTCGAAGGCGCGACGGGGGGCTGTTTCTCGGTTCTGACGGAGCGATGGAACCAGTTGGTCTTCGGCACAGGCTATGAACGCTCGCAATACTGGCGGCCGACGCTGGCCTTTGCGTTGCTGTTCGTCGCGGCGGCACCAGTTCTGTTTCAGAAACTACCCAAGGGGATGCTGGCCTTTACCGCGATCTACCCGTTCCTCGCGTTCTACCTGATCTGGGGGGGCACGATCTATACGCCGATCCTCGCGATGGTCGGGTTCGTAGTGGGTTATGTGGTCTACAGCCGCTTGGTCGCAGGATCGTTCGCGGCCGGCTTCTTTGGTGGCTTGGCGGCTGCCGTCGTCACATGGTGGCTTGGCGGCATCGTTGTCTCCGCAATCACGCCCGACGAGACGTTCCTGGCCGCGGTGCCAAGTCGTGACATGGGGGGCTTCATGCTCAACATGATCCTTGGGGTCGTCTGCGTTTCGCTGTCGCTGCCCATTGGGATCGCGCTGGCACTGGGTCGTCAGTCGAACATGCCCATCATCAAATGGATTTGCGTGATCTTCATCGAATTCATCCGCGGTGTGCCGCTGATCACCCTGCTGTTCGTGGCAAACGTGATCCTGGCGTTCTTCTTTCCGCCGGGCACGAATTTCGACCTGATCCTGCGGGTGATCATCATGATCACGATGTTCTCGGCGGCCTATATCGCCGAGGTGATCCGGGGGGGCTTGGCGGCCTTGCCACGGGGGCAATATGAAGCGGCGGACTCACTGGGTCTGGATTATGCGCAAGCGATGCGGCTGATCATTCTGCCTCAGGCGCTCAAAATCTCGATCCCCGGCATCGTGAACGTGGCCGTTGGGCTGTTTAAGGACACTACCCTCGTGTCGGTCATTTCGATGTTCGACCTTGTGGGGATGATCCGTGGCCCCATCCTCGCCTCGACCGATTGGAATGGCGTCTATTGGGAACTCTGGGCCTTTGCCATCACGCTGTTTTTCGTCGTTTGCTACGGCATCTCACAATATTCGCAGTGGCTCGAACGCCAACTCGCGACCGATCACCGCTGATAAGGAGTGGATGACATGACTGATATGACCACCAACACCCCCGATGCCGGCGATCTGCCGCATGTGGCTCCCAACGTGTCCTCGCAGGTCGCTGTGTCGATCGAGAACATGAACAAGTGGTACGGCTCGTTCCATGTGCTGCGTGACATCGACCTGACCGTCTATCAGGGCGAGCGGATCGTGATCGCAGGGCCATCAGGGTCCGGCAAATCCACGCTGATCCGCTGCATCAACGCGCTCGAGGAACACCAGCAGGGCAAGATCACCGTCGATGGCACCGTGCTTTCCTCGGACCTCAAGAACATCGACAAGATCCGGTCGGAAGTGGGCATGTGTTTCCAGCACTTCAACCTGTTCCCGCACCTGTCGATCCTTGAGAACTGCACGCTGGCCCCGATCTGGGTGCGCAAGACGCCCAAGAAAGAGGCCGAGGAAATCGCGATGCACTTCCTCGAAAAGGTGAAGATCCCGGATCAGGCCGACAAGTATCCCGGTCAGTTGTCGGGTGGGCAGCAGCAGCGGGTCGCCATCGCGCGCAGCTTGTGCATGCGCCCGCGCATCATGCTGTTCGACGAACCGACGTCCGCCCTTGACCCCGAGATGATCAAGGAAGTGCTCGACACCATGGTCGAGCTTGCCGAAGAGGGCATGACCATGCTGTGCGTCACTCACGAGATGGGCTTTGCCCGTCAGGTCGCCAACCGCGTGATCTTTATGGATGAAGGGCAGATCGTTGAACAGAACGAGCCCGAAGAGTTCTTTAACAACCCGAAAAGCCCACGGACACAGCTGTTCCTCAGCCAGATCCTTGGACACTGATTGAGAGGTTGGGCGGACGACACCTCCGCCTTACGGGCACACGCCATTGGGGCATCGCGTATATGCGGGGTGCCCTTTTTTTGTGATCGACCAAGAAAGCCTTGTCAGGTCAAACGTTATGGTCGACCGTCCCCGTAAATAATCTGAGCAGGAGCAGTGCGTGGAACACCACCAGATCTCGGTCAAAGGCCGGACTTTCAACGTGCACCAAGGGCGCTATGACCGCTTTTGGCGTCGTGTTTTGCGCGGAAACTGGGAACCCGAGACATACCAGACCTTTGACCGGTACATTGACCAGGAAACGCTCGTGATCGATTTCGGCGCTTGGATCGGGTCGACTGCCTTTTACGGGGCGCAACTGGCCAAGCTGTGCCTGGCCTTCGAGCCAGACCGCAGCGCATTCAAGGAATTGAAGGCCAATCTCAAGCTGAACAAAGACGCGGACTGGGCCGACCGGATCAAGATATTTGATGAGGGCATCCATGCCTCGGGTGAGCCGATTTCAATCAACTCCTCAGGTGAAGGGGGCGACTCGATGTCGAGCGCGTTGTTTGCCAATCGCCCGACGCAATGGACGGTGCAGACGCGACGCCTTCAGGATGTCGTGACGGAGTTTTGCGGTGACGCCAAGAAGGTGTTCGTGAAGATGGATATCGAGGGCGGCGAATACGAGTTGATCCCCTCGCTCAAGGACTTGATGGCGCAGCCTGACTATGTGTTTTCCATCGAATTTCACCATCGCATGTTCTTTCGTTCACACAAGATGGGCGCGGATGACAACCCGGACTGGCGCGAGACCTATGACACCAAGATGCAAGCGGTCATTGATGCGTTGCCATGGAATCGTAACATGATGACGGACAGTGGCATTGCACTGGACGCGGATGGTGTGAAGGGTCTGATGCTGGGCAAGAACGAGGCAGATACGCTGATTATCAGCTGATCAGCCGCGAAATGCCTTCATGTGGAATGCGCTTTGCGCGTCTGCCCGGTCGAACGTCTGGCTGATCGGGCAGGCCCGCCGCGCGCGGCAACCCAATTTCATGCAGTCGGCCCCGGGTGGCGTATCAAGATACGCCTTACAGGTCGGCACATCGTAGGCGTGCATGTCGCTGAGCGCGTTGACGGGGCAGGCAGCAACACACGGGTGATCCGTACAGGCCTCGCAAGGAGAAGGCTGCGCTGGAGCAGGTTTGAGCGCTGCGTCAAAGATCAGCGCCCCCCGGATCGAAATCATCAGACCTGCGGTGTCATGCACCATCATTCCAGTCGGGCTTTGCCAGAAACGCCCGGTGCCGATTGCCCACTTGATAAACGGTGCGTAAGGCGGCCCATCAGAGGGAAAGACGGCCTGCGCCTGCACGCGCGCGGCCAATGGTTCGATCACCCGCTTTGAATAGCGGTCAATCGGGTCCGCCTTGCCGTCGTGGTATTCCGGTGCAGCGGTGAAGGCCTGCCAAAAGGTTGCATCCGCCCCGACCAGCACCCGGTCCGCGTCATGCCCCATGACAAACATGCCATGAGGGCCCACGTCGTCAGCGATGGCGTGCAGTATCATTTGCGTGCGAAAGGCAGGCTCATCGACCAGCCGAACCGGGCCGGGCGGTCATCTTGCCATTCAAGACCTACCTCCATCTCGTCATGTCCGGCAGCGGGTTGCGCGATGTAGGTGCCAAACATCTGATCCCAGATCGACAGTGAGAACCCGTAATTGCTATCATGTTCATGACGATGCACCGAGTGGTGCACGCGGTGCATGTCCGGTGTCACGAGAACGCGGCGCACGACGGCGTCCACTGCGAGCGGCAGTCGAATATTGGCGTGGTTGAACATGGCGGTGCCGTTCAGGATGATCTCGAACAGGATCACCGCGATGGCGGCGGGGCCAAGCAGGTAGACGAGGCCGATCTTCAGCAGCATCGACAACCCAATCTCGACCGGATGAAAGCGGATGGCGGTCGTCACATCCATATCAACGTCCGCATGATGCACGCGGTGCAACCGCCACAGGATCGGGACTTTGTGCGTGATCAGGTGTTGCGCCCAGATCGCGAAATCGAGGATGAGGATCGCAGCGATCACCTCGATCCACAACGGCAGGTCAATGGCGTTGAACAAGCCCCAGCCCTGCATCTGCGCGTCCGCCGCCGCGCCGACCGCGAGCAAAGGCAGACCCACAGCCATCAACCGCAGCAGCACCGTATTGGCGATGGTGATGCCCCAATTGGTCATCCACCGCTTGCTGCGCTGTTGGGTGCGTATGCGGCGCGGGGCCAGCGTTTCAACAGCAGCAAAGAGCGAGAACAGGCCCAGAAAGACCACAAGGCGAATGAGTGCTTCGTTTTCCATGGGCCATATCTACTGCACAACGCCCGACCGGCAATGCGGCGCAGGGACACATTTGCGTGTCAGCGCGGGCGGATGATCGACCCGGCACCGTGGTCGGTAAACAATTCCAGCAGGCAGGCGTTGGGCGCGCGCCCATCAAGGATCACGACCGCACGCACGCCGCTTGCGATGGCATCCAGCGCGGTTTCGGTCTTGGGGATCATGCCGCCCGCGATGGTGCCGTCCTCGGTCATGGTGCGGATCTGGTCGGCGGTGATTTCGGTCACAACCTCGCCCGCCGCGTTCTTGACGCCGGACACATCGGTCAGCAGCAACAGGCGGTCCGCCTTCAGCGCGCTCGCGATGGCACCTGCCGCCGTGTCGCCGTTGATGTTGAATGTCTCGCCATTCCGGCCCGCCCCAAGGGGGGCAATCACCGGGATCATGGACGTCTCGAACAAGGTCTTGAGGATCGACGGGTCCATCTGCGCGGGCGTGCCGACCAGACCCAATTGCGGGTCCGTCTGATCACAGGTCATCAGGTTGGCGTCTTTGCCAGACAGGCCCACAGCCCGCCCCCCGGCCCGGTTGATCGCCTGTACGATCCGTTTGTTCACGCGGCCAGACAGGACCATCTCGACCACATCCATTGTGGCCGCATCCGTAACGCGTTTGCCATTCACGAACTCGGACGCGATATCGAGCCGCTCGAGCATCTCGTTGATCATTGGCCCGCCGCCATGCACGATCACCGGGTTCACGCCCACCTGACGCATCAGCACAACGTCATTGGCAAAGCTCGCCATGCCCTCGTCGCTGCCCATCGCGTGCCCGCCCAGTTTGATCACCACGGTCGCGCCCGAATAGCGCTGCATGTAGGGCAGCGCTTGGGACAGGGTGCGGGCGGTGGCGATCCAGTCGCGGTTCATCTCTTGGGTCTTCATCTTGTGGCGGCCTTTGGCTTTGCGCGGTTATCGGGAATTGCCGAGCCGCACGCAAGCCATGTCGTCATGCGCCGCGTTATTCGAGCGTTGCGATGATGGCGCGCAAGGTCGCGATGCCGTCGCACTTTTCGCTGGAGGTCAGGACGATCTCGGGGAAAGCAGCGGGGTGGTTGGCGAGGGCGGCGCGGGTCTGGGCCAGCACCGCGTCGCGGTCTGCGGCTTTGACCTTGTCCGCCTTGGTCAACACGCACTGGAACGTGACAGCGGCACTGTCGAGCAGGCTGAGGATTTCCTCGTCCACTTTTTTCACCCCGTGCCGCGCATCGATCAGCACAAAGGCACGGCGCAGCGTTTGACGCCCCGACAGATATTGCTTGAGCAGTTTTTGCCATTTCGCCACCACCGGCAGGGGTGCGTTCGCATAGCCATAGCCGGGTAAATCCACCAGATAGTGGCTGTCAGCGGCGGTGAAAAAGTTGATCTCTTGCGTGCGGCCGGGCGTGTTTGAGGCGCGCGCCAGCCCTTTGCGTCCGGTCAAGGCATTGATCAGGCTAGACTTTCCGACGTTGGAACGACCCGCAAAACAGACCTCCATCCGGTCAGCAGGTGGCAGGCCGGACATTGCGACGACACCTTTGACGAATTCGGTCTCACCCGCAAACAAAAGCCGCCCGCGTTCTTCCGTCTGTGGATCGGGGGCGTCGGCGATTGGGAACGGCAGGGAGGTCATAGCGGCATCACCTTGTCGGTTGCGCGCACCGTGCCACCCCGGACCACCTCGCAACGGACCGAGAAATCCTGATGTCCAAAACTGTCGAGCGCCTTGAGCGTGTCGGCATCCCGCCGTCCGGTGTCCGGATTCGTGGTCGTCGCCAAGCAACGGTCGGTACGTTCCCGCGGGCGCAGGATAGCCTCGCCCACCTGAATATCGCGGTCCATCCAGTCAAACTCAATCCATGGGGCGTCGCTGTCAAACCAGATGTTGCCGCGCCAGCGATGGATGGAAAGGTCCTGGCCCATCTGCTGTTCGACGGCCCGGTGCGAGGCAAGGTTGCACAGGGTCACGGACGGGAAATCGCTGTCGGTATAGCCCCGCCCATCCAGCCGCATGATGTGGCTCGGCAGGGCGCGGTCCTGCGGGACAAGCGGTGCGCTCCACCCGATCAGGGCACCCGGTTCGGCTTCAGGATCAAAGGTCAGGTCGGGGCGATCAGGATGTGACAGGGTCAGCTTGCCAGTCGCCTCATTGAGCTTGGCAGTGATGGCCATCAGCCCGGGTGCTTTGGACACGCGGCTGAAGTGGGCGCATTGCGCCCAGACACCGGGTTCGGCCTTGGCCGCCTCATGCGCGACGGCCCAGACCCGATCCCATGGCATGGACTGCCCGGCGACAAGTGCCACACTGTCAATCTGTTCGCGTCCGTGGCTTTTGATTGGATGACGCCACAGGGTCGTGACCTGCATCACTTGCTGTCCGTCTGCGTGCGCTTCTTGAAGCTGGATTTGATGTTGCCCATCAGATCAGGTTTGTAGCCCTGGCTGCGCATGATCAGATACTGCTGTGTGAATGTGATGGTGTTGTTGGCGATCCAGTAGACGACAAGCCCGCTGGCAAAACTGCCGAGCATGAACATGAAAACCCACGGCATCCACGCAAAGATCATCTGCTGTGTCGGATCGGTGGGGGCTGGGTTCAGCTTTTGTTGCAGCCACATCGAGATGCCCAAAAGCAGCGGCAGAATACCGATAAAGATCAGCGCCATGATCGAGTTCGGATCGGGTGCCTCAACGGGCAGCAGGCCAAACAGGTTCAGGATGGTCGTCGGATCAGGCGCGCTGAGGTCCTGGAAGGGTCCGAAAAACGGCGCATGGCGCAATTCGATGGTGACAAAAATCACCTTGTAGAGCGAGAAGAAGATCGGGATTTGCAGAAGGATCGGCAGACAGCCCGCAGCCGGGTTCACCTTTTCCTTCTTGTACAGCTCCATCATGCCTTGCTGCATCTTTTGCTTGTCGTCGCCCGCGGCCTCTTTCAGCTTTTCCATCTGCGGCTGAAGCTCTTTCATCTTCGCCATGGACACGTAGGATTTGTAGGCCAGCGGGAACAGGATCGCCTTGATGATCAGGGTGAGGCCAATGATCGACCAACCCATGTTGCCGATCAGCACGTTGATCTCGTGCAGCAGCCAGAAAATCGGTTTGGTCAGGAAAAAGAACCAACCCCAGTCGATGCTGTCGACAAAGCCCTCGACCCCATCGTCCTGATAGTCGCGGATCGCCTCCCATTCTTTCGCGCCCGCGAAGAGCTGGGTTGTGACGCTGACGGTTGCGCCTGGCGCGATGTCTTGCGCGGGCAGGCGGGTGATGGCGCGAAACACGTCCGTGCGCGGCGCATAGGTCAGCGCCTGTTCAAAGCTGGCGACGCCCGTGGGGATCAGGATCGACTGCCAGTAGTGGTCTGAAAACCCGATCCAGCCTTCGGTGACGTCGCGTGTCACGATGGCGGGGCGACCCCAGGCCGGGTCAACCTCGGCCTCTGGGATGTCATCCCAGTCGGTTTCGGCCAATTCCCCATTGGCCATGGCGACGGCACCTTCGTGCAGGATAAAGAAGTTTTTCAGATCGGTCGGCGTGCCATGCCGTGTGATCATACCATAGGGCGCGGCGCGCACGGCTGTGTCAGCGGTGTTCGTCACACTTTGCGTGACATCGAACATGTAGTTTTCGTCGACGCTGATCACGCGTTTGAACGTTTGCCCGGTGGCGTTCGACCATTGCAAGGTCACCTCGTTCCCGACGCTGAGCGTGTCGTTGCCCTCAACGTTCCACAGGGTGTTCGGGTCTGGCACACCAGCGGCCTCAAGGCCCGTGCCAGGAGCCCAGCCATGCAGTGCATAATAGGCGGCATCAGACCCGACAGGTGACAACATGGTCACGATGTCGGCGTCTTCATCTAGGCTTGCGCGGTAGTCTTTCAGGCGCAGGTCATCGATGCGTCCGCCGAGCAGGGAAATCGAACCGCTCAACCGCGCTGTTTCGATGGCGATCCGGGGTGCGTCAGCGGTTTCGGATGCGGTCGCTTCCGGCGCGGTCGCACCGGTCGCATCGGATTGAGGGGCCGGCACGGCAATGTCGCCTGTGCTCGCCGTTGCATCGACCGTGGTCGTGGCATCAAGCGGCGTGTCAGGCTCTGGTGGTGGGAACAGCACAAACCAGACGAGGATCACAATGAAACTCAACGCAGTTGCAAGAATGAGGTTCTTGTTTTGATCGTCCATGGAAGACCGCCACCCGCTGTAAGAAAGATTGGTCGGGTTCAACAGAGTGCGGACACAAACGTCAAGCGGATTCGCCCTCATTCAAGGGATAACAGGGCCCATGCGCCACTCAGCTGCGCCGTCAAAACACCGGCGTCGCGATGGTGGTGAGAGACTTGTGTCGGACTAATTCGTGCGCCGCAGTGGAATGGCTGGCGCGTCTTGCAGCTTGGCCTCGTGCGTGCGGACCCAATCCAGTGTTTTTTCAAACGGCATCGGACGCGCGATTCCAAAGCCTTGGACGTAGTCACATCCCAGTTGCGCCAACAGCGCATGCTCACCCACCGTTTCTACCCCTTCGGCGAGGGTTTCGACCCCAAGCCGTTCGGCCATGGTCAGAACCGCACTGATCATGCGTTGCTGTTCTGGGTCGCGGTCCGCCTTCATCACGAACGAGCGGTCGATCTTGATCCGTCCCACTCCAAACCGACGGATGGACGCGATGGAGGCATGACCCGTTCCAAAGTCATCCAGATCGACCCGGCAGCCAAGGGCGGTCAGCGCGTTGATGTTGCGGGTGATGGTGTCGTCGGATGTGTCCGTCACAACGGTTTCCAGGATTTCAACGGCTAGCCGATCAGGTGTCAGATCGAAGCGGTCCAATTCCCACTGAACCTTGTCCACAAGCCGCGGGTTGCCCAGTTCCGATCCGCTGAAATTCACACCCACATGCGGCACGTGAAGGCCAGCGGAGTCCCAAGCCTTGATGGCCGTGAACGTGTGATAGATCATCACCTCTGCCAGCCGCTCGAGCAGGCCCGCATCTTCGATTGCAGGCAAAAACTCGGCAGGAGAGATCGCGCCCCGGTCTGGATGTATCCAGCGGGCCAGCGCCTCAAATCCTGTCACCTTGCCAGTATCGGTCGAGATTTGGGGTTGAAACCAGGGTTGAATATGACCACGCTCAAGAGCGGTCGCCACTTCGTCGCGTAAATCGGCGCGATGTTTGAGGCGCGAATGCAGCTCGACCGAATAAGCGCGGACGGATGCAGGCCCCCGGCGCTGCGCCTCTTGCAGCGCGGCCACGCCGCCGTTGATCCAGTCCTGACCATCTGTGCCCGGCGCGCGGCTGAGCAGACAGAACCCGATGGACGCCGACGTATAGATCGATGTGCCGTCCAGCGAAATCGGTTCTTCAATGGCTTGCTGCAAACGTCCGCTGAGTTGAATGCAGCTTTCCAGATCAAGATGCTGGACCGGCCCCAAACAAATGGCAAATCGACAATCGCCAATGCGACTGATGATGTCAGAATCGCGCGATGCCGCCGCAATTCGGTTGCTGATCGTCTTGAGAACCTTGTCGAGGGCACCCGGTTCAAACCGGTTCGTCAGGAGCGAGTACTCGTCCAGTTCGATTGCCAAAATGGCGCTGTTGCGATCTGCGCCGCGTGCGTTCTGTCGCATGCTTTGGACCTTGGTCAAAAATGTGTCAGGAGACACCACGCCCGAAGAGGACGTGACGTGCGCCACGCGCCGGGCAACCACACCATCAACGCCACCCTGCATCAGCCAGATTGCAGGCAGCGCACAGGCAATGGCAACCAGCGCCACTTCGCCCCCGAACCAAAACCCCGCAAGCGTCAGCGCGGGAACGAATGCCAGCATTTGCGGCCCCGAAAGTGCCGCGGCCCACCGTTGGCGCAACTCGGAAAAAGAGGTCGGCACCCGAAAACGCATATTAGATCCCTTCACGCATCACCTGCCATCCCACAGCAGGTCCCTAGGGTCTAGTCACGCTTGGTAAGCCCGGTCTTAACGCAGCACCGGAATATCCCCAGAAATTTCCTCAAATTGATCAGACTTTCGCATAAGTCCTTGGAAATCAAATAGCTTCGGATCCAGAAGATGCGATGGCCGCGCATTCATCAGCGCGCGAAACATCACCTGTCGGCGGCCGGGGCTGTTGGTTTCCCACCCGTCGAGGATTTGTTTCACCTGCTGGCGTTGCAGCCCATCCTGGCTGCCGCACAGATCACAGGGGATGATCGGATAGGCCATGGCCTGCGCAAATCGGTCGCAATCGGCTTCGGCCACATGCGCCAGCGGGCGATAGACAAACAAATCCCCCTCTTCGTTCACCAGCTTTGGCGGCATGGTCGCCAGACGCCCGCCGTGAAACAGGTTCATGAAGAACGTTTCGAGGATATCGTCGCGGTGATGGCCCAGCACCACAGCCGAACACCCCTCTTCGCGCGCCAACCGGTAGAGGTTGCCCCGCCTCAGCCGCGAACACAGCGCGCAAAACGTGCGCCCCTCGGGCACTTTGTCGACAACGATGGAATAGGTGTCCTGATACTCGATCCGGTGGGGCACCTGCATCCGCTCCAAAAACGCAGGCAGTACGGTTGCGGGAAAGCCCGGTTGCCCCTGATCGAGGTTGCAGGCCAGCAGATCGACCGGCAACAAGCCGCGCCACCGCAGTTCGTAGAGCACGGCCAGCAGGGTGTAGCTGTCCTTGCCCCCTGACAGGCAGACTAGCCATTTGGGGCGGGGTGCGTCGGGGTCCGTGGCCTCAATCATCCCGTATTGCTCGATCGCTTCGCGGGTTTGGCGCACGACACGTTTGCGCAGCTTTTTGAACTCGGTCGTGCGCGGTGCCCCGGCAAAAAGCGGGTGAATATCGTCGCTGTCATCAAGCATGGGGTGCGTCCTTGGGCGATGGGTTTCATTCAGCCTATACCACGGCCTTGGCGAACCAAAAGGGGGGCGCGGCGCGTATCCAGTTTAACAAGTGGACAGCGACATGATGTGCGTATTGATGGTATTGGCGCTGGCATGTGTCGCCGCCTGCGCAGGCAAGCGGACGCTGGACGACCCCGCCCTGTCCGAGCGGAAACTGAACCTTGAAGAGTTCTTTGACGGACGGGTCGTGGCCTATGGGCATTTTCCGGACGTGTTCGGAACGGTACGCTGTCGCTTTGACGTCGAGATCAACGGAACATGGGATGGGCAGCCCTGACGCTGGTTGAGGATTTCGTCTATGAGGACAACAGCACCGAACAACGCATCTGGGCGCTTAACAAAACCGGCGAGGACACCCGGGACGGGACCGCGCCGGGTGTGATCGGGACAGCGACGGGGCAACAGCGAGGCGGTACGTTCAACTGGCGCTATACCATTGACTTGCCGATGCCGGACGGCACGCTGCGGGTCACCTTTGATGACTGGATGTGGATGCTCTCGGAGACACGTGTGCTGAACCGGGCCTATATGAAGGGGCAGCGGTCCACATTGGCGACGTGATCGTCACCTTTGAAAAGCAGTGATCAGGGATCGTCCCGTTCGGGGCGCTCTGGCACAGGGTCATACCCATCACCACCCCATGGATGACAGCGCGCGATGCGTCGGGCGGCCATCCACGATCCTTTGATCCCACCATGCTTTTTCAGTGCATCGAGCGCATAGGCGCTGCAGGTGGGTTGGTAGCGGCAATTGAACCCGACCCACGGCGAAAATATCAACCGATAGGCGCGCACGGGCACTGAGGCGATAAAGGCGAGCGGGGTCATGGCGCACGCTCAAGTGCGGTGCGCAGATCAGCGAGCATGTCCTCAAAGGGGCGGGTGGCGGTGACCTCGGCGCGCCCGATCAGGACATAGTCGGTGCCGGGGGTACCGTGATGGGGCAGCACGAGGCGGGCAATTTCGCGCAAGCGCCGCTTGGCGCGGTTGCGGGCCACAGCGTTGCCGACCTTTTTGGAGCAGGTATAGCCAATGCCGATATGATCGCCTGTCTCGCGCGTGTGCACTTGCAGGATAAATCCGGGCATTGCCACACGACGGGCGCGGGCAGCGCGAAGAAACTCCGAACGCGCCTTGAGGGTGCACAAACGAAATGGCCCCGCCGATGGCGCATCTTTTCCGACGGGTGTGTCGGACAAAGAGACCTTCGGCGGGGTCATGTGATAAACATGCCTGAGGGCGCGGTTACGCGCTCAACGACTTCCGGCCACGGGCGCGGCGTGCGTTCAGGATCTTGCGGCCAGCTTTGGTCGCCATGCGCGCGCGAAAACCGTGGCGGCGTTTGCGCACGAGGTTCGAGGGTTGGTATGTGCGTTTCATCGCAATCACTCCGGGTCAATTGGCCAAGCCACGCGGATTCGGGGCAATGGCAGTATTCGAAGCCCGTCCTCTAAAGGGGGCAGGGGGGCAAGTCAAACCCCGGCGAGGCGAAAAATGGTGATACTGCAACAAATTCGCGCCGGCGTCTGATGATATGTTTCAAGCACGCGCATTGAGCCCTGATTTCGCACGTTTTCGACAAATAATGATCAATCGCCCGTGACTTTCCTGTTTTTCGGGGTGCCGCGTCCGCACATTCAGGTCAGAAGAGGGCCAATGAAGGGGCACCTCAGCAATGGATAATGACGAAAAGGGGACGGATGTGTCCGATACCAGCCAACCAACAACCGGCGGATTTGCACGCCGCCTGCCCTTGATCGTGATCGCACTTGTTGCGGCGATTGGTGCCTTTACACTGCGCGATTACCTTAACTTTCAGACCCTTGCGGACAATCGCGAGGCGCTTTTGGCGTTTCGGGATGAGAACTTTGTGCTGACGGTGCTGGCATTCGTGGCCGCCTATTTCCTCGTGGTGGCGTTTTCGTTGCCTGGTGCCTCTGTGATGACGCTCACGGGCGGTTTCCTGTTCGCTACCTTCCCCGGTGCGCTGTTCAATGTTGTTGCGGCCACATTGGGGGCCATCGCCATCTTTTCCGCCGCCCGCCTGGGCCTTGGCGACAAACTGGCCAAAAAGATGGATTCCAGCAGTGGTCTGCAGAAAAAGATCAAGGATGGCATCGACGAAAACCAGTGGTCCATGCTGTTTCTGATCCGGCTTGTGCCTGCGGTGCCGTTCTTTGCGGCCAACCTGATCCCGGCCTTGTTGGGTGTGCCTTTGTTCCGTTTTGCAGTAACGACGTTTCTGGGCATCATTCCGGGTGCGGTTGTGTTCACCTCTGTCGGTGCGGGTCTGGGTGAGGTGTTTGACCGGGGCGACACGCCTGATCTGGGCATCATCTTTGAACCTGCGATCCTGCTGCCTATCTTGGGTCTGTGTGCGCTCGCCGCCCTTCCCATCATCCTCAAGACCGTGCGCGGCAAAAAGGGCCTGTAAGTTTCATGAAGCGTATAAAGACCGATATCCTGATCATCGGGGCCGGATCAGGTGGCTTGTCCGTGGCCGCAGGCGCGGCCCAAATGGGGGCCAAGGTTGTCCTGCTCGAAGGACACAAGATGGGCGGGGATTGCCTGAACTACGGCTGTGTGCCCTCCAAGGCGCTCATTGCAAGCGGCAAGGCGGCGCATGCTCAGTCCCACAGCGCAGTCTACGGCGTGGCCGAGGTGGCCCCGCAAATCGACTATGCCGCAGCCAAGGACCATGTTCAGGGCGTCATTGCCCAGATTGAACCGGTCGACAGTCAGGAACGTTTTGAGGGGTTTGGGGTCGAGGTGATCCGCGAATTCGGGCGCTTCATTTCAGACACCGAAGTGCAGGCGGGCGATACGGTCATCACCGCGCGACGCATCGTGATCGCGACGGGGTCCAGCCCGCTTGTGCCCCCAATCGAAGGCATGGACACGGTGCCATACCTGACCAATGAAACTCTATGGGAGCTGCGGGAACGGCCCGACCACCTGCTGATCATCGGCGGCGGCCCGATTGGGATGGAGATGGCGCAGGCCCATGTCCGCTTGGGATCCAAAGTGACGGTGATCGAAGGGGACAAGGCGCTTGGCAAGGACGACCCGGAACTGGCCAAGGTGGTGCTTGAAAACCTGCGCGCAGAAGGGATCGAAATCGCCGAAGATGCGCTGGCCTCCAAGATCGAAGGCGGGGAGGTGGCCGTCACGGTACACACCAAGGACGGGCGCAGCTTTGCCGGCTCGCATCTGCTGGTGGCCGTCGGGCGCAAGACGAACACCGACAAGCTGAACCTCGATGCCGCCGGGATCGAGACGACGAAAACAGGAGTCAAGGTCGATAACGCCATGAAGACCACCAATCGCCGCGTCTATGCCATCGGGGATGCGGCCGGTGGACTGCAATTCACCCATGTGGCGGGCTATCATGCGGGGGTCATCATTCGATCCATGCTGTTTGGGTTGCCCTCGAAGACCAAGACCAGCCACATCCCGTGGGCGACTTACACAGACCCGGAACTGGCGCAGGTGGGACTGACCGAAGCGCAGGCGCGTAAAACCCACGGCGACAAGCTTGAGGTGGTGCGCTTTCACTATGAACACAACGACCGGGCCATCGCCGAGCGCAAGACCAAGGGGCTGATCAAGGTCATGGTGGTCAAGGGACGTCCCGTCGGTGCCTCCATCGCGGGGCATCAGGCGGGCGAATTGATCAACCTCTGGGCGCTTGTGCTGGCCAACAAGATGAAGATGAGCCAGGTGGCGGCCATGGTTGCTCCGTACCCGACCATTGGTGAGGTCAACAAACGCGCTGCCGGGGCCTATTTCAGCCCCCGCTTGTTCGAAAGTGATCTGGTCAAGCGGGTGGTAGGGCTTGTGCAACGCTTCATTCCCTGACCACATACGCGCATGTTGAATTCACTCTCTGGCCGCTTTCTGATCCTCACGACGATTTTCGTGATGTTGGCGGAAATCATGATCTTCGTGCCCTCAATCGCCCGGTTCCGTGAAGAGTTTTTGCAGAACCGGCTTGAGCGGGCGCAGATCGCCTCGCTTGCGCTGCTGGCCGACGACATGATCGACAGTGAGTTGGAGGAAGAGCTGCTTGAGAACGCAGGCGTCTTCAACGTGGTGCTGCGCCGCGACGAGGTGCGCCAATTGATGCTGTCGACTCCGATGCCGCAAGCTATCGATGCGACCTTTGATCTGCGCGATGGCACCGCACCGGTGTTGATCCGCGATGCAATGCTGCGTCTGCTTGATCCTGAAAACAAGGTAATCCGGGTGATCGGTGCGCCCACCCGGCAAGCAGGGTTGCTGATCGAAATTACTATGGAAACGGCACCTTTGCGCGCTGCTATGCTCGACTATGGCGTGCGTATTCTGGTCTTGTCGGCGGTCATTTCGATCTTTACCGCCTTTTTGCTGTTTATTGCAGTGCGCGCCATCCTGGTGAAACCAATCCGTGGCGTCGTTGGTCATATGCAACGTTACGCCGCCTCACCCGAGGATGCGCGGCGTATCATTATTCCGACCGCAGGCGTGACCGAACTGCGCGAGGCCGAAGAAGCGTTGCGCTCGATGCAGACCGAGCTGATCTCGGCCTTGCGCCAAAAGGACCGGCTGGCCCAACTCGGGGGGGCTGTGTCCAAGATCAGCCATGATTTGCGCAATATTCTCACTTCGGCTCAACTATTCACCGACCGGATTGAGATGTCCGAAGACCCGCTGGTGGCGCGCATGGCTCCCAAACTGGTAGGCTCAATCACGCGCGCGGTGAACCTGTGCGAAAGCACGCTCGCCTTTGGCAAGGCCGAAGAACCCAGCCCCTCACTCATGGTGGTGACGCTGGATGATCTGGTGGCTGACGTGCTGGACAGTGAACGACTGGCAGTGGGCGAGCATGACCTGTCGCTCAGCGAAAACATCCCGCCGCTGTTCACCCTGCGCGCAGACCCCGAACAACTGTTTCGCGTGGTGTCCAACCTCGTGCGCAATGCGCGTCAGGCGATCATCGCGACGAATAAGGCAGGCGAAATCAACGTCTCGGCTTACGAGGACGCCGACAATTGGTGGATCGAGATCGCCGACACTGGCCCCGGCCTGCCACCCAAGGCGCAAGAGCATCTGTTCACGCCTTTCCAGGGTGGGGTGAGCAAAGGCGGCACCGGCCTTGGCCTTGCCATTGCATCCGAGCTGATCCGCGGCCATGGGGGGGCGCTGGAGTTGGACCGGACAGGACCCTCCGGAACAGTGTTTTCGATCCGCCTGCCCAAGGGCGACGGTATTTGAGCGCGCGCACGGTTTTGGCCAGATACCCCCTTGCATTGGCGCGGGCACAGGACTAAACCGCCCAAACGCGGACCGATAGCTCAGCTGGATAGAGTACCTGACTACGAATCAGGGGGTCGGGGGTTCGAATCCTCCTCGGTCCGCCAAAATCAAAATGTGAGATGACAGATAGTTTTGTGTTTTTGGACACATAGGTCTGATTTGTCTCTCGAAACGTCGCTTTCGTGGTTCCAATTCCTGTCAGCCTGTCCGATCTCAATCTCTTGGGCTTTTGGCCAGGGATAATTTGGTGTGCCAGAACCACCTTTGCTGCATAATCGCGGCGAAAGGGCGCTGTCATGGTTGAACAATCTCTTTCCCTGTCTGAGACAAATCTCACGATTTGCGATGACCCGATCGTTGCGCGCCGGGCTGGAACCCGCTTCGCACCTCGTGCCGAGATCATCGATGAGCAGGGCAGGCGGGCTCTTATCTGCCTCGTCCCTCCGGACAATCCCGAACTTGCACTGACCGAAGACGTGATGACAGCGCGTGAAGTGGCTGGGGCAGCGCAGGTCATTCATTTGAGGTCGGACGCGGGCGTGGCTCTTGTTGCGCGCAAGCTCGGCTCTGGGTTTCGATACCAAATGACCAATACAACCGTGGCCGTTGGCGGGCATCAGATTGCCATCACCGATTTATGCGAACGCTTTCCGGTTGCGCGCCGCACGGGCTGGAACGACCTCCCTCTGAGCGGGCAGGATTTGCCGACGTTCTTTGATATAGAGAGTTTTTTGAGCTGGTGGGATTTTGTGCCAGGCAAACAGCGGTTTGACATGCTGAACGGGCAGGTACATCTGGTGCCAAGGCCGTCACCCGCTGCCCAAAACGGGGTGCCTCTGGAAGCTGAATTGAACATGGCGCTTCCCGCGCCGTTCTTTGCCATTCGCAACCTGCTGTTTCGTGCCAGTGCCTTGTCGGCATTGCTCATACCGATATCGATCTGCCGCTCGCCGCTTGTGGACGGTCCTTTTGTCAAACCTGTCGCAGCGATTTACCCTGTGTGGGATGCAACGTCGAAACGTTTTGCATTGGAGCGAGTCGGGTTGCTACGGAACAGCTCGATACCGTGTGCTATTTTTGACCATATCACCGGCGTGTGGAGGTCTGGCGATTGGTCCGCGATCGGGTCCTTTGATCTTGGTAACAGCAGCCTGAGCTTGAAAGGTGTGTTGCCTTGAATGAAGGCAGCTCGCGGCCCAGAGCCGACCTTGGTCATCCATCTCTACGCGGCAGTGCAGCTCCTTGAAAGCGGACGTCAGGTGGGTGTTCGCTGCCTATTTGTTGTTGACCTGCTCCCCTGAGAGTCCGTGTTTATAAGTTAGCTCTGTTCAGGTTTTGGTCCTCTTCTGACCGGTTAGCAT
>NZ_CANLVZ010000023.1 GCF_947494755.1 uncultured Tateyamaria sp.
GGTGGCCGTTCGTCTTGGGATAGAGATAGCGGAAAAGGTCTGTAACAGTAAGGGACCAATCGGTCACAAACGCCTGAACAAGTCGGAGATACTAGGGTCTGTGGGGGGCTTTGAGTCAAAAAAGCGTTTTTAAAACAGATCGCTAAGATCGACCGGACATGTAACAAACAAATTTGTGGAGTATGACTAGGGCCTGCAAAAACAGCGCAGAAACTGTTTTGACCCTACGTCACTTGGGCTTGAAGGGGGCCATTCCTGCACGGGCCAGCTCATCTGCCCGCTCGTTTTCGGCATGTCCGGCGTGTCCTTTGACCCATTTCCACGTCACATCGTGCCGCGCTTGCGCAGAATCGAGTCGTTGCCACAGCTCAACATTGGCCACCGGCTTCTTCGCCGCATTCTTCCAGCCATTGCGTTTCCAGCCGTGAATCCAGCTGGTGATCCCGTTTTTCACGTAGTTGCTATCGGTCACCACGGTGATGGTCGATGGTTTGTCGAGCGCCTCAAGCGCCGAGATCGCGGCCATCAATTCCATCTTGTTGTTGGTGGTCAGCGCCTCGCCACCTTTCAAAGCACGTTCCTTGATCACCGTAGTCCCGTCCATCGCGCGCAACAACGCGCCCCAGCCCCCCGGGCCGGGATTTCCCGAGCAAGCCCCGTCGGTATAGGCAAACAACTCAGCCATCTGTACGAGCCTGGAACACGATGAATGGTGCAATTTCCCCGGACAGCCCGGCCTCTTCCCCGGTTTGGCTGTATTCGACCGTCAACCCGGTCGCGGTGCACAGGTCCATCAGATCGGCCTCGGTCATATAAGAATAGAGCCGCCCAATGCTGTCGCGCGCCTCGCCTGTGCCCAGTTTGGTGCCGAAGTGGAACAGCCCGCCCGGCTTTAACGCCCGTGCGATGTCTGCAAACTGGGCAGGCCAGTCGGCAAGCGGTGTATGCAGCATCGAAAAGTTGCACCAGATCCCGTCATAGGCGTCCACTTCGACCAGATCGGCATAGACCGCTTGGCGAGCGATGACGCCTGGATGCTCGGCCGCCATGGCGACCATTTCTGGCACCGGATCCCAGGCATGCGCCTCGATCCCTGCCTGAGCCATCGCTCCGGCGGCAAATCCTGGGCCGCAGCCCAGATCCAGTGCGCGCCCCTTGGCAGGCAGCCCGTCGATAAAACGCAACAGGCTCGGGCTCACCTTCTCTCCGGTCACCAGTTTGGCGTATTCCGCCGCTTTGGCCGCATAGACGGACAGGGTTTCTGCATCGCTCATAAGATCACCGTTATACCAAGGCAGGCCACAACGATGGCCGTCAACAAAACACGCAGGCGCATCCACCACGCAGGCGTCAGCCCCCATTGCGCGAATGCAAAATCAAGCATCAAGAGGCCCGCAAAGCCAAAAATCAGGTCGGTCGCCGCACTTGTCGGCCCGCCGCCCGTCATGAAAAACGCCCAGAGCGCGGGGATCACCGAAAGAGTGTAACCTGTCGCCGCCTGCGCGCCGGTAGCTTTCGTGGCAAAGCCCCAAAGGACACCAGACATGAAGGACAGGATAACCGACCCATAGAACAGCTGCACATATGGCCCGATAAAGCTGGGGCCCAAGACCTCTGCACCAAGCGCCGC
The DNA here is from genome assembly GCF_947494755.1 of uncultured Tateyamaria sp. Lineage (GTDB taxonomy): Bacteria > Pseudomonadota > Alphaproteobacteria > Rhodobacterales > Rhodobacteraceae > Tateyamaria. The sequence goes on from NZ_CANLVZ010000023.1 coordinate 1,631, forward strand.
GAGATCGCTGCTGAGCACGGTGGCCGCCCCCCAGACAAAGGGCGTGAGGCCAGCAAGGCCAAGAAGCAAGGGGGCGCGGGGAATTCTGGTCATAGCTCGGCGATCAGGGTTGCGATGCGTTTGGTGCGGGTTTCAGCCCTTTTGGCAGTGTTGACAAGGTGCAACTTGCCGCGCTGCTGTCCGGGGCTGAGCGCGGCCCATTCCGCAACGCGCCCGGCACCGCGCACAGCGGCCATCACATCATCGGGCACCTCGACCAGATCGGGATCGACAGGGCGAAGCCGCGCCTCAAACGGTATGCCGACCTCAAGCCCGCTGTCGTGCAAAAACGCCTTGCCAGTGTAGACGAAGGTGCCGTCAAGCACGGGTGCTTTTGTCAGTGCAAGGTTGACCGGAAAGTCGCCGAACTCGCCCTCGATCCGCCGTGTTCCGGCGGGCAAGGCATCCAAGATGTCGTCCGGCAGGCGCATGATCGTGCAGGTATTCTTGCCCCATTCGAGCGGCGTTATGACCCCGTCGAAATAGACCCAACCGTCACTCATGCCCGTTCCAGCGCCAATCGTCCGGCCAGCGCCGCAAAGATGGCGGCAAAGCTGCGCGACAGCCATGCCATGACCCGCTCTGATCCCAGGATCCATTGGCGCGCAGCGGCGGCGAATACGCCGTAAAGGACGAAGACCCCAAAGGTCATGCCCATGAACACCGCACCCATCATCGCCATCTCGACCGTGGCGGTGGCCGGATTGCCTGACAGGAAGGGGGGTAAAAGGGCCAAGAAGAAGATCGACAGTTTCGGGTTCAGGATGTTGATCAACGCGCCCCTGCGCGCGATGCGACACCCCGCCTCGGCAGAGCGTGTGGAGGAGATCGCCAGCGCCCCGTCACTGCGCAGACTGCCCCACGCGAGATAGAGCAGATAGGCAACGCCGGCGAACTTCACGACGTTGAACAGCAAGGCCGAGGTGTGCAGGATTGCCGCGAGCCCCAAGGCTGCTGCGGCCAGATGCGGCACGATCCCGAAGGTGCACCCGAGTGCGGCCCAAAGTGCGGCGCGACGTCCCTGACCCAGACCCAATGCAAGCGTGTAGATCACCCCGGTGCCCGGCGCGACCACCACGACAAATGCCGTCAGCAGGAATTGGAAAGAGAGCATGGCGACCTCCGAGGGCAGTGGATGTGCTCGCACGATAGGCAGAGTGCGCGCGGGCGTAAACCTAGGCGCACGACACGTGCGCCTTACTGCACCACGGCGGAATGGTCTGTGTAAGGCGCATGTGTCATGCGCCCGGCTCAGGCCGGTTCGCGCAAAACCCGTGGCACTTTGAATTCCACGTTCTCGACGGCCGTTTCCACCACCTCGACCGTCACGTCATAGCGGGCGCGAAAGGCGTCTATGACCTCGTTGATCAGCACCTCCGGGGCCGATGCGCCTGCCGTGATGCCCATGGACGTGATCCCCTCAAGGCTGCGCCAGTCGATATCATCCGCGCGCTGCACCAGTTGTGCATAGGAGCAGCCTGCGCGCGCGCCCACTTCGACCAGTCGCTTGGAGTTGGAGGAGTTCGGTGCCCCCACGACCAGCATCGCGTCGCATTTCGGGGCCATCGCCTTGACCGCCTCTTGCCGGTTGGTCGTGGCGTAACAGATGTCTTCCTTGTGCGGGCCGACGATGGCGGGAAAGCGGGCCTGCAGGGCGGCCACAATATCCGCGGTGTCATCGACCGACAGGGTGGTTTGGGTAACGAAGGCCAGGCGGTCGGGGTCGCGGACGCTCACCTGTGCCACATCTTCGACCGTTTCGACCAGCAACACATCGCCATCAGGCAGCTGCCCCATGGTGCCGACCGTTTCAGGATGGCCCTCGTGCCCGATCATGATCATCTGCAAGCCGTTATCCGCATGGCGTTGTGCCTCGATATGCACCTTGCTGACCAGCGGACAGGTCGCATCCACATAGATCATCTCGCGCGCCTGGGCCGCCTGGGGCACCGATTTTGGCACGCCGTGGGCGGAAAAGATCACAGGGCGGTCATCGGGACAGTCCGACAACTCTTCGACAAAGACGGCCCCCTTTTCGCGCAACCCGTCGACCACAAACTTGTTGTGGACGATTTCGTGGCGGACATAGACAGGAGCTCCCCACTTATCGAGCGCCATTTCCACGATCTTGATTGCCCGATCCACCCCTGCGCAAAACCCGCGCGGGGCAGCCAGATACAGAGTGAGAAGTGGCTTGGTCATGGGCGCTCCGAGATGTTTTGTTAAGACCTAAGGCTTTGGGCGGGTGTGGTAAAGTCTGGCCCGGCGCGGATCAGGTGCCCTGCACCGCGCCATAGATCAGGCGGGCTGCTTCGGCGCGATTGCGCACACCCAGTTTGCGATATGCACTTTTGGCGTATTCGGCAATTGTATGTTGGCTGATCCCGCATGTGCGCGCCGCCTCTTTGCGGCTCAGGCCACGGGCCAGCAGATAGATGACCTCGGTTTCACGCGGGCTGAGTGTATCAAGGCGCGGCGGCAGATTGGGGGCGATCATCGCGGGTTCCGGCCCCGTGACGCGGCCTGACAACTCTTCGATGCGGCGATGGACCAGCAGACAGAACAGGCGAAACTGTTCGGCGCGGGGCCACATGCTGTCCATGAACGCCGCGCGATCCAGCGTCGTACCAAGGTTGAAACCGCCATAGCGCGCACCACCCCTCAATCGTGTCGGGATCCCGAAACCGCTGAGAAAGCCGTGGGCGCGGGCCTTGCTGATGAACGCCTTGTCTTGGGCATCAAGATAGGAGTGATCGGGCAGAAACTCCGCACCGGTCGGGGTTATGTCGTAACTGTTGCAGCAATGGGCCAGAAACGGATCGTCGTCGGGGTGCGCATCGCTGTAGAGTTCGGGGCAGGTGGACAGGACGCGCGTATCATGTGCCGGTGTTCCGGTCGCCGAGATGTAGATGACGTGGTGGATACCGTGCTTGCGCAAACCGGCGACAACGCCTGCCCACAGCGCATCAATCGTTTCGGCCTGTTCGAGTCTCGCAGCATCTTGATACATGTGATCCCCCCTGTTTGGGGGGATGTTTGCACATCGTGCGGCGTAATAGAACACCTTGGTGGGCAACAACTTTTCGCCCACGCCAAAGATTTTAGCATGAAACTATAGAGACATCGGGCAGCGGTGAGTGAGTGCCGCTGCCCGTATCACGCTATCCCTGAGCTTCGATTCGTTCTTGGCGCTCGATCATTGCTTCGCGGGGCGGGCGACCGATCACGTCCTTCAACTCATCAAGTTCGATGAAATTATCGGCCTGGCGGCGCAGATCGTCCGAGATCATCGGGGGCTGGCTGCGGATGGTGGACACCACCGACACGCGCACGCCCTGGCGTTGCAGGCTTTCGATCAGCGGGCGGAAATCACCGTCCCCGGAAAACAGCACGATATGGTCGACACGTGGCGCAAGTTCCATCGCATCCACGGCCAATTCGATGTCCATGTTGCCCTTCACCTTCCGCCGACCCATCGAGTCGGTGTATTCCTTGGCCGGTTTGGTCACCATGGTGAAGCCATTATAGTTCAGCCAATCCACGAGTGGGCGGATCGGTGAATACTCATCATTTTCCAGCAGTGCGGTGTAGTAGAATGCGCGCAGCAACTTGCCGCGGCGCATGAATTCCTGTCGAAGTAGCTTATAGTCAATGTCGAATCCAAGCGCTTTGGCGGCGGCATAAAGGTTCGACCCGTCGATGAACAGCGCAAGCCGTTCGTCCTTGTAAAACATAATATGTCCTTCCGAAAATACGGGTACCGCCTGTGATTTCCGTGAGTGAGTGCGTAAAAGCGCGAAAAGACGGTCTGTGGAAAATAGGTGATTTTGAATATGTCGCAAGACGCAGATAGGGGTGAAACTGGCGGAAACCTGCCTCAAAACCGGTCATTATTGCTGGTTGCCCTTGGGTCAAACATGCCATCTGACGCAGGGTCACCCGCGCAGGTGCTTCAAAAAGCTGTCGCGGAAATCGTTCAGGCTGGTGCCGTGATTCGCGCTGAAAGCCGTTATTATGTGACCCCAGCCGTTCCTGCGGGCAGTGGTCCGGACTTCGTGAATGCCGCCCTTGCATTGGAGACGCATTGGTCTGCGATGGAGGCGATCACGGTGCTTCACGGGATTGAGGCGAAATTAGGCCGACGCCGCACAAAAAGATGGGCAGAGCGCATCATCGACCTCGATCTCCTGGCTGTCGACGCAGCGATTCGCCCCAATGTGGCCACCGTACGCCAATGGATGGCCCTGCCCTTGGAAGAGCAACAGGAAAAGGCACCCGGTCAGTTGATCCTGCCCCATCCCCGGATGCACGAACGCGCTTTTGTGCTGGAACCGCTTGCAGACGTGGCTCCTGACTGGGTCCATCCCATCCTGCGCAAGTCCGTGATCGAGATGCGCGATGCCTTGTCAGCTGAGGCCCGCGCGCCCATTGTTCCACTGGATTAGCGGCTTGTCATTCCGCCCAATCGCGCATAACTAGTGTGCTTCTAACTTCCATTTGCTGATCTGGAGCATTCCCATGGCCCGCGTGACCGTTGAAGACTGTGTTGATAAGGTTCAAAACCGTTTCGAACTGGTGATGCTGGCCGCACACCGCGCCCGCGAGATTTCCGCCGGTGCGCCCTTGACCGTGGACCGCGACAACGACAAGAACCCCGTCGTGTCCTTGCGCGAGATCGCGGATGAGACGCAGAGCGCGGATGAGCTGCGCGAGCGCCTGATCGAAAGCAACCAAAGCCAGATCGAAGTCGACGAGGCCGAAGAGGACGCCATGGCGCTTCTCATGGGGGCCGAGCAGGACAAGCCCGAAGAAGACAGCATGTCCGAAGAAATGCTGCTGCGTCAGCTGATGGCCGCCCAAGGGCAGGGCTGACCCCAACTCAGGTGCGGACCGCATGATATCTGCCGATGATCTTGTCGCGCTGGTCCGCAACTACAACCCCAAAACAAACGAAAAGCTGATCCGCGCCGCCTATGACTTTGGCGCGCAGATGCATGACGGCCAGTTCCGTCATTCCGGCGAGCCGTACTTCACCCACCCCGTCGCCGTTGCCGCCATCCTGACCGAACAGCAGCTTGACGATGCCACCATCATCACTGCCCTGCTGCACGACACGATCGAGGACACCAAGGCGAGCTATGCGATGGTGTCCGAGCAGTTTGGTGAGGACGTGGCCAAGCTGGTCGATGGGGTCACCAAGCTGACCAACCTCCAGCTGTCCAATATCGAGACCAAGCAGGCCGAGAACTTCCGCAAGCTGTTCATGGCCATGTCCAAGGATCTGCGCGTCATCCTCGTCAAGCTGTCGGACCGGCTGCACAACATGCGCACCATCAAGTCGATGCGCCCCGACAAGCAGGTCCAGAAGGCGCGCGAGACGATGGACATCTTTGCTCCGCTCGCGGGCCGCATGGGGATGCAGTGGATGCGCGAAGAGTTGGAAGACCTCGCCTTCAAAGTGCTCAACCCCGAAGGCCGTTCATCCATCATCCGCCGCTTCATCACCATGCAGCGTGAAACCGGCGACGTGATCCAGCGCATCACGGGCGACATGCGTCACGAGTTGGAAAAGGCTGGGATCGAGGCAGAGGTGTTCGGTCGCGCCAAGAAACCCTATTCGATCTGGCGCAAGATGCAGGAAAAGGACCAGTCCTTTTCCCGGCTGTCCGACATCTACGGCTTTCGCATCATCACGAGCGCTGAAGAGGACGTGTATCGCACCCTTGGCGCGATCCATCAGCGTTGGCGCGCCGTGCCGGGTCGCTTCAAGGATTATATCAGCCAACCCAAATCGAACGGGTACCGATCGATCCATACCACCGTGTCGGGGCGTGACGGCAAGCGTGTCGAGGTGCAGATCAGGACCCGCCAGATGCATGATGTGGCCGAAACCGGGGTTGCGGCGCACTGGTCATATCGGGATGGCGTGCGCTCCCAAAACCCCTTCGCGGTGGATCCAGCCAAATGGATCGCCCAACTGACCGAACAGTTCGACGGAGAGGACGATCACGAGGATTTCCTCGAAGCGGTCAAGCTCGAGATGTATTCGGACCAGGTGTTCTGTTTCACCCCCAAGGGCGAGGTGGTGAAACTGCCGCGAGGGGCCACGCCGATCGATTTCGCCTATGCGATCCACACCCGGATCGGGAACGCCTGCGTGGGGGCCAAGGTGGATGGGATGCGCGTGCCGCTGTGGACGCGGGTCAAGAATGGCCAATCGGTCGAGATCATCACCGCCGAGGGGCAGACCCCGCAAGCGACATGGCTGGAAATCGCGACAACGGGCAAGGCCAAGACGGCGATCCGCCGGTCGCTGCGCGAAGCGGACCGCGAGCGGTTTATCACCCTGGGGCGCGAACTGGCGCGTTCGGCCTTTGCGCATGTGCGCAAGAAGGCGACCGACAAGGCGCTCGAGGCGGCGGCCAAACAGTTGCGGCTCGGTAGCGCGGACGAGGTGCTGGCCCGGCTCGGATCGGCCGAGTTGACCGGGCGCGATGTGGTGCAATCCATCTACCCCGACCTCACGCCCAAGCCCGGCAAAGAGGTTGATGCCAAGCGCGCGGTGATCGGTCTGTTGCCCGGCCAGTCCTTTCAACGGGCGACTTGTTGCGAACCGCTGCCGGGTGAGCGGATCGTGGGCATAACCTTTCGCGGCGAAGGTGTGGTGGTACACGCCATCGACTGCGCCCGACTGGCGGAATACGAAAACCAGCTTGATCGCTGGATCGATCTGCACTGGCATGACGGATCGCACCCGGCGGTCTACGGCAGTACACTGGATCTCACGATTGGCAACGACGCAGGGGTCCTTGGGCGTATTTGCACATTGATCGGGGAAAGTAAGGCCAATATCTCAAATCTGGAATTTATGGATCGCAAGCCTGACTTTTACAGGTTGCTGATCTATGTGGAATTGCGGGACGCCTTGCATCTGCACACGCTGATGGGGGCGCTTCAGGCAGAAAGCGACGTAGCGGCCATTGAACGTTACCACCGAGTGTTGCCGCCCGTAGGCCCGGCAACGGTGGCGGACTAGGCGCAACACGAAGGGCAGACAGTGGTTTTCAAACGCCGCGACACCAGACCGTTTTTGCGCGCCGCGTTCGAGCTGTTGTGGCCGCGTGGTGGCTGGGCGCGTGCGTTTCAATACGTCAAACACCGCGTGCGCCGCTTGCCCGACCAGCCAGAGCGCATTGCGCGCGGCATCTGGGCGGGGGTGTTTACCACCTTTACCCCATTCTACGGCATCCATTTCTTTATTGCGGCAGGGCTGGCAACGGCCATGCGCGGCAACATCCTCGCCTCGCTCATGGCGACCTTCTTCGGCAACCCGCTGACGTACGTGCCCATTGGCGTCATCTCGTTGCAGACCGGCCACTGGTTGCTGGGCGCCGAAATGAAGGAAGAAACCGAACGTTCGTTTGGTGGCAAGTTCGTCGATGCGGGCGGCGATCTGTGGCACAACCTCAAAGGTGTCGCGATGGGCGAGCCGCGTGATTGGACGGGCCTGTCGATCTTTTATGACGAGATTTTCTTTCCCTACATGGTTGGCGGCATCGTCCCCGGCGTAGTCTCGGCCACGATTGCCTATTATGTGTCTGTGCCGTTGATCCGGGCCTATCAAAAGCGGCGCAAGGGCGCGATCAAGGCCAAGTTCGAGGCCCTCAAGGCCAAGGCAGCGGCCAAAGCGGCGGCGAAGGCGGCAGATGCCAAACCCAAGCCGGACTGATACGGGCGCACCACAGGTACGCCTTACGCCGGCCCGCCTTGGTACAATTTTGCCCTTTTGTTCGCATTTCCAGCGCCGCGTTGGCGCAGTACGATGCCCCTCACTGTTGAAAGAGGACGAACCCAAATGACTGGACTGCGCGACCGTCTGCGCCTTGGCGTGAACATTGACCACGTGGCCACCGTGCGCAATGCCCGTGGCGGCGACACGCCCGACCCGCTGCGCGCGGCGCGCATTGCCGAAGCTGCCGGGGCCGATGGCATCACTGCCCACCTGCGCGAAGACCGCCGTCACATCTCGGATGCCGACATCGAAGGGCTGATGGACATCCTGAGCGTACCGCTCAATTTCGAGATGGCCGCGACAGATGAAATGCAGGCCATCGCCCTGCGCCACAAACCGCACGCCGTCTGCATCGTCCCCGAAAAGCGCGAAGAGCGCACCACCGAAGGTGGCCTTGAGGTCGCCCGCGAGGAAAACAGGCTGGCTCATTTCATTGCGCCCTTGCGCGATGCCGGCTGCCGGGTGTCGATCTTTATCGCCGCTGACAAAAGGCAGATCGAAGCCGCCCATCGCATCGGGGCGCAAGTGATCGAGCTGCATTCCGGGGCCTATTGCGACGCCCATCACGAGGGCCGGATCGAGGATCGTGACCGTGAGTTGGCCGCCCTGCGCGAGATGAGCACCTTTGCCCATGACCTTGGCCTTGAGGTGCATGTCGGCCACGGCCTGACCTACGAAACCGTTGCCCCCGTCGCGGCCTTTCCCGAGGCGCGTGAATTGAATATCGGCCACTTCCTGATTGGCGAGGCGATCTTCTTGGGCCTCGATCCGGCCATTCGCGAAATGCGCAGGCTGATGGACGCCGCCCGCGAGGCCGCACAATGATCGCCCGCGCGCTTGTCCTGATTGCCGCTTTGCTGGCCGCACCGGTTTCGGCGCAGCAGGCGGGGTGGCCTGACCTTGATAAGCTGCTCTTTGGCACGATGACGGCCTCCGGTCGGGCCGAAGCCTCATACTGGATGCCCAATGCCGAGGACCCGGCCAGCGCCAATCGCGCCGTAGGTATCGTGTACGAGGCGATTTCCGGCTCTGCCGGCAACACAACGATTGCTGTCGGTCTTTATGTGCGCACGACCCAAGGCTGGCAGTTTGCGGGGCGCGTCGAGAACCTGTTTGGCCATTCCCCCCGGGATCATGTCTTCACGCCCACCCATGTGGAATTGACAACGGATATGCCTGGCCCGACCGATCCGCGCTGCTGCCCAACACAGGCCACGCGCTGGCGCATTGATCTGAACACCCGCGCCGTGGCGCGTTTGAACTAGCCCTCGCAAGGAAAGGACCCCTCCCATGATCCGCCATTGTGTGATGTTGCGCCTGCCCGAGGATGTCGACGTGGTTGCGCTTGATAAAATCATGCTGTCGCTCGGCGATCTGGTTGACCAGCTTGACGGGTGCAGCGGCTTTCGTGCCGGGCCTAACCGCGACTATGAGGGCAAATCGCCTGGCTACAGCTACGGCTTCACGTTGGACGCCAAGAACCCCAAAGCGCTGGCCGCCTATGCGGTCCATCCCGAGCATCAGGCCCTTGGTGCCCAATTGGTGGCGCTGTGTGAGGGGGGCGCGGACGGCATCAGGGTCTATGACATCGAGGTCCCCGCGTGATTCTTGGCATCGGCACCGATCTGGCCAATATCGAGCGCATCCAAGGCACCCTAGATCGGTTCGGTGACCGGTTTCGCGACCGGGTGTTTACCGATGTGGAACAGGCCAAGGCCGAACGGCGCAAAGACGTGGCCGGCACCTATGCCAAACGGTGGGCCGCGAAAGAGGCGTGTTCAAAGGCGCTTGGCACCGGTCTGCGCATGGGCATCAGTTGGAAGGACATGGCGGTATCGAACCTGCGCACGGGCCAACCGGTCATGGCCGTGACTGGGTGGGCCGCGGAACGGCTGGCCGAGATGACACCGGCGGGGCACGAGGCGATCATTCACGTCACGCTGACGGACGATCATCCATGGGCACAGGCTTTTGTGGTGATCGAAGCGCGCCCCACATCCACGACCCAGACCCCATAACCGATCACGAAACTGCGGGCGGTGGCCCAAAGCAGGCCCGCGCCTTGACACCCCACCCCCGCACCCGCATGTACCCCTGAACCCGACCCGAGCAGGAGCGCCCCATGGCCGCCAAGGAAAAGTCCCAGAACGGCGTGATCGAAACGATCAAAACGGTTGTCTATGCGCTGCTGATTGCAGGCGTGTTCCGCACGCTGTTCTTTCAGCCTTTCTGGATCCCCTCCGGGTCCATGAAAGAGACGCTGCTGATCGGCGATTTCCTGTTTGTGAACAAGATGGCCTATGGCTATTCCTACGCCTCGTGCCCCTCGATCCCGATGATCGGGCTGGACGCGAAAAAGCTTTGCGGTTTCATCGACGGGGACAACACCCGCATCTGGGCGGGCGAGCCTGAACGCGGTGATGTCGTGGTGTTCCGTCATCCGGTCCAAGGCTCGGACTATATCAAACGGCTCGTGGGCCTGCCCGGTGATACGATCCAGATCACCAATGGCCAGATCATCCTGAACGGAACCCCTGTGCCGCAGGAACCCGCAGGCACATTCACCGAAGTGTTTGACCGCCAAGGGCCGCAAGGTCTGCTGCCACGCTGCGAAAGCGGCGCGGTGGGGCAGGGGGCGGCCTGCACCAAATCCCGCTTTGTCGAGACATTCCCTGATGGCGGCGAACATGTGGTGCTGAATGTGGGCGTGCAGGGGTCCGACAATACCTCCGTCTACACCGTGCCCGAAGGCAACTTCTTTTTCATGGGCGATAACCGCGACAACTCCTCCGACAGCCGTTTGGCTCAGGTTGCAGGTGGCGTTGGCTATGTCCCGTTCGAGAACCTGATCGGGCGCGCAGACAGGATCGTCTTTTCGTCCGCAGGCCGGTCGATGCTCTATTTCTGGACATGGCGGTCGGACCGCTTCTTTAAGGGGATCGAGTGAAGCTGGGCGCGGACCTCAAAGCCTTTGAGGCGCGGATCGGGCATGTGTTCAACACGCCGGACCTTTTGATCGAGGCGGTCACCCATGCCTCGATGTCCTCGCCCACCCGATCTGACAACCAACGGCTGGAATTTCTGGGGGACCGGGTGCTTGGCCTTGTGATGGCAGAGGCGCTGTTGTCCGCGGACAAGGCCGCCGCCGAAGGCCTGCTGGCCCCCCGCTTCAACGCGCTTGTGCGCAAGGAAACATGTGCGGATGTGGCGCGTGACATTGGGCTGGGGGATGTGCTGCGCCTTGGACGATCCGAGATGATGTCGGGAGGGCGGCGCAAGCAGGCATTGCTGGGTGATGCGGTTGAGGCGGTGATTGCCGCCGTCTATCTGGACGCCGGGTTCAACGCGGCGCGCGACGTGATCCTGCGACTCTGGGCCGACCGGATTGGTCGGGTCGAGGATGACGCTCGCGATGCCAAGACTGCCCTGCAGGAATGGGCACAGGCCCGCGGGCTGGCACCGCCCCGCTATGTTGAAACGGCCCGCACGGGCCCCGATCACGCGCCGGTGTTCACGATATCAGCGCAACTCGATACAGGCGCTGAGGCCAGCGCCACCGCAGGGTCGAAACGTGAGGCCCAGCAAAGCGCCGCAAAGGCGCTGATGGACGCATTGGAGCAAGACACATGACCACCCGCGCCGGTTTCGTCGCCCTGATCGGAGAGCCCAATGCGGGCAAGTCCACGCTTCTCAATCGGATGGTGGGGGCCAAGGTCAGCATCGTCACGCACAAGGTGCAGACCACCCGCGCCCGCATCCGCGGTGTGGCGATGGAGGGGGAGGCGCAGATCGTCTTTGTTGACACGCCGGGCCTGTTCCAACCGCGCCGCCGGTTGGATCGGGCCATGGTCGCTGCTGCTTGGGGTGGTGCGGCGGATGCGGATGTGGTCGTGCTGATGGTCGAGGCGCATCGCGGAGTGACACCGGGCGTGGAACGCGTTTTGGAACGTCTGGCCGAGATCGGAGAGGGACGTACCGTGGCCCTCGCCATCAACAAGATCGACCAGGTTGAGGCCCCCGTTCTGCTGGGGTTGACGGACGATCTGAACAAGCGCTTTGATTTTGCAGAGACCTTCATGATCTCTGCCGAGAAGGGGCACGGTGTGGACACGCTGCGCCAATGGCTCGCCACGCAGGTGCCCGAAGGGCCATGGCTCTACCCCGAAGATCAGATCGCCGATCTGCCCATGCGCATGATTGCCGCCGAAATGACCCGCGAAAAGCTGACACTGCGGCTGCATCAGGAACTTCCCTACCAACTGACCGTCGAGACGGAGAGTTGGGAAGAGCGCAAGGATGGCACGGCGCGCATCGATCAGGTGATCTATGTCAGCCGCGACGGGCACAAAGGCATCGTGCTGGGCAACAAGGGCGAGACGATCAAGTCCGTCTCGCAAGCCAGCCGCGCCGAGCTGACCGAATTTCTGGGCCGCAAGGTACATCTGTTCCTGCAGGTCAAAGTGCGCGAAAAGTGGCAGGAAGAGGCGGAACGCTATTCCGAAATGGGGCTGGATTTCAAAGATGGAAACGTCTGAGCCAGCTTTGTTCTGTCGCCTCTTGGCGTGCTGTGCCGGAGCAACACAGCGGAGGGCGTCGTGCCGCGTCTGACTTCTCGGTTCTGGGTGGATGCCTATCTTGCGCGGTTGCGGCTGGCGGATATTCCGGCCTTTGTGGTTGTCCACGGGGATGACACCGGCGGGGTCGTCTTGGTCAAGCTGAACACGCTGGACGGTAGCGCGACGCTGTTCCAGCGCACCTTTGATCTGATGACCGACACCCGTGTCTGGAGCGAACTGGCCGCGGGGCCTGAGCCGGATGTTGATGCGGCCGTCGCCCGCCAGCGCGGTTTTGATCCTGATCTGTGGGTGATCGAGGTCGAGGACCGCGCAGGACGCCACCTGTTGGACCAGGACGGGTTGGCCTGAGATGGACTGGCGCGGCACCGGCATATTGCTCAGCGTGCGCCGCCACGGTGAAAGCAGCGCTATCATCGATGTATTTACAGAGGACAAAGGCCGTCACGCAGGGGTGGTGCGCGGCGGGACCAGCCGCAAGATCGCGCCCATTCTGCAACCGGGCGCGCAGCTGGATGTGGCCTGGCGCGCCCGGCTCGAAGACCATATAGGCAGTTTCGTAGTCGAACCTGTGCGCAGCCGGGCCGCCCTTGTGATGAGTGACCGTCTGGCCTTGGCCGGGTTGAACACGGTGACCGCGTTGCTGGCCTATGGCCTGCCCGAACGCGAGGCGCACGCATTGCTGTACCGGCGCACCGAGCAATTGCTTGATCTGTTGGGGCAAAACGATGTGTGGCCGCTGGCCTATCTTCAATGGGAAGTGGCCCTGCTTGAAGAGCTTGGATTTGGCCTTGATCTGAGCGTCTGTGCGGTGACAGGGGGCCGGGACGACTTGCGCTATGTCTCGCCCAAATCGGGGCGGGCTGTATCCGGTGCCGGTGCGGGTGAATGGGCGGACCGGTTGCTGCCTTTGCCCCCGGTGCTGCACGGCGAGGGTGATGCGTCAAATGCCGAGATCGTGCAGGCACTTTCCACGACGGGCTACTTCTTTGAGGCGCATCTGGCCCGCAGTCTGGGCACCCGCCCGCTTCCCGAAGCGCGGGCGCGCTTTATCGACGCGCTCACTCGGACGCTGTGAACACCATCTCGCCGCCATCATCGTTGCGCAGAAACAGCGTGTTGCCGCGCACCTCGGACTGCGTCATCAGCGACAGCGCACCAAGATAGGCGGTTTCCGCATCAAGATCGGGACAGGCCATTTTAGTCGCCGCAATCGGGCCGGCTTCGAACCACGGATAGGGGACCGAATTCGTGGCCGTGAACCGGTTGCAGGGGGCTTGCCCCGACATCGGGCCGCCTGGCTCGAATTCGAGCGTCGCGCGGGGCTCAAAGGTGGCTCCGTTCAGTGTCGTGAGGGTCCACGTGACCCCCGCCGCACCGTAACGCGCGACGGTCTCGTCGGCCTGACAGGCCGGAATAAATCCAACAAGCGCGAACGCTGCGACCTTGATCACTTGAGCGCCATGACCAGATCGACAAGGGCGGCAAAGGCGACGAGCGCCTCCCCATCATCCGAACTCATCTGCTTGAGACCGACAAGAGCGCCATATGCCGCTTTAGTGAAATCATCATTGGTGACGCCAATGTCGGACATCAAAGCCACAAGGCGGGTCATGCGCGCGCTGTCGACGTCATGCACGGCCGCCCTCACGGTGGCATCTGCGTGCGCCCATGCACGCAGAGCCGGGCCAGCGGTGTCGTTCTGCACGTTCTGACCAAAGCGGATCATCTTGTCCGTCGGGGTGCCGTCCATCGCGGCTTCGGCCTTCAACTCGGCCATCGCGCGGTCCTTCCAATGCGCCAGAATGGCGGCCTGAAACGCGGGCACATCCTTGAAATGCCAATAAAACGACCCTTTTGAGGTCTTGAGGTAGCGTGAAAGCGGCTCGGCGCGCAGGGCCATCGGCCCAACGGCGGTGAGTTGGTCAAGCCCGGCTTCAATCCAGGCGGCGGGGGAGAGAGGTGCTTTGGCCATAAATTCGCGATACGCCCGGGTATGCTGCGGTGCAAGGGAAAGCGTGACAACCTGAGGTTTTGGGCGCTTTGCCGCACATTAGGGTGAAAAGCTGCTTAACAGGCAGGCGATACGCCCTGATTTCAGCCGCGCAGCTCTGCAAAAACGGCCAATGCGACGACGATCAGCATGGACCCGGCCATGGCGTAGTTGATCAGCCGCTGCCGGTGTGGGGCGAGGTTCAGCGCCTTCAGCCGCACCCCAAGCCAGACCCACAGCACGTGGATAGGCACCCAGATCAGGTTGACAATGATCAGCTTCCAGATCGCCTCGACCACCAGAGCGTCGGGAAAGATCGCGAAGCCTGAAAAGAGTGCGGTGTTGACGGCGTAAGCCTTGGGATTGATCGGTTGCAGCAGGATGCCCGCCAGCACGCCCGGTTCGCTTTGCGCGGGGCGAAAGGCGAGGGTTGAGCCAGCAAAGGCGATGCGCATCGCGAGATAAAGCAGATAGGCGGTGGACAGCGCGAAAAGCACGTTGCGCACCAGCGGATTGGCCAGAACGAGGGCCGCAAGCCCTGTGACAACGGCGAGGATCACAAGAATGTTGCCGATGAACAGCCCCAGCACATAGCGCAGGCCGGACCGCATTCCATAGGCTGCGCCCACTCCGGCGGCGGACAGGACGCCCGGGCCGGGGGTGATGATCAGGAAAAAGACAGCGGCGGCGAAGGTGAGCATGTGCCCACTTTCACTGCGCGCGCCGAATGGTCAATGCCTTCAGCCAAGCAGGCGCCGCGCGATGACCTGCGCCTGAATTTCGGCGGCCCCTTCGAAGATGTTGAGGATGCGCGCATCGCACAGCACCCGGCTGATCTTGTATTCCAGCGCAAAGCCGTTGCCGCCGTGGATTTGCAGCCCGTTGTCCGCAGCCGCCCAGGCCACCCGTGCGCCAAGCAGCTTGGCCATCCCCGCCTCGACATCGCAGCGCCGTCCTTCATCCTTTTCGAAGGCCGAGAAATAGGTCAGTTGGCGCGCCACCATGATCTCGACCGCCATCATTGCCAGCTTGTTGGCCACGCGGGGGAAGTTGATCAGGGTTTTGCCGAATTGCTTACGTTCTTGGGCATATTGCATCGAGATATCGAGCGCCGATTGGGCTACACCAATCGCGCGTGCGGCGGTCTGGATGCGTGCGGACTCAAACGTCTCCATGAGTTGTTTGAAGCCTTTGCCCTCTTCCCCGCCAAGTAGGTTTTCACCTTTCACATGGAAATCATCGAAGGCCAGTTCGAATTCCTTCATGCCCCGATAGCCCAAGACTTCGATCTCGCCCCCGGTCATGCCGTCAGTAGGGAAGGGGTTGGCCTCATCACCGGGTATCTTTTCGGCGAGGAACATCGACAGGCCCTTATAGTCGGTCGTGTTTGGATCGGTGCGCGCCAGCAGCGTCATGATCTGAGTGCGCGCGGCGTGGGTGATCCACGTCTTGTTGCCGGTGATCTTGTAGTCGCCGTTGGCGTCCCTGACCGCGCGTGTGCGCAAGGAACCAAGGTCGGAGCCGGTGTTGGGTTCGGTGAATACGGCAGTGGGCAGGGTTTCGGCGCTGGCCAGTTGGGGCAACCACTTTTCCTTCTGCGCGTCCGTGCCGCCGGCGATAATCAACTCGGCGGCGATCTCGGAGCGGGTCCCGAGTGAGCCGACACCGATATAGCCGCGCGACAACTCCTCGCTGACCACGCACATAGACGCTTTCGACAGGCCCAACCCGCCATATTGTTCGGGAATCGTCAGCCCAAACACGCCCATCTCGGCCAGTTCCTCGATCACCTCCATAGGGATCAATTCGTCCTTGAGGTGCCAGTCATGGGCAAATGGTTCGACCTTTTCGACCGCATAGCGGCGGAATTGTTCACGGATCATCTCAAGCTCATCATCGAGGCCGGATGTGCCCACGATGATCTCGGCGCTGCGTTCCTGCATCAAGGCGACAAGGCGCAGGCGGGCGGCTTGGGTGTTGCCACCTTGGGTCAATGTCATCACAGCCGGGTCCATCATCCCGCGCATATCGTCTTGGGACAGGCCAAGGTCTTGCAGGCGCAATACCTCGCCCTGGTTCATCTGGATGCCGCCATAGATCTGCCAGAGGTATTCGCCAAAACTGATTTGCAGGATCAGCGCCTCGACCTCGCCGAATTTCGACTGCGCCTCGAGTGCGGCGGCCCATTTGTGCATCTGGCGGAGGGATTCGGTGTAGGTCGCCAGCCAGGCGAGACCATGGGCTGCGGTCTGATGTTCCTCGACCAGCGCGCCACTGACGCGGCCATCCACGCTCAGCTTTTCCTTGAGAGAGGTGCGCGCCAGCTCAGTGATCGCCTCGACGGGGGCAATGGCCGCGCCGGTCAGGGCCAGCAGATCATCCAGCAAAATCGGGGCGACGCCGCCCAAGTCCTGTCCGTCATGTGCCATGGTGCTTTTCTCCATCTCGATCTGCGCGACTCACTATCCACTTTGCAGGTGCAGCGCAATTAATATTCATTTCGCTGCGGCAATTTGTTCTATTATTTCGCGCCGTTGTTTTGCAGTGCAGCACGGTTCGGCGTAAGAGGGCGCTATGGATACGCTCACAACCCTGTTGCCGATCAGTCTTTGGGTGATGGCATTCATCATCGCCGTCCTGGGGGGCTTCGTCAAAGGGGTCGTTGGATTTGCGATGCCCATGGTGATGATTTCGGGCCTGTCGACCTTTATGGAACCGGAATTGGCGCTGGCCGGTCTGATTGTGCCGACATTGATTACGAATGTCGCTCAAGCGCTGCGACAGGGGATTGGAGCCGCCTTGGCATCTGCAAAGCGTTTCTGGATCTATCTGGTCGTGGGCGGGGTCATGCTGGTGGCCAGTGCCCAACTCGTCCGGGTGCTGCCAATCTCGGTGATGGTGGGGCTGATCGGCTTTCCGGTGACGGGCTTCGCGGTGTTGCAACTCATAGGGTTGCGGTTCCGGCTGGCGCGGCAGCGCGCCGATGTCGAGGCAGGGATAGGGGCCTTCGCAGGCTTTCTGGGCGGCATATCGGGGATATGGGGTCCGCCAACCGTGCTGTACCTGACCGCACTTGATACGGAAAAATCCGAACAGATGCGGGCGCAGGGCGTGATCTACGGGCTTGGGGCGCTTGCGTTGGTCGGGGCGCATCTGGGTTCGGGCGTGCTGCGGGCCGAGACACTGCCGCTGAGCCTTGCGCTGGTCCTGCCCGCCCTTGCCGGTCAATGGCTTGGGGGGCAGGTGCTGGACCGGGTGGACCAGGCGCTGTTTCGAAAAGCGACCCTTGTGGTGCTGCTCGTTGCCGGCCTGAACCTTATTCGGCGGGCATTGACGGGTTAGCTTGCGCGGCGCGCAACCGTCAGACCAGAGACGTCTTCGATAAATGTCACGATGCGTGATTTGATCTGTTCGTCTTCGATGGCGGCAAGGGCATTCACAATATCCACACCGTTGTCACGGCGCTGTGCAGGTTCCGCTTCGACCAGCCCTTCGAAAAAGTAGGACGTTGGCACATCAAGAATCCGCGACAGCTCGAACAGGCGGCTTGCGGCAACCCGATTGGACCCGATCTCGTATTTTTGAATTTGCTGAAAGGACAGGTTCAACCGTTTTGCCACGTCAGTTTGTGACATGCGGCGCAGAGTACGAATTTGTTTAAGACGTTTTCCAACATGGACGTCGACAGGATGCGACATGAAATAATTACCTCCGGTTGTTATGGGGAAGTGATCGGCGATCCTCCGACTCGGTTCAATTGGCTAGATATGCGTTTCTTTCACACGTAAATGTTGCATTATTGTATGATTTGTGTACCCATAGGGTATTGTAGATCATACGTTGAGATCGCTTGTGAACGCTCCTTTGTCTAATTTGGCCGATATGAACCAGCCGTTGATGTTCGAGATGATCCGCTCGTTCACCACGCTGGCGCATACTTTGAACCTGTCCCATGCGGTGGCCGAGTTGAACAGCACGCGCCAGACGGTGCGTCGTCACGTGGCACAGCTTGAGGTGTTGCGGGGCGAGCCGCTTTTTGAGGTGCGGGATCGACGCTACGAGCTGACCGCCGCAGGCGAGGCCGCTCTGCCGGAAGCGCAGGAACTGGTGCTACGCGCCCGGGCTTGGGCACAAGGGCAGACCGGATCATTTGGGGCCTTGCAATATCTCAAGGCGCGGCGGGGCGACTGGTTCTTTTATCAGCAGCAGCAGCCCATGGGCGGGGTCTGGAGTGATGAGTCCATCCTGTTGCGCGAGACATATCGCGCATGGATGATGTGTTCGCACGAGATCGAAAACCCCTGTCTGGCCCATGTCCGACCCTATTTGATGGTCTATCGCCATACGGATGCCGGCTGGATCTGCGTCGAGTTCGGTATGAAGTCCGCCTATGTGAGCTGGTTTGGCAGTGACTACGCCCGATCGAGCATTGGACGCCCCATCACTCGGATGCCTGCGGGTGAGGAATTCGGGCGTCTGATGGATCAGGCGTTTTACGATGTGGAGGCCACGCAAAGCGCGCGCCTTGATCACGTATATACCCGGATGCCCAAGCGACAGGACCCGGATCAGGCCACGATGGTCTATCAGCGGTTGATGATGCCGGGCTTTTTCCCGGACCGCTCACCGGCCGTCATGACCCTTGTGGTGCCAACCTCTGATGTGAATATCAGCGAGCTTGATGGTCAACAGCGCGCCGATACAACCGACATCGTAAAGCCCGATTTTGACCCTGAAAATGCCTATTTCGAGAAGTTGGCCCGCGACGACCCCGCAGGAAGGTAAGGAAAACACCACCTTTACGTGAGATATTTGCGGGTAATTTGACTAATATTGTCTTAACTTTGTCCCTGTGCGGCACAGGAGACAATGCATGACGATTCAATTTTCAGGTAACGCAGCCCCTTTCATCGCAACAAGCCGTGATATCCTGGTTGCGCAAGGTATCAAATTAACGATTGGCACCGATTTTGAGGAATACAAAGCGCTGGTGGCAGACGAACGCCCGATGCAGAAACTTGGCGCGCCGTTCGATCCTGATCTGCATAATCTGAATAAAAGCAATGCCTTCTGGCTCATCGGTCGCAACGAAGACGATGAGTTGATCCACACGCAGGCTGCGCGTCGCATCCGATTGGGTGGCCGCCCACTCAGCAGTTACCTGTTGCGTCAGTTCCGCACGTTTCCACCCCCATTGCGGGGTGTCGACCTGGCCCGATCCCGCTTCCGAGCGACACCGGGCACCCACCGAATCGCCGGTACGGTGGCGTATCATGGAGAGTTCTGGGTGGCCCCAGAGCGCGGCAAATACCGCGGAGTCGGCCTCGCGCCCGTCCTTGGACGTACCGGTATGCTCGAAATGATGCAGCGATGGGACCCGGATTGGATCTATGGTTTCATCCTGAACGTGGTGGCTTTCAAAGGGTTCGGTGCGCGCATCGGCTACCTTCATCTTGAGCCGAGCGCGTTGAAATGGGTTGTCGATGGCCGTGACGCGCCCATCGATACATTTCTGGCCTATAACAGCCGTGAGGATCTGGAATACCTGTTGGATATTCCGCTTCAGGAAGCAGCCTAGGACGCTTTGCGTCGCCTACCCAAGGGCGGCAGCGCGCACATCGTCATCAATATGGGGCAGATACTGCTCGAAATTGGTCGAGAACATCTCGACCAGTTTGGTGGCCTGAGCGTCATAGGCCGCCCCATCGTCCCATGTGCGGCGAGGATCCAGCAGAATATCAGCGACACCGCGCACAGAGATCGGCACGTCAAAGCCGAAATTGGGGTCTTTGCGGAATTCACCAGCGACCAAGGTGCCATCCAGCGCTGCTGTCAGCAAGCCGCGCGTTGCGTGGATCGGCATGCGGCTGCCAGTGCCGTAAGCCCCCCCTGTCCAACCCGTGTTCACCAGCCAGCAGGTCGCGCCATGTTTGGCGATCTTGCCCTGCAACAGCTTGCCGTATTCCTCGGGGCGGCGGGGCATGAAGGGCGCGCCAAAACAGGTCGAGAATGTCGGTTCGGGCTCTGTCACGCCCCGCTCGGTGCCTGCCACCTTTGAGGTAAAGCCCGACAGGAAGTGATACATCGCCTGCGCTGGCGTCAGTCGCGCAATCGGAGGCAGGACCCCGAACGCATCGCAAGTCAGCATGATGATGTTCTTGGGATGTCCGCCAAGCGCCGAGGCCGACGCGTTCGATATATAGTGCAGCGGATAGGCGCAGCGCATGTTGGCCGTCAGGCTGTCATCCTCAAAGTCGAGCTCACGCGTGTCGGGATCATAGACCATGTTCTCGACCACGGTGCCGAATTTTTCGGTTGTCGCGTATATCTCAGGCTCCGCTTCCGGACTGAGGTTGATTGTCTTGGCATAACACCCACCTTCGAAATTGAAGGTGCCGCGATCTGACCAGCCATGTTCATCGTCACCAATCAACGTCCGGCCTGGATCAGCGGACAAGGTGGTCTTGCCCGTCCCCGACAGGCCGAAAAACACCGCAGTGTCGACTGGATTGCCATGGGCGTGATTGGCGGAGCAGTGCATTGGCATCACGCCACGTTCGGGCAACAGGTAGTTCAACAGGGTAAAGACGGATTTCTTGTTTTCGCCCGCATATTCCGTACCGCCGATCAGGATCATCTTGCGCTCAAAGTTCATCGCGATGACGGTGTCGGAGCGGCAGTTGTGTCTGTCCGGGTCCGCTTTGAACGACGGGCAGTTGATCACTGTGAAATCAGCGACAAAGTCCGCGAGGTCCTCGGCATCGGGGCGGCGCAGCATATGGCGGATAAACAGGCCGTGCCAGGCCAGTTCGGTCACCATACGCACGTTGATCGCATAGCTGGGGTCGGCCCCGCCGGTCAGGTCCTGCACGTAGTATTCGCGCCCCTTCATATGCGCGATCATGTCGGCATAGAGCGCGTCAAAGCCTTCGGGGGACATCTCGGCGTTGTTGTCCCACCAGATGTGGTCCGCCACATCTGGCGTTTTGACCACATGTTTATCTTTGGGCGAGCGGCCGGTGAACTTACCAGTTGTAACCAGAAAAGTGCCGCCTTTGCCCAAGTGCCCTTCGGAGCGAGCCAGCGCCCGCTCCATCAGGTCAGGTTCGATGAGGTTGTAATAGACATCGCCCAACTCTGTGATCCCTTGATCTTCGAGGCGGAACTGCGGGTTGACCCGTCCAAATGTCATATGAACTCTCCTGATGCCGCTGCGCGGCTATTTTGGTGCAGGGTGGGTGTGTAAAAACCCAAAACGACAGCACGTCGCCCCCTTTTGCGGTCTTAACATGCAGATTCCGGCAAGGGATAGGTGGACGAGCCGTCGTTAGCGCCACCAAAGCAGGAGATTGCGCAAACACTGTTTCCGATGGGCACAGCTATAGGGCGAATGTGCGGCAATTTAGTCATTCCTAACCAATTTCAGCGCCTAGTAGGGGCGCATTTGGCTTGTGATTCGCACTTATGGATTGATTCGAAAGCGTAAAACCAAGAGAGTGGCCGAAAAAATAAAAGTTTGAGCAGTAAAAGGAAACGGGCAATGTCCAAGATCGCACTGGTGGACGACGACAGGAATATCCTGACGTCGGTATCCATGACGCTCGAAGCTGAGGGTTTCGAGGTGGAAACATATAACGACGGCCAGGCCGCGCTCGACGCGTTCAACAAGCGTCTGCCGGACATGGCAGTGCTGGACATCAAGATGCCCCGCATGGATGGCATGGATCTGTTGCAGCGCCTGCGGCAGAAAACCACAATGCCGGTCATCTTCCTCACCTCCAAGGATGATGAAATCGACGAGGTGCTTGGCCTGCGCATGGGGGCCGACGACTACGTCAAGAAACCATTCTCGCAACGACTTCTGGTCGAGCGTATCCGCGCATTGCTGCGCCGTCAGGATGCGATGGACGGTGATATCGTCGGTGATACCGAAGAAACCAAGGTCATGGATCGCGGTGATCTGCGCATGGATCCACTGCGCCACGCGGTGTCCTGGAAGGGCAAGGACGTGTCGCTGACGGTGACCGAATTCCTGTTGCTTCAAGCGTTGGCGCAGCGCCCCGGTTTCGTGAAATCGCGCGATCAATTGATGGACGTGGCCTATGATGATCAGGTCTATGTGGATGACCGGACCATCGACAGCCACATCAAGCGCTTGCGCAAGAAGATGCGCAGCGCGGACGACGAATTCTCGGCGATTGAGACGCTGTATGGCATCGGGTATCGTTACAACGAGGAATAAACCGCGCCGTTCCCGGCGCTGGTCAAGGGGACATCCGTGCGAGACATGAGCACGCTACCATCACGCGACGGCGACGTCGTGTTGGGCGAAGACTGGGTTGCACCAGAAACCGCAGCCTCGTCCGAGTTGCGTGACGATCGTGCGCGGCGGGGCCTCTTCTCGCTGCGCGGCTCACCCTTGGCGCGCAAGATCATCACCTTCAACCTGATCGCACTGAACGTGTTGGTCGCGGGCATTCTGTATCTGAACTCGACCCGTGACAGTCTGGCGGTGCAGCGTATCGCGGCACTGGTGGCGCAAGCCGAGTTGGTGGCCGACGTGTTCGAGGCACAGCTGCCTGCAGGCGCGCCGGTAAACCTTGCGACGGGCGATGGCGTGGATGTCGCCGCAACCCTTGGCGCGCTCGACCTGCGCGATGGGCACACCGTCTACGTCTTTGACCCGACCGAGGCGTTGATCGCGCAAAGCCAAGGCACATTACGGACCGACCAACCCAATGCCGGATCGGGAGACATGGCGATCCTGACGGACGGTCTGAGCTGGGTCTGGAACCTCGTATCAGGACCATTTGCCAGATCAGGCGCTGCCGAAACGCCTGAAATCGAAGATCAATTGCGCCCGCTTGTTGCCCAAAGCCTTGCTGGAGAAACCAAGGTCAGTGATGCGTTGGACGTTGCGGGCGGTGCGATTTTCAGCGTCGTGACCCCCATTCAGCAGGACGGCGCGGCCGTGGGTGTTGTGGCGTTGACCAGCGCGTCCGGCGAAATCGATGCGATGGTGCGCAGTGAGCGCGAGCGCGTGTTGCAGATGTTCGTGATCGCCACTCTGGTGTCGATTGGCCTGAGCCTTGTGCTCGCCTCGACCATCGCCAACCCGCTCGCCGATTTGGCAGCAGCCGCTGAGCTTGGGCGTGACAAAAACGCCCGCAAGGTTAATCCTGGACGCATCCGCATCCCTGACCTGACCGCGCGCCCGGACGAAATCGGCCGCCTTTCCGGTGCGCTGCGTGGCATGATCGCGGCCCTCTACAACCGGATCGACGGCAACGAACAATTCGCCGCCGACGTGGCACATGAAATCAAAAACCCGCTGGCGTCCCTGCGATCTGCTGTCGGAACCCTGCGTATGATCAAGCGTGAGGACCAGCGCGAAAAGCTGCTGGATGTGATCGACCACGACGTCCGTCGCCTTGACCGTCTGGTCAGTGACATTTCGAACGCATCGCGCCTCGACAGTGAGCTGGTGAAGGAAGAAGAAGAACCCTTTAACCTTCTGACCATGCTTGGAAATCTGGGCCAATATCTGGGCGAGGACGCGCGCAGTAAGGGCGTCGAATTCATTGCCGATCTGCCTGCACAAGGTATCGAAGTGCAAGGGCTTGAAGCGCGATTGGCCCAGGTGTTCGTGAACCTCATCACCAACGCGATCTCCTTTTGCGAGGAAGGTGATGCGATCCGCATTTGGGCCCGCAAGCGCGAGAACCGTGTGCTGGTGGTGGTCGAAGACACGGGCCCCGGTATCCCCGACCAAGCCCTGACCAAGATCTTCAAACGGTTCTATTCGCAACGTCCTGACGAGCATTTTGGCAACAACTCGGGCCTTGGTTTGGCAATCTCGAAACAGATCGTCGAGGCGCATGGCGGGGTGATCTGGGCTGAAAACATTCGCCCTACAGATGCCGATATCACCTCTGAACCTTTGGGTGCCCGCTTTGTCGTGGGTCTGCCCGTATAATTCCCGGCGCGCATGCACACACGATTGCATGCCACATCGGTCGCAATTCAGGGTCAGGGAGTTCTGATCTGCGGGGCTTCGGGCACCGGAAAGTCCAGCCTTGCCTTACAGTTGATGGCACTTGGTGCGCAGCTGATTTCGGATGATCGGACGGAGTTGCGCGTTGATCAGGGAACACTCCGCGCCAGCGCGCCCACATCGATCCGGGGATTGATCGAGGCGCGCGGCATTGGGTTGCTGAATGCAGAGGCGGTCGAGGCGACCATCCGCCTTGTGATCGACCTTGATCAGACCGAAACAAACCGCCTGCCATACGCGCATGAGATCGAAATACTCGGCTGTACAATACCTTGTTTACACAAAGCCGAGACGGACGCTTGGCCTGCGGCGATCCTGCAATATGTCAAAGGCGGAAGAAGAGAGCCGTCATGACACAAACCAACAAAATCGCGCGCCGCTTGGTGCTGGTCACCGGCCCATCGGGGGCTGGCCGATCCAGTGCGATCCGGGTGCTCGAAGATCTCGGCTATGAGGCGATTGACAATCTGCCACTGCGCCTGATCCGTCCGCTGCTGGACAACCCGCTGACGGACAAGCCGCTGGCCCTTGGGATCGACACGCGCAACCGGGATTTCTCGATCACCGCCATTATGGACGCGATGGGCCAGATCGCCGCAGTGGATGGGCTTGTACCGGAGCTGTTGTATCTGGATTGCGACACCGGCGTCCTGCTGCAGCGATTTTCCGAAACGCGGCGGCGTCACCCGCTCGCGCCAGACGACCGGGTCGAGGTGGGCATTCAACGCGAGCTGGATCTGCTTGGCCCGTTGCGTGCACGCGCCGATGTGCTGATCGATACGACGGCGTTGAACGTCCATCAACTGCGGGCGGAGGTCGAGCATTGGTTTTCACCCGGCGGGCACAGCCAACTCGCTGTTTCCGTTCAAAGTTTCAGTTACAAACGTGGGCTGCCACGGTCCGTCGACATGGTCTTTGACTGCCGTTTCCTGAAGAATCCGTATTGGGAACCCGCTTTGCGCGCCCTGAACGGGCAGGACCCGGCGGTGCGGGACCATATCTGGACGGACCCGCGTGCGCCCCTGTTTGCGCAGCGCCTGCAGGACATGGTCCTGTGGCTGTTGCCCGCTTATCTGGACGAGGGCAAGTCACATCTATCGGTCGCTTTGGGCTGCACCGGGGGGCAACACCGCTCGGTTGCCTTGGCGGAAACCTTGGCGGCAGCCCTTGCAGAGGCGGACTGGCAGGTGTCTATTCGCCATCGGGAACTGGATCGCCGCAAACGGGACGAGGCATCGACGTGATCGGAATTGTCATCGTAGCACATGGGGGATTGGCCGCGGAGTATCTGCGCGCCATCGAGCATGTCGTCGGTGCCCAACCGGGCGTGCGCGCCATCACGATCGAGGCGGATCACAACCGCCAGGCCAAAGAGGACGAGATCTGCGCAGCCGCCAACGAGGTCGACAACGGCGGCGGGGTCGTGGTCGTCACGGATCTGTTTGGCGGATCGCCCTCAAACCTGAGCCTGCTGGCCTGCCGTCCGCAAAACCGGCGCATCCTTTATGGTGCAAACCTGCCGATGCTGATCAAACTCGCTAAAAGTCGCCACTTGGATGTGACAGACGCGGTGAGGATGGCGCTCGACGCGGGCAAGAAATATATCGACAGCCAAAATGTAAGCGCGGACACATAATCCATGGCCCAATGCACACTGGAAATCGTCAATATCAAGGGCTTGCACGCGCGCGCCTCTGCCAAGCTGGTTGAGGTGGTCGAAGCCTTTGACGCACGCGCCGTCGTGAACAAGGATGGCATGTCTGCATCAGGCGACAGCATTATGGGTCTTTTGATGTTGGCAGCGCCCATGGGAAGTTTTATTGACGTTGAAACCTCGGGGCCGGACGCGGATGCGTTGGCCGAGGCTGTGACAGCCCTCGTGGCTGACAAGTTCGGAGAAGAGAGCTGAGCCAGTTGTGTTGGGCCCGGCACGTCAAAAAAGGGTGACGATCCATTGGTCGAAAGCACGCAAAACATGGCGAAGATGGCGAAACCGGAAACGGTCAGCTTTGCCAAATATGACCGGCGCAGCCTGTCATATGCGTCCACCTTTCAGGACCCTTGGAAGGCTGCGTTTATCACGGTGATGGAGGCCTTCACCGGCAAGCTCACCATTCTGCGCCTGATCCGAAAGTTCGAGCGCCAAGGGGCCCCGCAAGGGCAGGCGTTCTGGCGTGCGGCCCTAGATGTCATGGGCATCAATCTGACGACACCGCAATACCAATTGGACCGGATCCCCAAAGAGGGGCCCGTGATCGTGGTGGCCAACCACCCGCACGGCATGGTGGACGGCATGATCTTTGCCGATCTGATTGGCCGGGTACGCCCCGACTATCGCATTCTGACCCGATCCCTGCTGACGGCCATCGATGAGGTGGCGGGCAGTTTCATGATCCCCGTGCCGTTCCCTCACGAACCGGACGCGCAGCGCAAAGGTGTCGAAATGCGCGCCAAGGCGATGGCCCATCTAAAGGCGGGTGGCGTTGTGGCCTTGTTTCCGTCAGGTGGCGTTGCCGCGTCCGAGACGTTCTTCGGCCCTGCCGTCGAGGCCGAGTGGAACGTGTTCACCGCACAGTTGATCCGCCGGTCGGGCGCGACGGTTGTGCCGATGAAGTTCCCGGGACAAAACAGTCGCGCCTACCAGATCGCCAACAAACTGTCGCCCATGCTGCGCCAGGGTTTGTTGCTGCACGAGATCGTGCATTCGCTGAACAAGCCGCAAGGACCCATCGTTGGACACCCGCTGCCGCAAGAAGACGTGGACAAGTGGAAAGACGATCCGCGCGGGTTCATGGCGTGGCTGCGTGATCACACGCTGGCGCTGACCGACTGAGGCCTAGCGCGTCGGGACGGGTACGTCCCCGCGATAGTCATAGAACCCACGTTCAGACTTGCGACCCAGCCACCCCGCCTCGACATATTTGGTCAGCAGCGGGCAGGGGCGATATTTGGTGTCCGCCAAGCCGTCATGCAGGACGTTCATGATCGCAAGGCATGTGTCCAAACCGATAAAGTCCGCCAGCTCCAGAGGGCCCATTGGATGGTTCGCCCCCAACTTCATCGAGGAGTCGATGGATTGAACAGATCCGACCCCTTCATAGAGCGTGTAGACCGCCTCGTTGATCATCGGCATTAAGATGCGATTAACGATGAAGGCCGGAAAGTCCTCGGCTGTCGCGGCGGTTTTACCCAGCTTGTCGACCACCGCGCGGCAGGCATCAAACGTCTCTGCATCCGTCGCGATGCCCCGGATCAGCTCCACCAGTTGCATCACTGGCACCGGGTTCATGAAGTGGAATCCCATGAATTTTTCGGGTCGGTCCGTCCGGCTTGCCAGCCGCGTGATCGAGATCGAAGACGTGTTCGATGTCAGGATCGTGTGGGGTTGCAGGTGAGGCAGCAAGTCTTCGAAAATGGCCTGTTTGACGGTCTCGCGTTCGGTTGCGGCCTCAATAATAAGGTCTGTCCGGCCCAAATCGGTCAGTGTCGGCGTTGTTTTGATGCAGGCCATCGCGGCAGCTTTTTCGTCGGCGCTGATTTTGTCGCGGCTCACCTGACGTTCGAGATTGCGATCAATCGTGGCAACCGCGGCTTTCAACGCGTCGCCCGAGACGTCATTGAGCAACACGTCGTAGCCTGCCAGGGACATCACATGCGCAATTCCGTTGCCCATCTGACCCGCGCCCACAATCCCGACCGATTTGATGTCCATGGTGATCCTTTCTGACAGCTTCTGCACCATAGGGGCGGGGCGCGATGGGGGGCAAGTGTTACCAATGTCATAAAGTGGTCATGTTTCGTTAGGCTTTTGGAAACACGCCTGTGCGAAGTTGAGCGTGGGTAAAATATTAAACGAGTGGGTCGTTATGAGTTTCGAAGCATTGAGTCCGGGTGGCTTGGATTACTTGCCGTGCCGTTATGGCAATTCCAAAGTCCTGTTTCGGGGGCCGAGGCGGTCCTTGAACAAACCGTTTGTCGCGTTTTTGGGAGGGACGACCACGTATGGTAAGTTCATCCCGACGCCCTTTCCTGACATTGTCGAGGCCCAGACCGGGCTCACATGCGTGAATTTCGGCAGCCTCAATGGGGGGCTGGATGTGATCGCAGGCGATCCTGTGGTGCGCGAAATGGCGGTACAGGCGCGCGCGACCGTGATCCAGATCACCAGCCCGCGCAACATGTCCAACAGGTTCTACCGGGTGCATCCGCGCCGCAACGACCGCTTTGTCGAGGCATCCGCCTTGCTGCGCGCGATTTATCGGGACGTGGACTTTGCCGAATTCAACTTTACCAACCACATGCTGCAACGCCTGAACCTTGTGTCACCCGACCGGTTCGAGGCGGTGCTGGATGAATTGCGCGCGGCGTGGACAGCGCGGATGCGCCTTGTCCTTAGCCAGATCACGGGCAAAACGATCCTGCTGTGGGCCAGCACGCATACGCCCGAAGAGATTGGCACCGATATCGACGCGGACCCGGCCTTTGTCACGCGCGACATGATTGATGCGGTAATCCCGCTGGCGACCAAGTATGCCGAGGTCGTAACCGCCTCAAAGGATGCTGAGGCGCACACTGATGGCATGGTGTTTTCGGAACTGGAGGCCCCGGCCGCAAAGATGATGCTGGGCCCGCAGATGCACCGTGATATCGCGGATACGCTGGCCCCTTTGCTCAAGTCTATGACCTGAAATGAAAAAGGCCCGCATGCGACGTGCATGCGGGCCTTTTCAATTGCGTGTAGCGCGATCAGAGCTTTTCGATCAGGTCCGGCACGGCGTCGAACAGGTCTGCGACCAGCCCGTAATCGGCCACCTGGAAGATCGGCGCTTCTTCGTCTTTGTTGATGGCGACGATGACTTTGCTGTCTTTCATGCCGGCAAGGTGCTGGATCGCACCGGAAATGCCGACCGCGACGTACAAGTCGGGGGCCACAACCTTGCCCGTCTGGCCGACTTGCCAGTCGTTGGGGGCATAGCCCGAGTCGACCGCGGCGCGCGAGGCGCCTACGGCTGCGCCCAGCTTGTCCGCCAGCTTTTCGATCAGCGCAAAGTCGTCTTCAGACCCGACGCCGCGCCCACCTGATACGACCACACCGGCCGATGTCAGTTCGGGACGATCCGAGGCGGCGACCTTGTCTTCGACCCAGGATGACAGACCGGGATCCGCCGCCGTACCGATGTTTTCGACCGATGCTGACCCGCCGGTTTCGGCTGCGTCAAAGGTGGACGTGCGGAAGGTGATGACCTTCTTGCCATCGCCTGACTTTACCGTCTGGATCGCATTGCCCGCATAGATGGGGCGTTCGAACGTGTTGGCGTCGATCACAGCCGTTGCGTCCGAAATCACCATCGCGTCGAGCAGCGCGGCCACGCGAGGCATCACGTTCTTGGCGTCGGTGGTCGCAGGAGCGACGATGTGCTCGTAATCACCCGCAAGCGAGACGATCAGATCTGCAACCGGCTCCGCCAGACGTTTGCCATAGAGCGCATCCTCGGCACACAGCACCTTGGAGACACCGGTGATTGTCGCAGCTTCGGCGGCGGCGGAGGCACAGGTGGCACCCGCGGCCAGCACGACCACGTCACCCAGTGCGGCGCATGCGGTCACAGCCTTGGCTGTGGCGTCCATGGCCAGTTCGCCGTCATTGATTTCTGCCAGAAGAAGTACAGCCATTACACAGCCCCCGCTTCTTTAAGTTTCGCTACAAGCTCTTCGACAGAGCTTACCTTGATCCCGGCGGCGCGTGCCTCTGGCTCAGTTGTTTTCACGACTTCAAGACGAGGTGCGACATCGACGCCGTAATCGGCAGCTGTCTTTTCATCCAGCGGCTTTTTCTTGGCTTTCATGATGTTGGGCAGCGACGCATAACGCGGCTCGTTCAGGCGCAGGTCAACCGTCACGACGGTGGGCATATTGACCTCGATGGTCTGCAAACCGCCATCGACTTCCCGTGTAACTTTGGCCTTGTCACCAGCGATCTCAACTTCAGAGGCGAAGGTGGCCTGGCTCCACCCCATGAGGGCGGCCAGCATCTGACCCGTGGCGTTCATGTCGTTGTCGATGGCCTGTTTGCCGCATAGCACGAGGCCCGGCTGTTCTTCGTCGATGACCCCTTTTAGGATCTTGGCGACGGCCAGCGGTTCGATGTCGGTATGCACGTCATCGGCTGCAATCACCAGAATGGCGCGGTCTGCGCCCATGGCGAGTGCGGTGCGCAAGGTTTCCTGCGCCTGTTTTACACCGACGGAGACTGCGATGATTTCCTCGGCCTGACCGGCCTCTTTGAGGCGGATTGCCTGTTCGACGGCGATTTCGTCAAACGGGTTCATCGACATTTTCACATTGGCGAGATCAACACCGGAACCGTCCGCTTTAACGCGCACCTTCACGTTGTAATCGATCACGCGTTTGACAGGCACAAGCACCTTCATGAGCGTTCCTCTCTTCATATTTGCAACCCGTCAGGGACCGGTCAAAAAATTTACGACTCAACTTCGCTAACCGAGATAGTGGGTCCTGCATGGTTTACCTAACCCGCGGTTACGGAAACAGGACAAAATCGTCACGTCACACCACAACGACGCCGCGTCGGTGGTTAAAACTGCCCGAAACGTGCCAAGACGCAAGGTTTTAGCAAGATACCGCAAGATTTCCGCAGGATACTGGACGGTTCAGGTTCGGTTCGCCCCCGGAACCCAAAGCACATCCGCTTTGCCACCGTCATTCGCAATCCTTGCCGCAACAAAAAACCAGTCACTCAGCCGGTTCAGGTATTTGACGGCCGCTGAATTGACCGCTTCCATCGTCGCAAGTTCCACGGCCAGCCGTTCAGACCGGCGCGCAACCGTGCGGCAGACATGCAGATGTGCGGACAACGCCGACCCGCCGGGCAGGATAAAGCTGCGCAATGGTTCAAGCGCGTCATTCATCGCATCGATTTCGGCCTCGAGCCGGGTCACCTGCGCATCTGTCATCCGCAGCGGCGGGTATTCGGACTCGGCGTCCTTTTCCATGTCGGGGCGGCACAGGTCCGCGCCCAGATCGAACAGGTCATTCTGGATTCGACTGAGGGCTGCATCCACATCCCCTGTCGCCTCGAGGCGCGCCACACCGACAAAGCAGTTCAGCTCGTCCGAGGTACCATAGGCCGTGACCCGCATCGCGTGTTTGGCCACGCGCGCGCCATTCCCAAGTGCGGTTTCTCCTGCATCGCCGGTCTTCGTGTAAATCTTGTTCAGAACGACCATCCGCTCATCCTCCGGTTTGTTTCAGGGCCACATAGGCCAGGATCAGCAGCACGGCCACAAATTGTGCCGCAATCCGGTAGCGCATCAACTTGTTCGAGTTGTCTTTGGCCCAACCCGACCCTTTGGCGAACCCGCCAAGGCCCAGCATCAGCACGACGACGACGGCGAGGCAGGCCAGAAGGATGAGAATGAACAAGGGGTCTTGGGCCATCTTGGGTGGTCCTTTTGATTACAGTCGCAACTGGACATAGCAGCCGGCGCGCAAAAAGCGACAATGGGATCAGGTTACGCTCGCGAAAGCACCCAATCGAGCGCCCGCGTGGGCAGCACGCGCCGCAACGCCGCCATGACATAGGTTGGTGTCGTGACAAAGTAGCGGGCTCGGGGGCGCGGCGACTCTATGGCGTGCCGCAGCTTTTTCACAACCGCTCCGGGGGGCAGCTCAAAGGTGTCTGGTCCGCTGTCTTCATAAAGCCGCTTGCGCAGTTTGGCGCGGTAATGTTCGACGCGCACCGATCCTTTCCAATCAATCCAGCGCTCGAAATGGGGGATCGAATTGGCCCGGATCTTGCTTGTGACAGGGCCGGGTTCGATAAGAATCACGTGGATCGGCGTGTCGCGCATTTCGACCCGCAATGTGTCCGTCAGCCCCTCAAGCGCGAATTTGGTCGCATTATAGGCCCCACGCCACGGCAGCGTGACAAAGCCCAGAACAGAGGAGCATTGAACGATCCGCCCGTGCCCCTGCGCCCGCATGATAGGGATGACTGCACGGGTCAGCTCGTGCCAGCCAAAAAAGTTGGCCTCGAAAATGGCGCGCAAGGCGTCTGTGGGCAAATCCTCAACCGCGCCGGGCGTGCCGAATGCGCCATTGTTGAACAGTGCATCCAGCGTGCCGCCGGTTTGTTCCAGCACCTCGCCGAGACCGGCGGTGATCGAAGCCGTGTCGGCATAATCTATCAGCGGGCTGTCAAAACCTTCGCTCTTTAGCCGCGCGCAATCTTCGGCCTTGCGACAGGACGCGAACACCCGCCAGCCTGCATCGCGCAAACCAGTGGCTGCCGCATATCCGATGCCGGATGAACAGCCCGTAATGAGAATGGATTTCTGTGACATCGCTGCGCCCTCGTCATATCAACGGGCGCAGTCATAGCCTAGAGCTGCGTGGATGCAATCAGCCTTCGCTCAGCAGGAAATCCGCCATCCAGCCCACCTGGCCGCCATTGATAGGACGCAACTGCACCCAACCGTTGCCGGGATCTTGCAGGATTTCGACTTCATCGCCGCGCACAAGGCTGTTGACCACCGAGAAGTCCGTTCCGGGGCCACCGCGTACGTTGACGCGAC
Organism: uncultured Tateyamaria sp.; assembly: GCF_947494755.1. GTDB lineage: Bacteria > Pseudomonadota > Alphaproteobacteria > Rhodobacterales > Rhodobacteraceae > Tateyamaria. Next base: position 34,677 of record NZ_CANLVZ010000023.1, read on the forward strand.
TACCGGTGACAGCGCGCACATCGACGTCGGCTGTGACAGGTGTCTCGTCGCGGTCGAAATCGACGGGTGTGATCGAGATTGCATTGCCGACAAGGCTTGGCAAAACGATTGTCGGGGTCTCGTCGCTGATCGCGTCCGCAGATGTCTCGACAACGGCTTGGATCACTTCGGCATTGCCAACGGCAGGCTCAGGACGTGCCACATCATCAACCGATGTCAGGTTCAGAGACACGCGGGTCACGTTTTCGGTCGCCGCAGGGGCCGCCGCAACGCGCACTGGCTCAAGCGTTTCCTCGACCACGGGTGCGGGCAACTCAATCCGTGCCTGACGCGTCTCAATCGGGTCAAAGTCGGCCCCGCCGCTCATCTCGTAAAAGGCCCATCCCATGAACACAAAACTGATAATAATGAACTTGCCCATCGTGCGAGTCCCCCCAAACTAAACTTTCTTGGTGCCACCTTGCAGCAGTGTAGCACACTACGTCGATAACAGAGCGGGCGATTCCCGCCAGTGGTAAAAGGGACTGCTGTTTCCCCCCAACTGCATTTTGTTGTGTCAGTGCAACGCGATGCGCATTCCAAAGGTTCCCGATTTTTGTTTGGGCCGCTTCAATGCTTGTTCCGCGTCATGTGGGCGGCTACACACCATCTATGTCAGAAACCGGAAATCCCCCCAACATGGACCTATCCGAGCCCCTCCGCCGCGCGTTGGGCGAGCGGTATCTGACATATGCATTATCTACTATCATGCACCGCGCACTGCCCGATGCCCGCGACGGGCTGAAACCGGTTCACCGGCGCATCCTGTTCGCGATGCGGGAATTGCGCCTTGCCTCGAATGGCGGTTTCCGCAAATCGGCCAAGATTTCGGGCGATGTGATGGGCAACTATCACCCCCATGGGGATGCGGCGATCTATGACGCGATGGCGCGTCTCGCGCAGGATTTCAACGTGCGCTATCCGCTCGTAGACGGGCAGGGCAATTTCGGCAATATCGACGGCGACAACCCGGCTGCCTCGCGCTATACCGAGGCGCGCATGACAGCAGTGGCCGAGGCGCTGCTGGACGGGCTGAACGAGAACGCGGTCGATTTTCGCGAGAACTATGACGGCACCCTGACCGAACCTGCCGTACTGCCCGCGCAATTTCCCAATCTGCTTGCCAATGGTTCGAGCGGGATTGCCGTGGGCATGGCCACCAACATCCCGCCTCATAACATCGCCGAGCTGTGCGATGCCTGCCTGCATCTGATCAAGACGCCGGACGCGCGCGATGACACGCTGCTGAACTTCGTGCCCGGTCCCGATTTTCCGACCGGTGGCATCATCGTCGAACCCGCCGACCAGATCGCGCAGGCCTACCGCACCGGCAAGGGCGGTTTCCGACTGCGCTGTCGCTACGAGGTCGAGGATCTGGGCCGTGGTCAATGGCAGATCGTTGTCACCGAAATCCCCTATCAGGTCCAAAAGTCCAAGCTGATCGAGAAACTGGCCGAGGTCATCCAGACCAAGAAAGTCCCGATCCTTGGCGATGTGCGCGATGAGTCCGCCGATGACATCCGCCTGATCCTCGAACCGCGGTCCAAGAATGTCGACCCGGACGTGCTGATGGGGATGCTTTATCGCAATTCCGACCTTGAGGTGCGCTTTTCGCTGAACCTCAACGTGCTGATCGACGGGGTCACGCCCAAGGTCTGTTCGATGAAGGAGGTGCTGCGCGCCTTCCTCGATTTCCGCCGCGAGGTGCTGATCCGCCGCAGCCAGCACCGCATGGAAAAGATCGACCACCGCCTTGAGGTGCTTGAGGGATTGATTGTTGCCTTCCTGAACCTCGACCGGGTGATCGATATCATCCGCTATGACGAGGATCCTAAGGCCGCGCTGATGCGCGAGGATTGGAGCAAGGACCATCCCCGCGCCATGACCGAGGCGGACTATGTCGGCCCTGGTCCGGGTGAGGGCGAGCTAAGCGATGTGCAGGCCGAAGCGATCCTAAACATGCGCCTGCGGTCGTTGCGTCGTCTGGAAGAGGTCGAGTTGCTGCGCGAGCAGGCCGCCTTAATGGAAGAGCGTGCGGGCCTTGAAGACTTGCTGGAAAGCGAAACCGTTCAATGGGCCGCGATCACGGATCAGCTGAAGCTGACCAAAAAGCAGTTCGGCAAGGACTGGCATGGCGGCGCGCGCCGCACCACCTTTGCAGAGGCTGGCACGGTCGAGGATGTGCCGCTTGAGGCGATGATCGACCGTGAGCCCATCACCGTCGTCTGCAGCGAAATGGGTTGGATCAGGGCGATGACCGGCCATATCGACCTGACCCGTGAGTTGAAATTCAAGGACGGCGACGGGCCGCGTTTCATCTTTCATGCCGAAACCACCGACCGGCTGGTCGTGGTCGGATCGAACGGGCGGTTTTACACGCTGTCGGCTTCAAACCTGCCCGGCGGGCGGGGCATGGGCGAGCCGTTGCGCCTGATGGTTGACCTGCCGAATGAGGCGCAGATCCATTCGATCATGACCCACAAACCGGGCCGCAAACTTCTGGTCGCTTCGACGGCGGGGGATGGTTTCGTGGTGCCTGAGGACGAGGTGATCGCGCAGACTCGCAGCGGCAAGCAGGTGCTGACGGTGCGCGGCGATACGGCGGTCGCGGTGTGCACACCTGCCGACGGCGATAGCGTGGCCGTGGTGGGGCAGAATCGCAAAGTGCTGGTCTTTGATCTCGAAGAACTGCCCGAGATGGTCAAAGGTAAAGGCGTGCGCTTGCAAAAATACAAGGACGGCGGGTTGTCGGACGCGACCGTGTTCACGCTGGCCGATGGGCTAAGCTGGCTGGACCCGGCGGGGCGGACCCGCACGGAAACCGATCTGGCCGAATGGCGGGGCAAACGGGCAGGGGCAGGGCGCATGGCACCGCGCGGGTTCCCCCGTGACAACCGGTTCACCGGGGATTGATATCAACGAGCACAACAAGAAGCAGGCAGGAGTGGGGCACTATGAGTTCGCAAATACAGGGCAGATATTTCGGGACCGGTAAGCCGTTGTTCGGGTTGTATTTCAAAACGGCAATTCTGACGATCTTGACCCTCGGCATTTACCGGTTCTGGGCCAAGACGCGCATCCGAAAATACATCTGGTCCGCCACCAGCGGGGATGGTGACAGTTTCGAATACTCGGGCACCGGGCTTGAGAAATTCCTTGGGTTCCTCGTCGCCATTGTGATCCTTGCGATCTATCTGGGGCTGTTCCAGTTGCTGCTGGCCTTCATCGGGATCAGTATCATTCCCGAAGACGACTCCCAGGCGGCGATTGCGGCCCAAGCGGTGGCGATCAACCTTTCGATCCTTGCGGTGCTACCGCTGATGTTGTTCGCGCAGTACCGCGCGCGGCGCTACAAGATGGCGCGCACGCGCTGGCGCGGTATCCGGTTCGGTATGGAAAAAGGGGCGTGGGGCTATGCTTTTCGCGCCTTGGGTTACATCTTTCTGACCATCATTACTCTGGGCCTTCTAAACCCGCTCGCGACGTTTCGTCTGGAAAAGTACATGGCTGACCGCAGTTGGTACGGCGACGCTCGTTTCGAGCAGATGGGGCGCTGGCAGGACCTTTATGCAGGCATGAAGCATGTCTTTATCGGGCTTGGGATCATCATTGCAGGTGTGGTTTTCGCCATCGTCACCGAAGGGGTCGGGATTGCGGGTGTGGCGGCGGTCATTGGCTATATCTGGCTGCTGATCGGGCTGATCTACTACCGCGTCTATGCCTTCAACTATCTGACCCGAAACAAGGTGCTGGACGAGCGAGTGATGTTTGACGCGCACCTTGAAACAGGTGCAGTCATCAAGATTTTCGTGGTCGGCACGATTGTGATCGGTCTGCTGATGGCCGTGATCTTTGGCATCATCGCGGGGATCGTCGCCTCGATGTCGAGCGCGATCATGGCCGGTACGGCGTCACCTGCCTTGTTCGTGGGTCTGGCCATTCCCTATGCACTTGCGTTCCTGATCGCGGGTGGTTTGTCCCTTGTGATGATCACGCAGCCAATGATCAAATACGCGGTCGAAAGCATGACGGTTTTGAATGCCGTCCATCTCGACACCATTCACCAGCGCGCGGCTGACACGGGGGCCGACGCCGAAGGGTTTGCGGACGCGCTCGATGTGGGTGGCGCGATCTGATGCAGTCCGTTGGCCGGTTCTTTGACGGAGAGTCCGGCCAGCGGCTGAGTGTCGATTTGTCGGTCGATACCGCCGCAGACACACTCAAGCTCAGCCATCCCGAACTGCCTATGGGCTCGCAATACTGGCCCCTGGTCGCGATCCGTGCCCTGTCGGATCATGCGCGACAGGACCAGCTTGTATTGTCCCTCAAGGCGGATGCGGCGCTTGACAGTGCGTTGATCGTGACGGCGCGTCTGACGGTGGATGACCCTGATATGGTGTCGATCCTGCGCCGCCTGTGTCCGGATATCGGGCGGGTCGACGTCCCCAAGGGTACGACAGGCCGGATTGCCAAACGCGCTGGCCTTGCAGTTGGGGCCCTGGTGCTGATGATCTTTGTCATCCTGCCTGCCATGGCCAACACGCTGGCCCGATTCATCCCGGTCGAACGTGAGGTTGCCTATGGCAAGGCCGTGGTGAAGCAGATGGAACGCTTTATGGGCGGGCGCGGCGATCAGGGGTTGACCTGCACCGGCTCCAAGGGGCGCGCCGCGCTTGATGCGATGATTGCCCGGCTCACCGATGCGGCCGATCTGCAATACGATCTCAATGTCAATGTGTTCGACCACAAGATGGTGAACGCCTTTGCCGCGCCCGGTGGCCAGATCGTGCTGATGCGCGGCCTGATCGAGCGGGCCAAGACACCGGATGAGGTGGCCGGTGTCCTCGCCCACGAGATCGGCCATGTGGAGGCGCGCGACACCACGCGCAACGCGTTGCGTGCCGCCGGATCTGCGGGGCTTTTGTCGTTGATCCTCGGGGATTTCGCGGGCGGCTCTGCGGTGGTCGTCGTGGCCGAATATACGCTCACCGCGTCTTACACGCGCGAGGCCGAGGCCGAGGCGGACGTTTTTGCGCTGGAAATGCTGAACGCGGCGGGGGCGGATGCGACGGCCTTTGCAACCTTCTTTGACAGCCTGTCCGAACTGGAGCGTCTCACGCCCGATTTGCCCGAATACCTGTCCACGCATCCAGAGCTTGTGGACCGGGCCGCCGCTGCACGCGCCTTTGCCCGTGACCAGGGCGTGACGACCCCGATTCTTGATGATGCGGAATGGGCGGCGCTGAAAAAGATCTGCACCTAGGCAGGTTCAGCCGTCAGCCACACGCCACCTTGTGGGCGCAGCGTCAGGATCATCACTGGATCCGGGTCGCGCCCCTCGACCGGTGTGAATTTGAACCGGCTTAGGAGTGTGGCCAAGATGATCACCGCCTCTTGCAGCGCAAAGGACGCCCCGATGCAGATGCGCGGCCCATCTCCAAAAGGCAGATAGGCATAGCGATCCACGGATTTGCGATCCGCGAACCTGTTGGGAAGAAACGCATCCGGGTCGTCCCACAACAGTTTGGAGCGTTGCAGCGCATAGATCGGAATCATGCAGGTGTCGCCGGGTCGGATTTCGTGGCCGCACAGAACATCACGTGCCATGGCGGTGCGCGACACGATCCCGGCGGGCGGATAAAGGCGTAGCGCCTCGTCAATGATCTGGCGGATGAAAGGTAGGCTGGCGACATCGTCCCCCGTCGCCGCGCGGCCTTGCAGAACGGATTGCGCCTCTGTGCGGGCGCGCTCTTGCACGTCGGGATCGAAGGCGCACAGGTACATCGACCACGCCAGCGTCAACGCGGTGGTCTCGTGCCCTGCCACGATAAAGGTCAACAGGTTGTCGCGCAGTTCTGCGGTGTTCATTTTGCGCCCCGACTTGGGGTCCTCGCCCTGCAACAAGAGATCGAGCAGGTCTGGTACACCCGCGGGGCCACGTTGCACGCGCGCATCGATTGCCTTGTCAGCAACAGATTTCATGTCGCGCATCGCCTTGCCCGACATGATCCGGCCCGGGCGAGGCACCCAATCGGGGGCACCCAAGACGTCGAACAGGGAAATCTTGCCAGCCTCCGAGATGTAATCCTCAATCGCGTTGTGGACGGTATCGCGATCGAACGTGTCGCCCCCCGAAAAGGTGACATCCGCGATCACATCGAATGTGGTGGTGACCATCTCATCCAGCAGGTTGACGGCCCGCGGGCCTGCGGCGGCGATCCGATCCCCACAGCGTGCGGCAGCAGATGTCATGATCGGCGACAGGTTCATCATGTTGCGGTGGGTGAACACAGGGGCCGCCGTGCGTCGTTGCCAGCGCCAATGCGCGCCCTCGGCGATGAACAGCGACTCGCCAATCGCGGGTCTGAGCAGGTTCTTCGTGACGATGGATTTGGGATATTGGTCCAGCCGGTCCAGCAGCATTGCGCGGATCGCGCCGGGGTCCATAATCATGTGCCAGCGCTTGCCGGTCTTGCCTGACACGATGGGTTGGGATGTTGCGACCTCGGGGATGATCCGCAACACATTGCTGCGCGCCATTTGCAGACTTTTGAACACCCCCCACTCTTCGTTGACGAGCGAAACACGCACGGGCAGACGCTTGGGTAAGGCGGTATCGGGCATGAAGGCAAGCTCCTCGGCTATGTCACATATATGCCGAGGGTCGGTGCGGGCAATTGCACCGGTGCCACACCTGCGGTAACGCTGCGGGCAGGAATGAGTTGTGGAGTGCGCAAGAATGATGCGACTGATGTTCGGCCTTGTGCTGCTTGGATTGCTTGGGGCCTGTGGCGGTGCCGCTGATCTGGAAGAGGCCCCCGTGCCCCTCGGGGATTTCCGGCTTGAGCACAATATCGTGGTGGCCAGCAAAGCGACCAAGGGCCCGCTCAGCCGGGACGCAAGCGAAGAGCAACTGGTCGAAACCGTCAAGGCGGCGATGGCGCAGCGCTTCGGGCGCTATCAGGGTGCCAGCCGCTACCATTTCGGCATCTCGGTCGAAGGCTATGTTTTGGCCCAACCGGGTGTGCCGCTGGTGCTGGCACCAAAGTCGGCGCTGATCCTGAATGTCACTGTCTGGGATGACGCGGCAGGTGCCAAGTTGAACGATGAACCCAAGCAGATCACCGTGCTTGAGACCTTCGGGGCCGGGTCGGTCATCGGGTCGGGGTTCACGCTGAACGCGCAGGAGCAGCTTGACCAACTCAGCCAGAATGCCGCCAAGGCGGTTGAGCGCTACCTTGTGAAACAACAGGCCGAAGAGGGGTGGTTCGTGCCCGACCCAGTTGACGGGACTGTTATCGGTACGCTCACACGACCCCTTCCTGAACCGGCGGTGGTCAACTAAGCTGGGACGATCCTTGTTCACAACATGCCCCAGAAAAGGTCCGCCCCTATGCTAGAGAATATCCGCCGTCTGAGCCTGATGCTGGTCCTTATCATGGTGGCGGCCTGTACGCAGCCGATGCTGCAGGATGGGACGCCGCAGACTTTTGTGGTGCGCGACGTAACGGTTGATGTAGCCTCGTTCACCGGTGTCACTGGGCGCGAAATCGCCGTCCCACCGGCGCAGGTTGCCGCCGACGTGAAGGCAGCACTTGAGGCGTCTCTGGCCCGTCCGGGACCCCAAACCGCAGACCTGCTGATCCAGCTGACCAGCGTACAACTGACCTCGCGTGGCTCTGCCGCGGCGTTTGGGGGCAACAGCCGGATGACAGCCGTGCTGAGCGTGCGTGATGCGGCCACCGGGGACGTGTTGATCGCCCCCACCCAAATCACCGGGTTCTCGGAATTTGTGCGCGTGCCGGGCGTGATCGGTGCCGCAACCAGCCCGTCGCCCGAAAGCGACTATCGCCAGACCGTCGATGGCTTTGCCGAGTCGGTGCGCAACCAGCTTTACGGTCCGGTCACGGGGACTGCCAGCGGCGCTTGATTTCCTGCCCAATCCGCAATACATGCCCGGCGATATCAAATCCCGGGCCATGTAGGCCCGCAGTCAGCTGAAGGGCATCTGAACACATGGCAAAGGCAAAGTTTGAACGTACCAAACCGCACGTTAACATCGGCACGATTGGTCACGTTGACCACGGCAAGA
>NZ_CANLVZ010000024.1 GCF_947494755.1 uncultured Tateyamaria sp.
CTTCATCAAAAATCTCCTCAGATATCTTGCCGAGAAAATTCTACTTCTGAACACCATTAAATTTCGGGGGGATTACCAGACTGACAGAGCTGTCGTGAAAATTGTTACCTTTTTAAACAGAACACCGCCTCCAGTTGCTAGCTAACAACCCAGCAACAGATTTAATCAAGTAAAACCTGCAAAGAAGTTCGACCAGATGAGACCAGAACAGATATCGAAGGCAGCGCAGCATCCGCCCAGACACAAGTCACTTGTCCGTCGTGAACGGCCCTTACCAGACCTTGGACCAGCTTGCACGATGCTGCGGTGCGGCCCGTCAAACCGGCAGTTCGCTGCAGACGCCATACAAAGCAAAGTTCGAACTCACAGTCTGCGAACTTTGCTGCCGTTTAGATTTCTGGTCTGAGAGCCCGCCTGCCATGTTTTGCGACCGCAGCACATGTCACCTAACTTGAAAGCAGCAGACTCACGAATTTCAATCCATCAAACAAAGCACCCCACACACTCTTAGGAAAAAAAGTTGCACTTTATGAAATAACTTGTAACGGTCGCACTGACACATACAGCCTTCAAAGCACAGTACCGCAAGTGAAAGACAGCACTCAAAACCACAACCATATCGACGGGCGCCGTGTAGCCGGGCGCATCCTCGACGAATGCCGGTCGTTTATCGAAAAAACCGGTCCGATGGGCTGCCTCGTCTCGGTCTCAATCGGTGACGTGCCCGAGATCGAAGTCTATGTGCGCAATCAGGAACGCGGGGCGGCGCGGGCCAATCTGCCGTTTGAAACCCGGTTCTGGCCGGGCGACATAACCCAGGACGAGGCCAAGGCCCGCATTCAGGCGATGAATGATGATCGCCGCGTTCTGGGCATCATCCTGCAGCGCCCCGTACCCGATCACATCAATTTGCGGTCGCTGCAGTCGGCCATCCACCCACTCAAGGATGTCGAGGGCATGAACCCCGCCTCGATCGGGAACATCGTCTATTCCGACGTTGCCCTTGCCCCCTGCACAGCCACAGCCAGTGTCGAGTTGATCAAGGAAACCGGCGTTGACCTCAAAGGGCTCGAAGTTGTGATGATCGGGCATTCGGAAATCGTGGGCAAACCTGCTGCCATGATGCTGATGGCCGAAGGGGCAACCGTGACGGTGTGCCATCACATGACGCGCTCGGTCGCGATGCATTCGCGCCGGGCAGATGTGGTTGTTGTGGCCGTCGGCATTGCACACTTTCTGGAGCCGGACATGATCAAACCGGGGGCTGCGGTGATCGATATCGGGATCAACCAGATCGACGGTCCGGACGGCACGCCCCGCATTGTCGGAGATGTGGATACCGATGCGGTTGGCGCGATTGCGGGCTGGATCACGCCTGTGCCAGGGGGAGTCGGCCCGGTTACGGTCGCGATCCTGATGCGCAACGCAATCGTGGCCCATCAGCGCCAGGTCGCTGCCGGATGGATGGCTTGACATGGGCAAGCCAGACACCCGATTTGACGTTGCCGCACAGATCGACAGCAATGTGCAGTCCCGGATGATCGAAATCCATGTGGCCAAGGGGTTCAGCGGGCTCGAGCTGACCTCGGTCACCCACGTGCTCGCCACTGCGAACACACTGCTGGCGCGGGATTTGTTTTCGTGGCGCTTCAGTACGAACGCGCCTGGGATTATCGCGAGCGATCAGGGCACGCTTGTGCGCGCCGAACCTGCGATTTCCGATCACCGGCTTGCGGATACGATGATTGTCGTGGGCGGGAAAGGGGCGGCCACGGGCACATGGCTGCCGCGCGCGCGCGCCATGCAGCGCAGGGCACGCACCGTGGTACTGCTGTCGGATGCCGCAACGGCCTATATCACCGTGACAAAGGCACCGAGCGGGCGTGTGACCACACACTGGCGCGATATCACCAAACTGTCGGAGACCGGCTATTACCCCAAACTCACCACCCATCTCAGCGAGAATTCGGACGGAATCATCACGGCCGCCGGCGCAGGGGCAACACTGGAGTTGATGGTGGGTCTTGTCGCGCCCTATCTCACCAGCGTGCAGGTCGCGGAACTGGGCAATCATCTGCTGTTGCAGACCATCCGCAAGAGCGACGCCGAGCAACCCAGATGTATGGCGGACAATGAGGGGCTGTTCGACGCCCGTCTGACGGACGTGATCCGCCTAATGGAAGACACCGTGAACGAGCCGATGTCGATGAACGAAATCACTGCGCATGTCGGCTTTTCGACACGGCATATGGAGCGCGTATTTCGCAAGACCTTCAACGACACGCCCGCCCGGTTCTACAAGCGGCTGCGCGTCAAACGAGCGCGCACGATGATCGAAGAATCCCTGCTGCCGATGATCGACGTCGCCATTGCCTGCGGTTTTGGGTCATGCACGACCCTGGCCAAGGCGGTGAAGGCGGAATACGGCGTCACCCCGTCCCAGATGCGGTCGCGCAAAAGCATTCAGGTCCTGACCTATGCGGGCCGTCAGACCGCCAGATAGCCGATGGCGGCGAACACCACTGCGATCCCGATCCACTGAATGCGCGCCACGGCTTCGCGCAGGAACACCGCGGCCAGGATGATCGTCAGCACCCCGAACGTCGAGGCCGCGACCGAGGCGAAGGCGGGATAGGCGTATGATCCGGCCAGCATCACCGCCCCGATGGCAATGGCATCCAGCGCCCCCATCACCATAAGGACCGGCAAGGCCGAGATGGGTGGCATCACGGGCTGACGCCATGTCAACGCCAGCACCCCGACAATCGCCACAGCGCCTATGCGCGCCACCGCGATTGCGGTCATCTCGGCCCCGCCCTCGACCGACAGTTGACCCAAGGCGAAGGACACGGCAAAGCCAATGGCCGCCGCCACCGACCACAGAATGGCGGCAGGCTGCGCGCCAGCGCCATCCCCGTCTTTAGATGTTGCTGCGACGAACCCGCACCCCGCTACCACGACCAGCACCGCAATCCACTGCAACACCGTGACGTCCTGCCCGTTCACGACCGCCCACCCCACCGACAGGATGGGAAAGGCGGCGACAATCGGTGCGACCACCCGCACCGGTCCGATGGCCAGCGCGCGGTAGAACGCCAGCCCGGTCAACCCAAACAGGACGCCTGACACCGCTGCATATACGCCCGCGTGTCCGTCAAGGCCGCCCAATCCAAGAGCGAGCGCGAGACACCCAGTCGCAACGCATCCACTTACAAGAACGGGAAAAAGGGATTGAAACACGCCCACCCGCTGCGAAATGTAGCGCACCAGCGTGTCATGCACGCCCCAGCACAGGGCCGCGATCAGCCCGAGGGTCAGTGCCCCCACGGACCCGGCCGTGCAGAAAGGATTGATTTTCTCACGCGGCAATGCCCCTTTTGTTTGCAGCGGATGTGCGTCCCGAGTATTCTCACAGTTAAATTTTTATTCCGCTAGTGCAAATTCGTGCGGCGTTCGGAGGCCAAAATGCTCGACTCCCCCTATCCAAACGTCCGGCCCGGCCCGCCGCGTCCCAGCCGGATCGTCGAACCTGCGCAGTTTTCGATGCCGCGCGGCACCGAACGCTATGTGGTGCAAGGGGGCGGCGCGGTTCTTGTTCCGGTCGAAGCGGGTGATCAGGTGACGATCATCAATGACGAGGGCGGGCAGGTCTGCGAGGTGATCGGGGCTGACGCGCAGGGGCGGGCGGATCAAGGCCTGCTCGATCAACCCGCCGACGCGCCCGCAGATGGATTGCGCGCCTTGCTTGACGGCGACGACCGGTCATTGCGTGGGCTGCGCATGGGCCTTGAAGCGCGCAAGGTGGATATCGCGGCGGCCCTTGCCGTGCGTCTGTTTGATGGTGCCACGCGGGCTGGCGCAGAACAGGCAATGCGCGTTGTGCGTGACGGCGCGCTGATCATTGCCGCCCCCGGCGGGGCCATGGATTTCGAGGCGCAGAACACCGTCACCCCGCTGACCGTGATGATCAAGCGGGCCACGATCAAAAGCCACGTCAAGTTCGAATTGCCCGACCCGCTGGCCGACCCTGTGGCCGACATCCGCGTCCACACGCAAACAGCCGAGGCGTTTTTCGTCAAAGCGGGCGACTACATCCAGATCATCGACGTGGATGGCCGCCAGTGTACGGATTTCGAATGCTTCTCGGCGCGCAAACTCGACAAGGGGATTGAACACGCGCTGGATGTGACAACCACCCGCACGCTGATGGGTCACGCCTATCCCATGCCGGGGCTGCACGCGAAATATTACGATCAGGAAATGCTGCCGCTGGTCGAGGTGGTGCAAGACACCTGCGGGCGTCATGACGCCTTTGCGCTGGCCTGTTCGGCCAAATATTATGACGACATCGGTTATCCCGGCCACCTCAATTGCTCGGAGAATTTCAACACCGCCCTGTCGAAATTCAACGTCACAGGCCGCCCCGGCTGGATGGCGATCAACTTCTTTTTCAACACCTATCTCGACGAACACGGGGCGATGTACTCGGACGAACCGTGGTCGCGGCCCGGCGACTACGTCCTGTTGCGCGCGCTCACGGACATCGTCTGCGTCTCATCCGCCTGCCCGGACGACACCACGGCGGCCAACGGCTGGAACCCCACCGACATCCACGTGCGCACCTATAGCGGGCGCGAGACCTTTCAACGCAGCGTCGCCTACCGGCCCACCCCTGATGCGGACCCCAAAATGACCAAACAAACCGCCTTTCACGACAGCTTTGCCAAGCACACCCGCAACTTTGTCGAATATAACGGCTATTGGCTTGCCAACTGCTTTGCCGAGGCTGGCCCGATCGAGGAATACTGGGCCTGTCGCCAAAAGGCAGCGATCATGGACCTGTCCCCTCTGCGCAAGTTCGAGATTACGGGACCGGACGCCGAGGCGCTGTGCCAATACGTCTTCACCCGCAACATGAAGACGCTGGCGGTGGGCGGCGTGGTCTATACCGCGATGTGCTATGAACATGGCGGCATGATCGATGACGGCACCGTGTTCCGGTTGGGCAAAGACAACTTCCGCTGGATCGGCGGCAATGACTACGGCGGCGACTGGCTGCGCGAGCAGGCGGACAAACTGGGGCTGAAGGTGCTGGTCCGCTCGTCTACCGACCAGTTGCACAATGTCGCCGTGCAAGGCCCCGAGAGCCGCGACTTGCTGCGCAAAATCGTGTGGACCGCGCCGCACAATCCCGAGTTTGACCAGCTTGGCTGGTTCCGCTTTACGCCCGCACGGCTGATGAACGAAAGCGGCACACCATTTGTCATCTCGCGCACCGGCTATACGGGCGAGTTGGGATACGAGGTGATGTGCCACCCCAAGGATGCGCCCGAGATTTTCGATGCGATCTGGGCGGCGGGTCAGGATCACGGCCTGCGCCCGATGGGGCTTGAGGCACTCGACATGGTGCGGATCGAGGCGGGGTTGATCTTTGCCGGGTATGACTTTTCCGACCAGACCGACCCGTTCGAGGCGGGCATCGGGTTTACCGTGCCGCTTAAATCCAAGCCCGACGATTTCATCGGGCGTGACGCGCTGATCCGGCGCAAGGAACATCCAAGCCGCAAACTTGTTGGCCTCGATATCGACAGCAATGTGCAGGTTGATCACGGCGATTGCATTCATATCGGGCGCGCGCAAATCGGCGAGGTGACGTCCTCCATGCGTTCGCCATTGCTCGACAAGAACATCGCGCTTGCCCGCATCGACGTGGCCCACGCGGATATCGGCACGCAGGTCGAGATTGGCAAGCTCGACGGCCACCAGAAACGGCTGCCGGCCGAGATTGTCCCCTTTGCCCATTACGACCCGAAAAAGGAGCGGCCCCGCTCATGATCCGGCGCGCTTTTCTGATTGGCCTCATGACCCTCGCCCTGCCCGCCCACGCCCAATCGGTGAAACTGCAAGCGCATGAAATCGATGCGCTGTTGTCGGGCAATACTGCCATCGGCAAATGGGACGGTGCATCCTATCGCCAGTATTTCGATGCGGACGGCACCACGATCTATGCACAGGACGGCGCACGCTCGGCGCGCGGGGAATGGCGCATCGATGCGGAAAAAGACGAATACCAAAGCATCTGGCCCCGCGATGTCGACTGGGAGGGGTGGTTCGTGATGGAGTGGGCAGGCACCTTCTACTGGGTCAGCAAGAAAACACCGCCCACACCGTTCGAACTGGTCGAGGGCGAACAGTTGGTCAAGCGATGATCCGTTATGCATTCGCCGTACTGCTCAGCGCTACTGCCGTCCATGCGGACACGTATTGTGCTGATCTGACGGCGCTTGCAAACGGCAGTTCCTCCGAAATCGCTATGCCATCTGGTGCGATTGGCACTTGCTCTACGTCGCTTGACCTGACGGGCGCGCGCGCTCTCAACTGCCGCTGGCCTTTCGACTACCGGGCACAGGCCGCAACGGATGCCTTCACCGAATTGCTTGACGCGACGGCGCAATGCCTCGATACAGACGGCGTGACGGACCAAGGGGTCAACCACCCCGACAGCTACGACTTGCGCACATTCACGACCGACACTGCGCAGGTCAGCGTCTCGATCAAGGACAAGGGCGCGCTGCAGCAGACGTTCATCTTTCTTCGCGTCGCCCCGCCTTCTTAGGGGTCTGGACCCTAATTCTGCAGATACACCTCAAGGCTGTCATCCAGCGCATCGACCCAAGGCGTGTGGTGTTTGGGCGCCATCGTCCCGGTCATCACCGATGCGTAGCCGTTGTCGCGGAAGGTCATGATCCCCTGCTTCTTGTGGCCTTTCCATGCCTTGAACGCCTTGCAGGCCCCTTCGACATCAAAGGACGGATAGTTCGTCTCGGCGATCAATTCCTTGATATAGTCGCCCTGATACCAGATCGCGTCATAGTCATCTTCGCCCGCATCTTCGCGCGCAACGCGGTCCGCGACGTCGGCCTCCATCTCGTCCTTCGACGGCATCGCGATCTTGCCCATGATCGCATCGCGCACCCACCAGGCTTGGGCGTCAAACATGTTAAAGGTGAACCACTGGTCCTGCATACCAAGATAGAACAGCGCCGGATTGTGCGCCCACGCGACCCCTTTATACAGGTCCGCCGTCGCCAGCCGGTTGGCGGTTTTCAGCCGCAGGTCCTCGGCCATGAAGGGGAAGTGGTGTTGATAGCCGGTGCACAGGATCACCGCGTCCACATCGCGGCTGGTGCCATCCTTGAAATGCGCCGTCTTGCCATCCACGTGGGTCAGCAGCGGCACCTCGGCCCAGTTGTCGGGCCAATCATAGCCCATCGCCGCCGTGCGGTGGGACACCGTGATCGACTTGGCCCCGTATTTCCAGCATTGCGACCCAATGTCCTCGGCCGAATAGCTGGTGCCGACGATCAGGATATCCTGTTCCTTAAATTCAAGCGCGTCGCGGAAATCATGGGCGTGCAGCACGCGGCCCTTGAAGCTGTCAAAGCCCGGAAACTCGGGCACATTCGGCGTTGAAAAGTGGCCAGAGGCACAGATCACGTGATCGAAAGTTTCGGTGTATTCGTTGTCCGCAGGCAGGTCCTTGACCGTGACGCTGAACATCCCGTCCTCGAACTCCACCCGGCGCACGGCTGTCTCGAACCGGATCCAGTCACGCACACCCGCCTTCTCGACGCGACCCTGAATGTAGTCAAACAGCACGGCACGCGGAGGGTAGGATGCGATCTGTTTGCCGAAATGTTCCTCAAAGGAGTAGTCGGCGAACTCAAGGCCCTCCTTCGGCCCGTTCGACCACAGATACCGATACATCGACCCATGCACCGGCTCGCCGTACTGATCCACGCCCGTGCGCCATGTGTAGTTCCACAGCCCGCCCCAATTGGCCTGTTTTTCAAAGCAGACAACCTCGGGAATATCCTCGCCGTTCTGTTTTGCGGATTGAAACGCGCGCAGTTGCGCCAGCCCTGATGGTCCGGCCCCGATGATGGCGATACGTTTGGGCATGGTGCGACTCTCCTGACTGGTGTCGGTTCGCATCAATTCGACCGCTATCGTCCCTGCAAGTCAACTAATTTGCACAGCAGTGAAATTGCACAGGTGACTTTTCGATGCCATCGTGCTGATTTCAGGCATGTCGTCACGACGAATGGAGAACGCGCTATGGGCAAACCGCATTTCAGTTTTTGGATCATCGCGGGGCTGGGTCTGGTCTGGAACCTGATGGGCTGCCTTAACTTCATCACGCAGATGAATGCAGACGCGGTGGCGCAGATGCCCGAGCTTTATCAACTCATCATCGCCGCACGCCCGTTCTGGGCCACGCTTGCATTTGGTTTTGCCGTGTTTGGCGGCGCGGTGGGGTGCATCCTGTTGCTGCTGCGCCGCCGCGTTGCCGTGCCGGTCTTGGCATTCTCGTTGGTCGCGACGGTCGTGACAGTGATCCAGACCATATCCGTGCTTGGCATGGCCCCAAGCACCCTGTTGGCACTTTTGGTCGGGGCCGCGCTGTTCTGGTATGCGACGATTGCCGCGCGCAAGGGTTGGCTGCGCTGAACGCCGTCCGCCCTCAGATATCGAGCGTGTTGTCCTTTTCCCACTGCGAGAAATGCGCGGTGAAATCATTCCATTCCTGAGTCTTCATTTTGACGTAGGACGCCGAGAATTCTTCGCCCATCGCCGCCTTGAGGCCCTTGTCCTTGTCGTATTCACGCAAGGCATCGAGCATGTTCAACGGCAGCTTGGGCGCGCCGCGCACCTTGTGGCCCTCGGCATACATGTCGATGTCGTGACGCTTGCCCGGGTCGGCCTCGGTGCGGATACCATCCAGCCCAGCCGCGATGATGACCGCCTGCAACAGGTAAGGGTTCGTCGCCCCGTCCGGCAGGCGCAACTCAAACCGGCCCGGGCCGGGCACGCGCACCATGTGTGTGCGGTTGTTGCCTGTCCACGTGACCGTGTTAGGGGCCCATGTGGCCCCTGACATGGTGCGGGGTGCGTTGATACGCTTATAGCTGTTCACGGTCGGATTGGTGATCGCCGCCAGCGCGCTTGCGTGTTTCATGATCCCGCCAAGGAAGTGGCGGCCCTTTTCCGACAGGCCCAGTTCAGCGGTCTGGCTGCTGTCATTGGGTTCCATCGCAAACACGTTGGTCTTGGCATCCCCGCCGGGCGCGTCCCAGACCGAGATATGGGCGTGACACCCGTTGCCCGTCAGCCCCTCAACCGGCTTGGGCATGAAGGTCGCGCGAAAGCCGTGCTTTTCCGCAACGGACTTGGTCATGAATTTGAAGAACGAATGCTTGTCGGCGGTGCGCAGCGCATCGTCAAACTCCCAGTTCATCTCGAACTGGCCATTCGCGTCCTCGTGGTCGTTCTGGTACGGACCCCAGCCCAGATCCAGCATGTAGTCGCAAATCTCGCGCACCACGTCATAGCGGCGCATCACGGCCTGCTGGTCGTAACAGGGCTTGGCGGCGGTATCGTATTCATCACTGATCTGGTTGCCATCCGGCGTCATCAGGAAATACTCGGCCTCGATGCCGGTCTTGACGTGCAACCCTTCGGCAGCGGCCTCGTCAATCAGGCGGCGCAGCACGTTGCGGGGGGCCTGGGCGACGTCCTCGCCCTCCATCACGCAGTTGCCCGCGACCCACGCGACCTCGGGTTTCCATGGCAATTGAATGACCGAGGATGGGTCAGGCACGGCCAGCATGTCCGGGTGCGCGGGCGTCATATCAAGCCAGGTGGCGAAACCGGCAAAGCCTGCGCCATCTTCCTGCATGTCGGCGATGGCTTGGGCCGGCACCAGCTTGGCCCGCTGGCCCCCGAAAAGGTCGGTGAAGGAAATCATGAAATACTTGACGCCATTGTCGGCGGCGAACTTGGCAAGATCAGTGGTCATCTGTCTGTTCCTGTTGGTCTTTATGTGGTGAGGGCGCGTGCCGTGATGGCCGCGCCCTTCATTGTGGTGATCAGTAAGAGGTGCCGGGCTTGCCGGGATACCAGTCGGTGCCCGCCAGTGGGATTTTCGCCATGGCCGCCGCCTCCATTGTCAGCGCGCACAGGTCCTCGGGTTCGAGGTTGTGCAGGTGGTTCTTGCCGCAGGCCCGCGCGATGGTCTGCGCCTCAAGCGTCATGACCTTGAGGTAGTTGTTCAGTCGCCGCCCCCCTTCGATGGGGT
Source organism: uncultured Tateyamaria sp. (assembly GCF_947494755.1). Classification (GTDB taxonomy): domain Bacteria; phylum Pseudomonadota; class Alphaproteobacteria; order Rhodobacterales; family Rhodobacteraceae; genus Tateyamaria. Next base: position 10,139 of record NZ_CANLVZ010000024.1, read on the forward strand.
CAAAACGCGCCATCAACTCAGGGTCCTGCGTGGTGATCCCGGCGGGGTCCTGCCCTTCGTGCCAGTCGTCATAGGCGCCCGCCGTGGTGCCAAGCGCGTTGTACTCAGCCTCCCATTTCGGGTCATTGTCTCCAAGCGCGATCAGGGCCGCGGTGCCAATGGCAACCGCATCCGCACCAAGCGCCATGGCCTTGGCCACATCCGCGCCGGTGCGAATACCGCCCGAAACGACCAGTTGCACCTCGCGGTGCATGTCGAGATCCTGAAGCGCACGCACCGCCTCGCGGATACAGGCGAGGATCGGCTGGCCGACATGTTCGATAAACACGTCCTGCGTGGCGGCTGTGCCACCCTGCATCCCGTCCAGAACGACCACATCCGCACCGGCCTTCACCGCCAGAGTGGTGTCGAAATAGGGCCGCGCACCACCGACCTTGATATAGATCGGCTTTTCCCAATTGGTGATCTCGCGCAACTCGAGGATCTTGATCTCCAGATCGTCCGGCCCCGTCCAATCGGGGTGACGACAGGCCGAGCGTTGGTCGATCCCCTTGGGCAGGTTGCGCATTTCGGCGACGCGGTCGCTGATCTTTTGGCCCAAAAGCATGCCGCCCCCACCGGGTTTGGCGCCCTGCCCCACCACGATTTCAATCGCGTCCGCGCGGCGCAGATCATCGGGGTTCATCCCATAACGCGAGGGCAGATATTGATAGACCAGCTTGTTGGAATGGCCGCGTTCCTCTTCGGTCATGCCGCCATCGCCCGTGGTGGTCGACGTGCCCGCCATTGTGGCCCCGCGCCCCAATGCCTCTTTGGCACCGCCCGACAATGCCCCAAAGGACATGCCCGCGATTGTGACCGGAATATCAAGCTGGATCGGGTTCTTGGCAAAGCGGGTACCAAGTGTGACGGAGGTTTCGCATTTCTCGCGATACCCTTCCAGCGGGTAGCGCGACATGGACGCGCCCAGAAACAGCAGATCGTCAAAGTGGGGCAGCTTGCGCTTGGCCCCGCCACCGCGAATGTCGTAGATGCCGGTGGCCGCAGCCCGCCGGATTTCAGCATTGACCGGGTTGGAAAAGGTGGCCGACTGGATCGGCATCGTGCGCGGAGCGCCGTGAGGGCCCGTATTGCGCGGCGCGCCCTTTTGCTCGTCTTTCATGGTCGCCCCTTAATACGCGTTGTCGATGTTGAAATTGTAGAGCTGGCGCGCTGACCCGTACCGCTTGAATTCGGACGCCTTGGCATCGCACCCGCCGCGTTCCAGCAACTCTTCGAGCAGGGTCAGGTGTTCGGGCCGCATTTCTTTCTCGATGCAGTCCGCACCAAGGGACTTGACCGAACCGCGTACGAACAAGCGCGCTTCGTAAAGGGAATCGCCAAGGGCTTCGCCCGCATCGCCACAAACAACCAGATTGCCGGACTGCGCCATGAACGCCGACATGTGCCCGATATTGCCGTGCACGATGATGTCGATCCCCTTCATCGAGATACCGCAGCGCGAGGATGCATTGCCCTTGATCACCAGCGTGCCGCCATGGCCCGTCGCGCCTGCATATTGCGAGGCGTCCCCTTCGACCACGACCATGCCGGACATCATGTTTTCCGCCGTGCCGGGGCCGACAGAGCCGTGCACATGCACGGTCGCCTGCTTGTTCATGCCCGCGCAGTAATACCCGGTCGAGCCCTTGATATTCACCTCGATAGGCGCATCAAGGCCCACCGCGATGGCATGGCTGCCTTTAGGGTTCACGATTTCCCAATGGGTCTGGTTGGTGTTTGCCGCTTGAGCGTGAAGCGTGGAGTTGAGGGCGCGCAGGCCCTCCGCCTCAAGGTCGAATGTCTGCATTTACGCCGCTTTCTCTTGCGCGGTGGGGGCCGCATTGTGCGACCAGAAATAAACGGTGGCGGGCTCGGGTTCCCACACCTTGGCGCTCTCGATCCCCGGCAGGTTCACCAGCGCGCGATATTCTGAGCCAAAGGCCACATATTGATCGGTTTCGGCCATCACGGCGGGCTTGCACGCAATCGGATCACGCACCACCCCGAACCCGTCCTTGGTGCCGACCACAAAGGTAAAGAACCCGTCAAGATCATCAAGGCTGGATGTCAGCGCCTCGCCCAGGGTCGAGCCGTTCTGCATTTTCCACGTCAGGTAGGCGGCCCCGACTTCGGTGTCGTTTTCCGTTTCGATATGCACGCCAAGGCGGCGCAATTTGCGGCGCAGCGAGTTGTGGTTGGACAGCGATCCGTTGTGCACCAGGCACTGGTCGATCCCAGTGTTGAACGGGTGCGCGCCCATGGTCGTGACCGCCGACTCGGTGGCCATGCGGGTGTGCCCAATCCCGTGCGTTCCGGACATTTGCCGAATATCAAAGCGGTCTGCCACATCTTTGGGCAATCCGACCTCCTTGTAGATCTCAAGGGTCGAACCGTGGCTCATCACTCGCACATCGGGGCGGATTTCGGCAAGGATCTGGCGCGCGGCGGCGACCTGATCCGCCTGCAACGACAGCACCGCATGGGTGTCTTTGACAGCCATCGAAACCTTGCCCTGCACCCGCTTGCGCAAGTCCTTATCCAGCTTGTCGAAATCGGTTTCCGGCGCGCTCGATTGCACGGTCAGCTTTGCGTTACCCGCTGTTTCATCGCCATAAATCGCGATACCGGCGCTGTCGGGGCCACGATCGGTCATTGTGATCAGCATGTCGGTCAGCATGTCGCCAAGCCGGGGCTCCAGCGATGTGTCTTTCAGAAAAAGTCCGACGATCCCGCACATGGCGAAGGCCCTCCCAAACAGTGATCTGTCGTTCGACTCGAACGCTAACATCGTTACATCACATGCTCAACCAATGGGAAACTAATTTTCACTTCAGTTAAAAAAAGAGTCGCCAGAGTAAAGTTCACGTGGTTCAATTTGGCCAGCGCCGCGACACGCATACGACGGTGCACAATGCCAACAGTCCAACACGGGGGTTCATCGTGGAAGAGCAAATCGCAGAGCTGACGGCCCAGATTGCCGCGCTGCAGGGCAAGAGCGGTGTGACAAACACCATGTTTGCCGAAACATTCTATTATCTGACCATCCCGCTGATGATTATCATTCATGCGGGGTTTCTGGCCTACGAAATGGGGGCCTCGCGCCTCAAGAACGTGCTGAGTTCGGGGGTAAAGAACATTCTGGCTTTCGCCTTTATGATCCCGACCTTCTATTTCTTTGGCTGGTGGGTCTATTGGGGCTTTCCCACGGGATTGCCGGGTGCGCCGGGACCTGCGGGCATTTCCGGCGTTGAATATGCGAACGCGATCGCATGGGGCTGGGGTGAAAGTGCGCAATATATGGGCCCGAACATCACCGATCAGGCGTCGGGCGTGTTCTTTGGTGCCTTTGCGCTGTTTGCGGCCACGACGGCCTCCATCATGTCAGGTGCTGTGATCGAACGCATCCAGACGGTTGGCTTTGTCATTCTGGCCGTGGTTCTGGGGTCTTTCGCTTGGGTCGTCGCCGCCGCATGGGGATGGCACGCGGATGGCTGGCTGGTCACACAATGGGGCGTGCATGACTTTGGCGCGGCGGGCCTTGTACACGCGGTAGCCGGGTTCTTTGCCCTTGGCGTACTGATCAACCTGGGCCCGCGCATCGGCAAGTTCAATGCGGATGGTACAGCCAATCACATCGCAGGGCACAACATGCCGCTGACGGTAACGGGTCTGATGCTGATTATTGTGGGCTTCTGGGGCTTCCTCATGGCGTGCGTGATTGTGCCGGGCGAGGCGTGGAGCTGGTTTGCAGACAAGCCGTCCACCATCTACGGCACACCCATCACGCTGTCGGCGCTGGCCTTCAATATCCTGATGGCTGTTGCAGGTGGCATCATCGGGGCGTGGGTGCTGACCCGTGATCCTTTCTGGATGATGTCGGGCGCACTGGCGGGGATCATCTCGACCGCCTCTGGCCTCGATATCTACTACCCTGCACTGACCTTCATCGTCGCCTTCTCGGCAGGTTTGATCCTGAAACCCTGTGCGGACTGGCTGGAACGCCGCGGCATCGATGATGCGGTGGGTGCGGTCACGGTGCACGGCACCATCGGCCTTTACGGTGTTGTCATGCTGGGTGTCTTTGCGTCGGGCTACCCCGCACTCCAAGGCGCTGCGGGCGAGGTTCCAACCATCAGCCTGATCGGTCAGATCGTGGGCGCGGTCGTCTTCTTCCTGCTTGGATTTGTGCCTGGCTACGTGGTGTCGCTGATCCTCAAGATGATGGGCATGTTGCGCATCCCCGAGGGCGCGGAACTGGCGGGCATGGACATGGTGAAAGTCCCGGCCGCAGGCTATCCCGAAGGCATCCCCGCACCGGGCGTCAATCTGGCGCCGGGTGAGTAACTGAACAGAAAAGGAGAAGACCATGGGTTTTCCATATGACGAAGCAAGCTGGTCGGTTGTTGACGGGGCCATGTTCATGGGCTGGGGCAGTGCGATGCCGGGCCTTTATACCCTGATCGCGGCGGGCATCTGTGTCGCGGTCCTGTTGTTCGGCCAAAAGACCGAACGGGCCAAAACCAAGCAATACGACAAGTAGGTACGCACAATATGCACGAAGGGGCGGCCACCGGTCGCCCCTTTCCCGTTCAAATTTGCCCATCAGGAAAAAAAGTTGCATCGCATTCTTGCTTTTCAAAATGGGCTGAGGCTCAATACGCGCAAACAGGACTCATAACGCACAGGGGACACCACCATGGCCATTCTATGGAGAACATCGGCACTTGCCGGACGTCACGCCGAGATCGGCGGAGAGTTGGAAGACTGGAATGGCATGGGCACCGCGTGGTTCTATGACGACACGCCCGAGCGCGCCAAGGCCGACTATGAGGCGATCCGCACCAAGGCGGGTCTGATGGATGTGTCTGGCCTCAAGAAAGTGCATGTGGTGGGCGAGGACGCGGCCTATGTGATCGACCGGGTCACTACCCGCAACGTCGAAAAGATCGCACCGGGCCGTGCTGTCTATGCCTGTATGCTCGATGATCGCGGGCTGTTCGTGGACGACTGCGTGATCTACCACATCGCGGTCAACTCGTGGCTTGTGGTCCACGGCACCGGCATCGGGATGGAGCAGTTGACGACCGTAGCCGCGGCCAAGAACTGTTCGGTGATCATGGATGACGACCTGCACGATATGTCCCTACAAGGGCCCAAGGCGGTCGATATCCTTGCCAAGGAAATCCCCGGCATCCGTGATCTGGCATATTTCGGCATCTGGCAAGGGCGGCTTTTTGGCCGCGACGTCATGATCTCGCGCACCGGCTACACCGGCGAGCGGGGGTACGAGATTTTCTGCCGCGCAAAAGATGCGGTGCACATCTGGGACAACGTGCTCGAGGCGGGCGGCGACGATGTGCGCCCCACGCAGTTCAGCACCCTCGATATGCTGCGCATTGAAAGCTATCTGCTGTTCTATCCCGGCGACAACTCCGAAACCTTCCCGTTCGAGGATGGCTCGCCCGCCGGTGACAGCCTGTGGGAACTGGGCCTCGACTTCACAGTCTCGCCCGGCAAGGTCGGCTTTATCGGGGCCGAAAACCACTATGCGATGAAGGGCAAGGAGCGGTTCAAGATCTATGGGGTCAAGCTGGAAGGCGACGCCATGGACCAGATGGAAATGTTCGCCCGCGTGCATCACGACGGCAAGGACGTGGGCGTCATCACCTATGGTCTGTCCTCGGAGTTGAACGGCTATTCGGTCGCGATTGCGCGGCTTGACCCGTCTGTCACCACGCCCGGCACCAAGCTGACGGTGGTGCAGCCCGATGGGACCGAACTGGCCGCCACCGCCGAAGAGATGCCGTTTTACGACAAGGACAAGTCCGTGCGCACCGCCAAGGGCTGATATCTTTCAAGGGCGCGCGGGGTCATTCCGCGCGCCCTTTTCACGTGACGAGGACAGGTATGTCGAAGTTTGAATTCCCCCCGTCGATCAAAAGCCGCCCGGTTTACGGCACGCTTGAGGCGCGCCCCGGCAAGGCGCACCTGATGATTGCCGATGCCGACGGGGCCGAGGCCATTCTGGGGATTGCCACCCCCGATCTGATGGCGAAAACCCACATCATCTATATCCCGCGCGGCGCTGCATTTGCCGACGATCTGCGCGCACTGAACCCCGCCCAGTTCTACGAAGGGCCAAGCTATGCCGCGTCTGTGTCGCGCATCCGCCGGGTCTTGCAGGACGCGCATATGGGCTTGCAGGTCTATCTGACCGGGACCGAGGGCCTGATGGGTCAGGCCCAAAACGAGGCGATGATGGCGGGCATCCCCCACACCGCGATCCAGACCGAACACCGCGGGTCAGTCGCGCGCCGGATGCAATGCGTGCATTGCAAGGGCATCACCGAAGACGTGGAAACCGACCCGTTTCAATGCAGCCATTGCGGGCTGAACCTGTTCGTGCGCGATCACTATTCGCGCCGTCTGGCCGCCTATCAAGGCGTGTGCATTGACGCCGAGGACCCAGGGAACGTGCCCGCACCAAAGGGGATCTACGAATGAGTGCCGCCCCGCAAAAAGCCAAACCCGGTGCCGAAAAGATCGATGTGGTCGTATCCGCCGTGGTGCCGCTTAACGATCTGGTCACCCGCTTCGAATTTCAGCGCCGCGATGGTGCGCTGTTCCCACCCTTTTCAGGGGGCGCCCATACGGTCGTCACGATGCGGGACGGGGACCGCTCGCGCCTCAACCCTTACTCGCTGATGTCCGATCCAGCCGATTTGAGCACCTATGCCATCTCTGTGCGCCGCGATGAAGAAGGGCGTGGCGGGTCGCTGTTCATGCACCGCAACGTGGCGGTGGGCGACGAGATGACGATCACCTATCCCGTCAACCTCTTCTCGCTTGATCTGCGCGCCCGCAAACACCTGTTTTTCGCGGGCGGCATCGGGATTACGCCGTTCATGTCGATGATCGCACAGCTTGAGCGGATGGGCGGGGCGTGGGAATTGCACTATGCGTGCCGGACCGACAGCCTCGGGACTTATGTGGACCAGCTGACCTACAAACATCCCAACAAGGTGCATGTCTATTACGACGACCAGAACCAGTCGATCGACCTTGAGGGGCTGCTGGACGGCCAACCCCTTGGCACGCACGCATACGTGTGTGGTCCCAAAGGCATGATTAACTGGGTCCATGCCACGGCCTCTGCCGCCGGGTGGCCCGACGCCCATGTCCATTCCGAGGAGTTTCTGGCCCCCGCCCCCGGCGTGCCGTTCGAGGTGCGCCTGTGCAAGTCAGACAAAACTATCACCGTGGGCGAACACGAAAGCCTGCTGGAAGCGATTGAACGGGCCGGGGTCGAGGCCCCCTTCCTGTGCCGTGGCGGATCGTGCGGACAATGCGAAACGGATGTGGCGCGCGCCGACGGCACCTTCATCCACCGCGATCACTGGCTGGAGGATGACCAGCACGCGGCAGGCACCAAGATCATGCCCTGCGTCAGCCGCTTTATCGGGACACTGGAGCTTGAACGATGACCATTCAATTCAACGACGAGACCTTTCGCGACGACTATTCGTTCCGCAACTCCGATTGGGCGATCAAACGCTTTCCCTTCCCGTTTCACGAAGACAGCTACATGTATGCGGTCAACATGGAACAGCATCGCGGCGGGCCCGAGGGGTCGGTCTATGAAAAGCGGTTCGATGTGGATGAACATTACGTGTCCGAAATGCGGGACCGGGCGATGGTGCTGGCGGATGATCCGCTGCGCTGCCAGTCGCTGCCCCACATGACACTCGCGGGGTGGGACCTGCTGGAATTGATTATGGTCAGCAAATCCGAGGACTACCCGGACCTGTTCGAACTGCATCGCGATGGCGACACATGGCGGTGGGTGAACAAGCCCCTCGGCATCGACGACACGTTCACCTTTTTGGACGACACCACCCTGCCCTACGGCCCGATGGAATACATCACGCGCCAGACGCAGGGCGATTTCTGCGTGCTGGATCAACGGGACAACAACCTGTGGATGGACGCGGGCATGGTCACGACCCAAGCCGACTGGAGCCTTGATTTCGACATCGGCATGAACTTTTTCGAATGGCACGCGCCCGTGCCACTGGCCCACGAAAAAGGCATCTTCAAACGGGCGCTGAAATTCCTGCTCAACATCCAGCAAGGCGCGCCCGCGCGGCGGCTCAACTGGACGATGACGGTCAATCCGCTGCTCGACACCAGCCCCGAGAATTACCACAAATGGGGCATCCAGAAGACCACTCTGACGCCCGAGAATATCGGCGCGAAACAGCACTTGCGGGTCGAGTTGCAGACATTTTTCCGGCTGCCGCGTTCAAACGCGCTGGTGTTTCCGATCCGCTGCTATCTGTGCAGCTTTCAGGATCTGATGACGATGCCGAAATGGGGCCGCCGCCTGCACCGCGTGGTGCGCGACCTGCCAGACGAATTGGCGACCTACAAGGGGTTTATCGACAACCGGCCGATGATGCTCGACTACCTGTCGCAATTCGACGACGGGCTGCCTACATCGCCGGGTGTCTGGCCGGATCTGGAGACCGAGCCGCCGCTCGCGAAGTGATCAGGTGTTCTGCGGATAGCTGATGACGGACAAATAGCGCGCGGGCAGCGACACCAGCTTTTCCGGCCCGTGCGGCGCGTCCGCGTCAAAGAACAGCGTATCCCCGGCCTTCAGCGCATAGACATCGTCGCCGTGGCGGTAATCCACCTCGCCCTCGAGCATATAGATCGTCTCGATCCCGCCATGCTGGAAGGTCGGGAATACATCTGACTCCGCCGTCAGCGTGATCAGGTAGGGTTCGACAATCACACCGGACCCATTCGATCCGATATGGCCCAGAAGGTTGTATTGGTGATGCGCGCGGGTGCCTTCACGGTCGATGGACACGCCTTCGCCCGACTTTGTGTGTACCGCCTGTCGGCTTTCCTCAAACCGGCGGAAAAAGCTGGTCAGCGGGACAGACAATGCATTGGCGAGCAATTGCAGCGTCGTAAGCGAAGGCGAGGTATTGCCGTTCTCGATCTTGGACAGCATCCCGATGGACAGACCGGTGATCTGCGACAGCTCGGCCACGGTGATTTCCTGCTGGCGGCGAAAGGCGCGCACCTCGCGCCCGATCGCCACTTCAAGCACCTTTTCGCGCTCGCCGTCCCGTGTGCTGTGCGGGTCCTGAGTGAGTTTGCTGACCATCTCCGGTTCGAGTTTCTCTATGTTCACGACATCCGCCTTCTACGCAGCGCCGTCCCGCTTAACAATTCCGTTCTGGCGTCATATGCGCCTATCATAAGACAGTTTTTTCCCGAGAGAACTTAAAAGTTGAACAACAGTAAAATCATTCGGATCGGGTTTCTGATCTTTCCGGGCTTTCCGATGGCTTGCCTGACCTCGATCATCGAGCCGTTCCGCGCCGCCAACGAGATCGCGGACCGCGCGGTCTTTGACTGGCATGTGTTGTCGGAAACGGGCGCGCGCATCGTCTCGAGCGCCCGTGTCGTATTCGAACCGGACGGTTCGATGGCCGATGCCGACGGGTTGGACATGCTGTTCGTGCTGGGTGCGCCCACCAGCGCCTTTGAGGACCCACGCCACGGCCACGGGGCGCTGCGCCGTCTGGATCGCCACGGCGTCATCCTTGGCGCGATCAGTGGCGGTGTCTTTCCCTTGGTGCGTGCGGGCGTCATGGAAGGCCACAGCTGCTCGGTCCACTGGTGCTATGAGGCGGCATTTCGCACCGCCTTTCCCGATATCCGCATGACCGATGATGTGATCACCCGGGATCGCCGACGCTATACCGTGTCCGGGGCGGCATCGGCCTTTGATCTTGCGCTGCAACTGATCGAGGATCGGCTTGGCCCCGATATGGCGCACGAGGTGGCCTGCTGGTTCCAGCATCCCACCATGCGCGGTGACGGGGTGCGCCAGCGTATTCCCATGTCCCCCGGCGCCGGGCCTGACCTGCCCGATCTGGTGGCACATGCCGCCGCCCTGTTTGCCGACCATATCGAACATCCGATTTCTGTGGCAGACGTGGCGCGCATCGTGGATGTGACCCCGCGCCAAGTGGAACGCGCCTTCAAAAAGGCGACGGGGCAAAGCCCGACCCACTATTACCGCGGGATGCGGATGAAAGCGGCGCGGCAGCTGGTGCTTTATTCCAAGCAGAACATGCAAAGCATCGCGCAGGCCGTTGGATACACCTCGCCCACGCCACTGGTTGCGCATTACCGCGATGCCTTCGGTGTCAGCCCGCAGGAGGACCGCAAGCGGATCAATTCCTTCCGCGTGCAGGGAAATGTGCCGCTGCCGCCTGCCTAAAGCGCGGATGCCATCACGGTGATGATGGCGTGGTGCAAAGAACCGGCAGAGGCGCGCGGGCCAAGGATCCGCACCGATTGCCCGGCGTCGGTCGAGATCACGTAGCAGCCCAGATGATGGATTGAGGTGCGGGTCGCGCGCCCGGTTTGGAACCCGGCAAGATCGACATTGCACAACAGTTCAAGCACCGCGTTGATGTGCGGCCCGACAAGGTCAAAGCAGACCCAGGCGTCGGTCTGTTCTGTCACCGAGGCGGTGTCGCCCACCTCGGATTTGATGCGCGCCGCGATGTCTTCGTAGCCGTTGAAATCCGCACTCAGCATCCATTGGTCCGGCCCTGTCCAGAACGCGGCATACTCAGCTCCCTCTGCCGCGTGTCCGGGGGATGGCGCAGCGGTGCCAAGCACACTTTCGAGGGTCTGCGCGCAGACACCCTCATGCCCACGCCGCGCGGCGACCGATGCAAGTGCAACGTCGGGCACCTCGGTCAATGTCACGTCGCCCACGCTGTCGACGCGCGCAGCGCTGCCGCCAAGGGCCGTGATGGGGGTCAGATCATGCACGAACACGTTCTCCTTCCGGGTCCACGAAATGCGCCGAAACGACTTCGACCTCGACCGTCAGATCGGTCACGGGTGACACAAGGCGCAGGGTTTCGCCCATCCGGTTGCCCCCGTCCTTGAGGAAACCCAAGCCGATCATATGCCCAAGCGTCGGCGAATAGGCCGCCGAGGTGACATAGCCCTGATCGTGTGCGGCATCGACCGGCCCGCTGGCCTTCATCAGATGGCCGCCCGCTGTCACCTTGTCCTCGGCACTCAGGGGGCGAAGACCCACTTGCATCAGCGCGTCCGCTTCGTTCAGGCCGGGCCGTTCGGACAGTTGTGATCCGATGCTGTCCTTGGCCTTGGACACCATGCGCCCCATGCCGAGGTTCAGTGCGGTTGTGGTACCGTTGAGTTCATTGCCCGCCGCATGTCCTTTTTCGATGCGCATGACGCCAAGCGCTTCGGTGCCGTATGGGGTGACGTCGAATTCCTCCCCTTCGGCCATCAGTCGGCGCATCAGCGCGTCGCCATAGCGCGACGGCACTGCGATTTCGAACGCCAGCTCGCCCGAGAACGAGATGCGGAACAGGCGCGCGCGCAAGCCACCGCACACGGTAATGTTGGCGCAGGCCATAAAGGGGAAGCCTTCGTTCGAGATGTCGTGGTCCGGGTCCACGATCTTTTGCAGCAGGCGGCGCGAATTGGGCCCCGCAACCGCATATTGCGCCCATGCTTCGGTGGTCGAGATCAGTTGCACATCCGCCTCGGGCATCAGGCATTGGCGCACGAATTCCATATGCTGATAAACGCGCCCCGCATTGGCGGTGGTCGTTGTCACCACGAACTGATCTTCTGCCAGCCGCGCGGCGGTGCCGTCATCCATCGCAATCCCATCCTCGCGCAGCATTAGCCCATAGCGGGTCTTGCCCACCGCCAGTTTGGCAAAGCCGTTGCAATAGACCGTATTGAGGAAGGTGGCCGCATCGCTACCTTGCACGTCGATCTTGCCAAGGGTCGTGCAGTCGCACACGCCCACGGACGCGCGCGTCGCCGTGACCTCGCGGTCGACCGATTGGCGCCAGTGCGTTTCGCCCGGCAGCGGGAACCATTGGGCGCGCAGCCAGTTGCCGACCTCGACAAAGACCGCGCCGCGTTCCTTGGCCCAGACATGCGAGGGCGTCAGGCGGGTCGGGTGAAATTCCTTGCCGCGCATCCGGCCCGCCAGCACTCCGATGGCCGTCGGCGTATAGGGCGGACGAAAGATGGTGGTGCCGACTTCGGGGATCGACTTGCCCGCAAGTTCGGCCATGATCGCAAGCCCGCCGATATTGGACGTCTTGCCCTGATCGGTTGCCATGCCAAGCGTTGTGTAGCGTTTGAGATGCTCGACCGAGCGGAACCCTTCCTGATGACTTAGCTTCACATCCTTGACCGTCACATCGTTCTGCTGATCGAGCCAGGCGCGCGAACACCCCTCGACATACCAGAACGGGGTCTGGGTGCCGGGCGCATCTTCGGCCTCTGGCACAGCGGGCGCGCGCCCCTTGAGGCCAAGCGCCTTACGCGCAGCGTTCGCGCCGGATTTGAGGGCGCCATGGGTCGAGAAGTCGCCATTTGCAGCGCCCGCCACGTTCATCCCCGAGGGCAGTGTTCCGCCCGGAACAAAAGCGGCGAGGTTTTCGTCCCAAGTGGGCCGCCCGCGTTGATGACAGGTCAGGTGCACGTTCGGGTTCCACCCGCCCGACACGCCAAGCGCGCCGCATTCGACTGTGCGGGTGCTGCCATCGACTTGGTTTACCTCTACGAATGTCAGACCCAGGCGGCCTTTGGTGTCCACCACCTGCGCCCCTTGCAGAACCTCGTAGTCATAACTGCGCGGCGCGTCTTGCCGGGTGTCGATCACGGCGGCGATCTTGACCCCCTTGCCCTGCAAGTCATGCGCTGTGCGGTGGCCGTCATCATTGTTGGTGAAAATCGCGACACGATGCGACGGGGTTGCGGCCCACCGGTTGGCATAGGCTCGCATCGATGCGGCCAGCATGATACCGGGGCGGTCGTTGTTGTCAAAGGCGATGGGACGCTCGGTCGCCCCGGCACACAACAGTGTCTGCTTGGCATAGATGCGCCACAAGATCTGGCGCGGTTTGCCTGCGGCCGGTGTCGCAAGGTGGTCACTGACACGCTCGACAGCGCCATAGATCCCATGATCAAACGCGCCGATCACCGTGGTGCGGGGCATCAGGCGGACATTGGACAGGGTGGCGAGTTCGGCCACGGTCTGTGCGGCCCAATCCGCCCCGCTCATGTCTGCGATGGGATAAGTCTCGGCATTAAGCCGCCCGCCCATGCGGAAATCCTCGTCCGCAAGGATCACTTGGGCGCCCGCCCGGCCTGCCGTCAGCGCCGCATTCAGGCCCGCAGGCCCCGCGCCGATGATCAGCAGATCGCAGTGGCGAAACCCCTTATCATAGGTGTCAGGGTCGGCACGCATCGACAATGAACCGAGGCCAGCGGCCTTGCGAATGATCGGCTCATAGATCTTTTCCCAGAAGGCGGCGGGCCACATGAACGTCTTATAGTAAAAGCCCGCTGTCAGGAAATTCGACAGTCGGTCGTTGATGGCCATGGCGTCAAAGGCAAGGCTTGGCCAACGGTTCTGGGATGTCGCCGACAGACCATCAAACAACTCGGCTGTGGTGGCGCGCGTGTTGGGTTCCTGCCGCGCGCCGCTGCGCAATTCCACGATGGCGTTCGGTTCTTCCGACCCGGCGGAAAGGGGGCCGCGCGGGCGGTGGTATTTGAAGGACCGGCCCATGAGGCGGACGTTGTTGGCCAGCAGGGCCGATGCAAGCGTGTCGCCCGGGTGGCCTGCATACTGCTTGCCATCAAACGTAAAGTTGAGGGTCGTGTCGCGGTCGATCTGACCACCATTCAGGCGATTTTTCTGGGTCATTTCGATGCCACCTCGCGGGCCAGTTCGACGCCTGTAATCTCGTGCGTGGTGGTGTCGCGCGTTACGATCAGGATCGAGCGATCCCCGCCTTCGTGAAACCACAACTCGCGGTGCGGCCCGGCAGGGTTGTCGCGCAGGTAGGCATAGTCGTGCCAGTCCTCGGCACTTGCCGTTTCGGGGTCGGGCCGGTCCATCAGCGCCGCCGCTCCGAGATAGACGAATTCGGCGCTGTCGCGAGGACCAAGCAGGGGGTGGTTGATAATCATGTGCGGCCCCTCAGTGCAGGTTGGGCTGATTGCCCATCCCTTTTTCGTCGATCATATGTCCGGTGCGGAACCGATCAAAACGGTAGGCAGTCGCGGTCGCGTGCGGTTCATCGCGCGCCAGCAGATGCGCAAACGCATAGCCCGAGGCAGGCGTGGCCTTGAACCCGCCATAGCACCAGCCGCCGTTGAAATAGAGCCCGTCGATGTGGGTGCGGTCGATGATGGGCGAGCCGTCCATACTCATGTCCATGATCCCGCCCCACATCCGCAGCAGGCGCGCGCGCCCGATCATCGGCATGATCGCCATGCCGCCTTCGCAGACGTCCTCGACCACTGGCAGGTTGCCGCGTTGGGCGTACGAGTTGTAGCCGTCGATATCACCGCCAAAGACCAACCCGCCCTTGTCGGATTGCGAGACATAGAAATGGCCCGCGCCAAAGGTGATGACGCCGGGCAAGACAGGCTTCAGCCCTTCGGAGACGAAGGCCTGTAGAACGTGAGATTCAATGGGCAGGCGCATCCCGGCCTTTGCCATCAACCGGCTTGAGTTTCCCGCCACCGCGCAGCCCACACGGCCCGCACCGATAAACCCTTTTGACGTCTCGACACCAAGGCACTTGCCGTCCTCGATACGAAAGCCTGTAACCTCGCAATTCTGGATGATGTCGACACCGCGACTGTCGGCAGCGCGGGCATATCCCCATGCGACTGCATCATGGCGCACGGTGCCGCCGCGCCGCTGCGCCAGCCCACCCTTGATGGGAAAACGCGCGTCGTCGAAATTGAGGAACGGGTATTCCTTCTTGATCTGCGCAAGGTCCAGATACTCGGCATCCGCGCCGTTCAGGATCATGGCGTTGCCGCGCCGGATGAAGACATCGCGCTGCGCATCCGAATGGATCAGGTTCATGATGCCGCGCTGCGACACCATGGCGTTGTAGTTCAGGTCCTGTTCCAGACCCTCCCATAGTTTGAGGGAGAATTCATAAAACGGCTCATTCCCGTCCAGCAGGTAGTTCGATCGGATGATCGTGGTGTTGCGCCCCACATTGCCACCACCGATCCATCCCTTTTCGATCACCGCGACCTTGTGCTGGCCATAGACCGAGGCCAGGTAGTGCGCTGTTGCCAGCCCATGCCCGCCGCCGCCAATGATCACGATGTCATAATGGGGCTGTGGGTCGGGATCACGCCACGCCGGTTTCCAGCCTTTATGGCCGGTCAACGCCTCTTTTATGACTTTGAAACCAGAATATCGCATGAGATCGGACCTCCTGGTGCGATTTTACGCGACGTTTCGAACCAGACCCCCCTCGATATCCGACATCGCCGCTCTGAAATCGGACATGGCACACGAAATTTCAGGCATCCTTTCGATCACAAACACATCTCAGCAAGAAAAAAACTTGCTTGATAGGAAAATGATGCAAGAGTGAGGGACACCAAAAAACAGGCACCCGGCCGGGATTCGATTTCCCGCAAAAAGATCAGGGGCCAACAGTGATCCAAAAAGCGACGACACAGTCGCGAGCCACTAGGGAGACTATGAATGAACAAGTTTACAACAGCACTGACGGCGGGTGTTCTGGCCTTTGCGCCAATGACACTTCTGGCAGAAGACAGCAGTGATCCGATCGTGATCCCGGTCCACAACTGGTCATCGCAGATCGTGATGAGCCATGTGGTCGGCCAGATCTTTGAATCGATGGGCAACAACGTCGAATTCGTCACCACCGACAGCCAGGCCGTGTATGAATCGGTCCGTCTGGGCGATGTGACGCTGGAAATGGAAGTCTGGGAAGGCGCGTTTGGCGCATCGTTCCGCGCGGCCCTCGAAAAGGGCGGCTTGCACGATGCGGGCGACCACGATGCGGTCACGCGCGAGGACTGGTGGTATCCCATGTGGACCAAGGATGCCTGCCCCGGTCTGCCAAGCTGGGAAGCGCTGAACGAATGCGCCGCCGTGTTCGCCACAGCCGAAACCGGTGACAAGGGCCGCTATCTAGATGGGCCTGTTGACTGGCTCAAGCATGGTCAGGAACGTGTCGAAGCACTTGGCATGGACTTTGTCGTCGTGAACGCAGGCTCCGCCGCCGCACTCTGGGCTGAGATCGGTGCGGCCGAAGCCGACAAGCGTCCGGTCGTCGTGTTCAACTGGACACCCAACTTTGCCGAAGCCGTCTGGCCCGGTGAGTTCGTCGAGTTCCCCGAGTGGGTCGATGGCTGCGACAAGGACCCGGCTGTTGGGCCCAACCCCGACGCGCTTTATGATTGCGGCAACCCGGCGGATGGCTACCTCAAGAAAGCCGCGTGGGACGGGATGAAGGACAAGTGGCCCGGCGCATATGACGTGCTGACCAAAATCTCGTTCACCAACCCGCAGATCGCCGAAATGGCCCGTCTTGTCGATGTCGAAGAGATGGAGCCGGAAGAAGCGGCAGCCGAATGGCTCGAAGCGAACCCAGGGGTCTGGCAGGGCTGGACGTCCTGACGACGCCCAAAATCTGTTAAGACTTTCGCCCGTCCGGGGTTACACTTCGGGCGGGCATTTTGAACACCGGGACCGCACCGGTGAGGAGAGAGCATACCATGACAGCCGAGACCGTGATTTCCTGCAAAAACGCGTGGAAAATCTTTGGCGCTGATCCGGAAAAGTACCTCAGATCGATGCCCGCCGGGCACAGCTTTGATGACATTCGGGCGGACGGCTATATTGCAGGCGTCAAGGATGTGTCCATTGATGTGACCCGCGGCGAGATGCTGGTCATCATGGGCCTGTCCGGCTCCGGCAAGTCGACCCTGGTGCGCTGTTTCTCTCGGTTGCATGACATCACCGGCGGGACGATCGCGGTTGAGGGGCAGGACCTGATGTCGCTGTCCGAAAAAGAACTGATCGAGTTGCGTCGCAACAAGATGGGCATGGTGTTCCAGTCCTTTGGCCTGCTGCCCCATCGCACCGTTCTGGAAAACGTCGCCTTCCCACTGGAAATGCGTGGGCAGGACAAACACGCCCGGCGCGAACGCGCGCTTGAGGTGGTCAAACTTGTCGGGCTTGAAGGGCGCGAGGAATACTTCCCCCGCGAGTTGTCCGGCGGGCAGCAGCAACGCGTCGGCATCGCCCGCAGCCTCGCCATCGAGCCTGACATCTGGTTTCTGGACGAACCGTTTTCGGCCCTCGATCCGCTGATCCGGCGCGAGATGCAGGACGAGTTCCTGCGCCTTCAGGGCATGCTTGGTAAAACCATCGTGTTCATCACCCACGACTTTGACGAGGCCCTGCGCCTTGCCGACCGGATCGCCATCATGAAGGACGGCGCAGTCGAACAATGCGACACACCCGACCAGATCGTGTTGAACCCGGCCACCGAATACGTGCGCAAGTTCACCGAAGAAATCGACAAGGCGCGCGTCGTACGTGCCGGTGTGCTCGCGCAAGGGCAGGTCATGGGCGAAGGCGAACCGGTCGAGGCGTCAGCCTCTGTGCAGGACCTTGCCCGATTGCTGGTACAGGACGCGCGGGCCGTCATTCCCGTTGCCCAAAGCGGCAAGGTGATTGGTGGCATGGACCGTGCCGCCGCGCTGGAAATCCTGCTGGAGGCCAGCTGATGGCCGATATCACCAGCGATCTCAAAGCTGACACAACCAGCCCCGCGCATTGGTCGCGTGGCAAATGGGCGTCCGTGCTTTTGCTCGTTGCGGTGATGCTGACCGCGTTGCGCTATGGCGGGCTGTTGCCCGACACACTGCACCGCATTCCAGAAGCCATGATTCCGCCCTTTGCGGCGTGGCTGGATGTGTTCTTTAACTTCGTGAAAGACGATCTGGGGCTGCTGACGCTGACGCGCACCCTGACCGAAGGGCTTGAATGGCTGCTTGATATCACCGCCAACCTGATGTTCGGCAAACGGCGCTGGCCCTTTGTCGGCCCGATCCCGTGGACAGCCGTTGCCGGCGTTGCTGCGGTGATCGGATATTACCTTGGTGGCTGGCGTATGGCGGTGTTGGGAGCGGGCACGTTCATCTGGACTGCGCTGATTGGCCAGTGGACCATTGCCATGGAAACCATGTCCGTACTGATGGTCGCTGCCCCGCTCGCGTTCTTCATCGGTCTGGGTCTGGGCATCCTTGCATGGAAATACGCAGCCGTGAACCGGGCCATCAAACCGATCCTGTCCGTGTTGCAGACGCTGCCTTTCTTCACCTACCTGCTGCCCGCGGTCATCTTCTTCAAGGTGGGCCCCACAGCCGGGGCTGTCGCGACGACGATCTATGCCATCCCGCCGATGATCCTGATGACGACACTGGGCCTGCAAAAAGTGCCGTCCGAAGTGGTCGAAGCGGGCAACATGAGCGGCTGCACCAAATGGCAGCTGCTGCGCCATGTCTATCTGCCGTCGGCGCGGACCGAGATCCTGGTCGGTGTGAATCAGGTCATCATGCTGTGTCTGGCCATGGTGGTTCTGACCGCCTTTATCGGCATGCCCGGCCTTGGGGCGAAACTGCTGGCGATGATGGGCAGCTTCAAACTGGGCCGCTCGTTTGAAATCGGCGTCACCATCGTGTTGCTCGCCGTAACCCTCGACCGGATGTCGAAAGCGTGGGTCGTCAAACAGCCTGTGCATTTCGAGCGCGGCACGCCGTGGTGGCGCAAGCATATCGTTCTGCTGACGGGGATCGGTGTCTTTGTCTTTTTCTGTGTTGCCGCACAGTTCGTGCAGGTGTTTGCCGAGATCGGGCGCAAACAGAACTTCAGCCAAGGCAAGGAAATCGACACTCTGATCAAGGGGTTCCTCGCCCTCGATCCGGTGCAGAACACCACGCAGGCGATCCGTTATGTGCTGAATGTGTGGATCCTGAACCCCTTCCGCGACTTCCTGCTGTCGATCCCGACGCCTGCCTTTATCCTGCTTGTGGTGGCCTTTGCGCTGTCACTGGGGGGCAGGCGCCCTGCGATCTACGCCGCGATCTTCTTTGGTCTCGTGGCGCTGTCGGGGTGGTGGGACCGGTCGGTGATTACGCTCTATTCAGTGATCTCTGCCGTGACGCTGGCCTTGTTGATCGGCGTGCCCCTCGGCATCGTGGCGGCGCGGTCCGAAAAGTGGTCGCAAAGGGTTTTATTGGCCTGCGACACGGCACAGACTTTCCCCAGCTTCATCTACCTCATCCCTGCAATCATGTTGTTCGGCATCACGGCGACGTCGGTGGTCATGTCGATCCTGATTTTTGCCATGGTGCCCCTGACGCGCTACACGATCGAGGGGCTACGCACCGTGCCCCCTGAAATGACCGAAGCGGCTGACATGGCCGGCGCGACGCGGATGCAAAAGCTGATGAAAGTGCAGCTTCCGCTGGCCTTGCCGACGATGGCGGTCGGGTTCAACCAGGCCATCATGTTCGCCTTCTTCATGGTCATCATCGCCGCCTTCATTGGCACGCAGGATTTGGGTCAGGAGTTGCAACGCACACTCGCGGGCACCGATCTGGGCAAGAATTTCGTGTTGGGCATCTGTGTGTCCCTGATGGCGCTCACCTTCGATCTAACGATCATGAAGTGGGCGACCGAGCGCAAGAAAGCATTGGGTTTGCCAGACTGAAACAATGGACTTTCAAGGGGTCCCGACCGGTACGCAGCAGAGTAGATCATCACAGTTGATGCGAGACGTGCATGCGCAAGTACTTCTTGGTTCCGAGCCTTTTTCATCCCGTATCGAAGGTGTTTGCGCGTTTGATTGTGAAGTATTGACCTGATCGATAAGCGTTTCGGATATAAAATAGTGGGGCCAGAATGTCCGCTTTCAATTTTAACCCTACTTTTTTGCACCCGCGGCGAAGGACCGCTTCCCGCCGATTCTGTGGAAAAACAACGTGTTGCTGGCGCAGAAAGCGGTGCGTTGAACGTGGCGCAAGCGCCTTTCTGGTCAGGCTTTGCGCGCTTTCTGCGGTGCAGGAAAGATCTTGGCCAGTTTTCGGAGGTTCTGGGCGGTGGCGGCGAGGAGGAATTCGTCATTTGCGCCGCATGGACCTCGCAATCGGAGCCGTCCCAGCCCGAGGATACGTTTGAGGTGGGCGAAGAGCATCTCGACTTTCTTTCTGAGCTTGGCTGATACTTTATATTGTTTGGTTTTTCGGATGGCGCGCGCAATATCACGCGCGTCTTCATGTTCTTCACGGGTGATCTTGCGGCAATCTGATTTGGGACAGCACTTGGGTTTCGATGGGCAGGCCTGACAGGTGTGTTTGAGAGCCTGATACTTGGCGACACCTGTGCCGGTTGGGCCACGATGGGGGTCTGAGTAATTGCGGCGGAACTGCTTCAGTGCTTCGCCTTCTGGGCAAATGTACTGGTTGTTTGTCACTGTGCCCTTAATTCTTGGACGCTGATGTATTGGCAGGGATTTGGACGAGTCTTGTGCCTTTAATTACTGGATATCCACAGATCGCTGTCTGGCAGATTGAAGGATACTTTCGGCGTACTTGAGCAGTTCGCTGCGGTCCGCATTTGCACCGAGTTGTATGATCGCCAACTTTGCCGCTGCGAGATACTCGGGCTGAGGAGAAGCGCTGATATATGCGGGTTGTCGCTTTGGTTGTCCTTCGAGATTATCTCCGCTCCAGACTTTGAGAATTCGTGGTTTGCCGGCAAGGCTTGCCAATCGATCCACCAGTTTCCGTCTATGCGGAAAGGCAGCACGGAGTTTGCGTTCCACGGTGGGATCGTTCTTCATCAACAACGCAACCGCTAGCAAAGGCCGGGTCATTCCGAGATTGATGGCGGCGAGGGCTTTGAAGCGATCTATTCGGTTTTGGGAAAAGAGCGCTCCGTGACGGAGTTCTGGCGCGAGCACAGCAGCGACTTGCAGCGTCAGATCCATACGTCGACCTGCAAGCCGGTCCCCGTGTCGATTGGCGAGTACTAGCCATTTCGCTCCCTCTTTGGCGCGGGTGCGGAGCCGGGTGGGCAGGTGCACATGTGCCGTTGGATCGCTGCGCACTGGCGACAGCTCGGACCCGCAAACTTCGCATTGCAATGACCAGGCGTAGCGCCAATGGCGCAGAGATATCCCGGATACCTTGTGAGTACACGCGGGGCAGTGTTGAAAATCCGACCACGAAATGCACTCTACCGGGAACTGAGCCCGTCGCCTGAGCAACATGCGATCGAGCTCCGCAGGAAGCAGACGTAACATTGCGCAGAACCTGTCGCGGTCTACGCCAGCCAATTCCGATTCCGTTTCCCGCGGACGTTCTTGATCAAGCCCAAGATATCGGCAGAGCTCTGGCACAGAACAATAGTTGCCCTCTGCCAAGCGAGCGATCCAGATGGACAGCAGTTCGTCCTGATAAGGTGCCGGACGCCTCGGCAGAGGTTTGCGGTACACTAAAATGCCGGTTGTGGTTGGTTCCGAACGGTCCAACTATGTTTGGCCCAGATTGGCTGCCACGATTGGACGGCCTCGTCAGTGATCCGCTCTTCGCCGGTTTCAATGGCTTCGATGGCAAGTGCCTTGATCATCGTGAACACACGCGACGTGACACCTCCGGTAACGGCCAAAATGGTACGTAGAGACTGGAGGCTCAGACCAGACCCGCGCTCCAACTGCATTGCCGCGATCAGAGTCTGGACCAACTGGGAAAACTCAACGTCATCATCCCAGAGTGGAAGAAAATGTTCGTCCAACCGGCGCGCAAGTTGCTCGTCACCGCGAACAGCCTCAGCAGCTTCATTGACTCCAAAAACGACGAGCGATGCGCATAGATCGTTGGAAAGGAAGCGCAGCATGTTCAAGAACCGGCGTTGTTCCCGATAGCTTCCCGCCAGGAGATTGTGGACTTCGTCGATCATGATCATCTTCAGATCCATGCCGCGCAAAATGGCTGAGAGCCCGCACCTCCAGTTCGGATATGGTGTGACGTCCCCACATCGGTGCGCTGATCGACGCCAGAATATGTTGATAGAACCGCCGCTCATCCGGTGCAGGCGGCACCTGTAGAAGTAGGATCGGCGTGCGCGTCACCCCGAGGTCAGAGCGATAATTACTCGGGTAGAGGCTCTCCATCCGCTTGGCGATCATGGTCTTGCCGATGCCGGAGCTGCCATAAACCATGAGGCCCGGCATTCTGGACTGCCGAGGCATTTCCATCAGGGATGTCAATCTGTTGAGAACAATGGTTGCGCGATCAAAGGCGATCCAACGATCGCTGCGAATGAGATCAAGTCTTTCGTCGAGGTCCATCAAAGTCATCTATTGGATAGGTTGGAAGGTTGGGGTTACTGGTATCGATTGCAAACATCTCGCGGAACGGATCGCGCCTCGGCTTGTCGTTTGGCAGCCGCGCCTTGCGTTCTTCGTCCAGACGCGCAGACGCAGACAGTGTCTTTTGCCTAGCCGCATGGGCGATGCGCCGCTGTTCTTCGATGATCCCGAACAGAATTGCCTCTGATATCCTCCCGCCGTGGCGTTCATGGAAGACCGCGCTGGCGCGCCGAGACTCCCATAGAGATACCTTGGGACGCGATAGCTCTTTGTAGCGTGCGGCGATCGTACGGCCTTCGTCCGTGACCACCCATATCCGCGACATATCTCGCGGGTCGTACTTGACCGTAACCTTCCGTGCCCCGCGACCGACCATGGGCGCGAAGGCGTCGCTCCAATAGCCGATAGAAAACAGGTTGATCCCAGTCCTGCCAAGTTGGCGGCGTTCTGACGGAAGGAAACTGATCCGAAAGGCATCTGTATCCACAACCTGGTGGCCAGCATCGTCGCCCCCAAGATCGGCCCAGGCGGCAAGCGGGGTCCGCCGCAATCCGCTGTGGCGTGTATTATGATACCGACAGACCTCCAGTTGCAGCCATTCCTCAAACTCGTCCAGCGTCATTGAGGCCCTGGCAGCGCTGTCATACTCGCCCTTGTCTCTTGGAGAAGATTGCGTCGTTCCTGGCAGTACATGCACAGCACCCATTGTCGTGCCGATCAGGCGCTCGATATGTCCGCCAAAGTGCACGCGACCCGGCGGCCGGTAGTTGATCGAGATGCCCCATTCCGCACAGGCCGATCGGAAGGCGTCACTGTGAAAATCCCGCCCGTTATCGACATGGATGGCCTGTGGAATCCCGGCTGTCGGCCAATATAGTTGCTCCAGCGAACTCGGCGTCCGGATGGACTTCGGCCGCACACAGTGGTCGAGGCAGAGGCAAATGGACAGGACGGAAGGTGCGTCAAAAGTAACATAGGCACCCAGAACCATGCGGGTCGCGACGTCGATCGCGAGTGTCAGCCATGGTCGTGCCAGAGGTTTGCTTTCAACCTGATCAACGAGGATGATATCCGCCAAGGTGTGATCGATCTGAACAACCTCCAACGGGTGTTCCACATCCAACCCCCCTGCCCTCGCTTCGAATACCTGTCTGGCGGCCTTAGCTCCTTTCCGCTTCCGCAGCACTTCACGCTGGTCCATCGCGTCTAGGCGGGCCTTGATCGTGCGGCGGGTCGGGCGGCGAAATCCCCGGGCCCCGCACTCCGACTGGATCTCGCCCACAATCCGGAGGAAACTGGGTGGCTCGGGCACCAAATAGTGTCGGCGTAGAACGCGCTCAATGATGGCCTCAACCTCTCGACCCAAACGACGTGAGCCGCGTTTTGGACCACGGCGCTTGGGAAGCAATGCGCTCGACCGCCCATCGTTTTGCTTCAACCGTCGATAAAACTCCCAAACAGAACTACGGGAAACGCCCATCTCTTCCGCCGCAGCCAACAACAGCGGACCCACGTCGTGGCCAGCTCGACCCAGTTCTAAGATCGGACGCAATATATCAGCCCGCTCAATAGCGAGCGCCCAATCTTCCGAGTTCTCTGTTTCCTTTGCCAAGCGCCGGGGCCTATCCAACTTATCCACAAAACGAACCGTCCGGGAATTAAAGGCATAGTCCCGAAATTAAGGATACAATCCAGGAAATAACAGTACAACCAGTAACTGATTTTGCTCAGTTTTTTGAAGCAAGCGTCCGGGAATTAACAGCGCCATGACACCCGCCTTCGAGGCAAGCGAGACCATCGGCTATATCGGTTTGAAAGTGAGCTTCTGACGGATGCGTACCCGCAATTC
>NZ_CANLVZ010000025.1 GCF_947494755.1 uncultured Tateyamaria sp.
ATTACCGAGTAAACGGTTGCGAGGCGGAGGACACCTCCGCCTTACGCGCCCAAACGTAAGGCGGATCTCGATCCGCCAAACATGAACAAGGCCGCTCCGATGGGAGCGGCCTTGTTCTGTTCACACATATCTGATGCCGTTTAGGCGGCGGCAGCCTGATTGACGCCGCCTGTCGCAATCTCGGTCATGCGACGATCGCCGTCATAGGTATCATCCAGCAGCTTTTGCAGGATCGCACCGTCTTCATCAAGGTCCAGGCGGTTGGCAAAGGCCAGCAGGCAACCGTAGCCCGCCAGAGCGTAATGTACCATGCGCTGATACTGCGTGATGATCATTGCGTCGCGCGCGTCATCATCGCCGAAGTCAGCGTCGATGCCGTGGGCGTGGGCTTCTTTGACGAGGCCCTCCATGCCTTTGCAATGCTCGCCATCGGGGTCGATGTCGTGGCGCGCACAGATCGATTTGATCTGGTCCATACCGTCCGAAATCCCGTTGCTGCCAGCGATCAGCGCTTCGGACAATTCCTTGTTCTTGGCGGCGCGGCTCAATGCGGCGGTTGCCTCCAGCGCCTGGCTACACGCGCTGTGCAGGTCCTGGAGTTGGTCATGGTAAACGTCGTGCAGATTATTGATAGCCATGGTCAGTTTCCTTTCCGTATTGCTGTATTCGCAGTCCCAACAGACACGGGCGGTCAGTGGTTCCATCGCCAGGCCGCGTCCGGCGGAAAAGATCGCAAAGGTGCGAAGGGCAATGAGCGCTTGATCTTGATCTGACCATCGCATATTCCGCCTGCACGTTAGGGGTATAGCTCAGCTGGTAGAGCGACGGTCTCCAAAACCGTAGGTCCCGGGTTCGAGCCCTGGTGCCCCTGCCATTTTCCAGATGATCATTGGATCGGGCACACATGCGTGGCGTCGAATCGCGGCCGTGTTATGGCTTCTCGCGCCATGTTGCCGCCGCTATGCGCCTCAAACTGTCGACAGTTTTTGCCAATCGGCCCGCATTGTAGTGGCCCGCATGACAGTGCCTTATTCTTGCCACATCTCTGACACCTGACCTGCACAATGCAGCCCTATCTCTGCCTCATCCGCACATTGCGGTTGTAGATTTCATGACCTGTTCTGCGCAGGTTCGTAAACAGAGGCCCCTCCTGTTTTGGGGCAAGGATGCTGCTGATGACCTATACGTTTATGCCGGGCCAGTCCCACGAAGTGAGCGACGAGGATACAATGTCGATGATCCGGTCGGTGCTGACCGAAGATGCTCCGAGCGAACCGGCGCACAAACGCGGTGTTGACGCGATCCAACGCGCATTCGCACCCCGCCGTCGCGCCGATGACCTGCCCGAGATCGCGCAACAAGAAGAAGAACGCCCTGCAAAAACGCACCGTCCTTTGCTTCCCACCGTTGCAATCTCGCAGTCTGTGGCCCGGATACGCGCCTTTCGCCCCACATCGCGCCACTTGGCCATCGTGAGCACCTTGTTGCTGATTGTGCTGCGTCCGCATTGGTTTGTCATCGCAGCCGTGTTGATCCTGACGCTGGTCGTTGGAGCATTCCTGCTGATCGGCTCGGACCGAATCTGGCGCGGCGTCGTGGCCCGACTCGCCAAGATCGGGGTCAATGATCCTGATCGCGCCGCACACTTGCGCGCCCGTCTTGATCGCTTCGCCTGCCGGTGGGATGCGATCCTCGACATGTTCCCGGATGGCATGGTCGACAGCCTGTATATGCCCGACCTGCAAGCGGTCGAGGACGCCGAAGCCCTGCACGCCGCCGCGGTCGCCGCGCGGATGAGCCGGATGGCGCAGGAAGGCTGAGCCGACCCTACGCACAAGCATGGTTTGCAACTGGGCAACAGGAGATGGCGCACGCGCCGTTCCTGCCTTGAATTCGACGGTTGCGCTCGTTACATGCCGTTCATCTGCAACCCGGGAGCGACACCATGGCCACCACAAACCCACTTCAGTTCATCCAGCAGGTCCGTTCCGAAGTGTCCAAGGTCGTGTGGCCGACCCGTCGCGAGGTGATGCTGACCACTGTCATGGTCTTTATCCTTGCCGCCCTGACAGCCGTATTCTTTGCCATTGTCGATATCCTGATCCGTGGTGGTCTGGAAATCATCCTGACGCAGTTCGGCTAAGCACCACAAAACCCCGCCACCTCTTGCACTTTGAAATCGCGCAGCGTATGCCGCAGCCCTGACTTGGTCTGACACAGGCGCGCGGCGATTCGAGCCCCGCGCCGATTTTAATTCAGGCCGACGCGTGAAGATAAGTTTGAACTAGGCAAGGGGCCTCGAGACACATGGCAAAACGGTGGTATTCGGTCAGCGTGCTTTCCAACTTCGAAAAGAAGATTGCAGAGACAATCCGGACTTCTGTTGCCGAAAAGGGTCTTGAGGACGAGATCGACGAAGTGCTGGTGCCCACCGAAGAGGTGATCGAGGTGCGCCGGGGCAAGAAGGTCACGACCGAGCGCCGCTTTATGCCCGGTTACGTTCTGGTCCACATGGAAATGTCCGACCAGGGCTACCACCTGATCAACTCGATCAACCGCGTCACTGGATTTCTGGGCCCGCAGGGTCGCCCGATGCCGATGCGCGATGCTGAGGTGAACCAGATCCTCAATCGTGTTCAGGAAGGCGAGGATGCGCCACGCACCCTGATCCATTTCGAGATCGGCGAGAAGGTCAAGGTCAACGACGGCCCCTTCGAGGATTTCGACGGTATGGTCGAGGAAGTCGACGACGAGAACCAGCGCCTCAAGGTCACCGTGTCCATCTTTGGCCGCGAAACACCCGTCGAACTGGAATTCACCCAAGTGAACAAACAGACCTGAGTCTGACAGTTTCCGGGTTTTGAAATGTTGGCCGGCCTCTGCAAAGGGGTCGGCCTTTTTCCTTGCTGCTTGCCCGGTGTGGCCGAAGGCCATGGCGCAGCACCGGCAGGCTTGCCGCTGCCCCGTTTTTGAGTCAATTCGATCCAATTTCGCGCTCCCAAAGCTGCGCAACATCTTGGGTGCAATAAACTGCGCGATATTCCACCAATGGCTGTTGACGAATGCGGCGGATTCACGCCTACTGATATGGCTCAATACCGTATGTAGGTGTCTGGGCCAAAATAGAGCAGTGTATCTTGGGGGATATAATGATTTTGAAATATGTGAGGGACAGCCTTCCTTGGCTGGTTCCGTCTGCCGCAATTGTATTCGCAGCATCGGGTTTCCTGAAAGATGGCGACAAGACCGAGGTGGCGCAAACTGCGCCTGCGGCGGCTACGTTCTCGGCCCCTGCGCCGCAGCCTGACACACCGCAGATCGCGACCGTTGCGAACGAGGCTGCCCTTGGCGAAGAAGAGATCGTCGCCCGGCAATCCAATGCCTCAGACCCGCTGTCGGATTTGCAGCCAGCCGCGCCACTCGCCGCACCGTTGGCCGCAGTCGAGGCCCCGGTCGTTGCACCGACCCCTCAGCCACAGGATCAGCGTCAGGCATCACTGAGTGCTGCACCTGCTGCGACGCCCTTCTTCTCCTCTGATGCGACGTCAGCACAGGATCAGGTGCAGTGCATCGAAGATCTGCGCAATCTTGCCAACCAGGCGACCGTCTATTTCCCGAGCGGTGGTTTGACCGCAGATGCCGGTGGGATCGAACAGGGCCGTCTGATCGGTCTGGTCGCGCAATCCTGCCCCGGCGTTCAAATCCGGGTCGAGGGGCACTCGGACCCGTCCGGTGATCCTGCGGCGAACCTGCGTCTAAGCGAACAGCGGGCCAGCCAGGTGATCCAACGCATTGCCGCGTCGGGCCTTGATACGAGCATGTTCTTTCCCGAAGGCATGGGCGATCGTGAACCGTCGGGCAAAGTGGGTCCGCAACCACGCGCCTTTTATGACCGCCGTGTCGAATTCTCGATCGTGGACAACGTGACTCGTGTGTCCGTGCGGGCGCAGCCTGCGGTGGCCAACCCCTGGTCGAGCGCGGCCTGCGTTACTGAACTGGAACGTGCGGTGGCCAACACCGCCTTGTTCTATGCGCCCCGCTCTGTGTCTTTGCAGTCCAACGATCTGGAAACCGCACTGGGCCTCGCCACGCTGGCGATGGAATGCCCGCATGCACGTCTGCGCGTGATTGGGCACCACACCGGCGACGTACAGGCGCGCGAAGATGTGAAAACCGGTCTGCTGCGGGCCAAGGCGTTGATGGCGATGCTGGTGGGCCGAGGTGTTGCCCCCGAACAGATCATCATTGCCGCCCCCTCCCGCGCACTGAACGAGTCCGGTCTGCCCGGTAGCCGCGTCAACTTTGACATCATCCTCGAAGAGGGCTGATCGGGGCATATCCCCCAATTAGGTATTGAACCCAAGGCAAGGGCGCTGTAATCGGCGCCCTTGTTGCATTAGGCAGCATCCCATGTGGGAGGTTATGGCGACGCGTCGCCGCTGACCGGACCACATCAACCATATCCCGTCCGTCGCGACGTGCGGGAGTTGAACAGGAGAATGGCTCATGGCCAAGAAGCTCGTCGGCAGCATGAAGCTGCAGGTGCCTGCAGGGCAGGCAAACCCGTCACCTCCCGTCGGTCCCGCATTGGGTCAGCGCGGCATCAACATCATGGAATTCTGCAAGGCGTTCAACGCCAAGACCGCAGACATGGAGCCCGGTGCCCCATGCCCGACCGTGATCACCTATTATCAGGACAAATCCTTCACCATGGATATCAAGACGCCACCCGCGTCCTATTATCTGAAGAAGGCCGCCAAGGTGAAATCCGGTGCCAACACCCCCTCCCGTGAGACTGTCGGCACCGTAACTGCCGCACAGGTCAAGGAAATCGCCGAAGCGAAAATGAAAGATCTGAACGCCAACGACATCGAAGGCGCAATGCAGATCATCCTGGGCTCCGCCCGCTCCATGGGCATCGAGGTGAAGTAAGATGGCAAAGCACGGAAAACGCACAACTGCGGCGCGCGCCGCCTTCGCTGACAAACACAACGTCACCGTCGAAGAGGCCGTGAGCCTCGTCAAAGGCAACGCCAACGCGAAATTCGACGAAACCGTCGAGATCGCGATGAACCTTGGCGTCGACCCCCGCCATGCAGACCAGATGGTCCGCGGTGTGGTCGGCCTGCCAAACGGCACAGGCAAGGACGTCCGCGTCGCTGTCTTTGCCCGTGGCCCCAAGGCCGAGGAGGCACAGGCCGCAGGCGCAGATATTGTCGGTGCCGAAGACCTGATGGAAACCATCCAGGGCGGCAAGATCGACTTTGATCGCTGCATCGCCACCCCCGACATGATGCCCATCGTGGGTCGTCTGGGTAAGGTGCTTGGCCCCCGCAACCTGATGCCCAACCCCAAGGTTGGCACGGTGACCATGGACGTCGAGGCGGCTGTCAAAGCGGCTAAAGGCGGCGAAGTGCAGTTCAAGGTCGAAAAAGCCGGTGTGATCCACGCCGGTGTCGGCAAAGCCTCTTTTGACGAAGCTAAGCTGGTCGAAAACATCCGCGCCTTTGTCGGTGCCGTGGCCAAGGCGAAACCTGCCGGGTCCAAGGGCACTTACATGAAAAAGGTGTCCCTGTCCTCGACCATGGGTCCGGGCGTCAGCATCGCCGTGGACAGCGCTGTCGCCGAGTAATCGGAACCGAACCAATTTTGAATGGGGCGCTCCTTTGGGGGTGCCCCTTTTTCGTGGCTGGTTGATTTTTGCATCAACTGTGGCAAGCTGATTCAAAACATGCGCCGTATTCTTTAAAATCACATTTCGTGACCGTTTTTCTGGCGCATCGGATATTTGAATCGGACAAGGACATTACAGCCATGGCTATGGAACCTTCAGACATCGCAGATATGAAAAAGCTGATCGAGGCGGCCCGTCAAAAGCCGTTGAATTTCGGCATGTGTCTGGCCAGCAAGTCCGAGGAAAGCGCGCTGTTCATCGACAAGGTGAAATCGGCTGATATTCTGGCCAAGCGGGCCAAGAAAGCGGCGGGCGGTGCCAAGCTGGTCTCCGGCACGCTCGAAGCCAAAAGCAAGGCGCTGGTCCTGACATTGATCGACAAGGCCCCCGCTGGTTTCGAAAAAGGGTGCAAGGATTTTTTGCGCGCCCATAATGTGAACATGACCGTCACCTTGGTCGAGGGCGAGGCTGGGGCGGCGGCAGATGTCGGTGCGGTCACGGGCGATCCCAAACTTTGGAAAGCCGTGCAGGACGCGTTGATCTCCAAGATGGATGGCTCGTTGAGCCGCATCAAGAACAAGAGCGCGGTGCAAAGTGCGCTCGCGATGGCGCAGCAAAAGGCCGAGGATGACGATTACGACAGCGCCGTGAAGATTGCGGCCAAGGTCGAAGCCGCATTCGAGGCCGGGCGCAATGCCTATGTCGAAGAGCTGGTGGAAAAGGCGATGGGCCGTCTGGCGGGCGTGAAATCCATCATGTCCGTTGAACAGCGTGCCGATATGGGTCGCGACGCGCAGGCCATCCTCGATGGGGCCGGGCAACGCCCGCTGCAAACGCTTGAGGCGGAAACAGTCACCTTCCTCAAGACCTATCTGGCGATTGCCAAGGATGCCGCAGACGCCCGCGGTGCCTCAGCCGATCCGTTGCAGCAATCTGTCGACGAAAAAGAGGCTGAATTCGGCGCGCGCATCGAAGAGATGGAGCGCAAGGTCAAGGACGTTGATCGCGAGGTCGCCGGCTTAGAACGCCAGATCAGCGATGCGCGCGTGCAACTCAAAGCCGTCGATCGCAAAAAAGGCAGCGCCGACAAAAAGCGTGCCGCCAAGGAAAAGATTGCCGCGCGCATTGCAAGCCTGACCGAGGATGTGAAACAGCGCAGGGCGCAGACCGAAGAGTTCAACGCCCAGCTTGTCCGTGAGGTCACCGAAGCGAAGGCCGCCTTTGACGAAGTGTCAAAGATCGACCGGGTTCGATTGGCGAACATCAAGGGTTCGCTTGATTCCGTGCGGGCCAACCTCGCCAAGGTGCCCTTTGCAGAGATCTCGGCCGAGCTGAAGGACACCGTCGGTGACATGGCCGATGCCACCGCCTGGCGCGAAGAGGAGTTGCGGCGCGCCAAGACCGAAAACACACACGGGACGGGCCGTCACGGTGCCCAAACCGGTGTTGAAGGGCAGGCGCGGCGGGCGGCCACTGATGGCGTTACGCCGGATCAGGATGGCAACGAGGCGGGCGTCACCCAGTCGATCACCAAGTGGCAGGGCGCAGATATCGTCTGGGAACTGGATGGCACGACCGGCAAACGAAAGGTCAAATCACGCACCGAGGTCGAAAAGGCCGTCGCAGGCAGCGTTGTGCGGGTATTCCAAAGCGACAAGGGGTCGGCTTTCAACACACCAGTTTTGGAAAAGGCTGCCGTTGATAAGGCCATCGGGATCATGTCAGGCAAGGACTGGACCGAAGTGTATTCAAAAAACGCGCGCCAGTGGAAGGACCTCAACAGCGTCGCCGTGGTGGTCGAAGCGCCACAGGCGCTGGACATTGATGGTAAGTCCTACGCCAAAAGTTGGGGCTTTTCGATCAGCCGCAAAGATGCGGCAGCGATGGCCATCGGGGCGGCCAAGGATGTAATCAAGGAGTTCGAGGCCGGCACAATCTCCGAGGATCAGATGCTTGACCGTCTCGGGGTTGAAAAGCTGCTGGACGGCAAGGCGCTCAAGAAAATTCCCTATGCGACGGTGGTGCTGGAGCGGGCCAATGCGGGCGCGCCCTGGAAAAGCAAGACCCACTATCCCAACGCGGATGAAACAGCGCAAAGCCTCGATATTGCCGGGCGCAAAGTGCGCAATGCAACGGGTCACGAGTCGACGGCTGCGCTTTAGTACGCCGGGCCGTCGCATTCGCCCTTCACTCTGCTTGCAAAAACTCTTAGACGTCCGTGCGTAGGTCCGCACGATGATTCGCGCGGGCCTATATTCGTCCGAGACGGTGGGTGGTTGAAATCCTTCAATCATAATTCCTGCCCGAGACGGGAACAGGCCATTCTAACTCAGACGCTCTGTCGAGCTTCTGGCGGCTTTGGACCCGTGTATTTCGAGGACCAAACCGCCGGAGTGATCCGGTGCAAACTGAGCCGGGGGTTCGCCCCCAAATTTGGAGAAAACTGTGGATAGAGCCCAGAAAGAGAAAGTGGTCGACGAACTCGGCCAGATCTTTGAAAGCTCTGGCGTCGTTGTGGTTGCCCACTACGCCGGTCTGACAGTTGCCGAAATGCAAGACCTGCGTGCCCGTGCACGCGACAACGGGTCGAGCGTTCGTGTTGCCAAAAACAGGCTCGCCAAAATCGCCCTGGACGGGAAGCCATGCGAAAGCATCGCCGACTTTCTGACGGGCATGACCGTTCTGACCTACTCCGAAGACCCTGTGGCCGCAGCCAAAGTGTCCGAGGACTTTGCCAAGGAAAACGACAAGTTCGTCATCCTCGGTGGGGCCATGGGTGAGAACGCTCTGGACCGGGCCGGTGTCACGGCTGTGTCGAAGATGCCGTCGCGCGAGGAGCTTATCAGCACCATCGCGGGCATGCTTGGCGCACCTGCATCCAACATTGCCGGGTCCATTGGCGCACCTGCAAGCAACATCGCATCCATCTTGTCCACCATCGAGGATAAGGCGGCCGCGTAAAGCAATACGTCTGAGCGGCGTGTGGAAGATTGCACACGTTGGAACACACATATCGAAACGGAAAGAGCTGATAAAATGGCTGATCTGAAAAAACTGGCAGAAGAGATCGTTGGTCTGACCCTGCTGGAAGCACAAGAACTGAAAACAATCCTCAAGGATGAGTACGGCATCGAGCCTGCCGCTGGCGGCGCTGTGATGATGGCTGGTCCTGCTGACGGTGGCGGTGCCGCTGAAGAGGAAAAATCGGAATTCGACGTCGTCCTGAAAAACGCAGGCGCATCGAAAATCAACGTCATCAAAGAAGTCCGCGGCATCACAGGTCTTGGCCTGAAAGAAGCCAAGGATCTGGTCGAAGCCGGTGGCAAGATCAAAGAAGGCGTCGACAAAGCCGAAGCCGAAGACGTCAAAGCCAAGCTGGAAGCAGCTGGTGCCGAAGTCGAACTGGCCTAAGGCCGGACATCAGGGGGCGCTTTTCGGTTTTCGAAAAGTGACTGGGAACCACCTCGTTTCCCGCTCCTCCTTGAAAAATCTGGGCTGGATGCGCATATCGCGTGTCCGGCCCGACCCGTCTTGGTAAGGGCTTTCCTTCAAAAGTCTTTTCCAAGATGCGGTTCAAAGGTCGGGAGGCCACCGGTGGGACGGTGGCTATGAATTGACCTTGATCCCATCCATCTCGACGGGGCGGCGCACCGGGGCCCGACGGCGCGCGCACCCAGAGAAACGCTGAAAGGTGACTTATAGTATGGCGCAATCGTTCCTTGGCCAGAAACGTCTTCGTAAATATTATGGCAAAATCCGCGAAGTGCTGGATATGCCCAACCTCATCGAGGTTCAGAAATCCTCGTATGATCTGTTCCTGAACTCCGGCGATGCAGAGGTCCCCACCGATGGGGACGGTATTCAGGGTGTGTTCCAGTCGGTTTTCCCGATCAAGGACTTCAACGAGACCTCCGTGCTGGAATACGTCAAGTACGAGTTGGAAAAGCCCAAATACGACGTCGAGGAATGTCAGCAACGTGACATGACTTACAGCGCCCCTCTTAAGGTGACGCTGCGCCTGATCGTGTTTGATGTGGACGAAGACACCGGTGCCAAATCCGTCAAGGATATCAAGGAACAGGATGTATTCATGGGCGACATGCCCCTGATGACCCCCAACGGCACGTTCATCGTGAACGGCACCGAGCGTGTGATCGTCAGCCAGATGCACCGCTCTCCCGGTGTGTTCTTTGACCACGACAAGGGCAAGACCCACTCGTCGGGCAAGCTGCTGTTTGCCTGCCGCATCATTCCCTATCGCGGCTCGTGGCTCGACTTTGAATTCGATGCCAAGGACATCGTGTTCTGCCGGATCGACCGTCGCCGCAAGCTGCCTGTCACCACGCTGCTGTATGCGCTTGGCCTCGATCAGGAATCCATCATGGATGCCTATTACGAGACGGTGAATTTCACCCTCAAAAAAAACAAGGGCTGGGTTACTCCATTCTTCCCTGATCGTGTGCGCGGGACCCGCCCGACCTATGATCTGGTCGACGCCAAATCCGGTGAAATCATTGCCGAAGCTGGCAAAAAGGTCACCCCCCGCGCCGTCAAAAAGCTGATCGACGAAGGCTCCGTCAAGGAACTGCTGGTGCCTTTCGAACACATCGTGGGCAAGTTTGTCGCCAAGGACATCATCAACGAAGAAAACGGCGCGATCTATGTCGAGGCCGGTGATGAGCTGACCCTTGAATACGACAAGGATGGCACCCTGATTGGTGGCACCGCCAAGGACCTGATCGACGCAGGGATCACCGAAATCCCCGTGCTGGACATCGATAACGTCAATGTCGGCCCCTACATGCGCAACACCATGGCGGGCGACAAGAACATGAACCGCGAAACCGCGCTCATGGACATTTACCGCGTTATGCGTCCGGGCGAGCCGCCCACCGTTGATGCGGCCTCGGCCCTGTTTGACACGCTGTTCTTTGACAGCGAGCGGTATGATCTGTCCGCCGTGGGGCGGGTCAAGATGAACATGCGTTTGGCGCTCGATGCCGACGACACGCAGCGCACCCTGCGCCGCGAAGACATCGTGGCCTGCATCAAGGCGCTGGTGGAACTGCGCGACGGCCAGGGCGACATCGACGACATTGACCACCTTGGTAACCGCCGTGTGCGTTCGGTCGGTGAGCTGATGGAAAACCAGTACCGCGTCGGCCTGCTGCGCATGGAACGCGCGATCAAGGAGCGCATGTCGTCCGTCGAAATCGACACCGTCATGCCGCAAGACCTGATCAATGCCAAACCCGCGGCCGCAGCCGTGCGCGAGTTCTTTGGTTCGTCGCAGCTGTCGCAGTTCATGGACCAGACCAACCCGCTCTCCGAAGTGACGCACAAGCGTCGCCTGTCGGCCCTTGGGCCCGGGGGTCTGACCCGCGAACGTGCCGGTTTCGAGGTGCGCGACGTCCACCCGACCCACTATGGCCGGATGTGCCCGATTGAAACGCCAGAAGGGCCGAACATCGGTCTGATCAACAGCCTCGCCACCTTCGCCCGCGTGAACAAGTACGGCTTTATCGAAACACCTTACCGCGTGGTGAACGAAGGTCAGGTGACGGACGAAGTCCACTACATGTCCGCGACCGAAGAAATGCGGCACACCGTGGCGCAGGCCAACGCCTCGCTGGACGAGAACGGCAAGTTCAACAACGAGATGGTCAACACCCGGAAATCCGGGGACTATACCCTGTCGCCTGTCGACAGCGTGGACTTGATCGACGTCTCGCCCAAGCAGTTGGTATCTGTTGCCGCCTCGCTGATCCCGTTCCTTGAAAATGACGACGCCAACCGCGCCCTGATGGGGTCGAACATGCAACGTCAGGCTGTGCCGCTGCTTCAGGCCGAGGCTCCGCTTGTCGGAACCGGCATCGAAGAGGTTGTGGCCCGCGATTCCGGTGCTGCGATTATGGCGAAACGGGCTGGCATGATCGACCAGGTCGATGCGACGCGTATCGTGATCCGCGCCACCTCTGACCTCGAGTTGGGGGATGCAGGTGTGGACATCTACCGCATGCGCAAGTTCCAGCGCAGCAACCAGAACACCTGCATCAACCAGCGTCCGCTGGTGAAGGTGGGCGACACCGTGGTCAAGGGTGAGGTCATCGCCGATGGTCCGTCCACCGACATGGGTGAGTTGGCCTTGGGTAAAAACGTGGTCGTCGCGTTCATGCCGTGGAATGGTTACAACTACGAGGACTCGATCCTGATTTCCGAGCGGGTCAGCCGTGACGATGTGTTCACCTCTATTCACATCGAGGAATTCGAAGTGGCCGCGCGTGACACGAAACTCGGGCCAGAGGAAATCACCCGCGACATTCCCAATGTCGGCGAGGAAGCCCTGCGCAACCTCGACGAGGCGGGCATCGTCTATATCGGGGCCGACGTCGAACCCGGTGACATTCTGGTGGGTAAGATCACGCCCAAGGGCGAAAGCCCGATGACGCCGGAAGAAAAACTGCTGCGCGCCATCTTTGGTGAAAAGGCAAGCGACGTGCGGGATACCTCGCTGCGGGTGAAGCCAGGTGACTTCGGCACAGTCGTCGAAGTGCGCGTGTTCAACCGCCACGGCGTTGAAAAAGACGAACGTGCCTTGCAGATCGAGCGGGAAGAGGTCGAGCGCCTTGCCCGTGACCGCGACGACGAGCTGGCGATCCTTGATCGCAACATCTACGCCCGTCTTGGCGACATGCTGCTTGGCAAAGAGATTGCAAAGGGGCCGAAAGGCGTCAAGGCAGGCTCGAATGTCGATGCGGACCTGCTGGAAGCGTTCCCACGCTCCGCTTGGTGGCAGATCGCCCTCAAGGACGAGCAGTCGGCGCAAGTGGTCGAGGCCCTGAACGAGCAATACGAGGTGCAGAAACGCGCCCTTGATGCCCGTTTCGAGGACAAGGTCGAGAAAGTCCGCCGTGGTGATGATCTGCCTCCGGGTGTGATGAAGATGGTCAAGGTGTTCGTGGCTGTGAAGCGCAAGCTGCAACCGGGCGACAAGATGGCCGGCCGTCACGGCAACAAGGGCGTGATTTCCAAAGTGGTGCCGATGGAGGACATGCCGTTCCTCGCTGACGGGACCCCGGTGGATTTCTGTCTGAACCCGCTTGGCGTGCCCTCGCGCATGAACGTCGGTCAGATCCTTGAAACCCATATGGGTTGGGCCGCGCGCGGTTTGGGTCTGAACGTGGACGAGGCGCTGCAAGAGTATCGCCGCTCGGGTGATCTGACTCCGGTGCGCGAGGCGATGAGCCTGGCTTATGGCGAGGATGTCTATGAAGAAGGCATTTCGGTCATGGACGAGGATCATCTGGTCGAGGCTGCGGGCAACGTCACACGCGGTGTGCCGATTGCAACGCCGGTCTTTGACGGGGCCAAGGAAGCGGATGTGAACAATGCGCTGGAACGCGCGGGCTTCTCGACCTCGGGTCAGTCGGTCCTGTTTGACGGGCGCACGGGCGAGCAGTTCAGCCGCCCCGTGACGGTCGGCATCAAGTACCTGCTGAAGCTGCACCACCTTGTCGACGACAAGATCCACGCACGCTCCACCGGGCCTTACAGCCTTGTCACGCAGCAACCTCTGGGCGGTAAAGCGCAGTTCGGTGGCCAGCGTTTCGGGGAGATGGAGGTCTGGGCTCTGGAAGCTTACGGTGCCGCCTACACCCTGCAGGAAATGCTGACGGTGAAATCGGACGACGTGGCGGGCCGGACCAAGGTCTATGAGAGCATCGTCAAGGGCGAGGACAATTTTGAGGCCGGCGTGCCGGAATCGTTCAACGTTCTCGTCAAAGAGGTCCGCGGTTTGGGCCTCAACATGGAACTCCTGGACGCTGAGGAAGACGAATAATGCAACCTGTGTAAGGCGGATTTAAATCCGCCTTACCTGCCTTTCGTGTCCCATAGCGCCCCTTTCAAGGATTTGAAAATGAACCAGGAACTGACAAACAACCCGTTCAACCCGCTGACGCCGCCCAAGGTCTTTGACGAGATCAAGGTTTCGCTGGCATCGCCCGAACGGATTCTCTCGTGGTCTTTTGGTGAGATCAAAAAGCCCGAGACCATCAACTACCGCACCTTTAAGCCTGAACGTGACGGGCTGTTCTGTGCCCGTATCTTTGGCCCGATCAAGGATTACGAATGCCTGTGCGGCAAATACAAGCGCATGAAATATCGCGGCGTCGTCTGCGAAAAATGTGGCGTGGAAGTCACGCTGCAAAAGGTCCGCCGCGAGCGGATGGGCCATATCGAACTGGCGGCCCCCGTCGCCCACATCTGGTTCCTGAAATCGCTGCCGTCCCGTATCGGCCTGATGCTGGACATGACGCTGCGCGATCTGGAACGCGTGCTGTATTTTGAAAACTACGTGGTCACCGAGCCGGGCCTGACCGATCTGTCCTATGGCCAGATGCTCTCCGAAGAAGAGTTCATGGACGCCCAGGACGCGTTCGGCATGGACGCTTTCACGGCCAATATCGGTGCCGAAGCGATCCGCGAGATGCTCTCGCAAATCGACCTCGAGCAAGAGGCCGAAACCCTGCGCGCCGACCTCAAGGAAGCGACAGGCGAGCTGAAGCCCAAGAAGATCATCAAGCGCCTCAAAGTGGTTGAGTCCTTCCTCGAGTCCGGCAACCGGCCCGAATGGATGGTTCTGACCGTGATCCCCGTGATCCCGCCGGAACTGCGCCCGCTTGTTCCGCTGGATGGAGGCCGTTTTGCGACCTCCGACCTCAACGACCTTTATCGTCGGGTCATCAACCGGAACAACCGCCTCAAGCGCCTGATCGAACTGCGGGCGCCAGATATCATTGTGCGCAATGAAAAGCGGATGTTGCAGGAATCTGTTGATGCGCTGTTTGACAACGGCCGCCGTGGCCGCGTGATCACAGGCGCCAACAAGCGCCCTCTGAAATCGCTGTCGGACATGCTGAAAGGCAAGCAGGGCCGGTTCCGTCAGAACCTTTTGGGTAAGCGCGTCGACTTTTCGGGTCGGTCGGTCATCGTGACGGGCCCCGAGCTGAAGCTGCACCAATGTGGTTTGCCCAAGAAGATGGCGCTCGAGCTGTTCAAGCCGTTCATCTACTCGCGGCTTGAGGCGAAGGGTCTGTCCTCGACTGTCAAGCAGGCCAAGAAACTGGTCGAAAAAGAGCGTCCCGAGGTGTGGGATATCCTCGACGAGGTTATCCGCGAACACCCCGTCATGCTGAATCGGGCGCCTACGCTGCACCGTCTTGGCATTCAGGCGTTCGAGCCCGTCCTGATCGAAGGCAAGGCGATCCAGCTTCACCCGCTGGTCTGCTCGGCCTTCAACGCCGACTTTGACGGCGATCAGATGGCTGTGCACGTGCCGCTGAGCCTTGAGGCGCAGTTGGAAGCCCGAGTGCTGATGATGTCGACCAACAACGTTCTGTCGCCTGCCAACGGCGCGCCGATCATCGTGCCGTCGCAGGATATGATCCTGGGTCTGTACTATGTGACGCTGGAGCGTGAGGGGCTGAAAGGGCAGGGCATGGTCTTTGGCTCGATCGATGAAGTGCAGCACGCGCTGGACGCGGGCATCGTGCACCTTCACACGAAGATTGTGGCGCGGATCCCGCAGATCAACGACGAAGGCATCGAAGTCATGCAGCGCTTTGAAACGACCCCCGGTCGTGTGCTGCTCGGCGCGCTTTTGCCGCTGAACAACAAGGCGCCGTTCTCGCTGGTCAACCGCTTGCTGCGTAAGAAAGAAGTGCAGCAGGTCATCGACACCGTCTACCGTTATTGCGGCCAGAAAGAGTCGGTTATCTTCTGTGACCAGATCATGACGATGGGTTTCCGTCACGCCTTCAAGGCGGGCATTTCGTTTGGCAAGGACGACATGCTGATCCCCGACACCAAATGGCCCATCGTCGATGAGACCCGCGAACAGGTGAAGGACTTTGAACAGCAGTATATGGACGGCCTGATCACCCAAGGTGAGAAGTACAACAAGGTCGTTGATGCGTGGTCAAAGTGTAACGACAAGGTCACCGACGCCATGATGGGCTCCATCTCGGCGGCGCAGACAGACGCGGACGGGTCCGAGCGTGAACCGAACTCGGTTTACATGATGGCCCACTCCGGTGCGCGTGGTTCGGTTACGCAGATGAAACAGCTTGGCGGGATGCGTGGTCTGATGGCCAAGCCGAACGGCGACATCATCGAAACGCCGATCATCTCGAACTTCAAGGAAGGCCTGACCGTTCTTGAATACTTCAACTCGACCCACGGTGCCCGTAAGGGTCTGTCCGACACCGCCCTCAAAACGGCGAACTCGGGCTACCTGACCCGTCGTCTTGTGGACGTTGCACAGGACTGCATCGTGCGTGATCGCGATTGCGGCACTGAAAATGCCATCACCGCCGAAGCGGCCGTGAATGACGGCGAAGTCGTGTCGTCGCTGGCCGAGCGTGTGCTGGGTCGTGTCACGGCTGAGGATGTCCTCAAGCCCGGCACCGACGAAGTGTTGCTGGCCCACGGGACGCTGATCGACGAACGAATGGCAGACTCGGTTGATGAGTATGCCGTGCAGTCGATGCGCATCCGCTCGCCGTTGACCTGTGAGGCCGAAGAAGGTGTGTGCGCGACCTGCTATGGTCGTGACCTTGCCCGCGGCACCATGGTCAACACCGGCGAAGCGGTCGGTATCATTGCCGCTCAATCCATCGGTGAACCCGGTACACAGCTGACGATGCGGACCTTCCACATCGGCGGCGTGGCCCAGGGTGGCCAACAGTCGTTCCTTGAGGCGAGCCAAGAAGGCAAAATCGTCTTTGAGAACGCGCAGACGTTGAAAAACGCGAGCGGTCAGGTTCTGGTCATGGGCCGGAACATGAAACTGGTGATCCAGGACGAAAACGGTGAAGAGCGCGCCAGCCACAAGCTGGGCTACGGCACGGCTCTGTTCGTGACGGAAGGTCAGGACGTGAAACGCGGCGACAAACTGTTCGAGTGGGACCCTTACACCCTGCCGATCATTGCCGAGAAAGCCGGGACGGCCAAATATGTCGATCTGGTCAGCGGTCTGGCTGTACGTGACGAAACCGACGATGCGACGGGCATGACCCAGAAAATCGTCATCGATTGGCGTACGGCCCCCAAAGGCAACGAACTCAAGCCCGAGATCATTCTCGTGGGCGAAGATGGCGAGCCGGTCCGCAACGATGCGGGCAACCCGGTGACCTATCCGATGTCTGTGGATGCGGTTCTGTCGATCGAGGATGGCGACAAGGTCGAAGCGGGTGACGTCGTGGCGCGTATTCCCCGTGAAGGTGCCAAGACCAAGGACATCACCGGTGGTCTGCCGCGTGTGGCCGAACTGTTCGAAGCCCGTCGTCCCAAGGATCACGCCATCATCGCCGAAATCGATGGCTACGTGCGCTTTGGCAAGGACTACAAGAACAAGCGCCGTATCGCGATCGAACCCAGTGACGAGAGCCTGGACAAGGTCGAGTACATGGTGCCCAAGGGCAAGCACATCCCGGTGGCCGAAGGCGACTTCGTTCAGAAGGGTGACTACATCATGGACGGCAACCCGGCCCCTCATGACATCCTCGCCATCATGGGTGTCGAGGCGCTGGCGGATTACATGATCGACGAAGTGCAGGACGTCTATCGCCTGCAAGGTGTGAAGATCAACGACAAGCACATCGAAGTCATCGTCCGTCAGATGCTTCAGAAATGGGAGATCGAGGACTCCGGCGACACCACGCTGCTCAAGGGCGAACATGTGGACAAGCAGGAATTCGATCTGGCGAACGAAAAGGCGATCTCCAAAAAGGGCCGTCCGGCTCAGGGTGGTCCGATCCTTCTGGGCATCACCAAGGCATCCTTGCAGACCCGTTCGTTCATCTCGGCGGCGTCCTTCCAGGAGACCACCCGCGTTCTTACCGAAGCCTCGGTGCAGGGTAAGAAAGACAAGCTGGTTGGCCTCAAGGAAAACGTCATCGTGGGCCGTCTGATCCCTGCCGGTACCGGTGGCGCGACCCAAGCGATGCGCAAGATCGCCTCGGATCGTGACAACGTTGTCATCGAAGCCCGCCGCGAAGAGGCAGAGGCCGCCGCCGCACTGGCCGCGCCAACGCCTGACGACGTGGTCGGCGGAGACGTGTTTGACACGCCCGTGCCCTCAAGCGACGAGAGCCGCGACTAAGAGGTTGCAATCAAAGTAAAATTTGAAAACCCCGCCCAGTGAGGCGGGGTTTTTTTGCTGCAGCGGCGGGGTTGGCCCTGTGCCGCTTGCCGGTCAGGTCCAGCTTGCCGGATCGAGGCCGAGCAACTCCGACAGTTGCTCGTAAAACGCAGGCTCGGCCCGTTTCAGCTCAATGGGGCTCTCAAAGAAGGTCTCGACCCCGACGGCAAAAAACTCCTGATGGTTTTCAGTGCCGTAGGCATCCATCACCGTCGGCAATCCACGCGACACCCTGTCATCAAGCCGGTCGAACGCGGCGAGAAAGACAGCTTCCCACGTGCTGAAGTCCTGCCCTCTGCGCAGGACAGGGGCGCCATCCGCGCGGCCCGAGCGTTCATCGAGTTGATGCGCAAACTCGTGCAGCACGACGTTGTGCCCATCGCCAGTGTCCAATGCGCCGTCATTTGAATGTGTCCATGACAGGATCACAGGCCCGCGGTTCCAGCTTTCGCCGGTGCGCACGGTTTCCTTTTCGGTGACGACGAACCCGTCATGTCGCGCCGTTTTGGATTTGAAGGCACCCGGGTAGATCATCACGGTTGTCAGCGTATCGTACCAGGCATTCGTGTTCATCACGAGCAGGCAGGCTTGGGTTGCGATGGACAGTTCCATCTCTTCGGTGACTTCAAGCCCGTGGTAACCAACCATCGTGACCTGATCGAGGAACAGGTTGATCTTGCCCTCAAGGGGGCGGTGAAATTCCGTCGGAATCTTTTGCACCATGGGCACGCAGCGTCCGATCACATCGCGCTGATGGTCGGTGATCCGACTGCTGAGCAGTGATAGACGACGCTGCTTCTTTGCCCACCGGCGGTAGAAAAAGATCGCGACGCCGATCAGGATAAGGAGGAAAAACAAGCTCATAAGCGGACCGTATTGCAGGTCCGCAGCTTTGCGAATCCCAGAAATTGCACCTCACGCCGAAAATGCGTCGCGTGATCCACTGGCTTCACGCTCCTGAGCGCGATAGCGTTGCTCGAACTCGGATCAGGTTTACACGGATGTCCCCCAACACCACCGGCGCGCTTTTGATGATGGCTTCGATGGCCTCGTTTACCTTCAATGATGCGCTGATCAAGCTGACGGGCGGGGCGGTGCCGTTAACGCAGTTGCTGGTGCTACGTGGTGTACTGAGTGTGGTTCTGATCCTGGCGCTGGCCCGGTGGCTGGGTACCATCCATTTCCGCATAGCGCGGCGGGATTGGGGGCTGATTGCGCTGCGGTCCGCCGCCGAAGTGGGCGCGGCCTATTTCTTTATCACGGCCCTTTTGAACATGCCGCTGGCGAATGTGACCGCGGTTTTGCAGGTCTTGCCCCTCACCGTTGCGGTCGGCGCGGCACTGTTTTTTCGCGAACCGCTTGGATGGCGCCGGATGGCTGCGATCCTGCTTGGGTTCATGGGGATGTTGCTGATCGTGCGTCCAGGCCCCGAGGGGTTTTCGATCTATGCGGGCTATGCGCTGGTGGCCGTGGCCTGCGTGACCGTGCGTGATTTGTCGACGCGACGGCTCAGCCCCGGCGTGCCTTCGATGACTGTGACCCTGGTGGCCGCCGTGACGGTCATGGTCTGTGCGGGGGTGGCGTCGGCCACAACCGAATGGGTGCCGATTGACACCCGCCTTGCCGCGTTGATCGGTGGCGCCTCTGTTTTCATCATCGGGGGATATTTCTTTTCCGTGCAGGTGATGCGCGTGGGCGAGATCAGCTTTATCGCGCCGTTTCGCTATACAGGGCTTGTTTGGGCACTGGTGCTGGGCTGGGTGGTCTTTGGCGACTGGCCCAGCTCTGTGACCCTGTTTGGAGCTACCATCGTTGTGGCGACGGGCCTGTTCACCCTTTACCGCGAACGTCGCTTGTCACACGCGTGAGAACGCGGCGCGCACTGCATCTGCGTCGATGTGGAAACGGTCCGCCAACTCGGCTTCGCCCGCAGCATCCATCATCGCCAGCTTTTGCGGCTTAACGGCCGGCCCCTGGCGCGAGTCGTTGAAGTCGTTGTGCCCGCGCAGCAGCATCACGGGCTCGGTGAGGGTCACGCAGGTCATGATGCCCGGCAGACGGAAATGGGCAAAGTTCATGATGGTCTGGCGCGACTTGGGGTGCACCATCATCGCCAATGCGGCGGTCTGGAAGGGGGCAGAGGTCGCCGCCGCCTCGACACCGCCCGCGCCGGGCCGAATGATGTACCCGCGATTGAAGTCGATCCCAAGCAACTCGTCACGTGCCGCAAGGTCGCGCACATCCGTGGCGACCCCGCGCAGCCGTTCTACATAGTCGATGGCAACCGCATCATCGTCATCCATGCGAAATTGCAGGCAGGGGGCGTCGGAGTCGTGGCGGACAGAATTGATGATCTTCTTCATGATCGGGCGATGTTGGGCGGGGGCATGCACCTGCAAATCTACTTGCGGCATATCCGCCAGCAATGCCTCAAGCCGGTCGCGATACATGTCGGGCAGGCTGTCCCCGATGACGACCACAAAGGTAAAGTCGGGGTCCGTTTGCGCCCGCAGAGGGGGCAGGGTGATCGTTTCGAACGTGGCAAACCGCTCTTCCATGCGGGCGGGGGCATAGAGATAGGCCAGCTTCTCCTCGAGCGTGTCAAAGTCAACCTGAAAGCCGCCAATGGCCGGATAGGAAAAACGGCATAAACCGATAACTTGCATGCTGGATTGCCCTTGAAAATACGGCCCGTTACACAGTGGACCATGCATCGGGCCGCCGGTGCTGCGCAAGCGGTGT
The DNA here is from genome assembly GCF_947494755.1 of uncultured Tateyamaria sp. Classification (GTDB taxonomy): domain Bacteria; phylum Pseudomonadota; class Alphaproteobacteria; order Rhodobacterales; family Rhodobacteraceae; genus Tateyamaria. The sequence goes on from NZ_CANLVZ010000025.1 coordinate 20,619, forward strand.
GTGGCTGTTGACAGCACCTCCGACTCCCCCTATACGCCCGCTATCTCGGAGAGGGGTTTGCCCCCCGAAACCGAAATCAGAACCGAAGTGGACACGATCCGGCCTTTGCATTGGTCCGATCCTCTGGAAACCCACCGCGTCGCCCCTGACGGGAGCGATTGCGGTTTTTGCGCTTTTGTGGACGCACAAGGGTGATTGAATTGAAACCGCGGGGCCGCCCCGCACGACATATGTTGATGAGACGGGGAACAGACCTGCAATGCCAACGATCCAACAGCTGATCCGCAAGCCGCGCCAGCCCAAAGTGAAACGCTCCAAATCCCTTCATCTTGAAGGGAACCCGCAGAAACGCGGTGTGTGCACGCGCGTTTATACAACGACACCGAAAAAGCCGAACTCGGCCATGCGTAAGGTTGCCAAAGTGCGCCTGACAAACGGTTTTGAGGTCATCAGCTACATCCCGGGTGAAAGCCACAACCTTCAGGAGCACTCTGTGGTCCTGATCCGCGGCGGTCGTGTCAAAGACCTTCCCGGTGTGCGTTACCACATCCTGCGCGGCGTTCTGGATACCCAAGGCGTCAAAGATCGTAAGCAACGTCGTTCGAAATACGGCGCCAAGCGCCCCAAATAAGGAGAGCCGTAGATGTCACGTCGTCACGCCGCCGAAAAACGCGAAGTCCTGCCCGACGCCAAGTATGGCGATAAGGTTCTGACCAAGTTCATGAACAACCTGATGGTCGATGGCAAGAAATCGACTGCTGAAAGCATCGTTTACAATGCGTTCGACCGGGTCGAAGCCAAGATCAAGCGCGCCCCTGTGGAAGTGTTCCACGAAGCGCTCGAAAACATTCAGCCCTCCGTCGAAGTTCGTTCACGCCGGGTTGGTGGTGCCACGTATCAGGTGCCTGTTGAGGTCCGCCCCGAGCGCCGTCAGGCCCTCGCGATCCGCTGGTTGATCAATGCCAGCCGTGGCCGCAACGAAAACACGATGGAAGAGCGCCTGGCAGGCGAGCTGATGGACGCTGTTCAGTCCCGCGGCACCGCTGTCAAAAAGCGCGAAGACACACACAAGATGGCCGACGCCAACAAAGCGTTCAGCCACTACCGTTGGTAACCCAGACACTCTGAGGAAGCAGCCCCATGGCACGCGATTATCCGCTCGACCGCTACCGCAACTTTGGCATCATGGCACACATTGATGCCGGCAAAACCACATGTTCGGAACGCATCCTGTACTACACAGGCAAGTCCCACAACATCGGTGAGGTCCACGATGGGGCTGCAACCATGGACTGGATGGAGCAGGAACAAGAGCGTGGCATCACAATCACCTCGGCTGCGACCACCACATTCTGGGAACGCACCGAAGACGGTGAGACGGCGGACACAGCCAAGCACCGGATGAACATCATCGACACCCCCGGCCACGTGGACTTCACCATTGAAGTTGAGCGTTCGCTGGCCGTTCTTGATGGTGCCGTTGCTGTTCTTGACGCCAACGCGGGTGTTGAGCCGCAGACAGAAACTGTCTGGCGTCAGGCGGATCGCTACAAGGTTCCTCGCATCGTGTTCGTCAACAAGATGGACAAGATCGGTGCCGATTTCTTCAACTGCGTCCACATGATCAAAGACCGCACAGGCGCGACGCCTTGCCCGATCCAGATCCCGATCGGAGCCGAGACCGAGCTTGAAGGCATGGTCGATCTGGTCACCATGGAAGAGTGGGTCTGGGCCGGTGAAGACCTCGGCGCATCCTGGGAAAAACGCCCCATCCGCGACAGCCTCAAAGCGCAGGCTGACGAGTGGCGCGCCAACATGATTGAAGTTGCCGTCGAAATGGACGATGACGCAATGGAAGCGTACCTCGAAGGCGAAGAGCCCGATGTTGCGACCCTGCGCCGTCTGATCCGTGCCGGCACGTTGGCGATCAAGTTCATCCCCGTCCTGTGTGGCTCGGCCTTCAAGAACAAGGGTGTGCAGCCGCTGTTGAATGCGGTCATCGACTACCTGCCATCGCCGATGGACGTCGTCGACTACATGGGCTTCAAACCCGGTGACGAAACCGAGACCCGCAACATCGCCCGCCGCGCGGATGACAGCATGGCGTTCTCGGCGCTGGCGTTCAAGATCATGAATGACCCCTTCGTGGGCACGCTGACCTTCACACGCATTTATTCGGGCGTGTTGAACAAGGGCGACACGCTGCTGAACTCGACCAAAGAGCGCAAAGAGCGCGTTGGCCGGATGATGATGATGCACTCCAATGACCGCGAGGAAATCACCGAAGCGTTCGCCGGCGACATCATTGCGCTGGCGGGTCTGAAAGACACCACAACCGGGGACACGCTCTGCGCCGTCAACGATCCTGTGGTTCTGGAAACGATGACCTTCCCCGATCCGGTGATCGAGATTGCCGTTGAGCCCAAGACCAAAGCCGACCAAGAGAAGATGTCGACCGGTCTGGCCCGTCTGGCTGCCGAAGATCCTTCGTTCCGCGTCGAAACGGACATCGAGTCCGGTCAGACAATCATGAAGGGCATGGGCGAACTTCACCTAGACATTCTGGTGGATCGCCTTAAGCGCGAGTTCAAGGTCGAGGCGAACATCGGTGCGCCACAGGTGGCCTACCGCGAGACTATCGGTCACGAGGTCGAGCATACCTATACCCACAAGAAACAGTCGGGTGGGTCCGGTCAGTTCGCCGAGGTCAAGCTCATCATCTCGCCCACGGAGCCTGGTGAAGGCTATTCCTTCGAGAGCCGCATCGTTGGTGGTGCCGTTCCCAAAGAATACATTCCCGGCGTCGAAAAAGGCATCCAGTCGGTCATGGACTCCGGTCCGCTTGCGGGCTTCCCCGTCATCGACTTCAAGGTGGCCCTGATCGACGGTAAGTTCCACGATGTGGACTCGAGCGTTCTGGCCTTTGAAATTGCAGCCCGCATGGGCATGCGTGAAGGCATGAAGAAGGCCGGTGCCAAAATGCTGGAACCGATCATGAAGGTCGAAGTCGTGACGCCTGAAGAGTACACCGGCGGCATCATCGGCGATCTCACATCGCGTCGCGGTCAGGTGCAGGGTCAGGACACACGCGGCAACGCGATTGCCATCGACGCTTTCGTGCCGCTGGCCAACATGTTCGGCTACATCAACACTTTGCGTTCGATGTCTTCGGGTCGTGCGAACTTTACCATGCAGTTCGACCACTACGAAGCCGTGCCGCAGAACATCAGCGACGAGATCCAAGCGAAGTTCGCTTAATTCCAGCGGTGGGCGGATCGCCCACCCTACCAACCCCGTAGGGTGGGCACGTTGCCCACCGCGACCAGAAGTAAAAGAGGAGCCAACACCATGGCAAAGGCAAAGTTTGAACGTACCAAACCGCACGTTAACATCGGCACGATTGGTCACGTTGACCACGGCAAGA
>NZ_CANLVZ010000026.1 GCF_947494755.1 uncultured Tateyamaria sp.
CGTGTGGCAACCCGTTACGATAGATGCCCAAAGGTCTTCCTGTCAGCAATCGCCCTCGCCGCACTCGTCATTTACTGGCTATGAGTCCTGACCCTAGTAGTTTGTCCTTCGCGCTGCGCTATTCGAATGAGATATTGGCACTGGAATTAGAGAAATGCTATCTGGGTGCTGATAATTTTTCAGTCCACAAATCTCCAATGTCAATGTCTGACCATTTTGATTCTCGGGAACGAATTGTGGCGGCAGCGATCAACATGATTTGACGTACTTATCTGGGTATGCTTCGGCGAGGTTTGTATGCGCCCCCTTGGTTGACCTTGCACCAATCCTGATCGACATTGCGGGCGAGGATGGCCTTGTTCGTCAGAACGGTGCCTTGCAGGTCGGCTGGATGCAGCAATCTGGCCTAAGATGGGTGGTGAACCGCAACGTGAAACATGGCAGCGCCCCCCAGTTTTTCGTCCCCACATTTGTCACCATCACCGAAGTGACGGAAACCGGGGCGACAGACCCCGAATTCGTCATCTCGAACGAGGCGACGGGCAAGTATTTCACTGCGGACCGCGCGACGGTGCTGTTTCTGGAAGCGATCAATCGGACCAAGAGCGTCACTGCGGCGCTGCGCGACGTGCCCATGATCGAAACCCAGGTCAAGCCGCTGCTCGGCAAATTGCGCAACGCAGGTGTGCTGGTGCAGGCGGGTGATACGGTGCGCGCCCCGGCCCCGAAATCCCCTATCGAGGGCAAGCTGATCTCTTTGCGCCGCGATCTCATAAACGCGGCGGGGGCGGCGCGCCTCTTTGCGCCGTTGGGCCGGTTTCTGTTCAGTCCGGTGGGATACATGGCTTGGGTCATCGCGATCTTCGCGACCTTGGCCCAATTGATTACCAACAGCGACAAGGTCCTTTATTCCTTGCGCCAATTGCCCGACCAAAGTGTGCAAAGCCTGATCTTGCTGGTTCTCATCTATTCAAGCATCAAAGCGATCCACGAGATGGGGCACGCGCTGGCTTATCAGCGGTTTTGTCAGCAGGCTGACCTTGATCCGGGTCCGATCCGCATGGGCATCGCAGTGTTTGCGATGACCCCGTTCCCGTTCACGGATGTCACCGGGGCGTGGCGGCTGCGCAGTCGGTTTCAGCGGGTGATGATCGGGGCAGGAGGTATGTATATAGAAACCTGGATGATCGCGATCCTGACAGCGATCTGGGCCAATGTTCAGGCCGGGCCGATCCAGAGCCTGATCTTGCAGGTGGTTGTCATCAGCGGTGCGATGACGCTGGCCTTCAACCTGAACCCTGCGGTCAAGCTGGACGGGTATTACATGCTGACCGACGCGATCCGTCGCCCCAACCTGGCTGCGCGCAGCCGGTCGGCGGCGCTTCACTGGATGGCGCGGCGGTTCGGCGGAGAGGCGGTGCGTCCTGATCCGCTTGATCTGGGATATTGGCTCATTGCATATGCGTATCGATGGACGATCTTTGCAGGAATTTTCTGGCTGGCCTATCGGTTTGATCCAAATCTTGCCTATGCGGTTCTGGCGGTGACGACAATGATGTTGATTGTGCGCCCCATCATCGGGACGTTCAAATACCTTGCGCACCAACGCATCAAACCTGCGCGGGCAATCATTTTTGCGCTGCTGGCCGGGGGCTTTGGGTTGTTGCTGTTTGTCCCGCTGCCGGATCGGGTGTTGGTGCCTGGTCACTACCTGACGCATGAGACGCGGTTCATCGAGCCCCCTGAAACCGGCAGGCTTTCGTCAGACGCAGGCGGCTTGCAAATCGACAATCCACAACTGAGTGAAGAGCGCACCTCGGTCACGCTGCGCCGTATCGCCTTGGAAAACACGCTGCGGTCCGTATCTGTGACGGCTGTTGAACAGGCTCGGTTGCAAAGGGATGTGGAGCGGCTGGTCGCGCTTGAGGGCGAGATCGCGGCGCGGATGGACAGATCGCGTATCGACCTACCTGAGACGCAGGTCTGGACGCCGATGGCGGCTGAAACCTATGGCGGGGCGTGGGTTTTGGCGGCATCCGATCCACTAGGTGCCCTGTCGCGCCCGGTGGACCCCTACATTCGCCTGCGCGTGCCGCAAACGGCGCTGCAACAGGGCCTTGAACTTGATCAAGGTGTGCCGGTCGGGGTGCGCTTTGTGCATGACGGCACCTGCGACGTTGCGGCCACTTTGCGCACAGCCTTGGCGCAGGCCACGCTTTTGGAGGGCGACGCATTGCTGCGCGCCACTTTTGAGGACACCGACTGCACCCGCGGCCTGCGGTCGGGTGCCGCTGTCGTGGCGCGCATAGAGGCCCCCGCCAAGAGCATATTGGTGCGTGCCAGAACTGCGGTTGCGCGGTTGTTGCAAGACCGTCTTCCTGTCACTGTGGCGTCACCAACATAAGGGGTTTGCCATGGTAAAGCGCCGTGCAGTGTCGCGTGATGACAAAGAAATTCAGCCGTCGAGCCTCCCGCTGCTCTATCAGACGCTGGTGCCGTTGAGCCCGGAAGGGCAGGGGAACCTGAGTTTTATCGAACAGCGCGATTTTGACTTTGCCCGAACGGCCAATGCCATTCCGCTGACGGCGGACGAATTTCCCATGGCGTTGCGGCATTTCCCGATCGTCTTTTCGTCCGGGCCAAGCCCCACGCCATTGGCGCTGGTGGGAATGCAGAAGGGGCGCAATGATTTTGTGAACCCGGATGGGTCGTGGCGCGACGGGGTCTATGTGCCTGCCTATCTGCGCCGCTATCCTTTTGCGATGGTGCGCGAAAGCGATACCGCAGAGCGCAATCTGCTCTGTGCGGACCTGTCCTCGGTCATGTTTTCGGTAAATGGACCTACCGAGCGGATGATGTTTGCCGATGACGCGCCCACTGCCTTGCTGGAAGGGGTACTGGAGTTTTGCAATCGCTATGAAGTTGCGCTGCATCGCACCCGTCTGATGGTTCAGGAGGCGCAGAAACAGGAGTTGATCGGCCCCTCGACCGTATCTCTGACGCGCGATGGCAAGACCACCAAGGTCGAAGGGTTCTCGGTTGTGTCCGAAGAGCGGTTGCGTGGCCTGTCCGACACCGTGCTTGCAGATTTTGCCCGGCGCGGCGTGCTGAACATCTTTGCCGCGCATCAGATGTCGCTGACCAACTTCTCGACCTTTGGTGAGGCGGCACCGTGATCCGGGCGCTGGTTCTGGCGCTGGTACTGGCGACCCCCGTCGCGGCCCAGGAAACGGTCAGCGCGATCCTGGAGCCTGCGCAGCAGATTGATGTGCGGGTGTCCGTTGCCGGACGTATTGCCGAGATCGCAGTGATCGAAGGTGCAGAGGTCGCAGCGGGGGCGCTTGTTCTGTCCATCGACAGCGCGGTGCAGCAGGCGCGCGTCAAGCTGGCGCGGCTGGCAGCCGAGGCGACCGGCCCTTTGCAACGTGCCCAAACCTCGCTGGCGCAGGCGGGCACGATGAAAGACCGAATTGCGCGCGCCAATGCCCGTGGTGCCGCGCAGGCGTGGGAAGTCACCCAATCAGAGCAAAACGTGCTGTTGGCCGAGGCGGACCTGTTGGCCACCGAAGAAAGCCGGGCCCGTGCAGTGGCCCAGCTTGAGCTTGAGCGCGCCACCCTGTCGGAATTCAGCGTGATGGCCCCCTTTGACGCCACCGTGCTCGAGATATTCGCAGAGCCGGGTGAAACAGTGGATACCCAGACCGTCCTCATAACTCTGGGCCGCCTGGATCAGCTGGTCGCGACGGCCTTCGTACCGCTGGATTGGGTGTCGGGCCTGATCCAGGGTGATCGTCTGAATGTGACCTTGGATGATGACACGCAGCGCGAGGTCGCATTGACCTTTATCGACCCCCGCGTTGATCCGGCCAGCCGCACGGTGCGCATCAAGCTGCAACTGGCCAATGCGGACCGGGCGTTGCGTGTCGGTACGGGTCTGGTCCTGCGCCGTCCATGAGCGAACCGACACCAAACGCTCCGTCGCTGATTGAGGCTCTCCAGCAGACCTTTGCAAGCGATCTGCCCGCGTCCTCTTTTGCGACCCGGCTGATTGAACTTGCCCGTGCGCTGGTGACGTGCCCTTGGGCCGTGGTGTTGGATCTGATGGATGCAGAGGTCGAGATCAGGCTTGGCCAAATGCCTGACCCGGTCAGCCCTGCAGTGATGGCTGCGGCCAAGACGCTTCTGGGCGCGGACGAGGATGGCCCGGACGTGGTGGTCCTGCCCGAGGCGCTGATCGCGCGCGTGGCGATGCCGGATGGGGCGCGGGCTGCTTTGGCCTTGGGGCGCTCGGCGGGCGGTCAGATTGCGCAATCTCTGTCTTATGAACGGCTGGCGCTCCTATCGGTGCTTTCGTTTGCGCAAAACGCCCACCCCGATCATACGCTTCAGGCCGATCTGATTGCGCGGGTGCGCGCGGTGGCGTCCGAGCCTACATCCGAGGGGTTGCAGGCCTTGGCTGATGTGCTGTCGCGCCATATGTCTGCGGATTACGCCGCCATCGCGTTGGCATCCGCAGGCCGGATCAATGAGCTGAAAATCTCAGGACAGGACGGTGCTGCAAAGCGGGCGAGCCTGCCGGATCGCTTGCGCACGGAGATGCGTGCGACCCTGCGCGCGCATGGCACATCCGGTGACCGTATCTTTGCCCCGACTACAGCGGGGGGCGATAGTGGCCTAGTCTTCCACGTGGAGGGGGCGCAGCGCAATCCAAGTGGCGCACAATTGGCCGCCGCGATCTATGGCGTCAGTGGCGCGCGCGCCCATCAACGCCGCTGGACGGGTGCCCGGTTCGTCAAGCTTGGGGTGTGGGCCCTTGTGTTGATTGGTGTCTGCCTTGTTCCGATCCCTGATCGTGTCGAAATCCCCGCAATGGTCGAAGCCGCTGAGCGCCGCGTGGTCACAGCGCCGTTCACGGGCCGCCTTGATACGATTGCGGTGAGCGACAGCGCGGCCGTTGAGCAAGGGACCCAGCTGGTCCAACTCGACACCGACGCCATCGACCTCGATCTGATCGAAGTAAGGGCCGAGATGGCACGCGCTTTACTGGACCGAGAGGCCGCGCGGGCCGCCCGCTCAGCGGCGGATCTGCGCCACGCGGAACTCGAAGTCGAACGGCTCGAAGCCCGCACCACGCGGCTGTCACGCCAGTTGCGCGATGCGGCCCTTGTGGCCCCCATAAACGGGCTGGTGATCGCGCCTGATCTGATTGAGCAGCTTGGCACAACTGTGCGGCAGGGGGACGTGCTGATGGAAATCGCAGACCCCCGCCTGTTGCGCCTGCGCCTGTCGATCCCGGATGAGACGCTTGCCCTGGTCGATACCGGAAGCGTGGGTCAGTTCCGTCCCGATTATGATCCAACTCTCAGCTACACTGCCGAAATCGCGGATATCTCGCCTGCGGTGTCGATCCGCGATGACGTTCCGATCCTTGATGGCCATGCCGATCTGGAAGCGGATGTCGCAGGGCTGCGTCCCGGTCTGAATGGTCTAATGGCGCTGGAGCGTACGTGGCAACCCGCCGCGCTGTTCGTTTACGAGGCGATCCGCGATTGGGTTCTGCTGCGGGTCTGGTTCTAGGGCCTAGCGCGCGCTGCCGGGCAGGGCGGTCGCATCCGACAGGAATTCATAGTTGAAGCGGTTCAACCCCAGCCCAAGCGGGTCCACCGACGATTGGTAAAGCCGCTCAACGGTAAGCGCCGCGGTATCGTTAAAGACCTCATCCACCTTCAAGGTCACGCCAGTGCCATAACCCTCACCAACAGTCGCGGGGCTGAAGAAAGTGCGCGCGTTGTAAAGCCCTTGGGCTTCGGGCAGCGTCGAGGGACGATCCTGTTGCAGCTGTATGGAATAGCCTTCATCGTTAAGCAGCGTCCCGATGGTGACCGTCCGTTCGGGCACCGGAATGTTGAACGAACTGCGTTGCACACTGTCAATCGGATCGACGGGCGCATCAAACAGGCGAGTGCGATCATAAAACGACCAGAAGTCGTCCTCGACCTGTTCAAGTTCGACCCTTGGGAAGATTGCGATCCAGTGCCCGCCTGCATCTGCCACGATATTGCGTACATAGGACAATGACCCGTCCTGCCGATAAAGCGAGACGGTGACGTTTGCCCCCGGTTCCGCCGTTCCGGAGAAGATCGGGTCGATCTGGAGAATGGACAGGAATTGCGCATCGTCAATGCCCAGATCTCCGAACCGCAGCGCGCCTTGCTCATCGTCGTCGTCATCGGGGATCGGGTCAGCCTCGATTGATGCGCTGTCCGCGTCGATCAGCGGGCGTCCCGGCCCGAATGGCGTGGTGGATCCCAGCACAGAGGCGGTGTTTTGGATGTCCTGCAGAACCGGCGTCACAAAGCCGACAAAGACGTCATATTCGACCGTGAGCGTCTGACCCGGCAGCAGGACAGGTGCGCTGACGACCAGCGTATTCGCACCGGACGAGGACAGCACATTGCCCAAGGTTGGATCGGACAGACGCGGGTTGCCCACAATGGAAAGATCATTGGGCAATGCGTCGGTGATCACGAGGTTGAAGGCTGGACCAGTCGCCGCCGCATCATTGCTGAGCACGACCGTGTAGGTGATCGTATCGCCGATCATCGGATCGGGATCGCTGACGGTTTTCTGGATGTCGATTTGCGGCTCGACCACATCAACAGAGGCGTCGGCCTGCTGTTGAACAAAGTTGAAGCCATCGGCGGTTTGCACATCAAGGCGCGCGTCATTGGTCAGGACGGCCCCGTCTGTTGCGGCGGCAACATCTGCCACGCGGACGATGACCTCAATGACGACCTGATCCTCGGCGTCGATCACGCCCTCGTCCGCGGCGCCGACGGCAAAGGTATTGTCGACATCCGTAAAGGTGAAGGTCACCACCTGGCCCGAGACAGAGGCGGCATTGATCGCGCCTTGCGTGATCCCGGCGGTGATCTCATTGCCCACGGTCACCACGCGCGAGGACACAAATTCAAGCCCATCGGGCAGGGTGTCGCGCAGTACAACCAGTTGGTCGTCAAGCTCCGGAATGGTCAGTGTCAGATTGTAGGTGATCAATTCGCCGACGTTGACATCAGGTTGCGTCGGATCGTGCGCGCCTGCGTCCGTTTGGGGAATGTCAGTGGCGACAATCGCCTTTTCCAGCGCCGGATTGGTGCCCACGCGGTGATCGTCGGATACCTCGTCATAGACCTGTTGATTGGGGTCATTGCCCGGCGCACTGTCGTAGTTGACCGTGACTTCGTTACGCAGGGTCGACGCAGGCGAGACACCTGCTGCAACATCTGCATTATAAGACACCGTGATCGTCTCGTCCGCGAGCACCACGTCGAAACTGGCGGAGAAGCCGGTCGGCGTCGTGCTGAGGCTGGTGGCGCTGATGACACCGCGCTGATCGCTGGTGAAGACTGGCGTGCCGTTCAGCGACAGCCCATTGGGCAAGGTGTCCACAATCGCAACGTCATAGGCCGGGCCCGTGCTGCCAGAGGGGTGGCTGTTTTCGATAACGATGGTGTAGGGGATTGTGTCGCCCGCATTTGCACCATCGGGGCCGGATTTGACCACGCTCAACTGCGGCTCGACCAGCGTCACAGACGAGGTCGCCTCGGCCTGATTGAGCGGAAGCCCCGGTCCGGCAGGGTCGATCTCGACCAATGCGTTATTGGTCAGCACGGTGCCTGCGGTAAAGCTGTCATTGGCGCGCGCGGTGACCGTGATGGTCAGAATGTCATCCGTCCCGATGCTGCCTAGCGGGGCGGGATTGGGCGGGTTGTTGATGTCCTCGAACACAAGGGTGAGATCGTTGCCGGCCACCGTTTCTGTTGGTGTCGGGAAGGCCCCGCCGCCGATTGCCGTCATGTCACCGGTCGACACCACCGTAAAGCCGATATAGTCCAGCCCGTCCGGCAGATCGTCGGCAAATACCACCTCTTCCATCTCGATCTCGGGCAGGAAGAGTTGATAGGTGAATGTCACTTCTTCGCCAATGTTCAGCACGAATGGCGACTGAGGCGTTTCGGCGAACGACGACGCGGTTGGCTCCTTGGTCAGGAACGGGACAGTTGCGACCTGAAAGATGTCCTCGGCGGAATAGTCGCGATCCGCGATCGGGTCGCCATTGGCATCGACGGGATCGCCCGGCAGCGTGTCGTAGTTGATCGTCGCAGTGTTGGGGAAACTCTGGGCGTCGGGCGCCGCTACACTGAGCGTCGCGCTGTAGGTCACGGTGACGGTGGCCCCGATCGGTATGGCAAATGGAACGCCGCCGCTGCTTTGATCGTCCAGCTCCACCGAAAAGCCGCCCGCGCTTTCGACGATATTCAGACTGGCGGTGATGTCTGTGGGCGTTTCACTGCTCAGTTCGACTTGCACCGACCCAGTGTCGAGCGTCAGGAATGCGTTGCCGAGCGCATCAGCGATGATCAGATCATAGGCGGGCGCGTTGCCGGTATTCTGGATAACCAGTTGATAATCTACGGTATCTCCGGGATTGACCGCGATATTCCCAGTCTTGTCGATGGTCAGTTCAGGTTCAACCACCTCGACCGTTGCCGTATCTGTGACCGCCGTCAGCGTACTTTCCCCCTGCGGGGTGATTGTCAGCGTTCCGGTGTTGGTCAGGTCCGCATCATCCACGTTCGAGGCGAGTGCGTTGACGCGCGATACCACCTCAAGCGTTATCTGGTTTGTCCCGCCTGCCGCGTTGACCACATCGGTGAATGCAAAGGTTACATTCTGCCCGGCGGGTGTGATGGTCGTTGTGCCATTGATCGACACGTCCGCATCCGTTGACACAACGCGCGCGGACACGAAATCCATCCCCGGGGGCAAGGCGTCGACCAGTTGCACGCTGTCCATCGGGATGTCGGGCAGGGTGATGACCAGTTGATAAGTCGCCTCTTCTCCGATGGCGAGGTCATCAAAGGCGTCAAACAACGCGTCGCCTGTCAGCGGGTTCGAGGTGCCCACCACCGTTTTAGTCAAGGTTGGCACAGTTGCGACGGTGTGCGTGTCGGTGTCGGTTGGCCCATCGCGGTCGGTGATCGGGTTGCCCTGGCTGTCCACCGGATCACGGGGCGCGCTGTCGTAATTGACGCTTGCAGTGTTGGTGTAGGTCGTGAGCGCCGCAACACCTGCATCCAGCGTCGCATCATAGCGTACCGTCAGCACCTCGTCCGGCAAAAGGCGCGGCACGGTGATGGTAAACCCGTCGCCACCCGCATTGCGTACTTCGCTAAAGGCGGTGGCGGTGCCATCGATCAAGACGGTGAAGGCCGTTGCATCAAGCGTCAGCCCGGCGGGCAGAGTATCAGCGATCACAACGTCGTAGGCAGGGCCGGTCGCCGCTGGCGTCACGTTTGGCCCCGAATTGGTGGCCGTAATCTCGAACGTGCCGCTCGCGCCGGGGCTGAGGGCGAGTGGGCCGGTCTTATCGACCTCCACCAGCGGTTCGACGATGCGGACGGTCGCGTCGGCCTCTTGCTGGTTGAACGGAGGCGTCACACCGCCCGGCCCGTCAGGGTCCACGTCCAGCGTAACTGTGTTGACCCGCTCGTCCCCTGCCGCGTTGTCGACGTTGTCCTCAACCGCCGCGGTCACAAACAGCGTGAACGTATCGCCCACCGTCACCGCGCCGTTCACCGGATTGTCGATGGCACCGAAATCAAAGGTCACGTCATTGCCAGACAGCGAAATCGTCGGCCCGCCTGCGTTTGCACCGACTACCAACCCTGACGCGTCCGACAGGTTGCTACCGGTCAGCAACGAGCCGGTCAGATCAACCTCAGCCTCGACAAACCGAAAGCCCGAGGGCAGATCATCGGTGATGCTGACGGTTTGACCGTCAAGCTCTGGCAAAGTGATCACATAGCGGTAGGTGACTTCCTCGCCGATGGCGACATCAAAGGGCGTGTCGGCCGGGCTGTCGGAATTGGTGTCAGCGTTCGAGCTGCTGAACGGCTCTTTGGTAATGAATGGAATGGTGGCGATCCGGTGGTCATCGCTGTCGGTGCCCGTGCGCCCGCCGCTGTTCGGATCGCCATCCTCGACGGTGTCAAAGGTGGCGGTGGCGGTGTTAAAGAAGCTTTCAGCATCGTCTGCCGTCAATTCAAGAAGCACATCGAAAGTAACGGTGGCCGTCTGACCAGGCAACAGGGTCAGGCCGTCGATGGTGAAACCGTCACCGGGGCTTGGGATCGTGATTTGCCCGGCGGGTACGGCGGTGCCGTCCCCGTCCGTCGCGCTGTTGATCTGCACGAATGTGAGGTCCGGATCGGCAAAGGGGTCCGCGATTTGCAGATCATAGGCCGGACCGGTGCCCGTGTTCGTCACGGTGATCGTATATTCGACCACGTCGCCGGGATCCGCCGCAATGGGCCCGGTCTTGTTGATGGTGACGTCCGGCTCGACGATGTCGATGTTTTCGCTGGCCGTGGCGGGCGGTTGCAGTGCTGCGCCGCCTGCCGGGTTTGTCACATCCAAAGTCGCGGTGTTGGTGAGCGTCTGGCCGTTCGCCACCGTTGTGGGAACATCCAGTACTTGGGCCGTGACCTGAACGACGATTTGCGACCCTGCCGGGTTTGAGGCTGTGGTCCCCGCCAGATCAACCACGCCAAAATCAAAGGCGACCGAGCCGCCGGACCCTGCCGTCAGGGTGATGTTTGCATCAGCGTCGGTCGTTCCATCGACAAGCCCGTTGGAGGATGTGGCCCCGTTCAGCGCGATAACCTCAGCCGACACGGCGGAGAGGCCGGCGGGCAGATCGTCGGTCAGGACCAGGTTGGCCTGCCCCTCGGGGATGTCCATGACCAGTTGGTATGTCACCGTTTCCCCAACGACGAGTTGCGCGTTGGCCCCGCCGGTTGGATCGGCTGTGTTGGTGTCGGAACTGCTGAGGTAGGCTTTGGTCAGGGACGCATCGAGCGTTGCGAAGGTCGCGGACGCCTCAGGCAGGGTAAAGCCCGCCAGCCCTGCGTCATAGACGCGTTCCTCGGCATTGGGGTCGGCAGGGTCGGTGACTTCAGTACCGTCGGGGTTGCTGTCATAGCGTGTAACTTCGGCGGTATTCTCATAGGCGGTGCTGAACAGGGCAGCGTCGGCCACCTCGGCCTCATAGGCGATTTCAATGCTGGCCCCGGCCTGCAAATCGGGCACGATCACCTGCAATTCGCCCGCGCCGTTGACGCGGAACCCGAATGTGCCTTCGACCGCCGCGCCCAGGGGGGCTGTGCCCGCAGGCACCGTTACCACCACGGTGCCGCCGCTGTCGCGGATCGTGAGTGCAACACTTGCGGGGTCCAGCGTCACCAGCGATCCTACCACATCATCGTTGATGATCATGTCGTAGGCCGGGCCATCGCCGTTGTTGGTGGCCGTGACCGCGTAGGTCACGATATCGCCTGCATCCGCCGTGGCGGGCGAGACGGTCTTGGTCAGCGCCACATCGGGCTCGACCACCTCGGCTGTTGCGGTGTCCTGCACGGTTTGCGTCGTGCCTTGCCCGTCGACAAATTCCAGGGATGCGGTGTTGGTCAATGTATCGGTTGTATCGATACCGGCCAGATCGACGACGCGCGCGGTCACCCGGACGACAATCTCATCCTCTTCGTTCTGAATGCCGTCAAAGGTGTTTGTCAGATCGCCGAAATCAAAGGTGGTCACACCGCCCGCATGGGTGCCGATCGGAAGGGGGCCAACCTCGTCAATCAGGTTGGACAGCACATCGGGGTCATCGCCAAAGCGCACCAGTGTCGAGGATACGAATTCTAGCCCGGTGGGCAGCGTGTCGCGCACGATCACGCCGTCTACGGTTCCTTCAGGGATGGCGATGACGAGTTCGTAGGTGACCTCTTCTCCGATCGCCAGAGCGGAGCCGGTCGTGTCCGCGTTGCTGGTCGCCACGATCTGTTTGTCGACTTCGGGGCTGGCCACGCGCACGACCTCGGTGTCGGACAGCGAAAATTCGCGGTCGTCCAGATCGGGCCCCCCGCTGTCGTCCTCGGGCGTGCTGTCAAAGACCAGATCGGCGGTGTTGTTGATGTTGGTGCCCGCGGGGACCGAGTTCAGCACCTCGCCTGTATAGCGGATTGTCGCCGTGTCCGTGGGATCCAGCCGGTCGATAAAGACGGTAAATCCGTTGGCGGGGGTCCCTTCGGTCAGCGCAAAATCGGTGCCGTTGAAGGCCACGGGCGTGCCGTTGATCTCAAGCACAAGCGAGCCGACATCGTAGGTCATGAACGCAGCTGGCAGCGCGTCCGTCAGGGTCAGATCGAAAGCGGGCGCATCTCGTGGCCCACGCAGGTTTGCAATATCAATCTCGTAGGTGACCGTGTCCCCGACCGCTACGATATCGTCAGCGTCCGTGCTTTCCTTGTCCAAGGTCAGGTTGGGTTCGATCAGGCGCAGCGTGGCATTGTCGCGCACGTTGGTCAGCGGCCCGCCGTCGGTCGTGGCAAAGCCAAAGGTTGCAGTATTGCGCGTCGCATCGCCTGCATCAAAGCCCGCGATGTCATCAATCGTGCCGCGGACCACAACTTCGATAAAGTCGTTGGTCAGGTCGTTGTCGGCGGGGTTCTGGAAATCCCCCAGGGTGAAGAGGACCTGATTGTTGGCAACTGTTCCCGTCTGACCCACGAAACCCGGAACAGGAGACGTCAGGATCTCGGCACTTTCCAGAACAAGACCGCCAAAGTTGACCCGGTCGCGGATGACCGCATCGAAATACTGGGCTTCGGGCAGGTCAATGCGGATCGTGAATTCGACCATCTCGCCCACGACAACCTCGTTGGCGTTGCGCCCGGTGGCACCCCCGTTCGCTATTGCGAAGTCCGGATCAAGCGGCGTATTTGGCGTCGCCGGGTCGGGATCGGTGAATTGCCGAAAGCTGAGAGTCTTTTCGATCTCGGGCGCGTCTACCTGTGCGGTCGCATCGTCGCTAAGCCCCGTGACGGGCACGCGATTGATACCCGCCTCAAAGGCGGCGTAGTTAGTGATATCGCTTGTGTTCGTGAAGATTTCGCTGGCCGTGGCATCCGGATCGACGGTCACATCATAAGTGATGATGGCGATGTTGTCTCCGGCACTTGCGTCAAAGGCGCGGATGGCCCCGACCGGCAAGCCCGTGGCGGCATCCACCTGATCGGTGAGGTTCAGCCCCGCCCCGAACAAGTCCCCGGTAAAGTTGATCGTTGCCCCTGTACCGTTGGTCACGAACACAGATCCGGGCACCAGCGTCATCCCTGCAGGCAGTGAATCCTGCACAGTGACGTCAAAGGCACCGTTGGGGGCACTGCCGGTGTTTTCGACCACAATCGCAAAGGTCAGTGTGTCGCCTGCATCAATCCCGGTGATATTGGCGTCGATCGGGTCGGTCTCAAGCGCGGTTGATCCCACGACACCACTAAACCGTGCCCCCGAAGTGCCCGGCGCGTTGAAGGTCACGGGACCAGTATCGCCCAAAGCCACATCACTGTTGGGCGAGGGCGCAAAGGCAACGACGCCTTTGGTGATATCGAGCGAGGGTTCGGCGTAGTTGAATTGGGCGATTGCGGTGGAATCGACCTGACCTGCAACCTGGTTGCCCTCAAAGGCGGTCGATTGGTTTGTCAGGAACAGGTCTGGCGCAAACAGGGCGTCCTGCACGGTGACCGTGAACAGGATTTCGACCACCACAGGGGCGCGGGGATCAATGCTGAGCCCTCCAAAGTCGTAGTCGATCTGATTGTCTGGCGCGTTGGTCGACACACTCGGCAACCCTGTGCCGGGCTGGCCCGAGGCCTGAAACGCGGCAAAGAAGGTATCATTGCTTCCGAAAGTGGATTGGCCTGCTGGCGGAATGGCTGGTCCAGAGCCGGGTGCATAGAAAGATGCAACGCCCACTTCGGTTGCGTCAAAAATGTCCTGTGGCAGGTTGTCTATGATGCTCAGATCATCAAAGGATCCGAGGGGGCTATCATAGATGATTGAAAAGGTAATCGTGTCCCCGGCGGCAATTGTCGGATCGGCACCGGGGGCGACGCCATTGACAGCCACGATGGATTTTTCACGGATTTCGCCCACGGCAACGGAGACCGATGCGCTGCTTTCATCCGTGATGGCATTGAACACGGCCGGGTTATTCGGGTTGCGCACATCTCCGAACACGTCGACCGCATTGGACAGCACATCGCCCTGACCAATCTGAGGCAACCCCAGACCGCCATTGTTCGTAAACGCCTCGCGGACCGTGGCGCGATAGATGATCGTTGCGGTCGTGTTGATCCCTTCAGAGGTGCCGTCCTGCGCGATATCACCGGTCAGCAGACTGTCCTGCCCGGCTGTTACCATCGCTTGAGACAGGTCAAAGGTCAGCGTCGTCTCGCCAGTTGTGTTGAAGTTCGACAGGTCCACCTCCAGATCGCCTGACCCGGCGGTCTCGTCAAAGCCAGTGGCGGTCGTGATCGACTGACCCTGCTCGCTTGTCACGAAGGTGGCGGAGCCTTGAACATAGTCCCACCCGTTGCCCAGCACATCCTCGATGCGCAGGTTATCGATATCGGAATAGTCGGCGACCTGAATGTTCAGGGTAAAGACAAACTCATCCCCTGGGGTGGGGCCCGGTTGGCCTGTGTCCACGGGCAGGGCGATGCCCTTTTGGATGTTGAGTGCCGAGGCTTCAGTAACGATCGTGGCATCGTCGGTCAGGCCTGTCTGGGTTGCATCGCGCGGGTCCAGCGGGGTCCAGTCTCCTTCGCCCGTTACTGTGTTCCTCACCTCGCCCAGACCGGTATTGGGGTCCAGCACCGGGTCGGTGCCGTCCGTTTCGGTGATGAAATAGTCAAAGGTGACAGTGACGGTGCCGGTCACTTCGGTAAAGTCGATCACCAGATCATTGGTTGCCCCGGTCAGTTGCACATCCGTGGGCGGTTCGGTTGTCACCACCGCCCCTGTGCCCCCGTTCACTGTCAAGCCGCCAAGGTAGACAATGCTGGTCGGCAAGCTGTCGGTCAGCGTGAAGTTGTCCAGCGTCTGACCGTCCGCGACATCAACCGTCAGCGTATATTGATAGGGATAGCTCGGGCCAGTGGCGGCCTCGTCTTCGGGGATGTTGCTGGCCTTGCTGACCTGAAACAGCTGCTGATCGACAATATCGGTGTTGATCGCACCACGGATTGGTGGGTCAACGCCTGGATTGTCTTGCGCGTCTTCGCCCAACGCAAATCCGCCAAGAGCGCTTATGTTGAAATCTTGCGCGAGATCCGCATTCGGCGAGAAATCCAGCACCACATCAATATCGACAGGTGGGTTGCCGGGTGAAAACGACCCGTAGGGCAGTTGAAACACGACAAGAGTGTCACCGGGCTGTGCTCCGAAATCGACCGCGTTGATCACCAGCGGATTGCCAAGCGTATCAGTCGCGAACGGATGCACCGCTTCGCCTGCGGCATCAAACACCAACTCTTCGGTTACGATGGGCGAGCCAAGGAAGGTCGCGCTATCAAAGGTGACACCGTCATCCCCGTCGCTGCCGGTCGAGGGGAGCACCAGATCGACATAAGGTGCGTAGCCGCTGTCATTGGTGCCGGTATTGTCAAAGGTCAGGGTGACCGCCACGTCCTGTGCGCCAATGTCGATCTGATCGGGCGCATCCACAGTGACCGTCGGGGTCGCATCCAGAACGATACGATCCTCAAGCGCCTCGAACTTTGGCGCATATATCCTTGGTGACCCGAGATGACCCATGCGCAGCCCTCTATCGTTTCACGATTTTATAGGTGGGCTCGTTGCGGATATCTTTGCGAATGTCGGTCTTGAGGCCCCACCGCTTGAGCAGGACGCCGCGTGCGCGGGCAAGGTTTGCTGCCGCGATTTCGCGGGTGGCACGGGCGGTTGCAACGGCCTGTTCAGCGGCTTGGGTCTGCTGATAGCTGCCCAAGAGGGCTGACAAAAGCGCGATCCCGTTCTCGCCGCCAACCCCTTCATTCCACCGTGCCTGAACGGCGTTCAGGTCACGTTGGGCGGCACGCAGGAATTTGCGTTGCGCGATCAGGTCGTTGCTGGCCACCACATATTCGTTGGCCGATACGTCCACTTCGAGGATGATTGTCGAAACAACGGCCATCACCTGCCGTTCTTGCTGGATCGTTTCAAGTCGGCGGCGCTTGTAGCGTGCATCCCGCTCATCAAAGCCGAGAGGCACCGAAAACTTGAGGCCGACAAGGTTGCCGTCCCCATCATTGTCGGAGCTGAAAGCGTCCGAAAGGCTGGCACCGTTGGCGCTGGAGTTCTGGTTGGCCTCGAGGATCAGGTCCAACTCGGGCAGGCTTTGGTTGGCGGCAATGCCTTCACGCAGCAACGCCGCTTCATATTGCAAGATCGCCTGCTGCAACTCGGCCCGGTTCACAAAGATATCCTCGAGCGTGTCATCCGTGCGCAGCACGCCAAGCGCGCCATTCGGGGCGGAGGCAGGCACGACCTCAACCCCGGCGGGGCCAAGACGGCGGTCATTGACAAGAGCGGCAAGGCGGAATTCGGCGTTGTCCACCGCAGAGCCTGCACGGACCGTATCCGCGCGCCATTGTTCGGCAAGCGACGCGGCGCGGTTCACCAGCAGGGGGTCGGCGTCAATTTCGATCCGGTTGCGCACCTGAGAGGCCAGCTGCGCACCGGCAGAGGCCAGGCGGCGCTGCTGCAGATAGACGGCACGCGCCACGTAAAGGTTCCAATAGGCGCGCTCGACCTCCATCAGATGTGCTTCGGCCTGGCGACGGAATTCTTCGGTCGCGATGGCCGTATCCATGTTGGCAATCCGGCGGGGGGCGTCATTCACGCTGACGCCCGATCCACGCAGCAAGGGCTGAACCAGCGCGATGGTCGTGCGCGCCTCGGACTGTTCACCGGGGATGTAATTGGTGTCGTTCGTGTCCACCCGTTCGAATTTCTGCGACACCGAGATTTCGCCGCCAGTGATCAGCCGGGAGCGGACGCCGAATTCGATCTGGTCCTCGTCGCGCAATTCACGCTCGGCCCCACCGGCACTGCCCGGACTTGTCGCGCGGATGTCGTCGCGGCTGCGGGAGGCTTCGGCAAAGAACTCAGGCACGAACCGCCCGCGCGCCTCTTGGATGGCGGTGCCACGAATGGCGGGCAAATCCCCGAAGGCGGCAATCTGATTGGAATTGCGGATGGTCGAATTGATCGTATCGGGCAGCGAAATCCGCTGCTGTGCGCCTTGGGTCAGGTCGCCCTTGTGCACGCCGTTGGCCCACCATTCATCCGCTGTTGACGGCGCTGAGGTGCTCGATACGCGGCGCACCTGATCCAGCGAGGTGCCCAAGCCACGCTCATTGGCTTCGACCAGTGCATATCGCCCAAGTGCCCGGCGCAGATAAATGGCGCGGTCCGTGGTGTTCTGGAAACGCTTGTAGGTGATTGTATCAACGGGCCAGTCGCGGCGGGTCTGACCCGACGCCACGTCGAATTCTTTCTGATCATCGTTGGAGGTCAGGGTGTCGACCCGGTCACGTGCCTCTTGACCGGTCAGTGTTTCACCGGCGCGGCGGGCCTGCAAATCTTCGGCTACCGAGGGAGAAAACCCACGCGGGCGGGGCAGGTCGCGATCACCGGGGACAATAGGGGGCTCGCTGCACCCCGCAATCAGTGCCGCAGTCAAGCAAATCATTACCTTGCGTTTCATAAGCTACTCTCCCCATTCACCGCGTATTGTCAGAAAGTTGAGGTCAGTGAAGGGTTTTTTCGCCCCAGCTTTCCCCTTTTCCGATCGTTAAGATATCTTTACGCCAGAGGCGCGAGTTTGCCGATAGTTAAATTTGGGATGCGCAAAGGGCGGGGCTATTGTACAACATCGGCAAAAAGGTGCCTGCAAATGGGCATTGCATTGGGGGACGAGCGTGAAATTTCGGAATGTGTTGGCGGCGTGTGCGCTTGCGACGGGAATTGGGGCCGTGCCCGTGGTGTCCGCCCCCGAAGCCCGGGTCTTTACCACCTTTGACGTGCGCGGAAACGATCGGTTTCGGGACGAAGATGTGATTGCGACATCCGGGTTGCGTCCTGGGGTGCCAGTCGGAGAGCCTGAAATCATCGCAGCAGTTGAAGCACTTGATTTCACAGGTGAATTCAAGGATGTGCGCATCTTTTCCCGCGGCGATACACTTGTCATCCTCGTAGATGAAGCGCCCGGCTACTCTGGCGGTCTGACATTCGCGTTGGGTCATGACAGCGATGATGGTTTCGTCGGACAGGTGGGGCTGTCCCTGAAGGATCCTTTCGGACCAGGCACGGCCATCGACAGCAATCTGTCGGTCGCGGACGAGGTGCAGAAGTTCCGCTTCACTGTGCGGGGCGACCAGTTCTGGGGCGGCGACCGCAGTGGCGGTGTCCGATTTGGCATCGAGAACTTTGCCTATGATAATACGTCGTTTGACTACGCCGCTGCGGACATCACCGCCTATCTCAATCTTGCGCTTGCCCCGCGCACGGGTGCCGAGCTGCGCTATACGCTTGCCACGGACGAAATTTCGAGTGTCGACCCGAGCGCCTCCAACATCCT
Organism: uncultured Tateyamaria sp.; assembly: GCF_947494755.1. GTDB lineage: Bacteria > Pseudomonadota > Alphaproteobacteria > Rhodobacterales > Rhodobacteraceae > Tateyamaria. The sequence goes on from NZ_CANLVZ010000026.1 coordinate 18,545, forward strand.
GCAAGAGGAAGACGGCAATCGCGTGTCGTCCGGCGTCGGGTTTTCCCTGATCCATGCCTCAGAGCCGTCGGAGGCAGCAGCGCAATTGGCTGAAGCGGCCTGGTCCGTCCGTTTTGATCAGGATTTCACGGGGCTTGGGGGCAATACTGATCTGTCCTACACGAAGGTCAGCTTTTATGGACGGGTTCCGCTGACCAGCAATGGATTTGCGCTGCGCACCCGTGTTGAGCTTGGCCATGTCACCGCACTTAGCGGTGATGATCCCACGGCGGCCGATCGGTTCTTCTTGGGTGGTGCAAATTTGCGGGGTTTCGAGCGGGCGACCATCTCGCCTCGCGATATCTGTGAGGGGTGCGGTTCAAACGGGGGCGACACCTTCACCAACCTTGGGGGCAACACATTTGCCGTGGCGCGCACCGACCTTCTGGTGCCTCTGTTCCCCAAGCAGCCCGGTCTTGAAACGTTTTTGTTTGGCGACATCGGCTCTGCCTGGTCTGTCGACACGCCGTTTGCGGCCTCAGGTCAGCTTGAGGACGACCGCAAATTGCGCAGTTCCTACGGGATAGGCGTGGCGTTTCGAACCCCCCTCGGGATTTTCGAGAGTTACTATGCCGTGAATGCCAGCGGCGAAGACAACGATGAAGAACAAGCGTGGGGACTTACGTTCAGGGCTGAGTTCTGAAAGGCGAAGTTTGGCCTGCTGCCGGTTTCGTGGACGGCAGTTTAAGCTTTCGTAGTTCGCTCCTCGAATGTGATAGGACTTAGATAGCCAATGGTCGAGTGGCGGCGCTTCGGGTTGTAGAAGCATTCGATGTAGTCGAAGACATCTGCCCGCGCCTGCTTTCTGGTTCTGTAGGTTTTGCGCCTGACCCGTTGTAAGCGGTGCGCCGCCCCCACACTTACGGCATAGCGCCTGATCTGCGATTCAGAGGCTTCTTTGATTTGTGGGGAG
>NZ_CANLVZ010000027.1 GCF_947494755.1 uncultured Tateyamaria sp.
CTTCTCTTCATCGTCTGTCTCCTCAGTTGGAGAACAGGCTAACTCTAAATGCCGGACTTTTCAGGGGAGCAGGTCACTGCCTTTGCGCGCAAATTCCGGGTGCCCCATGTGACGCTGTTGATGTTTGACGGGCAGGGTGCGCTTCACCGCACGGTGCGGGGCCTTCAGACCAGCGCGCATCTGGCCGAGGTGTTTGCAGCCCACAAGGCGGCTGTCACCTAGGTCAGAAACGCCTTGGCTTTCATCGTGTCAGGGATTGGTGCGCCAAGGCGGCTGAGGATGGTTGGGGCAAGCTGCACCTGATCGATGATCGTGTCCGCATCGGGGCCGTCTGCATCCCCGAAATAATAAAGCGCTGCATCCTGTTGCAAGTCGCCCCGCCCGCCATGGTGGCCGCGCGCGTCCTGTCCGTGATCAGCCGTCACGATGACCTCATAGCCCATCGCCCGCCAGCGCGGGATGAAGGGGGCCAGCATCTCGTCCATGACGAAACAAGCGTGGTCCATCTCCTGACTTTCGTGGAAAAACCGGTGGCCCATGCTGTCCAGCGTGCAGGTGTGCAGCATCCCGTAGTCCAGATCGAACCGGGTGCAAAGACTGGTGAGCGTGCCAAACAGATCGAGGTCCGAGGGCGTCATCTGGTTAACCAGCCCATAGCCGGTCATCGTATGAAAGCGCCCGTGGTTGATCGTGTCGCTGTCGGGTTCGTCATATTCGATGTCACGCACGACGTCGAAGGGCGCACGGTTGAAGAACTCGGACCAGAAAGAATGCGCGACCGCGCCCGTGGTGCCGCCTGCGGCGCGGGTTTGGCTAAACACGTCCGGGTGGGACAGGCGGAACACGTTGCCGTTGCCGGTGCAGCCATGTTCTGCTGGGACGACGCCGGTGTGGATCGAGGCATAGCAACTGGCCGAGATCGAGGGCAGCACCGCACGGTGCCTCCAGACGCCCGCGTCGCCCGCGTCCACCCATCCTTCCAGATTGCCAAAGAGGCGGCGCCAGTTGCGGTAAGGCACCCCGTCGAGAATGATCAGCAGCAGTTTGTTTTTCATCGCAATGCACTTGGGGCTTTGCCCCAAACCCCACCGTATTTTTGGTCAAAAGAAAATGGGTGCTTTAGTTGCCCGCACTCTCCATTTTGCGATGGGCGATGACCTCTTCGAGCCAGCCCAGTTTCATTTCCGGCACAGAACTGAGCAGCAGGTCGGTGTAGTCATCAAAGGGCGGGGTGAGCACTTCGGATTTGGTGCCGTAGCGTTGCACGCGCCCCTGATACATCACCGCGATGCTGTCGGCGATGGCGCGCACCGTGGCCAGATCGTGGGTGATGAACAGATAGGCGACGTCTTCGACCCTTTGCAGGTTCAACAGCAGTTTCAGGATGCCGTCGGCTACCAGCGGGTCGAGGGCGGATGTGACCTCATCGCAGATAATCAGCTTGGGCTTGGCCGCGAGCGCACGCGCGATGCAGACCCGTTGTTTCTGACCGCCCGAGAGTTCCGCCGGGTAGCGATCCTGGAACCCTTCGCCCAGTTCAATTTCGTCCAGCAGTTCCTGAATCCGTTGCTGTTTTTCTTTGCCTTTAAGGCCGAAGTAGAATTCCAGAGGGCGTCCGATGATGGTCCCGACGGTCTGGCGCGGATTCATCGCGGTGTCAGCCATCTGATAGATCATCTGCAATTCACGCAGGTCTTCGAGGCTGCGCGAGGGCTGATCCGGTGACAGCGTGCGCCCGGCGAATGTGATCGCGCCATCGCGAGGTGGCAGAAGACCGGTAATGACCCGCGCCAGCGTGGATTTGCCTGACCCGGATTCGCCCACCACCGCCAGCGTCTGGCCGGGGCTGAGGTCGACCGAGACATTGTGCAGCACGTCGAATTTCGTGCCCGCATAGCGCGCGGTGATATTTTCGACCCGCAGCACAGGCTCGGTCGGTTGCTTTTCCTCGTGCGTGATTGAGCGGACGGAGACGAGCGCCTGCGTGTATTCTTCTTGCGGGGCGTTGATGATCTGGTCGGTGGTGCCGTATTCGACCATCTCGCCCTGGCGCAGCACCATGATGTGATCGGCCACTTGCGCCACAACCGCGAGGTCGTGGGTGATGTAGAGCGCGGCGACACCGGTGTCGCGGATCGCGTCCTTGATTGCCTTGAGCACATCGATCTGGGTGGTCACATCCAGCGCCGTGGTGGGTTCGTCAAACACCACGAGGTCGGGTTCCGGGCAGAGCGCCAGCGCCGTCATGCAGCGTTGCAATTGCCCGCCGGAGACTTGGTGGGGATAGCGGTTGCCGATATGGTCGGGGTCCGGCAGGCCGAGTTTGTCAAAAAGCGCGCGCGCGCGATCTTCGGCATCGGATTTTGAGAACTTGCCTTGCAGGACGGCGGCTTCGATCACCTGTTCCATGATCCGTTTGGCGGGGTTGAAGGACGCAGCGGCGGATTGGGACACATAGGTGACCTCGGCTCCGCGCAGCTTGCGGATATCGCGCAAGTTTGATTGCAGCACATCGCGCCCGTTGACCATGACCTCGCCACCGGTCAGTTCGACGCCGCCGCGCCCATAGGCCATTGAGGCCAGACCGATGGTGGATTTTCCGGCCCCGGATTCCCCGATCAGGCCCAGCACCTTGCCTGCCTCGACGTCAAAGTCGACGCCGTGCACGATTTCGATGTCATGGGGTTTTTCACCCGGCGGATAGACGGTTGCGCCGATTTTGAGGCCGCGGACCTGAAGGAGAGGGGTTGTCATTGTATCGTCTCCGTCAGGTTGCTTTTAAGTATTTCGGGAACAATGAAGATCATCCGCGACCCCCTTTCAGCGAGGTGGTGCGCGTCAGGATCCAGTCGGCGATCAGGTTCACGCTGATCGACAGGGTTGCGATGGCGACGGCTGGGTAAAGGGCGGCCCCGATGCCGAAGTTGATCCCTTCCTTGTTCTCTTTCACGATTCCGCCCCAGTCGGCCAGAGGCGGCTGTACCCCGATCCCGAGGAAGGACAGCGTGGAGATGAACAGCACCATGAAGATGAACCGCAGGCCCATTTCCGCCACGAGGGGGGAGAGCGCGTTGGGCAGGATTTCCCGGAAGATGATCCATTTCAGCTTTTCACCGCGCAGGCGGGCGGCCTCAACATAGTCCATCACGGTGATGTCCACGGCGACCGCACGCGCAAGGCGATAGACCCGCGTGCTGTCCAGCAGCCCCATGATCACAATCAGCGTCACCACTGTCGCCTCGATAGAGGATAGAATAACGAGCGCGAGGATCAGCGACGGGATCGACATGAACAGATCGACAAGCCGGCTCATCAACTGGTCCACCCAGCCCCCCGACACGGCAGCGATAAAGCCAAGGACTGCGCCGGTGGTGAAGCTGAGGATTGTGGCGGCAGTGGCGATAAAGATCGTGGTTTGCCCGCCATAGATCATGCGAGTCAGCAGGTCGCGCCCGATCTGGTCGGTGCCAAGCCAGTGAGCGGCCGAGGACGGCTCCCACACATCGCCGACGGTTTCGGCCATGCCGTAGGGCGCGATGACGCCCGCAAAGATGGCCGCCAGAAAATAGGTGCCGGTGATGATCAGGCCGATCGCGGCTGAGAGCGGGATGTTCTTTAGCATTGGTTTTGGTCTCTCAGTGTCGGGCGAGGAGTTGTTGCACCTTGAATGGCGAATGGGGGTCTCCCCGCGCCTTTGCTTCGCAAAGACACTTGGTCGCACGATATGATTTTTCTCGGTGAAAAATTCATTTGGGGTGCCTCAGGCGGGGGTTGGCGAGGATAGACACCACATCCGCCACAATATTGAGGATGATATAGACGGCGGCAAAGATCACCCCGCAGGCCAGCACCACCGGGACGTCCCGCTTGACCACCGCATCGACCAGATATTGGCCCATGCCCGGATAGGCGAAAACCACCTCGACCACGACAACGCCCACAACCAGATAGGCGAGGTTGATCATCACCACGTTCACGATGGGCGCGATGGCGTTCGGAAATGCGTGCTTGCGGATGACCGTGAATGTGGTCAGCCCCTTGAGCTCAGCCGTTTCGATATAGGCAGATTGCATGACGTTCAGGATGGCCGCGCGGGTCATCCGCATCATATGCGCCAGCACCACCAAGGTCAGCACTGCCACCGGCAGCGAGATCGCGTGGAGTTGTTCCAGCAACGGCATTCCCGGCGAAACCGAGGCAAAGGACGGGGCCCAGAACAGTTTGACCGCGAAAAAGAAGACCAGAATGTAGGCAATCATGAACTCAGGCAGCGAGATCGAGGCAAGGGTCACCCCGGAGATCAGTTTGTCCGGCCAGCGGTTTTGGTAACGCACCGCGATCAGGCCCAGCAGGATCGCCAGCGGGACCGAAATGATGGCGGCCCAGAACGCAAGGAACAGCGTGGCCGACATCCGGCGCGACACCTGGTCGGCGATGGGCAGCTTGTTGGTCAGCGCATTGCCAAGATCGCCTGTCACGATCCCGCCCAGCCATTGAAAATAGCGGCTGATTGCGGGTTGATCGAGCCCCATCTCCGCGCGCAGGTTGGCTAGGTTTTCAGCCGTTGCAGCCTGACCAAGGATCGCTTGGGCCGCATCGCCCGGCAGAACTTCTGTCAGCCCGAAGATCAGTGCGGAGGCCGCAAAAAGCAGGATGAGGCCAAGCCCAAGCCGTTGGGCGACCAGTATTATGACGGGGTGCATGAGGACGCGCGTGCCTCCGTAGTGAGGAATGGCCGCAACAGGGCCGGAGCAATCAACAAACAGGCGGGGTGCTGCGCGGGCGCAGACACAGATGTGTCAGAGTGTGGGTGTCGGGCTGCGAAAGACGCGGACAGCGGCAAAGGGTATGCGGCACTGCGGGTCAGGTCAGCAACGTGCCCTGTCGGGGGGGCGTTGCCCGGCAAGCGGTGCCGGGCAACGGGATTTTCAGTGGCAAACACCGGACCGCTTTACGCTTTCCAGGTGTATTTCGCCGACTTCCAGTACATTTGGGGTCCGTTCGGGTTCGGCTCCCAGCCTTGAATATTGGCCGAAATCGCGTCAACGAAATCGTTGAACATCGGCACCATCAGGCCGCCTTCTTCGTTCAGCATGCGACCCATTTGGGAATAGATCTCCTTGCGCTTGCCTTCGTCGATTTCGGCACGGGCCTCGAGCAGCATCTCGTCAAATTCGGGACGCTTCCAACGGGTGTCGTTCCAGTCCGCAGTCGACAGATAGGCCGTGGTGTACATCTGATCCTGCACAGGGCGACCGCCCCAATAGGAACAGCAGAAGGGCTGCACGTTCCAGACTTCGGACCAGTAGCCATCGTTTGGCTCGCGCTTGATTTCCAGAGGAATGCCAGCGGCCTGACAGGACTGCTGGAACAGCGCGGCGGCATCAACCGCACCCGGGAACGCCCCATCGGCAGTGCGCAGGATGATGGGTGAACCGTCATGACCGGACTTTTTGTAGTGCTCGGCCGCTTTTTCCAAATCGAACTCGCGCTGCGCGATCGTCTCGTCAAACAGCGGATAGGCGGCGTTGATCGGAATGTCGTTCCCGATGGAGCCATAGCCTTGCAGAATCTTGTCGACCATTTCCTGACGGTTCAACGCGTGTTTCAGAGCCAGACGCAGTTCCAGACTGTCAAACGGCGCGGTGTCGACATGGGCGATGAACACATAGTGGCCGCGCCCTTGTGTCGATTGCACGTTGATGGTGGGTGCGCGGTCCAGCAGTTTGGCGATCTTGGGCTCGACCCGGTTGATCGCATCGACCTGACCCGATTGCAGGGCTGCGGTGCGCGCTGTTGCGTCGTTCAGAACGATGATCTCGACACTATCATAGTGGGCGACCTCGGTCTGATCGCCACCCCAGTAGTCAGGGCGGCGTTTGAAGACCATGCGCACGCCGGGCTCATCGCTTTCCAGCGTATAGGGACCGGTGCCGATCGCAGCCGCCGGGTCATCAAAGCCACCGTTGGGTTGGATAATCAGGTGATAGTCGGCCATCAGATAGGGCAGGTCGGCATTGCCCACCGCAAGCGTGACTTCGAACACGTCGCCGTCGGTGCGCATGGACTTGATGCCCTGCACGATGCCAAGGGCACCGGATTTGGAGTCCTCGTTGGAGTGACGTGCCATCGTCTGCATGATGTCGTCGGTCGTGACGTCGGCACCATTCGAGAATTTGATGCCCTGGCGCAGTTTGAAGCGCCAGACCGTGGCGTCATCCGAGCCTTCCCAGCTTTCGGCGACCTGGCCTTTGAGGCTGCCATCGGGGTTGAGTTCGACCAGCGGTTCGCCCCAAAGAAACCCACCGGCCAGCGGCACATCGGACGCCCATGCGGCGGGGTCCTGGGTGTTGGTGGATTCACCACCCTGCACGCCCATTTTGAATGTCCCGCCAGCAACAGGCGCTGCATGTGCAACATCCGCCAGCATCGAAGTGGCGACAGCGGCCGTGACGCCCAATGCGGCGGCCTTGGTCATGAATTCGCGGCGTGTCAGTGTGCCTGCCGCAACGCGTGCGGACAGGTGTTTCAGGTCTTGTGACATTATCGTCTCCCGGTTGGATTCCTGCATCTTTGCGCAGATTATAAGTGAATATGCTGTGACGTTAAGCATTTGAGCCAAGGCCGCAAGGGCTAAAGGTGGTGCCCGCGTTCACGATCCTCTCTGGCCCTAACTAGATTCGGTTGCGTGGAATTTGATCTTCGAGGCTGCGTTCAAAGACCCGCTCGTCGTTTTCATAGGCTTCAATGTCGGCGCGCAGATAGAAATGCGTTGCGTCGGACCACATTTCGCACCGGGCTTCGGTGCGCAAAACGATGTCACCGCGTTGCATTTCGTCCGTCCAATGGCAGCTGCCGCGAGCCGAAAGAGGATCGTCTGGGTGAATATCCCACCGTTCGCGCGCCACTGAGCCGTGGATCAACCCATGCTCCAGATCGCGTACCTTGCCGAAATCATCCTCGATCAGCAGGCTTGTGATCCCGGTCACGAGGTCGGTCTGGCTCACGCGGCTGTGGGCTTCTTCGCGCAAGGTTTCGGTCTGCCATGGCTCTGCCGCATCTGGCGGGGCAAAGGCCGGGCATGCGATGTCGCCGGTTGGGCCGGGCAGATCGATGCGCCCCTTTGTGATGTGCAACGTAGCGGGCGCAGGCGCGGGCCAGATCAGCGGCCAATAGGCGGTGCTGATCGCGACGCGCAGCCGGTGTCCGGCGGGAACGGTATAGCCGATATGGTCCAGGGTCAAAGCCAGCTCGACCTCTTGCCCCGGCACCATTGGGGTAGGTGTCGCGGCACTGTTGCGATGGGTCAGGTTCAGCACACCGTAGGTGATCCGCGTGCTGGCCCCGTCCGGGTGGACGTGGTTCAGCCGCACGGCAATCTGGGCCGTGGGCTGGTCGCAGGACAGCGTAAGGCGTACCTGTGGTGCGCCAAGGATCGCGGTGTCTGCTGTGAGCGGCGCACTGGTCCAGCAGGCCGACAGCGCGTCATCGCGGCGCTGATCGCCGGGCATTTCCGGGCCCAGCCAGATCGCGCAGTATTCCCCCCCTTGCGCGCCAACATCCGCCGACGACGACACGTTGGTATCCGTGTCCGCCTCGGTCCCGATGAGGGTGCTATCGCCCAGCCACCAGCTTTGTGATGTCGGGCCGGGATGCACGCCGCCACGGCTCTGGCCGACCCAGGTTCCGGGGCGATCCGTGTACCACGTCGCCGGGCGCACCCCGTCCATGATGTACGCGCGCAAGTCCGGGTCCTCCTCTACCCCGGTTGGAATGCCCTTGAGCCACCGATCCCACCAGCGCAGGGCCTCCTGCAGGAAACCGATGCGCGGTTCGGGCACTGCAAAGTGGGGGTATTTGTGCACCCAGGGGCCGATGATCCCCTTGGCACCGGGCAAGGCGTCCACCAGTTGCGGCACTGCGTTCTTGTAGGCATCGCCCCATCCGCCGACGGCCAGCACCTTGGCCGAAATGCTGTCATAGTGATCGATCGCCGACCCGTGCGCCCAATAGGCATCCCGGCACTGGTGGCGCAGCCATGTGGCGGGCAAAAAGGGCTCGTTCTCGAGCCGGTCCAGCCACATCTCGCGCCAGTCCGGGCGCAGAGCCGGATCGGGCGCGCGCGACGAATAGCTCCACATCGTCGCCCCCCACCCAAGGTTTTCGTTCAGCAGGCAGCCGCCTTTGTAGTGAATGTCATCGGCAAAGCGGTCCACGGTCGAACACAGGGTGATGATCGCCTTGAGGGGGGCAGGGGACATGGCCGCGACCTGAAGGGCGTTAAATCCGCCCCAACTGATTCCCATCATGCCCACGCTTCCGTTGCACCAAGGCTGGGCGGCGGCCCACTGGATCACCTCAACCGCATCATCCAGTTCCTGCTGCGTATACTCATCGCGCATCAATCCGTGACTGTCCCCATTGCCTCGGATGTCCACGCGCAGACAGGCATAGCCGCGCTGCGCGAAATAGGGGTGGGTCAGCGCATCGCGCGCGCAAGTGCCGTCGCGTTTGCGGTAGGGCAGGTATTCAAGGATCACAGGAACCGGATCGTCCGCGGCGTCCACAGGGCACCATACGCGGGCGGACAGGCGGGTTCCATCCGTGAGCGTAATTCCAAGATCGGGGGTTTCTTCAATATCGCGCAGGGCATTCTTCATGCACCCGACGGTTACGCGCGAAGATGAACCTGTCAAGCGAAGCAGGCCGAATCACCGCGCCGAACCCTTATGCGCAATTAGCACGTCCATGACGTTGGTGCCTGTGGGCCCGGTCTTGACCAATGCGCCGCGCGCTTCAAGCCAGGGATAGGCGTCCGCGCGGGCCAGCGCGTCTGCGCCGCTGTCATCCCACGTGGTGCCGTCGACGCATGCGCCCGCCGCATCGGTGGGGCCGTCCGTCCCGTCGGTTCCGGCGACCAGAATACGGATATCGTCGCGCCCGGCAATCTCGCGCGCCAGGCCGAGGGCCAGCGCCATGTTGCGCCCACCCAGGCCAGGGGTGGCGGGCAATTGAACAACCGGCTCTCCCCCAAAGACATACAGCCCTGCGGCCCCTGCGGTCAGCGTCGCCGCAATGCGCGGGGCCAGCGCGACCACATCATCATAAAGCGTCTCGCTGTTGTGCTGAACGGGCAGCGGGCTGGCGGCGGCGATGGCACTGCGCGCAATGGCATTGCTGGCGATGATCTCGGAGTGGAACGCAAAGGCAGGGTTGGGCGGTGCGGCCCCGATGCCTGAGCCGATGGTCATCAGCGCGTCACCTTCAACATCCGACAAGGCCAGCGTCGTAACCCGCGCCCCTAGAAATCCGGCCAGAAGCTTGCCGCCCTTGATCTGGGACTGCGCGGTGCGGTGCGCGTTCATCTCCCCAATCGGCGCGCCAGCGGCGAGCAACTCCTGCGTGCTGGCCATCAAGGTTTCGAGGCTTTGATCCTCGATTGGCACTTCGACGAGCGACGACGCCCCGCCCGAGACCAACATCAACACCTCGGACCCTGCCGGGCAGGCGCTTATGGCGGCCTGCAGGGCACGGCCCGCGGCCAAAGAGGCGGCGTCCGGCACCGGATGCGCGGCCTCGATCACCTTGGCATGGGCGGGGGCGTTGGCGGCGTGTCCGTACTTGGTGATGATCAGGCAGGGCACATCGGGCCATGCGGTGGCGGCTGGTGTGGCCATGGCCGTCGCCGCCTTGCCGACGGCGACAATACGGCTCGGTTTGGAAATGCGCCCTTCGGTCAAAGCACGCGCCACAGCCGCGTCGCCGCGCACTGCATCGACCCCAATTTGCCAGAGCGCCACCAAGTCTGCCGCATTTTTCATCGCTGGTCCTTCCCGCATATCCACCGGACTGAGTCCGAATCGCCACAATTTCTCTTAGCAATTACGGTAAATTAGGGTGGTTTGCGAAAAAGACTCTAGCCGCCGAATCATGATTCGCTTATCACTGGCCGAATAAATGCATGTCAGCACGGCGACACAACGTCAGCGGCATCTAAAATATTGGACCGCAAAAATGCGGCCAGAGGCGAGAGTGGTGGTGTTATGAAGGCGATTGATTTCGTCGTTCGCGATGGTGCGGGCGCGTTACAGCGTGGGGTTGTTCCTCAAGACGGAAATACGACGGTTGCGCTGACAACCGGTCAGGAAATGTCCCTCAATCTTCGGCAGATCGATATGGTCTCCCAACAACGGGTTGGCGAAGATCTCGTGATCACGCTGGTGGATGGCCGCCAGATCACCCTCGAAAACTACTTCAATGATATCGGCGAGGCGAACCGCCTGTTCATCTCGGCGGATGGTTATCTGAACGAGGTGGCTTTTGTCGAAACCACCGATGGCGAACTGATTGCGCAATTCGGCCCGACCGAGCAGTGGGGCAAGTGGAGCCCGTCCGATGACCTGATCTATCTGGGCCGGACCGAGATTGCAGACGCAGGCGTATATGCAGGTCAGGAAGATGACGTATCCATGCTTGGCGCGGGTCTTTTGGGCGCGGGCCTTTTGGGTGGCGGCGGCGCGGCGGCAGCGGGTGCAGCCCTTTTGGGCGGTGCGGCTGTTCTTGGTGGTGGCGGTGGCGGCGATGATGATGACGACGACATGACCACAACCGGTGGCACATCGGACCCAAGCGCCGATCCGGCAACGCCCACTGTCGACAATGTCGGCACGTCCACCAATATCGGCGGCGATGACACGACGACCCACACCTTTGTCGTATCCGGCACGGGCGAGCCTGGCGATACAGTTTCGGTCAATGCGGGCGGATCCGTTCAAACCACGACCATCGCGAATGATGGAACGTGGTCTGTCACCTATGAGGGCGCAAGCTTTCCTGCGGATGGTACTGTCACGCCTGTGGTTGACTTCAGCCACTCCGGCGGCGGGACAACCGTAATCAACGGCCCCGAATTCGTGATCGACACGGTCGGCCCCGCCGTTGCGTTCAGCACAGGGGTGCAAAGCGTGGGCCACACGGTCAACGATGCCGAGCTTTCAAGCGGCGTAACCCTTACCGGCACGGGCGAGCCGGGTGCGACCTTGTCGATCACCATCGACAACGTGACGCGCACCGCCACAGTCGATGACAGCGGCGCATGGTCGGCTACATGGCAGGCTGGCACTTTGGCAGACGGTGAATATGACAGCACCATCACGGTCATTGCCTCGGACGCTTTTGGCAATACCACAACCGTGACCGACACGCTTGTGGTCGACACCATCACTGAGGTGGCCATCGCCACAGCCACAGTCGAAACCGATGGAGTCGTCAATGCGGCAGAAGCCGCCGACGGGATCACTCTGACCGGGACCGCGCAGCCGGGCTCGAGCGTGAATGTGACATTCAACGGCACCACACGGGCCGCAACGGTTGACGGATCAGGCAACTGGACAGTGGGCTACACCGCCGCCGAGGTGCCAACAGGCGAGCAGACCGCGATCATCAGCGCCACCGCCACGGACACGGCGGGCAACACCTCGACCGCGACGGGCACAATCGAAATCGACACGCTGGTCAATGCGCTGAGCTATACATCGACCACAGGCGGGGCGGACGGCGTGATCAACGCGGCCGAGGCCACGTCGGGGCTGGTGGTCACCGGCGTGACCGAGCCCGGATCAAGCGTTTCCGTGCAGCTTGGCACCGCAACAGCCGCAGCAGTTGTCGCGGTAGACGGGACGTGGACCGCAACCTTTGCGGCCAGCGATATTGCACCGGGCACCTACACATCGCAGATGATCGCAACGGCGACAGACGCCGCTGGCAACACCCGCAGCATCAACCAGACCGTCAATGTGGATACCGAAGCCGGGTTGCTGACCCTCGATGGGCCAATCGAGACCGACGACGTCATCAACTTTGTCGAAGCCAGCGATGGGGTGATCCTGTCCGGGCGGGCCGATCCAGGCGCGATTGTGAACGTGAGCCTTCACGGTGTGACCCATCAGGCTGTCGCGAACTCGAGCGGTGTATGGCAGACGCGTTATACTTCGTCCGAGATTACGGCGGGCACCTATGATGCCAACATTTCGGCAACGACCACAGATGCCGCGGGCAACTTGATTACCGTGACGGACACCGTTCACGTTGACACGCAAGTCGACAACCTGTCGGTCGCCGCAGACGTGATCGAAGGCGACAATGTGATTTCCGAGGCCGAGCGGTCTGACGGCACGATCCTGACAGGCACGACTGAGCCGGGCTCAAGCGTGGCTGTCACCCTGGGGGCGGTCACCGTGCAGGCCATTGTAGATGCGAACGGCAACTGGCAGGCCCCTTTCACCGCCGCCCAGATCCCGACCGGGGAATACACCACTGGCGTGTCCGTGACGGCGACCGATGTGGCCGGCAACGTGGCGACTGTGACCGATACGGTGCGGGTCGACACGTTGGTCAATCAGCTGACCATTCAGGACACCATCGCAACCGATGATATCATCAACGGCGCAGAAGCGCGCGAAGGCATCTCGCTTGGCGGGCAGGTTGAGCCGGGCTCGACCGTGATGGTTGATTTCCACGGCACGGTTCTGGCCGCAACTGTGGACGGGGCCGGAAACTGGTCGCTCGACATTCCGCCAAGCGCCATTGCGCCGGGCACTTATACTGCGGACATCACCGTTATGGCCACGGATGCGGTGGGCAACACCGACACCTTGTCCGATACTGTCAGTATCGACACCGAGGCTCCCGATGGCCCCGTCGTTGCCAGCGTGAACCAGGGCGTATCCAGTATTCGCGGCATCTCGACCGAGCAAAGCGATGGCGATCTCTCTGTGGCGCAGGTCGACAGCAGCGGCGCGATCAGCGACGTGTCGGTCATCGCAACGGACATCGATGCGATCAACGAGACGAACTTCACCTTCACCTCGAACGTGCCCAACGGCTCGCACCTGATCGTCAATTCGGCGGATGCGGCCGGTAACACTTCGGGCACCTACGTGGTTCTGGATGACGGTAACGCCAACTCCACCGTGGATTTGTCGAACGGGGGCTTGAGCGATTACGAAGTCGAAGCCGTCGACCTGCAATTCGCGGAAGAGGCAAACCTGACCATCACCGAAGCGCAGCTCGTGGCGCTGTCGGATGCGACAAACACCGTCACCATCCACGGCGGCAGCGACGACACCGTCACGATTGCAGGTGCCAGCCGCACCGGGTCGGTGCAGGTCGATGGATCGACATATGATGTCTACTCGCTTGGCACCGAAGGCACTGTCATCCTGGATGACGACATCAACGTGAACACGGCTATCGCGTAAACAAAACTTCACTGGGCAAGAACAACAAAAACAATTTCGAGCATTCCAGCAAGACATGAGGCGCGGACCGGACCCCCGCAACCGCGCCAACCTCAAAAACGATAAAACCCGAAACGGGAACAGACTATGGGGCAAGGTGGTATCAAGGGTGTGGCAATGTGTGCCGCGATCTCGCTCACAGCGGGGTGTCTGGCGGATATGGGGGAGGTCCCTTTTGTTGCGCGGCTGAACACGGGCGCTGAAACCTCTGTCGAGACCCCAAGCGACACGGCCGCCTTGCGCGAAACCCCAACCAAGAATGACGAGACACTGAACGTCGACAGCGCGGTGATCCAAGGGCTGCTGGCCCGTCAGACGGTGTTGCCTGCAAACAGCGCTTATGACCGGGTGGCCACAGCCGTGTTGGCCGCAAATGCGCGGGCTGCCGAAACGGAATTGCGCGCCGCACGGCTGCGCGCCGAGGCGGCCTCGAAGAATTGGCTGCCCACGGTCGGCCCCCGTATCTCATTAAATTCGCTTGGTGATATCATCAGCCAGATTGTTGTCGATCAGGTCCTGTTCGACAATGGGCGCAAAAAAGGCGAACGCGCCTTTGCCAAGGCAGATGTCGAGGTCGCCGCCGTGGCCTTGGCCGAAGACACCAATGACCGGGTCGCCACCGGCCTTGGGCTGTACCTTGACGCCGCCGAGGCGCGCGAGGCCACGGCCCTGCACCGCGTCACCCTGCGCGAGATGGAACATTTCGACTACATCATGTCCGAACGCGTGCGGGGCGGGGTGTCGGACATGTCTGATCTGAACGTCATCCGCCAAAAGCTCGCCGAAATCCGCGCCAGCATCGCGTCGGGCCAAGAGGCGGAGGCCACGGCCATTGCCGAATTGAACGCCATGGCGATCCAGCCCCTCGACGATGTGCGTGGCCAGCAGACGCTGATGATCAGTGCCGCCGCCGCCCAACCGCTGGCTGTGACCCGCGCCGAGGCGGAAAAAGAGCGCAACATCGCGCAGTTCCAGATCGACCGTGCCAACCAGTTGCCGGGCATCAGTGCGCAGGGAACCGTGGGCGAAAACAGTGGGGCAGGTATTACGGCGGGCGGCATGGGCATTGGTCTGGGCACGGGCGCGCGGCTGCGCGCGCTTGAGGCGGCCAAAGAGGCGGCAGGGCGCGATGTGGCGCAGGCGACCGAGGATTCAAACCGCACATTGCGTCGGCTTGAAGGCCGTGTCGCGGCCACCGAACGCCAGGCGGGCGAAGCGCGCGCGCTGACCGCGCAGGCCAAGGCGAACCTGGACCTGTTTCAGGACCAATACGAGGCAGGGCGCCGTCAGGTCATGGATGTCGTTGGCGTCTATGAGACCTTCGCCGCCCGGCAAGTCGCTGAAGTCACTGTGAAATACGAAGCCTTGCGTGTGCAGATCGAATTGGCGCGCGTGCAGGGCGTTCTGGCGGATGGAGACAAGATTTGACCCAAGCGCGGCCCTTTACTCTCACCATCACCAACGGCAACCGGGCCAGCATCAAGGCGGCCCAGACCACCGAACGCCCTGTCGCGGATAACGCTAACCGGTTCGAAGACCGCTTGCGCACCCGCGCCGACCTCTCGGTCGCCTTTGCGCGTCTCCTTGGGGTGAATACGGCCCGCGCGGACGTGTTTGACGCGCTGCGTCTGTCCACCTCCAAAGGGGCCAGCGACGCGGTCGAGGCGGCGGCCATCGCCAAAGGGCTCGAGGCGGCGGGCCTGATCGCTCAGGTGCGCACGATTGACGTGCTGAACGCCGATCAATGGCCGGCACTGGCCTATATGACAAGCGGGCAGGTGGTGCTGGTGCTCGGCCAGACCCGTGGCGATCTGGTGATTTATGACAAAACTTGCACCGACAATCGCGCGCAGGTGCCGGTCACTGAATTTGCACCCTTCTTTGCAGGCATGATCGTGCGGGCCGAAGCGCCGCTGGACCGCGTGGCCGAAATTCATCAAACCAAAACTGCGGCAACCCACTGGTTCTGGGGCGAATTCCACCGCTTCCGCAAATCGCTGGCCGAGATCGCGCTTGGCTCCTTTGTGGCCAACCTGCTGGCGATCGCCGTGGCACTGTTTTCGCTGCAAGTCTATGACCGGGTGATCCCGCACCAGTCCGAAGCGACCCTGTGGGTGTTGGCCGCCGGGGCCTGTCTGGCCTTGCTGATGGAGGCGTTCATCAAAGTGGCCCGTGCCCGGCTGATGGATGGGGCAGGGCGGCAGATCGAACTGTCGGTGCTCCAACTGTTGATGCAACGGGTGATCGGCATGCGCTCGGACGTGCGCGGCCAGTCCCCTTCGATGACATTCTCGGCCATGCGCGAATTTGGGTCGGTGCGCGAATTCTTCACCGCCTCGACCATCGGCACCATTGCCGACATCCCGTTCATATGCGTCTTTCTGCTGCTTGTAGCCTCCATTGCAGGCCCAGTGGTTTGGGTGCTGATCCTTGGGGGCATCCTGATGGTTGTGCCCGGATTTTTCCTGCAAAAGCGGATGTTGCAGCTGACGCAGGAAACCCAAGGGGCGTCCGCCAAGTCCTCGCGGCTCTTGCACGAGGCGATCTTTGAGCGCGACACCGTCAAGACGCAGCGCGGTGAGGACCGTGTGATGCGATTGTGGCAGGAATTGACCACGCTTAGCGCGATGAAATCGTCCGACCAGCGCCGTCTGGCGTCGGCCTTGACGTTCTGGAGCCAGGGCATCCAGCAGATGACCTATGTGGCGGCGGTGATCGCGGGCACCTATCTGGTCTTTGCCGGACAATTCACCGTGGGCTCGATCATCGCAGTCGGCATCCTGACTTCGCGCACGCTGGCCCCGCTGACCCAACTGGCAGGCACCATGGCGCGGTGGGGCAATGTGAAGGCCGCCCTTGATGGTCTCGAAGGGATCGCCCATGCCGCGCAAGACACCGATGCGACACGCACCTACCTGCGCCGCGAAGAGCTGAACGGGCATTTCGAGCTGCGCGAAGTGCAGTTCCAATATGACGACGAGGGCGCGCCGACGCTGGACATTCCGGGCGTGCAGATCATGCCGGGCCAGCGCGTGGCCGTGCTGGGATCAAACGGGGCGGGCAAATCCTCTTTGCTGAAAATCCTGTCGGGGCTTTATGCGCCGACCAAGGGCCGCGTGCTGATCGACGGCACGGACATGAGCCAGATCGAACCGCGCGATCTGCGCCGTGTGGTGGGGTATCTGGGGCAGGACGTGCGCCTGTTTTCCGGGACGTTGCGTGACAACCTGAACCTGACGATGCTCGAACAGGATGATGATCGCCTGTACGCAGCCCTTGATTTCGCGGGCCTCGGGCCCTTTGTGAAAGGGCACCACAAGGGGCTCGATCTGGATATTCTGGACGGCGGCCAGGGCCTCAGCATCGGGCAACGCCAGTCCATCGGGTGGGCGCGGTTGTGGTTGCAGGATCCGGCGATTTGTCTGCTGGACGAACCGACCGCGGCGCTGGATCAGACCTTGGAAACCACGCTTGTGAGCCGTCTTGAGAAATGGATGGAAGGGCGTACTGCGATCATCGCCACCCACCGCGTCCCGATCCTGTCGCTGACCACCCGCACGCTGATCCTGCACAACGGGCGGCTGACCATCGACGGGCCGCGCGACGAGGTGTTGGCGCATATCGGCAAGTCCGTTCCCATAAAGGGCAAGATCGCATGAGCGTCGCCCCCACAAATCTTGGTGCGCAGTTGGAAAGCGAGATGCGGGGCCCCTCGCTGCTGATCTGGCTGTGTGGCGGGGCGGTGCTGGTGTTCGTGCTCTGGGCAGCTTTTGCGTGGGTTGATGAGATCGTGCGCGGCTCGGGCGAGATGATTTCGTCCTCGCGCCCTCAAATCATTCAAAACCTCGAAGGGGGCATTCTGGCCGAGCTGGCCGTAGCCGAAGGCGATATCGTCAACACAGGCGACGTTCTGGCGCGGCTGCAAGGCACGCAGTTTCAAAGTCAGGCGGATGATCTGCAGGATCAGACCACCGCACTAGCCGTGCGTCAGTTGCGGCTTGAGGCCGAGTTGGCGGGTCAGTTCGACTTTGCGGTGCCGGGGGCGTTGGAACAGCAGATGCCGGGGCTGATCGCCTCGGAGCGGGCGCTGTTGCAGGCCCGCCAGACCGACTATCTCAGCCGTCGCGAGGGAGCGCAGCGGGTGCTGGAACAGGCGGCCAAGGAAAAGGCGCTGCTTGAGGACCTGCTTGAGCGCAAGATCGTGGCCCTGATCGAGGTGACACGGGCCCGCAAGGCCCACGCGGATGCGCGCATCAAACTGGACGAGATCGAAACCCAAACCGAGCTCGAGCGCGCGCAGGCCTATTCCGATACGCTCAAGGAACTGAGCACATTGCGCCAGACCTACAAGGCAGCACAGGACCAGTTGAACCGTACTGTTCTGGTCAGCCCCATGCGCGGGATCGTGAATAACCTGAGCGTGACCACCATTGGCGGCGTCGTGCGTCCGGGTGAAGAAATCCTTCAAATCATACCGCTGGACGAAGAACTGTTCGTCGAGGCCCGTATCGCACCCAAGGACATCGCGGGCGTGCGCCCCGGACAGGATGCAACGATCAAGCTAAGTGCTTATGATTACACGATCTATGGCTCTCTCAAGGGGGAGGTCAAACTGATCTCGGCCGACACGTTCAAGGATGAACGCAAGCCCGACGGCGACCCCCATTACAAGGTCACATTGCGGGTGGACACATCCGGACTGACGGACAGGCAACGCGACATCTCGATCCGCCCCGGCATGCAGGCAGAGGTCGAATTGCACACTGGGTCCAAGACGGTTTTGCAATACCTGATGAAGCCGCTCTACAAGTCACGCGAGGCGTTTCGCGAGCCCTAGGCGGGCGATGGGCGACGGGCGGGTCGGAGCCCAGAGTGACCGATGCTGCATTTGGGGTCGATGTGGGCATTGCGGATCATGACCGCAAAAAGGGTTCCGTTTTTATATGCATCCGAACACCGTTTCGGCGTTCAAGTGGCTCATTTTATATCTGTAAACTCTTCGATGATTTCGACGCCTGGGGTGTTTCTCAGGAAATTGAAAACAGCTTCGGAAAAGCCTTGCACGTCTTGACCTGCTCCCCTGAGAGTCCGTGTTTATAAGTTAGCACTGTTCAGGTTTTGGTCCTCTTCTGACCGGTTAGC
>NZ_CANLVZ010000028.1 GCF_947494755.1 uncultured Tateyamaria sp.
TTCTCTTCATCGTCTGTCTCCTCAGTTGGAGAACAGGCTAACTCTAAATGCCGGACTTTTCAGGGGAGCAGGTCACCCCCAACGAAGTGGTCCTCCGATAGGTGCGGCCGATCCTGCGGAAATCCGTAGAAACGAGAATCCGCCGCCTATTCGCGCCATTTACACCCCGCATGGTCCCGTACGACAATGTTCTTCGGGGAGAGCACTTGATGGAAGAAACCGACATTGAAAGTCCGAACGGGCACATGCGCAAAAGCGTCCTGGGTGCTTTGATTGCAATCGTCGCAATCGCGACGCTGGTGACTTTTTTCGGAGCCCATCGCTATTTTGGACAGCTTGAGACAACGGCTGCTTCCAACCGGATGGAACTGTACCTGCGATCCTTGAATGAAACGTTGCGGCAACATCAACACATGCCCTTCGTGTTGGCAGGAGATCCACGCTATTCCAGCGCGCTGGATCCCGGCGCAGTAGAACCGGAAACCAATGTCCGGCTTTCGCACCTTGCAAAGCAGGCAAAACTTGAAGCGATCTATTTGATGGATGCATCGGGAATGGTGCTGGCGGCATCAAACGCAGGGTCGCCGAACAGCTTTCTTGGGCAGAACTATGGGTTTAGACCATATTTCAAAGAAGCACTTGCGGGTCAGCGCAGTGACTATTTTGCGATCGGAGCAACCTCTGGACGGCCGGGATATTTCGTTGCAGAACCAGTAGCCTATACCTCTGGATCACAACAAGGCGTCATTGCCATCAAGCTTGATGTCAGTGAATTGCAGCGATCTTGGGAGAGCGGCGCTGACACAGTCGTCGCGATCAACAAAGACAACATCATTGTACTCTCCTCGAACCCGGATTGGCTTTATCGACCTATCGTTGACCTCACGCCTGACACCCGACAGACGATCCTGAAAAGTCGGCAATTCGGAAGCCAACCGCTCCGGCACCTGGATTGGACCGAAAACGGCGACGCAAAAATCGCGGTCGAAGGGACTTCGTACATTGCGGCAAGGGGACAGTCGGATTGGAGGGACTGGTCAGTGGTCTATCTGCATCCCGACGCCAAGATCACACGCCAGACCCTCGTAACGACGGTGTTATTCGGGAGCTTGATTGCGCTGTTGGTCGGCTTCGCAACGTTCCTGCGCTCGCGCCGGATAACTCTGGCATACGCCGCATCGGAACGCCGTCGCCTGGCGTTGACACAAACAAATCGTCGACTTGAGCAGGCGCAGGCTGAGCTTGCGCGGAGTGCAAAATTATCGGCACTTGGACAACTTGCGGCCTCTGTCACCCATGAGCTGGGTCAGCCCATCAGCGCCTTTCGCAACCATCTCGCAGCCGCAGAGATGGGCGGTGAAATCACCTCGCCCAGCACCGCAAAAAGCCTGAACAAGCTGGTCGAGCGGATGGAAGCAATAACAAAACAATTCAGATACTTCGCCCGCGGACGAGCAAGTGACAAAGCGCGCGTTGATTTTGCTGACATACTTGGCGAGGTGGGAAAGCTTCTAAGCGCCGATTTTGAGTCTTCGGGCGTTGCCTTGCGCATACACCCCTTGGTATCGCCCACGGACGTGCAGGCTAACAAGGTGATGCTGGAACAGGCGCTTACCAACCTGTTGACCAACGCCTTGCATGCAGTTGAAAACGAACCCAACCCCGAGGTGAACGTTGAAGTGACATCCGCGAAAAACCGAATTGAAGTCCGGATCTCCGACAACGGTCAGGGCCTCGACGGGGTTAATCTCGCGGATCTTCAGGAGCCATTTTTCAGCACCAAGCCGTCCGGTATCGGGATGGGCCTCGGTCTGGCGATCGCAACTGAGATTATCAAGGATCACGGTGGAGAACTGACCCTTGAACCGTCTTCCAAGGGTGCCGAGTTTGTTTTTTCGCTACCCGTGGTTCCGTGTGGAGAAGCAACATGAACAAGGCCCGAATACTTGTCGTGGATGACGATCGGGAGATGCGTGCATCCCTGACCCATCTTTTGGAGAGTGCTGGTTACGACGTGCTCATCGCGCATGATGGCAGTCATGGGCTTGATGTGCTCCGTTCTAGCCAGCCGGACGCGATCCTGAGTGATGTTCGAATGCCCGGTATGGACGGTCTGGAGTTTCAATTGAAGGTTCGCGATATCTGCCCGGTTCCTGTCGTCCTAATCACTGCGCACGGAGATATACCGATGGCCGTCGCGGCGTTGCAGGACGGCGCGTACAGCTTCGTCGAAAAGCCGTTTGAGCCGCGCCGGTTGCTCGGAATACTCAAAAATGCGGTTCAGATGAAGAAACTGATAGACAATACCACGATCCTCAGAGATCGCTTGGCGGAACTGACGGATCTGGAGCGGATCCTGATAGGCAACAGCCCGCAGATCGCCGCAGTCAGGGATATGGTTTTTGATTTTGCGGCGAGCAAGGCAAGTGTCTTGATCCTCGGAGAAACTGGATCAGGCAAAGAACTGGTGGCACGCGCGCTACATGATCTGGGCGAAGCGCCCTCAGCGCCCTTTGTCGCTGTAAATTGCGCTGCAATCCCCCCGGACCGCTTTGAAGAAACTGTTTTCGGGACGCGCGATAATCCTGATGGGCTGATGAATGGCGCAAAGGGCGGCACGCTGTTCCTGGACGAGTTGGGTTCGATGCCCTTTGACACGCAATCGAAACTCCTGCGCGCCATTGAGACGAAGCAATATCAGCGCATCGGTGACGCGCAGATGCAATCGGTCGACATGCGCGTCATAAGTGCTGCGACCGAAGACATTTTGTCAGACGCAGACGGTCCGAGGTTTCGCGAGGATTTGCTGTTTCGTCTGAATACCTTGGTCATCACACTTCCAAACCTGTCTGATCGTGGGGAAGATGTGTTGCTATTGTTCCGCCACTACATGGCTCGGCTCAGCCAGCTTTACGAGTTGCCGACGCCTGAACTTACCCCCGATGATATCGCGGCTTTGATGTCATATCGTTGGCCTGGCAATGTGCGTGAATTGCAAAACGTGGCCGAGCGCCGTGTGTTGGCCGAACGGCGCGGAGGGGGCTCTGTGCGCCGGGCCATCGCTCTTCAGAGTTCTCAGTCACCCGTTCCAGATACGCTTCGCGAGGCAGTGGCCGCATTCGAGCGGGAACTGATTGGACGCGCTATCAGAGAGGAAAAGGGACGTATGAACGATGTTGCAGCTTTGCTGGGCATAGGCCGGCGGACGCTGAACGAGAAAATCGTGAAACTGGGCCTTGATAAAGACGCCCTGTTAAGCGGTTGAACGCGGCCTGCGGAAAACCGCAGATCAAATTTCTGCATATCGGCGATTTGCTTCATACCGCGTAATACGGGCGTTCTCCATGAAGGGACCAGTTCGACTTTCGAACCAGAATCCCAGGGAGGAAATCCGATGAAAATGTTGAAAGCGTTCGTCCTGAGCGCAGGTCTTATGACAGCCACCGGTGCTTATGCAGAAAGTGCCGACTACGTATTGAACACGGCGTCTACGGGCGGCACGTACCACCCCGTCGGGACAGCGATCTCTACCTTGTCGAAAATCAAGCTGTTGCCGAAGGAGAACTTTTCGCTAACGGCAGTTAACTCGGCTGGTTCGGCCGCAAACGTTCAGGCACTGTCCGCCGGCACGGCAGATTTCGCGATCTTGCAGGGCCTTTATGGTTCTTACGCTGTGACAGGCACCGGCCCGATCAGCGAACCACAAGCAAACCTGCGCTCGGTCACGATGCTCTGGCAAAACGTGGAACAGTTCGTCGTGCCCGTGGAAAAAGCATCCACCGGCACAGTCTCTGACCTCAAGGCACTGACGGGCATGCCCGTCGGCATGGGCAAAGAGAACTCCGGCACGATGGGATCGAACAAAGTGCTGTTGTCCGGTCTGGGCCTTGAACTGGAAGACTTCACCCTTGTATCGGCGGGATACGGCCCGACAGCCGACGCGCTCGCAAACGGCCAAGCAGTTGCCGCGGGCATCCCCTCTGGCCCGCCTACTGGTGCGATCACCAAGCTTATGGCCTCGAATGAAGGCAAATTCACTATCCTAGATGTGACGGATGAAGAAGCCGCCGCCATGGACGGCGGTCGTAGCCTTTGGGTACCCTACACGATTGCTGCAGGTACTTATCCAGGTCAGGAAAAGGATGTGAATACGATAGCACAGCCCAATTTCCTGGCGGTGAATGCAAGCGTGGACGAAGAGCATGTCTACTTGTTGACCAAAACCATGTTCGAAAACTTGCCATTCCTGCAGTCGATCCACCCCGCCACCAAGGCAATGGCTTTGGAAAAGGCAATGGCTGGCCTGCCGGCGCCACTGCACCCCGGTGCCGCGCGGTATTACAGTGAGATGGGTCTAGATATCCCGGAACACCTGATCGCGCAGTAAGTCACACGCACGGATAAGGGCCGCCAAGAAATTGGCGGCCCTGTTCATTCAGCGTCCGGGAGGGGACTTTGAAATGGCCAAAACACCAGAGCATGTGCGTTCACCACGTGACACCCTGTTGGACATGCCGCAAGGCCGGTGGGGACCGCGCCAGCTTATCCTGATCTTCGCGCTTGTTTTTGCGATCTGGCATATCCTGACAAATGTCTACCTGACCGAACCAGGCCTATGGCAAAATGCGATCCACTTTGCGGGATTTGCATTCATCGCATCTGTCACACTCAGCCCTTGGGGCAAACGCTCCGACGAAACCTGGGCCTGGGTTGTCGACACGCTGTATGGCGTTGTGGTGGCTGCCGCCGCACTTTGGGTGGCATACGCAGAATCCGACCTCTATGATCGGTCGCTCGCTGTAACGGGCCAGGGATGGCAATTCACGCCTGTCGACTGGATTGCCGGCCTGTTGCTGATCTTTGCCTGTATCGATCTGTCACGCCGGGTCGCAGGTTGGGTCATCCCAATTCTGATCGTTCTGGCCCTCAGCTATATTCTTTTTTTGGGCACGATGCTGCCCGGCGTCTTTCGTGCCGCCAGCCTGCCGTTGGACGATGTGCTGTTCCGCACGCTCTACAATGATGAAGGCATGTTTGGCATCCTCGCGCAGATATCTGTGGCGAACATTACGCTGTTCATGATCTTCGGTGGTTTCCTGGTTGTCTCGGGTGCAAGCAACTTCGTTATCGAGCTATCCAAGATTGTCGCGGGTCGGATCAAGGGTGGGGCCGCATTCGTTGCTGTGATTTCCTCTGCGTTAACCGGCACAATCTCGGGGTCCGCGATCGCCAACACAGCCTCGACCGGCGTCATCACCATCCCATTGATGAAGGCCAATGGCTTTCGGCCCAAATTTGCGGCCGGAGTTGAGGCCGCAGCCTCTACCGGCGGACAGCTGATGCCGCCAATCATGGGGGCGGGCGCCTTTGTCATGGCCAGCTATACCTCGATTCCCTACGGAACGATTGTGGCAGTGTCGGTCGTACCAGCCATCCTCTACTTTCTCTCCGTCGCTTTCATCGTGCGCATCGAAGCCGTCAAATACGATGCGGGTGCAGAGATAGACCTGACTGTTGACCGAGGCAGGCTGATGTCCGGGGCGCTGGTTTTTGTGATCCCGCTGGCTGTGATGATCTGGTTGCTATTGGCTGGCGTGACACCGGCATACGCGGCGTGTTGGGCAATTGCAGCCGTGATCGTGACATCCTGGTTCACCAGCATTCTGGCGCGGCTCACCACCAAAGGGTCATTCAAACCTGTTGATATGGGCATTACAAAGATTTCGGAGGCCCTCACCGGCGGCATCCGGTCTGCAGTCATGACCGCAATCCTGTTGACTGCTATCGGGATCATGAACAACGCGATTGTGACCAGTGGCGTTGGCAACGGATTTTCGCTGATGATTGCACAATGGTCGCAAGGGTCGATGGCGCTCGCCATTGTTTTGATCGCTCTGGCCTCGCTGGTGTTGGGGATGGGGCTGCCGGTGACGGCTGCCTATATCATTCTGGCCATTCTTACCGCACCGGCGCTGGCGGGAATCATGGCCGACAGTCTTATTGTCGAGCAACTGGTCAACGGCATTGAAGACCCGGCAAAGGCGGGCTTGTTCTTCCTTGTGGAGCATCCCTTGGCGGCGCAGGTTTCGGAAGGCATGACCAAGGCCGAAGCCTGGGAGCTGATGTCAGCGGTCCCCTTTGAGATCGCGGTTACCATTCGTCCAGTTTTGATTGACCCGGCATTGCAATTGACGTTCCTGTTGACTGCACATCTGATCATATTTTGGCTTAGCCAGGATTCCAATGTGACGCCGCCAGTTTGTCTGGCCGCATTTGCGGCTGCTGGTATCGCGGGGTCCCGCCCCATGGCGACTGGCTTTGAAAGCTGGAAAATTGCCAAGGGGCTTTACGTGGTACCGCTGTTGTTTGCGTACACCCCGCTGATTTCGGGTGATATGGCGCAAGTCCTGCAGATCGGGTTCTTCTCGCTTTTTGGCATCTACGCGACCTACGCGTTGATCCAGTGGTACGCTGAAGGCCCAATTGGTTGGTTCGGCGCGCTTCTCTTCGTTGCAGGTGGCGTCGGTGCATATTGGCCGCTTGCTTGGGGTCCCAACATCGTCGGAGCTCTTGCGGTTACCACGGCGATTGTTCTGTCGACCAGGGCAAGGAGGGATAAAACCGCGGAGGTGAATAGCGCATGACAAAAGCAACGACCGAAAGGCCGATAAGCGCCATAGATCGCAGCGGACACGGGCGAAAGCTGTGCAATTTCTGCATCCTGCGAAATTAAGTGACGCGGCGACTATTCCCGCCTCATTGCGCAATATTGGACGCATTGCAATCCGGGTCCATGCTGATGTCAGGTCGCGTTCAAGGTTTGAAAAGAAGTGACGGATGCAGATTTTGTCTGTGCGGTGCTGGATGAACTCGGGCGACTGCGCGAATTGCTAAAGAGACGAAACCGCGGGCTCGGGATGATACGGTCGGGTCCAACGAAGGGCCTGTCGAACGCTATTGAAAGCCGCGCCGTTTCTTAGCCGGTTCCACTGCACCGCCAGACAGCTGATGCTGCAGTTACGATCATGTTCTGTGTCAGCAATAGCACGCAAGTGCACAAGACGGGTTGATCTCGCTCCTTGCTTGTAAGGCCAAGGCGCAGCAAAACCGCTCTGTCGGTTTTGCTGAGATCGATGATCGCGAACGACCGGTTCGGTGACGTGCACTGAGATGTGACAGAAAGCGTGTTGCACCCGGAAAAAGGTGCTGCGGTCGCGAAGATTTCATATGCAGGGTCGGAGAAGCTCCGCTGACTGTGAGTTCGACCACCACTGAATTTTGCGATCGCAGCGAAAGTCAATTTCGCCGAATGGCACACCGCGCCGCAGCTTGACCCGATGAATGTCGGCTTCGGGCTATTCGCGCCAGTGAACGGAAACATGCAAATTCAAGGTGCTGCGTTGCCTCCAACGGCAACAGCGAGTTCAAATTGTCTGACGACAGAAACGCTTATTCAACCAGAAATGCTGCCACACGCGTCTCCGAAAAAACCTGCTGAGCGGAGACGGTCATACATGATGCGATGCGGTAGGGACGCTCATGCAGCCATGGGTCGTCGTTGCCGTGCAGCGTTGTATGACTGAATTAACCGAGGCTTCGCGCCATAAACTATGTTAACTTTTGGTATGTCAGAAGAATATCAAAGCTGCCTCGTCAGCCGTCTCTCCCGTTTCGTTTCCCTCACCGACCATGAATGCGCATTCATCGCCGAGATGGAAAAAGACGAGCATCCACGCAAGAAAGGTCGACCTGTCGTCAGTGTTGGCGAACGCACCGGGGGCATCATGGTCCTCAAGACCGGGTGGGCCGTGGTCAAGGCGGACAGCTCGGATGGGCGCAGTCAGATCCTGCGTGTCTATCTGCCGGGCGAGGTCATGGGCTTGGCCGAGATCGGGGCCTCTCACGCCAACCATCGCATCATGATGCAGACCGATGGCGTCATCTGCCCTTTTCCGCGCGGCGGGCTGGCCCCACTTTATGTCGATTACCCGCGCCTCGGGGCTTTGCTGACAGCCGTTGGCAGCCTCGATCAGATCGCGCTGCGACATCACGCCAGTAGCCTGAGTGCGATGGACGCGGCTGGCAAACTCAAATTCTGGCTGCTGCAACTCCGGTCGCGTCTCGAGGTGGCCAATATCGGCCTTGGCAACAGGTTTCAGGTGCCCTTTAGTCAAGTGGAGATGGGGCAGGCCGTCGGACTGACATCGATCTATGTCAACAAATTGCTGCGCCGCTTTGTCGAAAGCGGCGATATCGAAATCGAGCGCCCCTATGTACGCTTGCTCAAGCGGGATGAGTGGGAAAAGGACTGCGAATTCGTCAACGCATTCGTCGACATGGACACATCATGGTTCCCTCCCGCAATCGGAGCGGAAACCACGGGTGCGCCTGATCTGGCCAGATCGGACTGAGAGTTAGGCCACCGCGTCCTTGTTGATGCCGCCCCTGGCGAGCGCGGTCATGGTGCGGTCGCCATCATAGGACGCATCAAGGCACGTTTTCAGCGCTGCCATGTCACTGTCCAGTTCCAGACGATCGGCGAAGGCTGCAAGACATCCATACCCGGCGATCGCATAATGCGTAAGCCGCTGGTACTGCGTGATGATCATCGCGTCTTTGGCGGCCTCTTCGCCAAAGCTCTCGTCGATTGCGTGCGTACGTGCCTCGGTGACAAGCCCTTCCATCCCCTTGCAGTGTTCACCGCTCGGGCTTTCATCGTGGCCCTCCGAAATCTTCTCGAGCGCGGTGATGCCGCTCTGAATGCCGTCGGCACCTGCCCGGAGAGCGTCGCAAAGGTCTGTGTCACTTGCCGCTTTTGCCATCTCTCTGGTGACGTCAAGGGCCTGTATATTGGCGCTGTAAATGTCCTTGAGTTGCTCGAGATAAAGGTCTTCCAGCGTGTCGATACTCATGTTCGATCCTTTCGAGGTGAGCTTTGAGGCTAGCTGGAATTGGTCATCACAATAGTAACGATCTGCCCAGACCGACGCCCAATTTGGCAAAAGCTAAACCAGATTAGCGTCTGTGACGCCCGGGGAACTTAACAGGCACTTAAGCTGTTTAGCACGGGAGTGACTTGGGTCATGCCCCACAGCAGGAGCACAAAATGCACAACGTTTTCTATCTTATCGGACTGATTGTCGTCGTCCTGGCCGTCATCAGTTTCTTGTTCTGAACCTGAAAAGGAGAAAAAAATGTCGACCTCATCAAGTACACCCGAACTGACACCAGACCAGCCCGTTGCAGCGCAAGCCAAACAAAAGGCAAACGAAGTGGCTGCTCAGGCAAAGACTGCCGCGCGCGGCGTCGCTCAAGACGCTGCCGCCGCAGCGAAGGCCCAGGCGGAAACCGCAAAGTCGTCGGTCGCTGAAGAGGTGTCCGGCGTCGCATCAGCTTTGCGCACAGCCGCCGATGAGATGCGCAGCGGTTCCCCGCAAGAACGGACCTTCGGGCAGATTGCCGAAGGCCTGGCAGATGCGTCAGATGCCATGCGTCATAAGGATCTGAGTGAAATGGTCCACGACGTCAGCGCATTCGCCCGGAAGAACCCTCTGGTCTTTCTTGGGGGTGCTGCACTGATCGGCTTTGCCGCGACGCGCTTTGCCAAGGCGTCCGGCACACAAGCCACGCAGACCACACTTCATACCCCCGGAACCATGCGTCACGGAGATTTTTCATGAGCGAGCCCAATACCAACAAAAGCGCGGGCAATCTGCTGACAGATGCCATGAGCAATGTCAGTAGCCTTGTGCGCAATGAGGTCGATCTCGCCCGCGCCGAAATCAGCGAGAATGTGACCAAGGCGGGCGTGGCGGTCGGGTTGATCGCAGGCGCTGCGATCATCGCCCTCGTTGCCCTGAACGTTTTGGCCGCAGCCTTGGTCGGCGCGCTAACCGAAGCGGGTCTGGATGCCACGTGGTCGGCGCTGATCGTCGGCGCCGGTCTCGGCCTCATCGCCTTTGTCCTGATCGGCAAGGGCGTTAATGACCTCAAACTCTCAAGCCTCGCACCCACGCGGACCGTTAAGAACGTCCAGCGCGATGCCGCAGCCGTAAAGGAAGCATACGATGACAAATGAGACCCGAAGCCCGAAAGAAATTGAACGCGACATCGAACAGCAGCGGGCCGAGCTGACGACCAACATTGAAAACCTGCAGGACAAGTTCTCGATTGATACGGTTGTCCGCCAGATCGGTGATCAATTTCGTGAACATGGTGGTGACATGGGGCGCTCCATCTCCAACCAAGTGAAAGCGAACCCGATCCCGCTCGCGCTGACGGGTATTGGCCTGGCATGGCTGATGTTTGGAAACGCGCAACAACCGCAAACGCGTCAGCCGGTGTCGCGCGATTTCGACGATGATCGGTATGGCTCGACCGAACGCGCGTTCCGCCAGGATCGCGAAATGCGTGATCTGCCCTACACGCCCCCGGCGGCGGCACACGCGGCCAATCGATCCGCGACGCAGCCGTCTTGGGCACTCGAGCACGACGACGACGAAGGGCCCTCGATTGGCGATCGTCTGTCAGAAGGTGTTGACAGCGCGAAAGCCGCCGCGGCGGATGGCGCGCAATCGGTGAAGGACGGTCTGATAACCGCAAGCTCTGCTGCAGGTAGTGCTGCATCCAAAGCCAAATCGACGGTCGGGTCAGCGGCGCAGTCTGCCAAGCAAAGCCTCAGCGCGGCAGGGAACCGCATCGCCGAAGGTACCGAGAGTTTGAGCGAAGAAGGGCGCAAGCGCGTGATCGCGGCGCGTCAGAAAGCGGTCGAGATGCGCCGCTCTGCTTCGCGCTCGATGAGCCAGGGCTCGGATGCGGCAGCTGATTTCTATGAACAGCAACCTTTGGTCGTGGGTGCCCTTGCTCTTGCCGTTGGCGCTGCTTTGGGCGGAGCCTTGCCGCGCACCAAGACCGAAGACGATTTGATGGGTCGTCAGAGCGACGACCTGTTCGATCAGGCCGAGCGCATTTTCCAAGAGGAAAAAGCAAAGGCGCTCTCCGTGGCCGAGACTGTCAAGGAAGAGGTCAAGGATATTGCTGCCGAAACCAAGGCGGACCTCGACCGTGGCGCACCGGGCGACAAATCTGCAATCGAAGCAATCGGTGACAAAGCCAAGAGCGCAGCGGAGCGGGTGGTCGATACGGCAGCGTCCGATGCGCAGGACCGAAATCTTGGCAAGCCCAAAACTTAAACTGATTGGGAAAGGACTGTCTTAGTCCTTTCCCAAGTTTCACGCACTCCCATCGCCGAGGTTTTGACATGGCACGCGGACGCTCCGCCGAGACACCGACCCAAATTCCGCCCCTTGGCTGGAAAGATATCGCTTTTCGGTTGAAGGACGAGATCGCGGCCGACCGGGTCGGCCTGATCGCAGCAGGAGTTGCGTTCTATGGATTGCTGGCGTTGTTTCCCGCCATTACGGCCTTGATCGCGATCAGCGGCTTGCTCATCGAGCCTAATCAAATCGTAGATCAATTGGAAAGCTTGTCCGGTCTGATGCCCGACGAGGTCATCGCCATTGTGACCACACAAGCCACCGAGGTGGCGGGGTCGCGGGAAGGTGGTCTCGGTCTTGCGGCAATCGCAGGCGTTCTGATCGCGATTTATTCGGCATCCAAGGGCATGGCAAGCCTGATGGAGGGGATCAATGTCGCCTATGATGAGCAGGAAGATCGCGGATTTATCCGGCTGAAACTGGTGACACTGACCCTGACACTTTTCCTGATTTTCGGTTTGCTGGTCGCGTTTTTGGCCACGCTTGGACTGCCCGCCGCGCTGACTTTCCTTGAATTCGGTCCAGTGTTCGAGGTGCTGATGACTGCCGCTTTGTGGATCGGCTTATTCTGTCTGACCGTCTTTGGGCTGTCCGTTCTCTACCGCTTTGCTCCATCGCGCGACGAGCCGGAATGGAAGTGGGCCTCGCCGGGGGCTGTCATGGCTTGTCTCGTCTGGATCATCGCCTCGGCGGGGTTCGCATTCTACGTAGGCAATTTCGGATCCTACAACGAAAGTTTCGGTACACTGGCTGGCGTAGTCGTCCTGCTGATGTGGTTCTGGATTTCTGCATTCATCATACTGCTCGGGGCCGAACTCAATGCTGAGATGGAGGCGCAGACGCGTGCGGATACCACGAAGGGCCGTGATAAGCCGATGGGATCGCGCGAGGCGGTCAAGGCCGATACGTTGGGCGAGGCTGCGAACTCATAATGTCGAACGTCGCCCGATGCTGAATTGGATTTTCTGGAGTGTCGCACTTGCGGCCATCGTCACGACGCTGTTGCCGCTGACCAACAGCGTGATGTGGTGGATACGGATGTGGGATTTCCCCCGCGTTCATATCGCCAGTGTTGCGCTGTTCACACTTGTGGCTTGTCTGCCGTTTTCCATCTCATTCAAACCTCTGCTGGCAGCAGTATTGGCGAGCGTGATCGCCTATCAGAGTATACAGATTTTTCCCTATACCCCGCTCGCGCAGCCTGAAATCGAGATCACATCTGTGCCGCCATCTTCCGAAGAGATAAAGGTACTGTCGGTCAACGTATTGATGGAGAACAGCCGGCACGATGACCTTATCGCAATTCTCGAGCGAGAAGATCCGGATGTCCTGCTCCTGATGGAGACTGACGAAAGGTGGAACGTGGCACTGTCAGAGGTGCTTGGCCGCTATCCGACCATCAAGTCCCATATCGCGGATGACTATTACGGACTGATCTTTGCCACGCGGCTGGAAACATCACGCGTCGAATTGCTGTGGCCTGTTGCCGATGACACGCCTGCAGTCAGAGCGGTACTGACCGGGCCAAGCGGCGCTACATTCAATTTCATCGGCCTGCATCCCCGCCCGCCCGTTCCGGGCAATACCACGGCTGTGCGCGATCAGCAGATCAAGGATGCGGCCTTGATGACCCAATCGTCTGAGCGACCGACCATCGTGATGGGAGATTTCAACGACGTGGCGTGGTCTTGGACTACAAGGCGCTTCAAACGCTACGGCGATCTCCTTGAACCTCGCGTTGGACGGGGCATGATCTCAAGTTTCCATGCAGATAACCCATTGATGCGATTTCCGATTGATCAGATGTTCATGACAGAACAGATTGGTCTCGTGTCTTTCCGCCGGCTCGAGAGCTTTGGCTCTGATCACTTCCCGATGGCGGCCACGGTGTTCATTCCGCGCGAAGAAGAACGAGCCGACCATGAACAATAGCTCGGACAAGTTCGTGCATACGGCAGCCCCTTATCCAAGGCGATTTGAAGTCGCGGTGGTCGGTATCTTTTGCCTGCTTCTCTTGCAGGCTGCGGTTTGGGCAAGTGATTTTCTGATCCCGATTACCGCCGCCTGTCTTGGCTATTTTGTACTCAGCAAGCCGCGTCGGCTACTGTCGAAGGTCGGGGTGCCGCCATTTGCATCCGCCGCTTTGTTTACCGCTATCCTCACGGCCCTTATCATCGTGCTGCTTGCGCAGCTAAGCGCACCTGCGGCCCGATTTATTGAAGACCTGCCGTCGCTGATGGAGGAGATCAAACAGAAGCTTTCGGCTGCCGGTGGCACACTGGAGGCCATCAATGATGCGACCGTGGCCGCCGAAGAAATTATGGAGGACCAAAGCGCCGAAACAGTGGAGGTGGAGGTCGTCTCGGACATCGGGATTGCTGCGACTTTGTTCAGTATGGCTCCGGGGTTTCTGAGCCGTATACTCTTTGCCATTGTCCTGCTGTTCTTCCTGATCGCATCGGGAGACATGTTTCTGACCAAGACACTGCAAAGCTTTAAGCGGTTCGAAGACAAGCGGCGCGCGGTCGAAATGGTTCATTCCATCGAGGATCGCTTGGGCCATTATCTTGGCGGGATCACGATCATTAACGCAGGTCTGGGTGTGGCTGTGGCCGTTGCAATGCATCTTTGGGGCCTGCCGAGTGCGCTCATTTTCGGCTTTATGGCCTTTGGATTGAACTTCGTGCCGTTTCTCGGTGGACTGATGGGCGCCACCATCGCGGCAGCCGTCGCCTTCGTGAGCCTTGACAGCACTTGGGTCGCGGCAGGGGTATTTGCCACCTACATCGTGCTGACCTCTATCGAGGGGCAATTTATCACGCCACTTCTGATCTCGCGCAGGATGCGGTTGAACACCCCGGTCGTGTTCCTTTTCGTGGCCTTTTTTGCTTGGATCTGGTCCGTCATCGGTATGATCGTCGCCTTGCCGATCCTGATCGTGCTCAAAATCGTTTGCGATGAGACCAAGTCGCTGCAAACATTGGCGCGCTTCTTGGGGAACGTCGATGAGGATGCCCCGGCGGATCGTGCCAAGCGTTAGTTGACTGGCGACCTGAGCCGCCAGCCGACCTTCATGTGAGGTCTAACGGCGGATCAGTCGTACAACGAAGATCAGCAGACATGCGCCCGCCGCCGCAACGATCAGTTGACCAATCCATCCGCCAAGGGTCGTGCCGATGATCGCGATCAGCAACCAGTTCAGAACCAGCGCACCGAGAATACCGAGCAAGATATTCATCAGCAGGTTCTGATCCGTTTTCATAATCTTTTCCGCGATCCAGCCTGCGAGCGCGCCAATGATCAGCGAGCCGATCCATCCAATTCCAGTCATTGTGTAGTCCTTCTTGAGTTGTTGTAAGGGGTGAATTGCGGGCGACCGGGCCATTCTCCGATGTTTTGGGCCTGAAGTCGGGCAATGAAAAACTGCCGCGTGGGGGGACGCCAGCGGCAGTGAACTCGTTACCAACGTCTGATGGATGCAGATCGTTCCCTGCATCCATCAGAAACTCAATCGAGACCGAGTTGCTCGGCCAGGCGCAGGCCCGGATCCAGCACACGCACTTCGTTCTCGTTGTACTCAGGCATGTTTTCGAGCTGTGTCTGCGTGAACTCGGGCAGGATCAGCTCGTCCTCCCGCAGGATCAGCTTTTCGACGGGTACGGCGATTTCGTTTTCGCCCATGCCAAGGAAGCCACCAACACCAACAATGGCGACAAGGGTCTGGCCCCGCATGCCGACGAAATCGACTTCGCCCACGTCTTCACCTGTTTCGGTGGCCACGCTGCGACCGATCAGGTCTTCGGCTTTGCGGTCAAAAATCGGCAGGACTTTGACCGTGTCCCGATAGCGTGCCCGGTCTTCATCGGCCATGTTGCCAGCTTCATCCGCGTTAAAGTCTTCCATCACAACGCGGGCTTGCATCTGCTCAATCTCGACATTCGCCTCGCCCCCGTCGACGACATTAACCTCAGCCTCTTCACTGGTGACAGACACATTCGCACTGTCACCCTGTTCGACGTTTACCTGTGCCTCTTCCTGCGTGACGTCGACCTGCGCGTCTTGGGATTCAGAGATATTGACCTGCGCTTCGCCTTGCTGGAATTCGACGCGTGGCTGGGCTTCCTGGATCGTGATCTTCGGTTCAGGACGAATGAAGCGCACGACCGGTTCCGGCTGATCAAGGTCAACGATCGGCTCACCTGTTTCCACGTCCACTTCCGGTTTGGGAACCATGACGGTGACGACAGGCTCAGGGATCACCACAGTGATCTGCGGTTGGGCCTGTTCGACGGTGATAATGGGGGCCTGCTGACGCACTCGCACGGTCGGCTCTGGCACCACAACGGTGATTTCGGGCTGTGGCTGCTCAACGGTGACGACCGGCTGGCCTTGAGTCACTTCGACGTTCGGATCGGGCACGGTCACGTTAACGGTCGCATCTTCCTGCTCCACGACGACTTGTCCGCCTTGCGTATCGACGGTCGTCTGATCGGTGGTCGACTGCGCGAGCGCACCGGTGGCAGCAAACGCGCCGATAGCGACGGTGCCGAGGAGAGTTCTTAGTGTTGGGGTCATGTCGTCTTCCTTCTCAAAGCCAAGCCCAAGCACCGCCCCGAAGGCGTGCGCTCGAGATGTGTCATCTCGGCCAAAAGTTGATTTGCAGAGCAATCGAAAGGCACCGTTGCGGCGTGTGCCTGTCTCATCCTCTAAATGCCTGAACGGGCAGAGCTGCCGGTTCTTGAAGCTGCATCTAAGCTAGCAGGGCACAGGGATATGGGTTGTGTTCAGACACTAATCCCTGACAAGTTTTTCGTTATTTTCCGGGGTTCGGATCATTGGGCTCAGGCCACATAGCCAATGGGTGACGAGTGCCGCGAGAGCGATTGCGGACAACAAGACCTTCGGGCGTTGATCGCAGCGGGTTGCCACGCGCCGCCAGTCCTTCGAC
>NZ_CANLVZ010000029.1 GCF_947494755.1 uncultured Tateyamaria sp.
TTGAAGATGATCGGTGACCGCCTCAACGCGACACCCAGAAAGTGCCTCGGATGGAAGACACCGGCTGAGGTTTTCCGTGAAAAGATGATGGAGGGAATGGGCCAAGCGCCCTACCCTCGAAGGCAATAGGAGTCGCAGTTCAAGTATCGCTCACACCTTCAGCGTTCGGGAGCGATCTTAATGCTTTCGAAGAGCGCGACCAGCGCTTCGATCATGATATGGAGGTTGTCGAAATCGAAGGGACCGGAGCTTCTGTACTCAGCCAGCTCAGGAAACCATAAGATCCTTGTGTAGGCCACAAGTGTGTCCGGTTTGTCGAAGCTGACATAAATGAAGCAATCAAATTCTTCCTGCGGTGACCCCTTCAGAGTTCCACTGCAAGACAGAAAATGAGGGGGAAGGGGAAAGTCCGGAGCGTCATCAAAAACAAGAACTCCGCCCCTTGGGATATAAGCTCTTTGGATTTGTTCGAGCCCTTCATCTGATAATGGGTTATTGGTGTAATATCGGTATCTCGCATTTGCCAAGTAGACATCCCCAACATAGGTATCCGCCGTCGCAAAGCTTCGGTCGTTTGGAAAGGTAAATGGCTGGTCATAAAGTTGAAGTTCACCCCATAGCGAATCCAGCTCAGGAAATTGGGTCAGGATTTTCTTCACATGTGAACTGTCTTTGGGAATACGGATCCGCTGAACCGTGTCGGTGCCTTCGACGTAAATCACGTCTCGTCCGCAGAAACGAAAGCTACGCACTCCGAGTTCGACGACACGCCCAAAAGGCGCAAACCTTTCATCTTCGTTGCACTTTACCGCAGCATGTGCCGCCCCAGAGATATCAAGAAGCGCTGCCACCAAGAAAATAGACATGATGTGGACCAGGCGTTTCGGAACAGAAAAGCGATTTTTCACAGAAGCGGTTTCCTTTCTTTTGCTGGCAGAAGGCAATGAAGACATCAGTCCTGCGAAGGAGACTATGCAACGACTTGTTACCCAACCTTTGACGGTCAATTTTGGTAGTTACGTCGGTTTCGACGATTAATCACGCAGTTTTTCCCTTATTTTTCGTACTTGACCAGCTGACACCCCTGCCCAGGGCCCACCATACCAGACCGACCTTCCAACGCCCCCCCCAACGCCCAATCTGCATCAGACCCCAACCAAATGCGGGGCTGTCGCTCAATATACTTGAGAACGGCCATTGATTTTCCTAAACGGAGCTACCTCGACCTTGCGTCTTTTCGAGCAGTGAAGCGGCGCGATCATCTGACCTTCAAGACGCCAATGGCAGCAGGATCTACACATGGGCACATCCCACAAAGAGCGCGGTGAGTATTGGGACTCGTACTACACCGCCAAAGCCGTTCCAGATATTCCGTCGCAATTCGCCGCCTTCGTGCTGAGCGAATGCAGAGACGCCGATTACTTCCTCGATGTCGGATGCGGCAACGGGCGGGATACGTTCTTTTTCGCGCGCCACAAGATGCCGGTTGTGTCCGTGGATGGCAGCACCGCCGCAATCAGCGATATCGTTGAACGCTCATCCGCACAGGGCCTGCCGATCGCCGCCCTATCTGCCGCGTGTGATGATCCTGACCTTATGGATAAAGTCGCGGACGCCATGTCGCATATCGACGTGTCCGGTGTTGGCGTGATTTACGCCCGGTTCTTTATCCACGCGATCACCGACGATGAGCAGGCAGGGTTTCTGGATTTCTGCGGTGCGTTCCTGAAGAAGAACGGCGGCAAGCTTGCGCTGGAGTTTCGCACCGCCGCAGATGAAAAGCTGTCCAAGGTCACGGCCGAACACTACCGCCGCTATGTTGAGCCCGTGGATTTCCTGAACGAGCTGTTTCAGCGCGGCCTGACGGCAAGTTATTTCACGCAAGGTACCGGCTATGCAAAGTATAAGGACGACGATGCGTTCGTGGTCCGGATGCTTGTCGAGCAGGTGTAAATCGCAGACCCCCGGTTTCGGTCGGGGCTAGTTCAGCGCATCGCGAAACGGGGCGAACCGGCGATTGAGCCGGCCCCAAGCAGTCGAGAACCCCGGATCAGGCACGCGCCAGCCTTCCCCATAGCTGACCGCAAGCATCGCCTCGGCATCGTTGGGGATCGGCAGGTTCGTGGTCGGGCAAGGCCGCAGCGGGAACACATCCGCCTCGTCCAATTCGCCCCAGACATAAGGGTAGACATGGACCTTGCCGTCCGACACCCAGGCCGGAAACAGGTCGATATTGTACTCGGTGCCTGATTTCAGCTTGTAACTGCACGGGTTGGGCCCTGTCTCTTGCAGCAGATCGTGGCTGCGCAGGTATTCATAGACCTCCATCCACTGCTTTGCGGCCTCTTCCGGCGTGCCTGCGTCCAAAACATAGGCGAGGTCCACGTCGTCGTCATGCTCGATCAGGCTTTTGTCCCGGATCGCACCCAACAGCGTGCCGCAGCATAGGAACACCTCACCGCCCAGGTCCTCGATCTTGGTCATCATATCTTCGACTTTCGTCCAGATTTCTGAATGATCAAGGGACCCGAAAGCCTGCGGGAAATACAGCCCTTCCAAAGAGGTACCATTGCGCTCGGCCTCTTTCAAAACCGCCTCGATGGCCTGGTATTTTTCCAACTCACCGCTCGCAAGGCGAGACCGGAACAGATGGTAAAGCGCCTTCTGCGCGCGGCGGGGTTTGCGCCCTGCCCCAACGACGATCAGGATTTGAGCCTCAAGCGCTTCGGCGGGCCGTTTGTTCGGCTTGCCGGGTGCCAACTCGTCAAGCTCGTCCTGCAAGTCGTAGGGTCGGAAATCTTTGCGGGGGGATGTCAGGTGGGCCAGGGCAAGGTCCTTGATTTCGGCGATACGCGCCTGACGCTGATGCCGTGTAAGACTGCCGTTCTCACTCATCTTGATATCCTCCAAATGCACATTTGACCTATCGCGTCCGCGCGCGGCAAGTCCAGCGTCGGGGCAAACGGCAGGCACAGAAATCACGGATGATGCGCCCAAGCCGCAACTCTTTGGCAGGCCGCGCCCAAAGCAGGCGTGTTGCGCCCTGTGCTTGCTGTCAGACGGCGTCGAATCCGGTCAGAAGCCTGATACGGGTTGCATTCAGTCGTCGATGCACCACGCAGATGTTTCTGGTTTGCGCAATCTCGGGCAGCTGGATCTGACGCACGTTATGCAGCGTCGACAGCCCCTTCCATGCTGGCACGATCGCAAAACCCAAACCGCTGGCCACGGCATTTGCGATGACTTCGAGGGAATCCAGCTCACACCGCACCTGATCGCGTTGGATGTTTTGTTGAATCCAAGCCTTCGCAATACACCCGCCCCAGCTTGACAGGTCATACACAAGCGCATGATCGTCAGACACGATCCTGGCGAACGGACGCGTGTCCTTCGCGGCCACCAAGGCGACAAAGCGTTGCCGTTCGAGGATGATTTGATCCACCGATTTTGGCAATGCGACCGGTGGCTCGACCAAAAAGGCGGCTTCGATATCGCCCTCCACCACCTTCTCGTAGAGGTCTCGCGAGGTGCCGGGAACAATGTAAAGCGCGCTTTGCGGTGCCTCGGTTGAGCAACGCGCCAACACGGCCGGGATATGATCGCTAAGCGCAGTCGAAATGGACCCGATGCGAAACGGCCCTGCCAGGCCTGATGGATCAAGATCCGATTTCAGCCTGTCCGCATCGCGCACCAGATCGCGCATCTTGGGGATCAGGTTCAGGCAGCTGTCGGTGGGCGTGACCCGCTTGCCGTTGCGCACAAAAAGGACGGTATCAAGCTGTTGCTCGACCGCTCTGACGCGCTGCGACACGGCGGCCGCCGTCAGGCCCATCTGCCGCGCCGCCGCCGCATAGGAGCCGGACGAGATCACGTTCAGGATGGTTTTAAGGTATCTTGTATCCATAGAATTTTTATCGCCTGAAGATAGAATTACATATTTTTTATTGTGAAATACAGCGCTTATCGAAGGACCACCTGACCCTTAAACGGGTCCCTCGGCTGGACAGGATATCTAATGAAGTCGCTCGACGAGATCTTTGGCGAACTTGGCACCGACAACGCGCCCGGGCAGGAAGTCCGCCAGACCACGCAACAGTGCGACGACCAGAAAAAGGGCGAGACGCTCGCCGGTGTCCCGGTTGATTTCTCGCATGGTGATGTGGACGCGCACCCGCCCACGCCCGGTGCTCTTGAGGCCTGGAACCAAGGGTTTGAGCGGGGTGCGGCGCAAGCCTATACCGAATATCGCGGACTTGATGCGTTGCGCCAGCGGGTCTCGCAAGACGTGGCCGCCTTCACCGGTGCTCCGGTCGACTATACCAGCGAACTGATCATCACACCGGGAACTCAAGGCGCGCTGTTTCTCGCGCTTGGCGCGGTTGTGACCCATGGCACAAAGGTCGTGGTCATCGAGCCTGACTATTTTGCAAACCGAAAGTTGGTTACGTTCTTCGGTGGCATAGTCATGCATGTCCCCCTGAATTACGGAGACGATGAATCCAACCGGGGCCCCGACCTCAACGCGCTGGAAAAGGCGTTCAAGGATGGTGCCGAGGTCCTGATATTTTCAACGCCAAACAATCCGACCGGGACCGTGACAGCGACGCATGTGATCGCGCAGATCGCCACCCTCGCACAGACCTATGATGTGACAGTCGTGGTCGATCAGCTCTATGCACGCATGCAATACGTGGCCGAGGACAGCTACGCCCACCTCAGAGCGGACCAAAACGCGCCCAAGAACATCATCACGATCCTTGGCCCTTCGAAAACCGAGTCCCTGAGTGGGTTCCGGCTTGGCGTGGCTTTTGGGACGGCGGTTTTGGTCGACCGGATGGAGA
Source organism: uncultured Tateyamaria sp. (assembly GCF_947494755.1). Lineage (GTDB taxonomy): Bacteria > Pseudomonadota > Alphaproteobacteria > Rhodobacterales > Rhodobacteraceae > Tateyamaria. Next base: position 4,842 of record NZ_CANLVZ010000029.1, read on the forward strand.
AGTTGCAGGCCTTGGTGTCCCTGCGTGCGGCTGGTTACAATCAGGCCGCACTGGAAACGTGGTTTCGTGAACCCGAAGGGTGGTTGCAGGACAGGATTGCCGCGCATCAGGCCATTCGCGACGACTTGCTGCGCCTTTTCAATGATGCGGGCTTGCGGACCGAGCGCCCGAACGCGGGCAGCTATCTTTATCCGCGCCTGCCGGAGCTCGCGATCAGCCTCAATGACTTTGTCAGGTTTCTGCGCGAACAGGCCGGCGTGATCGTGACGCCGGGCACGGAATTTGCGCGACAGGATACCGATCGCATTCGCCTCAACTTTTCGCAGGATCATCAGGCGTCGGTTGCGGCTGCACAACGGATCATCGCGCTGGCCAAGCGATACGCTAGGTGACGCGCTATCCGTAACATGCGACTGTTGCGTTGACCGCGCTCATCAATGAGGTTTGGGTTTTTGAGGATCACCATGCCGCGGAAATCACCGTTCAAGCATCATCGCTTTCCGCGTGAGATCATCCTGTGTGCAGTGCGCTAGTACTTGCGGTACCCTCTATCCCATCAGGATGTCGTCGATCTATCGGCAGAACGCGATGTCGCGGTTGGCTGCTCGACGGTGTATCGATGGGTGCGGAAGTTCGGCCCAGAATTGACTAAGCGCACCGAGAAACATCTGCGCCGGGCCAGCGTCGACTGGCATGTGGACGAAATCTATATCCACGTCGGCCGCAAGTGGCGATACGTCTGATGCGCGATCGACGCAAACAGGCAGATGGTCGACTTCTGCCTCACCGCGCGGCGGGATGCGAAGGCGGCCACCTCGATCACAGACGGCCAGGTGTCCGAGGCGAGATCTCGTTCATCCATCAACTTGTTGAAAGCTTAAACTGCCATCCACGAAACCCGCAGCAGGCCACAAGCCAGTTAATGCAACAGCTACCTTCCAAAGCATCTAAGAGCAACATATCGGCTAGGCGGCGCATCGGTGTGCTTAGCGACAAGCGGGTCATGGGTTCAACAGAGCAGTCTCGCAGTCCGGCCGCGCCGGAAATGGCGATGCCCAGGACGCTCAGACCGCAGGACCCACATGAACCCTGCGCGCTTCAGCGTATCGACGGGTTGGCCGCCGAGGTTTCTGTGTTTCGCCTGGCCGCGCCGACATAGCGAGCACCTTAAAGAACGATATGGTCGAAGCAGATCATGCCCGGTATAAGCGAACCCAGTGAGAAGCAAAGCAGGCCCGGCAGTGATGAAAAACGCGCTTTGCCCTCAGTCAGGTTGAACCACATGGCACCACAGGTATCGTTTCTTGGGACCGGCAGGTCGGTTCCAGCCCAACAGCGCAGGTCGGAGTTTTTCGACGCCGAGCTGGGCCTTGAGACGGGAACGTTGTTTCAGGCGACAGGCGTCGCCCAACGCTATGTCAGCCAGTCCGAAAGCCAGATCGATCTGGCCATCGCAGCCATCGAAAACGCCATTGATGCCGCCGGCATCTCCGCACAGGACATCGACCTCGTGATCTCTGCCTGCGGCGTTGGATATCAGGCCATCCCGTCGACCGCTCCCTTGGTCATGGCACACCTTGGCGTGCAGGACGGGGCCGCCGCCGCATTCGATGTCAACAGCACGTGCCTGAGCTTTCTGACCGGGGTCGAAACCGCACACCACCTCATCGCGACCGGACAGCACAAGACGGCAGTGGTTTTTTCGTCTGAACTCGCCTCGCGGGCGTTGCCGTGGGCCACCGATGCGCAAACGGCCGCCCTGTTCGGCGACGGCGCTGCGGCAGCGATCTTGGGCCAGAAATCGTCAGCGGGGCGAGGATTGGTCGCGCACCTGATGAAGACGTACCCATCGGCCTATGATGCCTGCACGCTCGCCGCTGGCGGCACCCGCTTTGACGTTCACAAACAGCCTGTCGAATTTGCCCAGAACACGACGTTTCACATGGATGGCAAAGCGCTTTTCCGGTTCGCCTCGAAATATCTCAAAGGGTTCTTTGACGAACTGCTTGAGCGGGCCAACTGGACCACAGAGGACGTGGACGTGGTGATCCCGCATCAGGCCAGCCCTCTGGCGCTTCAGCACATGATCAAGGCCACGGGCGTGGATCCCGGCAAGGTCATCGACATCACGCAGGATTACGGGAACCAGATTGCCGCCTCCATTCCGTTCGCCTTTGATCTGGCAAGGCGCGATCAAAGGCTGGGGGCCGGATCCAAAATCCTGTTTCTGGGCACCTCTGCGGGGGTGTCATTGGGCGGTATCGCTTGGGAATTGTAGGCGACACCGTTCTGGTCACAGGGGCGACCGGCTTTCTTGGTGGGCATCTGATCCGCCACCTTGCGCGGACGGGGGTCAACGTGATCGCCATGGGCCGCGACGCCGAAAAATGTGCTGCCCTCAGGGCGCAGGGCTATCAGACGATCTGCCATGATTTGTCTACGGCGGTGCCGCTCAATGACAGTCTGGAACAGGTTAACGCGGTTGTGCATTGCGCGGCGCTGTCAGCCGCATCCGGCCCACGGCGGGCGTTCGAAATGGCCAACGTGGTTGCAACGCGAAACATCGTGTCCCTGGCGCAGCGGCTCGGGGTTTACCGCTTCGTGCATATCTCGTCCCCGACGGTCTATTTCAAAATGGCCGACGCCCTGTCCGTGCGCGAAGACATGGTATTGCCAAAGCCCATCAACGCCTATGCCGAAACCAAACAGATGGCCGAACGCATCGTCGCTGGCGCGCCAGATATTGACCCGATCATTCTGCGACCGCGCGGGATTTACGGACCCGGCGATACGACGCTTCTTCCCACATTGCTGCGGGCTGCCAAGCGCCCCCTCCCCCTGCTGCGCAAAGGCGAGGCGCGCATCGATCTGACCTATGTCGATGACGTGATCGCCGCCATCGTCGCAGCCCTTGCGGCAGGTCCAGACGCAAACGGGCAACCCTTCAACATCTCGGGTGGCGAAGTATTGGCGGTGCGCGATATCGTCGAGCGGACCTGCCGGGCATACGGCACGACAGCGACGTGGCGGACCGTGCCGTTGGCCCCTGCTCTCGCCCTTGCGCGGGTGCTGGAACTTACGGCCAGTGCCCTGCCCCATCTGCCGCAACCGGCCATCACGCGCTATTCCATTGGCCTGTTTGCATATGCGCAAAGTCTGGATATCTCCAAAGCGCACCGTCTGTTAGGATGGCAACCCGAGGTCCCGTTTGACGAAGGATTGCGCAGAACCCGCGCGGCGGTGCAGCCCCTATGAAAGTTATCTTTCCAAACAGTGCAGACGTGGCAGCGTCCGAGCGGTTCATCCTCAAAGGAGGTAGGTGGCGGCGCGTCATGCTGAAGGTCCGCTATGGCGTGATCGTGCATCCCGATCATGGGCCGGTCTTGATCGATACAGGTTACACCGCCGAAACGATTTCGGCCCCGGATCGCGGGCGGGTGCTGCGCCTGTACAGCCGTGTTCTGGGCCCGACGCTTAACCCGGATCAGCAACCCGAACCCGTTTTGGCGCGGCTTGGGTTCACGCCCGCGGACGTGCGATTTGTCATCGTGACCCACTTTCATGCGGATCATATTTCCGGACTGCGCCAGTTTCCCAATGCCCGTTTTATTGCCAACGGCCCCGCCTTCGCGCATCTGCGATCCAGCACGGATTGGCACAACATTCGCCATGGCGTTTTCCCTGAACTGGTGCCGGATGACTTCGACGGGCGCATGATCGACACCGAAAGCCTGCCCAGAACAGAGCCGGAATATGGCTTGCCAGCCGGTCGTGATCTGCTTGGCGACGGGCGTGTCGTCGCAGTGGGTCTGCCCGGTCATGCTAGGGGACTTTTCGGGGTGATGTTGCAAACCGCAAGCGGACCCCTGCTTTACGCCGTGGATGTGCAGTGGATACGGCGCGCGGCGACCGAGGCACGGGTGCAAGCATGGCCAGCCCGCCTGATAACAGATGACTATGAGGACTGGCGCAGATCAACGGACGCCCTCGCGGCCTATCTGGCCCAAGGGCGCGCAGCCCTGCTGTGCCATGACCCCGAGAACACGCCGTTTGACTACGACATGGCCAACAGCGATCCATGATGTTGCTCACAGAAACCGTGGCATCCTTTGTGCACACGCGATGGCACAGTCGACGCGGACTTGACCGGGCACGGTTCGAGGCGTGGCAGCACCGCGCCCTGCACAAGTGGCTGACCCATGATCTGCGCCAGGTCGCGTTTTACAAGGATGCGGCTGCACGCCTTCATGACCTGCCGGTCATCGACAAAGCCACGCTCATGGGCCGCTTTGCCGACTTCAACACGCATCAGATCAGCGCCGCGCAGGTTCGCACCGCTTTGGAGGCCGACAGCCGCATTTCGGATGTGACGGTGGGTGCCAGTACCGGCACCAGCGGTCACCGTGGCCTTTTCGTGATTTCCGAGCGGGAGAGATATCGTTGGTTGGGCAACATATTGGCCAAGGCCCTGCCCGACATGATCTGGCAAAAGCAGCGCGTCTCAATTCTGTTGCCGCAAGGGGGTGCGCTTTATGACAGTGCGCGCAAGACGGGGCGGATTGATCTGGGCTTTTTCAGCCTGATTGACGGCCCCGAACAGTGGCAATCAGCGATCGAAACTTTCGACCCCACCGTGATCGTCGCGCCGCCCAAAATTCTGCGGCATATGGCAGAGACAGGTTTCGCGCTGGCCCCAAAGCGCATCTTTGCGGCTGCCGAAACGCTTGATCCAATCGACCGACCCATCATCGAAGCATATTTTCAGCAAACGCTCGAACAGATCTACATGGCGACCGAAGGTTTGCTGGGGGTAACCTGTCGCCTTGGCAGGCTGCACCTCGCCGAGGATGCCATTCATTTTGAGTATGAGGCTGTTGGTGATGGGCTTGTATCACCTCTGATCACCAGCTTTCGGCGCAGCACCCAAATTCTGGCGCGCTACCGCATGAATGATCTACTGCGGTTGTCGGCGCAGCCTTGCACTTGCGGCTCGCCCCTCAGGGCGGTCGATGAAGTGGTGGGGCGGATGGACGATTGTTTTGAGTTCGACGCGGCGGGTGGTGCCGTTTTGATCACCCCGGATGTGCTACGAAATGCGGTGCTCGGGGCGAGCATTGATATCACCGATTTTCGGCTGTGCCAGATCGCGCGGGGCAAGGTGCTTTTGCGCCTTCCTTTGACCGTGACGAAGGGCAATGCCCGCGGAGCGCAACAGGCGGTGGATCGGCTTTTACGCGCACGCGGCGTCGACGCACATGTCGATCTTGAACAGCTATCTTTGCCGCTGGAAACCACCCGCAAACTGCGCCGCGTAATCGGGATGCCCAAAGCATGACGGCACCCCATGCCCTGCCAAAAGTGCGCAATGATCCCGCGCTTGTCCGTCAGTTCGTTGAAATCTTCGAAGAGCATGGTGCCACCCGCCTGATCGCCGATCTGCACACAACCGTCAGCCTGATCAAGGTTGGCGGGCACAGCTTTCCCGTCACAGTGAATGATGCCGGCGAGACGCCCAACAGCTATCTGTGCAGCCCGACCCGCGCCTACATTGACTACGCCATCGATGAGACCCGCAATTTCGCGGCACAGCCGGTGCTGCAACGTTGCATCAAGACGCTGATCCAGACCTGCGCTCCCTTGGTGCGCGCGGCGGGTCTGGACAGACAGGTTCAGCTGAACAACTGGCTGTTTTCGACCAATCCCGTGCCCGACATTTCACCAGTCCACGCCACCGAGATCCGCGACACCCTGACCGCGACCTATCCGGACCGCGCCATTGTCATCCGCTCCCTGAACGAAATGGCTGATGCCAGCACCATCGACGCCTTGCGCGCGGCTGGTTTCGTGATGATGCCATCCCGGCAAATCTATGTCGTGCGGGACAAGGTCGCGCTCAGCAAAGAGATGAAAGCGGATCGCTCAAAACTGGCGCGCGCACCCTTCACGACTGTCGGAAATGACGACTTTGTCGAAGCGGATTACGCACGCTGTGCCGCGCTTTACAACATGCTCTACCTTGAAAAATACACGCCGCTCAATCCACACTACACGCCGCTTTATGTGCAACAGATGCACCAACGCGGCATTCTCAGATTGGTAGGTCTGCGCAACACCAATGGCGTTCTGGTCGCCATCACCGGACTGTTTGAAAACGGGCGAACGCTGACGCAACCGCTGGTCGGATATGACACTTCGCTGCCAAGGCAAGATGCGCTCTATCGGATGATCATGGCGATGGGGCAGGATGAAGCATTCACGCGCGGGCTGTTTTTCAACATGAGCGCGGGTGCGGCTCATTTCAAACGGCTGCGCGGCGCACAGCCCGTGATCGAATATAGCGCCGTCTATGTCGGGACTTTGCCTTGGCATCAGCGGGTCACGACCCGGATCATAGCCTATCTGCTGCGCGCAATCGGCATCCCGTTGCTAAAGAAATATGAGCTGTAACCATGGATAACCACTGGACCGCCGTAACGCTGTCGTCGAACCTGAAAAGGCAACCCCTGAAGGTTGTCTTGAACGGTGCCCCGATTGTGCTGTTCCGCAGCGGCGATACGGTCGGGGCGGTGGCGGACCGATGCCCCCACAGGCTGGCCGAGCTTTCAAAAGGACGCGTGATCGAAGGCACCATCGAATGCCCCTATCACGGCTGGCGGTTTAACAAGACGGGCCAATGCACCGCCATTCCCGGCCATCTGAGCGCATTGCCGCGCTACCGTGTCCAAAGCTACAAGGCGCTCGAACATCAGGGGGCGATCTTTGTCAGTTCCGGCGCACCGGTCGGGCTGCCATATGCGCATGGGCTTCAGTCCCAAGATGTCATCGTGCGCCGGGTTCAAAGCACGACCCAATCCACTGTCATAGATGCCGCAGAAAACATTCTGGACGCCACCCACACCCATTTCACCCACAAAGGACTGCTGCGCGGTCTCAGCGCCAAACGGCACAAAATCAAAGTCGAGGTGACAGGATCAGAGGGCCGGGTCGAGGCGACCTATACCGGTGAGCCGCGTCAGGAAGGCGTCGTGAGCAAACTGCTTGAAGGCGCGCGCAGCAAGACCGTTGGCCGGTTCCTGGCCCCCGGCATCGCGGAGCTAGAGTATTGGGGGCCAAAGGGGCTGGTTCTGATCACCAGCTTCCATCTCCATCAGTCCACCAATAGTATCGTGAAAGGGGTCGGCTGGCTTGTCGGGCCCAAACGGGATGTGCCGACATGGATCAAGGCGGCGTTCTTCAAGCCACTCTTTCGGATTGCGTTGGCCCAGGATCGCCGGATCCTGAAATCAACGCAGCAGAACGCCTTGGCCCATGGCGCCCCCGATATCATCCGCGGGCCGCTCGATTTTCTGCGCGGCGATATCGAGGCGATCATGGACGGAAAGCGGCCACCGGCTGCGGATCATCCGCGCACCTATGAGGTCGCGCTCTAGTCTCAGGGCTGGTCGGGGCCGTTCCATTCAATATCATATGTCGCGGCCTGCTGCGGGCTTATGCGTTGGCGCATGGCAAGGCGCAGGATCGTCATCAATGTCGCGATTTGCGCGCGGCGCGGTTCGGGATCGTCGGGCCAATCCAGAATGTCCGTCGTCGCCGCAAGCGTGCGGAAAAAGCGCCCCAACCGCCCCGCCTTGATCGCCTGCGGAAGCCCGTAAACACCCATCGCCAGCCGTGATCCGAGAATGCCTTCGATATCGGGCCACACCTCCCCCTCCCCCCAAAACGCACGCGAAAACGCCTGCGCATCCTGAAAGAAGTGAACGCCGCTCGTCGCCCTCGGATTGCACTCCAGCGGCATCACCTCATCCTCGGGCGTCAGGATCATATCAAACGACACCTGCCCGTCCCACGTACTGGCATTGACAAAGGTCTCGACCCAGTCTCGCACCCGTGGTTCGGCAACGGGCTCAAAGCAGACACCCGCCCCCTTGCCCGCGCGATAAAGCGACGTGTAGGCCGACAGCGCGACCAGCCTCCCCTGCTTGGCGACCGCATAGACACTCAATTCCGTGCCCGCGACATAATCCTGGGCCACCCACGGGTCTTGAGGGGTCGGCACGACAGCCCGCAAATCCTTGGCAGTTGGACGTATCAGCACCTCATTGGCAAAGCGTGACCAGACCGGTTTCAGCACCAGCTGCCGCGACTGCGCACCGACCTGTACCACATCTTCTTGCGCACAAAGCAGCCGGGTGTTTGGCACGGTCAACCCAAGCTGGCGCGCATACGTGATAAAGCTGTGCTTGTTGTGGACGATGCCAAGCATCTCCGCAGACGGCGCGATCACGGGGATCGGCAGGTCTTGGCGGATCAGCGCCAAATGAAAGACTTCTTCGCAGGTGGGGACAATCGCCTCGACACCCTCGCGCCTGATCGCGGACAGCAGGGCATCGCGACACGCCTCCCGTTCAAACCGAGGCGACGGTAGTTTCAGGTATTTGTGACAGTGGCGGCTTTTCGAACTGATGGGGGACACGAACGTATCCGCAAGAATGACCTGCACGCCCGCACCATTCAGCAGGCGCGCAAGATGGACGGCCACCGGCGCACGGGCACCGGTGATGATCACCTTGGAAGGAAAAGACGCGGTGGGGATAAGGACGTACCTGTTTCAATCGATGGTGCCTCCCCAGATCATGCAGTTGGGGCCCGGGCAGTCAATGCAGGGCTTTTGGGGTGTTCGGCGTACGCGCATCTCTCCGACAGGTCGAACACCAACCCTTCCACTGGCCTGCTGCCGGTTTCGTGGACGGCAGTTTAAGCTTTCATAGTTCGCTCCTCGAAAGCCACAGGACTTAGATAGCCAATGGTCGAGTGGCGGCGCTTCGGGTTGTAGAAGCATTCGATGTAATCGAAGACATCTGCCCGCGCCTGCTTCCTTGTGCGATAGGTTTTGCGCCTGACCCGTTCTGTCTTCAACGAAGAGAAGAAGCTCTCCATCGCGGCGTTCTGCGCCTTCAAACGATCCCCCGGATCGTTTGATCCGCTGGCGTGGACCAGCTTGAACTCCCAGACATTTCCGACCGGCTCATTGAGCATGTGATCCCATGGTCAGCCATCAGTCTGATCCTCCCCCACTGAAGTGGTCCTCCGCTATGTTTAGGAAAACGGAGGAAGCACATTGGACGTGTCGCGGTTTGATGCCGCTCCTTTGATAGCATTTATTGCAACAAAGGAGATAAACCATGGGACTGAAACGGACGGACGAATTCCGGGCTGACGCGGTGCGGATCGCGCTGACGAGCGGGCTAACAAGGAAACAGGTAGCGTCAGATTTGGGTGTTGGCCTATCCACTTTGAACAAGTGGGTGACAGCGCATCGCGACGCTGACGTGGTATCGGACAAAGACCTCGACCTTGCTCGGGAGAATGAACGGCTTCGACGGGAGAACCGTATTCTCAAGGAGGAGAGGGATATTCTAAAAAAGGCCACAGCCTTCTTCGCGAGCCAAAAGCCATGAGGTTCCGGTTCATCGAAGAGCATGGCTGCGAATTTCCGACCAACCGGCTTTGCCAGGTTCTGAACGTCAGTGCTCGTGGCCTGCGCGCCT
>NZ_CANLVZ010000030.1 GCF_947494755.1 uncultured Tateyamaria sp.
CTTCTCTTCATCGTCTGTCTCCTCAGTTGGAGAACAGGCTAACTCTAAATGCCGGACTTTTCAGGGGAGCAGGTCAAAACCTCAAGCAAACGCCGCATCATGACCATCTGGGATGCTGTGCCCTGCTCCCCTTAGGGTCCGCCGAGGGTAAGGCAACTGGAGTCTCAATAACGCTAGAGCCGTCAAAACTTCGCAACAAGATTGATAAAAACTCCTGAACTGTCATAGTCCACTTTGCTGAGATTGTCTGTGACGCTGCCGACCTCGTAGCCGATCCCGATCTTGGCATTATTACTAACGTGACGATAAACAGCTAAAAGAGCACCACGTTCACGAATGCGCGTCTCCTCGGTGTATATTTGTCTTACTTCGGCCTGAATGTCCCACTTGTGTGTCACATGCCATTCGGCCCCAAGGACCAGCAAATGCGCAGTTGAATCGCTAAACGTGCGTGTTCCACCGGGCGCGGTTTTACCGTTTCGGTATCCATATTTGACACCAAATGTCAGAAATTGATTGTAGTCGTAAAGCAAATCGGCGCTCAGAATAATGCTTTTTTGTGCAGAACCAAAATCGATATCGTCCGCGTTTACCTGATCTTCGCCGGGTTGATCGTCGAGATAGGTCAGCTTGAACAACGCATTGATTTTCTCGTTGGTAATAGGACGAAACGCCGAACCAAGAGACAGTTCTACATAGCGACCATCCCGGAAAGTTGTTTCGTCAGATCTGGACACAACCGCATCTACGGTAGACAGCAGCCGCCATTCCTCCGAATGTTTATACTCCAATGCGCCAGAGAGGAGCCAGGTGTCGCGATCTCGCTTTTGGCCTTCGCCATCCTCGGTCCGGTATTCAAGTTTCATCTTTCCCTTAAGTACGTCCCCATCGACGTAGCCAACCCCAAACGAAACGGCTGTACGATCAAAGTCCAGATCGTTCGGGTCAGCGATCCGCCCGACCTCGAATCCGCCCGTGTAAGTCCAGCGATTGTCTGGTGTGTAGGTGACGCCGTAAGCCTCTGTCACTGATTTGCGATCACCAAACAGATCATACTTGTGCTCAGCAAAGCTGGAAACCTGCTCGTTATAGCGATACTTTGCGCCGGCTACGAAAACCCCTTTGTCCCGTCCGGTCAGTCTGGAACCAGAGAGTGTTCGGCTGGGATCAAGCGTGTATCCAAAATAGACTTGATTATCAGGTGTCGTTTCATAGTTGAGTTTTGCCAGAGCGCCAGCGCCATTCGTACCGCCAGAGACTTCAACATCAGCGCTCAGTTTTTCGGTCACACGCACCGAAGCTCCGACGCCAACCCGGTTGTTGTCAGATCGGGTTTGTGAAGCATCCAACGTCGCTTGACCGAAAACATAGAATGACTGATCTATGTTTGGCGAATAGGTCAGTCGCAGTCCCAAATCAGTGCGTGATCCATTCTCGGTAATCGCGGTTTTTCCGGTCTGGTCGCTATAGCTGATCCCCCCTTCAACAGTGACGTGTTTTGTTGGGCTGTAGGCGACTTCGATGACCGCCTCGCTATCTTCTTCACCAGTGCTGCGGCGCAGATTTTCCGCAGCATAACGGAGCTCCAAGTTCTCACGAGGATGATATGTTCCGGTAAACCCACTGATTGTTTCGGTCGCCGCGAACGTCTGCGTCAGGGTAGAGAAACCTGCGTCCCTGCGTTCGATATAGAAATTGAGATCGCCCGGACGGGCGCTTCCGACGTCTTCGAAGTCTATGTAGGTTTCGATCCGATAAGCGTTCCCCTCGGTGTTCGGGGCCGTGGATCCGATCAAGCTGTACGACAACCCCCCATCGGTCGAGAAGTTTGCACCGACCCCGGTTCCTTTGGAGCGGGCCACTTCCCCCTCGATCCATGAATGCTGGCCAAAGTTATACTGCACTGTCGCAGCAAGAAGCTCGACATCCGCAGTATCAGTCGTGTCACGCAAGCCGGTAAATCTGAGGTTGAGCGCATCGGTCGCCCAGACGTCGACAACGCCACCCGCAGAGCTACCATCAACTGAAGATATTCCGGGCGTATACTCGTAATCCACAACCAGTGAAACGAGCGTGTCCCCTATCGGATTCTCCGTCACCAGCGGCCCGGTCGAGCGGCTTGAATTCAAAGGATCGGTCAGGATCAACACACCTTGAATGTAGTCAATCGCGTAATCGCGCCCCTCAATCAAATTGCGCCGTTCGATCACTCGCCCAGTGTCGCGATCCTTTATTTCCACACGAATATTCTCAGACGCGAAATTTATGTCCTCTCGTGACAGGAAATACGCTGATCCCCCAGTGCCCTGCAGCACGTCCCGTTGAGATTTGGTATCCGGCTGAGCCGCATAGAGGGTTGCATTAAAGCGCGAATCTCCCCTTGAGGTGACTTGCTTTGATTTGTGTTTCAGTTGGAACCCGTAAAGTCGGCGGTTGTTGTTCACCAACTGGCCGGAACTCACATCAGCGTCAAAATCACCCCAAAGCACGCTGGACGCGTCGCGTTGGACACGGATGTAGAACCGCCCCGACGTTGGGGTGTCATCATAGGCGCTGGAGTCGTCACCATAGACCAGATACGTATCTTCGGGGTCGAGACGACGCAAAATGCTGCGCGGATCTTTCTCGTCAAGGCGACGAAATACGTCCTCAATGTCACCCTCTCCGGTATCTGCGCTGGCGGTGATCAACGTGCTGCCCTTTATCCGACCCTTCAGATAGAAGGCCAAACGACCATCGACATCGGTGCCCTTGTCCTCCGCCAGTGTGTCTTCCAACTCGTCCTCTATTTTCTTGGCGACGGTGACATCCGCGATGGCAACATAGAACCATTCATCCTCCGGGATTTCGACGTGGCGGCCGAGGTCGGTCGCGCCGCGTCCTTCAGTGTGCACTTTCACGCTGACGAAGTGCTCGCCAGGGGGCAGGACACGCTGCGAAACGAAACGGCCGTTTGAATCTACCGGGACGGTTTCTCCCATCACTTCGACCCGGCTGCCGGGTGGAACACCTTCACCCGATGTCGTGATGGACCCACCATGCATCGGGATTTTGGACACAGCAGTATTGTCCTCGCCTTCGCCAGCAGCGATAAGCGGACCCCCTCGGGTTTCGTGGGTCGCGAAGAAGGCGTCCGTGCGGTTTAGATTCAACTGAGCGGTTTCATTGAAGCGACCTTTGGCATCGTAAACGCGCAACACGTATGCGTACTTTCCGGATCCGGTTTGTGGCATTGCCCACATCACCTGACCGTTGGGCGAAATAGGGATGGTTTCGACGACGTCGCGCGTCCGACTTGCCCGATCAATGATGACCACTTCGGCCCGGCTGATCCAGAACGGATAGTTGGTTGAAGCCCGAAAGGTGATCCCCTCACCTGCTTGATAACTGGCACGCAAATCGTGTGTGGCGACGTTTAGGCGAGGTTGGATGTCCAGCCCATCAAATTTAACTTGAACATCCGCTGTCTCCAATGCTCGATCCTGAACGCGTTGCACAACGGAAGGTTTGGTCGCACCAGCGACGGTGACCTCTTCGATCGACAATGAAAAGCCGATCTCTTCGAAATCGGATCCAGCTACATCCTCGGCGCGTTCGGTATTGGCGCCTGTCGGCAACACGACACTCAAGTTCGAGTTTGGCTCAATACAGGCGCGTTGCGTCACCAGATCCGGTGCATGGCAAGTGTCGCCTTCGCTTTGCGCGAGGGCGGCGGTTGCGACGAATGTGACACTGCCCAATATTGGAGTTTTGAGGCGATAAACGAGCTGAAAAGACCGGGGAAACAGATGTCTCATCTTATTTCCTCCACACCAAAGTAGTCTCGATGCTCAGCTTGTGGTTCCCGATACGGCGCCATCTTTTCTTCACATCGCGCTTGACCACCGCGATCATTTTTCGCCCAAGCCTGATATCTTTTTCGCTGGGGTTTTCGGGCAGATGAAACGCGATACGGACAACGGTCGGCTTGCTTGGAATGCTTTCCAATAGTTTTTGCATTCCGGTGTCGAAGGCAGGCGTGGTTTGCCATCCCCCACCGCGTCCCGTTTCAAAGGCACGGGCGTTAATATCGACACGCGCAACTTGGCTGATCGAAGCGCCAAAGTTCAGCTCTTTCATTTTGCCGGGAGTGAGCCGGATCACCCGAGGGTTTTCAGTCGTAATCCGATAGCCTGTCGGCAAGCTGCGCTCATCCACCTTTAAGATGATGTTGGTGCCGCGCTTTTTTGGCAAAACGATGCAAGGGACGTGATACCGGCCGAAAGCATCAGTTGTGATGATCGTGCCGTCCACCCCGGCGATACGAACGGCTGGCAAGCCCTTTTCGCCTTCGTCCTGGTAGCCGTTGCTGTTTGTGTCGGCATACACCTTCCCGATAACGTCACCACAATCGAACACTGGCTCTGGTTCGACACGCACAACGGCTGTGGCAGTCGGGGCCAGTTTCTGCGCACTGACGCTATCGATCAGATCAGCACGGTTTATGTGTTCGCCGGGCGCTATCCCGGTCAACACACGCGCGCTGAGGGTAACCGTGGTTGTGTCTTCTGCCGGGACAGTGATCGATTTGAAGGTGACGACACGGCCATTTATGACGACCGGGCTGACAGAGACACCATCCACCTGCGCGGAATTCTCGACGAAAAGAAAGCCTGCGGGCAGGCTGTCCACCACTGTCGCTGTAACTGCTGCGGTATTTTCGGTATTATCAACAACAATGGTATAGGAAACGGCGTCTCCACGTCTCGCAACGGTCGTACCCGCCCGCTTGGTAATAACAATGTGTCCGGGCGTGGTTGCGGCCGCCTTAACAGGCGGGAGTGCCGCAAGACGTACCACGGTCGGATCATTCGTCGGGTCACTGTCATCGTCAGCAGTGCCATTGGCATCTCCGGTCTCTCCAAGATCAAGGTCTTGCGTTGTCTCCGATCCTCCGCCCGGATCAGAGACATCGGTTATTGCCGGACCAGCTGGCGGCGTGCCTGTGACCAACGCCGTATTTTCGACACCACCGGCCAACATATCTTCTTCTTTTATGATATGCCGTGCGGTGAAGCTTGTCGCGTCAACGGCACCCGGAGCCATTGAGGGGATAGCGACGCCGCTCATTTGCGCCGTTGGATCGGTCACGATCACGTTGCTCAAAGCGACGTTCCCGGTATTGGTGATCGTAAACGTATAGTCGATCACATCGCCCGCATCTGTCCGCGTTGGGTCTGCACCCGCTGCAATGCTTGGCACGCCCGCTGACTTGGTCAGACGCAACCCAGGAAGAGACCCCAAGCGCACGACCGTGGGGTCGTTTGTCGGGTCGTTATCGTCGTCGGCGGTGCCGTTGGTATCACTTGCTTCGCCCAGGTCGGGATCATTTTCGGTCTCTGAGCCATAGCCGGGGTCTGATAGGTCGATGACGATATCGAAGTCATCGGTTTCGCCGTACACATCAGCAGAGTTTTCAACGCCGCCATTGGCCACGTCGCTCTCCCTGATCTCATACTCGGCTGTAAATGTGGTAGAATCGCTTTCTCCTGGATCGAGTGCGATGACGTCATCAAATTCCACAGGTGCCAGAAAATCGAAAACGTCGATATTGCTGATGCGTTCATTGCCGTCATTCGTGACGGTGAAACCGTATCGAATGATATCACCAGCGTCGGCGATCAAGGGATCGAGACCGTTGGCTGTTGTGACTTCCAGGACCCGCTTTGTAAGTCGAAGCGACGGGACCATATTGAATTGAACCACAGTGGGGTCATTGGTTGGATCAGCGTCATCAGGTGCCGTGCCGTTGGCATCTCCCGCCTCGCCAAGATCAGGATCGTTTGATTGCTCAGAGCCATCGCCTGTGTCAGACACATCACTCACGTCGGGTCCGGATGGTGGCGTCGCAGTCACAACGGCAGTGTTTTCGACGCCTCCTGCAAAAATGTCTGTATTGTCCAGAATGTATCGTGCCGTGAAGCTGGTATCGCTCTCACCAGGCGCCAGGGACACTAACGGAGTTCCGGACACGGTTGCCTTCTCGTCGGTCAGTCTGACATTGCGCAACACTGTGTTGCCAGTATTCCTAATGACAAAGACATAATCGACCGCATCACCCGCCCTCGTGTCTTCCGGATCCACCCCCGGTGCAAGACGTCCCAATTTGGTCAGCCGCAAGGAACTCACTTCGGCAAAGCGCGTCACCGTCGGATCATTTGTAGGATCAGTATCGTCGGCAGCAGTACCGTTGGCATCGCCGTCTTCGCCAAGATCGGGGTCGTTGGTCGTTTCGGATCCGTCGCCGGTGTCCGACGTGTCACTCACCAGGGTGCCCGACGGCGTTCGCCCTTCGACCGTGGCAGAGTTCTCGACACCTCCGGCAAGGATATCCGCGTCGTTCAATTCATAGCCGGCAGTGAACCTCACGCTGTCTGTCGCGCCAGCGGCCAACGACGGAATCGGAAGACCCGCCACTGACGCTTTGGGATCTTTGACAATGACATTGCTCAGTGCGACGTTCCCCAGGTTGGTCACCGTGAATGTGTAGGCAATCGTATCGCCACTATCCGTGATCAAGGGGTTGGACCCGCGATTGACCGATGGTGCGCTGCCGGTTTTGGTCAATCGAAGGAGACCAATCTCTGGTTCGATAACAGTCAGGGTTGCGGTCGCAGGAGAGGGGTTTGTCCTGCCTTCGTTCGTCACAAGCCCGTTGGCATCCAACCCGTTCTGATACTCCCCTGCCAAGGGAACGGTGACATCGAATGTCACAACACAGACAGTATCCGCCGGCACGGTGCCGCCGCTCAGGACCACCCGCGTCCGAGCACTATTGGCCGATAAACCAATTCCGCACTCCGCCGTGAAGTTTTCGACAGCAGCCACCGTCATCCCATTGGGGAGGTCATCGATCAAGGCCGATGCCAAATCCGGTGTGATTGCACTACTCGTGGCGTTCGCGATGGAAATTGAAACCGTTGAAATCTGGCCTTCCTCGATGAGTGAAGGCGAGAACGCTTTGACCAAAGAAACACCTTCGTTGGACAGAAGCGACGCTGCCGCAGCTTGTGAGTTGGTGGCATTTTCGCGGGATGTCACACTCCCTGCGGGAACATCGTTTGTCAGATTTCCGCGCCGCGTCGTGACCACATCCACTTCGATACGGCACCGACTGGCCGATCCTATGCTTGCCCCACTCAGGGACAGTCGGTCCTCTCCCTGAAGCGCCGTTACCAGACCGGAATCACAGGTGCCGGTGACGGTTGAAAATCTTGCATTTGGGGTCGGTGCAATGATCATCCCCGTTGGTAGAAAATCTGTCAGGGCGACTTCAGTGAGCGGAATTGCACCGGCGGCCGTATTGTCAATTTCGATGCGCAGTGTGGAAGGGTCACCGCTGTCGACAACATTGGGAAGAAAGACGGTGTTTAGGGCTGTCTCGACAGGCCCCCAATTTAGCGTACCGGTTCGGTTTTCTGACGAGATGAAGTAGCGGCCCGATGAAGTGGGCACGTTTTCGAGAACGGCAAATGCCGAACCCAGCCGAGTTTCGGAACCGGACCCTAACGGAGAGACGACGTCGGCGGAGAATGCGCAGAATCTTTCCCCACTCGGAAATCCCGCATTTGAGAGGGTGATGTTATTTGGACTGGGAGCCGACAAGGTACCACCTGCACACGTGTGCGAAAAATTTGGCGTATCGGATAGCTCCAGAGCTCCAAACGAAGTCCCCGCATCGAATTGAGCGATTTCTACACCAGCGGGGTCGGTCTGCCTCACAGTCGTTGTAATGCGCGACAGGCCTCGCGAACCTACCTCTCTTGGTGAAAATGATGTGGAGGTACGCAGAAGAGGATAGGGTTGAACAAACGGCGACCTCACGCTGACACCAGCATCAATACCGTTTATGAGGACATCACCAGTATCGAGGCTATTTTGCCTCCGTTGATTGACCCTTGTCGCAATGAATATATCAAACTCGACCCGGCAGGTTGTGTTGCTCGGCACAAACCCATTTGTCACGCGTATCTCGTCAAGATCGGTATCCGCCTCAACAGTATCAGCAGTACAACCCGCCCCTCCTGTTAAGATTGCAGAGTCAGGATAAATCTCGAATTGGCCGCGGCTTAGAGTTGCACCAACCCGGTTCCGAATATCTATGTTGGATATGCTGGCGTTCCCGCTGTTGGTGAGAACGATGGCAGCAGGGACTCTGGACGCTTCCTGCAAACCCAACACCAGGGTCGGGGAGGTCCGTTCATCAATTTCGAGAAAAATGTCGAGATCGCCGAGACTCGAGACGTTTAACGTATCGGACGCAATGTTTGGAATGACATCGTTCCCGTTAGCATCACGAATTGGTTGTTGGGGGCCACCGACGGTATTGGTGTAAACACCCGGTCCCGATGTTGCGACACTGACTACGATTTCACAGCGCGGCCCGCTGAATGCGGTTCCGACTGCGGCCGGCAAGGTCACATTGGGAACGACCACTCGACTTGGGTCATTGAAGTCTAATGTTCCGCACTGCGCTCCAACAAAATCGACATCCTCAAATTGGGTCATCCCATCTGGCATGATGTCTTGGAAAAACGTGTTCTGCAGAGGTATTTGGTTGTTGTTTGTGATACTCAGTATGAGGCGGGTCGTCACACCTGCATTGATGGAATCGGGTGCGAAACGCTTGGTCAGCTGGATTCCAGATTTAAGCTGAAACGATGTGGCATCCTGATTGGAGTTTCTGACGAATTGGTCGGACTGAACCTGCCCAACTTCGATTGCAGAAACCGCCTGTCGGTCCACAAACTCTGTTACTGGGGTCGCTGGTTGTATGAATACGTCTAACGAGCATGAGCCAAAGGCAGGTATGGTGCCGCTTTGAAGAGAATAGGACGTGCCATCTGCCGCAACAGACACTGAGCCGCAGGTTGATGTTGGCACCGGACTTTGAAGGGCTCGGATGTGCGCATCTGGCACACCAACCGCAGTCACTTCGTCAAATCGGACCCCCGTGAGGTCGAAGTCGTTGGGATTGTTGATTGTGACCCGCAAAAAACTGTCGGTTGCACCGCCATAGAGAGCGCGGCTCGTCCCGCCCGCAGTGTTCAAAAGCTCGACTTCAACGGTTGACGGATCTGCAAGAACCTGAAGAGTTGCGCTTGCCGGATCCTCGTTCGACCGGCCACTGTCAGTCACCATGCTGTTTGCCTGGATGGTCGAAATCAGGTTACCAATGGCTTCTCCCCCGACAACGACAGAGAATTGGCACGCGCCTGCAGTCGCACCTACCTGCCCGGGGATGGTCCCATTTGTAAGCGTGATACTGTCGGGCGTCAGCGCCAACGTGCCAGCACAGGAATTCGACTGAACAGGTCCGATTACGCCGATTGTATCAGGCAGGACATGATCCAGCGCGACACCCGTCTCGCCCGTGGCGCTCGTTGTAACCAGCGTGATTGTCAAAACGGAAGTTTCAAGGGGCTCGACACTGTCCGGAACAAACGAAAGCGCGGCATCAACCACTTGCGCGTTAGTGGACTGCACGAACGTACCCCACAGCATCACCGAAAGGCAGGGTGCCAGTATGAGCCACCGAGATAGGGAAATCTGCATTCTTGATGCAACAATCGATAGTAAGGCACACAGCAGGCTTCGAATTATGAAAAGCCAGATGGGCAAGTGGTTCACAGGTGCCTGGTCGCACCTGATGATGCGTTCATTTTTGCAAACGTGATCTTTGGCCCGGCGATTGGGTGCCGGGAATAGAGAAGCCATTTTGGTGTCCTTTTGAATAGCCTTCTTTTTCATCGCAACTCGCGGAAATAACTTTCGACAAGTTATGATGTGCAGCTATTTTTAATTGAATGATCACTTGCGTATTCTACCTCGCATGTGCCGGCCAATGCATCGATCTTCCTCTTATATAGTGCGCCGCTGAATACTTCGCCGTGCTTGCAATCCAGTTTCAAAATCCTCCGCGACATAGCGATGAAATCACCATTTCATGTAGGCAGATCGAAACTCAGAAGAAAGGGAACGCAGAATTATGTGATTCAGTTCATTATTGTTCCATAGCCAGGCAGCGAAGAAGTTCTACTCCTATCCAAGAAGGTGCTGAAGCGAGGAAAAGACCGGCAATATACTTACCACCTGGAACATGCGATTCGAGCTTTTCTGATTTGCGACTGCCACTTATGGTTTGTATTTTGAGACCTGATCTGGGATCGCTCGCGCTAATTCAGACACCATCAACTCAAGCTCTTATTGTTCTCACAGTCTGTAACAGTCAAAATTCTTCACTGTATTCTTAAAAATCCGGATTTTTTTTCAGATTTAGCTATTACGAATTTCGCAAATCCAGAACAAGTGCGAAGGCTGCTACCAAGTAGGTGGCGAATCGGATTTAGGGCCAGCCCCCATTGAATTCCGCGTGGTGGCGTGGTTCGTGGTTCGGAAGACGGGGCGGTGACCACGTCTGATCTTTTCTGGTTGAACGATGCGCAGATGGCGCGTCTGGCCCCCTTTTCCTAAAGCCCCACGGCAAGCCAACCGTCGATAACAAGCGTGTATGGAGCGAGATTATCTTCATCAATTCCAATGGCTTGCGGTGGGAAACCCCCGACTGCCTATGGCTCCCACAAGACGCTCTACAACCGTTGGAAGCGCTCGAGCGATAAAAGCATCTTTGCCCAGATGATGGCCGGTCTGGCTGCCGAACACGGCGAACAGACGACGGTCATGATCGACGCCACCTATCTCAAGGCCCGTCGAACAGCGACCAGTTTGGGCATCAAAAAAGGGGGCGTGGACGCCTGATCACTGCCCGGCAGGGTATTGCCGCAGGCAATGTCCCGAGAGGCGGGTCGCACCAAGGGCGGGATGAATGCCAAGCTGCACGCCATCTGCGACAGCCAGGGACGCCCGCTGAGCTTGTTCGTGACCGCAGGACAGGTCAGCGATTACATCGGTGCCCGTGCATTGATGAGCAGTTTGGCCAAGGTGGACTGGCTACTTGGAGATCGTGGCTATGACGCCGATTGGTTCCGAGAAGCGTTAAAAGACAAAGGGATACGCGCCTGTATCCCTGACCGGAAACAGCGGACGAAGCCGGTGAAGTACGACAAGCGCCGATACAAACGACGCAACCGCCCCTCTCGTGACATTGCTTTGCAATGCACTGCCGGGCGGTGATGCGAGATCATGTTTGACGGGTTGAAGGACTGGCGGCGCGTGGCAACCCGCTGCGACCAACGCCCGAAGGTCTCCTTGTCCGCAATCGCTCTCGCGGTATTCGTCATTTACTGGCTATGAGGCCTGATCCTAGGGGAGGAAACGTCCCTCGGTCGTCAAGCAGTGAGGGAAATCCAAGAAATTTATCAACTTTTCCGAGAATTGTAGAAGATTGAAAAAACACATGGCGGTTATCAAGAATCTACTCCAGGGGCTGTCCAGAGCAACGTTGGTTAGGGTCGAAGATAAAAACAGACCCCCTGCCAACGTCGAAGGGCTCGGCACCCTTGGGTTTTGGGGCGGGGGTCCAACACCTTAACAGGTCAAATTAGGAAATCCATTATGCCGAATGTATCCTCTGGCGATATCACTGATCGCCGCATCTCACACTCGTCAAGCACCCCCAAGTTGAAGAACGCAGGGCGCTATTATGCGCTGGACCTGCTTCGCAATGACGCGCGCTTCTCAATCTTTATCGAAATGATTAATGCTTGTGAGTTCGATGAAAACCTGAAATGCCTGCCATGCTTCACAATCTTCGCCCCTACAAATGAAGCATTCCATTCCTTTGATTTGGCCGATCTCTATGACTTTATCAATCATGCAAACCGGCAACATGTCGAACACTTTGTGAGTCAGTTTTTTGTTCCAAAGCGGTCGCATTCATCACAATTTTTGGATCGCCGCGTTTGGGCAATCAATATGCTTGGTCGTCGTATGCTGGTTGCGGCGACACAGCGGCCAACATATGAGAATGCTCGTATCGCTACATTTGATTTCAACTGTATCGACGGCAGCGTTCATGTCATTAATGAAATGATTTCAGGTCAAAGGGTTTACCGCCCTATTCATCCAGCCGTCAGTATCGCAGCATCGGCCGCCACGACAACCTACGTTACGAGCTATGATACGGCTGCATAGGAGAGGCGTGGATACACCAAATGTTTCGCGTATTCACGTCAACTAGGCTTTGATTGAATGGGCGATCTGGTAAGTATAAGTCATGACCTGCTCCCCTGAAAAGTCCGGCATTTAGAGTTAGCCTGTTCTCCAACTGAGGAGACAGACGATGAAGAGAAGCCGTTTCAGCGAAGAACAGATCATTGGGATATTGAAGGAGCATCAAGCCGGGCTTGGCGCGAAGGAGTTGTGCCGCAAACACGGGGTTAGCGATGCGACCTTCTACAAGTGGCGATCCAAGTATGGCGGCATGGAAGTGTCTGATGCGCGGCGGCTGAAGACGCTGGAAAGCGAGAATGCCAAGCTGAAGAAGATGCTGGCCGAGCAGATGATGGACGTGGCGACGCTGAAAGAGATGCTCGGAAAAAACTTCTGAAGCCCAATTCGAGGAGGAATGCTGTGGATTGGGCCATTAAAACCAAGGGTTACAATCAGAAACGGGCCTGTTCCTTGGCCGGGATTGATCCGCGCGTGTATCGGCGCACGTCGAAACGCCGCGCCGACACGGAGCTGCGCACCAGAATGAAAGAGCTGGCGTCCGAACGGCGACGGTTCGGATATCGCCGCCTGCATATCCTGCTGAAGCGTGAGGGATGGCACGTGAACTGGAAGAAGCTGTACCGGCTCTACCGCGAAGAAGGGTTAACCGTCCGTAAACGTGGCGGACGCAAGCGCGCAGTGGGCACCAGGACGCCCATGGCGATCCCGCAGGGGCCCAACCAGCGGTGGTCGCTCGACTTCGTGTCTGACGCGCTGGAGGACGGCCGCAGGTTCCGCGTGCTGAATGTCATCGACGACTTCAGCCGGGAATGTCTGGCCGCCGTGGTGGACACATCCAT
>NZ_CANLVZ010000031.1 GCF_947494755.1 uncultured Tateyamaria sp.
TGCTAACCGGTCAGAAGAGGACCAAAACCTGAACAGAGCTAACTTATAAACACGGACTCTCAGGGGAGCAGGTCAATGACCCTCTTTGGAAAGAGACGCCTTCATTGCGCACCAGAGATGACTGTCAGTTATGCACTCTCCAAGTAAATAGAAAACTGTCGCCAAGCGAACTGAGCAACTCAAACCCCACGCTTTCAAAAACCCGACGGCTGGCAACATTGCAGACCTTAATTTCAGCCTGGATGAGTAAAATTTCTGGGTGGCGTTGCGTGAAGAGATCGAGGGATTGGCGCAAACATGCCTTCGCCAAGCCATGGCCCCGCATCTCCGGATTCAGATTAATGGAAACAAGCGTCGACTGCTCTTGCATATCAAACCTGATCACGGCAGTTTTTTGCGCCGGGTTGTTAGTCGAACACAGTACCATGCAGCAACGATCATCTAACAGAACGCTTCTAAGCCACGCGCGATGAGCCTCCCATTTAATCGCATCAGTTGTATGGGACATGCGGCGTGTGAGGACGTCGTTGCGCCAGTGGAAGATGTCGGCGCTATCTTCGTCGGTTGCCAATCTAACATCTAGTCTTGGCATGATGGATACTATTTCTCCAGCAAGAACCAGGTAACGTCATCTTGTGGAGCCCAGTTATCGCGCTTGTAGATAAAACCGTAGTCAACAAGTTTAAGGCCATGAATATCCATCAAGTCGCCCGCGAAATCGCGTTTGAACAACCTGTTCTGATGTCCACGGTACGGGATCGCGACAGGAAACGGGTTGTAATACTCGCAAACCACAACATAGCGACGGCTCAGTTTGACCAGATTGTCGTAGACCATTGGCAGGCTTTCTGGATCAATATGAATCAGTACACCAGCGGTAAAGGTCAGATCCGCAGGCGAAAGCGTTACCGACTCGAGGATTGATCCTTGAGTAATTTCGGCCAAGCCAAGTGAGCGGGCCTTAGCCGCAGCAGCCTCATTAATCTCGACGCCTGCAAGTTGGAGATCTGAATTCAGATCATGTAGTGCCTGAAGATTCACTCCGATGTTGCATCCCAGCTCTGTCGCAGAGCCAATTGAATGAGCCGCGCGCAGGATTTGCGCCCACATGGCCGTCTTTGTTGGCAATAGCCGTCGTGAAGTATTGCGCGCGATGTAATCGTCACCAAATTCACCCGCCCAAAAGGCTTCCTGCTCGGTCTTGAATGTCATGCGGTATCCTTGGTTGAGTAGTTTGTGGTCGTGAACATATCCCGACTCACAGCCGTATTAGCCTTGATCGCCCTACTGGCCACGCTGCCGATGACGTCATCGAGATACTTTGGGGCCAGCCCATAGCCTGGACGAACGCTGCGTACCATATGCGCCCCAATAACTTCACCCAAGGCGATATTTTGAGTGAAATAAAGCGAACGCCTAAACTTTACGTTTTCGCGTTCTGATGACTTGCGTCCGTAGTCTGTGCGACCTACCGCATCCCAGGTCGTCTTTGCGTCTCTACACAACGCCGCGAGATCGTCTGGTTCAAGCGAAAAACTATCATCTGGGCCGCCACCATTACGATCAAGCGTAAGATGTTTTTCTACAACGACACCACCAAGGGCCACAGAAGCGACCGCGGTGGTATTGTCAATCGTGTGGTCGGACAGGCCCGTAAGCACGTCAAACCGGGTTGCCATATCAACCATCGTCATCAGGTTGTAGTCGGCAGGTGGTGCCGGATAGCCGGAGACACAATGCAACACAATCAGTTCTTTACAGCCGCCGGAGCGGGCAGCCGCAATAGCGTCCGCGACCTCCCCCTGATCGGCCATTCCCGTTGAGATGATCATTGGTTTGCCCTTGGCAGCCACATAGCGAATGAGCGGAAGATCAATGGCCTCAAAAGATGCGATTTTGAAAGCGGGTGCACCAAGATCCTCAAGAAAATCCACAGCTGTCATGTCGAAGGGGGAGCTGAACATAGTGATGCCCCGTGATCGTGCATGATCAAACAGCGTTTGATGCCATTCCCACGGTGTATGCGCCCACTCGTAAAGCTCATAAAGAGTTCGCCCCGCCCACAGACCGGAATCAATTTGAAACTCTGGCGCATCGGATGGCAGTGTTATCGTGTCGGCTCGGTAAGTCTGAATTTTGATTGCATCCGCGCCAGCCGCAACTGCCTTGTCGATGAGCAAAAGGGCTGTTTTGAGATCGCCGTTGTGGTTGGCTGACAGTTCCGCAATTATATAAGGAGGGTGACCTGGCCCGATAAGCCTGTCATCGATCATGATCTCTTTTTGTATCGCCATTCTGCTGCCCTTTAAATCTGTTCCTATGTGCGAACCACAGAGTTGTGATGCAGCTTATTGAGCACTGGGCGTATGTGGTCTCAGGCACTCTCTGCCCGGCGATCCAGCCACTTCGTTGTCACGCAAAGCAAAACTCCTTGCAAGCGCCTGGATCAGAGCGGCATCTCTCAGAGACCCACACGCGAAAGTTGCCAGCATTCACAACGTGTGTCTGCCGTTTCATGACATGTCTCTTATCACTTCAACAAGCCGTTCAACACCCCGGCCATCGCAAAGAGTACTCGAGGCGCAGGCCAGCGCGGCCAGCGCTCCGGGTTCGCGCATCTTCTCCAGCGCGGTCTCGAGGATCGCCTGCCAACCCGGCTCTTCGAGCGATCCAAGATAAATCGCAGCTCCGGCATCCGATAGCGCCCGTGCAGCTGGTATTTGATTTTCAGCAATGCTCAACATCAATGACGGCAAACCCACCACGCATCGCTCCCAAGCGGTGCCGCCAACGGCGCCAATCGCTAAATCGGCCTCGCTCATCAGCCGGTGCATGTCGGGAACGTCAGCCACAACCTCACATGCGAACGATAAGCCCTCCGCCTGAGCCTTTACAGAGCTGAGGTGCGGGGCCGTGCCGCCCAGAACCACCGTAACATTCAGATCAGAAGGAAGACTGAGTTGATTCATACAATCCAATACGGCGGCAGTCGAATTTTGCAAGTCGACTCCACCCATTGCAATCAGAACGTTTTGCAAAAGACGTGCGTTGCGAGTGGGCAGAACACTAGGGCGCATAACCGCAAAATCGGGCCGCAACACCGCATATTTTGGCCCCAAAAGTAACTGACAGGCGGGTGGGACATGAGCCACATAGTCTGCGGCCAACCGGCTTAGTCCTGTATCGACCAACACTGTTGCCAAGTGAGAGCGATTGGCCAGATCATCCATAACCAAGCAGCCCGCGTCCGCCAATCCTTGGGAGTACATTGCCTGCGCCTCCCATCGAACGTCCAGACCATAGTGATCGACCACAAGCCACTGGAACGATTGCGAAGAGAGCGCATCCGCTGACAACTGCGCATCGTCTTTCCAAGGAATGCCGGACCAAGTGTCATAGTCATGCGGTACGCTGAGCCCTTGATTGGGTGCGGGTAGCAGTGTCAAACTCATTCCCGATGTTCGAATAAGATCGCCCAAATGACCGGGCAGATCGGCACAGATAAAGTGACATTGAGTTCCGGCAGCGCGAAGCTCTTGAGCGAGCATCAAACATCGCATGACATGTCCCGCACCAATTACAAGCGAGCTATCGACCCGGAAAGCAACCTTTGGTATCTCAGCCATCGCCTTTGGCCATAAGCCGCAGTCGCATCAATTGGCGTGCGCGATCAAGATCTTCTGATGTGTCAATGTCAACTGCGCGTTCAAAGGGCATAACGTAGCCAGCCAATCGCTTTGGGTAAAAATTGGGTGCGGCAAGAAACTGTTCGGTGCGCGCCCACACAAATGAGCCATTCGCGGCAAGCACATCAGGGTAAGTCTGAGATTGCTGCTGGTTCTGTTCTGGCCAAAGCGCCTGTAAGTATCCATCCCGCTCGACGAGCGCCTTATAGGGGTGCATTGGATAATGCGAAACGCCCAACACAACATCTTGATTTACCAGTATCTTTGCGCTCGCGACGAGGTCGCTGGCTTCAATGAAAGCAGCCATGGGATAGACGAGACAAAAGGAGTCCGGAGCTGTTTCAGTTCGAAATCGTCTTGTCAGCAATTCAGCGCAAACCTCAGTGACTGGGGTTCGGTCGCCCGCGAGATCATCAGGGCGCATGTCCGCAGTCGCGCCCCACTGTCGTGCGATGTCAGCGATTTCCGTATCGTCCGTTGATACAATCACTTCTGTGAATATATCAGCGTTCAGACAAGTTTCGATAGCATAGGACAACAAGGGACGCCCACATAGGTCGACTATATTTTTGCGCGGAATACGCTTTGACCCGCCACGTGCTGGCAGCAAGGCAATGGGGGGGGGGGTTAGCGAACCCATTGTTACATCTTACCGCCTTTTCCGCCCCACTCTAGCATCTCACCCGCCTTAAAGTCGCGCGGGTAAGGCAAACCGATGAGCTTCTCCGTCACCTCATGGGAACTGACACCGTGACCAGGTCGTTTGAACTCCAGATCTATTTCCTGGATCGGCGCGCCCGCAGGCACATCATGCAGCAAATAGGCAGATTTATAGTAGAGCCGCGTGTCGCGGCGATCAATGCGTGTGGGCTCAATCACCGGCCGCCCAAGCGCGGTTTCGCAGCGGCGCACATTCGCGAGCCAGTCTTTGAATTCATCGGGTTCGTGCGCCTTCCAATGACCGTTGGCCGGTGTATTGCGCGACAGCGTCAGCCGCTTTTCAAGCACCTTTGCGCCCATGCCCACGCTCATGTAGTCAAGCCAATCGCTGCGTCCTTGCGGCGTGTATCCCGCAACCATGCCAAGCTGGTGATAGACCTCAAACGCGCGGAAGTTCATGTCTTCTTCCTCGGGCGTGTGAAAGTCATGCAGAACGATCAGAGGGCCGCCGCCCGCTTTACGATAGATATCTTCGAGCTTGAGCAATTCGTATTGCGTGATCGTGCCCGTGTCGAACATCAGCGGCTTGCCGTTTTCGGCCAGCATTTCAATCATCCGGCGATGGCTCAGGCTCCAGGTGCAGACCTTGTTGATGGTCAGCTCAAGTGCGTTGCACCGCGCGACTGCTCCCTCGTAGTGAGAGGTAATGATGATGTCTAAGCCATGGCTACGGGCAGTTGCCGTGATCTCGGCCCACTCATCATCCGAGTATTCGAGACCCTTGAACATTTCGAGCATGTTCTCAGTTTGCGGCCCACTTTTTAATGTCGGGTAGGTGTATTCGATAGAGTGGTCGCCAAGGAGCCGTTCGGCTTCGATCATCTGAAACTTCACCGCGTCGACCCCGATATCAGCCGCCGCCGCGATCAGTTGTTTGGCGCGCTCGAGATCGCCACCATTGGTCAGGCCAAGGTCAGCCATGATAAAGATCGGGCGACCTTCGCCGATTTCACGTTCTCCAATTTTGACGTGGGACATGTCGATCTCCTTATGGGGCAGCTTGCGCCAATGCTTGTTTTAAAGTCAAAACGACCTTGTCTTGCTCAGCCTCAGTTAGGTTGGGATGCAAGGGAATACTGATCGCACGCTGATAATATTCTTCGGCATTCGGAAAATCACCGACACTGAACCCTTGAGCCGCATAGTATGGCTGCAGATGCACCGGAATGTAGTGAAGGTTAACGCCGATACCGCCAGCGCGCATCGCTTCGAACACATGTCGGTGCCGCGCAGCATTCGCCTGGGGCAGCCGCACAATATAGAGGTGAAATGATGAATACGCCTCTGGTAGGCGGCCAGGAACGATCACAGGCAGGTCGGCCAACAATGCATCATAACGAGCGGCCAACCGGTTGCGCACCTCAACAAAGGTGTCGAGCCGGTCGAGCTGACTTAGCCCGAGTGCGGCCTGCACATCAGTCATTCGGTAGTTCCAACCAAGTGATACCTGCTGATAGTACCACGGACCATGAGATGGTGCATCCATCAGTTCTGCTTGGCGGGTGATGCCATGACTGCGGAAAAGGTCCATACGCGCGGCAAGCTCTGGAGCGTTCGTTGTCGCAACGCCACCTTCAGCAGTCGTGATGATTTTTACCGGATGGAAACTAAACACGGTGATATCAGAGTAAGCACATGTACCCACCGGCTTCCCATCGTATTGGGCACCGATCGAATGGCTCGCGTCCTCAACGACACTGATACCTTCACGGCTGCACAGAGCATGGATGGGCTCCATATCGGGTGATTGCCCGGCCATATGCACCGGAATAACGACCTTCGGCAGGCATTTCTGCGCCTTTGCCTTAGCAAGCTTTTTCTCCAATCCTTCGACGCACATATTGAAAGTCTCGGTGTCGATATCGACAAACTCAACATCGGCACCGCAATAGCGCGCGCAATTGGCTGAGGCGACAAAGGTAATCGGGCTCGTCCAGACGACGTCACCCGGCCCGACCCCGAGGGCAGCAACCGCAGCATGCAAAGCTGAGGTCGCAGAATTCATCGCAAGCGCGTGGGATGCTCCAACCCGGCTGGCTATCGCGTTTTCGAACTTCGGAATTACTGGGCCTTGGGTTAAGAAATCAGATCGCAATACGTCGACGACTGCGTCGATGTCCGCTTCTGAAATATCTTGGCGGCCGTATGGGATCACAGTGGCTTAGCGAGGGCTTCGCGATTTGCGTCTATCCAAGCGGCGAGCGTTTCAGGAGACATCCATTCAGAATTGTTGTCACTTGAATAAATGAAATCATCCGCCACTTTACGCCCGCCTTTGATACGCTCGGCACTCGAATGCCAAGCATGTATGGCCGGCAGAATTTTAAAGTAGTCGTCGTACTCGTACGTGTAGGGCGCGTCCTCAAGGCCAACCATCTGCTCGTGAATCTTCTCTCCCGGCCGGATTCCAACGATGTCATGAGAGGCGTTCGGCGCTATTACACGAGCCACATCAGTGACTTTCATGGAAGGGATTTTCCGGACGTATATCTCGCCACCGACCATATCCTCGAACGCGTGCCAAACGAGTTCAACACCTTCACGCAGGGTAATCATAAATCGCGTCATCCGCGCGTCGGTGATAGGCAAACTGCTCTCATTACGGCTGTTGTAGAAAAATGGAATGACAGAGCCGCGAGACCCCATGACATTTCCGTAGCGAACTACGGAAAATGCGGTATCGCGACTGCCAGCATAAGCATTTCCTGCCACAAAAAGCTTATCTGATGCCAACTTGGAGGCACCATAGAGATTGATGGGGCTCGACGCCTTGTCAGTCGAAAGCGCGACGACACCATTCACGCCGCGATCAATCGCAGCATCAATAACGTTCATAGCCCCGTTCACGTTAGTCTTGATACACTCAAACGGGTTGTACTCGGCGGTAGGTACGATTTTTGTGGCTGCAGCATGCACCAGATAATCGACCCCGTCACAGGCACGATAGAGCCGCTCGCGGTCACGCACGTCACCTATGAAGAACCGGACCCGTGGATCGTCCTTAAAGTCCTTCGCCATGTCCCACTGCTTCATCTCGTCTCGCGAGAAGATGATAATCTTCTTCACCTTGGTTTCCGCGAGGGTCATGGGGACAAACGTCTTGCCGAATGATCCTGTCCCGCCGGTAATCAAGATCGTGGCGTCATCAAATTTTTCGAGCATCTTTCGGGAATTCCGCTTTTACTGGCTGCCGCAATTTGCCGGATATGTCGCTGCGGCACAACAGCAAACTCAAGAGACCTGCGGCCCGCCAACTTTCAGATCGTAGTCTTGCCTGTCCGGGTCAAGTTCCCTATTTTTCAAGGCGTCGGCTGACGCCCGAATATTGCAGCTCCAAAAGGCGATTATGCATGGCTTTCCACCAAAATTCTCATATCCTAGGTGACGTATATAGCGGCGCAGGCTTCATCGCTCTCCTAAATGAACTGGAAGAAAAAATCAGGCCAGAACGGTGTGTAGTTGATGGGCTGAACTTCTGGCCGGTCTTGCGCTTTGAAATCAATTACTATCGCAAAACCAGAAAATCAGAACGCCGCGAGGCACCAATAGATTTTGTGGTGCCGCCACTCAAGAAGCGATGGAAAATGTGGCGCGCGCGCGGGGTGGCAGTTCAGCCTCAAGTGACGATTGATGCGGTCCAAAAGGCGAGATTGGAGGTGTTGCCCCGTGCAGACGTCATGTTTGCGAATTCTGCTGGCCAATACCTGCATACTATTTCTGGCTATGCAATTCAGCCGTTCACTGATGGGCTTCAGTACCTACTGCCGACCAATGACACACGCCATCTGACGATCGTTAACAAAGATCCCAGACGGACCGGCGAGGATTTTCTGATTTCGCCACACGTGTTGCCGTTAGAAGGCATCAAGTTGGCGCGGCACCTTAAGCGGCCGAAGCACCATGTTGATGCGGTTGCCCAACAGACGGTGCTCAAAAAGGTACAAAAGGTTAACAAAATACTAAGCATCTACGCGCCTGATCTGGTGCTTGACGAGGGGCGATGCTTGCAGCGGGTTCAGTCGGCCTTAATGTACACAAGCTACTTTGATCTGGTTCTGGAAAAAGTTCGTCCAAAGGTCATCTTTATGGGCAGTTTCACAGGTTCCCACTACATCTGCGCTGCGGGAAAGCGGCGAGGTATCCCGGTCGTTGATATCCAACATGGCGGTATGCACGCGCATCATCCGATTGCAGCCAATTGGCATCGCGTGCCACGCGGAGGGTACGAACTATTGCCGGATGTCTTCTGGTGCTGGTCGCAACGGACGGCAGACTTAATTGCAGCCACACTCTCCCCGGCTCACGGGACCGTTGTCGGCGGAAATCCAAAGACCGCTTTTGAGCGAGCCTGGTTTTCGTCTGACCAATCAGAACAGCCCCCTGTTGGGCGCGCTCAAGTTCTAGTCGCGCTTCAATATGGGGGTGACAAACTGATCCAGCCGCATATTTTGGATGCGTTTCGGCAGACGCGCAATGATATAGACTGGCACTTCCGGATGCATCCTATAGGTTGGGGACGCAAAGACGAAGCCGTCAAGACACTCGGAATCGATGAGGCCGACCTTGTGAAGTCAAGCCGTCTGCCGTTGCAAAATCAGCTTATGCAAATGGATCTGCTTCTGACCAACATGTCAACGATCGTCCATGATGCCTGCGATATCGGCCTGCCGGCAGGCGTATGCGCGGACGAAGGTGCCGCGTTCTTTGACGACCTGCTGAAATCAGGCGCGATCCGCCATCTGCGAGACTTAGACGAAATCTGCGCCACTATTCATGACCTTGATCTCAGCTGTCAGGCTCGACAGATAAGACGGGATCGTGCCTCGGCTCTGGGACAGGCCGCCGCAGCTGAGGTCAAGGCTGGCTATGACGCGATCCTAGCCCAGTGCGGTGCCAGATAACACTCACCCAGTGATTAGAGTTTTGGAAGAAGATCCGCGATGCGGGCGGTGATTTTCCGGTTCATCTCGTCCGCCAGTATCCAGTTGGGGTGATTGCTGTCGGTATAGAGCAATTGGCCAGACCTATGAGTTGTGCAAATTCCGGAAGCCTGGGCGTCACACAGAAAATCTTCCGGATAAATCCGATTGGCATCCGGTATGGAAAGGCCATCCAAGACAGCATAGGAACTTGCAGCGCGTGCCTCAAATACATGTCTGTCTATGTGTAAAGGTTCTTGTGTCATGACCCGTTGCATTTCGCCCGGTACACCCAAATGAATGCGCTCGAGAAAATAGCGCTGAGCATGTTGGCCGACTTCAGGCATCGGATAGACAACAATCAATTCCCCAACATCGGACAATTGCTGCAGTGTATTTTCTAAGTTTGCTTGGCGATCACCATCTATGAGGTGGTTGAAGGCCGCGCCCTCTTCGCGACGCCCTAGCCCGCCATCAAAACGCTCACCAGTGAGATAAACAGGCGTACGAGCAAAATAGACGATGATCGTCGGACGCGCCTGAGCGATGTCCTCTATGAACTTCAACCTTGCAAGTACGACATCTGGCTGACAATATTGCCTACCCTCTACTGAAAAGCCCAAAATGATCGGGCAGCCGCTCGATGTTAGGTGGCCAAAACCGCGCAGATCAAGTGGCTTCAGCTTGGCATAAAGATCATTGGCAAGACTGTCGGCATGGCTATCTCCGGTGAGGATCACCGTGGTTCGGGCCTCATCGTCTATCTCAAATAGGCAAAAATCTTCTACCTTGTTGTGACAGCGCTTTCCGTCGATGGCCAGCGAGCGATAGCCGGGTGGCTCGTTGAAGGTCCGCAATTGTTGGGGGACACGCTCAGGGAACCCATTGCTGGATAGGACGGTTGCGCACATACCAATCAATAACCCAGGCAATACGACCAGACTGCCAAGACCCAGTTTGGGACCGATTATGCGGTGATTGCGGAACGGTCGTTCGACAACGAAATAACTCGCAATGGACAAGACCACAGTCAGTGCGATCCAGATCAGTTTGTCAAACGTCTCTGGCGCTGAGTTGGCGGCCCGTCCGAAGGCGAAAATGGGAAAATGCCAAAGGTACAGCGAGTAGCTGAGCAATCCGATAGCAACTGCAGGGCGCGATGTCATAGTCAATCCTGCTGCCCCAGTTGTGGGTCCTGCAAACAAAATCGCGGCTGTCCCCAATACGACAGGTAGCGTGA
Source organism: uncultured Tateyamaria sp. (assembly GCF_947494755.1). Classification (GTDB taxonomy): domain Bacteria; phylum Pseudomonadota; class Alphaproteobacteria; order Rhodobacterales; family Rhodobacteraceae; genus Tateyamaria. The sequence continues at coordinate 10,566 of NZ_CANLVZ010000031.1, forward strand.
CCAGCCCGGGATGCCCCTCAATTGACGGCACCAAAAACAGCGGCACCACAATCGCCCCGATAAAAAACCAGCGTGGGATCGCCAGCAGCCACCTATCGGATCGCGGACACCCCTGAGACCCCAGAACTTCGCGATACGCCACCAAGGTTCCCAACAGCAGCTCCCAAGCGCGCGAAAATGGCAGGAAGAAATTTAGATCGGGATTTTCCTTCGCATAAATTACGGCGAACATGAAACTCGCACCGCAGATGACGCGCAGCCAGACAATCAGTTTGGGTCGTTGGTGCCTGAATAGAATGAGCAGTACGAGCGGAAAGATGAGGTAGAACTGTTCTTCAACAGCGAGGCTCCAAGTGTGCAGAAATGGCTCGAGCAATGCGTCATCAGCGCCATATTCTGTCGTCTCAAAGTAGAAGAAGAAATTGGAAACAAACAACAACGCCGCGATGATACTCGCGGCCAGATCAACAAAATCTTCTGGAAGTAGTGACGTCCAAGCAAAAAGAATTGTCGATAATCCAACCACAGTCAGGACAGGCAAGATACGCCTCACGCGCCTATCATAGAATGTGCCTATGCTGATCTTTCCCGTCGTCTTTAGTTCTTGCAGCAAAATCTTCGAAATCAGGTAGCCGCTGATGACAAAAAACACATCCACACCGAGAAAGCCCCCTGGTAGTAGGGGCCGCCCAAAAATTTCGAACTTGGCGTGATAAAGAATGACAGCCAGAACGGAAATCGCCCGCAACCCGTCAAGATCCCTGCGATAGGTCTTCAAAGATGGCCCTCTAACTGCTGTGTATTTGCCAAGTTGACTGGCTGGCGTGTCACAGCTTGCTAGCCCATGCCGCCCACTGCTTGACCCGGCGAGGCCGGGACCGCGCACGAATAATGTTGCGTCGTTTTCCAGGATCGACCGGTGTTGCACCGTGGGCAGTATCGGTCACAAAAAGAAAGAATGTCCCTGCTGGTCCGCCGGTCGAGACAACAGGAAAGCCCTTCTCTCTAATCTGGTTGACGATTTGACGATAGGGAACACCATCAAACATTGCATCTTCGCGAATGTATCGCGTCCATGCGGCGGTACCAACACCTGCGCGCATCGCACCGTGACCTTCGGTGGCATCTGTCACATACAGCCAAGATTTCAACGTCAGCTGTTTGTCCCAGTGCAAAGGCCCAGAAGCGGGTACATCAGTATGATCTGTCCATTGCACAAATAGATCGCTGTTGTAGTCAAAGGACTGCCCCGCGAAAAATTTCTGAGCAATCTCTTCCACGCTGCGCGAACCGAACAGGGCAGTCGTTTCTGGAAAACGCTCGACCGTGAGTGCGTCTCGCTGCAGTGAGAGTGCGAAAGAATTGGCTGGCGTATCCTCGCGTGCCACGACATCGCGCGCGAGGTCAGCACCATTCTGGATCAGATCTTGGTATTCACACTCGATCGCGACCAGTTGCTCTGCATCATAAATGCTGGGGAAAATCGCTAGTCCAAAAGTTCGCAGACATTCAAGGACTTCCGACTGCGACACCGGCCCGTCAAACGTGATCCGGTCGAGGAAGGCTTGTGCGTCCATCCCGAACGATTTCGCTCGGTCGATACGGGCCTGAACAGCCAGCAGCATCTCAGCGTCATCCGAGGGCTGCGTCGCAGTATTTGAATTGCCTTCGGCATCAGACGACTTGGGATCAGGCAAGATACGTTGCGCGAGAGGGTCTTGGAGCGCAATAGCGCCGCTCTTTGCCGATCTGCTGGACGTTGGTTCGTTCACCCTGCCGTTCTTGGCACCCAGTTTTTTTCTCAGTTTAGAAAGCAGCATTAGCAAGTCTCCGTATCTACATGGCGATCGCCAAGAGCCATATGTGAATGCGCTCCCGGCAGAACACAGTATCACCAAGTATATCGACCATCGTAGGTCAATAAACTCGACGAGGTCATGTCATTTCATGATGGCTTCTGCAAGGTTCTATGACGGCGTTTTCATTTCCTTTGTTCAGAAGACTCTTATTTTTGGATCGGCCCCTCTCGAGGCTGTTCAGCCTCCTGGTCACAAACCACCTTTGATGACGCTTGCCTAAACGAATATAAGGATGAGCTGTTGCAGCGGTCGCAGCATCTGGTCCGGTTTCAGGACGAGCATATTGAAGTGGTCCCATCTTTTCGGACAGGTTTGCAGCGTTTCTAAGGTGTATCGGGTTTAGGTTTCATGCTGCTTTTTGCTCTTCTAAGCCGGTCCAATATGCTTCGTCTGGCGTCTGCCGATCAAGCGCGGAATGTGGCCGCTCGATGTTGTAAAAGGCCATCCAGTTTTTGACGACCCTTCGGGCCTCGAAGCCGTACCGGATTGACCTGCTCCCCTGAAAAGTCCGGCATTTAGAGTTAGCCTGTTCTCCAACTGAGGAGACAGACGATGAAGAGA
>NZ_CANLVZ010000032.1 GCF_947494755.1 uncultured Tateyamaria sp.
TTACGATAGATGCCCAAAGGTCTTCCTGTCAGCAATCGCCCTCGCCGCACTCGTCATTTACTGCCTATGAGTCCTGATCCTAGGGGCACCTCAGTGCTACAAAAGCAACAATACCAATGTTGGGAAAAAAAGTGATCAATTCCCCTTTGCTATCATATTCTTGCGAGGTAGCGATGAGCGGAATACCGCTGATTAAGATTGGGAATAACCATGTACAACTTGAAGAGGGCGTGCATTTGCCTGCGCGGAGGCCGCCTAACCAAGGTGGCAGGTAAAGTGGCAAGTTGCGCCCCATTTCTTGGAACGGCTTCTATCGCCGGTTTGGTTGGAATTGGTGTTTCAGTTTCGCCCGCACGTGCGGCTAATGAATGTGGTCCGGACGCTGCTGGTCCAACCACGATCAGCTGCCCATCCGGGACTTTTGCAGGCGGCATTACGTACACGCCAACAGAAGAGTTTACTCTGGAACTCAACGATGGAGGGATAGTCGTTCAGGATCCGGGCGTGTTCGTGAACGGGACTGCCGCCAATACCGGAAATGTGACGACCAACGCCACGCTTTTTGGTTCGATCACGACATCTACGGATGATCGTAGCGGCATACGAACGCGCACAGAGGGTTCGGGAAACGTTGCTACGACATTGGGAAGCGGTGCCATCACGACAACAGGTCAGAGCGCACGAGGTATCTCCGCGCGTACACTTGGGTCCGGCACCGCGACCGTACAAATTGACGGAGGCAACATAAGCACAACCGGGTCTTTCTCTCATGCCGGGTTGGCGGAAGTCGACAACGCGGCAAGCACTGCGACCGCATCAGCCACGCTGACGGACGGCCTCATTGACACTACAGGGGCCAGCGCACGGGCCATTCAGTCCGTCAACTCTGGCCTTGGTGCATCATCGACCCTGATCAGCGGTGGCACCGTCACAACAGCGGGCGAATTTGCGCATGGTGCCATTAGCACGATCACAAACACAACATCCACGGCCAGTGCTACAACCAGTATGAGTGGTGGCTCTGTCACGACGACAGGTGACAGCGCGCGAGGTATCGAAACGCAGAACGCCGGTCTTGGTGTTTCGACGGCCACTGTTACAGGTGGCAACATTTCGACGGATGGTGAGTTCGCACACGGCGCGGTCGCTTCGATTGACAATGCACTCAACACTCAGACGGCCACGGCCAGCATTTCCGGGGGAACGATTAATACAGGCACTGGAGCTGCCACCCGCGCCGTTTTCGCTCAGAACCTTGGACTGGGTGCTGCCACAGCTACGATGGACGGTGGTGCGCTGGTGACTGGCGGTAGTGGTGGATTCGGATTGAACAGCACCATTACAAACGCCGCGAACACTGCGAATAGCACTGTTACCTTGACCTTTGGAACAATCACAACGACCGGTGCCAATGGTCGTGGTTTGTCGACAGACACCAATGGTTCCGGTCTTGCACAGGCCAGCGTGGTTGGCGGAGCGGTCACAACATCCGGTGCCAGTGCCCGTGCGGTTCAGGCCGAAGCCAGAGGGGCCGGGAATGCTAACGTCAGCATAGCGGACGGAACAATAATGACTGGAGGCACCTTTGCGCACGGGGGCTTGGCGCTTGTGTCAAATGCGACGGGAGCCGGAACTGCGACAACAACGATGGCTGATGGTTCGGTAACCACGACTGCGAACAACGCGCGTGGGCTGATCGCGCAAAATAACGGCTTGGGTGCGGCGACGTCTGGATTGCAGGGAGGTACGATCAATACCCAAGGGACGAACGCTCGCGGTGTTGAGGCGCTAATCAATAATGCGGCAAGCTCAGCCGCTGCGGCGGCTAGTGTCACAGGCGGCAGTATCACAACAACGGGGGCGAACGGCGATGCCGTGCGGGCCCAGAACAACGGCACCGGGACAGCTACCGCGACCCTTGCGAATGGTACCATCAATACTGCTGGTGCTGGCGCGCGCGGCTTGCAAGCCCGAACATCTGGCTCTGGCGCTGCGACAGCAACCATCCAAGCAGGCACTATTGATACACAGGGCACGTTTGGAGCTGGTGTTCAGGCCGTAGCTGCCGGAACTGGGGCCGCCATTGCCAACGTCGATGGTGGGACTATCACCACGACGAACGCAAACGCGCGCGGGACTTTTGCCAACGTCACAGGTGCAGCAAGCACTGCGCTAGCGTCCACGACCATGACGACTGGTACTGTTACCACGTCCGGAGCAGATTCTTATGGTTTGGTAGCTTGGAATGACGGACTTGGCGCGACCTCTTCGACACTGACCGGCGGATCGGTGGTCACCTCCGGTGCTAATGCGCACGGTATCCTGAGCCGCAACGACGAGGCGGCGAATAATGCAGTGGCGCAGGCAAGCGTATCGGGCGGCACAATCGCTTCATCTGGCACAAATGCGGACGGAGTGCGGGTACAGCATAATGGGACTGGCAACTACATCGCCACCATTTCGGGTGGAACTGTGACGGGAGGCGCGGGCAATGGCGCGGCAGTCCATACAATCGGGTCCGGCATCGGTACAATCGACATCGCTTCTGCCGCTACACTTGACGGATCGACCTCGGGGGTCGCCATTCGAGATGGTGACGTCGATTCCGACGGGGTAGACGAAGCAGCAGCGTCCGGAAACGCAACGCTCACAACGGCGGGAACGGTCACGGGTGATGCGGTTCTTGGGCTTGGCAATGACGTGATAAACCTGACCGGCGGCACGCTGACCGGTAGTATCTATGGTGACGATATCGCGGCTGCGGCGGCTGATGGTGACGACACATTCAATTGGAGCGGTGGGGTCCTGAGCGGAGGCTTTTTTGGTCAGAATGGGTCCGACGACGCAATGGTATCAGGGTCTGTCTATGCTGGACAAGTGCTTGATGGCGGCGATGATGTCAGTACCGCAGATGGGTTTATTGACACACTGACCTTGGCGGGCGCAAACGTGACGGCCAATGGGGCAAATATCATCAACTGGGAAACTGTGACGGTTCAGGGCGGAACCTTGAACATCACGGACGGTGCTTTGACGGTTGGGTCTGACGCCGGAACCGGACTGGCTCTGACCAGTGGCGCAGTCTTGGACGGTGGTGGAGCGTTCGCTTTGACCGGCAACATGACAATCAACACAACATCGCGATTTGTGGGGACAGGTGCAGGCACCGGCGTCTATTCTGTATCCGGAAATGTACAAAACAGTGGAGTTATTACCACGCAGGACGGCGTTGTTGGCGATGTCTTGACTATCGGCGGTGACTACACCGGCGGTGGTTCTATACTTGTCGACGTCGATACTGTCACTGACACAGCCGACTTGATCGCTATTTCGGGCGATGCGAGCGGGACAACCGACCTCATCGTCACGGTTCTGGACCCGGACACCGCGACGGGCAACGACGTCGAAGTCATAACGGTCGCCGGATCGGTTGCCCCATCCGCATTTAGACTTGCAACTGGGCCTGTCACGGCCGGTGCCTATGACTACAATTTAGCGTTTGATGCCGGCAGCTTTGTGCTGCGTGCCGGAGCAAGTGTAAATGCAACCGGAGCTGTCTACGAAGCTGCACCGGCAACTCTGTTCGGTTTCAATCGCCTGCCAACGCTGGAACAACGTGTGGGGCAGCGCCAATGGGCTGGCAAAGAGCTGGTCCGAGACCCGTTGGAACCCAGCAAAGGCGCATGGCTCAGGTTCCACGGTGACCGTCTTGAGACGAAATCAAACACTGGGACCAAAATTGATCGTGACGGATGGGGTTTGCAGGTCGGCTATGACTTTGAGCCAGAGCTACGTGATGATGGACGATGGGTTTTTGGCATAACTGCGCAATATGGCGCACAAGACGCGTCGGTGTCCAACATATCTGGTGAAGGCAACATCGACAGCGACGGTTATGGCCTGGGCTTGACGGCAACCTGGTATGGCAATGGCGGGTTTTATGCTGACGCCCAAGGGCAGATAAACTGGCTTTCCACGGATTTCTTTTCCTCCAGTGCCGGGTCGCTGGCCACGAGTGAAGACTCTACGGCCTATGCCCTTAGCCTCGAAATCGGTCAACGATACGAGACAAGCCAAAATGGCACATTGGTGCCCCAGGCACAACTGAACTGGGGAAGAGTTGATGGTGCCGATTTTGTCGATTCACAAGGGAACGGTGTTGATCTCGACTCAAATTCCAGCCTCTTTGGCCGTATTGGCCTCGCCTACGAATACGAGAACAATGATGAGCGGTCAGGCGACCGTGAAAAGGCGTACATTATCGGTAACATCCTGCATGACTTCTCGGGCAACAATTCGGTCGATGTAGGTGCGACAAGCCTAAGCTCAAGCTCCGACACGACATGGGCTGAAATCGGGCTGGGTGGGTCTGTGACATGGGATGAAAACAAGACCGTGTATGGTGAGGCATCCTACCGCACGTCGATTAGCGACAGTTCAGGTGACAACAACGGGTTATCGTTGACCGCAGGTTTACGCATCCAGTGGTAAGGTTGTGATGACCTGCCCCCGCAAGGCTCCCGCCGAAGCGCGCCGGGCGCGGAGCCGTCAAGTTGCTCAAGCGTCCGGCACGCTACTGCAGGCGCCTGGTTACCGAGCGATGAGTGCGGCCTGACATGGTTATTGTCGTAGCGCCAGTTTTCGTCACGCATCTTCCAGCCTGTCGAACATCTTCTCACTCAAGAGCTCATCGCGCTGGCTGCCATTGAATGACTCGATGAAGGCGTTCTGCGGGGGCTTGCCCGGATCGATGTAGTGCCAATCTGGCTTGCTGCCGGTTTCGGGGACACCGAGATAAGGTGTTTAGTGCCCGTCCGTTGAACCCGCCCTGTTGAGGTTGGGCGGTGCCGGTTACGCTGCCTGAGCAGCGTAACGCCAGGGGAGGAGTTCGTCGAGGCGTGTGATCTTGTGATCAGCGATCTGGGGGTCAGTTGCGGATAGGGGCGGAATCCTGCGCTAAGGTTCTTGCGGTGTTGGTCGCGTCGCAAATCCTGATCTATCGAAGACCTTCTTTGCTTGGCCATCATCCGGCCTGAACACATCAGTCATATTTGAACCATCTTTCGTTAAGAACAGCCGCCCGCAATCTTGACACTCCCAAGCCTGCTGGCTCGGGTCCACGATTTGATCGATTAACTGATAGCTGTAGCCATGTTTTTCTGATGCCTTCATGGCCTCTTCGATTTGATCCCAGAAGGCGTGCCAATCTCTGTCACTGATGACGTAGGCTTTGTTTGGCAGGCTATCTGTCTGATCAACGATGATGCCGCCGCAGGTGCAGCCAATTTTCATGAGGCCTTATCCACTTCGATTTTTTGTGTTCTCTTCGCAATCGCCAGCACGGTATTTTTGGAAATGCCGAGGTCGCGGGCGATCCAGCGATAGGAGCGGCCTTCTTCGATCAACGCCATCACCCTTGGGGCCAGGCGGTCTGACTTTGGGCGTTGGCCAGGTTGGCGTCCAAGTTTTTTGCCCCGCGCCTTGGCGGCGGCGAGGCCGGATTTGATGCGCTCGCTCATGAGGTCGCGTTCGAATTGGGCAATGCCTGCCAGCATAGTGGCCATCATCCGGCCATGGGGGCTGTCGAGTTCGAAGGTCATGCCGGACATCGCGACGACGGAGACGTTCCAGCCAGCCAATTGGTTCAACGTATCGAGAAGGTCTTGGGTGGATCGACCCCACCTTGATAGCTCGGTGACAAGAACAGCATCGATTTTACGGGCCTGAGCCAAGTCCATCACCTGGTTGCGGGCGTGGCGGTTGGTTTTGGTGCCGGAGATCGTCTCCTTGTGAATGTCCAGAACGTCGTACCCTGCTCGGGCGGCGAAATTGGTCAGATCGGCGATCTGCCGTTCACAGGATTGGTCAGAGGTTGAGACCCGCGCGTAGATCACGGCCCGTTTCAATAAAGCGGACGTTTGCTGTCCCAATTGAACTGGTGTGGCTTGGGCGGTCATAATGGCTTGTTTTTACTGACCTGATTATTGTCCCTTTTAGCCATTTGATCAAGAGGGACGTATTTTGCCAAGACGAAGCATTCTGACCAAGCGACAGCAGGCCCGCCTTTTAGATTTGCCAACTGACCCAGCCCGACTGCAGGCGCACTACACACTCGATGACGTTGATCTTGAACAGATCAAACAGCGCCGTCGCCCCCACAACAAAATGGGCTTCGCGCTCCAGCTCTGTACCTTGCGATATCCGGGTCGGTTGCTTGCATCGGGTGAGACCATCCCCATCGAGGTATTGCGGTTCCTGGCCACCCAGATCGGGATCGAGGCGGGTGATCTCGCCGGATACGCCAGCCGGGAAGAAACACGCCACAATCATCTGGCGCAATTGCGTGACATCTACGGCTTCAAAAGCTTTACGGGTCGTGGTGCGGCAGAACTCCGACAATGGCTTTTGGATCAAGCCTTCCACGCCACGTCCAATCTCGACCTTGCGGAACGTTTGGTCGCCCGGTGTCGCGAGACCCAGATCATTTTGCCAGGGATCAGCACCATAGAGCGTCTCTGTGCTGAGATGCTGGTAGCTGCCGAACGGCGGATCGATGCCGTCATTGCTGGACGGCTGGATGATCGAATGCGGCAGCGTCTTGATGCGCTTCTGGACGACATGGTCACCGACCAGCTAACGCGCTTCGTGTGGCTGCGCCAATTCGATGTGGGCAACAACTCACGCGCTGCCAATCAGCTTCTGGATCGGCTGGAACGCCTGCAAAAGCTTGAGCTGCCAGCCGATCTCGTGGCCGACATTCCATTGCACAAGATCAAACGCCTGCGCCGCCACGGCGAACGATACTTTGCGGATGCATTGCGCGACCTCTCCGATGACCGCCGTTATGCCATCATGGGCGTGTGTGCCCTGGAATGGCAGGCTGCTATCTCTGACGCTCTTGTTGAAACCCATGACCGGATTGTGGGACGCACTTGGCGCGAAGCCAAACGCTTGGCCGATGCCCGGATTGATGATGCCCAAGCCAGCATCCGAGACACGCTCTTGTCTTTCAAGGATATGGGCATGTCTCTTTTGGTGGCACATGGTGACAATCAACCGCTTGAGCCAGTGATCCAGTGGCCGGAACTGGAAAGCCTGGTTGCCGTGGCCGGCAAATTGACCAGCACCATGGCCGCCGATCCAGTTGCCAATGTCACTGGCGGATGGGGCCGGTTCCGGCGCTATGTCCCGCGCATGTTGCGCGTTTTGCAGATCGAGGCCGCACCGGTCTGTGCACCTTTGCTGAAAGCGGCGCATCTGATCCGTGACAAGACCACCGGGCACGATCAGCCCAAAGGCTTCCTGCGCAAAACTTCAAAGTGGCATCGGCACCTGAAGGCTGATGATATCAGGATGTGGGAGGTCGCTGTCTTCTTCCACCTGCGCGATGCCTTCCGCTCTGGTGATATATGGCTGGCGCATTCAGAGCGGTTTGGCGATCAGTCTAAATCCCTGGTGCCTGCATCCGCCTTGCCCACCAGTACAAGGCTGGCGGCACCCCTCGACGTGGACGCATGGCTTACCCAAAAAAAAACAAGAGGTGGTCGAGGCCGTGAAAACCTTGGGCCGCGCGGCAAGCAAAGGGCTGCTGCCACACGCCAGCATCGAGGCGGGTGCGCTGAAAATCGACCGTTTGCCTCCGAGTGTGCCGGAGGGAGCCGATCAGCTCGTGCTCGATCTTTATGCGCAAATGCCCGAGGCGCGGATCACAGATATCATGCTTGCTGTAGATGCCGAGGTCGGTTTCACCGATGCTTTCACCAACTTCCGCACCGGTGCTGTTTGTTCCGACAAGCTTGGGCTGATGAACGTGCTCCTGGCCGAAGGGCTGAACCTGGGCCTGCGCAAGATGGCTGAGGCTTCAAACAGCCATGGATACTGGCAGCTTCAGCGCATCTCGCAGTGGCACATTGTCAGCGACGCTATCAATCAAGCCCTCGCCATGGTCGTTGAGGCGCAAAGCGATCTGCCGATGGCGGGTCTATGGGGGCTTGGTGAGACCGCTTCCAGTGATGGGCAATTCTTCCCGACCACGCGGCAGGGCGAGGCCATGAACCTGATCAACGCAAAGTACGGCAACGATCCGGGCATCAAGGCCTACACCCACGTGTCTGATCAGTTTGGCCCGTTCGCTTCCCAGAGAATCCCAGCCACCGTGAACGAAGCGCCGTTCATCCTGGATGGGTTGCTCACCACGGATGCGGGCAGGAAGATCAAAGAGCAATATACGGACACTGGCGGCTTCACCGATCACACATTCGCGCTGACATCGTTGTTCGGCTTCCAGTTCGTGCCACGCATCCGCGACTTGCCGTCAAAGCGGCTCTTCCTCTTCGACCCTGCCGCCGCGCCCAAGAACTTGCGCAGCCTGATCGGCGGCAAAGTGCGTGAAAATCTGATCCGCGATCACTGGGAAGATACTCTAAGGATCGCCGTGACCATGGAAACTGGAGCAATCCAGCCCAGTCAAATCATGCGTAAACTGGCTTCTTACCCGCGCCAGAATGCCTTGGCCGTGGCGTTGCGCGAAGTCGGGCGGACCGAGCGCACACTATTACTCGCCCGAAGGCATGCAGGCCTACATCGATAAGGGGATCCAGAAGCACAGCGTGCCTCGCTGGTGGTCTGAGGTGCAGGCTGAACGCGGCGCCCCAGACATTGAGATCGGTGGGAATATTTTCAGCGGAAAGAAACGCCAGTGATGCAGTTAGCGATCTCGAAAGCTGGGAGAACCAGGACCCATGTTGAAATACTTAGGGTTTCGAACGTCATGGAGCCAGTTAGTACACGCAGCATTATCGTCACTCTGGTTTTCGCTACCACGACCACGGTTCTGCCAGATGTAAGCGAACAGCCAAACAAACCCCGCCACCGCAAAAGCTACCGCCGGCACCTCGGAAGTGATTACTCCGTTTTCCTGAAGCTCAACAACGCCGAAGAACCCGGCGAAGTAGGCAAGCACAAGACTATAGCGGCGCAGGCGCGTCATTTTCGATCCTCTCGTTTGGAGATCGAACGTAGCACGAACATCACCACAATGCAATTTCCGCGCGAACACGCGGCCTGAAGGAGACGTATATGCGATATTTTGGTTTTGATGGATCACTTGGCACCTCGTTTGCGGCCCTGACTGTGGGCCTTGCCCTCACATGGGGCCCACAGGCTGGGGCGCAGAACGTGGTGCCGGTATCCCAAATCCCGGACGTCACGGCTCCTGCCGAGGTCACGCCTGAATTTGTCGATGCCGTCCGTCGCGCTCTGATCGGGAACCCTGAGATCATTCTCGAAGTGCTCTCCGTCCTCGAGGCAGAACAGGCGGCAGAAAAGTCCAGCAAGGACCGCGAGCTTATCGCGCGCCACGCGGATGAGCTCTTCGTCGGCCTTGATCGGACCAAGCCCATCCTGATCGAATTTCAGGACTACAACTGCGGCTATTGCCGCCGTGTCCATCCAGATGTGACGGCTGTGCGCGACGCTGATCCTGACTTGCAGCTGGTCGTGGTCGAGTTTCCGATCCTGGGCGAAGACAGCACCTACGCCGCTGAAATGGCGCTGGCCGTCAAAGCGCTCTACGGCGAAGACACGTACCGTGACTTTGCTGATAGCATCCTGCTAGCAGACAGAAACGCCAACCCCGCTACTGTTCTGCGCATCCTCGATGTTCTTGGGCTGGACGGCACCGCCGTCACGGAAGCGTCCAAGAATCCTTCCATCGCCGAGCAGCTTCAGCGGTCCGCATATCTTGCCCGCACAATGGGTGTGCGCGGCACCCCTGCCTTTATCGGACCGAGCGGGATCTCTCGTGGCGCTGCCGGACGCGCGCAGCTTGTCGCTCTGGCACAGCCCATCCCGGCCCAAACCGATACTTCATCCAAAGGAGAATGAACGCATGACAACGCATTGTACAAAAACTCAAAATACCCTTCGTGCAGCGCTTCTTGGCATCTCAGCCCTCGCACTATCGGCTTGCGATTCAGGCCAGTCACAAGTCCTCGGGGCGAGTCAGTCGCTGAATGCGATAGCGGGTGTCCAACGCGCGGCGCAATCACAGCCCTCCGAGGCTGATCTGTCACTCAGCTGTGCATCAATCGCCGGTGAACTGAACTCGATCTACGCGCGCCTCTCCGAGATCGACCAGGCGCAGCGCGCCGTGCAACGCAAGCGCAACATCCAGAAAGGGATGATCAACACCGGCATCTCCATCCTCGGTGCAGGTGCAATCGCAAATGCAGGCTCGGTCAACGGCATTCGCAATACCAGCACGGCCGTCGGTGCCGCCGGTATGGCGGCCAATGGTGTCCGCGCAAACGGAAGTCCCGAGGATGGCCGTGCTCTGAACGAGGCGCTCGCCCTTCAGGAGCGTGCTGCCAACCTCGAGCGCGCCAAGGTCGGGAAGGGGTGCTGAGATGACACTGCTTGGATCCCACCACCAATTTGCTGAGGACGAGCACATGGCTGATGACAATGACGTTTGCCTTGATACCGTCCTGACACTGTACAACGGCGCTAATGGATCCTGTGTCTGTCTTTCAAGGTCTGTGGTTGCGGCATTCCTTGCGCTGGCTCATTGCAAGTTGCTTCCTCATCCCGGCGAGCACTGGGCAACGCTTGTTGCCGGGTACTCGGATGTCGGCCCAGACACGGACATCTCACCGCTCTATACCTTTACAAGTCTTATTCGCAAAAGGATCGACGTCGATGGGTTTCCGCGTCTCATGCTTCACGCTGCGTTTGAGACAGAGACTGACCGTTCCTTAATCAGCCGCTGGACGATTGTTGCAACGATACTTCTGTTGATCGATGTCGGGCATTTGCCGAAATGCCCGGATGAGTGGCATGCCGAGTTGAAACGGATGTTCAACGTGCCTTCGCCGGCTACACGATCAAAGGGCGCAAGCGATGCGTGATGCTGTGGTCGTGCCCTCATCCCGATCTTCAACGCGGGATCACTGAGATGAGGTCCGCTCTACCCAGACCTCTTCACTTGCGCACAGCGTCGAGGCCCAAAGCCTCGCGCAACAGCGCGTTGGCTCGTGTCTGCCAACCCCGGCCGTCAGCCTTGAGGCTGCTCAAGACGTCCGGGTCCAGCAGGATCGTGGTGCGCTCCTTGCGCTCTCCCTCCTTCATGGGTGGGCGGCCGCGACGCGCAAACTTCAGATCGTCTTTGGTGATTTCGCGGACCTCGCCGTCAGCGTCCACCAGAGGTTTTCGTTCAGAACGTGTCATAGATTTTTCCTTCGCGGCTGTTGGCCTTGCGCATCGAAATCACCCGGATTACGCCCTCGCGCTCCGTAAATGCGACGACCACCAATCGACCCCGCAGCTTCCCAAGCACAACCTGACGATGCTCTCCGTAGTCACGCCGCTCATCATCGAAGATGATGGCTGTATCCCAGTCGATATGCGCCACATCGGCAAAGTCCAATTTGCGGGTGCGCAGAGTGTCCTGCCGTTTGCCTTCATCCCAAGCCAGTTTCATCAATTAAACATACATATAATAAGTCGGGATCAATTTTCCAAGCCTGTCGTGCAGACTAAGGCTTTTGTAGCGTGCGGCGCAACGCCCGCGAGATGTGAAGCACCTCCGTAACAGTGATTTGGCTGCTCCAAGCAGGTCAGTACTGCTGCCATAATATACCATAACAAACCTTACACGTGACCCGGATCACCCCCGCGCTCAGCCCCGGCTGAACGCGCACGATACCCCTTTGTCCGCTCTCAGCACGGAGAACCCACATGCGCACAAGCCGTCCCACACAATTTGTCCGCGGTGGTCAGACCACCCAGCACTGGACCCGCATGGCCACGCAAGTGATCCGCTACTCCATTGCAGTCGCCGCCTTCGTCTTCACTGTGACGTTCGGCTGGTTCGTGGTTCAGAACTACGAGCTGGATAAGGTCCGTCTCACGGGCTTTTATTGGGTCGCGCAATTCAACGTCGAGCAGAAAGGCAGCGAAGCGCGTCAGATCACATATGTCGATCTGACAGGTCGGCAGGTCACGCGCTCGGCTGGTGAGATTTATGCCGATGCCGAGATGCGCGATCTCTACATGCGCTACAATGCGAACGCCAAACAGTTTGCATTTCTGGCGCTGCTTCCAACATGTATTGCGTTTGCATTGGTCCTGGGTGTCTTCGCACTGGTCGGCCGATCCCTTAAGAACGAAGAGCATGTGCGCGGTGCGCGCCTGGTCTCGCAACGTGACCTCAAGGCCTGGTCCCGCCGCAAGTGGCGCGAGTATGAACGCAAGTTCGGCAAAGGCTCCAAGAGCGGCCCGCGCTATACGCTGGCCAGCATCGAGTTTGGACGTGTCGCGGTTTGATGCCGCTCCTTTGATAGCATTTATTGCAACAAAGGAGATAAACCATGGGACTGAAAC
>NZ_CANLVZ010000033.1 GCF_947494755.1 uncultured Tateyamaria sp.
GCCTGCTCCGCCGCTTCGGCCTCAGCCGCTGCCTGCGCCGCCAACTCGGCCTGCTCCGCCGCTTCGGCCTCAGCCGCTGCCTGCGCCGCCAACTCGGCCTGCTCCGCCGCCTCAGCTGCCAATTCCGCCTGTTTGGCTGCCTCGATCTCCGCCTCAAGCGCCGCTTCGTCCAGCACCTCCTCAGATGCGGCTTCAGCCGCCTCCGCCGTCTCTTCCAGCGCGTCCAACACTTCCTGCGGGTCCGTCGTTTCACCCTCAGCCGTTTGCGCCTGCAGTGCCGCCGGGGCCGCCAGCGCAGCCGCCAATGCCAGTATCGCGGTCGAGTTTCTGAACGTGTTCATATCTGATCTTCCTCACAACTGAATCCCTAACCAACGTGCGACAATCGGTCTTGGTTCCGGTCGCACACCCCGAACATGCAAAAAGCCCCGCGCAAACGGGGCTTTTCAAAGATGCAAGATCGTCAGAGAGATCAGGCCGCAGCCGCCACCGCGCGCTTGGTCATCACACCGCACAGATGCGCGCGATAGGCACCGGTGCCGTGGAGATCGCTGATCATATCATCGCCACTCAGGCTCAGACCGTCGAGCGCCTCGGGCGCGAAATTGGCGGACAGGGCCGCCTCGGCCTCGGCCCACCGAAACACACCGTCATTGGACGCACCGGTAATGGCAACGCGCACGCCATCGCTGTACTTCGCGACGAAAACCCCCACCAATGCAAACCGTGACGCCGGCTGAACGAACTTCTGATAGTTGGCCTTTTCAGGAACGGGAAAGCGAACCTCGGTGACGATCTCACCCTCCTCCAGTGCCGTGGTGAACATGCCCTGAAAATAGTCATCTGCGGCAATCTCGCGGCTGTTGGTGACAATAGTGGCACCAGAGGCCAGTGCCGCCGCAGGATAGCAGGCAGAAGGGTCATTATTGGCCAGTGATCCGCCGATGGTGCCACGATTGCGCACCGCAGGGTCCCCAATGTGGGCTGCCGTTTCGGCCAGGGCCGGGTAATCGCCCGCTTCGGCTGCGACAGTGGCGTGATTTGTCGCCCCGCCAATACAGATCGATCCGTCATCGCCTTTGCACACGCCCTGCATCTCGGCGATGTTCTTGAGGCTCACCAAGGTGCTGGGGCTGGCAAGACGCTGTTTCAACGTCGGGATCAGGGTCTGGCCGCCACCAAGCGCCTGCGCATCCTCTGCCCCCAATGCAGCGACCGCATCCGCAACCGTCTCGGGCTTTTCAAATTCGAAATTATACATCTCTCAGTCCTTCTTCTTGGCGCAATGATCCATCTTCAATTCGCCAGATAAACCGCGGGGTCTGGGGCAGCGCCCCAGTCCCGCATTCTCATCCTATTGCATCGCAGCCCAAACGCGGTCGGGCGACAGCGGCATGTCGATATGGGTGACATCCTTGCCCGCCGATTGCAGCGCATCGACCACCGCATTCACAACCGATGGGGGCGAGCCAATCGCGCCCGCTTCTCCGCAGCCTTTCACCCCAAGCGGGTTATGGGTGCACGGCGTCTGACAGGAATGATCCACATCGAACATCGGCAGATCATCGGCCCGTGGCATCGCGTAATCCATGTAGGACGCGCTCAGCAACTGGCCGTTCTCGTCATAGGAACAGTTTTCAAGCAGCGCCTGCCCGATCCCCTGCGCAAGCCCGCCATGGACCTGCCCGGTCACGATCATCGGGTTGACGATATTGCCAAAGTCATCAGCCGCTGCAAAGCGTTCGATGGTGACCTTGCCGGTGTCGGGATCCACTTCAACTTCACATGCATAGGCCCCTGAAGGATATGTGAAGTTTGACGGATCGTAAAAGGCCGTCTCTTCCAGACCCGGCTCAATATCCTCAAGCGGGTAGTTGTGGGGCACATAAGCCGCCAGGGTTACATCTCCCCAGGCCACGGACTTGTCCGTGCCCGCGACCGAGAATGCGCCATCCTTTAGCTCAATATCCCCTTCGGAGGCTTCAAGCAGGTGGGAGGCGATCTTCTTGGCCTTGTTGATGATCTTCTCCGTGGCACGCACCATGGCCGATCCACCCACCGCAAGCGAGCGCGAGCCATAGGTGCCCATGCCCATCGGCACTTTGGACGTGTCGCCATGCACAATCTCGACCATGTTTTCATCAATGCCGATCATGTCGGCGACGACTTGGGCGAACGACGTCTCGTGCCCTTGCCCGTGGCTGTGACTGCCGGTCATCACAACCAGCCCACCGGTCGCGTTCACCCGCACGGTCGCACTTTCATAAAGCCCCGCACGTGCGCCCAACTGGCCCACGAGGTTCGAGGGCGCGATCCCGCACGCCTCGATATAACAATTGACCCCAAGGCCCCGCAGCTTGCCGTTCTTCTCGCTCTCGGCACGGCGCGCAGCAAAGCCATCGCGGTCGATCATCGATTCAAGTTTGTCCATCGTGGCGTGATAGTCGCCGGTGTCATACTCGACGGCCACGGGTGTGGCATAAGGGAACTCGGTAATGAAATTCTGACGGCGCAGCGCGACCGGATCGACGCCCAACTCGCGCGCGGCTTTGTCCACCACACGCTCAAGCTGGAATGTCGCCTCGGGGCGGCCTGCCCCGCGATAGGCGTCCACCGGGACGGTATTGGTGAACACCGCCTTCACGTTCACATAGATCAGCGGGGTTTTGTAGTTCCCGGCCATCAGCGTGCCATGAAGCCATGTGGGCACCGATGGTGCAAAGGTCGACAGATACGCGCCCATGTTGGCGTGCGTTTCGGTGCGGAGTGCGGTGAAGTTGTTGTCCGCGTCCAGCGCCAGTTCGATCTTCGTCACGTGATCGCGGCCATGGGCGTCCGACACGAACGCTTCTGAGCGGGACGAGGTCCATTTCACAGGCCGGTTGCAAGCCTTGGCGGCGAATGTGCAAAACGCCTCTTCCTGATAGTGGAAGATCTTGGTTCCAAAACCACCACCCACATCAGGTGCCACGACGCGCAGCTTGTGTTCGGGGATGCCAAGCACAAAGGCGCCCATCAACAGGCGGATCACGTGCGGGTTCTGCGAGGTGGTATAAAGCGTGTGCTCATCGGTGCCACGGGCATAATCGCCCACCGCCACGCGCGGCTCCATCGGGTTGGCGACGAGCCGGTTGTTGACCAGTTCCAGCGTCGTGACGTGGGCGGCGTCCTCGAATGCCTTGTCGGTCGCGGCCTTGTTCTCTTCGACAAAGCCCCAGTCGTAACACAGGTTGTTGTTCAGATCGTCGTGGACCTTGGTGGCACCCTCTTTCAGCGCATCCTTCATGTCCACCACGGCAGGCAGTTCTGAGATATCAAGCTTGATCGCCTCGGCGGCATCACGCGCCTGTTCCAGCGTCTCGGCCACAACGGCGGCGATGGGTTCACCCACATGGCGCACCTTGCCATGGGCCAGCACGGGATGGCGCGGTTCCTGCATGACTTCGCCGTGCTTGTCCGTCACCTGCCAGCCGCAGGGGATCGAACCGACGGCCTCGAAATCCGCCCCGGTAAAGATCTGGACCACACCGGGCATGCCGGACGCTGCTGATGTATCGACCGAGTTAATCGTTCCATGCGCCATATCAGAGCGCAGGAAGAACACATGCGCCTGTCCGTGAATGTTGATATCATCCGTGTAGTTTCCGACCCCTGTCAGAAACCGCACATCCTCGCGCCGCTTGCTGCTGGCACCAATTCCACCATCTTTTGGCATATCTATTCCTCCCTGTTGGCGCGGCACGCCTGTTTGCGCGCCTGCTGACGATCGGCCCGAAAGGATGTCCGGGCCGAGGAATTCGCGTTGTTATTCTGCGGCAATCGCGCCGGCATCCTGACCGGACGCGGCCATGATTGCCTTGACGATGTTGTGGTATCCCGTGCAGCGGCAGATATTGCCTTCGAGATAGGCGCGCACTTCGGTCTCGGTGGGTTTGGGGTTGTCTTTCAACAAGGCCGCCGTGCTCATCACCATGCCCGGCGTGCAAAAGCCGCATTGCAGCCCGTGATGATCCTGAAAGGCCTGCTGGATCACGTTCAGCGAGCCGTCGGGATTGGCCTGACCTTCGATGGTTGCCACCTCTGCGCCGTCCGCCTCAGCCGCCAGCATCGTGCAGGATTTCACCGCCACGCCGTCCACGTGCACGACACAGGCCCCGCACTGGGACGTGTCACATCCCACATGGGTGCCCGTCAATTTCAGCTGATCGCGCAGGAATGACGACAACAGCGTGCGCCCCTCCACGTCGCCAGACGCAGCCTTTCCGTTCACGGTCATGTTGACCTGTGTCATAGCATCCTCCCCTTTTTGTCTATTCGGTTTGGATCGGAGTTAAGCATGGTGTCTCGCAGTTGAGAACCTAAAACTTTGCGCCTCTCTCCAATTCGCAAGATTGTGCAGGCGGTTAGATGCCGTGCAGGTGTTGCGGCGCGACCATCACGCGCTGCGCGGACGAGGCCGGGACGGGATTTCCTTGAGCAAACCACCAACCCCCATGGCCGAGATGTCTTGCTGCCCAAGCGCGATGCCGCAGATCAGCCGTTCGAGCACCCAATCCGCCCCGTTAAGCGCGGGCGAGCGGGCACAGCCCGGCAAGCCGATGACAGGGCGCGCGTCGATCTGGCCAAAGAACAGCAAATTACCGGGATCGACCGGCAGGCCAAAGGCGGTGACCTGCCCTCCCGCGGCGCGCAGCGCTTCGGGGGCCACGTCATACGTATCTGATGTCGCCGACGCGGTCAGCACAAAGACCACCTGCCCCGAGGCCTGCGCAACCGCGTGCGCCAACGCCTCGACCTCATGGGCCACCACGCACCGACCGCTCAAGGTCAGCCCAAGGCGATCCAAACGGCCCGTGAGTGCATCACGCCCTTTGGTGTTTGGCGTCGCCTCACCAACCTGCGTTTCGATCAGCGTGGCCGTCTGAAACTGTGGAGGGACCACTGAAATCGCACCCGGTGCAGCGGCGCAGGCCGCGATCAGGGCCGTTTCGGGCACCGCGTAAGAGATGATCTTGATCGTTGCGATCATCGTACCCGCCTCGACCCGGTGCCATGGCGAGACGGTCGCGAGGGTGATCATCGGATCGACTGCGTTGACGCGATCCACGGCCTCGACATTCAGACGGACAACGCCGGGACCCGTGGCGTAAAGGTTCACGCGCCCTGCGCCTGCGGCACTAATTCGCAGCCCCGCGTGCTCGGGCGTCGGCGCGAAGGCGGCGGCCAGACGGGCGGCGGCCGTGTTTTCCTCCACATCACTGAGTTGCAGCTGCGCCACAACGATCTGATCATACCCCGCCTCGGCCAAGGCGCGCAGGTGATCCGGGGTCAGCGTCGTTCCCTTTGGAATGCGCCCGCCCGGCACCGGCATGGAATGGGCCAGTATCGCGCCCGCTGCCGCAGCCGTCTCCACGGGGCCAAAGATCATTTGGCCATCCGCAGCGTTTCAATCATCTGGGCCAGGATCGACACTGCAATCTCTGCCGGGCTGGCGGCCCCGATGTTGAGACCCACAGGCCCCTTGATGCGGGCGACCTGTTCGGGCGCAAACCCCGCATCCTCCAGCCGCTCCACCCGCTTGGCATGGGTGCGCCGCGACCCAAGCGCGCCGATATAGAACGCCCCCGAGTTCAGCGCGAGATGAAGTGCCGGATCGTCAAGCTTGGGATCGTGGGTCAGCAGGACGAGGGCGGTGCGGGTATCAAGGCCGACCTCGGCCAGCGCTTCATCCGGCCAGTCATCGATGACCCTTTCACCCGGGAAGCGGGCGGCAGAGCCAAAGGCCTCGCGCGGGTCGATCACCACAGGATCATAGCCCGCCATCCGCGCCATCGCCACAAGGGCCTGGGCAATATGCACCGCACCAACCACGGCCAGCCGCAAAGGCGGGTTGTGAATGGCCACAAAGGTGCGCCCGTCCTCGTCCACCCCTGTGCGGTCCGCAGCAAAGCGGCTGTCATGCCCTGACGTGTCAAGGCGGCGCGCCCACGTGTCGAGGTCGACCACATAGGCAACCGGGGTGCGCGCCGCACGGGACGCCACAAGATCCTGCAACATCTGCTCGGGCATGGCGGCTCCGACGGGTTCGACCAGCACCTTGATCGTGCCACCGCAGGCAAGGCCCACCGCAAAGGCGTCCCCATCGCTGACCCCGTATTCGAGTAGGCGCGGCGCGCCGTCCTCAAGCGCGTCCATCGCCTCGACAACCACCGCGCCCTCAACGCAACCGCCCGAGACGGAGCCCATCATGTCGCCAGCCCCCGACACCACCATCTGCGCGCCTGCGCGACGCGGGGCGCTGCCCCAAGTCTCGATCACGGTGGCAATGGCAGCCCCCTGCCCGGCGCGCACCCATGCGAGGGCCTGTTCGGGGGCGGTTTCCTGAGATGTCATAGCGGGCCATGTCCTGTGAGGATTTGCGCGGAATGCGGCAGACCGAATCGTAGTCCGCCGCCCCCGCCAGATACAAGCCCATCCTGCGCACAGGCCCGTTGCACGCGCAAATGCTTGCGCCGCCCCCCCTGCCGCCCTAAATCTGAACCAAGCAGTTCCCGGAGAGACACCCCATGCCGATGCAAGCCCAAGAGATCGAAGAGTTGATCCGCGAGAGTTTTCCCGATGCCCGGATCACCATCACCGACTTGGCGGGGGACGGGAATCATTATTCCGCCGAGGTGGTGGATGCATCCTTTGCACATATGAACCGGGTGCAGCAGCACCGGGCCGTGACCAAGGCGCTGAAGGGCAAGATGGATGGCAGCCACGGCGAATTGCACGCGCTCGCGCTGACGACCAAGGCCCCGTGACCGCTTGGGTCGATCTCCTGATGCGCCCCTTTCGGCGTGGGCCGCGCCAATCGCTGGCCGCGCGCCGTCCGGGGCGGGCCGAGATGGACCAAATTCGCGACATTCCCCTTGGGATGGAGGCGATGGACATGGACCTGATCGACCGGGTCACGCGCCAGAACGACGCGCTTGAGCGGGTCAACACGGTGCGCAGCCGAAACGGTCTGCGTGTGGGCCGCGCCAGCACCTACGTGGCCCCGATGCCCGAAGATGAAACCTATGCCGCGCGCTATCACCGCGCCTACAACAAGAAAGAAGACTGACATGAGCGACGCCAACGCCCGCATCACCGAGACCATTCAGGCCAATGACGTGGTGCTGTTTATGAAAGGCACGAAATCGATGCCCCAATGCGGCTTTTCCAGCCGCGTGGCGGGCGTTTTGAACTATATGGGTGTCGAGTTTTCGGACGTGAACGTGCTGGCCGACGAAGACATCCGCTCGGGCATCAAGGAGTTTTCGGACTGGCCCACCATTCCGCAACTCTATGTCAAAGGTGAGTTTGTGGGCGGCTGCGACATCATCACCGAAATGACCCTGTCGGGCGAGTTGGACACGTTGTTCGAGGAAAATGGCGTGACCTACGACAAGGACGCCGCGGACAAAATCCGGGAGGCCAACGGCTGATCCGGGCGGGCGCACGACACGTGCGCCTTACCGAAGATAGCGTAAGGCGGGCCCTGTCTCTGGGTCCGCCTTTCCTTTGGATCACCTCGGGTTTTGCTCAGGCGGATCCGGTCCTTTCCTCGGCCTCTGCGGCCAGTGCCTCCGCCCGCGCCGCCAATTCGGCCAGCGTTTCGGTCACCGACGTCGGGATCACGGGCACTTCGATCCGCTCAGGCTCGGGCGCGCCCATGGTGCGCAGCCCTTCCAACTCGGCCTCGCGCTCGGCCAGCGTTGCCTCGACCTCGGAAATCCGGTCCTCGACGCTTGCGGTCTTGTCCGCCAGCATCAGCCCCGCCATCAGCAGCATTCGCGCCTCCGGCATCCGCCCCGCTTGATCGGCCAGCACCTGCGCTTCGTCATCCAGCATCTTGGCGGCGGCATGCAGGTAGTTCTCTTCGCCGTCCTGACAGGCCACGGCAAATTGGCGGCCCCCGATGGAAATGGTCACTTCGGGCATCAGGCGTCCTCCTCTTTGGCGTCCAGCAGCGGCGCGAGGGCCCCTATGATGCTGGAGGCTTCGGCCACATCTGCCGCCCGCGCGGCGCGCAGGGCTTCGAGTTCGGCCATCATCGCTTTATTGATCAGATGCGGCTCGCCCACGCCCTCTTCATTGGCCAGGCGCAGGGCCGCGTTGGATTGGCGCAACTGATCGTTGGCCTTGCGCAACCGCTGCAATTCCAGATCCAGCGTCTCGACCCGCTCCTGAGCGGCGGCGGTGGCGTCCGCGGCAGCCTGGGCGGCGCTTTCCTGTTTTTCGGACAGTTTGCGCACCCGTTCATTCAGTTGCGCATTGGCCAGCCGTTCGTCTTCCAAAGCGGCCTCAAGCGCGCCTGTGTCACCCCCGCCCGCACTCCCGAGCGCGCCCATCTGGGTCGCAATCCGGTCCATTGCGGCAGTCAGCCGTTGTTGCAGTGCATCAATCTCGCTCATCTCGACGCCCGTCCCCTCGTCTCTTACCCCGTGCCTTTGGCACAATTCGTTAATTTCTCGTCCAAGTCTTTTCCGCACGCACCGATGCGAATCGCTGCAAGATGCGGTTGGACACCAGTCTAGCCAATGCATTTGCGAAATGCGCCCCCTTTGCGATCAGGGACTTGCAGGGCGGCGTTGAAGTGCGCATTGGCTCCTGCTTGGGTCCCGGTCCCCACCTAGCCCGCGCGGCGAGATCGCCTTGATCTTTGGGCCTTGGCTGATATGCAGCCTCAAAACGTCTTGCCCAAAGGATCTGACCCCGTGGACCTCACCGCCCTTCGCACCGCCCATCCTGATCACTGGTCCAAAGCGACCGCCATCCGCGCCCTCACATTGGACGCCGTGGCCGCAGCCAATTCCGGCCATTCGGGCATGCCGATGGGCATGGCGGATGTCGCCACGGTCCTGTTCGAAAAGCACCTGAAATTCGACGCCTCTGCCCCCAACTGGCCCGACCGGGATCGTTTCATCCTGTCGGCCGGCCACGGCTCCATGCTGCTTTATTCCCTGCTGCACCTCACAGGCTACGCCGACATGACGATCCAGCAGCTGCGCGATTTCCGCCAATGGGGCGCGATCACCGCGGGCCACCCCGAATACGGCCACGCCTCGGGCATCGAGACCACCACCGGCCCTCTGGGTCAGGGAATCGCCAATTCCGTCGGCTTCGCCATGGCCGAAGAAATTCTGCGCGCGCGTTTCGGCAAGAAGGTGGTGGACCACCACACTTATGTCATCGCCGGTGACGGCTGTCTGATGGAAGGCGTGAGCCAGGAGGCCATCACGCTGGCAGGCCGGCACAAGCTGTCCAAGCTGATCGTGTTCTGGGACAACAACAACATCACCATCGATGGCCCCGTGACCCTGTCGGATGCAACCGACCAGCCCCAACGCTTCAAATCCGCCGGATGGGCCGTGATCGAGGTCGACGGGCACGACCCCGACGCAATCGATGCGGCCATCACCAAGGCCAAGGGCCAGAACAAGCCCACGATGATCGCCTGCAAGACGCACATCGCGCTTGGGCATGCAGCACAAGACACATCCAAAGGCCACGGCGCGCTGACGGATGCCGACCAGATGGCTGCCGCCAAATCCGCCTATGGCTGGACGACCGGCCCCTTTGATGTGCCCACCGACGTAAAATCAGCCTGGGAAGAGATCGGCAAACGCGGCGCGAGCGCCCGCGCCGAATGGGAAGACCGCTTTGCCGGGATTTCGGCCAACAAGCAGGCGCTTTTCAACCGGACTTTGGCGCGCGAGGTGCCCAAGAAACTGTCCGCCACCATCAAGGCGTTCAAGAAACAGATGTCCGAGGCGGCACCCAAACTCGCGACCCGCGCCGCGTCCGAGAAGACGCTTGAGGTCATCAATCCGGTCATGCCCGAAACCGTGGGCGGCTCGGCTGACTTGACAGGCTCCAACAACACCAAGACGGGCGACATGGGCGTGTTCGACATCGACAACCGCTCGGGCCGCTACATCTACTGGGGCATCCGCGAACATGGCATGGCCGCGGCGATGAACGGCATGGCGCTGCACGGCGGCATCCGCCCCTATGGCGGCACGTTCATGTGCTTCACCGACTATGCGCGCCCCGCGATGCGGCTCGCGGCACTGATGAAAATCCCGACGGTGTTCGTCATGACGCACGACTCGATCGGCCTTGGTGAGGACGGGCCGACCCACCAGCCGGTCGAACACCTCGCCATAAGCCGCGCGACACCCAACACGCATGTGTTCCGCCCGGCGGATGCGGTGGAAACGGCCGAGGCATGGGAACTGGCGCTGTCGTCCCACGAAACGCCCTCGGTCCTTTCGCTCACCCGGCAAGGCATCCCCACTGTGCGCACCGAACACAAGCTCAAGAACATGAGCGCGCAAGGGGCCTATGTGCTGGCCGAGGCCGAGGCGAAACGGCAGGTGATCCTGATCGCCACCGGGTCCGAAGTGTCCGTGGCATTGGAGGCGCGCAAAACGCTGGAAGACGCCGGGATCGGCACCCGCGTCGTGTCGATGCCGTGCATGGAGTTGTTCGCGCAGCAGGACGAAGCCTACCGCCGCCGGGTGTTGCCCGCAGGGGCGGTTCGCATCGGGATCGAAGCCGCCGTACGGCAAGGCTGGGACCGCTGGCTCGTCGGCGAGCGGGGCAAGTGGAACAAGGCGGACTTCGTGGGCATGGACGATTTCGGCGCGTCTGCGCCCGCTGGCGTGCTGTTCGAGAAGTTCGGGATCACGGCAGAGGTTGTGGTGGAGAAGGCCAAGGCGCTGCTGTAAGCGCGTTTTGGTTTGGGAAAGGGAAGGCCTCGGCGGACGCGCCGGGGTCCTTTGCATTTAGCGAAGGTCGGCTTGGAGCCCCATTGTGTGAATTCGGTTTTCCTGCTGCGCGCGCTCGCAGCGTGGAAATTGCTGCATCTGCTCGAATTTGAATGTCCCGTGGCGGAGAAGAAACCGGACATTTAAAAAAATATCGCAAGGACCACTTCACCAAGCCGAATTTAGTGAATTTCGCAACATCCGTTAAAATGGGCTGGTTGCAGCCCAATGCACCTGAAGAGATACTACGCAATTGAGCTTTCGGACAACGGCCATTCAATCCGATGCTAAGCTCTCGGCGTCAGCGCGGTGCTGATGTCTGGGTTTGGAGGGAGGTTTAGAGGGCAAATCATGCCAAGAGTCCAACTTCCCGCAGTCACCCCGAAACGCCGAGCTTGGAACAAGGGTCGGATCATCGGACAGAAACGACCGCTATTGCCAAAGCAGGTTTGGGCCATCCGCGCACGGCTCGAAATTGCAGGTCATCTTCGCGACCTTGCGCTGTTCAACGTTGCGATCGATAGCAAGCTGCGCGGCTGTGATCTGGTCAAACTCACCGTGACCGACTTGGTCAAGAATGATCGTGTGCGCGAACGGGTTTCGGTGATCCAGAGCAAAACCAAGAGACCGGTCCAGTTCGAACTGACGGAAAACACAAGAGATACCGTCATTGCGTGGGTTACATCAACTGAAATGATTGGCTGCCGCTTTATGTTCCCGAGCCGTTTCCATGATCGTCCCCATATCTCGACGCGACAATACGGTCGACTTGTTCGTGATTGGGTGACAGCGATCGGATTGGAGCCCAGTGGCTATGGTACTCATTCACTTCGTCGGACCAAAGCTGCAGAAATCTACCGCAAAACAGGCAACCTCCGCGCGGTGCAACTCCTGCTTGGCCATACAAAGGTTGATAGCACGGTGCGCTACCTCGGCGTTGAGCTAGAAGATGCTCTAAGTATTGCAGAGCGTATCGACATCTAAACCATGTTGGCGGACGGCACTTGCCGTTCGCCAATTTGGAAGAGGCCTACGACAGTGTAGCGGTGAAAACGAAGTGAGCGCCTGACCTGCTCCCCTGAGAGTCCGTGTTTATAAGTTAGCTCTGTTCAGGTTTTGGTCCTCTTCTGACCGGTTAGCATATTCGTATTGACCTGCTCCCCTGAAAAGTCCGGCATTTAGAGTTAGCCTGTTCTCCAACTGAGGAGACAGACGATGAAGAGAA
>NZ_CANLVZ010000034.1 GCF_947494755.1 uncultured Tateyamaria sp.
CTTCTCTTCATCGTCTGTCTCCTCAGTTGGAGAACAGGCTAACTCTAAATGCCGGACTTTTCAGGGGAGCAGGTCATACCCAGAATAGCCATCAACTTGCAGGGTGCCATTGTATCCCTCAAGTATCTCTTCGGCATGCTCACCCTTGCGCGATTGGCAGAAACGGAAAGTCACGCCGGGAGGGGCGTTACCCAGCCAACGTCGATCATCTCGGCATAGCGCCCACGCCCAGCAGGTCTTTGTGCGTCCATTCCCGGGCAGTAGCTGCGGCATGATGGTTTCATCCATAAACAACTTGGAGCCGGATTTCAGGTCCGCGTCCAATGCTTCGTGGAGTGGCACCAAAGCGTCGACTGCTTGGGTCATTAGGCGACCCATCGTCGATCTGTGAAACTTGATACCAGCGCGTTTGAAGATCTCTTCTTGCCGGTAGTTAGGCAGAAAGTCAGCAAATTTCCCAACGGCCAAACCTGCAATCATGCGATCATCGAACCGAGTGTAGTCAAAGGCACGTTTGGGGACTGGCGCTTGGACAAACCGATCACAGGTTCGACAGGTGTATTTGGGATAGTGCTCTTCGATCACGCGGACCTCGGCTGGCTTGTAGGTCAGCCGTTCGATGATCTGTTCGCCAATCTTGCGCATGCCACAGCCACACGTACATGTCGTCCCGTTGATCGGCTCGATAACGCGTCGATCGCGCGGCAGATGCTGAGGTATATCGATCTTCTGCCGCCCTCGCAGTCCTCGCTTCTTCTTTGGCTTGTCATCGGGTGTCGCAGCGGCCCCATCCAAATTCGGCTTGCCCCCTCTGGGAACCGGATCGGCGGGATCGGCATCGCCAGTGTCTGGCTTGTCGTCCTTGTCATCGGACTTTTCGCTAGACGGGCCAAACAGCATGTCGCGAAACTTGTTGTTTTGCGCCATCAGGCGTCGATTGTCGGCGATCTTTACTTTCAACTTAGCGCTCATCGTCGACAAAGATGCCTCCATGTTTATGATTTTGTTCTCATATTCAGCATCACGGCGGAGATCAGCGTCGGCAATCAGGAGCGCTGCGTCTGAGATATAGCTCTCTTGATGCCCCGCGAGACCCGCGCAGGCAGACTGTATTTCTCGCATATCCTTGTTCATCCCTGTGTTCGCTGAAAAGACAGCGATTTGGTCACGCCCAGCAAACCGGGCGTGTTTTCACTTGATTTTTGATGATGGGAGTGGGATGAAAGGGAAAGAGATCGTGGTTCAAGCGATTTTTCCGAGGCCCCGAGGATCGTCACATCCGAGGGGCCTCATTCATTCCGAGCCCTGAATTTCTAAGATCAGGTCATGCGGCGTCCTCCGATTTTTCAGTAATCCGCTCCGGCCAAAGCTCAGATTCGGGCACGCCAATACGTTCCGAAATTGCCTTTTCGACACGCCTAGATCGGCTGCGTCCCAAAGATACTGAGCTGATGGTTGAAGGAGAAAGTGACAGGCTTGCGGCGATATCAGAAAAAGATGACCCAGCTAAATCAAGTAAATACTTGACCTTAGCATGTTTTTGGCGATCAATCTGAACATCGGGCAAAGGCAATAACCTGACTCCAAAAGTTGCTTACAACAAATGGGTCGCATATTATCGCGACTAGATCAACGCTTTTTCGAATCGCCAGCAAAAAGGGGCTGCCCTAGCAGCGGTCTATTCTAGCTAACGTATTAGACAGACACGCAATCTATGTCAATTGTAGAAATAACAATTGACATAAGGGGGTCTACAAAGACGTCGTTTGTCGACAGCTGCGGCGTTCATAAGGCAGCTTTTGCCTCACTCAATCTATTCGTTTTTTGATGGATGCCGTTCATACGTTTAGTAGAGAATGCCTCGAAAGAGCCCAACCTAGTCATCGAGAATTTGCGCTGCTAGGCAGCACGGAGACTGGCCATTGGTAAGCACTGTGCGTCCAAGGCTCGAGCCTCGGCTTGCCGAGGCCCGAAATCTTTTCAGGAGGATCAGCGGCGACGCTTCGCAATCCGGCGAGCGTCCGCCGTCGCCAGGTTCACAGCTGTCGGATCCAGCGAATAGCGACCTGACATCAAGTCATAGACGTACCGAAGCGTGGTGCCGCCGGCGCTGGCCTCAAGGACACGGTGACCATTGACGATTTCATCCGTCACAGCCAATTCTTCGCCGAAGATCCAGCCCGCGTAGGCAGCACCACCTTCGACGCGAAGCACGATCTCGAACCAGAAACCATCCCCTTCTCCGCGGGTCGGAAATCGCAACACAAGATCAATGAGCTCTTCGGACGCCGGGTCTCCCTCCCCGAGCGGAGTCGCGTTGATCCGCGCATCCATCAGCTCTCCGATGGCATAGAACGGCGCTCCACCATCCCAAAGAAGTTCAGTGACGACAAAGCCAACGTCGTCGGCTTTTTCGAAGTTGCGGACCTGCGGACCAAACTCAGCAAACTCGCGATTGAATTGTAGTGTACCAGACATTTTCTATCTCCTTGTTATGCCCTTTAGTGAGCACAAACACAGGTACGGCTGGCCCATAAGACGAGCGTAAAAGCAGTGTGAATTCTGGATCTGGACAAAAAAACCAAGTGAAGAAACTGGGATAAAAGAGAAAAATCAGCCCAAAACAGCACGAGCTACAGGTACACCTACAGATGGCGCAGTGAGGTTAAAAACACGAACCCTGCTTCCAGTAACAGAATTTACGATTTGAGCGATTGGCGAATCCAGCGCTGGCACCGAAGGTAGAGTTTCCTTTTTTTCAACGCATGCGCTCGCATCAATTCTAGCAACCCCACGGTATATATGCACCAAGACCCCTTCATTCGTACTGGCGTCCGGAATTGGAGCACTACGAGCCTCCATCTCGACAAGGTTTCGCCAGAGTAGAATTGCCTCCTCAGCGGCGCGTCGGATAGTGTCTTCGAGCTTCGCACCACAGGCAGAGCCGATTGTGCATCGGCTTTCATTCAGGTCGCGACATATCACGCGAGAGACGGAATATCCGTGCGGTGAAACCATGACGGCAATGTGCAGCTCCCTAAGTTGGCTACTCAGAAAGGCGATATGGGGCTCTAGGAATGTTGCCGCGTCGGTATCGAGGACAAAGAACGAGCCGCGAAGCGCACCGCGTGGGCCGACATGATGTCTTTCCAACAGTTCGTACAATGCCCGATTTGCCGCGCTCGAAAAACTGTCACCAGCCGCACAACCTCTGCTGTCAACTAAACCACCAGACGGCGCTCCCAGAGCCAGTTCCGAAAAGGGTATGCTGTCGGCTGATCCTCCAGCATAGAGAATGGGTTTCACCGACGCGTCTCGCTGAGGATCGTATTGTATCGCGTGACGCTCCGCCGCCTCCGCTAGGGCTAGGAATGCTGCAGTCTCAATTGTCTCGCTTACCCCACATCCGACACGCAAAGGCATGGATCCATTCGGAGGAGCGCATCCTGCTGGTAGGCTCACAGAACAAACAGCCGCACAGAACGGCAATCCCAAGGGTAATGGTAAAGGATATGGCTTAGAGAAAATTTTTGAGGCAATGGCACCCTGCAACGCGGCAGACATGCTCGAATCTCTTGTATTCATGATATGAAATAAATTGCTATGATGTCCTTATGTCAATGAAACAGAGGTTCGACATGGCACGGTTAAAACTGAAAGATGGCGTCACGTATCAACAAGTAGGTCAGGCTATTGCGGCTCTCGCAACTGAAGCGAAGGATAACCGCGAAACTACGCTTTCAACGAACACGATCGATGGCTTCACGTGCCTTATTGATCAATCAAAAGAAGTGCTATTGGATGAACCGCTCGTTTCCTTTGGTCCAGAAACGTTTCCATCGCTGGAAACGGATTCAGTTCAACTTGCCTTTCATGTCGATCGTACCATTGAACAAGCAGGACAACGCGTTCGTGTTGTAAACATTGTAGTACCCGATTTCGACGACAAGGTATCACGCCTCTTGAGAGATGGTGGAAAGGAACTCAAAAGTCTTGACCGAGAGGCGGTTAAATCCCTTATTGACCTTGATGAAGTTGCCAAAGAGGCTTTTGGGTTCATAACGATATGCGGCTGCGCCGGTTAAGCCTCGATTGTGACAAGGGGAATGGTGGATGCTCCTAAAAGTTCAGAGAAAGACGCACACTTCAAGATAAGGCTGTTCGGGCCGTTTGTGATTTCACTACCGGACGGAAGCGACGCGACGCCGGCTGGACGCAAAGCAAAAGCGCTCGTAGCGCTCTTGGCACTCGCACCGACGGGGCGTCGGGCTCGTTCCTGGCTACAAGACAGGCTCTGGAGCGGAGCCGCTGGGGAAAAGGGAGCCGCAAGTTTGCGCCAAGAGCTCAGTGGCCTACGGCGCCATTTTGCGAGCTTTGGACATCAAATTCTGGACACGTCCGGAGACGATGTTCTCTTGGATATGCGGCTTGTTTGGTTGGACTTTCGTGATGGGATGCCCGATCCGCACCGCGATCTTCTCGAGGGGCTGGATGTTCGTGACCCTGAGTTCGAAGACTGGCTAAGCGAAGAACGTGCGCATTGGTACGCGAGATTGGATGAGAAAAAGTTCAATCCGAGCGCAAAGCCTGGCGTACACTTACACGCAATTGCCCCCCCCCGAGGAATAATCCCAAAGCTCTCTGTGCGTACTGTTCGGCCGATCGGCGAGATCACCGAACTTGAGACCTTCTCAGAAACACTCTCCGAGGATTTGATGGCGAGTTTTCATGCGCTCGCTGGCGCCATTTGTCTCGTTGAACCGGGCCGACGCGAAGCATCGGATTATGAGCTGGTCGGAACGACCCGAAGTTTTCGAGGCTTTCGGGTCCATATGCGCCTCATCGATCTTAACACGGGAATTCAGCTCTGGAGCGCACGCTACGAACAGCCAGATGAGAGCGGGCCGGACGGCACCGAAAAACTCGCACGCAAAATCGTCGAGGAGATCCAGCGCATCTTATGCGATGGGCGTTGGGCCGACTACTGGGCGGGGACAGAAACAGACACAATCGCTTGGGAGCTGTTCCAAAAGGGGCGGGTCTGCGAAACCGCTGCCCAGCGAAACGCACTTGCCAGCGCTATCGAATACTACCGTGGAGCAATTGAAGCGGATCCGAAATTTGTTCAAGCGCGTATCTCACTCGGATTTTGCCTCATTGATGGCGTTCGCCTCTGTTTGCTTGGCGCCCCGACAGAGGCAGTGTGCGAAGCTTACGACATTGCTGATGA
Source organism: uncultured Tateyamaria sp. (assembly GCF_947494755.1). GTDB lineage: Bacteria > Pseudomonadota > Alphaproteobacteria > Rhodobacterales > Rhodobacteraceae > Tateyamaria. The sequence goes on from NZ_CANLVZ010000034.1 coordinate 5,231, forward strand.
AGTCACACGCGCGGAGCCCGACAACGCCTATGGCAATGCGCTGAGGGCCTTCATCCTTTGTGCAAAGGGACAGGCGAGCGATGCGGTAGGGGTTATTGAGGCCGTCGCGGCACGAATGCCAGCAAGTCCGGAATGGATTGGATACGTTGCTGCGGTCCATGGTTACAATGGTAACTTCGAGCGCGAGCAGGCTCTATGTCGGCACGCAATGACGCTTTCCGAGTTTCCACCACTCTGGATACGCACAAACCTTGCTCTGTCTCTTCTATTATCCGAAAAGGGCGATCCCGCAGATCTGTTGAAATCCGTTCTGGCAGCGCAACCAAACCATGTTCGCGCTCTCATTGCCGAGACCGTAAGACTTGTGCGTCATGGCGATCTCTCTGCGGCCCGCCTTACCGCAGATCGACTGCTGATCGCTGATCCGGACTTCCGGGCGGAGCAGTGGAGATCAAAGGCCTTTGTGTCCAATCCTATCCTGCATCGGCGCTTGACCAAAGATCTTCGATCAGCGGGAATTTCATAGCGCTTCTTCCGAAGAGTCAGCGCGACACTCTCAAGATGCCACAAAGGACGATCTACGGCTTTACGCGCTTGGCAACTGGTGCACCGACAACGCGGGTTTGGCGTGGTTCCAAGTCAGCAACTCTTTAGTGTTCGCTTGTTTGTGTCCCGCAGCGATAGCCTTCAGGACGTCGAACCGATGTCCAACCAGCAGCGAAAGTGCGGTATCGGTTTCGACTAGATCGACACTTATGAACAGCTGATCCGGACTTCCGACACACCCCGACAATGAACCCGCTGCACCTGCGAACCAATACTGCGTCAGCAATAGCCGCAGTCGCACAAGTCTGATCTGTCCCGCATTTTGTGAGTTCAAATCACTAGTATCGAGTGTCGGATTTCATCCGCAGTTGCCAATCGTTCGGCCTGTCCCCTCTTTTATCACCGGCTATTCGCAATCTGTCAGTTGTTCGATCAGATCGGCCAACACATAAAGCGCTTTCGTTTGTGCGGGGGTGCTCGCCTTCCTCTGAACTTCTACGTTAAGGTATTTGTGCTTTTGTGAACAGTAAACGTAAGCACCGCAGGCTTGTGCCAATATCTCGATCGCTTCGGCTTTCTCATCCCATCCATGGAATTCGGGCCAACGTCGCTTTGAAAGTCCGTTCTTCATGGCTCTTTCCCCTCAGTCGAGTTTGTTACGGTGTTCGACATCAGCCCAATGCTTGTTGATGGGCAAATTTCGTGCCCGCCGTGCGACATCATCATACGTAACCGGCATGAAATCCCAAACGTCGACGCCAACATTGACGGAGTTTCGGGAGCCACGCCAATTGTTGTGGACATGCCCGAATAGCTGAAGAGCTTCGCGTCTCGCGTGGTTCCAGGTAATCATGGGATAATGGCAGAGCGTGTTTCGCTGGCCTTTAGGCCCATCGGGCACTTCCGCCAAATGAGCGACCGACGACCAACCCAACGATTGAGTGAGTTCGCTATCATGGTTGCCGACGATCAGATGTTTGCGCGCGCCAGGTAGTTGGTCGAAGATTTGCTGAAGGTATGTCGGATCTTTTGCCGGTGTCCCGAAGGCGAAGTCTCCGATGATCCATAGATCGTCATCAGGTTTCACGACCTTCCACATGTTTTCCAACATAAAGCCATCCATATGGGACGCCCATTTGAACGGCCTGTCACAAAACTTGATGACGTTTTCATGCCCAAAATGGGGGTCTGCTGTATACCAATGTGCCATGTCTCAAACTACGCCTCCGCAAATTAGATCATCATCGTTATGGGGTTGCTCAAACTGCCACGGGTCTGCGTGCACCACGCGCTGTCACTCGCTTCCAGTCGAGACCTTCAAACAGGGCCTCAAATTGGGACTTGTTCATGTTGATGATACCGTCTTGCATGCGGGGCCATTCAAAACCTTTCCCCTCGATGCGCTTGTAGGTCATCACAAGGCCAGTTCCGTCCCATACGATGAGCTTCAAGCGGTCCGCGCGTTTAGAACGAAAAATGAAGATGGCACCGTTAAAAGGGTCTAGATCGAACTCGTTCTGTACGAGGGCGGCGAGGCCATCCATACCCTTCCGGAAATCGACCGGCTTGGCGGCGACGTAAAATTTGAAGTTCCCTGCTGGAGAAATCATGGCGCACGCTCAAATGCACGAAGCAGCTGGATCAGCCGATCAACCGGGTAGTCTTGCGGCAGATCTATCTCACACCCTGCGCGTTTGAAAACGATCTGGCCCAATGAACGTGCCGAGCGCTGTTCATCTTTGCTGACCTTGATTTCTGCAAATGCGGGTGCAGACTGTTCCAGCGAGTGATTTGGTTTCTGTGTGATGCGGTTTGCCTTTTTCTTCCATTTATAGGCTGTGGAATCTGAAACACGGCAGGTCTTCTGCACTTCCCCCACAGATAATGTGCCGGATCTCATCCGCTGGCCCATTTCACGTTTGAATTTCGTGGGCCACAATCTCCGACCATCTTTCCCGACGGGGACGGAGTAGCCAAAGGCGTGGAAGACGTTTTCAATTTTCTGATCACTTGCGAGTTCACCTAGCGTTTGAGAATTCATGATGCCTGTATCCTTTTTGGGGACATCATAAACTGCCAGACGAGGGCTGATCAGGGGCTAAATGGGGGGTCAGATGCAACGCTTACTTTTGGTCCTCTTCTGACCGGTTAGCATATTCGTATGGCGTCAGGCCAGCGAGGCTGGAGTGAGGCCGGTGGTGATT
>NZ_CANLVZ010000035.1 GCF_947494755.1 uncultured Tateyamaria sp.
CTTCATCGTCTGTCTCCTCAGTTGGAGAACAGGCTAACTCTAAATGCCGGACTTTTCAGGGGAGCAGGTCACCACTTCAGTTCACTCGGAAAATCACGTGAGAATTTGCAACCCTTTCCAAGGATTATGCAATATTCGCGCGGAAATTGTCGCTAAGCATGAGTGCAGTCCAACACTCACGGATTGGATTGTTGGGGGGGCGAACTCAACTGACCTCTAGGCTGTCCCCCCAACACTAACCGTCCAAGAGCAGGTGGATTTTCACAGCGGGTCATCAGAAGGATTTGGACAAGCGCATTCTCGAAAGTGCAGAGCGTTTCCGCTTTTGACTGCACTGTTGATCGGACCCTTACTCTAGGATTTTGGACTCAGCCCGGGTTATGCGCGCCAATGAATATCGACATGCCCCGCTGTTTCGCTCCGTTCACCGATAACTTGCTTAGCCGCAGCGAAATACTGCGGAGATGCTGGTCCGGGCGTGGCAAGCGGCCGGAATGTGAACGGGCAAATTTCAAACCTTTAGTGCGCAAAGACCAAACCGATCAATGCAATAAAGGCACGACAGATGGGAATGATGCGCACAGGTACAGCAGAGAAACGCTACAGAACGAGCGGTTCTGATAATCTCGAAGATGGACTCGCTCACGAAGTCCCCGTTGTTGCGGACACCGTGATTACCAACGGCGAGGTGGTCATGATGACGCTGCCGCCTGGTGAGGTAGATGTAGATATTTCCCTTGGCAAGAACGTCATAGACGTCAACCTCGGACGGGTGGCGACCAACATGGCTGTCAATTCGGATAAGAGGCTTGACGTGATCGCTCCTCCAAATTCATTCGCGTTCTATCGCAACACAAGCCAACTGAAACTGAGGACGACGAATTTTGAACCCGTGCTGCTGCTTGAGCTTTCCGACGAGGCTTTGGCTGACTGGATGGACGACTGGCAGCATCAGTTGGACCTGTCGGGTAGAAAAGAGTTTTATCAACGCGATGATCAGATGGCGAGCTTGGCGCGGATTGCGCTCTCCACTATGGAGGCTGGTGCCTTTGGCAATTTGACGGCAGACGCATTGATGGCCGAGGCTTTGGTGACCGGAATGGTTGCCCGCATGTTATCGTCCTTCTCTGGACGGCACGCTGCTGAGGCGGCGGACGGAGCAGGGCGGACCAACCGACGACATCGTGCGCGCATCGCCAATGCTATCGACTATGCCATGGATCACTTCCGCGACCCTGACTTGAAGATCGGTGACATGGCCGCAATTGCAAACCTGTCGCCTCCGCATTTTAACGAAGTCTTCAAGCAGGAAAAAAGAATTACACCATACGGCTTCATCCTCAAAAAGCGATTGGACGAGGCCCATCGTTTGCTCGCAGCTACTGATCTATCTATCGCTGATATCGCATTCGCTTGCGGGTTCTCAAGCCAGGCGCATATGAGCACACAGTTCAAAAAAACGTTTCGCATTACACCTTCCAAACTTCGAAACAGTTAACAAAGATTAAAGCGATGTGGCCTGCTGCCGGTTTCGTGGACACCGAGATAAGGTGTTTATGAAACTGGAGACCCAAGAGTGCATCCGATGACATAAGCGAGGCGATGATCGCCGAGCGTGTGGGCACAAAGATCGCGCGCGGCGCGCCCGGTTTGTGGGACTATGCGCGCCAGCGGATCGCTGCATTTTTTGCCGCGCAGCCCTCGCAATAAACTTCGCGCAAAAATGTAAAATATCCTGAAAGCGTGCAATACCGCCCCAAAACCGTGCTATATGCAACCATGGCCGGGGGTTTGTCCGGGGCCGAAGGGATGAAGGACACCAAGATGACATCACTGATCAAACGTCATGAACTGGTGCACTGGATGGAAAGCGATGGACACGCCCGGGTCACGGAGCGGCCTCGACTGAACTGGTCGCGGCTCAACACAATGGTGTGTGATCAAGGGTCCGGGAGCATCCACGGTATCTTGGATGGATTTCATTTGTTTGAGACGGTGCTGGGTGGTCGACACGAACAGGAAGTAGACACAAATTTAGAGCCGGGCGCGCCGCGCGGTCTGCACATTGGCGCGGGCAGTGTCCAATATCAAAGCCCGGAGGTGGATGTCGTGATCCACATGGAAGGGCAACAGACCTTTCAACAAACCATGATCGACGACAGCTTCTTTCGCGATGCGTGGGGGGCGATACATCGCGGCGATCCGGACAATTTCGAGACGTGGAGCTTTTACGGCGTCCACGACGATGCCATGCGCCGCTGCGCGATGGCCCTGCTGGATGAGGCGCGGATGCCCTCGGCGGGCAGTGAACTTTACGCCGAAACGCTGGCCCAACAGATTGCCCTGCTTGTTCTGCGCCGTCAGAACACGCGCGCGCAAAAGGCCGTCTCTCACCTTGAACTTTCCGACAGCGAATTGAACCGCGTCGTCGAACACATGACCGAAACACTCGAAAACCCCGGCGGGCTCGACACATTGGCCAGCCTCGTCGATATGGACGTCTTTGCCTTCACCCGCGCCTTCAAGGCGACGACCGGGGTGCCGCCCCACAGCTACCTGATCGAGTTGCGCCTGATCGAACTCAAAGAGCAACTGATCAACTCCGATCAGTCATTGGCCGACCTGGCCTATGCGACCGGTTTCTCAAGCCAGTCGCACATGACCACGCTGTTTGGCAAACGGGTGGGTATGAGCCCGGGCAAATACCGCAAACAGGCGCGTCAGTAACTGCGCCGCCGCTGCGATGGCAGATTAAGTCGGACAGACAGCCACTTAAATCATCAGCCATTGTTTGGTTCGTCCATAAGTAAGATATCAATGATCAGCCCATCGCGCCTCCCGCAGGTTCAGGCCTCATAGCCAATGAATGGCGAGTGCCGTAAGGGCGATGGCTGAGAGGAAGACCTTCGGGCGTTGGTCGCAGCGGGTTGCCACGCGCCCCCAATCCTTCAATCTGCCAAACATAATCTCGCATCACTGCCCGGCAGTGCATTGCAAAGCAATGTCACGAGAGGGGCGGTTGCGCCGTTTATTGCGACGCTTGTCGTACTTCACCGGGTTTTTCCGCTGTTTCTGGCCAGGGATACAGGCGCGTATCGCCTTGTCTCTCAACGCTTTTCTAAACCAATCCGCGTCATAGCCGCAATCCCCGAGCAGCCAGTCCACATCCGGCAGGTTGCTCAACAATGCCCGTGCGCCGATGTCATCGGTATCTCGAACCTGTTCGATCTCTAGGCCACGATCCACTGGTTCCGGGGGCAGCAAGATACTAAGGATAGGAACACAACCGGATCAATCGAAAGCTAGCACATGTTTATCGGCCACTATGGTATCGCTTTTGGCGCCAAGGCTTTGTTCCCAGAGGCACCGCTACCCGCTCTGATGCTTTCCACCCAACTGATTGATGTTGTGTGGTCAGCTCTTGTACTGGCGAAGGTCGAAAGGGTTGAGATTGATCCGACCGCCACACCCACGGTCCCTTTGCGGCTCAGCTATATGCCCTATTCGCACAGCCTGCCCAGTTCGATTGGCCTGAGCATCGTAATGGGGCTGCTGGCCGGGGTGGCCTACCCGGACCTGTCGACCGGGGCGCTTTGGGTGATTGCGCTCGTCTGCTTCTCACACTGGCTCCTTGACTTGATCGTGCATGACCACGACATGCCACTCGTTGGAAATCGCTACCACGTTGGCTTTGGCCTCTGGCACTATCGCGTCGGTGCTATCACACTCGAAATGGGTGTCATTGTCGCCGGGGTCGCGGCCTTGGCCATGTTTGGTACGGCGGTGGTCTGGAAGGTGCTCTCTGTCGCGGCGCTGATGCTGGTGATACAGAGCGTCTCTTTTTTCACGGCCCCGCCAAGCACTCCAGCAAAGCTCGCAACATCGATGTTGTTCGTCTTTGGTCTGATGATGATGGCTGGTTGGTGGATCGACGTTTGAAACGTTGTTCACCCGGCCGTCGACCATGAAATTAGGGCCAGCCCCCATTGGTTTCCGCGTGGTGGCGTGGTTCGTGGTTCGGAAGACCGGGCGGTGACCATGTCTGATCTTTTCTGATTGAGCGACGCGCAGATGGCCGGTCTGGCCCCCTT
>NZ_CANLVZ010000036.1 GCF_947494755.1 uncultured Tateyamaria sp.
GACATGGTGGCCGGTCCGTCGGTCACATTGACGGGCAGCTCGGCGGTTCAAGGCAAAACCTTCAGCGCAACGGCGGACAGTGTCGTTGCAGCCGGCGTTCTGGATATCGAAGAGGCGCTTGCCGTCACTGCGGACGATCTGACGGTGTCGGGCACGGTCGAGGGCGGGGTGGTTGATGCGGACGTCACAGGCACGGCCCTGATCAGTGGCGGCGTGGCCGGGCGGACCCGATTGGACGTCAATGCGGCTGCGCTGACGGTCGGCCCGACTGCGCTGATCTATGGTGGTGAGGTGGCGCTGACAGGTACTGACCTTGATCTGTCCGGCAAGGTGACATCGAACGCGGGCCTGACGTTGGCTGCAACAACCAGCCTGTCCAATGCCGCTGCGGTGCGCGCCGCGCAGATCGTTGTCAGTTCCGGTGGTGCATTTGCCAATTCTGGCATCCTGTCGGCGATGGATACTGCCACGCTGACCACGGGCGGTACGCTGACAAATACGGGGCTCGTCTCGGCCCAAGACATCAGCCTGCGCGCAGGCGGATACACCGACAGCGCAAGCGCTGGTGTGCATGCGGGTGGCCAATTGCTTGTCGAGACGGGTGGCGCGTTGTCGACTCAAGGGACCTTCAAAAGCGTGGGTCTGGCCCAGTTCACCTTGGGCGGTGCAAGCACATTGAACGGTGCCGTTCAGGCTGAAAATGTCGACATTCTGGCGACCAACGCGCTCGCCTTGGGTGGTGGGCTTGATCTGAGCGCGCGGGATGAGTTGATCATTGACGCGCAATCCATCACCGGCGGGCTGAATGCGGCACAATTCACCCGGATCGAGGCCGGGAATCAGCTTGCGATTGTTCTGGCATCCGGGGGCCTGAGCATTGCCAGCAACGAGCGGGTCGAAGTGGGCACGGACCTTTACCTCGATCTGGCGGGCTCCATCACCAACTATGGCCATCTGCAAAGCCGTGGCGCGCTGACGCTGATCACCGATGGCGACATCATCAACAGCCAGTCCGTCCTGAAATCCGGCGGTCTGATGGGGCTGTTCGCCGAGAATGGCACTGTGCGCAATATCTCGGCCCTGATCGAGGCGGATACAGGTCTGGTGATCTCGGCCCAAGCCCTTGAGAACAGATATGTCAGTGTCGGCACGCGCGCCGTTCCGACCACCGTGACCGTGAACGGGGTTGCACGGTCCTGGTCCGGCTCATTGCCGCCGGACGGGTGTTCCCGGTCCATAAGCTCTGACTTCATATCTCCGAGCGATCTGGCGAATGCGACCTGCGGCTCCTTCCCGGTCGGGTTTGGGGGCGGGCGTCTGAGGTGGGCTTCAGGCACAGAAGTGATCTCGCAAGGTGCGCGCCCTGAAATCGCGTCGGGCGGTGGTTTGAACCTGACGCTGGCGGGGCAGGTGTCAAATGACGCCGGGCTGATCGCGGCATCGGGTGCCGTCGACGTCACAGCCGCCACAGTGAACCAAACAGGCTATGTGGGCACCTCCAACGCATTCGAAGTCCGGATCACCCGCACAACCGCTCCGATCACGAGCCAGAATAACGGGGACCGGCAGGTCTCGAGCGTTACATACAGCGTGGGCGCGGTTGATGTGGTCACGCCGTCCGGCCCGTCGCGCCTCATCGGTGACATCCTCGGCGGTGGTGCAGTCGACATCAACGCAGGCGGCGTCGTCAATAACGGCCGGATCGAGGCGGGATCAACCGCCATACCGGGCTTGCAAGTGACGGACGTGGTTGCAGCCCCGGTCTTTGCAGCCATTGCGGCACCCACAGACACCGCCTTGCCCAATGGCACCTTTGCCGGACCAGCATCCGTGTCCGCCAACCTCGCCGAATTGCTTGCGCCCGAGGACAGCGCCAGCACCATCGCCGACATGCTGAAGGAAGGCACGACGCAAGGGGACGACAGCGCCTCATTGGCGGCATTCCTGACGTCGAACGCCCTGATGGACGTGGATCGCCTGCAATACCGCGATGAGTTGGTCCAGAATGGCAACAGCGGCGACGAGGTCAGCGCCAACAACGCGCCCCGCGCGCCCCCTGTTGGTGTCCTGTCCGACGAAGACCGCGCCAGCTTGTCGGCGTCGCTCGAGACGGACTTTACCACGCCGACCAACTATGTGGCCCCAAGCGATCTGGTCCTGAACGGCGAGGGTGCCTTGTCCATCCCCCTCGCGCCCCGCACGCCACGGACCTTGCGAACGGTGGCCCTGCCGGTCACCACCGCGGGCGCTGACGCCGACCTCACGATCACAACTGGCAATATCATCGGTGACAACGGCGTATTTGCGGCTGCCGACGATCTGATCCTGCAAGCCACATCGGGTGCCATTGCGCTGCGGGGCGGTGCGATATCGGGTGACGATCTGGCCTTGAATGCAGCCGAGAACGTCATCCTGCACGGCACGGACGTCACCTCGCGGGGGGCGACCCGAATTGTTGCCGTCCGAGACATCTCCATCGCAGCGGCCGAGACCGATCGCACCTATGACTGGGCCAACCAAACCAGCCGGGTCGTCAGTCTGGACCTGCCGGAGCTCGTGATCGGCGGTGAGCTGTCGCTGACCTCTCTTGGCGATACGACCTTGTCAGCCGCGCGTGTCGACGTCGCCGGGTCCGCAACCGTCAACGCCGCTGGCAACGTCATTTTTGGAGCCCAAAGCGCCGTGCTTGACCAAGCACGAACAGGACGCAACTGGTCGGAAACCCTGTTTACCAGCACTGCCAACGTCACGACCCTGCAAGCGGGCGGCGATGTCGCAATCACCAGCGGAGTTGACGCGGAATTTGTCGGCACAGTGATCGACAGCGCGGGCAATGTGAGCGTGCAAGCGGCCCGCGATATCGTCCTGACCGCAGCCCAGGACATCGAAACCTACACCTACGACTATCAATTCAGCGGACTGCTGTCGGAAAAGCGGATCGCGATTGACCGGCTGAGCGTGACCAACGCTGGCACGCAGATCACAGCCGATGGCGACATCAGCGTCGTGGCAGGCACCACCAGCGCGGGCGATCTGATCACGGCAGGCTCCAGCTTTGACAGCCGCGCCGGGAACATCACGCTGGCCTCGGAGCTGGGGCAGGTCCGGCTCGGCACGATCACGGATGTGCAGCAGGATCGTGAACAGCGCAGCCGGTCCCGGTTCGGGGGGCTGCTCAGCTCGGACAGATCATCCTTCGTGCGTCAGGAGATCGCGACCGGCACCGATGTGCTGGCCGGAGTGGACCTGAGCGTCGCCTCGGCGGACAACATGGCACTGATCGGCGCGCGCCTTGGGGCGGAGGGCACGCTGACCATCTCCAGCGGGGCCGATCTGGTGATCGAGGGCGCTGTCAGCACGCTCGAGACCCGGTTTTCCGAAAACAACACCGGGCTTGTGACCATCACCACCGAACTGGAGCGCTCGTTCGACGAGACAGTCACGCAGACGTCCTTTGGCGGGGACACAATCGCCTTTGACGTGGCCGGGACGACAACGCTGGTGGTCTATTCGGACGCCACCGACCGGATCGACAGCCCTGCCGAGCGGGGGGTGACAACGGCGCAAGGCTATACGCTGCCGCAGATCTTTGGCGCGGACGATATCAGTGCCCTCTACCCCGAAGAGCTGCTGGCGCTCGACGGTCTGAGCCTCGTCGATCAAGACCTGCAGCACAGGTATTTCTACGAAGAGACAGTCGCCATCAGCCCCGCCTTCAAGGCGCTTGCGAGCATCGCGGTGGGCAATTGGGTCGGGGCGGTCGGCACTGTTGGAATCGCACAAAGCCTACTGAACGTCCCCGCAGGCTGGCTGGCGACGGGGGTGGACGCCTTTGTCAGCCACGCCATCGTCGG
>NZ_CANLVZ010000037.1 GCF_947494755.1 uncultured Tateyamaria sp.
GGGCACAAACAGACCGATATCAACCAGCTGCTGCCCTGGAACTACATCAAACCGGTGTGAACCGCGCACCGCTTACGACCCGTTCGGTTTTCAGTGAAGAGAAGAAGCTCTCCATCGCGGCGTTCTGCGCCTTCAAATGATCCCCCGGATCGTTTGATCCGCTGGCGCGAACCAGCTTGAACTCCCAGACATTTCCGACCGGCTCATTGAGCATGTGATCCCATGGTCAGCCATCAGTCGTTGGAACGGCTCACTGGTATATTGGCTGCCCTGGTCTGAATGATGCAGCAGTTCTTGTGGTCGGTCCCTGCGCCAGATCACCATGATCAGGGCGTCTGTGACCATCTGTGATGTTATCTGATCGTTCATGGACCAGCCAACGACACGCCGCGAGAAGAGATCAATGACGGCGGCGACATAGAGCCAGCCTTCCGCTGTCCAGATGTAGGTGAAGTCCGCCACCCATTTCTGGTTCGGGCCATCCGCGTCGAACTCCCGTTCAAGCACGTTGGCAGCTATAATCGACCTTGTGCCGTCGTCTTTCGGTGGTTGTCGACGCTTTGGCCGAGCTCTGAAGGCCGCCTGCCGCATCAGTCGCTCGACGCAATGCAACCGCAGGAATAGCCTTCTTCAAGAAGATGTGCCAGACCCGCCGTGCGCCATAGGTCCGGTCTGAACGCAGAAAGCTCGCACGGATCGCCGCCGATAGGTCTTCATCTCGGATCGACCTGCCGCTGCGCGGGCGCGTCAGCCAGGCATGGTAGCCACTTCGTGACACAGCGAGCGCATCACATATCCAACTCACCGCTGCCCGGCAGGCGATTTGGCAAAGCCAAATCTGCCGAGAGGGGGGCCAAACCCCTCGGTGCTTCGCCACAAACCCAAACATCGCAGCTGGTCCTTGGCGAAGTAGGCGGCCGCCCTTTTTAGGATGTCACGCTCCGCCTTCAGCTTGGACACCTCACGTCGAAGAGATCTCAGCTCTTCCTGCTCAGGTGTTATTTGCCATTCCCCGGGAACGCTGCCGGTCCATCAACTGCTGCTGCCCGCACCCATCGGCGCAGCACAGTCGCATGTATCCCAAGATCTCTTGAAGCTTGGGCCGCACTGACGCCACGCTTCGTCACCAATTCCACCGCTTCCTGCTTGAACTCGCGGCTGAACATTCTTCTCGTCATATAGATTCTCCAGTCTCATAAACACCTTATCTCGGTGTCCACGAAACCAGCAGCAGGCCAGACGGCCAAGGCTTGTCTGGGTTCCCAGCTACCAACGTTCCAAGCACAGCATCTGGTGGTAATGAACCGGGAACGGCGGGGTCATACTCAGTGAACAATCCTAGGGCAGCCTCGTACTAGGCGGAGCCGCTGATCAGAAGACCGTCGGAGGCGGCCACTAAAGTATCGATCTCGGCAGCTGAAAACCTGTACATTTCAATTTTCCCCATTGCCTAGCTGTAGATATAACTTGTCTATTGCATTTCAACCATTGGGTGAAAAGGGGAATCATTGTCATGACGTCGCGGATCCTTTTGCGCCTGTGCCAGATTTTTGTGCTGACCACGATGCTGCTAAGCGCCCAAACCGCTCGCTCAGAAACACACTGCGATGAACACGAACGCTATGCACCTAGTGGCAAGCTTGTTGAGGTTCAAAACCGACAGTTTTTGTTGTGCGACAATTATGACCGTAGGTTTCGAGGCTCGGAAGATATTGACTTTCTAAGGTTCCCATTTGATAGCTCGCATGTACGCGAGGTTCTACAACAGTTTGATCAACTGACGTTTTTGTGGGGAGAGTTAAGAGTAAAGGACCGAGATTTCTCTTTCCCAAGCACAAAAGGTTTTATATTTTTTGATACTTTATCTGGTTCGATAACCTTGTCAGGATCTGAATATGATATTTTCACCAATGGCGCGTTATCTGAAGAGGGAATGAGCAACCTTCAGGCGGGTAAATTCTCATCTGATCTATTGGTGTATAAACCGGACTCTACACGCAAACTGCCACGGCACTTTTTGTATTGTTCAGGTGATCTGAAAGGTTCTCCCAGAGAGGAATATGACTGCTTCTTGCATGTTGACTTTGATCAAGATAACGACCTGGTCGCCTACACTCGTTTTTTTTGGATCCCTAGTCTGAGTCCCGGACCACCATTTGACTTTGATAACCTCCATATTCTGGTTGAGGCTCTGGTCCAGCTTTTTGAGAATGCTGAAGTTCCATAGTCTGTTATCTAATTTGAAAGAACGCCATCAGTAGCCTAGGGTCAGGACCCACTAATCGGCTTGATGCTGCGTTGTTGGCGTGTGTCGTAGTACCTTAATAAAAGAGAAATTACCGCTTCTGGCCTATTTTGGCGATTTCTGTACCTCTATTTAGGATATGTCCATAGGCTTCGGTGACCTTCGGATGAGTGGTTCCGTCTGCCAAATTTCTTGCGCGCGGAGCAGAAGTGCATATCGATCAGTGTTGGAGCCGAGTTCTTCAATTGCGCGTCATGCCGCATGGAGAACTCTCTCGGATTGAGGTGCCCCTGGATTTGTAGACATTTTGCTTGGTAATTTTGGAAGCAAAGGACGATGTAAATGTCAGGGCAAATTCGATACTCGGACGAGTTCAAGATTGATGCAGTGGCTCAGGTCACGGAGCGTAGCTATTCGGTCAAGGATGTGGCCGAGAGGCTTGGGGTCAGCACCAAGTCATTGTACACTTGGATGGCGCAATTCTCGAAGCCACAGAGGCAGACGGACCAAGAAGCCGAGGTCAGGCGTCTCAAAAAGGAACTGGCGCGCGTCACCGAGGAGCGCGACCTTCTAAAAAACCGTTCTGGGTTGGAGGCCGCCTGTGCGCGGTAGAAACAGCCTGTGCTACAGTTGCGCCATGGTAATCCCCCCGAAATTTAATGGTGTTCAGAAGTAGAATTTTCTCGGCAAGATATCTGAGGAGATTTTTGATGAA
>NZ_CANLVZ010000038.1 GCF_947494755.1 uncultured Tateyamaria sp.
ATTGCCTTGCGGCGTGGCGACAACGTCTTTGAGGTGGCAATCGACGGAACAAGAGTTTTTGATGGTGCTACAAATAACGTAGTTCGCCAGTATCCAGATGGTACTTTTAGTGTGTCTGATTTTGCCGGGTATCCAGCAGGAGTTCCAAGACCACCGGCTGGTACAACATATCGACTTCTTTCTGGCGCAGAATATGCCGATGCTAGACGGTTAGCTAACAATGCTAATGCTCAATTAAGGCGTAGTGGTGTGGTTCCAGCAGGACATGAAATTCATGAGATTGTTCCAGTAAAATATGGTGGTAGCCCAACTGATCCCGCAAACAAAGTATACTTGCCAGCTGGAACGCACAGGTCAGAAGTGACACCTTGGTGGAACAGATTACAGCGGGATTTGGAACGATGAAAACGTTAGACGCAATTCCAAATAAGCAAGTGCAAACGAGTGACGTTTCAAAAGCTTGGCCTGAACTTGATGACACTTTTGAGATGAACGAATTTTATCGTTCTTTTAGTTCGGCCGAAGGCTGGTTGGGCGACAGTTACATCATTGTTTGGAACAGAAAAGAGATTGCGGATTTTCGAATTCATATCAATGAAGCTTATCCGGAAAAATACCATTTTTTTGGTTCTGATGGCGGTGGTACTCAGTTTGGCTTCTTTGTTGACAATGGTGTCGTTTCTTATGTTTCTGCGCCCAATATTGGCGCGGAAGAAGATATCCGTGTTTTGGGGGGGTGGGATGAGATGATATTGTGTTTGGAGAAATGTGACTACATTTGAAGTTGAACTGGCCTAAGTTCACCGCTCCAAATTCTCGACCACGCACCCGATATCCAGCTGAACGCTGATCTGTTCGACAATGGCTTCTAGCTCTTCGTAAGCGTGATTTAGGTTCACCGCGTATGGCTTCCCAAAATGCGGATTGCCGATGAATGTGACACTGCTCTGTTGAACCCAACACCCCCTTCCCGCTAAACATACCCATGCGCCGCCTCGCCCTTATCCTGTCCTTCCTCGCGACACTTCTGCTGGCGATACCGGGCCCAAACATGGCCCTTGCCCTACCCACGGCCGTTTCGGACGCCAGTTTCGCGCCGATAGCCCCGCTCCCATCCACGAGTACCGCACTGCTCACTTCATCAGCCCGCGCCCCGCCCCTGTCGCGCATCTCGGCGCACCCCGAGCACGACCGGATCGACGGCCTCGGGTCTACGCAGTTCACCCCGTCCGGGTTGCAGATCGCCGAGCTTGGGCTGACGTGCCAGCAAACGAAGGGGCGTGCCGACTGCGACGCGTTTATGGCGGCCTCACTGGAATACGGCGTGGAAGCCGCAGTTGCATGGGGCGTCGGAGCCGCCATTCCGGGCGACAAAACCGTGATGTCAGTGCTGGGCTGGGTCAGTCGGCGCGGCGGCGATGATGTAAAACGTGCTGTCGATACCGTGATGGAAACTGCGGCGGGGGTGGCTACAAATAGAACAGCGACGAATGCGGATGTAGCAGAAAATTTCCAGCAGAACCGTCATTTTTGGACCCAAGAACCAGTTCAGCTAAATGGCAACAAGGTATTTCAACGCAATGACTTGATTGATCCTAATCGTGTCAGTGAATGGACGGTGAGAGGACAAACAGTTACAGGCACAAATATCGAGCGAATGGCCGCTGGTCGTGCGCCGATTGGACCCGACGGAAACTCAGTTAACCTGCATCATCTCACGCAACGACAGGACGGTGCAATTGCAGAAGTGACGCAGACACTTCACAGTTCTAATCACGGTATTTTGCATATGCCTAATACAGTTCCATCATCGATAAACCGTTCACAGTTTAACACTTGGTCGCGCAATTACTGGAAAGATCGTGCATCAAATTGGGAGTAATAAAGTGTTCGATAAGCTTGCAAGTTTAATTTCTGATCACTCAGATGATGCCGTTGAATTTGGTGATGCAAGTTGTGATCTGTCGCCAACTGACGAGCGCGTTGCAGAAACGGAAGAACTACTAGGATGTAAATTGCCGATTAGCTACCTGTGGTTTGTACGAAACTACGGTGGTGGCGAAGTGTATGGCGAAGAAATCTACTCGATCTATCCAGTGCTTTCCGAAAAATCTGTTGGCGACATTGTTTATCAAACTCGTTGGTGGCGGGAAAAAGGCCTGGTTGAGCGTACTGATATCGTAGTTAGTTCGAACGATTTTGGTGAGGTTTTTTACATGGACACTTCTAAGAAAAATGCAGATGGCGAGTATCCAGTCTGTGTTAAAGCGGGTAAAATCGTTCAAAAATATGCGAATAGGTTTGATGAATTTTTGTCAAAAAGGATTGAAAATCCTAATGGATAAATGGCCGACAAGGGCTTCATAATCACCGCTCCAAGTTCTCAACCACACACCCGATATCCAGCTGGACGGAAACCTGTTCGACAATACCTTCGAGTTCTTCGTAAGCGTGGTTTAGGTTCACCGCGTAGGGTTTGCCGAAATGCGGATTGCCGATGACTGTGACACTGCTCTGTTGAACCCACGACCCGCTTCCCGCTAAACACAACCCATGCGCCGCCTCGCTCATATCCTGTCCTTCCTCGCGGCACTCCTGCTGACGATGCCGGGCCCAAACGCTGTCCTTGCCGTGCCCATGGCCGTCTCGGACGCCAGTTTCGCGCCGATACCCCCGCACCCATCCACGAGTACCGCACAGCTCACTTCATCAGCCCGCGCCCCGCCCCTGTCGCGCATCTCGGCGCACCCCGAGCATTACCGGATCAACAGCCCTGCCGAGCGGGGGGTGACAACGGCGCAAGGCTATACGCTGCCGCAGATCTTTGGCGCGGACGATATCAGCGCCCTCTACCCCGAAGAGCTGCTGGCGCTCGACGGTCTGAGCCTCGTCGATCAAGACCTGCAGCACAGGTATTTCTA
>NZ_CANLVZ010000039.1 GCF_947494755.1 uncultured Tateyamaria sp.
TATGCTAACCGGTCAGAAGAGGACCAAAACCTGAACAGTGCTAACCTATAAACACGGACTCTCAGGGGAGCAGGTCACCTTGATTGGTGATCCAAGCAGGTGATTGCTCAAGCTGATTGTCGTGGATGATGTTGCTTCCGTTTCGACAAATCTGATCTCCTTCGTGTTGAAGATCAGCAGACAACAAATAGCAGCTTACGTCAGTGTCCGAATTTCGGGGGGGTAGCTCATCTGTGGGGTTGATCGCCGGGGCATGAGCTTGCTCCAAGGATGTGAAGGAAGAGAACATTGCATGAACATATCTGTGAGGCAAGGTTGATCCGAAGAAACTGGCCGAGCGATGAATGTCATTGATCGCGAGCGCTGACCTATGCTGCGACCTTTTCTTCACTGATTTTGGACGCCCAAGGCACATCCAAAACCTGTTTGTTACATGTTGGAATGGCATTAACGGCCTGTTTCGCAGTGTTTTTTCGACCTTCAGACATGACGAACCCCCTAAACCATGGGGTTTGCTCAGGCGTTTGTGACCGATTGGTCCCTTACTGTTACAGACCTTTTCCGCTATCTCTATCCCAAGACGAACGGCCACCCCGGCCACTAAGACAAACGCCAAGAAGGAGACGACACATGAAACTGACAGCTACAAAAACCCCGCTTCTGATCGCAGCCATGGCAACCGCAATCACGCTGACGAGCTTTGCCCCCGTTCAGGCCGCCAACCCAACATGGGCCAGCGCCGACGCCGAGACAGCCCAGGTGATCGACATCAAATTCAAGAAGCACAAGTTCAAGAAACACAGCTTCAAAAAGCACTACAAATACGGCGGCTTCAAGAAGAAGCACCCCGTGAAGAAGAAGATCAAAATCAAGACATTCTTCTAGGGTCAGGATGCATTGATTTCGGTTTCGCTGCATGATTCACGTCCGTTCAAAACGAAGCGGTGATATGAGCGATCTCTACTGGTTGACAGAAGAACAAATGGCGAAGCTTTCGCCCTTCTTTCCCAAGTCTCACGGCAAGCCTCGCGTGGATGACAAGCGTGTTCTGAGCGGGATTATCTTCATCAATCGCAATGGCTTACGGTGGCGGGATACGCCCGCCGCATACGGGCCGCCCAAGACGCTTTACAGCCGCTGGAAGCGGTGGAGTGAGAACGGCATCTTTGCCCGGATACTGCTGGAACTGGCAGATCAGAGCGGCGAAACAGAAACGCTGATGATCGATGCAACCCACCTCAAGACGCACCGCACTGCCACCAGCCTGCGGCTCAAAAAAGGGGGCCCGGCCGCCTGATTGGAAGAACGAAGGGCGGGATGAACTCGAAACTGCACGCCGTCACCGATGCCGTTGGCCGCCCTTTGCGGATGTTCCTGACCGCCGGCCAGCGCAGCGACTACATCGGGGCACGGGCTTTGCTGAGCGACTTACCCAAGGCCCAACACATGCTGGCAGATCGCGGCTATGATGCAGATTGGTATTGCGAAGCCCTTGAGGAAAAAGGGTTCACGCCATGCATCGCGTCACGGAAAGGTCGCAACGTGCCCATTCCACACGACGCAGATCGCTACAAGAAACGCCACAAAATCGAAAACAGCTTTGCCCGCCTCAAGGACTGGCGGAGGATCGCAACCCGCTATGACAGATGCCCAAAAGTCTTCTTGTCAGCATGTGCCTTGGCAGCGTGGTCATGTTTTGGTTATGGATCCTGACCCTCGAAGTGGAGTAAGTTTCAAGTTCTTCTAAACGCTTATCAAATTCCATATAAAGCCGTGTCACAAGGTCATTGTCTATCTGCGAACGAGCGACCAAGTGTATACTTTTTCGCTGAAGGGCGACTGCTTCGGAAGGCATAACGATAACTCATTGATTCAATTTCATCAATTAGAAAAAACCGCGGTTCCTGAGTGGGCTAGTTTTTTGGTTCTTTCTTTCAGACTCTTTCGGAATAAAGACATATAACCAAAACGACCGTACTGGAATCTTCCATTTTTTTTTGTATTTCTTATAATTTTTTCCGATTTAGAAATATTAAGATTGACCCAGCCCCCCTGAAATCAGGCCACTGAGGTGTTCGGAGGTGGTGGTGAACAGCCCGAATATCATACCTCGGATTTTCGGGCTTATTTCGTTCTTTTTGATGGGGGGAATTGGGATGATGATGTGGAGAGACCCCGAGGGTCTGATTGGGAAGTTGGAAGACAGGATTGAACAGAAAAAGGCGCGAAGGGCCAAGTGGATCGATGACTATGGGTCTAAAGATAGAACCCAAGTCAGAAGAGGTGAGTGACGTCAGTAAAGCCGAAGGGAATTTGATGCAGCTAAGAAACCATGCTCTAGACGCGGCAAACATAGCGGACAAGTTGACCTAAGAAAGCCGGACACGATCAGAGAGCGGCAAAAAGCTGGTCGTCATTCCATATGATGAAGCGACGGAGATGAAGGAACAGCTGCTGAAGATCTCTCATCCGATGAATGACATCGCAGATGAGAGAAAAGCTTGATGTGGACCTGTCCCGTTTTTATGCCGCCCCAAGTGCTCGTTTAGGCCACTTTCCGTTCGAAAGCGACAGGGCTTTTCCAGCCCAGTGCTGAGTGTCGT
>NZ_CANLVZ010000040.1 GCF_947494755.1 uncultured Tateyamaria sp.
GTAAGCGGTGCGCCGCCCCCACACTTACGGCATAGCGCCTGATCTGCGATTCAGAGGCTTCTTTGATTTGTGGGGAGTTTCTCGATGGGAGCTACAAGCGAGTTTCTGGCAAGGGTGCCGCGCCGTACCGACGGGAAACGAGATTGGCCTGCCGAGTTGAAGGCGCGGATCGTGGCGGAGACGTTGATTGAGGGCGAGACGGTCAAGGCTGTAGCGAAGCGATACGAGTTGATCCCAAGCACAGTGTCGGATTGGCGGCGGATGGCGCGACAGGGCAAGCTGGTTCTGCCAAATTTGGAGGGCATGGACTTTGTGCCGGTTGAGATTGAGACGGCTGTGCCTGTAGCCCAGCCTCTACCCGCCACATCCTCCGGCACGATTGATGTGATCAAAGGCGATGTTACGGTTCGTCTTGATGCTGCGACGCCTGCGGCGCGTATCGCCGAGATCGCAATGGCCCTATCCACGTGATCACGCCATCCCACAAGGTCCGGATTTTTGTGGCCAGCGAACCGGTAGACTTCCGCAAGGGGCATGACGGGCTGGCTGCATTGGTGCAGAGCCAGTTGCGCCAGAAGCCGTTTGATGGGTCGGTTTATGTCTTCCGCGCCAAGCGGGCGGATCGGCTGAAGTTAATCTACTGGGACGGCAGCGGGCTGGTTATGGCGTATAAGCGGCTTGAGGATAACAGCTTCAAATGGCCTGCGATCAGGAACGGTGTGATACGTCTGGAACCGGCCCAGTTTGAGGCGCTGTTCGCAGGTCTGGATTGGCGGCGGGTGCAGCCCTTGGAGGTGGCAGCCCCTGCTGCGGCAGAGTGACTCATAGGGGCGTTTGCACGGGTCATTCTGGCCTTGTTTTGTTATGGCATCGGGCATGACCGCGCCTGATGAATTGCCCGATGATATCGCCGAACTGAAGGCGATCATCCGTGCGCAACAGGATCAGAATGCACGGCTTGAGGCCTTGGTTGCCTCGTTCAAAAAGGCGCTCTTCGGGACCAAATCCGAGAAGATTGACCCGGCCCAATACAAGCTGGAGCTCGAAGATATCGAGACCGCCATCGCGCAGGTGGAAGCCGAGATCGACGCTGACGAACGGACTGCCCCAGTGCGTCCCCCAAAGCCGCGTCAGGCCAATCGCGGGTCACTGCCCAAGCATCTGGAACGGGTTGAAGTGGTCATTGAACCTAACCTCTCCTGCGCCTGCGGGGCTGAGCGTCATGTGATCGGGGAGGATGTCAGCGAACGGCTCGATATCATCCCCGCCCAATTCCGCGTGATCGTCACCCGTCGCCCAAAATACGCGTGCCGGTCCTGCGAGAGCGGGATTGCCCAGGCTGCTGCACCTGCCCACATCATTGCAGGTGGCATGCCGACCGAGGCTACCTTGGCCCATGTGCTCGTCTCAAAATATGCGGACCACTTGCCACTGTATCGACAGGCGCAAATCTACAGCCGCCAGGGCATTGATCTGGATCGCTCCACCTTGGCTGCGTGGGTCGGCAAGTCGGCGTTCGAATTGACCCCTGTCTATGATGCCCTGATGGCTGATCTGAAGCGCTCCACCAAGCTCTTTATGGACGAAACACCTGCGCCGGTTCTGGCGCCGGGGCGCAAACGCACCAAAACAGGTTACTTCTGGGCCCTGGCCCGTGATGACAGGCCATGGGGCGGCGATGACCCACCTGGAGTGGCGTTCACTTACGCGCCGGGACGATCTGGTCAGCACGCAGACATTATTTTGAAGGGCTTCAGCGGCATCCTGCAGGTCGATGGCTATGCCGGCTATAACCGCTTGCTCAAACGACCGACGCAAGATGTGACATTGGCATATTGCTGGGCCCATGCCCGTCGCAAACTGCATGATGTCACCCAATCCGGCGCGGCTCCGATTGCGCAGGAAGGCTTGGCTCAAATCCAGGCACTGTACCGTATCGAAAAAGACCTGCGCGGCATGTCTGCCGACCAACGGCTCGCTGCACGACAGGACCGCT
>NZ_CANLVZ010000041.1 GCF_947494755.1 uncultured Tateyamaria sp.
ATATCCCAATGATCTGTTCTTCGCTGAAACGGCTTCTCTTCATCGTCTGTCTCCTCAGTTGGAGAACAGGCTAACTCCAAATGCCGGACTTTTCAGGGGAGCAGGTCATGCGCCATGCTTGTGGCCGCAGCACTGGCAGGCGCAGCAGGCTACTTCGCCGCCGCAGACCAGATCAGAGCAAATGATTTCGACCGGTCAGTCCGCCTCATCCAAAACGATAACCAAGGCACATGGTGCACTCGCTACGCTAACGGACAAATCATCAACGGACAGTCAGGCTCCAAATTCTGCGCAATACACATGCCGAACTACGTGGAACCAGAACCGGCGGAGTGATCAAGCCACTGTCTGCCCATCACCGTTCACAGATTCAAAAACAGCACCCGTCACGCCAGCATTCTCAAAACGACGCTTTACCTCTTCGCTGACGATAATCGAGCCAAGGTGCCTCTTGAGGCGGAAGATATGGTGATCACCAATCTTTTCCGGGTCCACCACCAAATTGAAGAATGACCGATACTCGCCAGCACGATCAGGGCGAACAGGATCGTTCACCTCATACTTCTGGAAGTCCGACCGCACCTCATCTACACAATCAATCTGCGTCTCAATGATCATCACAAAATAATCTTGCTCAACCGGCATACCTTCTACGTTAACCGGTTCCAAAACAGTGTGATAATAGGGCTCATCAATCTCTGGCAAACCAGACAGCGCATCCTTGGCTTTTCGGCTGAGAACGGGAACCGCAAATGCCTCAGTCGCGGTATAATCCATTGCCGTACCTTTGCGATAAACATCTAGCGTGTATATCGCTGGCTCCATGACGTAAGGCGCAGGATCGCTAAAATCCCAGTTGTCCACGTTGCGGATATCTCCAAGAAACCACCGGCTAGGCAGCTCTAAATCGTCCCTAAGCAAGTAATACTTCATACTTATTGTCCCGTAAGCCAACGATTGATCTGGCTCCCCGGAAGCACCGCCTCAGCCTTGATACGATCAAGCGTGTTCGTAACCGCTTGAGTATAAGAAGGACTGTTTGGAGTCAGGCCCCGTGTTGCGTCCGTCAACCGTCCATAAACGTGCTGATGATACGCTTGCGGGTGTGGACCACGATGCCCCGGAACTGCAATCTTGTTGATCTCACCATCAATATTCAGCCCAGCATTATCAAAAATTCGCTGAAAACGTGGCGTCCACGCAGGATTCCCACCAGTGCCAACATTACACTTGTTCGTGCAAACATGGTGAACCGGCACTGATGTGTAATCAGTCGGCGCGCGAACATCTACCCTGCCACCGTCAAGAGTAACATATCCACCACCCTCATTTCTGTAGATTGGCTTACCATCCGCAGAGTAGCGACCCGTCGAATTATACGTTGCCCCCCTTGGCCCCGTCACTGTCGCCGAACCGTTAGAATTCACCGTCACATTGTAACCGCTAGGGGCTTTGTATTCAGGTGCAGGCAACGCCAGTGTTCTATTTGTAGCACCATCAAAAACTCTTGTTCCGTCGATTGCCACCTCAAAGACGTTGTCGCCACGCCGCAAGGCAATGGACGCTACGCCGCCCACAACGGGAACAAATCCAGCCACAGCGCCCGCGCAGGCGCTTAGGGAAAGTTCGGTGCCACATTCGTAGACAGCCTTCAAGTCACCCAAAATCGGGACAAAGTCCACCACAATGCCTGCGGCAGCTAGAGCCTCAGCGTTTTGTTCGGCGTAGACCGACGTAATGTAAGCCTGTGCGCAATTATGAGCGGTAACACCTGAGCAGTTCTGCTCGTGGAAATTTTGGGCGTCTGCGGCGCTGTAGATGCCGCTGCGCACTGACATCAATGTGAGCGCGTCTTGC
>NZ_CANLVZ010000042.1 GCF_947494755.1 uncultured Tateyamaria sp.
CCCGCCTTCGAGGCAAGCGAGACCATCGGCTATATCGGTTTGAAAGTGAGCTTCTGACGGATGCGTACCCGCAATTCCCCTCTCGGCATCAAAGCGATACCCTCGATTTTGAGCATTCCTGCTGGT
The DNA here is from genome assembly GCF_947494755.1 of uncultured Tateyamaria sp. Taxonomy (GTDB): domain Bacteria; phylum Pseudomonadota; class Alphaproteobacteria; order Rhodobacterales; family Rhodobacteraceae; genus Tateyamaria. The sequence continues at coordinate 127 of NZ_CANLVZ010000042.1, forward strand.
CCGTTGCCTTGGCGGGACCATGCCCCTAGGCTCCGTTCAAAGGGGTGGAGATGATGTACGTGCAAGTGCGTCGAAAATTCGGTCGGTTCGTCTCATGTGTGCTGAGCGTCGTGCTGGCCGTGCAACCTGTGTTGGCGCAGGCCCAATCCATCACATTGGTCAGCCCAAGCGGCGGGCCCCGGCCGCATGTGGATGCGTCGCAAAACGGAACGGCAGTGCTGAATATTAGCAGGCCCAACGCCGCTGGTGTCTCTCATGACCGCTATTCAGATTTCCAGGCAGGCGATCTGATCGTCAACAACTCAGCCACCATAACCGGCACCACATTGGGCGGGTTTGTGGAAGGCAACGCAAACCTGACCCCCGGTCGCGAGGCGGACCTGTGGATCGGGGAGGTCGTGGGCGGAAACGCGACACAACTGACCGGTATTCTGGAAGTGGCCGGGCCGAGCATGGACATGGTTCTGGCCAATGAGTTCGGGATCACCTGCAACGGTTGCGGGTTCATCAATACGGGCCGGGCGACCCTGACCACCGGCTCTCCGCAATTTGGTGCGAATGGCAGCCTTTCGGGGTTTGACGTACGCCAGGGGACGGTCACGATTGGTGCCGGTGGGTTGAACCCGGAAAACCGCGTGGCCTTGTCCGACGCCTCGCGCGTGGATGTGATTGCGCGCGCCGCACAGGTCTATGGTGCGATGCGTGGTGATCGCCTGAACATCGTGGCCGGGGCCAATCAGGTCGATTACGACTGGTCCTACACTCCCGATACTGGAGAGACATCGGGCATAACCGAGCAGGCGGGCGCAGGTCAGGCACCTGCCTTGGCCGTTGATGTTGCCGCCCTTGGCGGGATGTATGCGAACGCGATCCGGCTGGTTGCCACCGAGAATGGTGTGGGCGTGCGTCTGAATGGCGAGATGGCCTCGTCTTCGGACATTGCCATCCGGGCAGACGGACGTCTGACATTGGGTGCCCCATCCGGCACCTACACCCCGCAGATCCGCAGCCGCAATCGCGTCAGCATCCGCAATCAAGGTCCGCTGGTGCTTGAGGGGTCGATTACCTCTGAAACCGGTGATCTGATTGATATCACGACAACACACGACAGCCTGACCTTCACCGGTGAGGCCAGAGGCGGTGCGATCACACTGGAAAGCTCGGGGCTCGCCCGGATTGAAGGCGCGTTGATCGCGCAGGACGCCTTGTCGATCAGATCCAGCCTTGGCGCGGTCGAGGTGGCAGCGGGTGCGACACTGTTTGCGGGGTCTGCATCACTTGGGGCTGCGAACACGGTGCAGTTTGCAGGTCAGGCAGATGTTGAGCGGGCGGTCGACATGGTGGCCGGTCCGTCGGTCACATTGACGGGCAGCTCGGCGGTTCAAGGCAAAACCTTCAGCGCAACGGCGGA
>NZ_CANLVZ010000043.1 GCF_947494755.1 uncultured Tateyamaria sp.
GCTAACCGGTCAGAAGAGGACCAAAACCTGAACAGAGCTAACCTATAAACACGGACTCTCAGGGGAGCAGGTCAGTTCGGAGCAGCCAGTACCGACGTTCCACCCTGCAAATCACGCGTGGCACATGACACCTCCGCCACGCCTTCCCTTGTCACGCGCGTCCAACCAGATAGACCAGCCACAAACGTCCGTCATCGCCGACAGCCAGACCCTAAATACATATGCAGCTAAAACAAAAAAGGAGCGGCATCGTGAACTAAACATCAATCCGTAACATCGATGAAGATACCCTATGGGACGCCAAAATCTATGCAGCACAAACACGCCAGACTATGGGAGAAGTCATCACACTCGCGCTGGAAAAACTCGTCTATGAGGAAGACGAACCAAGCAATGTAAACGACACCCATTCAGGAATGTCTTCTTTAAACTCAAAATAATCATCCCAAAATTCAAGACCGCAGGCGACAAGGCGGCTTCCAACCTCATCCAATGACTCAAAGTCAAAATAAGGTCCGTACACAACCACACTATCAGTTTCGAGGGCTGGCAAATCAAACGCAAGTAGTGCCGCAAGCTCTGTTGGCGGCTTGTTTAAGCCTGCCAACGCTTCCTTTTTTATTACTAATGATCGTTCAGGTATCTTCGTCATTGCGCCAAGTCAGTCTGGTATTGTCGCGCCGTCAGGCACATGTATTCGAACATTATGAATGGGTGTGCTTGTTGCGGGTTGGAAAATAACTCGATCCAAACCCGTGCTGCTACCCGTCCCACCATGCATCATCGATTCAGGTGCTGCGAAGTCGATCCGAATAGTTCCTGTGGCCCCTGGAGGTCTCCCTTCGAATTGCTGCGTTACAAATACCCTAGGTATCGTTGCACCAGGAACATCCCCAACAGCAGATGGCACAGCCGTTCCTTGGTTATCCAACCACATTCTTGCTTCTTGCGGCGAAACCCACCTGGATACGTAAGTATACCCTTCAGGCAATGCGCCTTCTGCCGCTCCAGGACCACGTGGGTACACAGTATTGAAGTTTCCTGTTGGAGAAGGCGGGGCTTCTGGGAGGCGCACAACTCCCTTATTTGTAGCACCATCAAAAACTCTTGTTCCGTCGATTGCCACCTCAAAGACGTTGTCGCCACGCCGCAAGGCAATGGACGCTACGCCGCCCACAACGGGAACAAATCCAGCCACAGCGCCCGCGCAGGCGCTTAGGGAAAGTTCGGTGCCACATTCGTAG
>NZ_CANLVZ010000044.1 GCF_947494755.1 uncultured Tateyamaria sp.
CATGGCAAAGGCAAAGTTTGAACGTACCAAACCGCACGTTAACATCGGCACGATTGGTCACGTTGACCACGGCAAGACGACGTTGACGGCGGCGATCACGAAGTATTTTGGCGACTTCCAGGCCTATGACCAGATCGACGGTGCGCCCGAAGAGAAAGCCCGCGGCATCACGATCTCGACGGCCCACGTGGAATACGAGACCGAGAACCGTCACTACGCCCATGTCGACTGCCCCGGCCACGCCGACTACGTCAAGAACATGATCACCGGTGCCGCCCAGATGGACGGCGCGATCCTGGTTGTGAACGCGGCTGACGGCCCGATGCCCCAGACCCGCGAGCACATTCTGCTGGGTCGCCAGGTCGGCATCCCGACGATGGTTGTCTACATGAACAAAGTGGATCAGGTCGACGACGAAGAGCTGCTGGAGCTGGTCGAGATGGAAATCCGCGAGCTGCTGTCCTCCTATGAGTATCCCGGCGATGACATCCCCGTCATCCCCGGCTCGGCCCTGGCCGCGATGGAAGGCAACAGCCCCGAGATCGGCGAAGAGTCGATCCGCAAGCTGATGGCGGCCGTTGACGAGTTCATCCCGACGCCCGAGCGTGCGATCGACCAGCCGTTCCTGATGCCGGTCGAGGACGTGTTCTCGATCTCGGGTCGTGGTACGGTTGTGACCGGCCGGGTCGAGCGTGGCGTGATCAACGTCGGCGACGAGATCGAGATCGTCGGCATCAAGGACACGCAGAAGACGACCTGCACGGGCGTCGAGATGTTCCGCAAGCTGCTGGACCGCGGTGAGGCGGGCGACAACATCGGCGCGCTGCTGCGCGGGATCGACCGGGAAGCGGTGGAGCGTGGCCAGGTGCTGTGCAAGCCCGCGAGCGTGAAGCCGCACACCAAGTTCGAGGCCGAAGCCTACATCCTGACCAAGGAAGAGGGTGGCCGTCACACGCCGTTCTTCGCCAACTACCGTCCGCAGTTCTACTTCCGCACGACGGACGTGACCGGGACCGTGAACCTGGCCGAAGGCACCGAGATGGTGATGCCGGGCGACAACGTGTCCTTCGGCGTCGAGCTGATCGCGCCGATCGCGATGGAGCAGGGCCTGCGCTTTGCGATCCGCGAAGGCGGCCGCACTGTTGGTGCCGGCGTGGT
>NZ_CANLVZ010000045.1 GCF_947494755.1 uncultured Tateyamaria sp.
GCACAAAGCCTACTGAACGTCCCCGCAGGCTGGCTGGCGACGGGGGTGGACGCCTTTGTCAGCCACGCCATCGTCGGATCGGTCGAAGGGGTCGTGACGGGCAACTTCGATATCGGCGAGATCGTGGAAGGGGCCGCATTTGCGGGGCTGAGTGTCGGCATCAGCGCAGGCCTGAACGACGCTGTTCTGAGCAACACTGCGATTGGCAACGTGATTGCGGGGCTTGATGACACCAGCCTGTTTGGCTTTGGCAACAACAACCTGTCGCTCCAGAACCTCGTCAAGGGCGGCATCGCGAACACCATCAGCGCCGGCGTCAACGCCGCGTTTTACGATACCGACTTCCTTGATGGCTTGGCCGCCTCGACACTCAACACGGTCGTGAACCTGACACTCGCCGATGCCCAGTTTGAAATCGGAGAGTTAGGGTTCGAAGAGGGCTCCCTGAACCACGCCTTGTTGCACGGACTGGCGGGCTGCGTTGCAGCCGAGGCACAAGGTGCCGACTGTGCGGCCGGGGCGGCAGGGGGCGTGGCGCAGAGTATTTATGCGGGCCAAGTTGAAAACGAGCCAGAACCAGGAACCAGCGACCACCAGCAATGGCAGATGGAGCAGGCTGCCACGGCCTCTATGTGGGGTGCGTTGGCTGGGCATGTATTTTCCGGGAGCGAAGCCGCGAATGTCAGCATTGCATCTTCAATCGCTCAGTCGGGGTTCATAAACAATTATCTGTCTCATGCGCAATGGGAAGAAATGGTTGCTGAACTCGCTGACTGTGAAGGAGAAGAGGCCTGCGAAGAGGCGGCATATCACAAATATGAAACCATTTCGTTTCAACAGCAAGACGCCTTTGGTCAGTGCATTATTGCGGGAGGCGACTGCTCTGAGCATATTGAGGCTATCGCTGGTGTTAACGAAAATATACTGGCGCAGACATACGGTTTGTCTTCAGAGAATCTCCAAAATTCGGAATTCCTGCAGAGTTTGATCTCAATCCAGTCGCAAGACGCGCTCACATTGATGTCAGTGCGCAGCGGCATCTACAGCGCCGCAGACGCCCAAAATTTCCACGAGCAGA
>NZ_CANLVZ010000046.1 GCF_947494755.1 uncultured Tateyamaria sp.
CGAAGAGCATGGCTGCGAATTTCCGACCAACCGGCTTTGCCAGGTTCTGAACGTCAGTGCTCGTGGCCTGCGCGCCTATCGCAGCCGACCCGCCAGTCAAAGGCAACGAGCCGACATGGTTGTCCTTGCCCATATCAAGGAACAATCCCGTCTTAGCCTGGGCAGCTACGGTCGTCCAAGGATGACCGAAGAGCTGAAGGAGCTTAGCCTGAATGTTGGGCACCGCCGTGTCGGTCGGCTGATGCGCGAGAATGGCATCCGCGTCGAACGGTCCAGGAAATACAGGGTAACGACCGACAGCAACCACGCCTTCAACATTGCGCCGAACCTGCTGAACCGGAACTTCCACGCAGATCACCCGAACCAGAAATGGGCAGGGGATATTAGCTATGTCTGGACGCGCGAAGGTTGGCTGTATCTAGCTGTGATCTTGGACCTGCATTCTCGGCGTGTTATCGGATGGGCCGTATTGAACCGTATGAAGCGCGACTTGGCGATCCGGGCATTGAAGATGGCTGTGGCGCTAAGGCAGCCACCCAAAGGCTGCATCCACCACACGGATCGCGGAAGCCAATACTGTTCTCACGATTACCAGAAGCTCCTGCGCCAGCATGGGTTCGAAGCGTCGATGAGCGGGAAAGAAAACTGCTATGACAACGCAGCCGTTGAAACCTTCTTCAAAACCATCAAGGCTGAACTGATCTGGCGGCGGTCATGGGACACCCGCAGACAGGCTGAGATGGCGATCTTCAGATACATCAATGGCTTCTACAATCCACGGCGACGACACTCAGCACTGGGCTGGAAAAGCCCTGTCGCTTTCGAACGGAAAGTGGCCTAAACGAGCACTTGGGGCGGCA
>NZ_CANLVZ010000047.1 GCF_947494755.1 uncultured Tateyamaria sp.
AAAAGCGGTAAGGCCATCTCAAAGGCGCGAGATGGCGGTGAATGCGGTAAAGACCAGGCAGGTCAGCGTCGCTTTGGCTTGCCGCACGTTCCAGATCAGCGAGACCTGCTATCGCGACGAGCGCAAATTCGATGATGAGAACGCCGAGATCGCGGACTGGCTTGTGCGTTTGACGACGAACCGCAAGACTTGGGGCTTTGGCCTGTGTTTCCTGTATCTACGCAACGTGAAGGGCTTTGGCTGGAACCACAAGCGCGTGTACCGGATTTACTGCGATCTGGAGCTGAACCTGCGGATCAGGCCCCGAAAGCGTCTGAAACGGCCCAAACCGGATGAGTTGGCGGTGCCTGAGGTTCCCAACCATACATGGTCCATGGACTTTATGCAGGATCAGCTTGCCGACGGGCGGAGCTTTCGGGCGTTGAACGTGCTGGACGACTTCAATCGTGAGGGTCTGGGGATCGAAGTGGACTTCTCGTTGCCCGCTGTGCGTGTCGTACGAAGCCTGAACCAAATCATCGAGTGGCGCGGTGCACCACGGGTAATTCGTGTCGATAACGGCCCAGAATATGTCAGTGGGTTGCTCAAGGCATGGGCTGAGGCGCGCGGCATCCGCATTGAATACATCCAGCCGGGCAAGCCGCAGCAAAACGCGTACATCGAGCATTACAATCGCACGGTCCGCCACGAATGGCTGGATCAAAACATCTTTGAAACGATAGAGGAGGCGCAGGATCAGGCCACAAAATGGCTCTGGACTTACAACAACGACCGGCACAACATGGCCATCGGCGGCATAACACCCGCTAT
>NZ_CANLVZ010000048.1 GCF_947494755.1 uncultured Tateyamaria sp.
CCGCGAGAGCGATTGCGGACAACAAGACCTTCGGGCGTTGATCGCAGCGGGTTGCCACGCGCCGCCAGTCCTTCGACCTGCCAAACATGATCTCGCATCACCGCCGGGCAGTGATCAGGCGTCCACGCCCCCTTTTTTGATGCCCAAACTGGTCGCTGTTCGACGGGCCTTGAGATAGCTGGCGTCGATCATGACCGTCGTCTGTTCGCCGTGTTCGGCAGCCAGACCGGCCATCATCTGGGCAAAGATGCCCTTGTCGCTCCAGCGCCTGCACCGGTTGTAGAGCGTCTTGTGTGGACCATACGCCTTCGGCGCATCTCGTCATCGTAAGCCATTGGGATTGATGAAGATAATCCCGCTCCATACACGCTTGTCGTCGACCGGTCGCTTGCCGTGGGGCTTTGGGAAAAGGGGGCCAGACCGGCCATCTGCGCGTCGCTCAATCAGAAAAGATCAGACATGGTCACCGCCCGGTCTTCCGAACC
>NZ_CANLVZ010000049.1 GCF_947494755.1 uncultured Tateyamaria sp.
GCGGTCAAAGGTGATTGAACGGCGTGCGATGTGGGGCAGCCCACGGACAGCTTTCATGATCTTGCCCCTCTCGGCAGATTGCTTCGCAATCGCCGGCCGGGCAGTGCATGACCGGCTTTGTGCGCTTATTTGGGTTCTTCAGCAGAACTGTGACGCGGCTGACACGCTCGACCAGAGATGTGACAGTCTGCCCAAGCTTCTGTTTGAACAGCATCAAATCACCCTCCCAGTGACCAAACTGGCGGCGGTGCGCGACATCATCGGGGCGGAACAGAATGCTGACATCACGATCAAACTTCGGCGGCAGGCGCTTTCTGGCGCGACGTGGCCTGCGGGACTTGCGATGCTCGGGCAGGTACCACCATAGCTCCTGCGCCATACCTTCTTTGGACTAGATGTAGCGGTAGATCGTCTCCTGGCAGACGCGCAGCGCAGCACCTTCATGGATCATTCGGTTGCCGATCTGCTCAGGCGTCCA
>NZ_CANLVZ010000050.1 GCF_947494755.1 uncultured Tateyamaria sp.
CCCGCGTCGATGATCGGCGTGTGTTGAGTGGGATTATCTTTATCAATCGCAATGGCTTGCGGTGGCGCGACGCACCCGCGGATCACGGGCCGCACAAGACGCTGTACAACCGTTGGAAGCGGTGGAGCGACAAAGGTATCTTCGCCCGGATGATGGCAGGTCTGGCCGCAGACCACGGCGAAAAGAAGACTGTGATGATCGACGCCACGTACCTGAAGGCACACCGCACAGCGACCAGTCTGGGCGTCAAAAAGGGGGGCGTGGACGCCTGATCACTGCCCGGCAGGGTATTGCCACAGGCAATGTCCCGAGAGGGGGCCGGACCAAGGGTGGTATGAACACCAAGCTGCACGCCATCTGCGACAGCCAAGGACGCCCGCTGAGCTTGTTCGTGACCGCAGGACAGGTCAGCGATTACATCGGTGCCCGTGCATTGATGAGCAGTTT
>NZ_CANLVZ010000051.1 GCF_947494755.1 uncultured Tateyamaria sp.
GGTTCCGCGTGCTGAATGTCATCGACGACTTCAGCCGGGAATGTCTGGCCGCCGTGGTGGACACATCCATCGGTGGGGCACGTGTCGCCCGCGAACTGGATCGGATCGCTGAACTGCGCGGCTACCCGTGCATGGTGGTCTCGGACAACGGCACGGAACTGACGAGCAACGCGATGCTGAAGTGGCAGGAAGACCGCCAAGTCGGTTGGCATTACATCGCACCAGGCAAGCCCATGCAAAACGGTCTGGTGGAAAGCTTCAACGGACGGATGCGCGAGGAGTGCCTGAACGAACACCTGTTCCCGTCTCTGCGCCATGCCTGCCGCATGATTGCGGCATGGCGCGCCGACTACAATCACCACCGGCCTCACTCCAGCCTCGCTGGCCTGACGCCATACGAATATGCTAACCGGTCAGAAGAGGACCAAAA
>NZ_CANLVZ010000052.1 GCF_947494755.1 uncultured Tateyamaria sp.
AGACATGTTCACCGCTCGTTTTTCGAACCGTGAATCACGCAGCCAAGCGGAAATCAATGGGTCCTGACCCTAGAGCTTACCGATGCTCCTGTAACAACTTTTGCTGACATTTCGTAGAAGACGATGCCATCACTAAGAAGCTCGACCTCATATTCTAGCATCATGCAGTCGTCTTCAAATCGAACTGTATGCCGATGCGGCATAGATATTTTTGCGGCCTTCATGTCAGAAACCTCCAATCATACCGAGCGCATCGTTAATCGACGTGCCTCGGTCATCCCCCCATTTTTAATGGGGTCTGTCTGTAGAATTAGGCGGCCATTTTCAGTTTCATAGCGGGTGTTATGC
>NZ_CANLVZ010000053.1 GCF_947494755.1 uncultured Tateyamaria sp.
GCATAACACCCGCTATGAAACTGAAAATGGCCGCCTAATTCTACAGACAGACCCCATTAAAAATGGGGGGATGACCGTATGACCACACATGATCGCGATGTTCAGGCCGAAGCCGGACACATGATCCGGCATTCAGCTAAAGCCGCCCCTTCTTCGGTTGTTTCATTGGCACTTTCAGCCGCTCCCGCCGCCATCGTCGCTCAACGCGCTTGTCGTTCACCTGCCAGCCAGCATCTCTCAGCAACGCGGCGATCCGACGATAGCCATAGCGGCCATATTGTCGGGTCAACTCGATCAT
>NZ_CANLVZ010000054.1 GCF_947494755.1 uncultured Tateyamaria sp.
TACGATCGATCGATCCAGTTAGGCTTTATATATCTTGTGGAAAGGACGAAACACCGACGGTCATTCCTCCCAATTTGTTTTAGAGCTAGAAATAGCAAGTTAAAATAAGGCTAGTCCGTTATCAACTTGAAAAAGTGGCACCGAGTCGGTGCTTTTTTAAGCTTGGCGTAACTAGATCTTGAGACAAATGGCAGTATTCATCCACAATTTTAAAAGAAAAGGGGGGATTGGGGGGTACAGTGCAGGGGAAAGAATAGTAGAAG
>NZ_CANLVZ010000055.1 GCF_947494755.1 uncultured Tateyamaria sp.
GATCAATTGAAGGAACTGAAGCGTCTACAGAAAGAGAACGAGCGTTTGAGAAAGGCCGTATCGGATCTGACGCTGGATAAGATGATCTTGGCGGAGGCCGCAAAGGGAAACTTCTAAGCCCCGCTCGCCGCCGAGCCTGCATTGATCGTGTTCGCGCTGAGCTGAATGTCTCGGAGCGCCGCGCCTGCCGTGTTCTGAGACAACACCGATCTACGCAGCGCCGGATACCTGTTGGTCGCCCAGACGAAGAACG
>NZ_CANLVZ010000056.1 GCF_947494755.1 uncultured Tateyamaria sp.
CAGTAAATGACGAGTGCGGCGAGGGCGATTGCTGACAGGAAGACCTTTGGGCATCTATCGTAACGGGTTGCCACACGCCGCCAATCCTTCAATCTGCCGAACATGATCTCAATCCGGTTGCGCCGTTTGTAGCGACGCTTGTCGTACTTCACCGGCTTCTTCCGCTGTTTCCGGTCAGGGATACAGGCGCGTATCCCTTTGTCTTTTAACGCTTCTCGGAACCAATCGGCGTCATAG
>NZ_CANLVZ010000057.1 GCF_947494755.1 uncultured Tateyamaria sp.
TAACTCTAAATGCCGGACTTTTCAGGGGAGCAGGTCAGCACTTTCAGCCCCTCCCGCCGCCATAGCCTTTCGACACGTTTGTCGTTCACATGCCAGCCAGCAGCTCTCAGCAACGCGGCGATCCGACGATAGCCATAGCGGCCATATTGTCGGGTCAATGCTGTCATATCGGCCAGCAAACGTTCTTCGTCTGGGCGACCAACAGGTATCCGGCGCTGCGTAGATCG
>NZ_CANLVZ010000058.1 GCF_947494755.1 uncultured Tateyamaria sp.
GGAAAAGCCCTGTCGCTTTCGAACGGAAAGTGGCCTAAACGAGCACTTGGGGCGGCACAAAAACGGGACAAATCCATCACGCTTCAGCAGGATATGCAGGCGGCGATATCCGAACCGTCGCCGTTCGGACGCCAGTTCCTTCATCCTGGTGCGCAGCTCCGTGTCGGCGCGGCGTTTCGACGTGCGCCGATACACACGCGGATCAATCCCGGCCAAGGAACA
>NZ_CANLVZ010000059.1 GCF_947494755.1 uncultured Tateyamaria sp.
GTTCTGGATATCGAAGAGGCGCTTGCCGTCACTGCGGACGATCTGACGGTGTCGGGCACGGTCGAGGGCGGGGTGGTCGATGCGGACGTCACAGGCACGGCCCTGATCAGTGGCGGCGTGGCCGGGCGCACCCGACTTGACGTCAATGCGGCTGCGCTGACGGTCGGCCCGACTGCGCTGATCTATGGTGGTGAGGTGGCGCTGACAGGTACTGA
>NZ_CANLVZ010000060.1 GCF_947494755.1 uncultured Tateyamaria sp.
GTCGAAGGACTGGCGGCGCGTGGCAACCCGCTGCGATCAACGCCCGAAGGTCTTGTTGTCCGCAATCGCTCTCGCGGGGTCATCCCCCCATTTTTAGTGGGGTCTGTCTGTAGAATTAGGCGGCCATTTTCAGTTTTATAGCGGGTGTTATGCCGCCGATGGCCATGTTGTGCCGGTCGTTGTTGTAAGTCCAGAGCCATTTTGTGGCCTGATC